>JBAUUQ010000043.1:0-288657 GCA_049582765.1 Terriglobales bacterium
TTTGCGTAAACGGGTCACAGGAATCTCCTTTCCCTATGACCCACACTATGTCAGCAGCTCCTGAACTCTCTCGGTCCACCCACGCGGTAGCGTCCGCCGCGCCAGCGGCTTAGTCCTAGTCGGCAACTGGGAAGTAATCCCGTGATCTCGTCTTCGAGCTGAGCACTATCCTTAATTTTTATTGCAAGTTCTATTGCAAGTTCTGCCCCACCTGAGAGCCCTTCTGCCCACCTCACAGCCCCCGAGCGTGATCCTATACTGTTGAAAACTATCGAGCCCGCTTCCTTAGCAACAGAGTTGACACACCTCATCGTAAGGAAAAACAGCGTGCCAAGTTTCTACTGGGAGAAATCTAAATAGCCTCATGGCCTGGGCTCGATGGTCAGTATCTTTTCGCCGCCGTCATCATCAATGCTGATGGTGAGAAGTTGCTCTTTCTCTGCATAAGTCCAGCCTTGAGCGACGGTGGCACGATTCAGCTGAACGGCATACTTCGCTGTTGGGCGGCCATGGACGTTCACAATGTACCTACGTCTTCCAGGATCATACCCCCCGTGGGAACTACGGGGATTGATGGTGATTGTCACCGTACCATTCTTGTCGGTGCACTCGAATCGGGTTGTGGCATAGATGCCCTGTTCGTAGCCATACTCTCCATCATCCTCAAATAGAGTGAACGAAGAGGGGCTCCTTCCTGGGTACACCTCAAGGATCAGGGGATCTAACGGCATCTCAGAGGAGTACTGCATGACGGGACCCGTCGGAATTATCGCTCCCGCCCGAATAAACACCGGAATCTTGTCTAACTCGGCCTTATAAACAATCTTGCCGCCTCCCTCGTATTTGCTTTTCCCGTCGGAATAGTCGAACCACTCTCCCGACGGCAGAAAGACGTCCCGAGAAACACCGGCATCCAAAATCGGAGCAACCAGAACAAACGGCCCCAGGAACTACTCGTCGTTAATGTCTTCCGTGTTCGTTTCGCTATCTGTCTCGAACGGTAGTGTGCGGAGCATCGGTGTCCCGTTCTGACTCGACTCATAGTTCAGGCTGTATATGTAAGGAAGCAGGCGGTAGCGGTTTTCCAGGGAGGTACGGCAGATTTTGATGATTTCTCCCGGACGTATGTAGCAGCTATGATCCCCTAAGCCATGCGCCCATGCGAACGGGTTGAACATGCCAGCTTCGAACCATCGCGCGTAAACATCGTCTGCCGCAACGCCACCCCAACCCCCTATGTCATATCCAATCGCGGAGTAACCGGACATAGACAAATTCAAGACACCCCGAGTATGTGTTTGCAATCCAGCAAAGGTCGGCAGTGAGTCGCCGGTCGAGGTCCAGCCATATCGTTGTGATCCGGCCGTCCCGGGGCGGCAGTATCCAATCATCCGCGATTTTTTCTTGCCCCCGGATTCATAATTGGCGGCGCGAGTCATCATCTGGGCGAAATAGACCAGGGCATAGATGTTATGCATCTCCCTTACCGAACGTCGTGGATTACTGAAATACGGGAAGAAGGCATTTTCGGGGTCAGGAACATAATCAAGTTCACCGAAGTCCAACATCCCGTTCCACACGCCATTTCCCAGCGGCCCTGCCCATTTTGCGCGAAATGTCGCGTCGCTCGCCGCCGGGTTAAAGAAGTCGATTTCTCTGAATCGCCTGTTCATCCCGTTGCCCTCGTGCAGCAGCGCCTCACCCTCTCGATCAACGATCATCCCTTTCGGAGTTAGCCGGTTCAGTTCATTCCACTCCGCCGATCCTTCGTAAGCCCACGGCATTCCATAGCCCGCAGTAATCTTCACGTGAAATTGCTCCCACATCTTCTGGGCAAAATCCGGAGTAAATGTCGCAGGATCGACGTCGTCGTAGTAAATCGCGTCGATCGGGAGGTGATATCTCCGCATGTTGCCGGCAATCTCAGTCGCCCATCGGCTTGTTGTGTCGTTGCTCGCCCCTCCCTGGTGATATCCGAATGCCCACTTGGGCAGAAGTGCCGGCCTTCCGGTCAACTCTGTATATCGATCGACAATTCGCCGAAACGAGGGACCATAAAACAAGTAGAGGTCCATCTCTCCCCCGTCGGCGGTAATTTCGATCCGGCCGCTATTAAACTGCCCGATGTCGAAGCTCGAGCGCCACCAGTTGTGCAAATAGATCCCATACCCGCGACTGCTCCAGTACATCGCGATGCTCTTATAACCCATCAGGCCGGTGGACTGATCCTGGTTGTCCGTGTCCACGTTCCAGATATCCATCCGCGTCCCGCGCTTGTCGATGTTGTTCTTCTTGTCCCCAAATCCATAGATATGCTCGTCATTGTGCAGATCCCACGCCGCCCTCAATCGCGAGAAGTCGAAGCGATAATGGCCAATCAGGATGCGGTTATTCGTGTCATAGATCGTCAGCTGCAGCGGAGAGTGGGTAAAAACTAAGCGCAATTTTCCCGTGTCAATTATGTTGGCATCGGAACTATGGTTGGCTGCCCCCGGCCATGCGGAATCATTCTTAATAACGGCAAAATCCGGGTTCCCATCGTTAGGAAACTCACCGTTGGGCCCGACTCTGATCCGAACCATATCTTCCGCTAGCAGGATAATGCGAACTTGGTTGGCGCCCTCGGAAATCGTGATGGGAGTCGCTGCGGAACAGACCCGGCTTGATGAAAGGGTGAAAGCCAAAGCAAAGCCGACTAGTAGAGTCTTTTGTCTAGTCATGGTGGATACGTTTTTCAGTTGCAGCGACACGTGTTCGGCTACGTCTTTTAGCGATAACCACGGCTGCGATCCTGGCAGAAGGATTCACATATCGAATGCGCGATGTATCCAGCAGCAGTTGCGAAGGCGCGCCCGTCATTGTCCATGATCCCTGTCCTGGGATGGATAGCCCATTAGTGCGTCCTTTCTTCAACGCGAGGTGGTGGAGGCGCAGATTCTTGGCGCTGCGTGAATCATCGATAGAATTCGGTCGATTCGCGAAACCAATGCATCCGGCTAGGAAAGCGTTTTCCGAAAGCGCTTACCGCCCCCTGTTCGAAATTACCACGATTAGGCGACGTAGGCCAAAATGGGGCAATAATATACTTGACTGACTACTTTGGCTTCCCCAACGCAAGAGCTTGACAAGCCCGCCGGGGGGTGGGTACAAAGAAGAGTTAGGAAAGCGGTTTCCGAAACCGCTTTCTTAAGCCCAGACCATGCCCACCGCAAATGTGATGAAGCTTTCTGCGACTGCCTTCCTCGTGACTCTGCTGGCTTTCTTTTTCACTCCCCGAGCCGCGTCCCATGCCCGGAGTTCCAGCCCGCCCGACTCTGCCGCCGAAGGCGCCTCGACCGCGCCATTTCTCGGACGCTGGGACCTGACCCTGCAGGCCCCAGATCGCGAATATCCCTCTTGGTTGGAACTGCGCGAAGAATCCGGACAGGTGAAAGCTCAATTCGTGGGGCGCTGGGGAAACGCCCGGCCGCTTCCCAAGGTCGAACTCTCGAATGGCACTTTGACCTTCGTCTCCCCCAAGGAGGAGGAGGACACCCGGGAGGACCTGGTTTTTCAAGGAAAGCTGGTAGGGAAGACTCTCGCCGGGACGACGACTGGTCAGAATGGAGCACCTTGGCGATGGATCGGTCAGCGCGCGCCGGTTCTAGCGAGGAAAGCCACGCCCGCGTGGGGAAAGCCAATGCAGTTGTTCAACGGGAAAGAGGAAGGACATTTATTGCGAGAAGCCGATGTCGCACAGCGCCGCCGAGGGGTGGCGATGGTCGAAGCGGCCCAGAGGACCGGACGCATTGTGCAGATCGGCTCGCAGCGCGTGAGTTCGCTGATCTGCAAAAAGGCCAAAGGAGTTGATTGCGCAGGGCGCGATCGGTGATGCAGCTTTGGCCTGCCACATGGCAAATGAGTCGTATTTCCGTCAGAAGGCAGTATGGTGGGACGGATCGACGGAGAGCATTAAGAGCTAGTGGCGGCAAGCGGGCGGCGGGCTGAGGGGGCCGCCGCCGGGAGGTGTGTAATGAAAGGCACGATTCCGAAGTCTCTGTTGTTGTTTCTCTGCACGTTGGTTCTGGCCTCGGGCTTGGCTGCGCAGGATACGGCGTCGCTGACCGGAACGGTTCGTGACAAAACAGGGGCGGTAGTGCCCGGCGCGGGCGTGGTCTTGAGGAATACGTCTAATGGGCTGACTCGCAACCTGCTCACCAACGGAGATGGGGAATATGTGGCTGCGGCTCTGCCGCCCGGCCGCTACGACATTACTGTAACGGCTCTAGGGTTTCGCACCTACAAGGCCGAGGGCGTCATTTTGCGCGTGGCGCAGAATGCTCGCATCGACGTCACCATGCAAGTCGGCAGCGTCAACAGCGAGATTACCGTGCAGGGGGAAGGTCTTGCGCAGGTCGATACGCAATCGTCGGAACTGAGCGGAACTGTCACCGGCAAGGAGATGGTCCAATTGCCGTTAAACGGCCGTAACTTCACGCAACTGGTCACGCTGGTTCCGGGAGTCAGCAATCAGACCGGACAAGATGAGGGTGTGGTCGGCGGCAACGGCAGCATCGCCTACAGCTTCAACGGCGGCCGTACTGAATACAACAACTGGGAAATCGACGGCGGCGACAACATGGACAACGGCGCCAACGCCGGCCTCAACGTC
This sequence comes from Terriglobales bacterium, assembly GCA_049582765.1. GTDB lineage: Bacteria > Acidobacteriota > Terriglobia > Terriglobales > Acidobacteriaceae > JBAUUQ01. The sequence goes on from JBAUUQ010000043.1 coordinate 4,652, forward strand.
TATCCCAGCCTCGACGCCATCTCAGAGGTGCAAGTAATGACCTCTAATTACGGGGCGCAGTATGGCGGGAACGGATCGGGCATGGTCGAGGTGGAAACCAAGTCTGGGACGAACCAATTCCATGGTTCGGCTTATGAGTTCTGGCGCAACGAATTGTTCAATGCCCATAACTACTTTGATGTGCCGGGAACGCCGAAGGCAGGCTACAAGAAGCACGACTTCGGATACAGCCTGGGTGGGCCCATCTGGAAGAATCACACCTTCTTCTTCTGGTCGCAAGAATTTCGGCGGGAAGTGGTTCCTTTCAATTTCTTTAGCCAAGTCCCTTCGCTGGCGAACCGTCAGGGTAATTTCAACGATCAGTGCAACATTCCCGATCCCACCGATTGCCCCTTTGATCCGAGCACGGGAGCTGCATTTCCCAACAACCAAATACCGTTTATTGATCCCAACGCAAAAGCTTTGTTGCCGATGATCCCCGAGCCAAACTTAGGGTCCGGAGTGAATTCCGTCTTTGCCGCTGCTATTCCCCAACCCACTCATTGGCACGAGGAATTGGTGCGCATCGATCACGACTTCAACTCCAAGCTGCGAGCGACATTTCGTGCTATCCACGATTCCTGGGACACAACCAATGCGGAAGTCACTTGGGCCTCCGAAAATTTCCCCACCATTCGCACTCATTTCGTTAGTCCGGGAGTTGGTTTGGTGGCCAGATTGACTGCGACCGTATCATCCACGTTGCTCAACGAATTTGTCGCCAGCTATACCACCAACTACATTCACCAGAACAATACGAACCCGGCAGTATGGACGCCGGGGCCCGGTTTCACCATGACCGGATTGTTCCCCAACTTTCAGGGCAAGCTCCCCGACTTCTGCCTCAACACAGCCGGTGCGTACGGAAGCGGTTTCTGCGAAGGGCCCACCGCTTTCCCTTGGGAAAACTCGAACCCGACCTACACCTTTCGCGACAACCTTTCCAAGAGCTGGGGTAAGCACAAAGTGGTGATGGGGGGGTACTTCGTCGACGCGGAGAAGAACGAGTTCGCCTACACCGACCTCGAAGGCGACCTCGTGTTTGACAGCAGCGTTCCCGTCTCCACCGGAAACGCTTTCGCCGATTTCCTGATGGGCAACATCGCCAGCTATACGCAGGCCAACGCCCAGCCGAAGTATCACTTTAATTACAAAATCTTCGAGCCCTATATCCAGGACGATTTTCACGTCTCCAAGAACCTCACGCTGAATCTGGGATTCCGGCTCAGCCTCTTTGGCACCTTCTGGGAGAAACACCACCTGGTCGGAAACTGGGACCCCGCGGCGTACAATCCCAAGACTGCCCCGCTGATTGACGTTGATGGGAGCGTCACCGGTCAGCCGGGAGCGCTGCTTCCGACGCCTGGAAAAAATCTCTTCGACGGCATCGTGCAGTGTGGCGTTGACGGCGCGCCTCGTGGGTGCCTGAAAGGACATTTGTTCAACCCTGCGCCGCGCGTGGGTTTCGCGTGGGATCCGACGGGGACGGGAAAGATGTCGATCCGTGCGGCTTACGGCGTCTTCTTCGAGCACACCAATGGCATGGAGGTCAACGCCGAAGACGAAGAGAATACACCTCCGGCGGTGGAGCAGCCCACGCAGTACAACGTTGTCGGCTATACGAATATCGGCGGACAAGGGATTCTTTTTCCGCAAGCGCAGGTATCCATTCCTGACAAGGCGATTTGGCCTTACGTGCAACAGTGGCACGTGGATGTGCAGCACGATCTGATCAAGCATGCGGTAGCGACAATTTCTTATGTGGGGAGCAAAGGTACCCATCTCACCCTGCAACACGAACTCAACCAGCTGCGTCCCACGCCTGCTTCGCAAAATCCTTTCAAGGCGGGTCAGCCGATCACCGATGATGTCTGTGGCAGCCAGGGCGGATCGGCGACGGCTCCGACGTTCGTGGTGAATGGAAACACCCTGACCGGCCAACCCGCCATCAACCTTGCTGTTGCGTGCGGGAATAACCCCGATCCTTTCCGTCCCTATTACGGGGTTGGGTCGGTCGAGCGCTTTGAAGCGGTGGCCAACTCGAATTACAACGCGCTGCAGTTTTCGCTGAACAAAACTACTGGGGCGCTGACGCTCGATGTGGCTTACACGTACAGCCACTCCCTGGACGACTCTTCCGACGCCTGGGACGCCAATTTCGTCAACTCTTACGACGTGCGCAAGAACTACGCCAGCTCCAACTTTGACCAGCGCCACATTCTGACAGTTGCCTGGATTTATGCACTACCGTCGCTTAAGGGAAGCAGGCTGGTTCACGCGCTGCTCGGCGGATGGCAATACGCCGGCATTATGACTTCGCAGAGTGGCACACCGTTCGCGGTCGACAACGGAGGGTTCGGAGACAATGCCGGCGTCGCGGATGGAGTTGTCAACAATGGCTCTTTTGCCGATATCGTCGGAAATCCGTTCAATGTTCCGCCTAGGGATTCCAGCCAAAAAGGGCCTCTGCTTTTTAATCCCAACGCGTTCATCCAACCTCAAGGACTGACATTCGGCGATTCCGGCCGCAACAGTCTGAATCTGCCGCATCGCACCAACTTCGACATGGCGGTCTACAAGGTCTTCAAGCCGACGGAGCGGGTCGACGTACAATTCCGGGCGGAAGCATTCAACATTTTCAACCATCCACAATGGGAAAATATAAACCAGTATGTGGGAGCTAGTAACTTCCTTTACCCGAGCCAGGCACACATGCCCCGCGTCGGGCAGTTTGCGATCCGGATTTCGTTTTGACAGTCGTGTGTGCAGGCCGCAACGCGGGGACTCAGGCTACGACGCGGCGGGATTGGACTACCTCATCAAGACACGCAAGGAGTATTACGTCCTCCGCCAACGGGAGCGCACCCTGAAAAAGGGCGACCGCGTGGCAGTGCTCGGTCGCGGAATCGCGGTGGTTAGGCAAGCTGACGACAAAGGGGTTCTGGTCGTGTTGTGGAACAGGCACGTGCTGAGGATCGCCCGCGTGCCACCGACCACGGCTGAGGGTATCGAGCGGTACCTCGGCAGCGGCTTGGTCAAAGGGATCGGCCGATTCTCGCGAACAGCCACGGCGTGAACACCAGCCGGGCGGTGCGAATCTTCAAGACCTATGGCGAGCAGGCAATCGAGAATTGTACTCCTGTTCGACTGGGGCGGCGAAGAAAAACGACCGCAGACAGGATTTGCCAATGTGCATCAACCTGCACACCGACCAAGCATGGTTGACGTTATATCGCGATAACACTCAAAATCCCGATCCTCTGGCGAACAGACGGCGCAAGCTTGCGCTATGGCCTGTTAATAACAGTTAACAGTTTCCCAACCCAGCAGATGCAAAGAAAGGGCCAGACATCAGGCGGCATTCATTGTTTGATTCCGAACGGCTCAGAACATCACCTCGTCACCCGGAAGACCACGTTGCTCTTGAGCGTTCCCTTGGGTGTCGTCACATCCACCTTGCCGGTGGTGGCGCCCGCAGGCACAGTGGTTGTGATTTCGGTACTCCTAATGACAGTAAACGTCGCCGAAATGCCGTTGAAGGTGACGCTGGTCGTGTCGGTCAGATTGTTTCCCAAGATAATCACCTTCGCTTCCACCTTGCCAGAGGTGGGAAGTGTTTCCGCAAACGGGCCAAGCCCTATTGACAGGCTGAAGACCGTGCCATGGTTGTCGGTGCTGCCGGCGCTTGTCGTACCGTAGAAAGTCCCATTGGTGGCTTGGGCCAGCCCACCCAGAGGGTTGCCGCCGTCAGTGCCGTCGAAGTTATGCAGCGTGGTCAGTGTGCCCGCTCGGGTGATTTTGAAGACCGTGCCGCAGCCGAAGCCGCCGCACCCTGAGCCGCTGGTCCCGCCATAGGTTGTTGTCCCATACAACTTCCCGTCGGTGCCCTGCAGCAGCCCCGCCCAAGGGTTGGCGCCGTCAGTACCGTCAAAGTTATGCAGGGTCGTCAGCGTGCCGGCCGGCGTGATTTTGAAGACCGTGCCATAGCCGTTGGCCCCGCCTGCCGCGGTTGTCCCGTAGAAGTTCCCGTCGGCGCCCTGCACTAATCCTGCCTCAGGGTAGTTGCCTTCAGTGCCCCCACCGACGAAGGTGTGCAGCGTTGTCAGCGTGCCTTCCGAGGTCACCTTAAACACTGTGCCGCATGCACATGGGTTGCCTCCCCCATAAGAGGTTGTCCCGTAGAAGATCCCGTTATGGGCTCGCACCAGTGCACCTAAAGGGTTGCCGCCGTCAGTTGAGTTTTGGAATTCGTACACCGTTGTCAGCCTGCCCGCCGGTGTGATTTTGAAGATCGTGCCAAAGCCACTGGATCCCCCTACCGCAGCTGTCCCATAGAAGTTCCCATCGATGGTTTGAGCCAGCCCTGCTTCAGGAAGGCCGCCATCAGCGAAGCCAAATTTATGTAGGGTGGTCAGCGTGCCCGCTGGCGTGATTTTGAAGACCGTGCCACAGCTTTCGCCGTAGCAGTTTTGTTCGTTGGCCCCGCCATAGGTTGTTGTCCCATACAAGTTCCCGTCGGTGCCCTGGACGAGAGATTCATAATAGGTGTTGCTGCCGTTGGTCCCGTCGAAACTCACTAGACTGGTGAACGCGGTCTTGGCAGGCGAGGCAATTGCCGCCGCCCCGACACAAAACGCAAAAATTGTAAGCACCATTTTCCGTGAGCCAAGTTTCCTCATACCGCATCCTTTCCAGCTTCGCGCCGGCCCGAGAGCAGGCCGCCGCACATTATCCCTACGGATCCGCGACTTGCCAGGGCCTTGTTCGCAGCACCGACCCTAAGGTGTGATCTCGAACACTGTGCCGGAGCCATGGTCTCCCCCGCTCGTCGTTGTGCCGTAGAGATTGCCGGTGGCATCGAGGATCAGAGTGGCCCAAGGATAGGTGCCGTCCTTGTCGTTGAAGTTATGCAGCGTCTTCCTCGTCCACCCCCCACCCGTTTGAGGGGTCAATTCAAAGACCGTGCCGTGGTTATATGCACCGCCCTCTACTACCGTGCCGTAAAGGTTGCCGGCGGCATCGAAGACTAGGCCGGCGTAGCAAAAAATGCCATCCTTACCGTTGAAGCTATGCAGCACCTTTTCCGTCCAACCCCCGCCAGTAGTGGGCGTCAACTCAAACACCGTGCCGTCCCCATTCGCGCCGCCAACGTAGGTCGTGTCGTAAAGATTGCCGACAGAGTCGAAGATTGGGCTGGAGTGGGGACCCGAACCGTCCTTGACGTTGAAGGCATGCAGCACTTTTTCCGTCCAGCCTCCGCCAGTTTTCGGCGTCAATTCGAACACCAAACCGGCGTTCTCATTCCCCGTTGCGCCGTAGAGATTGCCGTCGGCATCGAAGATTAGGCCCCCTTCGGGATAGCCGCCTCCGTCTTCGTCGAAGTTGAACGCATGCACCACTTTCTCTATCCATTTTCCATTTCCCGTGGGTACCAATTCGAACACTGCACCTCCGCCCTTAGGTCCGCCCGCGTACACGGTGCCGTAGAGATTGCCAAGGCTATCAAAGATCAAACCTGCGTAGGAACACGCCCCGTTTTCATTATTGAAGTTGTGGAGTATCTTCTCCGCCCATCTCCCGCCTGCTTTCGGCGTCAACTCGAATACCGTACCGTGATCATAAACGCCTCCATTGCACGTCGTGCCGTAGAGATTACCGGCGGCATCGAAGATCAAGTTGGCGTAGGGATTGTATCCGTCCTTGCCGTTGGAGTTGAAGCTATGCAGCACCTTCTCGGTCCAACCTTCGTCCTCTTTGGGCGTCAACTCGAACACCGTACCGAAGCCATAATCGCCCCCGCCTTCGGTCGTGCCGTAGAGATTGCCGGCGACATCGAAGATTAGACCGCCGACAGGGTCATACCCGTCCTTGGTGCTGGAGTTGAAGCTATGCAACACCTTCTCATGGAGCGCAGCCCAGCCGCTCGTCGCCAGCAGCGCCACCGTAGAGATCGCCAGAGCAAGCTTCAAACCGAGGGACAATTTGTCTCTCATAAGTAATCCTCGTCAGTAATCCTTCTCGCCCGGAGTCTTCGCGAGCACGGCGCATACCTTCAGCAACGACGTTGAGTCTCCGGTATGAATAAGCCTTGCGGGTGGGTGTCGAGCCTGGTCCCCCGACCTGATAACAGCGATCAGTGTACATCCTTCGCCATTCCATAGGGCGATGAAGTAGATAACGAAATATCTCGGTTACACTCATCGAGCCCCTAGACACGGTGCCTGGTAGGCGCAAAGCGCGAATGGCCGACAGTACATGGGGTACTAGAACGTGGTTACACGACCTAGGTTACGTTGCAGACTGGCCGTGGGCTCCGTCTAATGTTCTCTGATGAACAAGGAGAAGCATCCGCGACGCCAACCGACTTTGTATGGTTCACATCTGATGCCCACGGACAGCGCTAGTCGCAGTCTGATATCAAGACGACGGAGCAGTCGTTTGCTGCTCAGCGCGTCGATAGGGTTGTCGGGCAAGGACCGCCTAAAGTGCGCTTTTGCGATCCCTGCGAGGGCCACAAACCTGAACAGGCACGGAGCTGCCGTCCAGCTCAGTCGTGATCTGGTAGTTGGCACTGCGATTATGGTGCGCAACAAACGCGGCACTGAGGTTCCTGCTCGCGTCGTTGCACAATTGACCGCCACGCAGTCAGTCTCGACCTATGGAATTGAGTTTGTCGAGCAGGACGATAAAGCAAAAACCTTCTGGGGAATTTCGTTTCCAATTGGCGATAAATCTCAGGGCACTTGTTGATCTGCCGTTTTACCGTGATTCCGCGAGATTGCAAGCGCATTGTTTACATCCGTGCGGGACAAGTCAATTGGTGATAAATCGCCATTACACAAGTAAGAGCCGCGCCATGCCTCACAGAAACAGAAGAACTCGTCACCAATTCGTCAACCAAAACTGGGTCGTTTTTGGGGTATTTTGGGTAAGGTGACATGCGGAAAAGCAAGACAAGCAAAGGGTTTTAGGTTGTTGACCTCAGAATTGACACGGCAGAGGTCTGGGGTTCGAGTCCCCACGTGCCTACCATTTCCTTGCCTTTTCTTTGCCAGGATGGCACCTGGAAGTGCAGTCTGAGAAGGGATACTGGCTTCAGTTCGTTTCACAGACGGTTTAGTTGTCATTCCCTTGCAACGATCCAGCCTTCGTGACATTCGTTCAATGCGGTCTTAACTAGCTGTCCGATGAGGCGGCGACCATGGGTTGCTGCAAAATAGGACAGCGACGCGACGCACAGCACCACGAGTATCACCTTGAGGTAGATCGCGGTCGACATCGAGATCCCGATTCCGGTTCCGATCGCGAGGTATGCGGCTAGGCACGCCGGGCATTTTGGCAACAGCGCCAGGAAACTGCCGGGGACTATCCAGCCAGCCACATCGAGACAACGCCGCATAAACATCCGCCCTCTCGCGGCTCTGCGATCTGAACTGGCCGAAACTGGTTCGCAGCAACCATGCTTGCTCACGAGTGGCTCTCCCCTGAACAACACGATGATCCTGCGCCTTTGGGGGCCACGTATTGCGCATTCGAGTCGACGAAGTAACCCGCGTCGTACCGATCGTGATGTCGAACCCACGACATGCTGAAGGCCAAACCGTCCTCGTCGCGACCCTTCGGCACCAGGTCGAGAAAGTTGTAGGCGCCAAGCAAGATGTCGAGCCCGCGGGCGTAAGCTGAATACGTGTGAAAAACAGCGCCGGCATCGTTCTTGTAGAACACGCTGGCGCCGGGAGCCTCCTCACTCGGGAACTCGACCAGGTCGTAGTTGTACTCCACTTTGCCTTTCGCCTTCTCCTCTTTCGTGAACGACACGTGATAGTCGCGGTTAAAGTCGCTCCCGAACGACGATACCCACTTGAAGTTCCATCCCATGCGTTTCTTGAAAGCTTCGATCTGGGCCATGAGCGCTCTTGAGACCACCACCAGTGTGACGTCACGATTGGCTAGGTGAATCAGGCTGCCTCCGAAATGATCGGCCAGGAACGAGCAGCTGGGGCAACCCTCCTCCCACCCCGGACCGAACATGAAGTGGTAGACAATCAGCTGACTTCTGCCGTCAAAGAGGCCGGTGAGCTTCTCCTTGCCGTTCGGCCCCTCGAAGACGTATTCCTTTTCAACCCTCTCCCACGGCATCTCGCGGCGTTGCCGGCTCAATTCGTCTCGTAACTTGGTGAAGTCCTTCTCTTTCCGGAGCAATTCCTTTCGTCTTGCAATCCATTCCTTTGAGGAAACAACTTCGTGTTCCTGTATCCCCGTATTGGTGAGTAGTGTCGCCATGTGCATTCTCCTAATTCTTGGTTTCAGTCTTTGCTGTGTTGGGTTTGCAGGCCGTTTCGTGCGGCCTGGTTTTTCGGCCGCCTGCGCAACTGCCGCGCTGCGTCCGGGTTCTTCCTTTCGACCGTCTCTTTGATCCCGAGCAGTTGACTTGACCAGAGCTCCTGAAACGGACCGACCCACCTCTCATAAATCTGCCGGATGGGTACGACGTTAAGCGAATTCACCCGCTGTCTCCCTGCTTCCCGCGTGTAGACCAGTTGGGCTTGGCGCAGCACGTCGAGATGCTTCATCACACCGAAGCGGCTCAGATGCGGGAATGACTCCACGATCTCGGTCGTGGTGCGGGGAGCATCGCGCAGAAAGTCCAGAATCGCCCGCCGGGTCGGGTCCGAAAGTGCCTTCCACACCGGGTCGAGGTTGTCGGACATACCGGCACGAGTCTCTGACACGCCGCTACTCGCAATCCTTTCTTATCTCGCTCAAAGTGTGAGTCCAGCCGGTACCGATACCTTTGCGATGCTGAGGATCGATCATGCCGATGGCGCGATGCCGGAGACCGATGCGGCAGCCTCCCGATACCGGTTCGATTTTTACTTCGAGATGGTTTGTGGCCGGATACGACATGAACATCGGGCCGCTCAATTCCAGGAGGCTTGGAGGCTTGATCACCTGCACGAAGCCCCAAAGGTGTCCGATCCCGTTTCCGCGATCCCGGTACCACCGTCCGCCCGCAGTCGGCTCCAGTAGCAACTGCATGGATTTCCCATCGGGTGTGGTGTTTCCTTTTCCGAAGCGATGTAAAACCGCTGCGAATGCTTTCTCTGGTGTGGCCTTGATGTCAATGTGCTGCTCAATGTCCAGTATCAAATCTTCCAATGTCATTGCCGTTGTTCTCCTCATTGTTCGATGAAGCAAATGTCATCATGTGACCCAATGATAACGTGACCATATAGTCACGTCAAGGAAATTACTCCTGGCCCGTTCGCCTTTCCCTTGCAGCTGGCACGCTGCCCCGGGCTGAAATAGTGATCTCCGGTCGGGTCGGGGCAGCCCTTCGTTTGCTATGTGAAACATGACCCCCGGTTTTGGCTTTTCTTTTGGTTTCATCTGGCTGTAACGTTAGCTGGTTATTCTCGTCTGAACACTTTTCAACTCTGATTTCGTTCTGTAAGAGGCATGACGAAACTGACGCGATTCCCCGTCTCTCTCACACTGATCGCCGCTGGCTTGCGCGTGGCCGCCATTGTTTTCCTGTTGGCGCATGGCCTCTTGGCACAGGTCTCGACAACATCGTTGCGCGGCGCCGTCTCAGATCCCGCCGGAGCGGTAATCAGGGGCGCGAAGATTACGTTGGCCGATCCTGGCGCCGGATTCAGTCGGACTGCAACCACCAACGAGCGCGGCGAATACCAGTTTCTCCAGGTGCCCCCTGGAACGTACAGCCTCACCGCGGCCGCAGCGGGTTTTACCACGGGCCGCAAGGAAGGGACAGTTCTGCTGGTGAATACTCCAGCCACGCTCGATTTTGTTCTGCCAATAGGGAAGGCAGAGACCACGGTCGAGGTACAAGGTGAGGCTCCCACGGTAAACACGGTGGACGCGACCCTGGGCAATGCCTTTGACTCCCGGCAAATCGAAGCGTTGCCATCCGAGGGCAGAAACGCCGTAGAGCTTTTGAGCCTGCAGGCGGGCGTTGCATACGTGGGCAATCAGGTGAATACCGACGCCGATTCTCGCGGCGGTGCGGTCAACGGTGCACGCAGCGACCAGACCAACGTGACGGTAGATGGTCTCGACGATAACGATCAGCTCCTGGGCCAGGCCTTCACTGGCGCCCTGCGCATCCCGATGGATTCCTTGGAGGAATTCCGCGTCACTACCACCAACGCGGACGCGGATTCCGGACGCTCTTCCGGTGCCCAGGTTTCATTGGTGACCAAGAGCGGCACCAATCAATTTCATGGTTCTTTATACGAATACAACCGCACTCTGTTGGGCGCAGCGAACGACTGGTTTAACAAGGAGGCGCAAATTGGGGCCGGCTTGCCCAACAAGCCCGGCCAACTCATTCGCAACACCTTCGGCGCAGCAGTCGGCGGCCCCATCATCAAGAACCGCCTGTTCTTTTTCGTCAACTATGAAGGGCAGCGTTCCCGCGAAGCCGTGCAGAGCACGCAAGCGGTTCCGAGTGCCAATCTGCGCAAAGGCATCGTGAGCTACATCGCCGCCGACGGCAGTTCCGTCAACCTGCAACCGGCCGATATCAAGAACCTCGACCAGGGTTGTTTGACCAGCAAGACTTGTCCGAACGGCAACGGCGTGAGCCAGGCTATCCTCGACCTGTGGGACGGAAAAGATTCCCTGCCCAATGGAACTCCCATCCCCGCCTATCCTCTTCCCAATACCAACACATCCTTCGGCTCCGACGGATTGAATATTCTGGGATACACCTTTGCCGCTACTCAACCCGCCAGCCAGAATACTTATCTGGCGAAGCTCGACTACAACTTGACCCAAAACGGAAACAATCGGCTCTTCCTTCGCGGAAATCTGCAAGGCGACCGCACGCTGTACGCTGCAGAGTTCCCCGGTCAGCCACCCAGTCAGGTGCTGCACAACAACAGCAAGGGGCTTGCCGCAGGATACACGGCAGTCCTCAGCAATACGGTGATCAACAACTTCCGCTACGGTTTCGTGCGTCAGGGTCTGGGAGACGCCGGGACAAATCCCTTCTCCAACATCGGATTCCAGAACTTATCCGACCAGGTGTCATTCGCCCGCACCGTGAACGTCAATGTGCCGGTCAACCAGTTTGTAGACGACGTGACCTGGACCCGCGGCCAGCATACCCTGCAATTCGGCGGCAACTGGCGCATCGTGAATAACAATCGCTTTTCCAATGAGGAGAACTTTTTCTTCGGCTCGTCGCACCCCGACTGGCTCTACGGCGGCGGCATAGCGGAAACAGGACAGGACCTCGACCCGGACAAGCCGATGAGCGGACTGCCGCCGATAGACTCTGACTTCGACTATTCCTACGATGCGGCCATAGCCAATGTGACGGGACTCGTTGGATCCATTGAGGCGATTTATAACCAAAATAAGTCGGGCAAGTTTCTTCCCGTGGGCGACCTGGTGCCGCGCCATTTCAAGTCGAATGAAGCCGAGTTCTATGCTCAAGACGCGTGGCGGGTAAGGCACAATCTGCAGCTCACGTTCGGGTTGCGTTACACATTGCTGCAAGTGCCCTACGAGACCGCTGGAAATCAAGTGTCTCCAACTCCGAGTCTCGATTCGTTTTTCAATGGTAGAACGGCTGCTATGAATGTCGGACAGCCGTACCGCCCCAGAATTTCCTTTGCCCTCAGCGGACAGGCCAACGGGCAGGCCCCGTACTGGAACCCGGATTACAAAAATGTTGCCCCACGCGTCGCCTTTGCCTATTCGCCGGCCTCAAGCGCTCCATTCTGGGGAAAGTTGCTGGGCTCGGCCGGCAAGACGTCGATTCGAGGAGGATACGGAATTTACTATGATCATTTCGGCGAAGGCGTGGTCAACAGCTTTGACCGCGAGGGTGCCTTTGGATTGACCACCTACCTGCTGAATCCTTCGGGAGTGGACACTACCGATTGTGTCGTGCGTTTTGTGAGCCTGACGACGATGCCGGGAGGCAATTCCTGTGGAGGAACTCCGGAGTTGCCAAGTCAGCCGGCGGCAGGTTTTCCTGCCATCCCTCCGGGAATGGGCGCTAACGGTAGTTTCGCTCTTGCGTGGGGAATCGACAACTCGATGAAAACCCCGTACTCGCACGTGGTGGACTTCTCCCTGACGCGCGAGCTTCCACGCCAATTCGTGGTCGAGCTTTCCTATGTGGGCCGCTTCGGGCGCCGCCTGCTGCAGGAAGTAGATCTGGCTGAGCCCGTGAACCTGAGGGATCCGAAATCTGGAATGACTTACTTCCAGGCCGCGACCAACCTGGCAAAGCTAGCGAACGCGAATACTCCGGAGAGCAGCATAAAGCCGATCGCCTACTGGCAGGATTTGTTCCCTGGCGCAGGCGGCGCGGCGGGTGAATCCGGCTATGCCCCCGGCATCCCGGCAAATCCGACCGCCACCCAGAATATCTATGACCTCTATTACGCGAATAATCCGAACTTCATCTATGCCCTTCAGTCGCTCGACGTGCCTTATGGGGGTGCTTGTTTCCCGGCATGTTCCAAGCTGGGTTCATATGCGTTTTGGGATGATCAGTTTTCCTCCTTGTACTCCTGGCGGACCACGGGAACCAGCAACTACAACGCCTTTCAGGCTATGTTGCGGCGCCATGTGGGCGGCGTTGAATTCGACTTGAACTACACCTTCTCGAAATCACTGGACGAGAATTCCAATGCCGAACGCGTAAGCGAGTACGAGAACGGGACCGGAGCGGGAAGCGCCAGTGGGGTCGCTTACAGCGGTCAGGTCATTAATTCGTGGGATACGCACGGACTCTACGGCCCGTCGGATTACGATACCACTCACCAGCTTAATGCCAACTGGGTCTACGATTTGCCTCTCGGACGCGGCAAGCGATTCGGCACCGGCTGGAGCAAGACTGAAGACGCGCTCCTTGGCGGCTGGCAATTCTCCGGCCTGACCCGCTGGAGCAGCGGCTATCCCTTTAGCATTTCGACCTATGCTTTCGCCACCAGCTACGAGCAAGATGGCAGGGCGGTTCTGCTTGGTGCCGCACCCAAGACCGGAGTGTCCATTCAGGATGGCGTACCCAACGTCTTTAAAGCCGGACCTGCCGCAGTGAATGCGTTTCGCTTTGCCTATCCAGGAGAAGCAGGCCAACGTAACAATTTGCGTGGACCGGGCTATTTTGGCATAGATATGAGTCTGGCGAAGTCGTGGAAGTTGACGGAAGCCCAAGCTCTGCGCTTTTCCTGGGATGTGTTCAATGTCACCAACGCAGTTCGCTTTGACGTAGCCACTTTGAATCAGTATCTGCTGTATGGGTCGACCCTGGGAAACTTTACGCAGACCCTGACCAAGCCGCGGGTGATGCAATTCAGCTTGCGCTACAGCTTCTGAAACGGAGGGTGATTGGCAATCAAGCTGCGTTTTCTTGCAGTCCTGTCTCTGGCATTTGTCTTCGCGGGTTCGTCCGCCTCAGCGCAACTCAAGACTCACAACGTGGTTCTCATCGTCAGCGACGGTCTCCGGTGGCAAGAAATCTTCACCGGCGCTGATCCGAGTTTGCTGAACGAGGAACATGGTGGCATCTGGGCCAGTCCGGAACGATTGCGCAGCGAGTTTTGGAACGACGATCCGGCAGAACGTCGCAAGATGCTGTTCCCGTTTCTATGGGGAGTCGTGGCCAAGCAAGGCCAGATTCTGGGCAACCAAAACAAAGGTAGCATCGCCCGCGTCACCAACGGTCTGGCATTTTCCTATCCGGGATACAACGAGATGCTCAGCGGACGGCCCGACCCGCGCATCAACAGCAACGAATTTGGGCCCAATCCAAACACCACAGTCTTTGAGTGGATGAATCACTTCCCGGAATTCCACAGACAGGTTGCGGTCTACGCGACTTGGAATGTCTTCAAGAATATTTTCAACGAGCCTCGCAGCCAGCTGGTGATGCAGGTGGGATGGGACCCGCCCGAGAAGGGTAATCTCACACCCCGCCAGGAATTGCTCAACGACATGTATCGGACGACGACGAAGCTCGATGACGAGGACGTGTGGGATTCCTTTCTGCAAATTCCGCTCGTCGACTACGTCAAGTCCGCTCATCCGCGCTTGCTTTTCGTTGGCTATGGCGAGACTGACAACTGGGCGCATGCCGGCCGCTATGACCTGGTGCTGGAGAGTGCGCACCAGTTCGACTGCTTCGTGCAGCAGTTATGGGAAACGATGCAGGCAATGCCCGAGTATCGTGATCAAACTACATTTATTATCACCACTGATCACGGCCGTGGCGGCGGATTGGAAGAGTGGAAGGAACACGGCGTAGATCAAAAAGGCTCGGAGAATATCTGGGTCGCTGTCATGGGCCCTGATACAGAGGCCCTAGGCGAACGCACCAATACCTCTGCCGTTACCCAGTCGCAGATAGCCGCGACTGTAGCAGGGTTTCTTGGCAAGGATTTTCATCAGGGTTCGCCCGACGCGGCACCACCCCTGCCCGATGTGATCGCCGGGCACGCTGCGAAATGAATCTCGCCGTTAGTTAAGCAGGCACCGGCGGGCGATTGCTCTTCTGCTTCACCGTAACCGGGTCGAGAAATTTCATCATGCTGCGCAGTTGCGCGCCTACGCGCTCCAGTTGAGACTCCTGTTCTTCCGCGCGCTTGGCATCGAACCATTCCCGCCCGGTCTCGTTCTCGGCGATCCACTTCCGTGCGAATGACCCGTTCTGGATTTCCTTCAACATCTGCCGCATCGTCTGCCGGGTTTCCTCGTTGATGATCTGCGGGCCGCCGGTGTAGTCGCCGTACTCGGCGGTGTCGCTTACGGAATAGCGCATGTAGTTGAGGCCGCCGCGGTACATCAGGTCCACAATCAATTTCAATTCGTGCAAGCATTCAAAGTAGGCTATTTCTGGCTGGTAACCTGCCTCCACCAGCGTCTCAAAGCCTGCCTTGACCAACGCGCTGACTCCACCGCACAGGACAGTCTGCTCACCGAAGAGATCTGTCTCCGTCTCCTCGGCGAACGTGGTCTCAATCACACCGGCGCGAGTTGCTCCAATCGCCTTGGCGTAGGACAGTGCCAACTGCTTCGCGGTGCCGCTGGCATCTTGATAAATGGCGAGCAGGGCAGGCGTGCCACCGCCCTCGACGAACACCTCGCGCACCCGATGCCCGGGAGCCTTGGGCGCAATCATGGAGACGTCGATGTTGGAGGGAGGCGCGATGGTTTCGTATCGAATATTGAAACCGTGGGCAAACATCAGAGTTTTTCCCGGCGACAAGTAGGGCGCGATCTCCCGCTTGTAAATCTCGGCTTGAGTCGTATCCGGAGTCAGAATCATAATGACATCCGCCCAAGCTGCGGCGTCAGACACCGACGATACCGTCAATCCCTGCGCTTGCGCCTTGGCACGCGATTGGCTTTCCAGCGGCAAACCCACCCGAACCTGCACTCCGCTATCTGTAAGGTTGAGGGCATGGGCGTGTCCCTGCGAACCGTAGCCGATAATGGCTACCTTCTTAGAACGAATGAGGGCGAGATCAGCGGAGTCTTCGTGATACATGTTTGCCATGAGGATTCCTTTCGAATTTTCTTTGTCTAAACCGAATATTGCACATCGTCATCCGCTGCCAGTTGGGCCAGCGCGTTGGTCGTGGAAGCTACCGAGGATACCTTGTTTCCCCGGCGCATAGCGACAATTCCGGTACGCACCATCTCCAGCACACCATACGGACGAAGCACCTCTAACAGCCCGTCAATTTTGTCTTCAGCGCCAGTAATTTCAATGATGAGGGATTCCGGCGCAACGTCCACCACGCGCGCGCGAAAAACGCTGGCCAGTTCCAGCACGTGAGAGCGTGCCTCGTGCGTAGCCGCCACTTTGATCATGGCCAGATCGCGCACAATGGCCGGCGCGGTGGTGATGTTCTCGACCAGCAACACGTTCACCAGTTTGTACAGGTTGGCTTCAATGCGGCGCGACTGATACACGTCGGCGTCGACGGTAATGGTCATGCGCGATACTTCCGGCTTTTCCGTACGCCCCACGGTGAGGGAGTCGATATTAAACGCCCGCCGCCGGAACAGCGATGCCACACGGGTCAGCACACCCGGCTTGTTTTCCACGTAGACCACAAAAGTGTTCATCATAGTGAGTTACTCGGGGGATTACTCGTCGGCCGCTGTCTCCACAATCGGGCTCGGCCGCCGGATCATCTCGTGCAAAGCAGCTCCAGCCGCGACCATGGGATAGACCGTATCTTCTTGCTCAACCTGGAAATTAATCAGTACGGGACCATCGTGCTGGCGTGCCGATTGTACCGCGGGTACAACCTGCGAGCGTTGCGTTACCGTCATATTGCGGATGCCGTAGGCCTCCGCAATCTTGGCGAAGTCCGGATTCAGCAGCGGCGTAGCCTGGTAATTGCGATCGTAAAAAAATTCCTGCCACTGCCGCACCATGCCCAGAAAGCCATTGTTGATGATCGCAATGTTGATTTTCAGATTCTCCTGCACGATAGTGGCGAGTTCGGACATAGTCATCTGGAAGCCGCCGTCTCCAGCCACAACCCAAACCTCGGCCTCGGGCCGCGCCACCTTGGCTCCGATGGCCGCGGGCAAGGCAAAACCCATGGTTCCCAACCCGCCGGAGGTGATCAGCGAACCCGGTTCCTCGTGTTTGTAATATTGCGCTTCCCACATCTGGTGCTGGCCAACATCGGTTACCACGATGGTCTTGCTGTCCCTCGTCTCTCGCCACAGATCATTGATCACGTGTGCGGCGTAGAGATGGCCGCTGTCCGGCAGGTTCTGAATGTCGCGCACCGCCGAGTCACCCTTCAGGCGGTCGATGAAGTCCAGCCACTCGCTATGATCGACGGATTCGATGCGCGGCAGCATTTCCTTGAGGACTTCGCGCAAATCGCCGACCAGCGCCACATCCACTCTGACATTCTTGTTGATCTCGGCCGGGTCGATCTCCACATGAATTTTCTTGGCATTCGGAGCGTAGGTCTTCAGGTTTCCAGTCACGCGGTCATCGAAACGCATGCCCAGCGCGATCAGCAGATCGGCCTCCTGGATGGTATGGTTCACCCAGGCTTCGCCGTGCATTCCCATCATGCCAAGATTGAGCGGATGAGAAGCTGGAAGCGCCCCCAGGCCGAGCAGAGTCAGCGCGACTGGAATGCCGGCGCGCTCCGCCAGGTCACGCACTTCGCGCATTGCGCCTGAGACCAGCGCGCCATGGCCCAGCAGGATCACCGGCCGCTTGGCGTTGTGAATCAACTCCAGCGCCTGCTCGTACTCCTTGGGAGCAGGAGAAAGATCGGGACGGTACCCCGGCAGTTGCGGTTTGGCTGCCTCCCAGTCGAATTCGCACTGCGACTGCTGCGCGTCCTTGGTGATGTCGACCAGCACCGGACCTGGACGGCCCGAGCAAGCGACATAGATGGCTTCGCGAATGGTTCGTGCCACCTCGTCGGCCCTCGTCACCAGGTAATTGTGCTTGGTAATGGGCAAAGTGATGCCGGTGATGTCGGTCTCCTGAAAAGCATCCGAGCCGATCAGCTTGCTGCCCACCTGACCGGTGATGCAAACGATGGGAGAAGAATCCATCATGGCGGTGGCGATGCCTGTCACCATGTTGGTCGCACCCGGCCCGGAGGTCGCCACGGCAACTCCCACCCGTCCGCTGGCCCGGGCGTAGCCGTCGGCCATGTGAGTCGCGCCTTGCTCATGGCGCACCAATATGTGATGGATGCTGCTGTGTTTCAGGGCATCATAAGCGGGCAGAATCGCTCCCCCCGGATATCCGAAAACAGAGGTCACGCCCTCGCGCTCCAGGCATTCCCAAAGAATCTGTGCTCCGGTCTTCGTCATCGGACGTAAATTCCTTTCGGCAACACGGTGCCTGAAATCATACTCCCCAGAGATAATCTTCCTGTTGCTCACTTTCGTGTCCAGTCATTACCGCTAATGCCGCCGCTCCCGGCCCGCTATCATCTCGGTTCGAGGGACGCGCGATCGGGGCTGGGCTGGCATGCGACTGGCCAGCCGGGTTCGCTTCGCTAGCGTCCGCCGGCGCCTTCCCAATCAGTTCCAGAATGTGGCGATCTTCCACGGTCTTGATATGGTCCGCCAGCACGAGAAAACGCCGGTAGACGAGGTCAAGCTCACGGCGGTCCAACTGAAAACCCAGTTCTTCGCAGCGCAGCCCAAGAGCATGGCGTCCCGAATGCTTGCCCAGAACCAGACGGGTGCTGGGAACTCCCACCGACTGAGGAGTCATAATCTCGTAGGTCAGCGGATTCTTGATCATGCCATCCTGGTGAATGCCGGCTTCATGGGCGAAGGCGTTGCGGCCAATGACCGCTTTGTTGGGCTGCACTTGCACTCCAGTGATTTCCGTCAACAGTTGACTCACGGGAAAAAGATATTCGCTCACCACAGCCGTGGGATACGGGTAACGGTCGGGGCGGACCCGCATGCTCATCACAATCTCTTCCAATGACGCGTTGCCGGCCCGTTCGCCGATGCCATTAATAGTACATTCTACTTGCCGTGCCCCCGCTTCGATCGCGGCAAGACTATTCGCTACCCCAAGACCCAAGTCGTTGTGACAGTGCACCGAGATAGTCACTCGCTCAATAGCCGGCACGCGACGCCGTATGGTCCGAATCAGTTCGGCCAACTCCGAGGGGACAGCGTACCCGACAGTGTCAGGAATATTGACAATGGTCGCGCCTGCCTCGATCACCGCCGCCACTACCGCGCAAAGGAAGTCCGGGTCGGAACGAGTAGCATCCTCGGGCGAGAATTCGACGTCCTCACAGAAAGACTTGGCCAGCTGTACTGCCTCGCCTGCCTGGTCGAGGCATTGTTGGCGGGAAATCTTGAGTTTGTGTTGCAGATGAATATCGGAGGTGGCCAGGAAGGTATGGATGCGCGGATAAGCGGCGGCTTCGACTGCCCGCCACGCATGCTCCACGTCTTCCCGGCGGCAGCGGGCCAAGGCAGCAATGACCGGCCTGCGGACCTCCCGCGCCACGGCTCGCACCGCCTGAAAATCACCGTCCGACGCAATGGGGAAGCCGGCTTCGATGACATCGACGCCCAGGCGGTCGAGTTCATGCGCCAAGCGCAGTTTTTCAGCCGAGGTCATACTGCAGCACGGCGACTGTTCTCCATCGCGCAGCGTAGTGTCGAATATCCTTATGTGCTCTCGCTCCGACAAGCTGTTCCTCCCCTTCACGATCCCATCACCAGTTCATCTGCACGGAACGAAAAAGCCATCATCCGTTCCGTGGATGATGGCCTTTTGTAATCTCTTTTGTATGTCTTGCGGCTATATCATCCTTCGCATCCTAGGGGTGCAAGCACCAGGCCAGTAATGGCCACGCTAAGGGCGAGGATAGGCAGTCCCACCTCACTTACTACCCGATTCGCGATGATTGCCAATGGTCTCATGTTGCGGAAATCAAACTGAGCATTTTCATGTACTGTAGATCAGCACATAGCGCTCGTCAATAGGTGTCCTTAACCCTTCCAATGCAAATTCCTGCTTACTACTATCAGTTTTTTCGATAGACGGACACCCGAGATCTCACTCCGAATCGCCTGTCGGGCCACGGAATCCTCCGTTCGGCGATTCCTGTTGCGGATGGCCGAACGCCGCGGCGGCTGGAATCAAGCGATCCGGGCGACGAAGGTATAAAATCAAGCGCCGTAGTCGAAGATTCCACAATCCGGACCAATCCAATGAATCGCAAAACCTGCAGTTCAGTTTTTATGTTCGCGCCTGTCGTAGCCGTGCTTCTGATGTCCGCTGCCGCGCTGGCGCAAGAGTTGCCTACCGCCAAACCCGATGCCGTCGGTTTATCTTCCGAACGGCTGGATCGCATCGGCACGGTGGTCCAGCGCAACATCGATGACAAACGAATCGCCGGTGCGGTGACGCTGGTAATACGCCGGGGCCGCGTGGTCTGGTTCAAACCTCAAGGCATGATGGACCGCGAGGCCGCCAAGCCGATGCGTCCGGACACACTATTCAGAATCTGCTCGATGACCAAACCCATCACCAGCGTGGCGGTGATGATGCTGTACGAGCAGGGCTATTTCCTCCTCGATGATCCCATCTCGAAATACCTGCCCGAGTTCAAGAATCCGAAGGTTCTGGTCAAGCCCGCCTCAGGCGATCCGTACTCCATACCCGCAACCAGAGAGATCACGATTCGCGACCTCTTGCGGCATACTTCGGGACTCACCTATAACTGGAATGCCACCCTTGGTTCGATGTACACGGCGGCGAATGTGGCGCATGGACTCCTGCAGTATGACGGCACCATCGAGGACAGCGTCAAGCGTCTGGCCGCCCTTACGCTGCTCTTCAATCCGGGCGATCGCTGGGAATACAGCCTGGGAGTGGATGTGCTCGGACGCCTGGTGGAAGTCGTTTCTGGCAAGCCACTGGACGAATTCTTCCGGGTTCGTATCTTCGAGCCCCTGGGCATGAAAGACACATATTTTTACCCGCCTCAAGACAAGCTCGACCGGCTGGCCGCGGCATACACCTACTATCCCGAGAAAGGTCTGAATCGCTTTCCCGACACTCCGATTACGGAAGGGTCGTTCATCTATTCTGCCGACTATCCCTACCACGGTCCCAAGAAGCTTTTCTCGGGCGGCGGTGGGCTGGTATCCACTGCCGTCGACTACGCCCGCTTCTGCCAAATGTTCCTGGATGATGGCAAGGCGGGGAACACTCGCCTGCTGAGCCGCAAGTCCATCGAGCTCATGACCCACGACCAGCTGGGGAAAATCAGCTCCGATCAAGGTTTTGGACTCGGCTTCGGCGTCGAGGGCGTGAAGGCGCCGCTCTCTGAACTCGGCTCACCCGGGGAATTTAACTGGGGCGGCTTCTTCTATACCGGCTTCACTATCGATCCGAAGGAACAGCTCATCGTGATCTTTATGGCTCAGCTGCATCCCACGGGCGGCCTGACTCTCGACCGCCAAGTCAACGCACTGGCCTACCAGGCAATTAACGACTGAAGAAATTTCTTTCGCAGGTTCTGGTGTTGCACTCGGATGTTGGGTGCCCCGGAGCCCTCTTGCTGGATCAAGGTTGTGAGCCCGGTTTTGGCGCCGCATGAGTATTGTTGAGATGTATACGGGCAAGCAAGGAGTGAGGCCCGCCATACAGGAATTCCAGGGCTACGTTTCCACCGGCATAAGCCAGCAAGCTGTAATTGCCCATGCGGAAGGCGTCCTCGGCATTGTAGCGGCCGGGATACCAGGCATAGACGGCAGTCATAGTGCCGGCATACGGACCGACCAAAGAGGGAATGGAAAAGACGCGATGACCATCGTCGCCGCGGCGTGCGGTGAAGGTGGAAAGCACGGCATGGGTAAACCGTGGGAACACGCCCTTGCACTCACAGCGGTAGTACAACGTATCTTCCTTGAAGGCTTCGGCCAGTGCATAGCGCGTCGTCGTGCTTACGGCGGCAATTCCAAAGTCGGACCCAAAGCGCTTGCCGTAACCTTCAGCGCCCTGCTTCCATTCCGGCGGCGTAGTGTCTGCCTGGTTGATCCCGGCCGCGATTGCAGCTCCGACAATGGGATACGGACCGAACGCGTCGAAGAAGTAGTTGTGAAGCTTTGTTTTCTCCGTCGGACGCGCATACGTTAAGTCAGGTTGGGCGGCGGGCGCGCTGGGCATCATGCTGGAAGAGTTGCCCGAATCACCTTGTGTTTGCGCCTTTGCCAGCACCCCCAGGCCTGCGAGGTCTGCGATTACCAATAGCACGAGCATCATTCGGTGCATCTTCATGTTCGAGATCTCCTTGGTCAACCTGATCCAGCTGGCCCACCGGAAGGTTCCTACTCCACTTCAATTCTCCCGGTTAGGTACAGTGGCGGGACAGCGTTCTCGCCGCTCCAGAATCTCGGCCTGCTTCCTGATGGAAGCCACTCTGGTCTGTGGACTCGGCGTTCGATTCCAGTTCTAGAGTGAGATGTCAAGGGAGATTGCTTTTAGCTTCTGGGCGTGATGTTCCAGGTATTCAGCATCTCGATTGATTCAAGGACAGATTCTACCGATATTTTCGTAAATCCACAGCCTTTTATTCACCGACTGCGTTTCCGCAGCTGCCGCCTGGCAGATTCTCTGGGTGATCGGGTTTATGACGTCCAGTTCCTTTGGTAACTGTCAAAAGAGAGAACGAGCATCGCCGCTATGAAATTGCGCATCTAATGGAGTCATGGCGGAGAAGTCAATTTTCGACCAGCAATACCGGGTAGTCGCCGTCGAGGGCGACCGCCTGGTCGTCCGCGGAATTCTCAGCGGCGAGGTGCTGACGATCATCAACCCCGAGCCCCAGACACCTCTCTCGCAAGAAGAGTATCCTCCCGGAAAATTAATTGCTCTAACCGATCCCTCCACCGCCCCTCTGAACTAAGCTTTCCTGCCGTCGCGTCCAACTAGGGCGTTCCCCAACAAAAATCAAACGAAATAGGGAACGGCTTATCCGCGCAGTTGGGCCCCCGCTTCATGGAGAACCGCATCGAGGCCTTCACCTTTCGTCGGCCCGCCCTGCGCCATATCTTTGCTGCCGCCGCCGCGGCCACCGACCCGTCCAAGTACCTCTTTCATGAGACTCCCCATGTCGAACGGCTGCCCGGCAGATTGGGAGAAAACCAATGCAGGTTGGCTTGAGGTGGTTCCCAGCAGCGCAACTACACTTGCGCTCAGGCGGGAGAGCTTTTGGGCGAGCAGCCTGGTAAAAGCCAGGTCGCGGTCCGGAAAGACTCGGACGATAATCCTGCGCCCACCCTCTTCCGGCGTTTCGCGCAATAGCTGGCCGGCATATAGACCGGCGAGCTCCTCCAGCAGTTGCTCTGCCGTCCTGCGAGATGCCCGGACTTCTTCCTGGAATTTGCGAACCTGCTGCGGAACTTCCCAGAGGTGGCTGGAAGATAAGCTCGCGGACTCCGCCAACGCCGTGTAGTCGCGTCGCGCCGTATCGACAGCGCGCTTCCCGCAAACGAACTCCACCCGCCATCCCTGGCGAACTTTCTCGATCTTGCGCAGGAGGATACAGCCGATCTGCCCGGTCCGGGTTACATGCGTCCCGCCGCAAGCGCTCAGATCGAAGTCCTGTATATCGATCAACCGAAGTTTGTCCCGTTCCGCCGGAGGCAGCTTGCGCAGCCCCAACCCCTGCGCCTCTTCCTGAGAGACAAATCGAATGCCCACAGGTCGGTCCTGGGTGACGACGTCATTGGCCAATGCTTCCGCGGCTTGGACCTGTTCAGGGCTTAGATTCGTCGTGTCCAGATCGATGGAACACGACTCGACGCCCATATGAAAGGAAACCGTGTGCAAATTAAGAAGCCGCACAAACGCGGCCGAAAGAACATGCTGCCCGGAGTGCTGCTGCATGTGATCGCGCCGGCGCTCGATGTCGATCAAGCCGCGAATTCGTGATCCTGTTTGAATTGCGGCTGGAGCCTCGAGCAGATGGAGGATGGTTCCATCTTCTTGCTCGGCTACTTCGGTGACTCGCGCTTTGCGGTCGCCCGCGATAATCCAACCGGTATCGAACACCTGTCCGCCGGTGGTGGGATAAAACGCAGTTCGATCCAGAATGAGACCGGTCCGCGCGTCGGCAGCGTTGCTATCGAGCACCTCGGCGTCGAATTCATATAGAAATGAATCGTGATAATAAAGGCGCTCGGTCATAGGTCGCTTTTTTCAGAGTTGTCATCCTTCGCACAGCGAAGGGCCCCACGCATTACATTTTCGGATGACATTCTGTGCGCGCTAATATGGCCCGATAATTCCAGCGAGCTGTCGCGACGCCGGCCGCCGCCGCGTGCCCGACTTCGCGGCTTCGATCACATCCAGATACTTCAATCCCGAACCCGTATTAAAAAGAACGACCGGATCGTCGGCGCTGAAGAACCCGTTGGCCCGCAACTTGCGGTAAGCGGCCAGAGCCGCCGCGCCTTCCGGAGCTGCGAAAATTCCCTCGACGCGTGCCCACTGGCGCAGCGCATCCATGATTTCGTCGTCGGTCACGGCCAGCGCCAGTCCACCACTCTTGCGGAGAATGTCGAGTATCAAGTAATCCCCATAAGCCTTGGGCACACGCAGACCCGCAGCCACAGTGTCGGCATGCGCCCAGAATTCTGCGGTCGGCTTACCTTCGTCCCATGCTTTGGAGATGGGAGCACACCCGGAGGATTGCACCGCGACCATCTGGGGTCGTTCCGAACCAATCCAGCCTAACTCCTGCATCTCCTCAAACGCCTTCCACATGCCGATGAGGCCCACTCCGCCGCCCGTCGGATAAATGATTCCCTGCGGCATGCGCCAGCCCAGTTGCTCCGCGACCTCGTACCCCATGGTCTTCTTGCCTTCGAGCCGGAACGGTTCTTTGAGGGTAGAGACGTCGAACCAACCTTCCGTTTCCTTTCTCTCCGTCACCACGCGGGCGCAGTCGCTGATCAGGCCATCGACCAGCGTCACCTTTGCCCCATAGCTTTCGCACTCCACGCGATTGGCGAGCGGAACATCTTTCGGCATAAAGATGTGGGCCTCGATTCCCGCCGCCGCCGCATAAGCTGCCAGCGCACTTCCCGCGTTCCCCGCCGAGGGCGCCGCCAGCTTCTTGAGGCCGTACGCCTTCGCCATGGTGACTGCAGCCGACATGCCGCGGGCTTTGAACGATGCGGTAGGATTCAGCCCTTCATCCTTTATGTAAACGTTGGCGTGTTCTCGGCTGGGCAACATGGGTGTGAAGCCCTCACCCAGAGAGACCGGTTCGGCCTCGGGCATGACCTCGGCATAACGCCACATGGTAGCAGTGCGTCCGAACAGGGAAGCAGCGCTAAATCTTCGCTTCAGTTCCGCCAGATCATAACGGACGTAGAGGACACCGCCGTCCTTCGGGCAGACAGTTTGCGGCTCGCCGGCGCTGATGTGCGCTCCGCACTTGGTGCACTCCAGATAGGCAATACGGGCCACGAAGGGAGTTTAACATTTTAGAGCCGGCGTCCTAGTTCTTGGGAAACTTGCTGTCCAAATCCAGGTTCAGCTCAAGCACGTTAACGCGAGGCTCTCCCAAGAACCCAAGCTGACGTGCGTGGAGATGTTGCTGCACCAACTGCCGGATCTGATCTTCGGGGGCTCCGCGTTGTGCTGCCACTCGTTTCACCTGAAATTCAGCGGCCGCCGGAGAGATGTCTGGATCGAGGCCCGAAGCTGACGTCGTGACCAGATCGACCGGCACTGGCTGGTCCGGATGCTCCGCCTGATTGGTCGCAACCTCTGCTTTCACGCGGTCGATCAAATGCTGATTTGTAGGACCAAGCTGCGAGCCGTTCGAACTTGCCGCATCATAGCCATTTCCCGCCGCCGACGGCCGGGAGTGAAAATAAGCCGGACTGGCAAATGCCTGCCCGATGATGCGCGAGCCTACGACCTGGCCGTCCCGCACGATCAGTTGGCCATTGGCTTTGTCCTTGAATAAGAGCTGTGCCAGCCCGGTAATCACCAAGGGATAAACAATTCCCAACAGGATCGTGGTAACGATTGTCATCCATACTGCAATCAACAAATTCTTTTTCATGACGGTCCTTCTATGATTTGTCATTCCGAGGAGCGCTTGCGACAAGGAATCTGCTGTTTCTTGCCGGGGCTACAGATCCCTCGCGTTGCCCGGGATGACAACAAGGATCAGGCCATACCCACGTGGGTAATAACCAGATCAATCAATTTGATTCCGACAAACGGCACTAAAATCCCACCGACCCCGTAAATCCATAGATTGCGCCGCAGCAACGCAGCTGCACCCATCGGCCGATACTTTACTCCACGCAGCGCCAGCGGAATCAGCGCAATAATAATCAGCGCATTGAAAATTACCGCTGACAGCACCGCCGACTGCGGTGTTTTCAGGTGCATGACGTTCAGAGCATTCAGCACCGGAAACGTCCCCGCAAACATCGCGGGAATGATCGCGAAATACTTGGCCACATCGTTGGCGATGGAGAATGTAGTCAACGCGCCGCGCGTCATCAGCAACTGCTTGCCGATTTCGACGATCTCAATCAGTTTCGTGGGGTTGGAATCGAGATCAACCATATTCCCCGCTTCTTTCGCCGCCTGCGTCCCGGTATTCATCGCGACACCGACGTCGGCTTGCGCCAGTGCGGGAGCGTCATTGGTGCCATCTCCGGTCATCGCAACCAGCTTGCCCTGCTTCTGCTCGCCGCGAATGAGATCCATCTTGTCTTTCGGTGTAGCTTCCGCCAGAAAGTCATCGACGCCGGCTTCCCGGGCAATCGCAGCCGCGGTGAGTGGATTGTCGCCGGTAATCATGACGGTCTTGATCCCCATGGCGCGCAACTGATCGAAGCGCTCTTTCATTCCGCCCTTCACAATGTCCTTGAGGTGAATGACACCCAGAGCGCGCCGATTCTCCGCGACCACCAGCGGAGTTCCGCCGGATCGCGCAATCGTTTCCACCGACGTTTGAATATCCTTAGGCAGAACCGTGCCATGCTGGACGAGATACTTACTGATGGCATCCACCGCGCCTTTGCGAATCTCGCGGCCGTCGAGGTTCACGCCCGACATGCGCGTCTGGGCGGTGAAAGGAATGAATTGCGCTTCCTGGTCGGCCAGTTCTCGCCCGCGCAGGCCATAGCGGTCTTTCGCGAGCACCACAATCGAACGCCCCTCCGGAGTCTCGTCGGCCAGCGACGAAAGCTGCGCCGCGTCGGCCATCTGCGCCTCGGTGATCCCCGGTGCGGGGACAAATTCTGCGGCTTGCCGATTGCCCAGTGTGATCGTTCCAGTCTTGTCGAGCAGAAGCGTGTTAACGTCTCCGGCAGCTTCCACCGCGCGCCCGGACATGGCGAGCACGTTGTGCTGCACCAGGCGATCCATTCCGGCGATGCCGATCGCGGAAAGTAATCCGCCGATAGTGGTCGGGATCAGACACACCAGCAGCGACACCAGCACAAACACCGTCTGCGGCGAGCCCGAGTAAATGGCAAAGGGCTGCAGCGTTACTACGGCCAGCAGAAAGATAATGGTCAATCCTGCCAGCAGGATATTCAGCGCGATTTCATTGGGCGTCTTCTGCCTTTCCGCCCCTTCAACTAGAGCAATCATCCGGTCGAGGAAAGTTTCGCCCGGATTGGATGTGATCTTGACTTTCAGCCAGTCAGAAAGCACGCGCGTGCCGCCCGTCACCGCCGACCGGTCCCCACCGGCTTCGCGGATCACCGGAGCGGATTCCCCGGTAATCGCAGATTCATCCACCGACGCAACTCCCTCGATGATCTCCCCGTCGCTGGGAACGAACTCCCCGGCCGAAACCATCACCATATCGCCGGAACACAGCTTGCAGCTGGCAACCTGTTCCGTCTCGCCATTCGGAAGCAGCCGATTGGCGATGGTTTCGGCGCGGGCTTTCCGCAGAGTCTCGGCCTGCGCCTTACCCCGGCCCTCGGCCATGGCCTCGGCGAAGTTGGCGAAAAGGACCGTGAACCACAACCACAGCGTGATTTGCAGATTGAATCCAAACGCGCCTCCATGCCGCAGCCAGTCGCGCACCAGCAGCACACTGGTGGCTACGCTGCCCACTTCCACCACGAACATGACTGGATTCTTCATCATGTTGCGCGGCTCGAGCTTCAAGATGGAATCGAAGAGCGCGCCGCGCACAATCTTCAAATCCCAGATCGACTTCCTATGCTTCTCTGCCATATTTCCTCAGAACGTCTTTCCCGCCATCATCAGCAGGTGCTCCAGAATTGGACCAAGGCTCAGCGCCGGGAAAAACGTAAGCGCACCAACAATGAGAATCACTCCCGTCAGCAGCACCGTGAATAGCGGTGTGGTCACAGGAAATGTGCCCAGTGACGGCGGAACGTATTTCTTTTTTGCCAGATTGCCGGCGATGGCCAGCATGGGAATGATCATCATGAAACGGCCGACCAGCATGGTCATCCCACCCGCCACGTTGTACCAGGGCGTGTTCCCGTTGAGGCCGCCGAGAGCCGACCCATTGTTACCCGCCTGTGAGGTGAAGGAATAAAGGATCTGGGTCAGACCATGAGGCCCAGGATTGCTGATGCTCGACGTGCCGAACCCCGCAACCGTCGAAATGCCGGTGAGCACAAGAATCACCAGCGGAAAGACCAGCACCACCAGCATGGCCATCTTCACGTCGTAGGCTTCGATCTTCTTGCCCAGGTACTCGGGCGTGCGCCCCACCATAAGGCCGGCGATGAACACCGCCAGCACTACGTAGATCAGCATGCCGTACATTCCAGCGCCCACGCCTCCGAACACCACCTCACTCAGCATGATGTTCACCAGGGGAACCATTCCTCCCAGCGGAGTGTACGAATCGTGCCAGCCGTTGATGGCGCCGCAACTGGCATCCGTGGTCACGGTTGCGAACAGCGTGGAGTCGGCAATGCCAAAGCGAACTTCTTTGCCCTCCATGTTGCCGCCGGACTGGGTCGCGGTGGGCTGCTGATTGACTCCGGCCAGCAGTGGGTTGCCACGCGCTTCAGCCCAGTAGGCGGTCGTAACACCCGCCAGAAAAAGAAGCGCCATACAGGCCCATACCGCCCACCCGTGACGCGGCGACCCGGTCATGCGGCCCAGCGTGTAGGTGAGGCCCGCCGAAACGACAAAAATGGAAAACATTTCTAACAGATTCGAAAACGGAGTCGGATTCTCAAAGGGGTGTGCGCTATTCGCGTTGAAAAACCCGCCGCCATTGGTGCCCCACTCCTTGATGATCTCCTGCGATGCCACCGGCCCCTGGGCTATGGTTTGAGTGGTCAAGGTGGAGGTTACGGTTTTCCCGTCAGCGCCGGTTGTTTGAACCTGCTGGGGTTCCACCAGCTTGGCCGTGTCATAGGGTTTGAAATTCTGCACCACGCCGGTAGAAACCAGAACCAAAGCCCCCACAACGCAGAAGGGCAGCAACACCCACAGGCAACTGCGCACGAAGTCGACCCAGAAGTTGCCGATGGTCTCCATCTGGCGGCGCGCGATGCCGCGAATAAAAGCGATCGCAAGCGCAATCCCAGTCGCCGCCGAAGCAAAGTTGTGATAAGAGAGACCCGCCATCTGGGTGAAGTAGCTCATGGTAGCTTCGCCGGCGTAGTTCTGCCAGTTGGTATTGGTGGTAAAAGAGGCGGCGGTGTTAAAGGCCAGGGCTGGCGGATTCACGGCGCCAAACTTCTGCGGATTGAATGGCAAAAGTCCCTGCGCCCGCTGGATCAGATACAGCAACAGCATCGATACCAGGCTGAACAGGAGCATGGAGGCGGCATACTCGGTCCATGCCATCTCATGTTTCTCATCCACTCCTGTCACGCGGTAGAGCAACCGCTCGAGCGGCCGCAACACCGGATCGAGGAATGTCTTCTCGCGGTTGAACACGTGCGCCATGTAGACGCCCATCGGCTTGGTGACCGCGAGGACCAGCCCGAGGAAAACCAGGATTTGAATCCATCCGTTGACTGTCATTTCAGAACTTCTCCGGCCGTAACAGGGCGTAGAGCAGATACACCATCAGCAAAACACATACCCCGAGCATGATGAGGGACTCCAGACTCATGTTCTTAACCTCACTTCACGTGATTGCAGAAGCGCACATAGGCAATCGAAATCACGAAAAACGCGACCGTCACCAGCACCCAAAGGATGTCCTGCACGTTTGTCCTTCCCATTTCAATCTGTCATTCCCGAGCGGAGTCGTATGATTCGCATAGCGAATCATATGCGCAATCGAGGGACCTGCTTTTTGCCAGACGCCACACGTAAAGACCCCTCGCCGCCCGCTTCTCCGAATGACAATAGAAACTTGTCACTGAGCGTTCTAGAATTTCACCAGTAGCGCCCAATTCATCCGGTTCTCGTCCTTCACCAGATCCGGGGTCCATCCCGCCACCACCGAACCCGGCGCACCCGTATTGCCTCCCGGTGGTGTGACTCCACCAGGTCCGGAGAAATACGGCACATTCGCCGCGCGATGGTTAACCTCCCAGCGGAAGGTTATGTACTGGCTGGGCATATAGTCAAACGTTCCGGAAATGTCCCACGCCTTGTACGGGTCACCCGGATTCTCGGTGAAGTAGGGCGTCCCCGAAGTGGCCGTCGCCCCATTGATAGGGGGCAGCAACACCAGGTAGCGTCCCGGGTTGTTAATCTTCCCGCCGCCCACCGTCAGGCCGTACAAGTCCTTGTGGAACCAGAGCCGGTTGTACGCCATAAAACCGATAAAGCTCTGCTTCGGACCCTTCGCCGAGTTACCCCAGCAACTCACCCCACCGCCGTGTTCGCATCCCAGGTCCCCGGTCAGTGAAAAGGCAGCTTTGCTGATGAAAGTTCCCGGATTGTCATAGTACTTTACCTGGACACTGTCGTCGGTATGGTAGCGAATGCGGCCGGGAGTGTTCAGAGCGTCCGCTCCCAGCGCGTATTGATTACCAAGCACCGACAGCCATTCATTTGGCCGCCACAGGATTTGCCCTCCGACACCCAGCCGGTTATTGAATCGCCCATAGGACTGCCATCCGTTAATCAACCAGGGTTCGATTTTCAAGTGCGCGTTGGGAAAAATCTGCACTCGCATGCCGTTGAAGAACCAGGGTGTGTTCGAGGAAACGTACGATGGCTGATAGGCCCAATTATCGAAGTTGTAATAGCTGAATAGGCCAACATACGACATGAAGATACCAGCTTGTACATTGATTCCATCGAGCGCGTTAATGTGGTATCCCCCGTAGGCTTCAGAGACGTAGCGATAAGCGTCAGCCAAGTTCCATTGTCCCCGAGATGGGCTGGCGTCATTGCGCGGCGTGGTCTCTGAATACATGCCAAACTGCGTCATCAGCCTCACCTGAACATTGTCGTAATGAAAGTTCCCGCCGACGCCTAGCTGCGTCAACTGGAATTCATTCGACCGGAAGACCTCGCTTGACCCGCCAATCGTGTCGTCCTTGGGATGATTGAAATCGTAGATATAGTCAACGTCGGCTCGGATTTCCGGGGTAAAGAACTTCGTATCCAGCGGCACTTCCTTGGTGCGCGCGTTGCCATTCAACCAAGTGAAATCGGCGAAGGCAAAGGGTTCGGCTTTCTGTTGCTTCTGAGGAGCGCCGGGGGGCGGACTTGAAGCCGACAACGCTTCCTGACCCACGGCTGGCGGGCTCGGAGCCGGTGCCT
Organism: Terriglobales bacterium; assembly: GCA_049582765.1. Classification (GTDB taxonomy): domain Bacteria; phylum Acidobacteriota; class Terriglobia; order Terriglobales; family Acidobacteriaceae; genus JBAUUQ01. The sequence continues at coordinate 35,922 of JBAUUQ010000043.1, forward strand.
CCACGGACACGCCGGAAGACGAGCTGGCCGCCGTCTCGCTGGCCGGCGTGGCTGGACGGGAAGTGTTTTTCTGCTGCTCATTTTCCAACCGGTCGACCTTCGCTTCCAGCTGGCGAATGAGGTTTCTCAGTTCCTGGACTTCCTGCGCGCTTGCGGGTGGACTTTGGGATGCCACTTCTTGCGCGTGCACATATCGCGTCAGCAAGAGCAGCGCTGCCAATAGGAACGCTGCGCGCCTCCCGCCTTCTTTTGTATAGTTGCGCTTAACCTCTGATTTCATGACAACTAATTCTCCGTGCTTCCTTGATGGATTTTTCACGAAATACGGTTGCACTCTGCGGAAGGGAAGACGCATGCCTTCCCTGATCAAAGCCGCGAGAAAGCGCACCATGAAAGCCACCGCAGCTGCACACACAATCGCCAGGGCCAGTCTCATCGCTATCGTCCAAACACGCCGATATTTTGTGGGGGCGCTTGCACCTATTCCACAACGTCGCGCGTAAAAGAGGGGTCAATAGTTCGTAAAGAATTCATAAGGAGTTTTCACTAAGGTACCGAGCAGCGACTCAATGACCCGGAGTGCTACCAGGATGTGAGCCGGTGATCTGATTGAACGCGGGACTGGTTTCCGGCCGATCGCTGTTGGCGCCTTTGCTCTTGCGCAGACTGGTTAGAAATCCAAGCAGCAGAAGAAACATGTTCACGATCGCGAGCAGGACCATTTACTTTCTCCCTCCGACCTTCCAATACATTGGATAACTGAAGGCGTAAAGATCGAATAAGGAGTTCATAGAATGTTCGTAAGCCGATTGTCCGTGGAGAGCACGCTTCAGGCCGGGGCTCGCGTCAATTGTGGTTAAGCGAGTGTCGAGGGAGGGTGTTCTGATTTCGATGCTTGACCGTCCGGTTACTCCCCCGGTTCGAACCGGTAGCCCACCCACGGTTCGGTAACGATGTAGCGTGGCGAGGATGATTCTGGTTCCAGTTTCTTGCGCAGCTGGCCGACAAACACGCGGAGATATTCGACCTGTTCGGTACTTTGACCGCCCCAGATCGCGCTCAGGAGCGTACGATGGGCCACCACCTTGCCCCTATGGCGGGCCAGATACACGAGCAGATCAAACTCTTTGGGTGTCAGGTGAACCTCCTTGCGGCGGACGGTCACTTTGTGGGCAGCCAGGTCGATGTGGAAGTCGCCAACGTCGATCAACGAAGCCTGCTCGCTTTCGCCCACCGGCCTGCGCCTCAGGTTCGCCCGCACCCGAGCCAGTAGTTCCTCGATCCCGAAGGGCTTGGTAACGTAGTCGTCGGCGCCCGCGTCCAACGCCTGAACCTTGGTCCGTTCCTCTCCCCGCACGGAGAGCACGATGATAGGAATTTGGGTCGAGGGCCGCAGACGCCGGCACAACTCAAGGCCATCCATGTTGGGCATGGAAAGATCGGTAATCACCAGTTCGGGAGTCCAATCTTTCATAATTTCCAGCGCCGTCTCGCCGTCGTTGGCCACCCGAATGTCGTAACCCTGGCTGGAAAGGCTGGTGCGCAGCACCCGGGTAATCTGGGGTTCATCGTCGACTACGAGAATGCGGCGGCGCTCCTGCATAGGGACTCAGGAGGGTTCCTGGGTGACGATGTGAACGTCCACCGGCGGAGCATCGCGCAAGAACTTGTGAATGGCGGAGAGATAAAGATACCTTCTAAAGCCACTGGTCGCGGAACGCCCAAAAACCACTTGAGTGATGTGTTTTTCGCGGACCAGCTCAGCTACTGCCTCCGCCACGCTCTTTCCCTGGACTCTCTCAACCTGGGCGCCGACGTTTTCCGCAAACTGAATGTTGGCCTCCAGAGTCTTCTGGTTCTTCTCGCTGGTGTCTTGGCCCATATCCACGTAGACGACCAGGAGCTCGCCATCCATGGCCTGCGCCATGCGAGCGCCGCGCGCGATCAGGTACTGGGCTACCGGATTGGAGCTGATGCAAACTGCGATCCTTTCCCGCACCGCGACGGCAGGGCTGGAATCGTCTTTTTCCCGGTATGATTCCAGACTGCGGTCGACCGCGTGCGCCACCTGACGCAGAGCCAGTTCGCGCAAGGCGATGAGATTTCCCGGGCGGAAGAAATTGCCCAGAGCGCGGCCCACTCGGTCCAGCGGGTAAATGTCTCCGCGCCGCATCCGGTTCTGCAGCGCTTCCGGAGTCAGGTCAGACATCACCACTTCATCGACGCGCTTGAGCACCCAGTCGGGTACGGTCTCGCGCACGGTGATGCCGGTAATGTTCTGCACCGTGGGAGTGATGCTCTCCAGATGCTGAATGTTCATGGTCGAGAGCACATCGACGCCGGCATCCAGTATTTCGAGCACGTCTTGATACCGCTTGGCGTGTTTGCTGCCTTCCACGTTGGTATGCGCCAGTTCGTCGATCAGGACTACGCGCGGATTCCGCGCCAAGATAGCGTCGACGTCCATCTCCTCGAAGGTCGTACCCTTGTACTCCAGCTTTTTCCGGGGAACCGCCTCCAATTGCGCTGCCAGCTCGGCGGTGGCCTTGCGGCCATGCGATTCGATTACTCCGATCGCCACATCTTCGCCGCGGGTGTGCCGGCGGATGGCTTCGCTTAACATGCTGTAGGTCTTGCCCACACCCGGGGCGTAGCCGAGAAAGAGCTTAAACACGCCACCCTTTTTCGAGGGAGCAGCTTCCTCCAACCATTGCTCGGGTGTTTTAGGCATCGCGGCTATTTTCGTCTAGCGGGCCAAAATTGTCGATGTCAGCTACAATCGGCGGCGTGAAGCCAACCGTGATCAGAGTAATCCAGCAGTACGTCGTGGCAGCAGCCGCGGTTGTGGCGATCGTCTTCACCTGCCACATTGTAATCACTGTCAATCCCACCACGGCCGCGTTGGCCTTTCTGCTTGCAGTTCTGATGGTCTCCGCCAACTGGGGCCTGCGCCCGGCCGTCTTCATGGCCTTGATGTCTACAGTCGCTTTCAACTACTACTTCTTGCCGCCCATCGGTACCTGGACGATCGCCGATCCGCAGAACTGGGTCGCCCTTTTCGCCTTCCTGGTGACGGCAATCATCGCCAGCCAGCTGGCGGAACGGGCGCGGCGGGAGGCGGAGAGCGCCAACGAGCGCAGGCGTGAGGCCGAGCGTCTCTACAAATTCAGCCAGCAGCTCTTGTCGAGCGACAAGGTTGCGGAACTTCTGAACGCCATCCCTGGCTATATTGTCGAGTGCTTCGGAGTGGAAGCCGCCGCCGTCTCCTTGCCCAATCGGCCTGATATTTACCGTTCCGATGTTGCCCGCGACATCCTTGACAGGCACGATCTGCAACTGGTCTGCATGCGGGGAGAGCCGCGAATCGACTTGGAGCGGCGAGTTGCATTCATTCCGCTGCGCATGGGGGTGCGAGTGGTAGGGAGCATGGGCCTCTCCGGAACGTTGTTGTCCCGCGAGACGATGGAATCGATGAGCAGTCTCATTGCCATCGCGATCGAGCGCGCCGGTGCCGTAGAGAAGTTGAGCAAAACCGAGGCCGCTCGTGAAAGTGAGCAGCTCCGAACTGCATTACTGGATTCGGTGACTCACGAATTTCGCACTCCGCTAACCGCGATCAAGGCGTCCGCCACCTCTCTGCTCTCCGCGCCCAATCTGGACGAGGCTCAACGCCACGAACTGCTCACGGTGATTAATGAGGAAAGCGACCGCCTGAACCGTCTAGTGGGGGAAGCTGCCGAGATGTCCCAGCTGGATGCCAACAAAGTCGAACTGCTTCTCGGGGTGCACTCGATGCAGGAGGCGATTAAGGAGGCGGTTGAAAAATCGAAAGCGGTGCTGGCTCAGCATCCGATTGATTTTTCGCTGCCGGACGATCTCCCAAGCGTCCGCATCGATGTAGGCCGCATCTCCGAAGTCATCGCGCAACTGCTGGAGAACGCCTCCAAGTACTCTCCTCCTGAATCGCCGATTCAGATCACAGCGGAAGTCAAGAATCGCATGGTGATGACCAGCGTTGCCGACCGGGGACCGGGAATCGACGACTTCGAGCAGTCGTTGATCTTCGAGAAATTCTATCGCGGCCGCAACCAGCGCCTGCAGGTGCAAGGCACCGGCATGGGCTTGGCCATCGCCAAGGCCATAGTGGAAGCCCACGGCGGCGAGATCGGAGTTACCAGTCAGCTGGGCCACGGCTCGGTGTTTTACTTCACGGTTCCGGTGGCGTAAGAAGAGAAAGTCCGGATCCAGTTCGAAAGGAAAAAAGGGCCGGGAAGTGAACCCGGCCCCTTCGGTCTTAGGATCGCCGTAATCTACTGCTTGGTGCCGCAAACCGGCCCCGCGTCGGTTAAGAACGACGCATTGTTAGAGAACCAGCCGTTCAGGCCGATGGATGCCGGGCCTCCATCGATGGCTCCGTAGAACCAGGAGAAGAATGCCAACTCCTGGAGGTGATAGGTAAAGTGATTGGACATGGCGATTCGTGGCGCTTCAAGTCCGGATAGTGGATCGCCCACCTCGAGGTTGTCCTGGCAGATCCCAACATCCTGCCCCACATTGCCCCAGGCAGGTGTTGGGTTTCCGCCCAGTGGATCGTTCATCCATTCTGCGACCTCATGGGATGCCACTTCGGTGTCCAGCACGCTACTGTTGTCATCGTTGATGAAAAACGCCGTCATGTCGAAATCAAAGGGCGAATACGTTTGATACACCGGACTCGCGGCCGTACCGACATTCACGGCGCTGTGGTAGCCGAGGTAGCAGCAATCCGCCAACGAGGTGGGGTCACCCGCTGTGAAGGCGGTGTTATAGAACATAAATAGCGGGAGGCTCTTGGTGGTGACGCCATTCCCCTCCAGCGTTGCGAGCGCGCTAAGTACAAAATTGTCGATGGTGTCGACGTCGACTAATCCGATTCGTCCGCAAAAGCCGATGAGGCCCGGAAGATCAAGCGCCAGTCCTCCCACTCCGTTCTTTGGAGCTGGGACGCTCAGCGTGACCGCCGGAAGCACTTTCAACGAACCAAGAAGAACGTGGTATTGGGTCGGGTCGATCCTGGTCCAGAAACTGGCCCGCTGAAGAGCGTCCGTGGCTTGCGTCGTGCCCACATCGGTGCCGCCGTAATTGAAGTCGGCGTTTTGGAACAGTGGGGACTGCTTGAACACGGTTGCGGGAATGTTGTTAGGAGAAGCCATGCAGCTGTTGTCGGCTGCCGTCGGATCAAAGGTCGTCTTGTCGCCGGATTTACCTTTTTCCGTCGTAATGTTGCCGAAGCTATCGACGGCCGTTCCCAGCGAAACCGTCTTCACGATCACCGGAATGATCTCGGTCGGGATACTCGCAGATGTGGAACTTTTGCTCAGCGCTTTCTTGCCGACGATTACCCCTGAATAAGTCAGCCCGTCGCGGCTGGAACTCACGCTGTAGCTCCAGTGCGTCAGGGGGAGCGGGTTGGTGGCCGGGGTTGAAGCTTGCCCTTCGGAGTTCAGTTCGTTACTCACTATTCGGCTGAATGCGTCCGGGCTGACTCGCGAAGGTGGGTGATACGACTTAGCTTTAATGCGGGGGATCGTTGCTTTTTCCTGGCTGAAGGCAGGCAGGGTCATGCAGCAGATGGTCAGAAAAGTACACGCCAATGTCGCTGTCTTGCGTACCATAGCAAAGCACCTCATCGTAGAGTTAGAGTGTGGCCTAAATTGAAACAGCTTGGGAGCCAGTCGCCGCTGACGGTGAGAGGGGTCGGTCAGCCAGTGATCTTGCTCGCCGCGAGAGGGTAGCACAGGTCCGTCAAGGGCGCGCAACAGGATTGTAAAAACTTTGTCAATTGCCCAGATGCCAGGCTGCTGCGGAGGAAAAATTGATGGCAGAGTGAAATGACTTGCTGTTTCTGGCGAAAAGTTTGCACTGCTGACCACTGAATCGACGGCTTGCATGGTAGTGTCAGGGAGGAGGAAGGATGCGCCAAACACATAACAGGGAATACAAACCAGACCGGCAGAGTGACCCAGCACCGCCGAATGAATGGATACGCGCGCGCCGTTTGCGTCGGGCATGGCGATATCAGACGTGGATACTCTGCATCTTTGTCGGAACATGTGTCGCGGCTCCGCAACCGGATCGGCAGGTAGCAATCACCATCGACGACTTGCCGGCGGGGGCTGCCTATTCCATGTCCGCGGCCACGATCACCGATATGACGTCCAGGTTGGTGGCGATTCTCCGCGAACAGAAAATTCCGGCGGTGGGATTTGTGAATGAAAAGAAGCTCTACAAGTTCGGCGAGGTCGATGAAAGGATTAAAGCTCTGTCGATGTGGCTTGATTCAGGTTTAGAACTCGGCAATCACACCTTCAGCCACGCCTCGCTCAACCTGGTGGGATTGAAAGCCTGGGAGGATGAAATCGTGCAAGGCGAGACCGTTACCAGCCTCCTGCTCGCTCAGCACCATATGAAGCTGAGATATTTTCGCCATCCCTATCTTGACGCCGGACGCGATCTTGAAACCCGGCGCGAGGCCGAAGCTTTCCTGGTGGAAAGAGGTTACAGCATCGCTCCTGTGACTCTCGACGCCTGGGACTGGATGTACGGCCGTATTTACGAAGACGCCAAGAAACGGGGAGACACAGCTCTGCAGCAACAGCTGGTGAGCTCGTACCTATCGTATTCCGATGCTGTTTTCGCCTATTCGGAACAGCTCTCCAAGGAGCTCATCGGTTACGAACCCAAGCAGATTCTGCTGCTGCACGCCAACGAGCTTGAAGCCGATCATCTCAACGACCTTCTCGACCTGATGCGCAAACGGGGTTATCGATTTATATCTCTCGAGGACGCCCTGAGCGACCAGGCCTACAGTTTGCCGGACACGTACGTGGGAGAAGGGACGGACTGGCTCGACCACTGGGCGACAACCCGAGGCAAGCCTGCGCAGGGACATCCGGAGTTTCCGGCGTGGGTGCTCGAGCGCGATAAGGCTCTCCCGCATCCGCCAGCGCCGTGATGGGCCGCGATGAAGATTGATCGTAATTAAAGCGCGCCTCGAGGAACCTCGAAAGACAGCGGATTTTCCACGCCGATGCCTTCAGACTGGCGATGGATGTGGCAAACTCTTGCTTCGGGGCAACGATGAATATTCTCGAATTCACCGTCCTGGTGGCGATGGGATCGTTTGTTGCCGGCCTGCTGGGATCGCTCACCGGCCTGGGCGGCGGTGTCGTGCTGGTGCCTTTGCTGACGATTTTCTTTAAGGTGGATATTCGCTACGCCATCGGCGCTTCCCTGGTATCGGTCATTGCCACATCCTCCGGAGCGGCGGCGGCCTATGTCAAAGAAGGGTTCTCCAACATACGGATTGGGATGTTTCTTGAGATCGCGACCACGCTGGGCGCCCTGTGCGGGGCCTTCCTGGCAACCAGGGTTTCGACCCGGTCCCTGGCCATTATCTTTGGAGTGACGCTGCTCTATTCCGCCTATCTCTCCCGTAAACCGCGGTCGGCGGAAGAGCGCAACCTTCCGCCAGATTCCGTGGCGACCCGGCTGCGTATGAACGGCAGCTTTCCTTCCGAAGAAGGTGTCCGGCATTACAACGTGCAACACGTGCCCGCCGGGTTCACCTTGATGTTCGGAGCGGGCGCGCTTTCCGGGTTGCTGGGCATTGGCTCGGGCGCCGTCAAAGTTCTCGCCATGGACCAGGCGATGAAGATTCCGTTCAAGGTCTCCACCACCACCAGCAATTTCATGATCGGCGTGACGGCCGCGGCCAGTGCCGGCATTTATTTGAACCGTGGCTGCATTGATCCCGGGCTATCTATGCCGGTCATGCTCGGCGTTCTGGTAGGGTCGATGCTGGGAGTTCGTGTTCTGGTGAGGGCGGAGACCAGGGTACTGCGCCTGGTATTCAGCCTGGTGATCGTCGTGCTCGGGGCACAGATGATTTACGAAGGCATCACGGGGAGAATCTGAATGACCCGCGACTGGACGGATCAGACAATCGAAGAGATCATTGGCAACCTTCTCATCACCGGGGTTCTGTTGTCTGCGTTCGTGGTGGTGGCTGGCGCATCCGTTTACCTGATCCGCCATGGCCTGGCCCCGGCGGGTTACCGTGTCTTCCAGGGTGAACCTTCCGACCTCAGAAGTTTGCCTGGCATCGTCCACAGCGCGCTCCGCCTGAGCGGCCGAGGCATTATCCAGCTGGGACTGGTCCTGCTAATCGCGACTCCCGTGGCACGCGTGGCATTCGCCATCTGGGGATTTGCCGCAGAGCACGATCGCCTCTACCTGATCTTCACCGGCATCGTGCTCATCATTCTTTTGTACAGCCTGCTGGGGTCGGGATCTGCGTTCTAGCTGTACTTTGTTCCGAAGGGCGAAGCGACGAGGAATCTGCTGTCCGCTGCCAATTCAGGCAATAAACAACCCTACCCTTCTTCGCAAAGAACGCGAAGAAGGGTGGGGCACCTGTAACAAAAACCTTACGAACCTTCCGGAGCGTGCAGCACGCGAAACGAGCTGCCACCGTTGGACCAAATGAGCAGCAGCGCATCCTGTCCCTTCGGTACCCCGGCCAACGCGTCTTTCACATCGGACGCGCTTTGCACATCCTTCCGGTTGACCTGCAGGACGACGTCTCCAGGGCGCAATCCGGCGTCGTCAGCCGAACTTCCCGGCTTCACCTGCTCGATCACCGCGCCGTGGATATTCTCCGGCGTTTGCAATTGTTCCCGCGTCTCGTTGTTCAGATCGGCGAGGCCGATTCCCCAGCGCATCTTGCCCTGGCCGTTCTCGGCGTAGACTTTGCCCTCTTTGTCGCGGCTGCCCATGGCTTCCAGCGTGACCGGCAGAGTCATGTCTTTCCCGTCGCGCAAGACTCCTAGCTTGATGGTGGTCCCAGGAGTCTTGAGGCCGACGGCCATCTGCAGATCGCTGGCATCGGTGACCTTGCGGCCATCGAGTTCGGTGATGACGTCCCCAATTTTGAGGCCAGCTTTGGCTGCCGGCGAACTGGGTTCGACCTGCGTGACCAGCGCTCCGTTCGCGTCGGTAAGCTTGAAGAACTTGGAGTTTTCCGGAGTCACATCATTGATGCCGATTCCCATGTAGCCATGGCTAACCTTGCCATCGCGGATCAGGGTTTCCACCGTAGGCCGGACAATCTGCGACGGAATTGCGAATCCCATCCCCGAGAACGCGCCCGAAGGCGAGACCAGGAAGGTGTTGATGCCAATCACTTCGCCGCGGGCGTCGACCAGAGGGCCACCGGAGTTGCCCTGGTTGATCGCGGCATCGGTCTGAATGAAGCCGCCGGGTTTGCGCGGGTCATCCGTGTAGGGATTGGGCCGATTCAGCGCGCTGACAATTCCTCGCGTCACCGTAAAACGGAAGCCGAAAGGATTTCCGAACGCCAGCACAGTTTGACCGGGGCGCAGGCTGGTGGAATCACCCCAGGGCACGCTCGGCAGGTCGGTTCCGTCCACCTTGATCACTGCCAGGTCGGTCAGCGGATCGGTGCCGATCAGCCTGGCCTGCAGGATCTTCCGGTTGCTCATGGTTACCCGGATATCGACCGACCCGTCCACCACATGGTTGTTGGTGACGATGTAGCCATCGGGCGAAATCAGCACGCCACTGCCGATGCCGTGTTCAATTTGCGGTTGCGGCCGCTGGAACTGGAAGTGCTGACCATTCCCCGGTCCTCCCTGTCCAAAGAACTGTCCGAAGAATTGCTGCATGTCGTCAGGGACTTCACCTTCCGACATGTCGGCTTTAGTGCGCGAAGTAACGGCCACGTTGACGATGGCCGGGGTTACCCGCGCAGCCAGCGTTTCCATAGCCTTGTCGAGGGAGAGCAACGGACTGACGCTGTCTGCGTCGAGGGCAGCCGCCGCCGGCGCCGGCGTTGCTGCTCTGGCCGCGAGGGGTTTGATGGTTTCATAGGTGACCAGGGAAGCCAGCGTAGCCAAGGCCAGAACCGAGACTGCTGCGTGACGTCCCATGATTGCTTTTACTTGCTTGATCCACTTTGTCATTTTCCTAACTCTCCTTTTTGCAACTAATTCTTTAGTTAATACACACAACAAAAACTCGCCTCATTCCTGCCGGTCCAGCTCTAAATGGATTTTGCCGGAAGTATGCCTTGGACCAAGGCCCGGTCGCCTGAACTGCGAACCGTTACTTTCCACACACACAGGGTCCAAGAACCCTGACTGGGGCCGTATTCGCCGCCCTGCATGACTACAAATACAGTCTGGATGGCCACGCCGTCTGGGGGCAACTCAATTCCGTTCACGGGCAGCAACGCTTCGATGCTCCAGGGCGGAAGGAGCCGGGCATGAAGTGCGCTCACATCCACGGCGCGGGGATCCGCACGGTGCCGGAGCAACATGGCCTTCGCGCCCGGTTTTTCCTCGCGGCTTGTGCGACTCCTATCGAGTGGCGACGTATTCTGAGACTCACTCCACTTGGCGGGTATGACCGGTATGGTCATAGCGTGCGTCGAGGCGGTTGCGACATTCGGACCCGTGTCCTGAAAGGCGATCATCTCCGGCGCCCTCGATACTCCAATAAGGCAGACCGCCGAAAAGACGGTCACCAGGCCCAGTGCCGGCTTCCAGACTGGGGTGGCGTTCGAACGATTGCGGTCCAGAATCTGCGTGACTCGCTGCGTGGTGTGCCGCATCCGGCTGACCGCGGCTTGGGCCATGGCCAGACCTCGCCGCAGGAGACTTTTCTCTGCCACGGAGACCAGGCATTCAGCGTAGCTGCGAGGGTTGACGCTCTTCGACAACACCACGTCATCACACGCCATCTCTCGTTCGAGGGATGCCTGGTTCTCTACCCACCAGATAGCAGGATGGAAGAAGAACAGTGCCCGCAACAGTTTCTGCGCAAGATTGGTCCAGTCATCCCAGCGGCGTAGGTGGGCCAGTTCATGGATGAGGATAGAGTTCAGTTCCTCCGTCGAAAGCTCTTGCAGAGACCATGCGGGAAGTACAATCAGCGCCTCAAAAAAGCCGATCGCAGCCGGCACTTGCAACTGCTGGGAGACCGCCAAAGTGACGGCTCGCGAACGGAATTCCTGGAGGGTTTGTTGCAACCTGGGATCGAGCTTCGCCGGATCGACTACAGAACTGTTGGACCGCAACCGCCGCAATTGCCGGAGTCCCAGGACCACTCTCAGAACACCCAGACTGGCAATCAAAGCCCACAGGAGAGCGATTTCGGTTGCCCACGAACCGGGTAGGGTAAGAGCGGCAACCGGCGTTACTGTCCGGGCCGAACTTGCGGCTGATGCGAAACCATGCAGCCCGGGAAGCACGGCGATCGCAATCAAGGCAGAGAACCAAACTGCGAAGCGCGTATTCGAACTTCGACGGCCGCAAACCCGCAACAGCGCCCAGGCAAACAGCGCTACGGCTACACCCTCAACCATGCTGTTGAGCATGCATTCCGCCAGAGTGCGCGCAGTTTCGTGGAAGGCGATCATTGGGTCTTGTCCTCCCGTGGGTTGCTGGCGACCAATTCGCGCAGGCGCTTCAGTTCCTCGGCGTCCATCTTCTGATCTTCCAGGATGTTTAGAACCAGGAGTTCGTGCGAATTCTTGAAAAAACGGTGCAGCAGATGGCTGATCTCCGACCGCGTGGCTTCAGCACGCTCGACCAAAGGCATATAGACGTGAGCCCGCCCGTCCTTTACATGCTTGACGTAACCCTTCTTTTCGAGGATGCGTATCGTGGTCAGGACCGAGTTATAAGCCAAGGATGGCCTGCTGGGCAGCGCTTCCAAAACCTGCTGCACAGTCGAAGGCCCCTTCTCCCAGATCACATCCATGAGCCTCAATTCGGCCTCGGTCAATGTTGGAGACTTACTCGGGGGCAAATGCCTTCCTCCCTAATTCTTTGCTTTATTAGACGCAACAGGCTACCTAACGTTAACTAATTATTTAGTTGCGTGAGCGGCCCGCTAGGTTGTCTCCAAGCCTCGACGAATTTCCCCGCAATCCCTATCATGGGGTGATCAACATAAAGCTCTTATTCGAGGACAAATATGGCTGAACCGACATATGAAGAACTGAAGGCGCGCTTGGCGGAATTGGAGAAGCAGGGTCCGAAACGCACCGGTAGCCTGGAATTCCGCGTCAGTGAAAAAGGCGGAGTGAGCGTCTACGGCCTGGGAAGATTTCCCGTCACCCTGTACTACGAACAATGGACCCGCCTGCTGGAAGCGGCGGACAAGCTGCGCGAATTCCTTGAGGAAAACAAGTCCAAGCTCAAACTCAAAGGCCAGTAATTCCCCGACGGACACCGCCTGGGAGACGGCGCTGGAACGCGAGCCCTATCTCTATCTGACCACTCGCGGACGGCGGAGCGGCCACCTGCGCGAAATCGAGATCTGGTTCACCCACCACGACAGCCGCTTTTACGTGATTGCGGAATATCCCACTTCGCATTGGGTGCAGAACCTGCAGGCGGATCCCCGTGTGGAAGTGCGAGCCGCTGGAAAGAAGTTCGCCGCGCGAGCGGAGTTCGTCTCGCCAGAAGTCGAACCTGAGTTGCATCGCGCAATTCAGGAGCAGTCTCGCAGCAAGTACGGTTGGGGGGAAGGGGTGGTGGTACTGCTGAATCCGGAACCGGCTCCGTGATTGCACGCGCTGTTCCTTGTTCTCCACCGGGCCTGGGGTAATCGCTTTCTTTTCCCTGTGTAAACTGTCCCCATGTCGGACGAGATTCTCACCCTCCCGCCTCCTGCTGCCGATGCCCGGATCGCGTACGGAACCGATTCCAACCAATTCGGCGATATCCGTCTGCCAAAAACGAAGAGTCCCTTCCCCATCGTCATGAACATCCACGGCGGCTTCTGGCGCGCCAAGTACGACCTGACTCACGCCGGGCATCTTTGCGCCGCACTTACGGCCCGAGGATTGGCTACGTGGAATATTGAGTACCGCCGCGTGGGCAATCCCGGCGGAGGCTGGCCTGGAACCTTCGAGGATATTCGCAATGCTTACCGGTTCCTGCCGCAAATCGCGAAGCGCTACAACGCCTCGTCGACAAAAACCTTGGTGATGGGCCACTCCTCCGGTGGGCAGCTGGCGCTGTGCCTGGCGGCGCACGAACCCTCAATCAAGAATGTTATTTCCCTGGCAGGCGTCGTCGATTTGCAGCAGGCCTTTGAGTTGCACCTCAGCAACAACGCGGTTGTCGAGTTCCTCGGCGGCACGCCCAAGGAGGTCCCTGAACATTATCGGGAGGCTGATCCCATGGACCTCAGCATCAGCCATGCCACTACCCAATGGCTGATTCATGGAGCGTCCGACGATATTGTCCCGTCTTATTTCAGCCGCGGTTATGCGGAACAGAAGAAAAGAAAGGGCGAGGATGTGCATTACTCGGAGATATCGACGGCGGATCACTTTGCACTGATCGACCCACGTTCCCGGGCTTGGTCTACGGTGGAGAGCACCGTCCTACACCTTTTGAGCTTCTAAGCATCGCGGATCAGCCCGGCCAGAGTGACTTTGGTAATCTTCTCCTGCCCACGGTCTCACCAAGATAATAAGGTCCCATGTCATCCGAGCGGCGCAAATCCAGGCGCACGAAGATGGTACTGCCGGTCAAAGTCTCGATCGGGGGATCCACTCATCTTGCCCATACCTTCGACCTTACCTATGTCGGGGCGCGGCTCGGCGGTCTGCATGTCGAACTGAAATCAGGGGAGATCATTTCCCTGCAACGCGGCGCCAAGAAGGCGAACTTCCGCGTAATGTGGGTGAACGAGATTGCTCCTCACGAATTGCAGGCGGGAGTTCAGGCGCTCGAACAACAGAACAACTTCTGGGGGATCGATCTCTCAGAACAGGAGCGCGAAGGGAAGGGTAGCGGCGTGGACGCGCTCATGTCGTTGATGGCACCCAAGGAAAAAGCCTGACCTGCGGCGGCCGATCTATCTAGCTGAGAACTGAGAACCAGAAACTGAGAGCTGCCTGTACGCAGGCGGCAGCGTCGCCAAACACCACGTTAGGCGCATTTCCTCAACACTAAAGCCGAATTCTTCGACCCGAACGCGATGCAGTTGCAAATCGCGTGCTCGATCGATTTCTTCCTTCCAGCTTCGGGCACATAATCCAGATCGCATTCCGGGTCGGGCGATTCCAGATTGATAGTGGGCGGAATCCTGCCGCTGTGCATGGCAACGATAGTCGCGGCCACGCCCGCCGCGCCACACGCTCCCTGAGGATGGCCAATCTGTGATTTCAACGCAGACATTGGCACGCTGCGCGCGCGCGCACCCAGGGCCAGTTTGAGCGCCCGGGTTTCAATACGGTCGTTGAGCTGGGTGGAGGTGCCGTGCAGATTTACGTAGTCCACATCTGCCGGCGAGATTCCCGCGGATTCCATAGCCAGGCCGATGGCCCGCGCCGGCTCCTCCCCACACTCCTGCAGACGCACGCGATGAAATGCCTCGCAAGTCGACCCGTATCCGCAGATTTCCGCCAGCATCTTCGCTCCGCGCGCCCGGGCGTGCTCGAATTCTTCCAAGATGAACATCCACGCGCCCTCAGCCAGAACAAAACCATCCCGGTTCACGGAGAACGGCCGCGACCCGCGCTGCGGAGCCTGGTTCCACGAGTCAGTCAGAATTTTCATGAGGATAAAGCCTTTGACGATGCCGAGGGCAATGGGCGCATCGGCGCCTCCGCTCAGCACCATGTCCAGCCGTCCCGATTGAATCTGCCGCAAAGAATACCCAAACGCGTCGGTCGAGGAAGTGCAGCCGGTGGTGATGACGTGGCTGGCACCGCGCAGGCCAAAGCGCACGTTGAGTTCGCTGGAAAGTGCGCCCATCACACCGGTGGGTACACAGAAGAGGCTCATCTGCTTATATTGTTGGTGAAAAAACAAGCGGTATTGTTCTTCCGTAAACTCCTGCGATCCTCCGCCCGAGCCCATAATCACACCGAAGCGTCGCAACTCCTCCAAGGAAAGCGAAGACGCATCGATGCCGGCATCTGCCAGGGCTTCGGTCGCGGCCGCCAGTGCCAGAGGCAACACCCGCGACACATGCTTGCGATCGCGCTTCTCTACCCACGCCAGTTCGTCAAAATCGGGAACTTGTCCGGCGATCTGTACGGGAATCTCCGACGGGTCAAAGAGACTGATGCGCCGTACCCCGCTGCGGCCTTCGAGAATAGCTTCGGAGAAAGCAGAATTCCCCACCCCATTGGGGCTAACCACACCCATCCCGGTAATTACCACCCGCCGTTTCAAGCCGTCAGTCCCCACTGTTTTGCAACCTTAACAATGTTAGATGCAAGTGTAACAAGCCGTTGCACACCGGGGCAGCTTGGGATGTCAAAAGTTTGTCACAGGCAATAAGGACGGGAATCGTGGCTACGCGACTCCCCAATTCCGTCGCTCAATGATCGTCGGGGGCTCGTAGGTTTTGCCGGAGGCCAGCCGCTTCTCCTCGCGTCGCGTGGTCCACAACAGCACCGGACCCAGCAGGTTTGCCGTGACTCGCGCCGCCAGTCCGAATTCTTTTTCTACCTCCCGGCGCAACCCGTGGATCTGTTCGCTGACCTCAAGATTGATTTTTCTGAATTTGTGCTCCATGGTCCAGAGCGCCGCATTGTAGGTCGTGCCCAGTTTCGTCATCTCCCGGGTAAACCGTTCCCGGACCCGGGCATCCGGATAGTCCTTGTAGCGTTTCCAGCCTTGTAGCATGGTCTGGCAAATGCGGTAGAGGCTCGGTCCGTTGCGTTCGAAGTCGCGCCAGAAGGCCCAATCCAGAAAGCGTTTGGAGTCGTCCCGCGAAATGGCCGCGTGCTTGAAGTTGAACTTGTACTGGCCGTGGACGTCGGCCAGGTCAATTCCTTCCAGCATTCGTCCCTGCTCTGACATTTGCTGAAAAAGCGGGGTCCCGGGGACTGGGGTGTACAACATGAACTGGTGAAAGTCGGTATTGTGGGCGATGGCATATTCGATTTCGCCCGCAATATTGTCGCAGGTGTGGTGTTCCAGACCCACGATTGTGGAACCCAGCACGCGGATACCATGTTCGCGAAGTTCGTGAGTCAGTTGTCGTGTGTCAACGCCCTGCAGTTTGGCATAGTCTGACCGCGGCGACTCCAGTCCCATCCACAACCATGAAATTCCAAGTTCGACCAGTTCCTGCATGCTGTATTTGCGAATGGCGTTGGCGGACGCGAATACGGACAGCGCCCAGCTCTTGCCCGCAGCTTTCATGCGTTCCAGCAGTTGCATGGCTCGCGTCCGGTGCAATAGAAAATTCTCGTCCATCATGAAGAAGGCGTGAGCGTTGAGCTCGGCTTCCACCTGGCTCATCACTTCAAAAAGCTCGTCTCCCGTGTCGTAGAAATTGAAAAACTTACCCTTGCCGCCGAAGAAAGCCGACGTGGTGCAGAAATTGCAGCCCATGGGACACCCCACGGACGGAATGATGGTTGCCGCCGTAGAGCCCGGACCATCCGGCAGCTTCACCCCCATGATGCGCGAACCCAGCGCGGAAACAATCGCGGGATGCCGGATAGCCGCGTGCTCGTCGGCGCCCAGATAACGCCGCATCCAGGAGATCCCCTCGCCTCGCACAATGTAGTCGGCATCGATCGTGGTCTCGAGTTCGGGGACTGCCGCCACGTGCCCACCCACGACGATGACTGACTTCGGAGAGAGTTTCCGCACCATGCGGCACATCTCCCGTACCTTTCCGACGTTCACAATAATGGAGGATATGCCGACAATGTCGTATTCCTGTGCTGCCAGTTCGCGGGCAAAGTCCTCGCGCGTTGGAAAGTCGAGCAAAGTGCAAGGCGCCGGGATGTTCGCCTGGATCAACATGATTCCCCAGGAACGATGAAACATGCGCAGCGAGAACGCACCCTGCGCCCGTGTCACCTGGTTCTGATACAGTTCCATCGGGTTAATTGCCCGGCTGCCGAATTCGTCGTCCTGTGCGTAGGGACCGAACACTGAGGTCAGCAAGACACGCGCGTGTGTTCCACGGGGATGAGTTTCCATTTGAGTCCTCAACAGAAGCCTAGACTTCTGGCAGGGGGCGTGGCAGTGATATCGGGCTCAAATTGGAAAGAATTACAAAAGAATTACAAAGGGTGAGTAGGGTTCTCCGTGCACTCTGTGGTTAATTCTGTGGCTGCTTTATAATCGCGTTTCGCAGCGGAGGAGCTTTGGCCTACGACGACTTGCGCGAATGGATCGCCGCTCTCGACCGCGCCGGCGAGCTGAAGCGAATCCGCACCGAAGTCGACCCCATCCTCGAAGTCTCCGAGATCACCGACCGGGTAAGCAAGGGAAAACCGGCGGACAGAGGGCGGGCATCCTCGTCCGGCGGCGCCGCTTTGCTGTTCCAGAACCTCAAAGGCCATCCCGGTTCGCAACTCCTGATCAACCAATTCGGCTCCGCCCGCCGTATGAACCTCGCCCTGGAGGTCGGAAAACTCGACGAAGTCGCCGACCGCATCCGTGCTTTCATGGACGTGAAGTCTCCGCAAGGCTTCCTCGACAAAGTGAAAATGCTTCCCATGCTGGCCGAGATGGGAAAGTTTTTTCCGAAAACAGTCTCCACCGGACCCTGCAAAGAAGTCATCAAACGTGACAAGTTCTCGCTGCTTGATTTCCCCGTACTGCAATGCTGGCCAAAGGACGCCGGCCGCTTCATTACGCTGCCCTGCGTGATCACGCGCGACCCCAAAACCGGCAAGCGCAACGTCGGCATGTATCGCATGCAGATTTATGACGAGCGCACCGCCGGCATGCACTGGCAGCGCCAGAAGGTCGGAGCGGAGCACTATCGCGAGATGTTGCGGGCCGCCGCACGGGCGGGGACGCCCGTGCCTGCATTGGACGCTGCTCGCGCTTCAGTGGATATCATGGCTCGATCGTCGGGTGGTTCCGTCCTTGCCGAGGGCGAGAGACCCGGTGGCAAGATGGAAGTCGCCGTCGCCATTGGCACCGATCCCGCGATTACTTTTTCTGCGATCGTTCCCGCGCCGCCCGACGTGGAAGAATATCTGATCGCCGGGTTCCTGCGGCAGAAGCCGGTGGAACTAGTAAAGTGTGAGACGGTCGACCTCGAAGTCCCCGCCACCGCGGAAATCGTCCTCGAAGGCCACGTTCACCTCGACGAGCTCCGCACCGAGGGCCCCTTCGGCGACCACACCGGCTTCTATTCTCTTGAAGATCTGTATCCGGTGTTTCACCTCAGCTGCATCACGCACCGCAAAGAGCCTATCTACTCCACTACCATCGTCGGCAAGCCTCCGATGGAGGACGGCTGGATGGGCAAAGCCGTCGAACGCATCTTCCTGCCGCTGATGAAACTCACCATCCCGGAACTGGTGGACATCAATCTTCCCGTCGAAGGTGTCTTCCACAACCTGATGATCGTCTCCATCAAGAAGTCCTATCCCGGCCAGGCCCGCAAAGTGATGAACGCCATCTGGTCGCTGGGCCAGGCCATGTTCACCAAGTGCATTCTGGTGGTGGATGAAGACGTGAACGTGCAGGACCTCGGCGAGGTTACGCTCAAGGTTCTCAACCACATCGACCCCGAGCGCGACATCCAGTTCACCCTCGGCCCAGTCGATTCCCTCGACCACGCCTCGCGCTTGCCGAATTACGGCTCGAAAATGGGCATCGACGCCACCCGCAAATGGCCCAGCGAAGGCTTCATCCGCCCCTGGCCCGACGAAATCCTAATGGATGAAAAGACCAAAGCCATAGTCGACAAAAAGTGGAAAGACTTAGGGATCGAATAGTTCGCGTGAGGACAGCCCGAAGAATTCTGTAACCCTATCCCACTTCTCCCCGTAAGCGTATATAGGAAGAACAAATGCCGGCGCCGGAAGAGCAATCCGACCTGCTGGGGCAGTTCGCGCATGGCGATCTCGACGCCTTCGAGGCGCTGTTCCGGCAGTTTCAGGGAGAAGTCTATCGCTGGATCGTCCGCATCGTCCGCGATTCGCGGAGTGGCCGAGGATCTTACCATTGAGACGCTCTGGCGGATTTACCGGGCGCACGCACGCTTTGATCCCAAGCGCAGCTTCGTTGCCTGGGCGCGGCGGATCGCAACCAACGTGGCGCTGGATCATTTGAAGTGCGCGCATCCGCAAGAATCTCTGTCCCAGGACGTTCCGGCCGCGGCTTTTCCCGACCCTGTCCTGCAGCGGGATATACGTGAGCGGACCGCGCGAGCTTTCCGCCAGTTGCCGGCGAAACTGCAGGTCACCGCAGCGTTGGCCCTGATCGAAGAGGAACCATATAAGGACATTGCGGAGGTACTTGGAATCTCGGTTGGAGCAGTCAAATTGCGCGTCTTCCGAGCGCTCCGTATCTTGCGCAAGAAACTGAACCAGATGGGTATCGAACCATGAATGAACAAAACGACGACAAAATCGTTGAACTATTGAAACAAAGCATTGGCCCCGTTGACTGCGAGCCGCAACGCGACCTTTGGCCGCATCTGCTCGACCGCTTGCAGGAACGCGCTGCTCCTGTGCCATGGTTTGACTGGGCTCTGCTGGCCGCGCTCGCGCTCTGGCTCTGCTTCGCGCCCGGCGGCATTCCGGTGCTGCTCTATCACTTGTAAACGAGGGAGGTCCTATGAATACGCATCCATATCTGCGTGCTTACATGGCGGGCATAGTGGTGCCTACAATTGTTTTGTTGTTACTGCTGACGGGATTCGTGATCGCGCGCTTCGTGTGTCAGGTCCCCATCCCGATCGAACGAGCCATGATCTTTCCCATGGCGATCGTGCCCAGCGTCTTTGGACTCTGGAACATGTTCTACCTTCGATTGCACCCGCACCGTCTGCCAATCGGCTTTCACGGAGCGATCCTTCCCCTATTGCTGATGCCTGGTGGATATCTCTTAGGACGGACGTTGGGAATCCTGACGCTCCAGCCAGGGGGCATCGTATATTTCCAGGCGGTTACTGTTCCGTATACGTTCTTTGCGATCGGTTTCTCCTTTGGACTGATTGCCTATTACCTGATTTGGAAGTACCTGATCGGATTTTTCAATCAGGTGCTCGGAATCGCTTGAGGAGGCGCAAAAAGTTTCGGTTGCAGCCTGGGGGCGGCAACCAAAACACACGACACGATACCGACCTGGCACTATTTCCCCGTTCCGATCAGTTCTTCGCCTTGCGGAGTGTTCGAAGCTCCGTCCGCGACCACCAGCGCCCCATTTCTTGCGCCGACTGCGGTGGGCTTAAAGACCACCGAAATCATGCAGGACGCTCCCGCCGCGATACCAGTGCCACAATTATTAGTTTGCGAAAAATCACCAGTCGCCTTAACGCTAATCCCGGTTACTGCCACGTTCTGCTTGTTATGCAGAGTGACGGTCTTGGCAGAGCTGGAACTCCCCACCGTTCGGGCGGAGAACGTAAGAGGAGCCGGGCTTAGGCTGACGATCTTGAGGCTCTTCTGATCGCAGGAGTCCAAGCCTGCCTGGATTTGCTCGCGCAGCAGTTCGCTCTTGGCGTTGTTGAAATTCTTGTCTGCAGCCGTGGTCTTGCCGTTGAACCAGGAATTATCCGGGGCTTTCGATAGGAAGATTCCGAACACGTACTGGTTGAGGGTAGTGGAACTGCCCTCACAGAACGGGACTTCGAACCAGCCCGATTCGGAGAGATGCTCCAGAATGCTGCTGCAAGAGTCGTTCTGGCAGATGACATAACTGCCTGCCTTGTAGGCCAGGTTCATGGCGTTTTGGAAGGCTTGTTTCTGAGCGGCGGTATAGTCGGACGGCGCTTCCTGAGAGATGATGTTGGGAATATCAGCGTCCCAGATGCCGGTCCAGTCGTACCCATCCACCTCGTACTCCGCTTTGCCCGCCATCAGGCTGTAAAAAATGCCGCGATGAATGGGATCCAGTACCGTCTGTTTGGCCACGGCCCCATACAGCACGGCAGCGTCGTCTTGTGTCATCTTGTCAGGGGTCGGCCCGCCGCAACCGATGATGTGATTGATCGAGGTGTGCTTCATCCCAATCGTCTTGGCAAAAGCGTTGATGTTGGCGTCACCGAAAAAGTCCGTAATCTCCCGCGTCCGGGCGTTGTCGGAATGCCACATCATCTCCTGCAACGCCGTGATCAGCGGTTCCGTGCCCTTCACAATCGGCGGGTCCGGGCAACTCGCGGGCCCGTTGGTATAGTGGGTAATCTTCTTCTTCAGGCTGACTGTGCCGTATTGCACCTGGGTGATGGCGTACAGATGGGCCAGGACTTTGATCGAACTGGCAGGCTCGTAGGTCACGTTGTCTTCCAGATTCGCCAGCACCGACTTGCCCACCTGCTTTAAATAGAGGCCTTGCACGCCCCCCACGCCGTTGGACCGCAGGATGTTGCCTACTCGGGTGGTAATCGCGTTGACGTTGTTGATCATGGCGACGTCGAAGCATGTCCCGCCGCAGCCGGAATAGGTGTTGGCGGTAACGATGCGGGCGCCGTTCTGGATGGCAATCGACACGGCCTGATCTGGCGTGATCCCTACGTACCACCACCATTCCGCGCAGCCGTTGGCGCAGGACTCCATAATTACGTTGAAAGTCCCGCTGCCAGCGTGGTTCACATCGATAATGCGGGCGTTATTGGTAGTAACCAGCCCGCTGATCTCGCTCAAGGTGGCACCCACGTACCACCACCAGGCGCTCGCATCCGCGCCAGTATTGCTGATCATGATAGCCGCGTACCGGGTTTTGCCCTGGGTTTTGTAGGATTGAATCGAAGTCAGCCGGGCATTATTGGTGCTGAGCAAACTGGACAGCTCATCGACGGTTTTGCCCGAGTAAACCCAGTAGGCCTTCTGATCAGCTCCCGTATTTGCAATCATGACCACCGCATACCGGATATCGCCGCTGCCGATGTCGTACGCTTTGAAGCTGATAGCACGGGCGTTGTTGGTGTTCAGAAGGCTGAGCAGGCTCGACGAGTCGATGCCGTAATACCACCACCAGGTCTTGGCGTAGGAGCCGGTGTCGTGGACGTAGGTAACGGTGAACGAGTAGGGCGAAAAGGAATCTACGTTGATATCGATAATGCGCGCATTCAGGCTGTTGACCGTATTGGTTATGTCGGTGGCGCTTTGCCCGGTATAGATCCACCAGGCGGTTGGGGTAGTGTTCTCGTTGTCATCGCCGGAGGCGGGAGGAGCGACCGGTGCAGTCAAGACTCTGGGGTTCGCTTCCTTTCCCAGGTTGACCAGTGGCGGGTTAGCGGGACGCTCCAGCAGGCTGGGCGCAATGCCCGCACCATGACCGTCCACTTGTGAAGTCTGGGCAAATGAGACTGCTGTCAAAGCGACGAAAGCAGCCAGAGCGGGCAAGCACAACAGCTTGCGCAATGTCATTGCATTCCCCCATTTTCCGAAAGTTCGGGAAGCCTTATCTGGAGCGGGTTTTGCTACACGCCCGGATGTCGGGTTGGTACGTTACACCAAGTCGCATTCCGGAAACAACCGTCAAGATAATGTAGCTTGAGGAAAACTACTCTCCCGTGCCCGTAAGCACCAGGAAAAGGGAGCCCGGGGAGTCAGTGGTAACCAGAACCGCTCCCAATCGCAAACCGGTGATGGCAGGCGCGAAGGTGACGTCGATGGTGCAGTGTGCGCCCGCCGCGAGCGTACCTTGGCAGGTATCGGTCTCGGAGAAGTCGATGCCCGATGCGACGATGTCACGAATACTTACACTATGGTTGCTCTGGTTGGTGAGCGTTGCGGTCCTGGGTTGGCTCCTGGCGCCAGCAGGCCAGGTGCCAAAGTCGATCTTGGCGGGCGAAAGTTCGAGCGGACTTGAGGATGGGCCTTGGACGGGATCGGCCGCACCCTTCTGGCCAGCTCCGATCACGAACCCGACGCAGATCACCCACAGCCAGGAACGCACGAGTCGCCCTCCTCTGCCCATTCTAGCGAAGGGGTGAGGGAGATACCTTTGGTGACCGGTCACCCGCCACCCGGAAGCAGGCGCGGCGCGCCTTCCGGTATACTAGGAGCACATGCCGATCCTGAAAGACATCGCGGCCATTGCCAAGGGGATGAGCATCACCTTCATGGAGATGTTCCAGCCCACGCAGGTGGAAAACTATCCCGATGGCCCGGGACCACTCCGCGGCGCCAAGTTTCAGGAGCGCTTCCGCGGTGTGCATGTTCTGCAACGCGACGAGAATGGCCTGGAAAAGTGCGTGGCCTGCTTCTTGTGCGCCGCCTCCTGCCCCTCGAATTGCATCTATATCGAGGCCGCCGAGAACACCGCCGAACATCGCGTCAGCGGCGCCGAACGCTATGCCAAGGTCTACAACATTGACTACAACAGGTGCATTTTTTGCGGGTATTGCGTGGAGGCCTGTCCGACGGATGCGATTACCCATGGGCATGGATTTGAAATCGCCAGCTTCAACGCCAGCGGCCTGATCTACCGCAAAGAGCAGATGCTGGCCCCCCGGCCAGCCCATATGGGAGCCAACGCGGTATTTAATCAGGCGGAAGTGGCGGAAGGGATTTCGGCGATACCCGGGCAGGGAAGTTAATTCCTAAGTGGAAATAGCGGTATGACGCCGGTCCCCCAGCCGAGGACCGGCGTTCGTGTATGAAACCGTCGTTGGGCGTTCGTCGTTGGTGGTTAGCCAAGGCGATAAGACCGCGATAAGACTTAGGGTTTCCGTGGCCAACGACTAACGACTAACGACAGAGGTCCATGTCTGACTTTCTCCAAACCGTGAAGGATCGCGTCGTCATCTACGACGGCGCTATGGGGACGAACATCCAGTACCGTAACCCCAGTGTGGACGATTTCTGGGGCAAGGAAGGATGTAACGAACTGCTGGTGTTAAGCCGGCCCGACATCATTAAAGACATTCATGCCAGCTTCTTCAATGTGGGTTGCGATGTCGTCGAGACGGACACCTTCGGTGCCACGCGGGTGGTGCTGGCGGAATACGATTTGCAGGATAAAACCGCCGAGATCAATATCGCCGCGGCGAAGATCGCGAAAGAAGTCGCGCAACAGTTCTCGACCAAAGATAAGCCGCGTTTTGTGGCTGGTTCGATTGGACCGACAACGAAACTCCCTTCGCTGGGACATATCAGCTTTGACGCCATGGTCGCGGGCTACGCCGAACAGGCTGGGGCGCTGATCGAAGGCGGCGTGGACGTGCTCCTGGCGGAGACTTGTCAGGATCTGCTGCAAGCTAAAGCGGTGCTGGTTGGGATCTTCGACGCCATGCAGAAGGCAGGGAAGCGTCTGCCGGTAACCGTGCAGGTCACGCTCGAAGCCACCGGAACCATGTTGCTTGGTACCGAGATTGGCGCTGCCCTGACCGCGCTCGAACCTTTCGACGTGGATGTCATCGGGCTCAACTGCGCCACCGGGCCGCAGGAGATGAACGATGCTGTGCGCTTTCTCGGCCTCAATTCGACCAAGATCATTTCGGTGCTGCCCAATGCCGGCTTACCCCAGAACGAGGGCGGACGCGCAGTTTACAAGCTAACTCCGGCCGAACTGGCGCAGTATCACAAGCGCTTCGTCGCCGAATACGGCGTGCGCATCGTGGGCGGTTGTTGCGGTACGACTCCGGAGCATCTCAAAGCCGTGGTGGACACGGTGGAAGCCGTAGAACCGGCCAAGCGCGACGTCAAGCCTACGGCAGCGGCGTCCAGCGCTTACACGTCCGTGCCGCTTGATCTCGATCCCAAACCGCTGGTGGTCGCGGAAGAGATGAACACCACGACCCGGGTGGAACAATTCCGTAACCTGGTGCGCGGCAAGAAATACGACGACATTCTGGCGCTGGCCAAGAAGCTGGTGGCTGAAGGCTCGCACATGCTCGACCTGTGCTGCGCAATTGTGGGCGAAGACGAAAAAGGCTACATCACCTCGATATTGGAGAAAGTCGCGACCCGCGTGCCTGCGCCCATTCTTGTCGATTCCACCGAAGCAGATGTGGTGGAAGAGGCGTTGAAACGCATTCCCGGCAAGGCCATTATCAATTCCATCAACTTGGAAGACGGCGAGAAGCGGACTTCCAAAGTTCTGCCCATGGCGAGGCGCTACGGCGCGGCTGTAATTGCGCTGACCATCGACGAAGATGGGATGGCACTGACCGCGGACAAGAAAGTTGCCATCGCCAAGCGCATCCACAAACTGGCGACGGAGAAGTACGGGCTTCGTGGCATCGACCTCATCTTCGACGCGCTGACTCTACCTATTACAACCGGGCAGGAAGATTATCGCTCCGCGGGAATTGAGACCCTGGCGGCGGTCAAGCGCATCAAGCAGGAACTGCCCGAGGTGAAGACGATCCTCGGCGTTAGCAATATTTCCTTCGGCCTCGACGCCTATCCACGGCGCGTGCTCAACTCTGTCTTTATGCACGAGGCGGTAAACAACGGCCTGGATATGGCCATCGTCAACTACTCGAAGATTTATCCGCTCTACAAGATTCCTCAGGAAGAAGTCGACCTGGCGCTGAAGCTGATTTACCGTGATGCGCTGTCCGACGGCGACCCCTTGCAGAAGTACATGAATCACTTCGCCGGGAAAAAGAACAAAGGGGAATCGGAGACTAAAGCGCACGTCGATACGCTGTCGGTGGATGACAAGCTGAAATTTGCCATCATCAACGGGGAAAAAGCTGTAGGCGAGGGTGCGCACAAGAAGAGTCTGGAAGAGTTGCTGGAAGAAGCGTTGGCGCAATATTCTCCGCTGGAACTGATCAATACGGTTTTGCTGGACGGCATGCGCACGGTGGGAGACCTATTTGGCGCACGCAAGATGCAGCTGCCCTCGGTGCTGGACTCCGCCGGGGTGATGAAGCAGGCGGTTGCCTTCCTCGAGCCCAAGATGGAGAAGAAAGCCGGCTCGCAGAAAGCCACCATCGTGCTGGCCACGGTCAAAGGCGATGTTCACGACATTGGCAAGAATCTGGTGGACATCATTCTGTCGAACAACGGATACAAGGTGGTCAATCTCGGGATCAAGCAGGCGGGCGACACCATCATCAAATCCGCGCTCGAGCATAAGGCCGATGCCATTGGGCTGAGCGGGCTGCTGGTGAAGTCCACGCTGGAAATGAAGTATGTGATCCAGGATCTGGAGCGGCAGAAGCTGGAGTTTCCGGTGATCTGCGGCGGTGCCGCGCTTACCCGCAAGTATGTGGAAGACGATCTGCGGCGCGAATATTCGAACGCCGTCTTTTACGCCGACGACGCCTTTGCCGGCTTGCACATCATGGAAGATCTGGCCACGGCCAACGGCGGCAAGCAGGCCCGCCTCAAGGAAGGACGCACGGTCAAGGAATACGCCAAAGCTGCTGCGGTGGACGAGGAAACCGGCCCAGTGTTTGCAGAGCGCAGCCCGGTGGTCGGCGATGCCGAGAACATTCCGGTGCCGCCCTTCTGGGGCGTGCGCGTCAAGAAAGATTTCGACCTGCGGGAAGTATTTCACTACATCAATGACACCGCTCTGTTCAAGAACCAGTGGCAACTGAAGACGGCTTCACAGGAAGACTATCTACGGCTGGTCGAGCAAAAGTTCCGCCCCATCAAGCAGCAGCTTGAAGAGGAAGTCATGGCCAGCGGGCTGTTCGAGCCGAAGGTGGTGTACGGGTATTTCCCGGCACAGGGCGACGGAAATGATGTGATTGTGTATGAGCCGGAGGCTGCTGTTCCGACGCGAGAAATACTGCGCTTCACCTTCCCCCGGCAGAGGGAAGGGCGAAAGCTGAGTATCGCGGATTTCTTTGCTCCGAAGAGTTCTGGAAAGATGGACGTGATTGGGCTCTCCCTCGTAACCATTGGAGCGAAAGCGTCGCTGGAGACGCAGCGATTGTTTGAGGGTGGGGAGTACACCAAGTATCTGTATCTGCACGGGCTGAGTGTGGAGACTGCTGAAGCGCTGGCCGAGTATCTCCATAAGAAAATGCGCGAGGAGCTTGGTATTGCAGGTGAGGACTCGCCTCACATTCGCGATTTGTTCCACCAGAAATATCGCGGCTCGCGCTATTCGTTCGGTTATCCTGCGTGTCCGAACCTGGAGGATCAGACAAAGCTTTTCGCGCTGCTTCACCCGGAGGAGAATGTAGGAGTGAGGCTGACTTCGGGGTTCTTGTTAGAGCCAGAGCAATCGACCTCGGCGATTGTGGTGCACCATCCCAGGGCAAAGTATTTTGTGGTCTGAGGTGAGAACCGCAACGCCGAAGGCAAACCATCCCTTCCGAGCTGTACTACTATTACCTCACACCATGAAACTCCTTCTGCTTCGCGTGCTGGGCGGAATCCTTCTGCTGGCGGCGCTGCTGTACGGAGGAGACGATCTCTCCCTTCGCTACCGGATACCGAAAAGTCGCGAACCCTTTGGCAGCGTGACGGTTCAACCCGAGTACGTGATCCACGAAAAAAATGGCAAGGTCGAGTACCAGTTTGCCGCGCCGCAGGATCAGCCCTGCGTGCGGTCGGTAGTCCCACACTTCGGGTACAGCCCCTGCTGGTACCTCAGGCGACATACGGAGCAGCAGATCGACATCTAGTCCTCGCACCCACGAGTGAGACAGTTACGCCCGTAACTCCGCCCGTTTGAACGGCTCTGAGAGAATGGTACGTTTCAGTTTCCCGAATTATGCCTGCTGAAAATGTGCCCACCGTGAAGTCTCTCCCCGCAGGTTTACGCCTCGCGGGTGTGGTTCTGCTGCTGGCTCTGAGCGTCGCTGCAGTCTTCCATCTTGATTTCCGGCAACCCTTCATTGGATACGGGCTGGGCGGCGCATTTCTGCTGTTCCTGGCCGCTAAGCTCGGGCGGCGTCGGGTGGCGATGGTCAGCGGGTTGGGAGCAGCCATAGCGGCGGGCGTAGTGTGGGGACGATTCGAAGGCGTGCCAACCCTGCTGGTCCAGGCGATGGGTTCGCTCGGTATGGCCAGCTTGCTCTGGCTGGGTTGCGTGGTTCTGTGGAAAGGCCGGGACCGCGAGCCCGCTGCCTATCGTGCGCTGCTACCCGGAGCGGTGCTGACTTTTCTGATCCTGGGGGCGGTTTATTCGCTCAATATGGCGTCGCTTCTCCACGCCAAAACTTATGATCTCTATGCCTACGTCTTCGATGGCGCCCTGGGGTTCCAGCCCAGCTTCTTGGCCGGACGGGTTCTCAAGGGGAACCCCTGGCTATTTCCCCTGGTGAAATTGTCGTATGAGGGAATTGTTCTGGCCATGGCGGCGCTTTACGCCGCGTTCATGAGCCGGCGGGAGAGGCCGGTATGGGAAATCATCGAACTGCTGTTTGCCCCTGCCATGGTCGGGTACATGTTCTTCAGCGTATTTCCGGTGTGCGGGCCACATTACGCATTCGCCTTGGATTTTCCCAACGCCTATCTGCCTTACGGTGTTCTCCATCGCTTGGCGCTCGAGAGGATTCCGGTGCTGCCGGCATTTCCCCGGAACGGCGTTCCTTCCCTGCACATGACCTGGGCACTTCTGATCTGGCTCAATACCCGCGGTCTTCCGCGATGGATGCGCGTGACTGCCGCGGCCCTCGCACTGGCAACCGTCTTCGACACCTTGGCCACCGGCGAACACTACCTGTTCGATCTGGTGGTAGCGCTGCCCTTCGCGCTATGGATGCAGGCATGCCTGGCGCGCACCGTGAGCTTCCGCAATTACGAGAGGTGGAGGCCGGCGGTGGCTGGTTGCGCGATGTTCCTGACGTGGTTGGTGATTGGACGTTTCGGAGCGCACTGGATGCTGGCGAGCCGGGTGCTGGTCTGGTCGTTGGTGTCGGCTTCTTCGACGCTCTCGCTGTGGTGGATGACTCGTCTGCCGGCGATGATTCCCGAGATGCTGCGAGTCGAGCCGAGAGCGAAAGCAATGTCCGCGAGCGCGGCACAATAGAGAACCCAACCCGCACGGGCGAGCCCGCCCGCGCCTGCATCAGTACTTCCACATTTTGATTTCCGAGCCGCCACGGTCAAACTGGACTTCATCCATGAGCTGCCGGATGAGATAGACGCCGCGACCGTGGTCGCCGTACAGGTTCTCCGGCTGTTGTGGGTCCTTCAGCGTTTCCGGTTTGAAGCCGGGGCCGGGATCGGTCACGGTAATGACGATGTGTCCTTCCTGATCTTTGTTCAAGCGGCAACGGATGGTCTTTGAGGGGTCGCCGTTGCATCCGTGCACCACGGCATTGGCCAGGGCTTCCTGCACGGCCAGATCGATCTCGAACATCTTGTTCTCCGGAATCTCCAGCTTCACCATGATCTCCGAAATGGCGCCGGTAATCGCCGCGATGGACTGAGTGGTCGCAGGCATACTGAGATTCAGCAGCTCGGAGAATCCAGAACTCCCGCTGCCAGCAACAGGTTCATCCACCATGAGGGCTCATTTCATTGAGGAGTTAGACGGCAAAAACGAGAAATCAAGCGAAAGACTCAGCGGCTGCGTCGTCATTTTCAAAAATCTCGAACAAGTTCAGAACTCCGACCAAACGGAGGGTTTGTATGGCAAATTTCGAAGGCTGCACCAGCTTGATGGCGCCGCCGCGCTGTTTGGTGGAAGCCAGAAAACGCACCAGCAGGCCAATTCCGCTGGAATCGATCATGGGCACCTCGGCGAGGTTGATGACGATACGGGTGTCCCCGTTGCCCATGGCTTCTTCCATGGCCTGGCGCAAACCGTCGACAGCCGGCCCCATGCGCAGGGGGCCACGAAGCTGAATCAACTGCGCTTGCGCACGCTTACGGACATTGATGTCCAAGCATTTCTCCTTGCGACGCTCCGGGAAAAGGATCCAAAGAAAGTATGCGGAGGCATGTTCCTAGCGCGTGTAAGGGTAAGGGAAGCGATGGGGTTTTGCAAGCGAATGTGGCGAGTGGCAGGGTGCAATCTTTTTCCCAGGCCAGTCTTAGTCCCATCTTGGACTTCCCCTGCTCTGCGGAAACCTGCACGAGATAAAAAATTCATCCCTAAGAGGCCAAGAATTTGCCATAATGCTCAACCTAGGAGGGCGGCATGCGCAGCGCCACCGCTCAGAATCTTCCTTCCCGCTACAGCGTTGTTATTGTGACGACCGATGACCTTGTGCCCCCCGAGGCGGAGAACTGTCTGGCCCCCGGCTACGATCTTCACTTGCTCAAAACCTGGGGAGAACTGGCGTCGTTTCTCAAAAAGCAGTCAGCCGACGCCATCCTGCTGGACATCGACACGGTGGCAGAAAGCAGCGAGGACGGGGTCGCGGGGTTGGCGGAGTTACGCTCCATCGCTCCCGAACTGGTGCTGGTCGCGCTAACCCGCTCCACCGACCGCAACCTCCGCCACAAGGCCATTGACGCTATCGTCGACGAGTATTTTGTCGCGCCGATTAACTTCGAAGAAGTCCGTATCGTGCTCGGCCGGATGCTGGAGAAGCGGGCCGCCGAGATCGAATACCGCAACCAGCAAAACAAGGAAGCCGAAAGGGGATCGTTCGCCGAGCTGATCGGCGCCAGCGAGTCCATGCGCCGGGTTTATGAGGCGATTCGGCGTGTGGCCGAGAGCAACACCACGGTCCTGATCCGAGGGGAGAGTGGGACCGGCAAGGAACTAGTGGCACGGGCCATTGTCTCCGTGGGACCCCGTTCGGAGAAACCGTTCATCAGCCTCAATTGCGCCGCTCTACCCGAGAATCTGATTGAGACCGAGTTGTTTGGCCACGAAAAGGGCGCTTTTACCGATGCCAGAACGGCGCGTCCCGGGCATATCGAACTGGCGCATACCGGAACTCTGTTTCTGGACGAGATTGCCACCTTGGGACTGGCGCTCCAGTCCAAGCTGCTGCGTGTCCTGGAAGACCGGGCGGTTACCCGCATTGGCGGTCAGACGGCCAAGAAAATCGACTTCCGGCTCATCACCGCGACCCATGAGAATCTGGAGGAAATGGTGCGGGCGGGCCGTTTCCGTGAGGACCTTTACTACCGCATCAATGTTGTCCCGATTCTGCTGCCGGCATTACGGGAGCGGGAGGGGGATGTTCCCTTGCTGGCCGACCATTTCTTGCGCATCTACTGCGCCGCCAACAATATCCCTTTGAAGCGACTGGATCCTGAGGTAATGCAGATTTTGGAAGAGGACGAATGGCCGGGCAACGTACGCGAACTCCAGAACCTGGTGCAGCGCCTGGTGCTGATGGTGGATGGGCCGGTCATCAAAGTTCAGCACCTTCCGCAGCGCCTGCTTATCAACAGCGCAACCAGCCAGGAATCGCTCCTCATTCCGGAGGAGGGAGTGACCTTCGACGACGAGATCGCCCGCATCGAGACGGCCTACATTGCGGCCGCGTTGCGGAGGAGCAACGGCAGCAAGATTGGCGCCGCCCGTCTGCTGCGCATCGACAAACAACGCATGCACTACCTGTGCCGCAAGTATCGTGTCGGCAAGGAGTGAGTTTTTCATCCCGCCAGGGCGTGGGTATTAAAATCCAATCTTGCATGGATTAAAAACTAATACTAACGGGATAGGCGGGCACAGCCCGCCCATCGCGAATATCAGCTCACCCTCCGTAAGTTGCTGAAAATAAATCGGAGCTACCTCCACAGGGGCGGAGCCCGGGTTTGGCAGGCGCCGTGCACTAAGCCTGGGTGCGAAGCGCAATCAGAACCAAGTTCTGGGGCGAGCAAAAATTCTGGAGTGCCCGCGTAAAACGCGGAGAAAAGGTGAATCACGATGGCTATTCAAAAGAAGTCGTTGATCGGCAAGCGGCAGTCGGTGAAGAAGGCCCTGGTGGCGAAGCGGGTCAGCGCGGATACACCCCAGGCCTCGCAGGTGAAGGCCCCCAGCGTGATGCATCACAAGATTTCCGCCCCGTTGCGGATCGCAACCCCGTTGAAGGTAGCCGCGCCTCTTCGGATCGCCGCCCCACTGCGGGTACACACAACCCTCCGGATGAAGTAGGATTACGCCGAAACCAGGGGCTACGGGGTCAGGCTACCCGTGGCCCTTTCTCTTTTGGATTGAATAGCTACCACACCTTTCGTCCCACGAATTCTGAGACATTCCGCCACACGAAACCTGCGATGCTGCGCCTGCCAACGTAGATTCTTGCCGTACCCGTGACCCCGCTCCTCCAGGTTAGGGTGGAGTTGGGTAGCAGGATGCTGGCCACGTAATAGTTAGGAAGCTCCATGCCCTGGTATTGGTCCTGCTGAATCACTCCCTTTTCTATCTCCGTTGAGGCGGGGGCAATGGAGACGACCGTGCCAGAGAGCGAACCCGGCATGGCATCGAGGAGCAGCGTGGCCGGGCGGCCAACCCGAACTTGCGGGACGTCGGGTCCGGACACATAGATCCGTGCTCGCAGGACCGATACATCGTCAACCTCGACCGCCGAAGCACCAGGCTCCAGGTAGGAGCCCAACAGATCTCGAACCCGCGGGGTCACCACCACCCCGGCTATGGGAGACACGAGGGTTAGCTGCGACAACTGATTGTGGAACTGGCGGTTCCGCTCCGCCAACTCCTGCCATTGGCCTTTGGCTCCGGCCTGGTCGGCGTATTGGATCTGAGCCTGGGTCAGGCGGGCGGAAGCCAATTGAAGCTGGGAGTCGGTATCCGCCGCCTCGGATTCCAGGGTCAGATTGCTAAGACGCAAAAGAGGAGATCCGGCAGCTACGAATTGGCCTTCTTCCGCTTCTGCCTGAACCACCTGGCCAGGCACTTGCGCGCGCAACACTGCCCGCTGAACCGGGTCGAGGATGAAGCGCCCCTCCACTGTCTCCCGCCAAACCGGGGCGAAAACCATGATCAGGGCCGCCACCCCCAGTGGAATGATCCGGCTGGGTACGAACCAGGCTCGCACCCGGTCTTTCTTATCGGAGTACACGTCTCTCATAAATCTCCCCAATCCCAGTATGCGTGATTTGAAGATCACAAAGGCCAGCAGCAACGCCGGCACAAAAGCCCATTCCGGGCTGTATTTGTGGGATACGTTATAGAGAAAGCTCACTACGAAAAACAGCAGGGTATAGCTATATACCCCGGAAAGGAATGTGTAAGGAACATACAAAAGACGCCGGCGAAGCGTCACGTACGGAATCTCCACCGGCAACCCGAAAATGTGCCTCTTTACCCAGGAGGTCACGAATTGGGTGGATCTCTCCTTCAGTTCGACAATTTCCAGGAGCTCCGTGAACAGATAGTAGCCGTCCAGCTTGATGAGGGGGTTCAGGTTGATCAGGACGGGGAGGATACCGGAAGCCAGAATCACGGTGTAGGCCAAATCGTGGGCGTAGTCTCCGGGGGGAGTGCCCCACCACACGAGGGTGGCCAAGGCGCAAATGATCATTCCCGACCAGAGGCCAGCGGCCACGGTAATTATTCTTTGCCATTTTCCGCCGTAGACGAAGGCTTCCGTGGTATCGCAATAGAAGGCCGGGGAAAGATAGATCAGCAGAAACCCCATGCCATGGACCTCTCCGCCGGTGTGCTTGCATCCCAGCCCGTGGCAGGTTTCGTGTATGAACCCGATAACGAACATCAATACCCAGAATGCAACCAGGTCGGCCGAGCTTTTACTGGTGAAGTCGAAAAAGGCGACGCTATCGCGCCCGATTTCGCTCCAGCGGGTAACAAACACGTAACCCATGAAAGTGAACATGACCAAACTAAACAGCAGGAACCACCGGCCGAACAGGAATTTAAGCCTGGCGTGAAGCTTGGTTAAGAACACGTCCGGGTCCCAGGCAGCGAAACTGACTTCCGCCAGGTTGCTGAATTTCGATTTCTTCTTGATACGATTGGCGCGTTCCTGTTTGAGTTTTTCGCAGAGGGTGAAGTTCTTCTCCTGCTGGGTCTGGTACCAGAACCCGGCCTCCTGCGAAGTTTCGGCGAACTCTTGCGCCAATTCCGCCGAATAGGCAATGTTCGTCCGGTCGGAGAAGGCCTGGGCAACTTCCTGATAGGTGCGGTTCCCATCGAAGAGCTGCAGCAACTCCCACTGGTCGGGGGTGAGGCGGTAGTACTGATGCATCTCCGGAACCAGAACCATGATCATGGGCTGGCCTTCTTCGATCTGCTCACGAGCGATGATCCGGGGGTTCATGCGCGGAAGCCGGCGCTTCGCCCGCGCGGGAATCTCGGGGAGCGCAACATTGAGGGCTTCGACGATGTTCATGGCGACTTTTCCGCGAAATAGTCGTGCTCTTTAGTTCTAATGAGAACGAGCCAGAGATACATTGGCGGTCATGCCGGGGCGCAGGTCGGAAGCGGAATCCACGATTTGCGCCACTACTTCGAAGGTTCCGCTCGACGGATCGATCACGGGGCTGACTTGCACGACTTCCGCGGCATGTTGAACGGTTGGAGCCTCGGCGGACGATACCTTGAGTTGCAGACCGCGGACAATCTTGCCAATGAACTTTTCCGGAAGCGTGAAGCGAATGCGCAGCGGCCGCACTGCGGTCACCCAGAAGAGCCGATCCCCGACCGCGACCTGCTGGCCGGCTCGCACATAGCGCCGGGCGACTACTCCATCAAACGGTGATTCGATGCGAGTCTTCTCCAGTTCGAGGTCGAGCGCGCGAAGATTAGCCTGGGCATTGCTGACGTTCTGCTTGGCCTTCTCGATTTCGTACTGCGAACCCACGAGTTTATAGCGCGCGTGGTCCAGTTCTTCCTGGGTATTGATGCCGGCCTTTCGCATTTCCTCGGCACGTCTGAGATCGGATTCCGCCACTTTGGTCTCAGCTTTCCAGTCTTCCAGATCGGCTTCGCAGCTGTGCAGCCTGGCTTCCGCGGCATCGTGCTCGGCGACGAGTTGGCGGTCGTCCAGCACGGCCAAAAGGTCGCCCTTGTGCACCATCTGGCCGGTGTCCTGCAAAATCCGGGCTACGACGCCCGCCCGTTGCGCCCCGACGTCAACCTGGTCTTCCACCACCAGCGGACCAGAAGCAAGGAAGTCGTTGTCCGCCGGGGGCTGAGCTGCCGGTTGCTCGATAGTTTTCGCCGAGACCGTCGGCAACGCCGCCAATGCGGGTTCGGACTTGCCGCAACCGCTCAGGCCCGCCAATACGAGCACTACTACGGAAATTCGCACCGTCTTCATGTGCCCTGTCACCACCAGCCAGTCACAACCATCCAAACCATGACCACAGCTTGCCGTACATCCACATTCCCATTCGCCGGAACAAGACATACCCGACCGGGTGCCAGCCCGCCGAAATCTTGGCCCGGCCCTGCATGCCGGAACGCAAAAGACCATCAGAGTTGGGGATACCCACACGCGCATAGAAGATGCGGTCGTCTCCTTTGGCCGCGCTGATAGGGCTCACGACCTCGACGATTCCCTCGAATGTACGGGTGGGGAAGGCATCGAGTTTGACGTCACTCCAGCGTCCGGCCTGCAGGAGACTGACCTCTTCCTCGTCGATAGCGACGTCCACGGTGGAGCGCGTGGTATCGGCTACCTCGGCAAACTTGTCGCCAGGAGAAAGTTCTGTTCCAACCAGGTCTTGGACGCCGGCAGTGGTTACCCAGCCCGCGATCGGGGTCCGCAGGTGGGTGGCTTCCAGGCGTTGCCTGGCCCGGTCAACTTCCGCCGCCCAGTACGCCACCTGGGCGCGTTGGATTCCGGCTTCGGTTCCGTCATTCGCCGCTAACGCGCGATTCATCTCCGCGGTTGTGATCGCGTACTTGGCCTGCGCCGCAGCCAGAGCGTCGCGATAGCTCCAATCCGCCAAGTCGGCCAGAACCTCTCCCGCTTGTACCCGCTGCCCCTCATGCACGTAGACTTTGCTTACCACCCCTCCAAATTGCGGGCGGATCTGTGCCACGTGGGCCGGAGCCACTGCGGCGGGTCCATCTAACCGCATGGGTATGGGCAGAAAGGTCAGAATCAAAACTGCCGTCACGGCAATTCCCAGGAAAAGCGCGCGTCGCCGCTTCTCCAGGGCCATAAATTTTCGTTTCTTTTCCAGCAGCGGTTCCAGCACGCTGATGAGCGGAACTTCCTTGTAGAGCGAAGCATTGCGCAGGGCGACGGTAGCCTGTCCGCCGAGGATATGGATCATCTCGATGTGCGCCGGCGTCAGGAAGTCGGGATCGCTGCTCTCAAATGCCAGGATTCCAACCCGGCCGTCATCGTCGGACAAGGGCAGGGAAAAGAAAGCGTGCCTGCCGGTCTGAGCGAAGTACTCTCGAAACTTGGCTCTTGTCTCTTCCCGATCGCTATCGATTTTGTCGTCGCGCTCAGTGACCAGCATTTCCTCATTGGAGATCGATGCCCATTCCAGCATGTCCTTCAGGCGCTTCATTTCCACGTCGCCAGGGTTAATCTCTGTCCTGCCCGAGACTGCTTTTAACTGCAGTCTGCCGCGTTGTTCCAGGGCGATGGCAGCTTGTTCATAGGGGATGACCGCTCCGGGACGGTTCACAACCGCCTCCAGCACTCGATCGAGGTTCAGAGTGGATGTGATCTCGCCGCTTACCTGGACCAGAGTTTGCAGAATCTCCACTTTGCGTTCCGCTTGCAACAGGCTGGCGTTGTGCAGAGCATTACTGGCGGTTTCGCAGATATTGGTCAGCAGGAATTGATCGTCTTCGTCGAAGGGGGCGCCGTCGAGGCGATTGATCGCTTCGACCACCCCGACCAGGTTTTCGTGCTCCAGCAGCGGTGCGGCCACAATGGAGAACACGCCATCGCCCTCGATACCTTGATTGCGCTTCTGCAGGCGCTCGTCCTGAGGATCGTCGATCAGGACCGGTTCGCCATTCTCGGAAATATCGCCGGCGATGCCTTCACCCTCACCCTGCACCGTGCCTACGCGGACCGTCGGATCGGGTCCTGCGATTTCCATCAACTCAAGCACGTCGCCGTTGACCATCCAGAGATTCACCGCCTGCACATTCATCACCTCCTGGAACTTGCTCGCGATTGTGCCGACCAGTTCCTCGATCTCCAGAGTCGAGTTGAAGACCTTTTCGAGGTCGTACATCTGGGTTACGCGGCTGATGGATTGCAGATTGCTGTTGCGCTCGTTTTCGTAGGAAAGGGCGGCAGCAATCGCAGGCGCAGCCAGTTCGGCAATCTCGTTTACCGCTGCCAGCATGGCGGCCGGAAAGGCCTGCTCGGATTGCACCAGTTCGATAACGCCGACCATGGTGTGGTTCGCCATCAACGGAACATATGCAAGGGCAACGACCCCGCGGCGAATATCGAGGTGGGCGAACCCCTCGCGCTGCAATTCGTCGCCGGCTTCGAAGACCAGGAGAGTCCGCTTCTCCGCCACCGCGCCCAGGGTCCCGGCATCGAACTCAACGCTCTCGCTTACTGTGATCTCGCCGCTGGTGGCTTTGGCGGTCCATAACGGATTCTGTTGATCCGCCACCACATAGACCGCGACTGCCGTTTCCGGAAGAAGCTCGGCTACCTCGTCGGCGATGATTTGGGCGCGCGGAGCGACCTCCTGGCGCGCCAATAGGGCTGCAGCAAGTTCCGCCACGGGAACGGCGAACGCAGATTTCTGACTCGGCATAGTTGATTTCCGGCAGTCCAGGGCCTGACGCCGTATGCTTCCCGCGTCATAGGGGGACGCCGCGGGGACAACAATTTCCGAGTGGGCATCTTAATGCCCCCAGTCCAACAGGTCAACATTCATTGCGTGTTGAGCAATGAGCGAGTGTTTTGCTCGGCCTCATTCGCATCGGATTTCCGTCGTGTTACCGATAGACGTAATCGCATTACCAGCAAGACCTTAGGCTGTGATTTCAGTCACCGCATCCCCCTCCACTCCTCACTTATAAAGAGAAGAGTTAGGAGGGGTGCATAAGTTGGATGGGGAGGCTCATCACGCGGTAAACCCTTGGATTGTAACGTTCGCCGTGATGTTGGCGACGTTCATGGAGATTCTCGATACCACCGTGGTGAACGTCTCCATTCCCCACATCGCCGGAAACCTGGCAGCTACGGTCGAGGAAGGGACGTGGGTCGTCACTTCGTACCTGGTTTCTAACGCCATCATTCTGCCCATGTCGGGTTGGCTGGCGAACTACATTGGGCGCAAACGGCTTTTGCTGACCTGCGTCACTGGATTCACGGTGACTTCATTGTGTTGCGGACTCGCCTCCAGCCTGTCCTGGCTCATCTTTTTTCGCGTTCTTCAAGGGCTAACCGGTGGAGGATTGCAACCCCTGGCACAGGCCATCCTGTTGGAGACATTTCCGAAACAGAAACATGGCCAAGCCATGGCGGCCTTCGGCATCGGCATTTTGCTGGCGCCGATCCTGGGGCCGACCCTCGGCGGCTGGATTACCGACAATTA
Organism: Terriglobales bacterium; assembly: GCA_049582765.1. Classification (GTDB taxonomy): domain Bacteria; phylum Acidobacteriota; class Terriglobia; order Terriglobales; family Acidobacteriaceae; genus JBAUUQ01. The sequence continues at coordinate 74,221 of JBAUUQ010000043.1, forward strand.
CACTTGGCGCTGGATTTTTTATCTCAATTTGCCTGTGGGAATACTATCTCTCTTCATGATGCAGCGTTTTATTTTCGATCCGCCCTACATCAAGCGCACCGAGGGCGGAATCGACCTGTGGGGTATCGGTTTCCTGGCACTGGGGTTGGGCACCTTGCAAGTGGTGCTGGATACCGGGCAGCGGAAAGATTGGTTCGGCTCGCACTACATCCGGTTCTTCGCCGTCTTGTGTGTCGGCGGGTTGGTAGCGCTGGTCATCCGCGAGTTGATGGCCAAACGGCCGATCGTCGACTTGCGAGCGCTGCGCAACCGCACCTTTAGCGCAGGGGTATTTCTCATCGGTATGCTGGGCTTTACGCTTTACTCCAGCCTGGTGCTGTTGCCGATCTACCTGCAAACATTGCTGGGATATCCAGCGCTGAATGCCGGGCTGGCGCTTTCGCCGCGTGGTCTGGGCTCGCTAGCCACCACGCCCCTGGCAGGATATTTAACCGGCAAGATGGATCCCCGAAGGTTGCTGATATTCGGTCTGGTGCTGGGCTCCATCACCATGTTCAGCCTTTCCGGACTGAACTTGAATGCGGGCTATTGGGATATCTTTTGGCCGCAGGTGTTCCAGGGCGTGGCACTTAGCTTCCTGTTCATTCCCTTGATGGCGCTCAGCATGGCGAGCATTTCGAAAGAAAAAATGGGGAACGCGACCAGCATCTTCAACCTGATGCGGAACATCGGCGGCAGTTTCGGTATCTCTATTATGACGACTTTCCTGTCGCGACGTTCGCAGATGCACCAGAATCGCCTGGGGGAAAGAATCACCGCTGGAAACCCGACGACTGCGAGAGTCCTGGCCGGCCTGCAGGGATGGTTCCAAATTCGCGGCGCCGACAACTACGAGGCCTCTCGCAGGGCTCTGGGCGCCGTGTACGGAATGGTACAACGACACGCGGCGATGCTCTCTTTTGTCGAAGCATTCTGGGTTATGGGTGTGATGTTCCTTGCCATGCTGCCATTTGTCTTTCTGCTGCGCGACGCACAAGCAAAAGTACGCCCTCAACCCGGGAGTGTGCAGTCCAAGCGGCTGCTCAAGGTTCTCCCCGAGACGCGGGAAGAAGAGGAACTGGAACCGGTTCATTTCTGAAACCAAATCACCCTGAAGAGTCTACTTTCGTAACGCCGCAGACTCAGTGTTCCCTAGACGCTACAGGGGAGAGGAACTCTGCCTCTAAAGTGGCAGCTTCCTCGCTCTTCGTGGGTCCTGCGAACCACTACTGTCAGCTGCGCAGATCACGCCGGATGAGGGTCGAGTCGAGAAAGAATCCCAATCCGATCGTGAGCGGGATAATGCCGAAGGCTCCGGCGACCCAGGCATCATGCTCGTAGCGTGAAATCAGGGCAAAGGTAATCATGTAGCCGAGCGAGGCGGCGGTGAGCAGGATGCCGGAACGTCGGGATTGCGCCGCGGGTGAAAGCTCTGGCTGCATAGCAAGGTCCACGCCACGGGCAATGGCCGCCAGGCGCTCGTCGGTCCGCAACTTGCGTACGCGGTAATAGGTGTACATGGCCGCAATTGGAATCCCCAAGGCCATGGTTACGGCTACTAAACCTGTCATGTCCTCCATACAAGCCTCCTTTTAAGATTTAGCACGCGGTGCGTGCGCGATGACCGCTGAGTTCGTCCAGTCATAGTTACGCAAGGCACTCGTGGAAAGTTCCGCCGGATGTCGGCGAAGTGGTACCATCGCGCGACATGAGGAAAAAGCTTTGTTCCTGGACAGGGTCGCTGGCGGTTTTGCTGGTCGGAGCCGCGGCCAGCGGATTCGGGCAGAACCAGACCACTTCCCACGCAATCATTCTGCATGCCTCCCGTTTGCTGGACATCGATGCCGGCAGGATCGTGACGCCCGGAGAAGTGCTGCTGCAGGGCGAGCGGATCGTCGAAGCCGGTGCAACGGTCAAGCATCCGCCGGGCGCAGAAACGATAGATTTGGGCGACAGCACCTTGATGCCCGGCCTGATCGACGCTCACGTTCATTTGTTTCTACATCCGGGCGCCGAGGATCTGCAGACGGTGCAAGAGTCAGTGCCGCAGCGGACCATCATCGCGGTGCTGGCAGCCCGCGAGGATCTGATGGCCGGCTTCACCGCGGAACGCGACATGGGCACCGAGGGAGCAGGTTCCGCCGATACCGCAGTTCGCGATGCCATCGATCAAGGTATGGTCCCCGGGCCGCGGCTGCACATCAGCGGCAACGCTGTGGACATCCTGGGGGGACACGAAGATGCCATACGTTTCAACCCCGCCCAACACGTGCTCTCGAACGCAACCTACGCCAACAATGCGGCCGATTTGGTGAGGGTCATCCGTCAGCAGTTCAAGGAGGGGGCGGATTTCATCAAGATCTACGAGACCGGTCCGGATTCCATTCGCGATGGACACTTCTCCACGCCGTACCAGTACAACGAAGCCGAACTCGCGGCGGCTGTGCAGGAGGCCGCACGCGTCGGCAAACACGTTGCGGTGCACGCCACCGGTGAGCCGGGCGCACTATACGCAACCCAGGCCGGAGTGGTTTCAGTCGATCACGCTTATCAGCTCAGCGACGAGACCATGCGACTGATGCGGGAGAAGCAGATATTCGCCGTCCCGACCTTCACCATTGCCGAATACTTCGCCGATCACGCCTCGTCGTCGGCAGCCGCCACCCATGAGCACGAGATGCTCGACTTCCATGCCCAGGAATTTCGCAAACAGCTGGCGGCCGGCGTGCCTATGGCGGTGGGATCGGACGTTGGGCCGTTCCCCCACGGAACGCAGGCGCGGGAACTGGTTCTTATGGTGAAGTACGGAATGACTCCAGTTGCGGCACTGCAAGCCGACCTGCTGAACGGGGCCAAGCTGTTGGGGTGGCAAGACCAGATCGGCGCCTTGAAGCCAGGGTACTTCGCCGACGTTATCGCCGTCCCCGGTGATCCGCTCAAGGACATTGCCGCAGTGCAGCAGGTGAAGTTCGTGATGAAGGGCGGAGTGGTTTATCGAAAATAACTCCGGGAAGCGGCCGCGACGAGGAATCTATAGTTCTTCCCGTGATCTGGGGACAACTGCAGATTCCGCGCTTCGCGAGGAATGACAACAGAGCCTGGGATGAGAATGAATTTGATTTTCGACTACTGGCTTACGGCTTGAAGCCCACGCTCTCCCACAATTCTGCGCAGTGAAACATCTTCCCGTTGGTGATGACGTACTCCACGTTTCGCGTATTGCGGATGTCCTCGAGTGGATTTCCGTTCAGGATGATGAGGTCGGCGCGCTTCCCCGGTTCTATGGTGCCTACTTCCTTATCTAGACCCATTACGCGGGCAGGGACGATGGTCGCGGCCTGAATCGCCTCCATGGGAGTGAATCCCGCCTGCACGTATAACTCGATTTCGCGATGCAGGCTGTATCCGGGAACCGTCTGGTCAGTTCCGGCGACAATCGGGACGCCTGCCTGATGCAAGCGACCCACCAGCGCCAACTCTTTCTCAAAAACTTTTTCCCGCAGCTCGGACGACGAAGATGGCGGCCCAACGTCGAGTAATTGCTCGGCAAGTTCCGGCGCCACCGTCGTGACCCCGGGCTCGAAGCTGGCCGGGGGTTTGGCGGTGCTGGCGGTGAGAAACTCGAACAGTGCCATGGTCGGATCGATAACCGTGTGGTGCTCTTTCAGAAACGCGATGGCTTCCCCGGCCTCGGAAGAATTCAGGTCGATGTCAGCCAGAGCTTTCTGCCGTTCCGGTCGGTTCATATCGGAAGGGAAAGGTGCGTGCATCATGTCGAGAATGTAGCCAACGTGATTGATCTGATCCTGTCCCGCCTCGACGACTTGGTACGCAGTCAAGCCCTCCGGCACGTGGCCGGTCACGGTCATGCCGAGACGATGGGCTTCTTCTGTCACTGCTTTCACTTCTTCCAGCTTGACCGAGCTGTAGATCTTCATCTGCTGGAATCCGGTTTCGTGATAACGGTCAGTCCAGGCGCGGGCCTGCTCTGGTGTATCCACACGCTCGACTCCGACCGTTTCCCTCCCGCTTCCGTCCACGATGCCGGCTAACAGCAAGCGGGGGCCAAGACCACGGCCCTGCGCGATGGCATCGCGCACCGCGGTGATGAATTCGAACTCATTGCCGCAATCCCGTACCGTGGTCACGCCCGCTGCCAGATAAATTGGTCCCCACTCCACTTGTTCAAAATGCGCGTGCATATCCCACAGACCGGGCAGGAGGGTTTTGCCGCGAGCGTCGACCAAGGTGGCGTTCGGCGGAATTTGTACGCCCGAGCGCGGTCCCACCGCCACGATGCGCCCGTCCTCGATGACGACGGCTGCGTCGGGCACGGCCGCGCTGCCGGTCCCGTCGATCAAAGTTGCGCCGACGATGGCAAGAGTTTTTGCCTGGCTGCCGGAGATTCCCTCCGATACCTCGGCGAGAGCGGCCATGCCATCAGAACCCGCGCGCCGGACAAAATCTCCCAGCGCGCTTTCATATCCCTCGCGTATGGCCTCGAAGTGGTCGAACTCGGCGTCGGTGGTGACCGCTGCCACCAGCGTTTGATGGGCGTCGAACCACAGGGTCTCTCGTCCCCATATCAAACCCTCGATCGTGTAGCGCTGCATTTTCTCCTTGTGTCCGTCGATGGCAATCGAATCCTGTCCGCGAGGTGTGATCTTTACGCTTCCGCTCGGCAGAGTCGCGAGTTTTGCCGGTGAACCGTGAGTTGCCCAGTAACGCACCAGCAACATCTGCATGGTGGTTGGAGCGTATCCGGCAATGGTAAAGAACGGTGACGGCAGAGGCGCTGTCTCCGTCCAGTGTTCGCGATTGCGCAGTCGCACTTTGCCTTTTGTTACTTCGACGGTTCGATCAATCTCTGTGGCCCGCGAGGTCTTCCCCTTAATTTCGAAAGACTCGGGCGTGAGGTCCGAAGCGCCTCGGAACATCGCAGTGAGTGGTACCTCCTGTCCCCGGTCCGTGAACTTGAAATCCATGCTAGCGACGAGGGAGCCTCCCTCGCGTGTGATCGTGTAGGTTTCCTGTCCGATGGCTTGCTCGAACTTATGCAGCGTGAACTTACCCTGCTCAGTGACGGCGGGTTGTGCGCCTTCCTGCGACAACGAGGCCAGTGGTGCAACCAGCGCGGCGATCCAGGTGAGGATGACAAAAGACCGAAGAAGTCTGCGAAGCCTGAGGTTTTCCATTTTGCCTTCCACGAGTAAACGTGAGAATATCCGTCGGGTCCCGGATATCGCAAGGGAAGAACTACCGAAACGGAAGGGAACGTGCCGCTTCCAGGGCTCGTATCACTGATTACGTCTTTCCGAGGCTAGGATGGAACTACGAATTGAAAAGCTTTCCAAGCGCTACCCCAATGGGGTGCAGGCGTTGCACGATGTTTCCCTCAACATACCTCTGGGAATGTTCGGCTTGCTGGGGCCCAATGGCGCCGGCAAGTCCACTCTGATGCGCACTTTGGCGACTTTGCAGGAAGCCGACAGCGGCAGCGCTTCGCTCGATGGCATCGACGTGCTAAAGCAAAAGGACCAGGTCCGCCGCGTGCTGGGATATTTGCCACAGGAGTTTGGTCTTTATCCGAAGGTGTCTGCTGAAGTGCTGCTGTCTCATTTCGCCGCGCTGAAGGGTATCAGCAATAAGAAAGAGCGGCGCGACGTAGTCCGGGCCTTGTTGGAGCAGACCAACCTTTTCGATCATCGCCATAAGGCTCTCGGCAGTTTTTCCGGAGGAATGAAGCAGCGCTTCGGCATAGCGCAAGCACTGCTGGGCAACCCGCGTCTGATTATCGTAGATGAACCGACCGCCGGGCTTGATCCCGAGGAGCGAGTGCGCTTTCACAACCTGCTGAGCGCTATTGGCCAGAACATCATCGTGATCCTGTCGACGCACATCGTTTCCGACGTGAGCGATCTCTGCGGACGCATGGCCGTAATCCATCAGGGCCGGGTTCTGGTCACCGGCGAACCGGCAGCCCTGGTGAACGGACTGCAAGGCAGAGTCTGGAAGAAATCCATCGCTGCCGCGGAATTGGCCGCGAACCGCGAACAATTTCGCGTCATTCTGGTCCGCTTGTTGGGGGGAAGAACTCTGATCCATGTGCTCAGCGCCCAGTCTCCAGGAGCTGGTTTTGAGCCAGTTACCCCTGATCTCGAAGACCTGTACTTTGCTACCATCCACGGTTTTGTGCAGACGTCAGCCTCGGGACAGGTGAACTGACCGTCATGGTCCTCACTATTGCCAGTTTTGAGTTCCGGCAGAGGATGCGCCGCATCTCCACGTACGTCTACTTCGTGGTTTTCACCGGCCTGGGATTCCTCTTTATCCTCATATCGGGCGGAGCGATTCCGGGTGCGTCCGCCGATTTCGGCACGGGTGGCAAGGTGCTGGTCAATTCGCCCTACGCTCTGGACGCCATCATTACTTTTGTGAGTTTCTTTGGACTGGTAGTGACCGCGGCCATCGCAGGACAAGCCACCTACCAGGACGTGGACAACCATTCCACAGATTTCTTTTTCACGGCTCCCATCAGCAAGTTGGACTATCTCGGCGGACGCTTTCTGGGCGCCCTGGCCATCCAGATCGTAATCTTTTCCAGTGTTGGCTTGGGAGTTTGGTTAGCGACCCACATGCCCTGGCTTGACCCGACCCGGCTGGGACCGCAGATTGCCGCCGCATATTTCCAGCCCTATCTCATTCTGGTCTTGCCGAATTTATTCCTGACTACCGCAATTTTCTTTGGCCTGGCGGCTCTCGCAAGGAAAATGCTTCCGGTATATGCCGGGAGTGTGCTTCTGCTGATCGGTTATTTCGTGGCGCAACAGCTCTCTACCAACCTGACAGTGAACATGAGAGCGGCTCTGGCCGATCCCTTTGGCTCGAATGCTCTGGATCGCCTCACCCAGTACTGGACGCCGTTTCAACGCAACACTCAGCTGGTCCCCATGACTGGAGTTCTGCTGCTGAACCGCGCTCTGTGGGTTGGGGTGGGAGGTTTGATTCTGCTGCTCACCTACCTGCGGTTCTCTCTCTCGTACGCGGGACAGCGGGGCAGGGGAAAAAGGGTGACGATCGTAGAGCAAGAAATTGCTCCGCTCCCGGCGCGGTCGTTGCCAGTGGTCCATCCGGCGTTTTCTGCGGCGGCCTCGCTGTGGCAGTTCTTCTCGCTGACCCGAATTCATTTCACGGAGACGGTGAAGAATGTGTTCTTTGCCGTGCTGCTGTTGGCAGGAGGGGTATTCGCAATTTTTACCGCCAACGGAATTAATAGTCCTTTTTCGACTCAGACTTACCCCGTCACCTACGAAATGCTGTCGCAGGCGAACGGGGGAATTTTTATTTTTGCCTTTGCGATCATAGTTTTCTACAGCGGCGAACTGGTATGGCGAGAGCGGGACGCCGGTCTCAATCAGATCGTGGATGCGCTGCCGGTCGAACGTTGGGTATTGTTTGCTTCGAAACTCGCCGCCCTGATGCTGGTCCAGGTGGTGACCGTTCTGATCACTATGGCCGCCGGCCTGACCGTCCAGGTTTGGCACGGATACTACCACTTCCAACTCGGCCTCTATTTCACCGATCTCTTCGGCATTCGCCTGGTGCAGTACTGGATCCTGTGCGTTCTGGCGATGCTGGTGCAGACGCTGGTGAACAACAAGTATCTCGGGCACTTCATGATGGTGCTTTATTTTGTTGCCACCGTCGCGCTCCCGGCCATGGGACTGCAGAATTTTCTCTACCGCTTCGGCCAGTCGCCTCCCTACGTCTATTCCGACATGAACGGCTACGGGCCATTCGTCGCGCCCCTGTTCTGGTTCCGTCTCTATTGGGCCATCGCGGCCATCGCCCTGGCTCTGCTTACGAATCTGTTCTGGGTACGGGATACGGAGAGCAGCTTGCGTACTCGTCTGCAACTGGCCCGGGAGCGGCTATCCCGTCCCGCAGTGGCTGGCTTCGCGGTCTGTTGCTTTCTGTTTCTCGGCGTGGGTGGCTACATTTTCTACAACACCGGTTTTCTAAATCACTACCGGACTACCTACCGCATCGACGATGACCGCGCGCAGTACGAGAAGAAGTACCGGCAGCAATATAAAGATATGCCGCACCCGCGGATCACCGATGTCAGCACGCAGATTGACCTGGATCCCGCGAAAAGCACGGCACTTGTCCAGGGCACCATGATGCTGGAGAACAAAACATCGAAGAACATTGATCGTGTCGCGGTGACGGTCTGGCCGCAGGATCTGACTCCGCTGTCGCGGGGACACATTGAAATCCGTAAGCTGACCGTGGGCGGAGCACAGACGCCCGTTCTCAAGGACGACAACCTCGGATTCTATGTTTACCAGCTGCCGTCTCCACTGCCGCCTCACGGCCATATTGCGATGGAGTACGCGGTCGAATACGCGAACGTCGGTTTCGAGAACTCCAATCCCAATACCGATATTGTGTCCAACGGCAGCTTCCTGAACAGCGCCTACGCGCCTTTCGTTGGCTATTGGCAAGATGTCGAGTTGACCGATGACAGCACTCGTCACAAGCACGGGCTGGACAACGCCAAGCGCATGCCCAAGCTCGAAGATGTTGCCGCGCGCAGCGACAATGGAATTTCGAACAATGCCGATTGGATCAATTTCGAAGGAACGGTCAGCACCAGCCCTGACCAGATCGCAATTTTGCCGGGGTATCTGCAAAAGGAGTGGGTGGCCGACGGACGCCGCTATTTTTATTACAAGATGGCCGCGCCTATCCTTTCCATCGAATCCATGAACTCCGCGCGCTACGCCGTGCGACGAGATCGCTGGCGTGACGTCAGTCTGGAGATTTACTACCAGCCGGGCCACGAATTTGATCTGGACCGCATGATGGACGGCATGAAGTCGACCCTGGAGTATTGCAGCACGAACTTCAGCCCGTTTCAGTTTCACCAGGAGCGCATCATCGAATTTCCCCGCTATGCGACGTTTGCCGAATCGTTCCCCAACACTATTCCTTTTTCCGAAAACATCGGTTTCATCACCTATGTCGATCCCAAGGATCCCGATGCGATCGATATACCGTTCTACGTCACGTCGCACGAAGTGGGGCATCAATGGTGGGCCCATCAGGTGATCAGCGCCAATGTCGAAGGGGCTGACTCGATCGATGAAACCCTTTCTCAGTACACCGCGCTCATGGTGATGAAGCATCGTTACGGGCTGGAAGGCATGAGGAAATTCCTGCGCTATTCGCTCGATCAGTACCTGCGCGGCCGGGCGCAGGAACGAAACGAGGAACCCTCCCTGGAGCGATCAGAAGCCAACCAGGGGTATCTCTACTACGGCAAGGGAGCCGTAGTCATGTATGCAATTCAGGATTACATCGGCGAGGATAAAGTTAACCAGGCGCTGGCCGAATTCGTGAAGGCGTTCGCATTCAAGGGTGCGCCCTATCCAGTTTCGTTGGACTTGGTTGCTTATCTGAAGAAGTACACGCCCCCGGAGTACCAGTATCTTTATAGCGACCTTTGGGAGAACATCACGCTCTACGACAATCGTGCCCGGTCAGCAAAGTACTTTCAGTTGCCCGATGGCAGGTATCAGGTCGATCTCGTGGTCGAGGCCCGGAAGTCGCAGGCGGACGCAAAGGGCCAGGATCATGCCGTCAACCTCCACGACTGGATGGACGTGGGCGTTCTCGACGACCACGGGCACTACCTCTACTTGCAGAGGCAGAAGATCGAGCAGGAAAGGAATGAGTTGACCTTGATCGTTGATAAAGTTCCCGCTCAGGCGGGCATTGATCCCTTGGACAAACTCATCGACCGCAATCCCGACGACAATCTGATCAAGGTGGAAAAGAAGTGACTGCTGCTTTCAGGTGCTGCCATAAGTTCGATAACCACGAAGCACACAAAGGCAGGCCGCGTGTCAGGTCCCTTGGGTATCAGCAGCCATGGCCTCTGGTCACGCGGCGTAGTAATCTGCTTCAGCAATCCCGGGCTTCCACTACAATATGCCTACCCCAGGGTTCGAGGACGATTCATTGCACAAGCCGGTTTGCGGTTTCTGCTGGTTTCTCATCTCCGCCTGTTTAATTGCTGTTTCGGCCGGCGCTCAGTCGGTTTCCCCCGAACTTTACAACGGCCTCAATTGGCGCCTGATCGGACCGTTTCGCGGAGGCCGTGCGGTTGCCGCCTCGGGGATTCCTGGCAACCCAGCCACGTTCTACTTTGGAGCGGTCGATGGAGGCATCTGGCGGACCACCGACGGCGGAGTAGTCTGGAAACCGATTTTTGACGATCAGCACGTCGCGTCTATCGGGGCGCTGGCGGTGGCTTCCTCCGATCCCAAAGTGATATATGCGGGGACGGGCGAGTCCGATATCCGCTCCGACCTTTCTTCCGGCGATGGCGTCTACAAGTCGAGCGACGGCGGCCAGACCTGGACCAATGTTGGTTTACGGGATTCGCGGCAGATCAGCCGGATTGTAGTAGACCCCGGCGATGCCAATATTGTGTACGTCGCCGCTCTGGGACATGCGTACGCGCCGAACACGGAGCGCGGAGTCTATAAATCGATCGACGGCGGGTCGAACTGGACCAAGATTCTGGACCTGGGGCCGGAAATCGGCGCAGCGGACTTGGCGATTGCCACCGACAATCCCAGCGTGCTGTTTGCCACTGCGTGGCATGCCCACCGTCCTCCCTGGGCCACTTACGGGCCGATCACCGAACCGGGCGGCGGTCTTTATCGCTCCACGGATGGCGGTCGGTCGTGGTCGCATCTGACGGGCAACGGATTGCCCGGGGGAGATTGGGCACGCTCGGGCGTGGCGGTGTCGGCAAACGGTAAGAGGGTCTACGCCCTGATCGATGTCAAGGACGCCGGGCTTTACCGTTCCAACGACGGCGGAGACACGTGGACTCTTGTGAATTCCGACAAACGCATCACCAACCGTTCCTGGTATTTCGGCAGCGTCACTGTCGACCCGCAGAATCCCGACGTACTCTACATCCCGAACACGGCTTTCTATCGATCGGAAGACGGCGGCAAAAGTATTTCTATTGTGCGGGCGGCGCCGGGTGGGGACGACTATCACCAGGTCTGGATCGACCCCAAAGATTCATCACGCATGATCCTGGCAACCGATCAGGGCACGACCATTAGCGTGAACTACGGCAAGACCTGGAGTTCCTGGTATAACCAGCCGACGGCACAGCTCTACCATGTCATCACCGATGACAAGTTTCCCTACGCCGTGTATGGCACGCAGCAGGACAGCGGTGCCATCGCCGTGTACAGCCGCACGGATCACGGACGGATCACCGCGCAAGACTGGTTCTCACCCGGCGGCAGTGAGAGCGGATACATTGCGCTCGATCCAAAGAATCCCAACATTTTTTTCGTGAGTAGCACTTACGGCGGAGTGAGCCGGTTCGACCAGCGGACCGGTTTCAGTCAGGACGTTACCCCCTGGCCGGTTCCCAACTGGACCAGCGAAATTATCGACCGCAAATACCGCGATCCCTGGACTCCGGTGCTGCTGTTTTCTCCCATCGACAAGCAAACGCTTTACCTTGGCACTCAATTCGTGATGAAGACCACGGATGGCGGCCTGCATTGGCAGGCGATCAGCCCGGACCTGACCGGCTCGGCTCGCAAACCGGGGGACAAGAAGCCGGAGGGGCCACCTACGGTCGGGAACGCCAAACAGCGGGGGTACGGGGTCGTCTACACAATCGCCCCGTCCAGTTTGAAGCAAGATTTAATCTGGGCAGGCAGCGATACCGGCCTGATTCACCTTACGCGGGACGGAGGAAAGACCTGGAAAGATGTAACCCCGATCGGACTAGGCGAATGGAGCAAGATCTCCTTGCTCGAAGCTTCGCATTTTGATCCGGCCGAGGCTTACGCCGCGGTGGATCGCCACCGGCTGGACGATCGAACGCCTTATCTCTATCGTACCCGCGACTACGGCACAAGCTGGCAACCGATCACAGATGGCCTGCAAGCTCCCTCTTTCGTACGCGCAGTTCGTGAGGACCCACAGCGCCGGGGGCTACTCTTCGCCGGCACCGAGTTCGGCGTCTATGTTTCATTCGACGACGGCGATCACTGGCAGTCTCTGCAACTGAACCTTCCCGTGACCTCGGTTCACGATCTGGTCCTCCACGGCGACGACCTGGTAATCGCGACCCACGGACGATCCTTCTGGATTCTTGACGACATCACGCCGTTGCGGCAAACCGGCGAAGTGATGAAGGCCGGCGGAGGATGGCTGTACCGCCCCGCCACGGCAGTGCGAATCGATAACGATACATTTCTTGGAACGCCGCTTCCTCCAGAAGAACCGACTGCGGACAATCCCCCGAATGGCGCGCTGCTGGACTTCTATCTGCCCCAGGCCGCCGAACACGTCAAGCTGGACATTCTGGACGGAAGGAACGATGTGATTCGAAGTTTCTCTTCCGACCAACACATGACGGGGAAACGTCCGCAATTTGCCGTTGCGGACCGCTGGCTCCCGCCGCCGCAGATTCCCGGTGTGGCGGCCGGAATGCATCGCCTGGTGTGGGACCTTGCCTGGAATACAAGTGGCGCCCCGGAAGTTGATGATTTCGAGGTTGCGCCGCTACGCGGCCCGCGTGTGGCGCCCGGGACCTTTCAGGTGCGGCTCACGGTGGATGGGAAAAGTCTGGCGCAGCCGTTAAAGGTCGTCATGGATCCCCGCTCCTCGGCCACGCCGGAAGAATTGCAGCAACAATATGAACTAGGCCGGAAGATGTTTGCAGCCGCCAAGCAGGGCCGGAAGGCTTTGGCCGAGATCATGGCGCTGCAAAAGCAGTTGGCTGCGGTTGCGCCAACTGTTCCGAAGGCGAACGCAGACCTTCAATCGAGTGTGACCCAGTTGCAAGAGGAGATCCGAAACATTCTGAAGGGAAGTGGAGAGCCCTCCGGCGATTCGATTGGGCTGGAGCAAGCGGCTACCGGCCTGGCCGGAGCGCTGAGGGTAGTTGAAAGCAGCGATCGCGCCGTGCCCTCCCAAGCAATCGAAGTTTTCCAGGAGTCCAATCGAGTCCTGAAGGTACGCCTGGAGGAGTGGATCCGGCTGAAGTCGACCCGCGTACCGCAGTTGAATGATCAGCTGAAGCAGGCTAATATGGCGCCGCTTACCATCGCCGAAACTGAACCTGATGACGACAGCCTGTCGCAATAGCCGCAGTCGTAACGTGAAATGCTTGAGCCCGGGAGGCTAGCTTGAACCTGTTTCGCCGTTTTGTTTCCTACATCGCAATCTTGAGTGTTGCGCAGCTGAGTTGGCCGCAGTCGATGCCGGCAGATGCAACTGAACCTGCGCGTCTTTCCGGTTACGGATCGCAGTCGTCGAAAGTCGAACATGACTGGGAGAAGAAATTCCAAGACGGAATCGACGCTGCGAACCTTCGCCAAAGTATGCAGCGCTTGACCGCGCGTCCCCATCACGTAGGCTCTCCCTACGATAAAGACAACGCGGAGTGGATGCTGGCAAAGTTCAAGGAATGGGGATTCGATGCGCATATCGAAACCTTCCAAGTTCTCTTCCCAACGCCCAAAGAGCGCGTGGTCGAGATGGTCGAGCCCACTCAGTTCCGGGCAAAACTGCAGGAGCCGCCAGTCCCGGACGATCCCACATCCAGCCAAACCGCCGAGCAATTGCCGACCTACAACGCCTACTCCATCGACGGCGACGTAACCGCTCCCCTGGTCTACGTGAACTATGGAGACCGGGAGGACTACGAACAATTAGACCGCATGGGGATTTCGGTGAAGGGCGCGATCGTGATCGCACGCTACGGATCGGCCTGGCGTGGCACCAAACCTAAAGTTGCAGCTGAACACGGGGCAATCGGTTGCATCATTTATTCGGATCCGAAGGATGATGGCTACTTCAATGGCGATGATTATCCCAGAGGTGGATGGCGGCCCCGCGACGGCGTGCAGCGTGGCAGCGTGATGGACACCGACTATCCCGGCGATCCACTTACCCCGGGAGTAGGAGCAACTGCAGACGCGAAACGGCTGGCCATCAAAGATGCCAGGACCATTACCAAGATTCCGGTGCTTCCCATTTCCTACGGTGATGCACTGCCCCTGCTTTCCGCGCTGCGGGGCCCCGTGGTACCTGAGGCTTGGCGGGGAGCATTGTCCATTACCTATCATGTAGGGCCGGGGCCGGCCAAAGTGCACTTGAAGGTGACTTCCAACTGGGATTTGAAACCCGTCAATGATGTCATCGCGACCATACGTGGCTCAGTTGTTCCAGATGAATGGGTCATCCGTGGAAATCACTATGACGCCTGGGTCAACGGCGCCGACGATCCGATCTCCGGCATGGTTACGGTCCTCGAAGAAGCCCGCGTGCTGGGCGAACTACATAAGGCAGGCTGGAACCCTAGGCGCACCATCATCTACTGCGCGTGGGATGGCGAAGAGCCGGGGCTTCTGGGGTCAACCGAGTGGGTGGAAACTCATCTCGACGACCTGCAGAAACACGCGGTCGCTTACATCAACTCCGACAGCAACGGGAGGGGGTACTGGCACGCCTCCGGTTCGCATGATCTGGAGAAATTTGTCAACGACGTGGCGCGGGACATTACCGATCCGGAGAAGCACATTTCAGTATGGCAGCGCTCGCGTCTTCTCCGCATCTCGCACGCCGCTAATGCTGAAGACCGTGGGGAAGTGCGAAAACGTGCCGATCTGCGCATCGGATCGCTCGGGGATGGCTCCGATTACACGGCGTTCCTGGACCATGCCGGTATCTCAGCCCTGAACCTCGGCTACGGGGGAGAAAACGACGCCAGCCAATACCACTCCATCTACGACGATTTCTATTGGTATACCCACTTCGTGGACACCGATTTCTCTTACGGCCGCGCCTTGGCGCAGACCGGCGGGACCGCCGTCTTGCGCCTGGCCGATGCGGATCTGATTCCGTTCGAGTACAGCGACGAAGCCGATACCATTTCGAGGTATGTAAAGGAATTGGAGAAATTGCTGAAAGACAAGCAGGACGAGATCGGCGAACTCAATCTGGAATTGCAGGAGGGAGTCTTCTCCGCCACCGCCGACCCGCGAAAGACTTTCATTCCACCTCCGGTCAAGCCCATGCCGCCGTTCATGAATTTCGCGCCCCTGAAAAATGGCGTGGAATCGATCAAGAAGAGTGCGGAACGTTATCAGACAGCATTTGCCAAGTGGCAAAGGAGCGCATCGGACCTATCTCCCGACGCGGCCATGACGCTCAATAGCGATCTTCTGAGGATCCAGCGGACATTCCTGACCGAACAGGGATTGCCCGAGCGTCCATGGTTCCGTCACCAGGTTTATGCCCCGGGGGCCTACTCCGGTTACGGCGCCAAGCCCATCGCGGCGGTTCGCGAATACATGGACCAGGAGAAGTGGAAAGAAGCCGAAGCCCAGGTTCCGGCTGTCGGGGACGTGCTGGAAAACGTTGCCACGGCGATCGGCAAAGCGGCCGACGACCTGGAGAAAGCGACTGGACAGGGGCGCTGATCTCCTGAACTTGTTGTCATCCGGAGCGAAGCGATGGATCTGCAGTTCCCGGGAGTCGAGAGAAACTGCGGATTCCTCGTCGCTATCGCTCATCGGGATGACAACAACGGGGCGGCGCTTCCAGCCGTACCCCTCCCGTTTGCAGCTCCTCTGCGGCCGCCGGAGAATTGCTCTAGTCTTCGTCGCCTAGGTCGGACGGAGCGTCGGGGCTTGCCTGCAAGTCGAGCTCTCCCAAACCCGCTCCTCGCAAAGCCTCATTCAGCGCGGGAAGATCGGTGGTCTTGAGCGTATCCCACAGCTTCAGGATTCCAGAGGCGTTGCCCTCGGCGGTGGCGGTCGCACTGACCTGCGCTACCGTCGGCTCGGCGTCAGCTCGATCTACTTCGGCATAGAGCGTCATCGCAGCCATATTTACATCCTTCAACGAAACTGGAGCCGTAGGCGGCGTGGCCGGCGCCGGTGGCTTGCCCTTCTTTGTCGGTGCGGGTGGTGGAGTTGGCGCGGCCACACCTTCCGTAACCGCGTTGAGCTTCGGTTTGAATTTCTCGATGGCCTCCGCCGCTGCGCCTGATGCCTTGCCCGACAGCTGATCCAGTTGTTGCTGCAGAGAACCGGTCGCGATCAGCGCCTCGGACGTGGTGGTCACCAGAGTCGCCAGGCGCGTCTGCAGACCGAACATCTGCTGGATCGCGGCAAGGGGCGTTTTCACTCGGGGATCGAGTCTTACCGTCAGCTGCGAGGTGGAGATGTGCCCTCCCACGGTCAGCCGGACTGTGTAGTCGCCAGGCAACGCGCGGGGGCCGAGCGGGTCTCGCGGCGTGTCGTGCGGAACGGCTGAAATCGGATACTGGTGTTTAGTCGAGACAGGGGCCGGATAGTGAAGGTCCCATATCCAGCGATGCATTCCGGCATCGGTGGAAAGTGTCTTCGGCATGCGAATCCAGTAGAGGGGGATCAGTTGTTTCTCGAGTTCCTCTTCGGTTTGCTCGGGCTTGTCTGTGCTGGAGTAGCGGCGAACGAGTTTGCCCTGGGCATCGAGGATTTCGATCGTCACCGATTCTGTGGCGGGCTGTGACAGGAAGTAATCGATCACGGCACCATCGGGAGGATTCTCCGCAGTCGGCTCGTCGGGCGGAATGGGCGTATCGCTGTAGGTGCTGCGTCTCACCCGAATCGCGATTCCAGGTTTGAACAGGAAAGCATCGGAGGTCGCCACGGATGGATTGATCTGCCGAAGCGAAGTTATGTCGTCGAGGATCCAGAAAGAACGCCCATGCGTGGCCACGATGAGGTCGTCTTCGTGAATCCACAAGTCGCGCATTGAAGTGTGCGGCAGATTCAACTGCAAAGATTGCCAGTGATCTCCATCATCGAAAGAAACCCATACGCTATTCTCGCTGCCGGCAAACAGCAGACCCTTGCGGACGGGGTCCTCGCGCACCGTGTCGACCGGACCGTCAGGAAGGCCGTTAACGATCAACTGCCAGCTCTTGCCCCCGTCGTGGGTGCGATAGATATAGGGGTGGAGATCATCGATGCGAAAACGGCTGACTGAGGCGTAGGCGGTCTGCTCGTCGAAGTGCGAAGCTTCCATCTGCGTCACTTTGCTCCACGGAGTCAGCTCGGGCGGCGTGATGTTCGTCCAGTTCTTTCCCCCATCGTGGGTGATCCAGATCCAGCCGTCGTCCGTTCCCGCCCAAAGAGTGTTTACGGTCTTGAATGACGGCGCCAAGGAATAGATCACGCCTCGCTGCTTGGCCGCTGCGGGATTCTTGGCAAGAAGGTTGCCAACGCTGGGCGGAGCCCCCGGATCAGGACGCGTGAGATCAGGGCTGATGGTCTGCCAGGAATTTCCTCCGTCGGTGGTCTTGAAGAGTACATTGGCCGCGTAGTAGAGGATGTGCGGGTCGACCGGTGAAAAGCGCGTGGGTTCGGTGCGATCAGTTCGATAGTGACCGTCCTTGACGGGAATCGGCGTGACATTCTGCACTTGTCCGGTGGAGATGTGGAATTTCGACACCTCGCTCCGTCCGCCTCCATAAATGACGTCGGGATCGAGCGGATCAGGAGCGACATAGCCGTACTCGATCACACTGACCGGGTGCCATTCGCGCTCCGTGATTTCACCGTCGTTTCCACGGCTGGAAATGCAGACGGAGCCGCTCTCCTGCTGACCACCGCAAACACGATAGGGATATCCATTGGTGACCGCTGCATGGTAAAGCTGCGCGGTCGGCTGGTTGTACCATGAACTCCAGGTGTCTCCCCCGTTGACGGTGATAATCGCGCCCTGATCGCTCACCAGCAGAATAATGTCGGGGTTGTTGGGATTGATCCACAGGTTCTGGTAGTCGTCGCCACCGGGCGCGCCGCGAATGCCGGTCCAGTGCTTGCCGCCATCGGTGGAGCGCATGGTTACGATACTGGCGACATAAACGACGTCGGGATTTCTCGGGTCCACCTTGGGCACGGGCAGATCGCCACCGCCGATGCGAATGGCAGGCCGGGGATCGGTCGTGACCCGATACCAATTTTCTCCCGCATCGTCGGAGCGAAAGACTCCGGCACTCTCTTTGGAAGTAACGCCGGATTTCTGAGAGGCTCCCAGCGTCGCATAAAGTCGCCGGGGTTGGCTGGGCGAAATGGCGACGTCGATTTCCACGAAATCCTTGGGCAGGCCCTTGGTCAGTTGCCGCCAGGTAGTGCCGCCGTCGGTCGATTTGAAGAGGCCGCCTCCGGAGCCATCCAGAATGTTGTTATCCTCCCACGGGCCTTCTCTCGCCTCCCACAGCGATGCGTAGAGTGTGTTCGGATTCGAGGAGTCGATTTCAATGTCAGAACCGCCGGTGTTCTCGTCCTTGTACAGGACTCGCTGCCAGTTGGCTCCGCCATCCGTGGAGCGGAAAATGCCACGCTCACTGTTGGGACCGTAGGGGCGTCCGAGAACGGCGGCGAACAGGCGGTTGGGATCGCGCGGATCAACCTGCAGTGCCGGTATCTGGGCGCCGTCGCGCAGACCCAGGTGTGTCCAGGTTAGCCCGGCATCGGTGGAGCGGTAAATTCCGTTTCCCATGGAAAGATCGGGACGATGCAAGCCTTCGCCGCTGGCCACGTAAATTACGTTCGGATTCGAGGGGGCGATTGCGATCGCGCCAATGGACTGCGTGGGTTGCTGATCAAAGGTGGGTTTCCAGGTGCGGCCGTAATCGTCGGACTTCCACACGCCGCCATTGACTTGGCCGACATAGAAAACATTCGGCTGGCTGGCCACCCCTGCCGCCGCTCTGGTGCGGCCGCCGCGGAATGGCCCGATCATTCGCCAATGTAACTCCTGGTAGGTGCTGGGTGGGTACTGCTGGGCATCGAGATAGAGCGACCCGAAGAACGAAAAGCCAAAGAAAAACAAACTGGTTAAGATCCGAGCGGTTCGAATCAAGTCCGATCCTCCTGCAAAACCTCTGGCAGCAAAGAATAAACGAATTCAATGCGAAAAACGAATTCCGGGGCCCTCGCCGACTTTTTTCCACAGAAGCGGCGGCGCACGCAACGAAAGAGTAGCACTCTCTGGGGAGCACCGTAGCCCGCTCGTGCCATTTACGTTTTGGGCGCATGAAACTATCTTCGTAGTCGAGCAGTTCTGGGGGAGGGCTGTTCAGGCGTCCTGTAACTCGCAAGAGTTCAGGGCGCTTTTAATTTGTAGGCACGGGATTCGAATCATCGCGGAACAATGACCGCGGCTCCGTCAATTGAATCGCTCTTTACCGCGGACAATGCTTCGTTGGCCCGATCCAGCGGGAACGTGGTCACTTTAGGACGCATGCCAATCTCCGCGGCGATTCGGAGAAAATCCCGGGCGTCGGAGCGCGTCATGTTGGCGACGCTGCGGATTTGGCGTTCACCCCACAGCAGACGGTCGTAGTCGAACTGCGGGATGCGGTCGAGGTGGATGGCGTTAATTGCCACTACGCCTCCTTTGCGCAAACTGGATAGAGCGGCGATCACCACATCGCCGCTGGGAGCGAAGGTTACCGCGCGATCGAGTTCAACCGGCGGCTTGTCGTTTTCGCCGCCCACCCAATCTGCACCCAACGCCGCCGCAAACTTGCGATGCGAAGCTCCGCGGGTGGAAACATACACTTTGCATTTCCACGCGCGCAGGACCTCGATCGTGAGGTGAGCCGAAGCTCCAAAGCCGAATAAGCCCACCCGATCACCCTGCTCCACCCCCGCCACTCGCAGGCTGCGGAAGCCAATGATTCCGGCACATAACAGCGGAGCGGCGTGCAAGTCGTCGAGCGACTCAGGCAGCGGGAATACAAAATCAGCGCGGGCAGTGGCATATTCGGCATACCCACCATTGACGCTGTACCCGGTGAACGTCGGAGCATCGCACAGGTTCTCCACTGCGTGCTCGCAATACCAACAGGTGCCGTCTACACCACCGACCCAGGAAACGCCGACGCGAGCACCCAGAGGAAGGTCTTGCGCTCCACCTTCGACGATATCGCCGACGATCTGATGTCCCGGGATCAGTTGCTGGCGCTGTGCCGGCAGTTCGCCTTCAACGATGTGCAGGTCTGTGCGGCAAACGCCGCAGGCGTGGACGCGGAGGAGAACGTGACCGGGCTGGATCACGGGCCGGTCAACTTCGTCGATTTGCAGCGGTCGGTCGGCGATATCGCCAGGCGAGGTCAGGACAGCGGCTTTCATAGGAGCTTCTGATTACATCTTACCGACCCGGGACCTTGGCGATGTAGGCGCGAGCGTCCGCGCTCGTGCGTTCGCCCCGCAACTCCGCAGGGGCGAGGACGCCCGCGCCCACATTCACAAACTTGCTAATGTCCGGCGCTTAGTCCGCGCTTGCCCACCGCTTTCTTGAGCATAAAGATAATCGGCAGACACGCAAAACATAGCAGCGCCATATAGCGGAAATCGTCGACGTAAGACCAGAGCAGAGCCTGTCCGCTGAGAATCTTGCCGATCAATGCGACTGCACGTTCCATAGCCAGGGTCGAGGATGCGCCTTGGGCCTGCAGAAATTGCTCCAGGCCGTGGAGTTGATTCTGAAAGGTGACATTGCCCGGAGTGATGGAGTGCGCCAGTTCGTTGCGATGCAATTGCACGTGACGGGCGAGGATCGTATTGACTGACGCGATGCCAACGCTGCCCCCGATATTGCGTAGGAGGTTGTACAAGCCGCTGGCATTGCCGATTTCTTCATTGGGCAAGCGCGCCACCGCGACATTCGAGAGCGGGACAAATATGCAACCCGAGCCAAAGCCGCTGATCAGTATTGCCCACAAGAAAGTCCCTTGGGAGATCGACAGGGTGGCTCGGCCAAACCACAGGGCGCTGAAACCGAACAGCAGAAAACCGGCGGCGATCAGCCAGCGATTGTCGATCTTCGCGGTCAGGATTCCTATAATCGGCAAAGCCAGGATCGCTCCAATACCTCGAGGACTAACTGCCCAACCCGCGGCGAAGGCGGTATATCCTAGGAGTTCCTGGTAGAACAAGGGCAACAAAGTGACCAAGCCGTAAAGGGCCGCTCCAAAGAGGCCGATGAGCACACAGCCCAGCGCGAAGTTACGATTGCGAAAGATGCGCAGATTCACCAGAGGATTCTTGGCGCGAAACTCTCGAATCAGGAAAGAGACGAAGGAAGTGACGAGGATAGCGGCTGCCCAACGAATCCACATGGCGCCGAACCAGTCGTCTTCCTGACCCTTATCGAGGATAACCTGCAGGCATCCCAGCCAGATCGCCAGCAAACCGAGCCCGATGCCGTCGATTTTGCCCGGCTTGGCGTTCTTGATGTAGGGAGGATCTTCGACGTAACGCAAGATCATGAAGATGGCAAAGATTCCGATGGGAATGTTGATGTAAAACGCCCAGCGCCAGGAATAGGTATCGGTAAGCCAGCCTCCGAGGGTTGGACCGAGCACGGGAGCGACAACAACGCCCAGCGCGAATAGCGCCAAAGCCAGCCCACGCTTGTCGGGCGGAAAACTCTCCAGCAGAATGGACTGCGACAGCGGCTGCAGCGCACCTCCACCTGCCCCTTGTACAGCCCGCGCGATCAGGATTAAAGCCAGGCTGGTCGCCGCCCCGCACATGAAAGACGAAATGGTAAAGATAGCGATGCAAGCGATCAGAAAGCGCTTGCGGCCAAACCGGAGGGAGAACCAGCTGCTGGCGGGCAGAACGATGGCGTTGGCTACCAGATAACTGGTAAGCACCCAAGTGGCTTCGTCGTTGGAAGCGGAGAGGCTACCCGCGATGTAGGGTAGGGCAACCGCCGCAATGGAGGTATCCAACACCTCCATGAAGGTCGCCAGCATGACTGAAATTGCAATCAGCCAGGGATTCGGGGCCGGGCGCACGCCTTCAGCTGCCATTCCTTTACCTGTCCCCAACGAGAGGTAGCATGTGTGTCACAGATGCTTCGCGGCACTGCCAGGGTTCATAGGATGATACACGGGTACCGCGAGCCCGGGCGAACCCGGGTCATTGCGAGATCGAAACGGGTGCGGCGACGGCGGGCGCCAGCTGTATTTCTGGCGATGCTTCCGTGCTATGCATCAGGTAGAATGCCACCGCCGTGGCGCGTTGCCAAAAACGCATGGCCAAAAGCAGGAAGAGAGTTACCTGGCTGATGAGGAAGGCCCCGAAGACGCTGCTGGGTGGCACGATCGCGTGCCAGAGCAGGATTCCGCCGACCAATATGGCGGCAGCGGCCAGCGCGATCAAGATATAGTTCCCCAGCAAACCTGTCCAATTCCGCAGGGCAACCCGAAATCCTGCGGCAACGGACTTTCGCGTTGCCGGTTGATCGTGCAGAACAATATCAGTCTGTGCCAGATCGAACCATGCACGGATCGCGGTCGCAGCCAGGAAAATGACGATGAAGCCCACCAGTCGAAGAATTACCGGGAGGCGTTCGTTTGAGGTCTGGTCGGCGGCTTTGACTACTCCGCCCTGAATGCCAAACAAAACGCCGGTGACGATTCCGGCGATGACGACGAAGAAGCACAGCAGACGGACGAAGCGCCACAGGTTATGTCCGCAGCTGCGAAAAAATTCTTCCCGCGAAATCCGGTGATCCGAGGCATAACCGAGCAACACGCCGGGCATCAAAAGAAGGCTAACCACAAAAAACAGAACTGCGAACCTGGTTGCGGGAGCACCGGACGCGGCCATTGAACCGAACTCCGGCCGCGCAAACAACTCGCCCAGCGCGCTGAGATCCATTCCATGAAGCAGCCGGTCGGCGTAAAGGCTGTGGTCGAGGATGCGATGCGCCTGCCCAGCGAAGGTCGCGGCGCCCCACCAGACCAACAGCAGGTTCAGGAGATAGAACCAGACGATGTAGCGCTGGTTGCGCCTTGCGATTCTGGCTCCTGTCGCTAAGAGACCTGTGTTTTCGCTCATAGGAGGTTTCTTCTAGACCAGCCACCAGCTCAAGAATTGCGCAAAGAACTGAGTTACAAAAGTCCAGTAGTTGACCAGTTTATTCGCTGGCGCAGTATTCGGCTCGACAATGTAACTGTTGTTGAAGTTGTTGCGGTCCAGAAAGATCTTGTGGTCGGGATCGATCTCCGCCGACACCACTTTGGCCTTTTTCTGATACTCGAATCGTACCCAGCGATCCTGACCGTCCCAGTGCTCGCGCACTTTCTCGCCATCGTCGAACTTGATCTCAACTTCGACCGGAAAGACGAAATTTTCCTTGCGGTGAATCAAGATGTCGGAGGTATACACCGTCTCGCCCTTCTTCTCGTGCAGGTTCTCTTTGTACCATTCGACCGGAACGCTGCTCACCTTTTGCACCTCATAGTCCAATACCTCAGTGCCAAAAACCGCCTGATTGAAGTACCAGCTCAGGTTTTTTCCGGAAACTTCTTCAAGTGTTTTGAGGAAGTCCTCTTTCGTGGGATGAGTAAAGCGGTAGCGCATGAAATAGGTATGTACGGCCTGGCGTAAAGTATCCTCGCCGATGATGCCTTCGAGCGTCAGCAAAACGGATGCAGTCTTGCCGAAGGTGATCGCGCCGTAGGAGGCGTCATTCACGAATTTCCAGCCGAGCCTCGTCAGGGGATCGAAATCTGGCACCGCGATGTAAAAAGTTCTCTGACGCTGGTGAGTGCTCGCGCTCGCTCCCCACAGGTCAATCCAGGACGCAACGGGCCCGAAAATTGAATCCATGACTTTGACATCGTTGTAGCTGTTGATGCCCTCATCCAACCAGGCTTCCTCGAACTCGTTGGTCGCCACCATGCCGTACCAGTATTGATGGCCGAATTCGTGCTCGACGGTAAACTCCGGCGCCTCGCGTTCGCCCTCCGGCAGGAGCCAGGATGTGCCACTGGTAATGAACGTCGGATATTCCATACCGAAGGCCTGCGATCCCGGATCAGGATCCACCATGGTGAGGGTCTTGTAAGGATACGGCCCGTACCAGCGATCATAACGATCCATGGTTTCTTTCAGAACGTGCAGGTGGCGTTGGAGCTGACTCCAATGGGCCGGCTGCATCAGCAGGATCAGTTTGACCGGCCCCATACTGCCTTGAAACGTGTCTTCATAGACCCGGTAATGCGGACTGGCGGTCCAGGCGAAGTCATGGATATCGTCCCCGTGATAAGTGACAGTCTGGGTGCCGTCTGAATTCTTGACCTCGCCCACCCTAACTCCGCTCGCCGCGACCACCTCGTACTGAGGCAGCGTCAACTTGACGTCGTAGACGCCGAAATCGGCGAAGAACTCGGTCATAACATGGAATTGGTGGCAATTCCAGGCACCATGCCACCAGACTCCCACCTTGGGGAACCATTGCCCGCCGAGGACGAAATCACGGTCCCACCCGGTGCGCTCCAGCACTTCGGGAAACTGGTCGTGAAACTTGATTTTGAACCGTACCTCACCATCAGGCGGGATGGGCTGGGGCAGGTGTATCTGGACCACCGTGCGATCATCGGCGTTGTTGTCATCGGGATGAATGAACTGTAACTGCGAAGTCAAATCACCCTGGCTCACGACTTCAAAGCTCTTGATTTCCTCCGAACCGTAGTTCTTATTGTCCCAAGTATCGAAGTTCTGTCCTCTGGTCGCCTGCCGTTTGCCCTCGCGTACCCAGGTGGACGTGGGCTGAAACGCATTCAAGTAAAGGTGAAAGGGGAATGTATCGAGGGGTTGACCGGTGAAGTTGTGATAGGTCAGCGTTTCGGTTGCATCCAGGGCGTGGGTTTTGGGGTCGTAGCGAGCGTCGATCTCATAGTGCACCACACGCTGCGACAGCGGTGTGGGGGAGTTGATGGCGGATGTTGTGTCGGGGATCGTGTTCGGAATCGTTGTATTCACGATCGAAGAAGCCCGAATCGCCTGCGCGACGGACGTGGCCGTCAAAGAAACCAACATCCAGACCAGCAATCCACGTTTGCAGCACATTCCGAAACCCTCTGCGTAGCGTCTGACCATCGGGATACGGCCCGAAATCATATCTCAGTCCGGCGACTTCTGCCTGGGGCGCGTCCCCTGCTCGTATTCTACGTTGCCAAGCCGACTTCGGTTCCGTAAGTGGAAACTGCTAGTGTCTGCCCATATTTGGTAATCTCCGAGCAGCCTAATCGATAAACGCCTTCATACAGAAGACGCTGCCGCCGGACTTCTCAAACTCGGAGGTCTCGACTACGACTGGCGTCAGGCCTTCCGCGGCGAGGATGCGGGTTAGATTGGGCGTCACTTGGGGCGTCAGAAAACGTCCATTGGCCACAATCCCGTTTCCGATGAAGCGGACTGCCGCCTCGCGCTTGAGAGTGTGAATGCGTGAGAAGCCCTGGCGAATTGCTTCCTGAGAAGAGTCCGACAAACCTGCGGGGCAAATCAGGGCTGCATCATTGTTGAGGGGGCAGAGGCAAGTGTCCAGGTGGTAGCAAAACTCGTCTACCAATTCCAAAATGGTCACCGGGATATTCAGCTTTGACATTTCGGCAGCGAACTTCTCCACTCCGCCCCGTGTCGAACGGAAGCCATATGCAGCCCAAACGCGGGAGTGGTCTGGATGCCAGATTAGATCCCCGTGGCCTTCAAGACATTCCTCTTCCAGATCCAGATCGATTACTTTGTAGCCGCGCCGGCGAAACCATTCGACGTAGAACGCGACTTCTTTTTGCCGGGAAGCGTAGAGCATCCGGCTGGGAACGATGAATTTCCCCACGCTTGGGTGCTGTCCAACAAAAACCTGATTGGCGGCAAACACCATGTCATCCAGTCCGGCAATGGGATCAATCAATTCCACCGTTACCCCCGCGTCTTGCAGAGTGCGACGGAGGTTCTCCCACTGCTGCTGGGCGCGGCTACGGTCGATGGGAGCGCCCATGTACGGGTTTTTGACCTCGCGAACATCAAAAAATGTGGGTGGGCACATCAGGGCGGTCTTGACCATAAATGTCGATGATAGCCTTCGGGGAGCACGGTTCGCCAGGTTCTCACCTTCGCCGAGAGCTGACGAGTTTTCGGCACTGCCGACCATAGTTCGTCACTTGATCGAATCAGCCCACCCCGCCAAAGTCGACGAAAGCCTTTGCTGACTCAGAGAACTCCGGGGAAATCTTTTCACCAGACATTTGGTTGGCTACTTGCAAGTCGGGTGGGCAAGTCAGCTTGCGGGGAAACCCGATGGAGTCCCAGATGCTCCACAAGTGCGCCAACCCTGATTGTGCTCGTCCGTTCCGAAGACTCGCCGAGGGGAAGCTGTTTCTGTTCGAGATGGCCAAATCGTTGCCACTCGGTCAGGCCGAGGCCAAGTGGGATGGCCAAGCCCCGCCGCGCGTTGAACACTTCTGGCTCTGCGAACAGTGCGCTGCCGTTCTGACGCTGTCCTTCGAAAAGGGGCGGGGGATGGTGACGGTTCCCTTGCCGGAGGCGGTAAGAAAAAGACCCGCGAGTATGTGTGATGCCGCAACCGTTCCCCAAGTGGAACGCCCGCCGGAACACTCCCTGCTAAAGCGGGCTTAGGAGGCACAATCCGTGAACGAAGCTTCCCTGCAGTTGTGCACCGTATGCGGCGAGCAGAAAGAAGCGGGCCAGGTTTGGTTCCTGGTGGCCGAAAGCCATTGGCAGGACCGGCTCGCGATTTTGCAGTGGGAGGATGAGGTTTCCTGCCGCAAAGGCATGCATCGGGCTTGCAGCCCGGCCCACGTGGAGGAGCTGGTCGTTCACTGGATGACGACGGGAAGCCTGGATTTTCCCTTCGCGATCGCCGAGGAGCGCCTGGAGCGGAGGCCCAGTTCGTGCCTGCCGGTGGTCCACGAAGCAGATACGCGGGGGACGCGGCAAATCGGAGAATTGTCGGTGCATCGCGAGAGCATGGACCGGGCGCTCCACGAAAGCCCGGATTCCCTGCAAATCATTCTGGACGAACTAACGGACGCTTTGAAACGGGAAGCAATCAGCGCGCCAGCTGGCCTCGAATCGGCGAAGGGGATGACCTCCGGATCGATTCGTCAGATGTAGTAGTGGAGTGTGGCTGGTTATCGGAATCCCCGGGCTTTAATGCGCAGATTTCCGTGGCCAAGCTGGGGTTGCTGCGTTTGAGCTAATTGAGGAGGTCCTTAGCAATCGGTACGCTCGATTATGAACAGGGAGTCCCACAAGCGGACATCCGGATCCATGCGGGTCTGGCCTCCGGCAATGTAAAAACAGGTATTTAGGTCGTCTCCCGGGTGGCTAAACCCTTGCTTACGCAGGTCAAGTGTCCTGCGCCTTACGGACATTTCTGCGTGGAGGGATTCTGGTCATGCAAACTGAGCGTATTCGACAGACTCTGTCCGGTCCGATTCGCATTGAGGATGTGGAAAAGTTTCAGAGTCAGGGATGGAAGCCGAGAGCCATCGAGTGGGAACGCGAGTTGCCGGCGATCCCGACGCCGCCAGCTCATGAGGTAGAAGGCCCGCCGTTTGGTCTGCGCGTGGCGGACGATTGTTCAACCCTGGAAGACGATCCTGGCGAGAAGGAAATTCTGCTTACCATGATGGAGTTGATCATCCAGGACGGGCCATACTCCTTCATCGCTCAGCAACTCAACCGCAAAGGCTATGTGACCCGGCAGGGAACCAAGTGGAGCCCGGTAGCAGTGTTTGAAATGCTGCCTCGACTGATCGAAGCTGGCCCCAAGATATTCTCCACCGAGGAGTGGCAGCGGAGACGCCAGCAATCGCAACAGCAGCGGCCACAGTTGCCGATCTGAGCAGCCTTGGCGAAGCGCGCGGTCGTTGATCCATCGATCACTTTTGATTCGAAATGCAAGCAGCGTGAATCGCCCCCTTCCCAGCGTGCCAGAATTGATGGAAAATAGGGTTATTAGGGGTGAGGTGGCACATGCGGCTTTTGCTCTCCATCATGGCGGTTCTGGTGATTTCTGGATCTCTTTACGCACAGCAGATTCGCGGCGATTACATCGAGACCCGCAGCGCGGACGTTTATACCGGCCAGTGCTTCGCCAACGGTGAGGTGAATCTCACCGGCGAGGAGGCAATTCTGGCCTGGCACATCCAAAACGGGAACTGGGACGGCGTGTCGCTGGAAGGGCTGACCGTGGCCGCCGCCGTAAAGGCGCGAGCGACCCTGGGCGACCCCTACGCGAATCCCTACCCCGCGAAGGTGGTCCTGATCGTAGACGAACAGGCGAGTTCGCAGCAGCAGGCGGCCCTGATCGCATTTGCCCACCAGATGGGAGGCGAGCTACTTCGCAACGTGGAACAAATCGTCCCCGCCCCCATGGAATTGGTGGTGAATCCGGAGCATCACGGCGTAGCCTTGCTGCGGGCCGGACGCTTTGCGACGGTGCAGACCCGCGCGCTGGACGACACCGATCACCTGTGCGGCAACGAGGTGACCTTCTATCCTCCGCTCACGCAGATGGCACACTCGATGCCCGCGGTGGCCCTGACCGACGCCTACCGCGGTCCTGGGTTGGGTGTTGACTGGGAATCACACGGCAGACGCAGCGCCTTCGTGGGCACGTTCGCGCGTTAGCGAAGCACGACGCCGTTAGTGGCTTCTGCCGTGGGACGGATCCGGCGAGGTGGCCGTCTCGACATCCAGGTGGAGCCTCTGTTTGATGTCTACGCCCGGAGGGTAGCAATTGCCGTCCGAGTTGTGGTTGGCAGGGCATCCTGCCGAGACATCTTTTCTTTTCGGCGACTGGGCGAACTGCCAGATATCGGCGTAGGCAATGCCACTGTCAGCAGGGGTTGGCGGTTTTCGCGGAAAGGCGCATCCCGGCGCCGGAGGGCAGGCGTCGTCCGCGACCCAAAACGAGATCTTTCTTCCACCTGCATTCTTTCGAATGTCATCGGCAGTGATGATCGACCCGCCGTCATCTTCTTCGGACGCGATGCCGGAGCAATACACGCCGGCCTTGAAGCGGGCTCGGGTTACGCCGTCTACCCAGGCGTAGATGTAGGCTTTCTGCGCCGGCAGCATGCGTCCACCCTGTTCCTGATCAAGGAAAATCAAAGTTCCCGCTGGAAATCGCTCGCGACGCGCAGCCGTGGCGGCGGCTTGCGCATCCGATCGGCCCAGCATCTTTGCCCGGGCAACGTTCTTCAAGTCGTTGAAGAGTCGGCCATTGAACAAAACCACGAATCCGAACCCTGCATCCTGGAGCGCCTTGCGTTTGCCGCTCCAGGTGTTGGCACGCGCACTCGGCGGGCGATTGAGCCAGTATCCAGTGAAAGAAAATGTCTGGCGAAGGGTCTCCAGGTTGGCGTCGCCAGGATAGGTATTGCGATCGAAACCGAGGTAGGCTGGTCTGTCCTTCGTGGATTGGGACTGCGCGCTGCTTTCTCGGACCAGGCCTGCCCAAAGCATGGCTGTTGCGGCTAGCGTCAGGATGATTCGTCTCACGACCTTAGGCTAGCCCCGAGTTTTCGTATTTGCTAATTTCCTCGATAACCTCCGGCATTTCCCCGAGACCGGCCCAATCCAACGGGACAAGAAAATGATTGCTGGGCTTAAGAAGACGACAGAACTGACGGGTGAGGTCCTGAATTTCCATATCCTCCAGTCGTCCTTTAGTTTTGAGTCCGACAGGTTCGATATGGCACAGCTTCCAGCCGAACTTATTAACATTGTCGGCAGAGGCGAGAGTGCATTTGAACCGCATTTGAGCCTTATCGCAAACCTTAGCGACCATGGTAAAGGGAATTTGGTCGCGTTCAAGGAGTTGTTCGATTTCGGAGAGAGAATAAGCACAGCCTGCAAATGCGCGACTGAAAACCCACTGTGCGGGCGAGTTGTCCGAGGAGACAATTCTCCGCCCGCTGATGTGGATGACTTCCCCGCCGCGTACGCTGCTGCTTCTCCTAACGACCAGCGGCAAGTCGGAGTCGGCCCAAGCTCGAATCAATGAGTCCCAATGCTTCTTCGTCTCAGAAGTCAGGCCAGGTCGTAATGCGGACGAGGCCCACAGCCTTCCGAGTTCGCGCACTTTCATCCTTAGCTCGGTGGGAATGATGCTTGTCGGCAGACAGCTCACTCGGAACTCCCTTCGCCGCGATTATACTGCTACGGGTAGAGACGACCCGATCCCGAGTTGCCATAACCGGAGCTAACCCCCGATATGAACCATCGTTCTGGACGCCGGCACAAAGTCCGGTTCCCCAATATGATGCCGCGCTTCTTTCTTCTGCACCACGCCCCGAATGAACTCGGACAACTCTGCATCCGATGCTCCGCGCTGCATCAGTTCGTGCAAGTCGTGGTCCCAGACCGAGAACAGGCAGGTGCGAATCTTGCCGTCCGAAGTAATGCGAATGCGGCTGCAGTGTCCGCAGAAGGGTTGCGAGACCGGCGCGATGATGCCAATCTCGCCGATGCCGTCGTCGAAACGATAGCGCCGGGCAGTTTCGCTGCGGGCGTGCGGGATTTCAACCAGCGGGCGGTACTCCGCCATGCGATGCACGATCTCATCCAGCGTGACCACAGTGTCGGGCGACCAGGTGCGCCCTTCTTCCAGCGGCATGAACTCGATAAAGCGCACGACCACGCCCTCTTCCCGGGCAAACATGCCGAAGGGAATAATCTGGTCTTCGTTGAAGCCGCGCATCAGCACGCAATTCACCTTCACCGGCCAAAGGCCCGCTCGCCGGGCGGCCCGAATTCCAGCCAACACATGGTCGTACCCGTTGGGCACGCGGGTGATACGGACAAAACGGTCGGGATCGACCGCATCCATGCTGACGGTTACGCGCTGCAGGCCGGCTTCCTTAAGCGGCTGTGCCATGTCGGACAACAAGTGGCCGTTGGTGGTCAAGGCAAGCTCCAGCGGATCGCCTTCGGAATCGCGCAGCTGCGCCAGCTCGCGCACGAAATCCACTACACCGCCGCGCAGCAGCGGTTCCCCGCCGGTGATGCGGACCTTCTTGATCCCTAATCCCGCGAGGATGCGGGCCATGCGCAAATAGTCAGCAAACGGTAGATCGCCGTAAAGCGCTCCCTCGTTCCCCGTCCGGCAATAGACGCACTTGTAGTTGCAACGATCCGTGATGGAAATGCGGAGGTCGGTGATAGCGCGGCCGAATTTGTCCGTAAGATTCACGTCGTTGGTCGTTGGTCGGTCGCCCTGTGACGGAAGCCGCTGCGAGGTTGCCAACGACTATCGGCCCAAGACTAACGACCCCAGTGGAAGGGAAAAGGCGGGCGGGAAAGTCCCGGCGAGCATTTCCTTTCCAATGGCTTCTCGCGAAGCCGGGAGGCACCGGCGTTTCCACCAGTACCCTCGGGAGAGGCGTGGACGTCTAGGCTCGCGTTCTCTCCCTCGCCGCCGCGACCAGGGTATGCCCAAAGGCCACGGCAGTCGGAAACTTACAACCATTATAGAGCGCCGCAGGGCGGAAGAGGTTTCAAGGTTTCAGCGCTTTTTCGATGGCGGCCTCGGCGAGCGGGGCCATGATTTTGTACCCAGCAGCGTTGGGGTGAAGGCCATCTTCGGCCAGGTCGCGTTTCAGAAAGCCCTTGTCGTCGACCATGGCGCTGAAATAATCGAGGTAGACGCATCCCGTCGTGGCGCAGTAGTTCTCCATCCAGCGGTTGAGTTCGAGAATCTTGCCGGGCGGCCGCCCAAAGAACATGTTCTGCGATTCGGGAGTGTAGTTATGCACGGGCGTAACAGAAGAAAACACCACGCGAATGTGATTGGCTTGGGCGATTTCGGCCATGGAAGCGTAGTTGGCTTCAATGTCTGCGATGCTCTCAGGTCCGGTGTTGCCGGCGATGTCGTTGGTGCCGGCGAGAATGACGACGACTTTGGGTCGGAGATTGACCACATCCTGGCGAAAGCGAATGAGCATCTGAGGCGTGGTTTGCCCGCTGATGCCGCGGTTGATGTAGGGCTTGCCGGGAAATGACTCGTCCAGTTTCCAGAAGTCGGTGATGGAGTCCCCGTAAAAGACCACGCGGTTTTCGCCGGAGGCCGGAGCTTTCAAAGCAGAGTTAGCGTCACGAAAGCGGGCGAGTTCTCCGAAGTCGTCACGCAGCGTGGCCGCTTTAGAGGCACGCCACTGGTTCAGGGCTTCTTGTGGGGTGACTTGGGGCTGTTGGGCATGGGCGAAAAGGGCGAAGAATAGGAAAACGAACGGAGTGAAGTGTCGGTGGAGTATCGAATGCATATTGCCTCTGAGAGAACAGAATAACGCGTGGATGGACATAAAGTCTCGCTGGGTCGCACGGTATGCGAAAAGAAGCAGATTTCTCGCTCCGCTAGGGATGACGCTGCGCGCTCCTGCGGCGCAAACGCGATCAGATTCCATTGTGATTGATCGGGTAGGGAGCGGAAAGAGACGGAAAACGCCATTCGCGTATTGTGAATCTACGGAGTCGGTTTGTCGACTGGCTAGGAAGTTTTCACCAGTTCCACCCGGCGGTTCTTGGCGCGCCCGTCTTCGCTGGCGTTGTCGGCCACCGGCTTGGTTTGGCCCCAGCCTTTGGCTTTGAGCCGGGTGCCATCGACTCCGTGCCCGGCAAGCCACGCAACCACCGCCTGTGCGCGCTTTTCGGAGAGTGTTTGATTGCTGGCAGCCGAGCCCACGTTGTCGGTGTGGCCTTCCACGCTCAACTTGACGTCGGGGTTTTGCTGCAGCATTTTCGCAATTTCTCCCAGGATGCTCTCCGAATCCGGCAGGATGGAAGCCTTCCCCGTATCAAAGTGAATGCCGTACACCGCCACGTGCCCGGATTTGTTGAGTTCGTCGGCCAGACTGGAGGCGTCGGCAGTCACCTCCTGCGTCATGGCCTTCACAGTAACAATCGTCTGATAATAGAAGGTCCCCTTGTTATCAAGCAGAAACCAGGTATCGCCTTTGTGTGCGGTGATGATGCCGGGAGACTCTTCGTACACAAGCGTGAATCCGCCTTGCTTGAGCGCAGTCTCAAAGTTGCGGAATACCTGAATTTCGCTCACCCCATCGCGCGTACCGTAATCCCAGTAGTGGTATTCGCCTTCGAACGTCTTGGTGGCGACGTTGCCATCGGAATCTTTTCCGGTTGGCATCTCGGCTTGCTCGAATTCCTTGTTGTCGCAGCTGTGAATGGTACTGCCCGGCATGCGGGTGATGAGTGTAGAGTCTTTGCAGCCCTCCGCATCGTCGTCGGCAAAAAGACTCATGCTTAGAACAAACATCGAACCTATAAGCAGAATTCGAATGATTTGTCTCATCGCTCTCCCTTTAAAAACTTCTGTGGTTCATCCTCTCACATGCCATCGTAATTCGGCCCGCCGCCGCCCTCTGGCGGGACCCAGGTAATGATCTGGTACGGATCGGCGATATCACAGGTTTTGCAGTGCACACAATTCGATGGGTTCAGGCTGATGCGCTTTCCATCGGGTTGCCCGGCGTCGTCCACCATCTCATAAACGTTTGCGGGGCAGAAATTCTGGCAAGGATTGCCATATTCTTTCACGCAACGTGCATTGCAAATGTTCGTATCCTGAATGACGAGGTGTGCCGGTTGGTCTTCCTCATGCTTCGTGCCGGAGTGATAGAGATCGGTAAGCTTGTCGAAAGTCAGCTTACCGTCCCCCTTCACCGGACCGAGCAGATGCGCTTCATCGCCGCCATCGGCGGGCAATTCAGCGAGCTTTTTCAGATGCTGATAGCCGGCAATCCCCGCATACCGGTTCCGTAAACCCCGGCCGCCGGTAAACTGTTGGACGCCGGCGTGGAACAGTCCGGCCCAGAGTCCATGCTCGAATCCCTGGTGGAAGTTGCGGACCTTCCACAATTCGTCTTTGATCCAGCTGGATTCGACCTTCTTCTGAAAACCGCTCAGCGTCTTCGCCGACGAGTCATCCTTCTGCAGCGCCTCGAAGGCGGTCTCTGCCGCCAGCATGCCGCTCTTAATCGCAAGATGGATTCCCTTCAGACGCTGTGAGTTCAAAAATCCGGCAGAGTCGCCCAGAATCATCCAGCCGTTGCCTGCAACCGGTGGAATCGCCCACCAGCCGCCGTAAGGCAGCGACTTGGCGCCATAGCGGATCATCTTGCCGCCCTCGAGCAGATTGGCCACGAAGCGATGCTGCTTGAAATCCTGCAGAACCCGCTGCGGATCGAGGCGAGGGTCAGCATAGTCGAGGCCGGTGACGAATCCAAGCGAGACCACGTTATCCTTACCCCCGTAAATCCACGCCCCACCGTACTCCCGGGTGGTAAGCGGCCAGCCCATGGTGTAAATGACTTCTCCCGGCGCAATGCGCCCGGAGGGTACCTCCCACAACTCCTTCACACCCTGACCGTAGGTCTGCGGGTTGCGGCCCTTCGCCAGATCGAACTTCGCCATCAGCTGTTTGGTCAAAGAGCCGCGCGTGCCCTCGGCCAGAATCACAACCTTGGCTTGCAGATCGTAGCCCGGCTCGAAGTTCGACTTGGGCTGATTTTGTTTGTCGACGCCCTTGTCGTCGGTGCGAACACCGGTTACTCGATCGCCGTCAAAGAGCAGTTCCGATCCGGCAAAGCCGGTAAAGATTGTGATGCCGGTCTCTTCCACTTTCCCGCCCAGCCACTTCACAAAGCGGTTGAGGGATATCACATAGTTCCCATGATCGCGCAAAGGCGGCGGGGTGATGGGAAACTTGAGTTTACTTTTTCCAGTCAGGAAGTAGACGGCTTCTTTTGTGACCTCGGCATCGAGCGGAGCTTCCTGCTCAAATCCGGGAAGCAACTCGCGCATGGATCGCGGATCCAGCAGAGCGCCCGAAAGACAATGCTGTCCGATCTCTCGGGCTTTCTCGAGTACGTAGATGTTTTCTTTGCTGAGCGGCGAATCGGGATGCTGCGCATTGTGCGTATCGATGAGTTGCGAGAGCCGCAGCGCACACGCCATGCCCGCCGGTCCGCCGCCGACGATGACCACATCGGCGGGCATCTGCGGGCGCTCGATACCTTCGATCGGTTTGCGAAAAACCAGCATTTCGGAATAGTTCGTTAACCGCAGATTCCCGCAGACCACTCAGACACCCAAATCGAAGAGACCAGCGTTCATCCGCGTCGATCAGCGGCGAAAACTAGCCTCCTGCCTTC
Organism: Terriglobales bacterium; assembly: GCA_049582765.1. Classification (GTDB taxonomy): domain Bacteria; phylum Acidobacteriota; class Terriglobia; order Terriglobales; family Acidobacteriaceae; genus JBAUUQ01. Next base: position 109,376 of record JBAUUQ010000043.1, read on the forward strand.
GCCTTTTTTACCTCTTCGATCAGCGGCGGCACGATGTCAAACAGATTGCCCACGACGGCGTAGTCGGCGATTTCGAAGATGGGGGCCTCGGAGTCTTTGTTCACCGCGATGATTGTCCGTGACCCCTTCATTCCCACGATGTGCTGGATGGCTCCGCTGATTCCCAGTGCCAGATAAAGTTTGGGAGCTACGGTTTGACCTGAAGACCCGATCTGACGGTCCATGGGCAGCCAGCCCGAGTCGCAGATGGGACGCGACGCAGCCAACTCCCCACCCAGCGCATCGGCGAGCTGCCTGGCCAGTTCGATGTTCTTTTGCTCTTTAATTCCGCGCCCGACGGAGACAATGATTTCAGCCTGGGTAAGATCGACGGCCTGCTTGGCCTCTTTGAAGACTTCCTGCGGCTTATTGCGAACCACCCCATCGGCAATCTGGACGTTCACGGTTTCCACCGGAGCCGCTCCGGTGCCAGCTTCCGCTTTGTCACCACGGAAAGCCCCATTCTGAAAAGTGACGAACCATGGCGCATCGCAGGCGAAGCTCACGTCCGCAGCCAGTTTGCCCTGAAACATCTGGCGGGTGAACAGCAGCTTGTCGCCTTCTTTCTTGTAGCCGATGCAGTCGCTGATGGCAGTGCGGCCCAGGGCAGTAGCCAGTTTAGGCACGAAATCCCGAACCTGGTAGGTATGCGGCATCAGCACCAGCTTCGGCTGCCTGGATTCAATGAACTGCTTTAGTCCGGCAGCAAAAGCGTCGGGCGTGTACGGTTCAAGCTTGGGGGACTCGATTGCGTAGACTTTAGAAACCTTCTTAGCGGCAACTTCGTTGGCCAAGCTGGCCACGTCGCTGCCTAGCACCGCCGCTTCGAGGGTCCAACCGGTCTCCGCGGCCAACGACTGCCCGGCAGTAATGGTTTCCCAGGATGCGCGGTTGAGCTTACCTTCGCGTTGTTCGACGACGACCAGGATGGTATCAGACATAAATCGGCTCTTGGCTTCCGGCTAGAGAACGCGCACTTCGTTGCGTAATTTATCCACCAGCTTCTTAGCGATTTCTGCGGCCGGCCCCTCAATCATTTCGGTTTTCTTGGTCTTCTGCGGTACGTAGAGCTTCTCGACCTGCTGCAGGTTCGCGCTGAGCGCCGGCTGCACCTCTGCCAGCATGACTTTGCGCAGCGGCTTATTCTTGGCCTGCTTGATCCCGATCAAAGTGGCATAGCGCAGCTTGTTGATTCCGGATTGAATGGTCAACACCGCCGGCAGGGGCATATCCACGAACTGGAAATACCCGGCCTCCAGTTCCCGCTTTACCCGGATCCCGCCTTCGTTTTTCTCGATCTGCATGATGATGGTGGCGTGAGGCCAGCCGAGAAGTTCCGCCAACACTACCCCGGTTTGCGCGTAGCCGTAATCGTCGGATTGCAGCCCGGTGAAGACAAGGTCGAACTTCTCGTCTTTGATGGCGGCGGCGAGAGCTCGGGCGGTGTTAAGCGCGTCGAGGCCGACGAAAGCATTATCTTCCAGATGAATCGCGCGGTCCGCACCCTTGGCCAGCGCCTCCCGCAACACCTGTTGAGCGCGAGCCGGGCCGGAGGTGATCACAACGACTTCGCCGCCGTGTTTCTCTTTTTGCCGCAGCGCTTCCTCCAGAGCATAGGCGTCGGGCTCATTCACCTCGTAGGAAACGTCTTCGCGAATCCAATTGCCGGCTTCGTTCAGCTTGAGCGGCGCATCCTTTTGCGGCACCTGCTTCATGCAAACCAGAATCTTCAACGGCGTGACTCCTTGCCTGACAGCGCTGAGAGGAAACTGCTAAGTATAAACGAGGCACGGGAAGTACGCGAGGACGCCCCGTCGTACATGGAAGGGTATGAATTCAGATGCAGAGGAAAAGCGCAGGCGTCGAGGTTTGAAAGGGCAGGGCTTCAGCCCTGTCGGAAAACTCGGAAAGAATGTGAGGCGCCTTCGAGACGCAACCAGCTTAATGTTGTCAGCATACCGTGCGCTAGGGCGGTTGCGCCCGATGGGCGCCTGCAAGGTCCGCTACGTGTTTCAGCCCGGCTGAAGCCGGGACCTGTCAAATCGTAGTTTTCTACGGGACCGATTCCGTGAACACTACCGACTGCACTCCGGAAATCTCAAAGCGCTTGCGGCAGCGCATATTCTTGCAGGCCATGATGTCATCGCGGCGCAGCATGTAGGAACGGGCTTTGGCGAAACGGGCGCGGTCCCGCTCATCGGCTCGGCCAGGAAGCTGGCGCTTCTTGGTGCGGACCAGCCAGTTAATCTCGTACTCACCCGACTGCTGGCAATGGGGACAGTTCAGGGTCGCTATTTTCTTCTCCGACCGTTCATCGAAAAACTCGCGTTCGTCCATAGGTGGTGGTTGGGCTACCCGCCCTTGAGATTATTGCACGTCAGCCGCCGCCCGGGTATGTCAACATAGGAGAAATGGCGAGGAAGAAAAAGCCGAAGCGGTTCCGTGCGGTGGAGGCGGTCAAGGCGCTGGCGCGAGAACGCATTGGAGCGCCTCCTCCATCACAGGTGGTGATTGACCGCACCAGGAAGAAAGAGAAACACAAACCAACGTTGGGCAAATTGCTGGGCGACGCGTAATTTGACGGGCCCCACTGCGCTGACGGATTGCCCCCAAAGGCGTGCTCTAGAAGGGAACCCACCGACCGGTGAAGGAAGAGTTTAGGGGCCGGAGAAACAGACCACATTCGCCGTCATCGTCCCGGTCACCGCAGCTCCCGAGGAAGATATATTCCCCGCGCTCTTATTGGTGGTCACGGTTGCGGAAACCAGACTATTTCCACAAGCCTGTCCAGTAGCCGTGATCAAGCCCGTCGAGTCGACCGTGACAATCTGCGGCGTATTCGAAGCCCAGGTAGCTTCGGCAGTTATGTCCTTGGTCACCGGGGGATGGATGTAACTCCCGAGGGCGCGAAGCTGGGTATGCAGTCCAGCGTCTGCCGGCACCGGTATGTTCGCCGCGCCGAACGTCTCGGTCGTGGGTTGAATGGTAATGGACACCAGTTGCTGCTCGTGTCCGCAACTGGGCAGACCAATCACAGGAAGCACGGTCGCAATGAGTATGGCCAATCTGTACCACTGCCGGTTCATCACTTCTCCTGCAAACGCCCGTAAACTTGGCTGGAAGGCGTCAATCTATTCGAAGAACCCTCAAAAATCAATAGCACCGTGGACTCTGGCCGACCGGCGCCGGTTATTTACGGAGAGTTCTGGCTACGAATGCCGCAAACTCTTTCACATCCCCCTCAGTGGTGTCGAAGGAGCACATCCAGCGCACTACGGACTCCTCCTCACTCCATACGTAAAAGAAATAGCGCTTTTGCAGCTTGGCGATCGCGTGCCGGGGAAGTTGCGTGAAAACACCATTGGCCTCGACCTTGTACACGACTTTAACCTGGCGGATTCTGCTGACTTCTTTTTTGAGCAATGCTGCCATCCGATTCGCGTGCTCGGCGTTTCTTCTCCACAGGTCATCGGTTAGCAAGGTCTCAAACTGGGCCGCAATAAAGCGCATCTTCGAGGCCAGTTGCATACCCTGTTTCCTCAGGTAGAGAAAATCCCGGCAAAGCTTGCGGTTAAAGAAAACCACCGCCTCGGCGCCCATGGCGCCATTCTTGGTGCCTCCGAAGGACAGCACATCCACCCCGAGATCGCGCGTGGCCTGGCGCAGGGTCAGTCCCAGGCTCACAGCGGCGTTGGCGATGCGGGCTCCATCCATGTGCAGCAGCATGGCGTGCTGGTGCGCGAAACGAGCCAGGTCCCGCACTTCTTTGGGTTTGTAGACCGTCCCCGTCTCGGTGACTTGCGTGATCGAAACTACCCGCGGCTGGACATGGTGCTGGTCGCCGATTCCGTGGTAGGCCTGTCGGACCGATTCGACCGTGAGCTTGCCGTCGGTGGTGGCAATAGGGATCAGTTTGCTGCCGGTGAATCTTTCCGGCGCTCCGCACTCGTCGGTGTAAATGTGGGCAGCATCGCTGCAAATTACCGCCTGATAACTCTCGGTCATCGCCTTAAGGCCCAGGGTATTGGCCGCGGTACCATTGAAGACCATGAACACATCGATGTCAGAGCCGAAGTGTTGCTTGAATTTGCCGACGGCGGCGGCGGTATAGGGATCGTCGCCGTATCCGACTACATGCCCCCGATTCGCTGAGGAAATGGCTTCCAGGATCTTAGGATGAACGCCGGCGTTATTATCGCTGGCAAAACTGCGCGCTGGTTTCATGGTTTCAACAATGTAGCAGAGGCGATCGGAGATGCGCATGGCGTTGTAATTTTGCCAGTGTCATCCCGAGCGAAGCTGTCGTCCGCACAGCGGGCGGCAGCGCAGTCGAGGGACCGCGCGTACCTTGAAGCCCGCAATAGCGATGCGAGGAGTTCTCTTTTCGCCGATTCGGAGCACGGGGAAGAACGCCTTAGTGATTTCATCTCGCCGCACGCTGCCATGGGGTCCTTCGACTACAGCACGGCTTCGCATTCGCGAAGCAGTGCCTTCCCTCAGGATGACTCGCTTGCCAGTTACAATGACATTCCGGAGACTCCATGCCCGAGGATAGAAACTTCCACATGACGTCGGAGGAGTTCCGGCGCCATGGCCATGCCGTCGTAGACTGGATCGCAGACTACTACGCTCGCATCGAATCGTACCCGGTACTGTCGCGAGCCACGCCCGGCGAGATTCGCGCCTCGCTGCCCAAGGCTCCGCCGGAGAAAGGCGAGCCCTTTGCGGCAATCCTGGCCGACATCGAAAAACTGATTCTTCCCGGCATTACCCACTGGCAGTCCCCCAACTTTTTTGCCTACTTCCCTGCGAATACCTCGGGGCCGGCGATCCTCGGCGACCTGCTTTCGTCCGGGCTGGGCGTGCAGGGTATGCTGTGGGCCACGAGTCCCGCATGCACTGAGCTGGAAACGCATGTCCTCGACTGGCTGGTGGAAATGTTGGGCTTGCCCAGGCAGTTCCTCTCAACCGGTACTGGGGGCGGCGTAATTCAGGACACGGCCTCCAGCGCTTCGTTGTGTGCCTTGCTGGCGGCGCGAGAACGCACCACTAATTTCGTCAGCAACCGCCGCGGCTGCGACGGCAAACTGGTGGCGTATACGTCCGCGCAAGCCCACTCGTCGATTGAAAAAGATGTGCGGATTGCCGGAATCGGCCTGGACAATTTGCGTCTGATCGAAGTGGACGAGAATTTCGCCATGCGCCCGGAAGCACTGGCGCGGCAGATTGCGCAAGATCGCCGGGCCGGTCTGGTCCCCTCTTATGTCTGCGCAACCATAGGCACCACCTCGTCGAACGCGATGGATCCTTTGCCGGCGATTGGCCGCATCTGCCGCGAAAACCACCTCTGGTTCCATGTCGATGCGGCGATGTCGGGCACGGCGGCGCTGTGTCCCGAGTTCCGCCACACTCAAGACGGAGTGGAATTGGCCGACAGCTATGCTTTCAATCCCCACAAGTGGATGTTCACCAACTTCGATTGCAACGTCTTCTACGTGGCGGACCGCAAGGCCCTGATTCAGACTCTCAGCATTCTGCCCGAGTATCTGCGGAACCGGGCTTCGGAATCGGGTGCGGTTTTCGATTATCGCGACTGGCAGATCCCGCTGGGCCGCCGTTTTCGCGCGTTGAAATTGTGGTTCGTAATCCGCCACTACGGGATCGAGGGCTTGCAGCACCACGTCCGCCGCCATGTCGAACTGGCACAGGAGTTCGCCCGCTGGGTGAAGAACGATAGCCGTTTCGAACTGGCGGCTCCGGTTCCTCTCAACCTCGTATGCTTCCGGCATAAAGCCGGGGACGAGGCCAATCAGACTATCCTGGATCGCCTGAACCGCAGTGGAGATCTTTATCTGACCCATACGCGATTGCATGACCGCATGACGCTGCGTTTCTGCGTTGGTCAAACCAACACGCAAGCCCGCCATGTGCAGCGTGCGTGGCTAAGAATCCAGGAGGAAGCCGGCGGCGCGGCGTAAGATCTCTCCCCGACGAAGCCAATGTAGGCGCGGGCGTCCTCGCCCGTGCGTCCCTGTCGAAATGCTTTTTCCCTAGGGCTTTTGGGGTTGTGTTTCAGGTTTCACTGTCGTGGCATTGGCTGATGCCGAAGGGTTGACTCCGAAGTCCCAGACAAAAGTATTCATGCCCTCTGTCCCCAGCAACTCCACCACGGCGTATTCGCCCGGTTCGAGCGCCTTGGTCGGCGTCACCATGACCCAGCCACCGTTCAGGCGCCGGGAAGTAGTGGGGACGAGGTTCTGTTCCTGACTGACTTTTCCAATGGGGCTGATCTTCAGATCTCCGACGATGCGTTTTTCCTTTTTCAATTGCATGCGAACGATGTGATACCGGTCCCAGGGCTGTTCCGCCTGTTGCGGTTGTTGCGGCTGCTCCGGTCCGGAGTTGGCGTTCCCAGGTGAACTAAGGTTGACATAGATCGACGGTAAGGTCGCATGGGCCTGAACCTTGGCGTGCAGACCATCAAGTTCGATGGTCTGTTTGCTGCTGGCGATGGGGTTAATGGCGGCGCGCAAGACATTCTCTTTCCGGTTGCGATTGAGTTCGCCGCCACTCTGCAGCAGCTCCACGAGTTGAGACTGATTCTGGAAGGTGTCCAGCAGCATGACCGAGCCCTCCTCCGGCAAATGCAGACCGGGAGCCACCTCGGGAGTCTTAGCCTCGTCGGCGCGGCGTTCGGCTTCTATCTCCTTGTCGAGCGCAACCGCCTCGGGGCTGGGAGCGCCTGCCTCACGATCTTTTTCCCATTTGTCGGTGGCCGTCCAGTCGACCAGAGAATTGGGCAACTCCTCCCATTCATTGCGCTCCGCGCTCAGGTAACGGACACGGTCCCCCTTCACTTCCCATTGGGTCGCCAACTGGTAGGTACCGTCTTTGAGGATGAGGCGCTTGGCCAGTTGCTGAGCGGAAAGGCCGGGAGCCAACAGAAGAGCGGCGAGAGCCAATATCCACAGTGCGGATGAACCGGGCGGAGAAGCCCGCGTAATGCGAGCGCTATCGACGCGCGTTCGGGCTTCTTGCTTCATACATTTATTCCTATAATAAGCCTGACGGTAAGAGCAGCATAACTTTTCTGGAAACACACGCTCCAAACACTGCGCTCCAGGTAGTGGGTCAGTTTGCCTAAGGTTAACCACAGAGGACACGAAGGTACACAAAGGAAAGCTTGAAACTAAGCCTTCGTGGAAACTTCGTGTCATTTGTGGTGGAAGGCCTTTCTCATGCCATCGTCAACCTGCACCACTACCGCGCTCCGATTCTCCGTTTCTTTCCACAGCCCTTTCTGGCATAATTGGTCGTGCACCCCATCTGCACAAAATTCCAAAGACAATTTAAGGCGAGGAAGCGATGTCGGCAAAGTACATCTTTGTGACTGGCGGTGTGGTGTCTTCACTGGGTAAGGGACTGGCGGCGGCCTCGATTGGCTGCCTGCTGGAGAGCCGCGGCCTGAAAGTCAACCTGATGAAGTTTGATCCGTACCTCAACGTGGACCCGGGTACGATGTCGCCTTTCCAGCACGGCGAGGTTTTTGTAACCGACGACGGCGCCGAAACCGATCTCGACCTCGGCCACTACGAACGCTTCACCCACGCCAAGCTCTCCCGCGACAACAATTGGACCACCGGGCGGATCTACGAACAGATCATCGCCAAGGAGCGCCGCGGAGACTATCTCGGCAAGACAGTACAAGTGATCCCCCACGTCACCAACGAAATCAAAGCGGCCATGAAAAAAGTCGCGCAGGACGTGGACGTCGCCATCGTGGAGATCGGCGGCACCGTCGGCGATATCGAATCTTTGCCCTTCATGGAAGCCATCCGTCAGATGCGCCAGGAACTGGGACGGGAACGCACCCTGTTCGTTCACGTGACCCTGGTTCCCTTCATCGCGGCCGCGCAGGAGCTTAAGACCAAGCCCACGCAGCACTCGGTGAAAGAGCTGTTGAGCATCGGAATTCAGCCCGACATTCTCCTCTGCCGCACCGATCGCTTTCTTTCCAAGGAACTCAAGTCCAAAATCGCGCTTTTCTGCAACGTCGAAGAAGAAGCGGTGATCACCGCCAAAGACGTGGCTTCCATCTACGAAGTCCCACTGGTGTTTTCCCGTGAAGGGGTGGACACGCTGGTTTTGCGATATCTGCGCCTGGAAGCCAGGGACCGTGATCTCTCGCAGTGGGAAGACATTGTTCACCGCATCTACAACCCCAAGGCCGAACTCACCATCGGAATCGTGGGTAAATACGTCGAGTACGAAGATTCCTACAAATCCCTCAAAGAAGCGCTATCGCACGGCGCGCTGGCCCACAACCTGAAACTGCACGTGAACTGGATTGAGGCCGAAGGCCTCGAAACCAAAGACCGCAGTTACGAAGAGCAGTTGCAGGATTACGACGGCCTCCTGGTTCCGGGAGGCTTTGGCAAGCGCGGGATTGAAGGCATGCTGAACGCCATACGCTACGCGCGCGAGAATAAGATTCCCTATTTCGGGATTTGCCTTGGTATGCAGACCGCTTGCGTGGAGTTTGCCCGCAACGTTTGTGGTTTAGCCGATGCGAATTCCAGCGAGTTCGATCCGGCAACGCCCCATCGCGTGATCTACAAGCTGCGCGAATTGCGTGGAGTCGAAGAACTGGGTGGAACCATGCGCCTTGGAGCCTGGACCTGCAAGATCGAGCCGGGAACTCTGGCCCACCGCATTTACGGCCAGCTGGAGATCAGCGAGCGGCACCGCCATCGTTATGAGTTCAACCGCGAATATGAAGAAACCTTGACTGCGGGCGGGCTGAAGATTTCCGGTTCAACCCCGGACGGCACTTATGTCGAGATCATCGAACTCCCCGATCATCCGCATTTTATCGGCTGCCAGTTCCATCCCGAGTTCAAGTCCAAGCCGCTTGAGCCCCATCCGTTGTTCAAGACTTTTATCGGTGCGGCGTACGAACACGGACTGAAGCGGCGGGCGGAGAAGGCGGCGGTCGAGGTAGAGATGTTTCACCGGCCCGATAGGGTTACAAACCGATAACCACGAAGGACACGAAGCTACACAAAGAAGATCCTTCGTGAGCCTTCATTTCCGTTTTATGAGCGTTTCCTTCCAAGTCGAGGGCGTACGTATCGGCTCCGGGAACTTGTTCCTGATCGCCGGACCCTGCGTGATCGAGAGCGAAGAGCATGCTCTCTTCATGGCCGAGGTCATCAAGGGGATCACCCGCTCGCTGAATTTCCCGTTTATTTTCAAGGCCTCCTACGACAAGGCCAACCGCACCTCCATGCGTAGCTTTCGCGGTCCGGGATTGACGGAAGGGCTGCGCATCCTGAAAAAAGTGAAAGACGAAGTCCACATTCCCGTACTCACCGACGTGCACGAGACAGCCGACGTCGCCAAAGTTGCAGAAGTCGCCGATGTTCTGCAAATCCCCGCCTTCCTTTGCCGCCAGACCGATCTCGTCGTCGCCGCCGCCATGACCGAACGCGTGGTGAACATCAAGAAAGGCCAGTTCGTTTCTCCCTGGGACATGAAGCATGCGGTCGACAAGTGTCGCACCGCCGGCAACGACAAGGTGTTTGTCACCGAACGCGGTTCGAGCTTCGGATACAACAATCTAGTGGTGGATATGCGGTCGCTCGCCATCATGCGCAAGTTCGCACCGGTTGTCTTCGATGCCACCCACTCGGTGCAACTGCCTTCCGCCTCCCATGGAGACGATGACCAACCCGCAGCCAGCGGCGGCCAGCCAGAGTTCATCCCGGTGCTGGCCCGCGCGGCTGCCGCCGCTGGAGTGGACGGAATTTTCCTGGAAGTCCACAACAACCCGAAAGAAGCCAAGTCCGACGGCGCCAACGCGCTGGAATCCACCAGGCTGCGCGGTTTGTTGAAGGAATTGCTGGCGGTGCAAAGGGCAGTGGCGGATGCGCATGTGAAGCCGTGATGCAGAGCCGAAAACTCTGGTGGATTGCACACCCTGCGAACCTGTTACCATCCCCCCTCATTTAGAATCTCTTGGTTGCTCATGTTCATTCTTGCCACTATCGCCGGCATCCTGATTATTCTGGCCGTGCTGCTGGACGCGTTTGAAACCGTCGTTCTCCCGCGGCGGGTGCAGCGGCAATTTCGCATCACTACATGGTTCTACCGGCGTACCTGGATTCCCTGGCGCAGGCTGGCGAGCCGCATCAAATCGCCCGGCAGGCGCGAAAATGTTCTTAGCTATTTTGGGCCACTGTCACTCTTATTCCTACTGGGGCTGTGGGCTACCGGCTTGATCTTCGGCTTTGCCCTGCTGCAGTACGGCGCCGGGGAGCACGTGCAGCTGAGCCATGAACCAATCACGTTCCCCATTTTGATCTACCACAGTGGCGAGACATTCTTCACTCTCGGATACGGCGACATCACCCCCACATCGTCTGTTGCCCGGGCTCTGGCCGTGATCGAAGCCGGGATGGGATTTGGTTTCCTGGGAACCGTGATCGGGTATCTGCCCACCATCTATTCTTCGTTCTCGCGGCGAGAAGTGCAGATTTCCCTGCTCGACGCCCGCGCTGGATCGCCGCCCACGGCGGCGGAATTATTGGCCCGCTTCGGAAGTTCGCCACAGCAGACCGCCCTCGACCAGATTTTTCGCGATTGCGAACGCTGGGCGAGTGAACTTCTTGAGACTCACATTTCTTATCCTGCGCTCAGCTTTTTCCGCTCCCAGCATGCCAACCAATCCTGGCTGGGTGCGTTGACCACGATTCTCGACACCAGCGCGCTGGTCATTGCGGGAGTGGATGGCTTTCGCAACGAGCAGGCGAAGCTGACTTTCGCCATGGCGCGGCACGCCGTGGTGGATATCGCTCAACTTGTGAACGCCAGCTACGACCCTAACTTCCCCGAACGCTTGCCGGCGGAGGAGTTGGTCCGCCTCAGGCAGAGACTCTCAGAGCGGGGCCTGCGACTGAGGGAAGGCCCGGAGTTCGAGGAAAAACTATCATATCTACGCTCACTCTATGAACCCTACGCACTCTCCAGCGCGCGCAACTTGCTCATCACCCTACCGCCGTGGATTCATGTCGAGAAAAAGAGAGACAACTGGCAAGCCGGTCCTTGGGATCGCGCGATTCAGGCCAAGAGTCTGGCCGGCCTCGGCGGGCAAGCGGACTTAAAGCGGCGCATGGACGATCATTTCTGAGAGATCGAAGATGCGCAACCCAAATCCCTCCGGAGGCAACGCGTGCTAACATCCTCTTTCGTTGATGAAACCCATCGGAGAAAATGTAGTTCGCATTGAAGCCGATGCGCTGCGCGCACTGGCGGACCGTATTGCCGGTCCCATGGCCAAAGCGTTCAACCGGGCGGTTGAGCTGATCCATGGGTGCGGTGGCCGCGTGGTGGTGACGGGCATGGGAAAGAGCGGCATCATCGCGCGCAAGATCGCGGCGACACTGAGTTCCACCGGGAGCCCGGCGCTGTTCCTTCATCCTGTCGAGGCGGTACATGGCGATCTCGGCATGGTGGTGCGGGGAGACATCGTACTGGCGCTCTCCGCCAGCGGCGAGACCGAGGAAATCCTGCGTCTGCTGGCGACCCTGAAACGTTTGCGGGTACCGCTGATCGCGCTGACTTGCAATGAGATTCAAGCCAGGGCAGCAGGCAGAAGGTCCCACTCCTCACGACCCTCCACTCTCGCGGCCGCGGCCGACGTCGCCCTGGATTGTTCCGTGGCCAAGGAGGCGTGCTCCATGGGACTCGCGCCCACGGCTTCCACCACAACCATGCTCGCGCTGGGCGACGCCCTGGCCATGACCGTTGCTGACAAGAGGGGTTTCAAAGAAGAAGACTTTGCCAACCTCCATCCCGGAGGAAAGCTTGGCAAACGCCTGGCGCGGGTGGAATCTCTGATGCACACTGGGGATGCGGTGCCGCGCGTATTGCCAAAGACGAAGATGCCGGATGTGATCTATGAAATGTCGCGCAAGAAGCTGGGCGTAACTGCGGTCGTCGACGGCGGTAAACTGGTCGGCGTGATCAGCGACGGTGACCTGCGGCGGCTGCTCGAAAAGCGTGGTAAAGATGCGCTCGACCTCACCGCCGGGGAGTGCATGACCAGGAACGCAAAGACCATCGCGGCGAAAGAGTTCGCGGCAACGGCACTCGCTATGATGGAAGAGAAGAAGATCACATCCCTGGCAGTGGTGGATGGCAAGGGAAGGCTGGAAGGCATCGTGCATCTGCATGATTTGTGGGGGACGGAAATGATGTAGGGAACTGGTAATTTTGTAATCGGATAATTTGGTGATTTGAAAAACCCAAATTGCGGAATTACCCGATTACCAAATTACTCAAGCAGAGAAGCCCTATGTATCATTACGACCCGAACACGGCGCTCGAAGAACTGACTGAAGAAGCGACTCTTCCCAACCCGGTCCACGTGCGCGACATGATTCTGCGCAAACGCCTGTCGGCGGACCGGTCGCTCGAACTGAATCGACTATTCGTCGAGTATCAGAAGTTTTTCGGCGAGACGCAAAAGCTGGGGAAAGAGATTCTAAAGCAGTTGGCGGGGTAATCGGCTTACGTGGGGATGGCCGCCCTCGGCTGTCCGTGGGTGAAACCCGCTAGCTCCCGCCGAGCTGCATCTCGCGAATCGACCCACGGTCGCCTCCGGCGACTGCACAGCCGAGGGCGGCTGTCTCATCGCGAATCATTTACAATCAAGAAATTCTGCTTCCCATTGAGAACTTAACCATGCATCGCTGGTCTGAACTGTTTATTCCTACGCTGCGCGAGGCTCCGGCGGACGCCGAGGTCGCCAGCCATAAGTTTCTGGTGAGGGCCGGGTACATTCGCCAACTGGCCGCCGGGATTTATTCCTATCTCTTCCTGGGGAACCGGTCCTTCAACAAGATCATGCGCATTGTGCGCCAGGAGATGGACAAAATTGGGCAGGAGTTCTTCTTGCCGGCGCTGCACCCGCGGGAGATTTGGGAGGCCAGCGGGCGCTGGGCGACTATGGGCGACACCATGTTTCGTCTGAAAGACCGCAAGGGCGCTGATCTTTGTTTGGGCTTTACCGAAGAAGAGGTCATGACCGAGATCGCGCGCAAAGAATTGCGCAGCTATAAGCAGCTGCCGCAAATCTGGTATCAGATTGCGCCCAAGTTTCGCGACGAACCGCGTCCCAAGTCCGGGCTGCTGCGGGTGCGGCAGTTCATGATGAAGGATGCGTATTCTTTCGATATCGACGCTGCCGGTCTCGACGTTTCCTACAAGAAACACTACGACGCTTATTGCCGGATCTTTGACCGTTGCGGGCTGAAATACATGGTCGTCGAAGCGGACTCAGGCGCCATGGGCGGTAAGGAGTCGCATGAATTCATGGTGCGCACTCCCGCAGGCGAAGATCAGATTGTGAGCTGCGATGGCTGCAACTACGCGGCAAATGTGGAAAAGGCAACATCGAAGCTGGAGTCTGTGCCAGAGCTCGCTCCCGAAGGCGACGGCAAACCATTGCTCGTCCACACTCCCGGCCAGAAAACGATCGAAGATGTGGCGCGTTTCCTCGGCGTCTCTCCGAAGAACAAGATCAAAACGCTGGTGTTCACGACACATAAGCATCGAGGGAACCTCGTACATGCCCTACCCGGGGGACAAACGAAGACTGGCCATACAGAAGTCGGAGATCAACGTGTTGTGATTCTTCTTCGCGGCGATCACTTTCTAAACGAAGCAAAGCTCGCCGGAATTCTGGGATCAAAAGGGTGGGGCATTTTTCTCCCGTCTGAGGCGGCCGAAATCGAAGAAACCTTTCGTGCGCCTGCTGGATTCCTCGGACCCCTAGGGCTCGATTGGGCTAAGGATCTCGACGACGAGACCCGCCCTTACCTTTTGGTCGATAAGGCGTTGGAAGGCCGGACTAACCTGATCTCGGGCGCGAACAAAGAAGACTATCACCTGAAGAACGTCACTCCTGGCGTTAACTTCCAGCCTACCGCCTATGCCGACCTGCGCAGTGCCGGCGCGGGCGAAGCTTGCCCGAATTGCGGGAGTCCGCTGCGCGTCGACACCGCGGTGGAAATCGGCCATATTTTCAAGCTCGGCTACAAGTACTCCGAATCCATGGGAGCGCGGGTGCTCGACCACAATGGCAAAGAAGTCACTGTCATCATGGGCAGTTACGGCATCGGCATCGAACGTATCCTGACTGCGGCCATCGAGCAGAGCAACGACGAAAATGGCTTTTGGCTGCCGCCGCAGATCGCGCCTTTTGAGATCGTAGTCACGCCCACCAATGTCAAGGACGAAACGCTTCTGAACACAGCTCTGGAAATTACCCGGCGCCTGGAAGCCGAAGGTTATGACGTGTTACTGGACGACAGGGACGAAAGGCCAGGGGTAAAGTTCAAAGATGCTGACCTAGTGGGCATACCCTTTCGTGTAACCGTGGGGAAAAAAGTTACCGAAGGTACTGTGGAAGTGGTTCAGCGCTCGACTCGGCAAGTGCAGGATGCTAGCATCGGCGCAATAGCAGAGTATTTCAGAGCTTTGCGGCCGGCGCATCGTGACTCGTAGCCAGCGCGCCGGAAGTTCGGAGTGCGCCAATGGGTACGGTCAGGATGGTTTTCGGTCTTCTGGTCATTGCAGCCGCCGTGTATATCGGTGCGGAACTGGTGCCTGTGTACTACGCGAATTACGAATTTCAAGAAGCCATAAACACCGAAGCCACGCTGCAGACCTATACCACCAAGCCGGAAGCTGAAATCCAACAGACCATCTTCAAGAAGGCCCAGGATCTGGAGATCCCGGTGAGCAAAGACCAGATCAAAGTGCAGCGTCGCGGCACGACCGGGGTTGGCTCGCTGAGTATCCAGGCGCCCTACGATATCCATCTGGATTTGCCCGGATATCCCCTGGATCTGCACTTCTCCGCGGCCACTGAGAACAAGAGCCCCTTCTAGTCGGTTACGGAACCAGCGGTGATTTAGAATGGTGAGCAGAGCACGAAGGACGGCCTTGGCCGGCTGGCCTTGCCTGGGAAAAATCAGTTTGCAAGAGCCAGGCTCAGCGTGACCCTGTTGGGACGCGCTTCCTGCTCTGGGATAACGCGCATCGGTTCCGTATCATCTCACCGGGAGTGTGGTGATTCCGTCTGCGGCGCGCACAGGAAACTCCGCCAATTCACGTGGCCATTAAAGTAAAGATCCCGAAGAGAAAAAAGCGTGCAAAAGGCGGGAGCGGAGTCGGCTCTCGCGACCCGGTGATCAGACTCGCAGTTTTGTGTTTCGTCGTGCTGGGCGTCGTTTTCGGCGCAGCCTTTTCTTATTTCTACATCCGCTACGATCGCATCATTGATGAACGCTTCCGCAGTCCCGTGTTCAGCAACTCGGCTAAGATTTACGCGGCTCCACAGGTGGTCAAGGTGGGAGAAGCGATCGCCGCGCGCGAGATCGCGGCCCAACTGCAACGTGCAGGCTACATCGAGAACAGCAGTTCGCCCATGGGCACATACCGCCTTCTGAATGGCGGAATTGAAATCAAGCCCGGGCCTCAGTCCTATCACAGTCCTGAGTCCGCCGTCGTTCGCATTCAGGATGGCCAGGTTGCCAGCATCACCGGGAAGTCCGGCGATCTGCGGGCTTACGAGCTGGAACCGCAGATCGTGACCGCCTTTGATGTGGAGCAGAGGGCGAAGCGTCAGCTGGTGAAGTACGACGATATTCCCAAGATCATGGTCGATGCAGTGCTGGCCATCGAAGACCGCCGTTTCTTCCAGCATAGTGGAGTGAATTTCGTTCGCATGGCGGAGGCGGCCTGGGTGGACTTCATGCACGAGCGCCACGAGCAGGGCGGTTCGACGCTCACCATGCAGCTCTCGCGCGGTTTCTTTCTTACTCCGCAGAAGACCATCCGGCGCAAACTCACGGAAATGCTGATTGCGGAGGAGCTTGAGCAAAAGCTCAGCAAGCAGCAGATCTTCGAGTACTACGGCAACTGGGTGGACCTGGGCCAGCGTGGTTCCTTCACCATAAGCGGTTTCGGAGAAGCGGCGCACGCGTATTTCAACAAGGATCTGAAGGACATCACGCTGCCCGAGGCGGCGCTGCTGGCCGGAATCATCCAGCGGCCCAGCTACCTCTCGCCCTATCGCCATCCCGAGCGTGCGCTGGAGCGCCGTAATCTGGTGCTGGATAGCATGGTCGAAACCCACGCCATTACGCGGGCGGAGGCGGACAAGGCGAAAGCCACGCCGCTGAAGCTGGCTCCTCCGAACGTCGAGGCCAGCGACGCGCCGTACTTCGTCGATCTGGTTCGTGACAACTTGAGCGGCAGGTTCAATGAACGTGAATTGAACGAGCACTCCTATCGCATCTACACCACTCTCGATCCCGATCTGCAAAAGGCGGCAGCGCACGCGGTGGATGTGGGCATGAAGCTGGTAGACGATCAGGTTACGAAGCGGCGCAGCAAGCGCATCAAAGTCGGGAAAAACAAATACGAAACCCAGGTCGAGCCCGGACCCCAGGCTCAGGTCGCGCTGGTCGCGCTGGATCCGCATAGCGGAAGCGTCCTGGCCCTGGTAGGCGGACGCAACTACGCCTTTAGCCAGCTCGACCACGCCGTGGCACGGCGTCCTACGGGATCAATCTTTAAGCCTTTTGTCTACGCTGCGGCTATCAACACCGCAGTCAGCGGCAGCAATCCGGTGTTCACTCCGGCATCCATGGTTGAAGATCAGCCGACAACCTTTGCCTATGGAGACCAGATCTACGAGCCGCGGAACTACAAAGAGGAATACCACGGCGTAGTAACGGCACAGTACGCCTTGGCGATGTCCTTGAACAACGCTACCGTACAGTTGGCCCAGGAAGTGGGATACGACAAGGTCGCGGACCTGGCGAAGGCTGCGGGCATTGCCTCGGTAAAGCCGACTCCAGCAATGGCGTTAGGGGCTTACGACGCCACTCCCCTCGACATGGCCGCGGCGTATACCGTGTTCGCGAATTCCGGAGTCCGGATTACCCCAATCCTGTTGAATTCCGTGCGCAACGCCGCCGGCGATATGGTTCTCGACCTGAAGCCGGAGCAACGCCAGGTGATGGATCCTCGCGTGGCTTATGTCATGACCAACATGATGGAGGGCGTCATGAACTTCGGGACCGCGTACGAGGTTCGCCAAAACGGCTTCACGGCACCGGCCGCGGGAAAGACTGGCACTTCGCATGACGGATGGTTCGCCGGCTACACCAGTAATCTGCTGTGCATTGTGTGGGTAGGGTTCGACGATTACAGCGATATCCACCTGAGTGGTGCCCAAACGGCTGCACCTATCTGGGCGGAGTTTATGAAGAAAGCCGTGCAACTTCCGGAGTATTCCGACGTCCGACCTTTTACTCAGCCGGCGGGAGTAGTCAACGTACAGTTGGACAAAGGTACCAACCTGCTGGCCACGCCTTCCTGTCCGGAGACCTATTCCGCCGCGTTTATCGTGGGGACCGAACCGACCACCACTTGCGACCAGGGTACCGGCGTCAGAGGATTCTTCTCTAGAATCTTCGGCTTAGGGGGAGAGAAAGCATTGCCGCCCGCAACACAGGGCGGGACCGCTGTGGCAAGGCCTCCGGGAGCTGGTACCCAAACAGCCGCAGACGATCCGAATTCTCCTTCGGCGGAGTCTAAGAAGAAAAAGGGTGTGTTTGGCAGAATTGCGGGTATCTTTAGAGATGACAAGTCGTCTAATCCGCCACCGAAGCCGGCCGATACTGGAGAAAGTCCCCACTAAGTAAAAGAGGCTGGAGAGGGCTGGCGTAGACGCGTGGCAGTTCGCCTGACCTTAGGTTTCAGGAGGTGGGCTTATGCGTTACCAGTTGCTGCACAGTTTGCTGAGTTTGTCCCTGTTTGCCATCCCACAGCCGCAGGCCCAATCAACCCAATCGACTTCAGAGCTCGCCCAGGTAGTGGAATCGCCGATGCGCCATATCGAGCCCCCGCCGGAAAGCGCCTCTGTCCAGGAGCTTGAGGCACAGGCCGATTCGCTGCGCGGCCAAAAGGATTTCCTGGACGCGCTGGATTATTATCGCGCTGCCTTGGCGAAGGCTCCGAAGGACGCACGATTGTGGAACAAGATCGGAATTACTGAGCTCTTATCGCAACGCTACAGCGAAGCCAAGAAGGATTTCGAGCGTTCCATCCGTCTCGACCGCCAATCTTCGGACGCCTGTAACAACCTGGGAGTTATTTTTTATCTGCAAAAGAAGTACAAGAACGCTATTCGTGAATACGAGCACGCCATCAAGCTTCAGCCAACCTCCGCCTCCTTTTACAGTAACTTGGGCGCTGCATATTTCTCCAAAAAGGAATTCGAGAAAGCGACGCACGCTTACAGTGAGGCAGTCCTGCTGGACCCGACTGTTTTTGAGCGCAGTTCGCATTCCGGCATCGCAGCCAAGATGTCGTCCCCCGAGGACCGCGCCCATTTCGAATACGTACTGGCCAAGCTGTTTGCCAAGCAAGGGGACAGCGACCGTTCCTTGGAGTATCTGAGAAAGGCTATGGAGGAGGGGTACAAGCAGATCGATGACGTGTACAAAGATCCCGAATTTCAGGGCCTACGAAGCGATGGCCGCTTCACGCAACTGATGGCGGCGCGACCGCCCTCGATCCCGGAATAGAAGGCAGATGTGTAACAAGATAAACAAATTACAAAACTTTACAAATCTCCTGCACAACTTTTATCGTGCGTAGGGTTAAATCGATACAAATACTCCTGAAAACACAGGGTGAGTAAGGAGGAACGGTAAAGCTCACCGGTTGTCGACCCGAGCACGCCCCAAGCAGACGGCCGGTGGGTTTTTATTTGCTCTTGGCTTGAACCGTTTCGCCTTTGCTAAAAGCCAAAGGCTAAGAGCCTCTCTTCGGACTGCGTTCCGAGATGTAATCGCTGACCACGCGCTTCCACTTTCCTTGCGCCTTCAGGATGAACTCAACCGCGTCTCGCAAGGCTCCATCGCCACCTGCATGCGTCGTGACGTAATGAGCGTCGCGCTTAACTTCGGCGCGGGCGTTTGCGACCGCAACCGCAAACCCGCAATTCCGCATCACCGGCAGGTCGATGACGTCGTCTCCCACAAACGCCGCTTCACTGGCGTGGATTCCTTCCTGTCGTAAGATCTCCTCGAAGACGGTCAACTTGTCCTGGATACCTTGGTGGATGTGCTCCAGCCTCAGGTCTCGAGCCCGCAGCGCGACCGTCTCCGAGATGCGTTTGGTGATCAGTCCAGTTTTAATTCCCGCCAGCCGGGCCAGTGAAATCGCGGTGCCATCATGAGCGTGAAAGCCCTTGGCCTCGATCAGCGATTGGCTCACCAACGCGAACCCTCCCTGGTCGGCATGCTGGGCTGCGTGTTCCTGGGTCGACTGCTGAATTCCCGTAGGTGCGGGAAAGACAAACAGTTTCCCGTCGGTCAGGACTCCGTCAACGTCGAAAAGCAGCAGCTTGATTCTCTTGGCGCGAGCTTTGGGGGATTGTGTCTTGGGCATGGCAGGCGATTCTAGCATTGAAACAATCGGCCCCGGACGAGATTGCAGCAAGCGTCGCAGGCGAACATTTTGCGAAAAAACGGCTCCCCGGCTACAATATTCGCAATGTCGTCTTTCCCCTCCTCTCTCGCCTGGGCCCACCCTCTGGTCAGGGATTGGTTTGTGCAGCGATTCAGCACTCCCACGGAACCGCAGGAGCAGGGTTGGCCACATATTCTCGCCGGACGCACGACGCTCATCTCAGCCCCCACCGGATCAGGCAAAACTCTTGCCGCGTTTCTGGCTTGCATCGATCGCCTGGTGCGTAAGGCCTTGGCGGGCGACCTTCAGGACCGCACAGAGGTTCTCTACGTTTCTCCGCTAAAAGCGCTGGGCAACGACATTCAGAAGAACCTTGAAGTCCCGCTCGGTGAGATTCTGCAAATGGCAGGCGAGCGCGGTCTGCTGATGCCGCAGATTCGCACCGCGGTGCGCACCGGCGACACCCTGATGCACGAACGCCGCGCGATGTTGAAACACCCGCCGCACATCCTGGTGACCACGCCGGAGTCGCTCTACATCCTGCTTACCGCGGAGAAGAGCCGGGCGATCCTGCGTGATGTGGAGACGGTGATTGTCGACGAGATTCACGCCGTGGCGGGCGACAAACGTGGAGCTCATCTGGCGCTTTCGCTCGAAAGACTGGAAGCGCTTCGGCGGGAAACACTGGGGCGACGCCAGACCTCTTTCGTTGTTGTCATCCCGAGCGAAGCGAGGGATCCGCAGTTCTCCGGCGGCGAGAGAACTGCAGATTCCTCGTCGCTGTCGCTCCTCGGAATGACAAATCAAAAACAACCGGCCCTTATGCGCATCGGCCTCTCCGCTACCCAGAAGCCGATCGAAGAAGTCGCGCGCTTCCTTACGGGCAATGGCCGGCCCGACCCGGTGATTGTCAACATCGGTCACAAACGGCAACTGGATCTCGCCGTCGAAGTTCCCGGCAGCCCGCTTGGCCCCATCGCCACCAATGAAATGTGGGACGAGATCTACGACCGGCTGGTGCAACTGGTCGAGCAGAATCGTTCGACTCTCGTGTTCGTCAACACGAGGCGGCTGGCGGAGCGCATCGCGCACCATCTTGCCGAAAGAATCGGCGCGGAGCACGTGGCCGCCCACCATGGCAGTTTGTCGCGCAAGCTGCGCCTGACTGCGGAGAAGAGACTGAAAGACGGCCAGGTAAAAGTGCTGGTGGCCACGGCTTCGCTCGAGCTCGGAATCGACATCGGGACCGTGGATCTCGTGGTGCAGATCAGTTCTCCGCGTGCGATTGCGGTGGCGTTGCAGCGCGTGGGGCGTTCCGGTCACTGGCGCGGTGCCGTTCCCAAGGGACGATTGTTCGCCACCACTCGGGATGAGTTGCTCGAGTGCGCCGCCCTGGTACGCGCCATCAAACAAGGCGATCTCGACCGGCTGATGATTCCCGAGGCGCCTTTGGATATTCTGGCGCAGCAGATCGTGGCGACCTGTGCGGCTGCGAGTAGCAGCGGCTCCAGCGACTCGCGGACAGGAGTGTCCGCGCCCCACGATCCAGGATGGGACGAAGAGGAGTTGTTCCGGCTGATAACGCGCGCTTATCCTTACCGGAATCTCTCCCGCAAAACTTATGAAACTGTACTGGAGATGCTCTCCGAGGGCATTGCTGCCCGCCGCGGGCGCCACGGCGCCTACATTCATCGCGACCGCATTAACCATAGACTGCGAGGCCGGCGCGGGAGCCGGTTGGCGGCGATCACCAGTGGCGGAGCCATTCCGGAGACCGCGCTCTTTACCGTCGTCGCCGAGCCTGAAGGAACGGTAGTCGGGACTTTAGACGAAGACTTTGCAGTCGAGAGCAATCGCGACGACATCGTGCTGCTGGGCAACACCTCGTGGCGAATTCGCCGCATCGAGGGAAAGTCCGGGCGGGTACTCGTCGAAGATGCCCACGGAGCGCCGCCCACCGTTCCCTTCTGGTTGGGAGAAGCGCCCGCTCGAACCGAAGAACTTTCGCTCCAGGTGGCCGATCTGAGACAGCAGGTCAGCGACCGCTTGCCGAACACCTCGCCGATCGGAATGTCCCCGAGCCAGCCCGAGGTAGCTGAGGCTATTGCTTGGCTGAAATCCGAGTGTGGACTAGACGATTCCGCCGCGGAACAGATTACCGAATACATCGTGCAGGGCCGCGCCGTGCTGGGAACCGTGCCCACGCAGCAGACTGTGATTGCCGAGCGCTTCTTTGACGAGGGCGGCGGGATGCAACTGGTCATCCATGCTCCCTTCGGCGGCCGCATCAACAAGGCCTGGGGATTAGCTCTGCGCAAGCGTTTTTGCCGCAGCTTCAACTTCGAACTGCAGGCGGCGGCGACTGACAACGGCTTGAATATCGCTCTGGCGGAGCAGCACAGTTTTCCGCTGGGCGATGTTTTCCATTTCCTGAACGCCGAGACCGTGCAGCCGATTCTTGAGCAAGCCGCGCTAGCCTCGCCCTTCTTCGGAACCCGTTGGCGCTGGGACGCCAATCGCGCCCTGGCCTTGCTGCGCTTTCAAGGGGGCAAGAAAGTCCCACCACAGATTCAGCGCATGCGCTCGGACGATCTTCTGGCATCGGTTTTCCCGGATGTTGCCGCCTGCCAGGAAAACATCGTCGGCGATATTCAGATCCCCGATCATCCTCTGGTCAAAGAAGTAATGAAAGACGTTCTCACCGAGGCAATGGATCTGGAGGGGCTGAAGAATCTGCTGCGTGGAATGGACGAGGGCCGGATTCGCTGCGTGGCTGTGGACACGCCGGTGCCGTCGCAATTCTCGCACGAAATCCTGAATGCGAATCCCTACGCCTATCTCGACGATGCGCCTCTCGAAGAACGCCGCGCCCGGGCGGTCGAGATGCGGCGGATTTTGCCGGAGTCTGTGCTGGAAGAAGTGGGCAAGCTCGATCCGGCGGCCATAGCTCAGGTCCGCGAAGAGGCCTGGCCCGATGTGCGCGACGCCGATGAACTGCACGACGTGCTGCACACCCTGATTGCGGTGCCACGGCTCGCGTGGGGACAGCCGCCCTCGGCTGTCCAGCTCAGCGAAGCTGAGCAGATGGGTGTGGGCACAGCCGGTTCAGAATGGTCTCGTCACTTTGAAAAATTGGTGCGCGACGGGAGAGCCGCCAGCGCCTTCGGCAATGGCCGGAGTTATTTCGTCGCAGCAGAGAGGGTTAAAGCTTTCCAGTTGCTGTTTCCCGATGCCACCTTCGGCCATGCAGTGGCCGACCTCGAGAACCCAGTTCCCTCGCACGACGATGCTCTTCTCTCCATGGTCACGGGCTGGATGTCGCACCTGGGTCCGGTAACGGCGGAGCAACTTGGTTCTCTGCTGGGACTGCCATCCCCGGAGATGGAAAAGACGTTTCTGCGCATGGAAGCGAGCGGAGCGATCCTGCGCGGGAATTTCACCGGTGCTACTTCGCGAGCCGGAGCGCCCGCACCACACCAACAGGAGTGGTGCGAGCGGCGGCTACTGGCGCGCATTCATCGCCTCACGGTGGCCACGCTGCGCAAACAGGTTGAACCGGTTACCGCGGCTCAGTTCATGCGTTGGCTGTTGCGCTGGCAGCATCTGGCCCCGGGCAGCCAGGTGCTCGGCGAGCGCGCTACGCTGGAAGTCCTGAGGCAGCTGCAGGGTTTTGAAATTCCCGCCAACGCCTGGGAGCGGCAGATCCTGGCCCGGCGAGTCGCGAATTATGATCCGGCATGGCTCGACCAGCTGTGCCTAACCGGTGCCGTGGGTTGGGGACGCCTGTCTCCGCATCCTGCGACGCTGGAGGATTCCGCCGCGGGCAAACGGCGAGTGATTCCCACCAGCGTAGCTCCCATCACCTTTTTTGTCCGGGAAGAGGCGGACTGGATGACCCCGCACAATCCTGACCCCGAGCAAGCCGAGGCCCGCGGCTTGAGCGAAGGCGCGCGGCAGGTGCTCGGACTCCTGCGGCAGCGGGGCGCATCATTTTTCGCGGATATCGTTCGCGGGACAGACAAGCTCAAAGCTGAAGTAGAGACGGCGCTGTGGGAGTTGGTGGCGGCCGGAGTGGTCACGGCCGATGGTTTCGACAACCTGCGATCACTGATCGATCCCAAGCGACGTACCGGACAAGGCAGTGGACGAACCGCGCGCCCGCGGCACAGCTCAGGACGCTGGGCGGTGCTTTATACCGATCAGGCGGTCGAGCGCAATCGCGCTGTGGAAGCGACTTGCTGGGTACTGCTGAAACGCTATGGCATCGTGTTTCGCGATGTGCTGGCGCGCGAGACCAACCTGCCCAAGTGGCGAGAATTGCAAATGGCTTTTCGACGGCTCGAAGACCGCGGCGAGATTCGCGGCGGCCGCTTTGTGGATGGATTCCTGGGCGAGCAGTTCGCCTTGCCAGTGGCGGTAGAATCGCTCCGCGCCACCCGGAAGATGCCGCCCACCGGCGAGACCATCACGCTCTCAGCCGCCGATCCCCTCAACCTGGTCGGGATTCTCGTGCCGGGAGAACGGGTGCCAGCGATTTCGGGAAGAACGGTTTCCTTTCGTGATGGAGTGGCGGTGGATGGCAATGAGACACTGGCGCTGCCTTCCGCGGCGACGGGGTAGAGAAGGTCGGAGTTTTTCAACCAGCGGTTACGGCAGTTTCAGTGTCAGCAGCGTCGCTGGATTCAGATAGATTCCCTGCCACCGCACGGCAACATGTAAATGCGGTCCGGTGGCGCGGCCGGTCCCGCCGCTCAAGGCGATTTCCTGCCCGCGTGCGACTTGCTCCCCTTCTTTGACCGCAAACTTCGAAAGGTGCATGTAGATGGTGAGCAGTCCTTGCCCGTGGTCCAGCACCACACAGTTGCCTTCGAAAAACAGCGGGCGGGCCAGAAGAACTTTGCCGCGATTAAGCGCTGCCACCGGAGTCCCTTGTGGCGCCCCGTAGTCGAGTCCCTGATGAACGCTCTGCGTTTGCCCGTTGAAGGTGCGGGTGGTTCCGAAGACGTCGGAAACAGGCGCGTTCACCGGAGGAAGGAATCGCCCCGACCAGTCTCGTTGCGAGTCAGTGCGCGAAAATACATCGTGCTTGACGGATTGGTCTTCTTTGATTTCCTGCAGCTGCTCCGGGTTTGGTTCCGTGAACCGTTTGGGAACGTTGACCACAATCCGGCGATAGGTTCCCTTAGCTACTGCGATCGATCTCTGCCAGGAAAGCGTATTTCCGGCGCGGCTCTTTCCCTCTAATACCAGCGCGTATTTTCCGGGCTTGGTTTCCAAGCTGACTCCGGCGATGCCGAACCAGCTGTGGCTGCGGGCATCGAAGGAAAAGAACACTTCGTGGTCAAGCCACTTTCCGGAAAGTGATTCCAACCGCGATGGTGAAACCACCTGAAAGACCACTGGGGAGCCGTTTACTAAGCGCAGCGGTTGCCAGCGCACCGAACAAACCGGTGGATTCTTAGCTTGGCTTGCGGCTGGCTGCACCCCAGCGCAGCAGATTCGCAGACTCGGGAGTAGCAAGGCAGTGAGAAAAATCGCCGACCGTCGCAAGTGTCCAGGCATCGGGGGATGAGGGTGAATGTCTTAGCTTAGCACTGCGCGCTCTCGGTCGCGGCTAGGCCCCTTGGGCGTGGGCCTGTCTCTTGTCTTTGTACATCGCGGCGTCGGCGCGCTCGATCACTTGCTGGATCGTCTCCCCGGGTTGCCATTGAGCTGCCCCGATGGATGCGTCCACGCTAACCTTTAGGTCTCCCTTGCCCTCGCCAAGCGGAATGGTGTATTCACCGAGCACCCATTTCCGCATGCGCTCGATCTGGGACTTCGCCGCATTCAGATCGCAGTCCAGAACCACAATGAACTCATCTCCACCCCAGCGCCCAGCGATATCCGAGGACCGCAGATTGGAACGCAGTTCGTGAGAAAATTGCTTCAACAGGCTGTCCCCGGCCAGATGTCCGTGGGTGTCATTGATTTGCTTGAAGCGGTTGAGGTCGACGACGATCACGCAAAAGTTCTGTTGATGTTCGATGCGCCACTCCAGCCGCTCCTCGACATTGCGGCGATTCGCCAGACCGGTCAGCCCATCCCGCAACGCCAGCTCTTCCGCCGCTTTGAGTTTTGTCTCATAGGTGGAGACCTCCGCGCGCAGCTGCGACACCGACTGGTGACTGTCGAGCGCCATCTGATCTACGTAGGTTTTCAGCTCGCCGGCTCCCTTTACCAGGGAGGCGCGAACCTGGGTCAGATCCTCCAGGTCAGCAATAGTCTGCAGGCGGGTGGTGAACTGGCTGAAATGGTTGGCATAGCGCTGATCGCGCTCGCCCACGGACTCAGCCGTGCGCGCCAGAACCATCAAGAGTTCCTTGACCTCGTTGGCCTTGGCCTTGAAGTGTTCGGAAGTACGTCCTCCCCATTGCTGCAGTTGTTCTTCTACCTCTTTCTCCGTCTTCTGTATCAACGTGGGAGTAACCTTGCCGGTGAGACGGTTCTGTAAGCTTTCCAGCTTCTGTTGCATCTCCGAGCCGACGGCGGGACAGGATCGGAACCCGCTGCTTCCGATGGCACGCAGTGCGGACCGATAGGACTCGAGAACGACCGACAGCAGCTGATTCGACTCGGCCTCGGCGCGCCCCTCGGCGGTCATATCCAGATACTTCTTCAGGGAAATCATGCTTCATCTCTCCGGCGTCGGTATTCTGTGTTGCTCAGTAGGGCGAATGGTACGGCGACGGATTCCATCCACGTTGATTTGAGAAACCCAGCAAAAAGCGGGCTTCCGACGAAGCATCGCTGGCGAGAGGGAAACGGATCTGGCCAATCGTACTTGCGTACTCGCGACGCAAGGACGTTATCGGCATCTCCTAATCAAATCTTTACAAACTGTCTTACAGAGGGTCGACTTTCCTCGGAAAAGTCTGCCTGGCGCCTATCCGAGTGGTCTTAGACCCTTCGTAACCTCGGCGCTTTTTCTAATAATTCACCGGTCGCATGGGCTCGGCCAGACTCTTCATGAGGGAGCGGAAACCGTCGAAGTCCAGCGATTGCGGTCCATCGGATAGGGCCCGCTCGGGACAGGGATGTACTTCCACCAGGAGTCCGTCCGCTCCCAAAGCTGCCGCCGCGCGCGACAGGGGCGCAATCAAGCTGCGCCGGCCGGTGCCATGGGAAGGATCGACGATGACCGGCAGGTGCGACATCTCGCGCGCCAGCGCCACCGATGCCAGATCCAACGTATTGCGGGTTTCCGTTTCAAAGGTCTTGATCCCGCGCTCGCAGAGCACCACATTGCGGTTGCCGCCGGCCAGCAGATACTCGGCCGCCAGCAGCCATTCCTTGACACTGGCGGATGGACCCCGTTTCAGCAGCACCGGTTTCTCGACTAGGGCGAGCCGCCGCAAAAGGGCGAAATTCTGCATGTTCCGGGCGCCCACCTGAAGCATGTCGACGTGCTCACAGATTACGTCCACATCCTCCGTGCTCATTACTTCTGTGACCACGGGCATACCCAGCTCTTCCCGCACCTCGCGTAGCAGGTGTAAGGCCTCCTCTCCCAGACCCTGAAAGTCATAGGGAGAGGTACGCGGTTTGTAGGCGCCGCCACGCAGCAGCTGGGCTCCGGCGGCCTTTACCTCTCGCGCCGTCGAAAACAACTGCTCGCGCGATTCGACAGAACAAGGGCCGGCGATAACCACCAGGCTGCCATCGCCGATACGTACGCCGCCCACATTTACCACGGTGCGCTGCGGCTTTGCCTGGCGGCTCACTAGTTTGAAGGGATCCGATATTGCGACCACCCCGGCCACGCCAGCGGCGGCTGCCAGCGCTTCCAATTCATGGCGGCGCCCGCCGGTACCCACTGCCGCCACAATGGTGCGCTCCTCGCCGC
The DNA here is from genome assembly GCA_049582765.1 of Terriglobales bacterium. Lineage (GTDB taxonomy): Bacteria > Acidobacteriota > Terriglobia > Terriglobales > Acidobacteriaceae > JBAUUQ01. Next base: position 136,854 of record JBAUUQ010000043.1, read on the forward strand.
GGGTGACGTGGGCGTGATACCCCGCCTCTTTGACCCTCTCTATGACGTGCTCTATTTCCTGCGCTGTGGCCTGCTCGCTCATGTTGATGATCATGACTTCTTCTCCTTCGCTGGTTTCGTTAGCGTTCGATTCTGAAACTTAGGCCTGCGCCCTTAATACCTGCTAATCCCTCGAGCCCCACCCACTCTCCCACTGCGTATGACAAAAAAAGAAAAGCCGCGACTGCTGAGAGTCGCGGCTGCGGGACTTCCAAACTCGGCGTTTACGCTAGGATTGCATTTCTACCTTGCGAATACGCGCCTCGCCCCGGCCGCTACCCGTAAAGTGGTAACGGTAATACCGGGCGTAAGTAAATCGCGTCCTTCGCATTCGAGAGACATTATTACGAAGATTACGCGCTTCCGTCAACCGTCTGCAGGCGCGGGTAGTGTCCTAATTTCATGCCAATCTCGAAGCGTGAGAACTTCAAATTAGGACACTACCCAGGCGCGAGAAAATCGACGTTGCTTTACAGATTCTCCAGGAAAGACGCCCCCGACAAAAGACAGGAGACTCGAGCGGTCATTCCCGGTATCGACCACGTAGAGTGGCAGGCTCGCTCCGGGAGCGAGCTGTTATGTCTCAGTGTCTTGGGCCGCTCTTCCGCCTGTGCTCGGAACCCTGATCGTGACCGGCAACTCCGGTGTAAAGCAATCCGTTGAGCTGGTCGGAGAGTAAGCGACGCCCGCGGCCACGATCTATTCGCGACGCAGCCCTTACTTTGGTTTAAGTGGCGTGTTTTCAGTGTATTGACAGCCCGACAAAGACCCGGTATGCTCCCCGCTAACTGCGCTATCCTTGGCGCTGGACGGTTAAACTTGCCCCGTGAATCTGCGCGTCCGGTCACCGAGCTGTTGTTTCGCTGGAGAGAGGGAGACAGGCAGGCGCTCGAAGAATTGATGCCCCTGGTTTATGGGGAGCTGCGCCGCCTGGCGCATTACTACCTGCAGCGCGAACGAAGCGACCACACCCTCCAGGGTACGGCTCTGGTCCATGAGGCCTATCTTCGGCTGGCGGGGCACGACTCTCCGCAGTGGAAGAACCGTGCACATTTCTTTGGGGTGGCGGCGCAGCTTATGCGGCAGATCCTCGTGGACTACGCCCGCAGCCATCGAGCCGACAAGCGCGGAGGCGGCGCCTGCCGCCTTACCCTGGATGACACTCCGGACCGGCCGCACGAGGTCGACGTCGACGTGATAGCGCTCGACGACGCGCTGAAAACCCTCGCCGAAACGGATCCGCAACAATCCCGTGTGGTTGAACTTAAATTCTTTGCTGGTCTCACCATCGAGGACACTTCGGAAGTTCTTGGGATCTCTCCCGCCACTGTGAAACGGGATTGGATCACGGCGCGCGCCTGGCTCTTCCGCGAGCTTGACCGGAGCGCCTCGGGATGAAACCGGAGCGCTGGCAACTGGTCAAGGAGGTGCTCAACCAGGCGGTGGCCCTCGACCCCAGAGACCGCCCGCCTTACCTGGATCGGGTTTGCGCTGCCGACACGGACCTCCGTCGCGAGGTTGACTCCCTGCTGGCCTCTCATGAGCGTGCGGGTACCCATTTTCTGCAGGCGTCCGCCGTCGACCTATTCGATCCCGGCACGGCGGACGAGCGTCTCGCCTCCCGTGCGGGCCGGCGTGTGGGAGCGTACCAGATCGTCGAGGAGATTGGTCACGGCGGTATGGGCGAGGTGTACCGCGCCACTCGGGCGGACGGACTGTACGAGAAAGAAGTTGCGGTCAAACTCGTGCGAGGCGGCTATGACTCGGCTTTCGTGCTGGATCGTTTTCGCCACGAGCGGCAGATTCTGGCCTCGCTCGACCATCCCAACATCGCGCATCTGCTCGATGGAGGTACAACCGACGATGGCATCCCTTACCTGGTAATGGAGTTGATCGAGGGTGTTCCGATCGACGTCTACTGCGATTCTCACAGTCTTTCCGTTACCCTGCGTTTGCAGATTTTCCTGCAGGTCTGCGCCGCTGTGCAGTACGCGCATCAGCGCCTGGTGATTCACCGCGACATCAAACCGGGCAATATTCTGGTCACTAAGGATGGCACGCCCAAGCTGCTGGATTTCGGGATCGCGAAGATTCTGGATCCATCTGCCGGTCGGGAAAACACGATTGCCCGGCCAATGACTCCGGAATATGCCAGCCCCGAACAGATTCGAGGTGAGCCGATCACCACCGCCAGCGATGTGTACTCCCTGGGCGTGGTGCTTTACCAGTTGCTGACGGGGCGATCGCCCTATCCCGCGGACACCACCACTGCCCATGAGCTCGCGCGAGCAGTTTGTGACCAGGAACCTCAAAGACCCAGCACGGCCATGTTCATGCCTGAGGGCCGCGGTCAGGGAGGCGATCCGCACGCTGTCGAGATGTCGAGCCGGACCCGGGAAGGCTCCCCTGCGAAACTGCGGCGCCGCTTGGCTGGCGATCTGGACAATATCGTCCTGCAGGCACTGCGCAAGGAACCACAGCGTCGTTACCCTTCCGTGGAACGGCTGGCCGAGGATATCCGGCGGCACCTGGCGGGTCTGCCGGTCACAGCGAGAAGCGATTCCTGGCCATATCGCGCCGCAAAATTCACCCGACGACACAAGGTTGGGATGCTTGCTACGGCAATGGTGGCGTTAACTCTTCTGACCGGGATGATTCTTACTCTACGCGAAGCCCGTATCGCCGAAATAAATCGTAAACGCGCAGAGCGCCGCTTCAACGACGTGCGCCGGATGGCCAACTCCCTGATGTTCGAGGTTCACGATGCGATCAAAGACTTGCCTGGTTCGACCCCTGCACGAAAGCTGCTGGTGAGCCGGGCGCTCGAGTACCTCGACAGCCTCAATCAGGAGGCGAAAGGGGACCCATCCCTGATGCGAGAGCTGGCGGCCGCCTACGAACGAATTGGCGATGTCCAGGGACAACCGCGCCAGGCAAATCTGGGCGATTCCGCCGGAGCGGCTGCCAGTTATCGCAAGGCCCTTGCCATTCGAGAGTCGCTGGCGGCGGCGGATTCCAGGAATCTGGACGTGCGCCGCGAATTAACCCCCAATTACGGCAAACTGAGCGATCTGCTTTGGGCTATGGGTGATCCCAAAGGAGCGATGGAAAATTCCCGCAAGGAGATCGCAACGGCTGAAGTGGTTTATCAAGCAAATCCCGGCGATCCCGCTAATCGCCTGCTGCTTGCCAGCTATCGTATGGACTATGGCTACAAGCAGGCAGTAATCGGGGGTGACCTGGAGGGTGGGCTGGAAAATCTCCGGCAAGGATCGGCGATGCTCGAGCAGATGAGTTCCGAGAATCCCCGCGACTTGCATGTTCGCCGTCTCCTGGGGCTTAGTTACAGTCGTGCCGCCGCAATCCTTGGGGACGAACCCGGCGGCGCCGACCGTGCGTTGGTTCTCTACCAGAAGTCCATCGCAATCAAACAAGCACTCTCGGCAGCCGACCCTGACAATGCAGACTTCCGCCGTCTCTTGGCTTATGACGAATACGCGATGGGGGATCTGCTGGCCAACACTGATCTGCACGACGCCCTCAGACATGAGCGGGCAGCCTTATCTTCGTTTGAGGAACTGGCGCGCGCCGATCCCGCGAACATGCAACTCCAGCAGGACAGGGGACGCGCACTGGGCCACATTGGCCGGATTCTGATCCGACTGAAGCAGTTCTCGCAGGCTCTCGACCCGTTGCGCCAGGCTTTGGAGGCGATGGACAAGCTGCCGGGGACCGGGAATCCGCAGTCGATTGTCGGCTATGAGGTTGCCTCTGACCAGCTGTGGATAGGCAAAGCTGCTGTCGGTTTGGCCGCGTCAGCAAGCATTTCGGCGCAGCAGCGATCTGCTCTTTGCCGCCAGGCCGAATCCTGGTTTCACAATTGCTTGCCGGCATTCGAACAACTGCGCGATCATGCGTCACCTCAGTTCGAGGGAGCAGCTCGCGTGGCGGAGATTCAGCAGCAAAGTAGAATCTGTCAGTCTCCGCAGACTTCACAACCAACCAACTGAGGACTGCTTGGCGGGGAACGGCGCCATGGTTTCGACGATCCGAAGGTTGCGGTTCGAAGGAACGCTAACTTAGGGAATGTATTTGGTGGACCTGGTCGGGTTCGAACCGACGACCTCTTCCATGCCATGGAAGCGCGCTCCCAACTGCGCCACAGGCCCCCTGCGGTGGGACAGAACAATTCTCGCTTACCGGGTAGTGATAGTCAAACTGGCTCGCTGATTCTGACCTTCCTTCCGTAACCTCGGGTTCCTTAGGGTTTTACGAATCGGTTCAAAATGAGTATGCTGAAAGGCAAGCCGGGTCATGAGAGCCTACTTCATTGCTAAGGAAACTCTGATCGAGAATTGGTCTCCCCTTGGCGCTCCGCACGGGGCAGGACGCCCGCGTCTATATTTGAATTTTAAGTTACGATCGCTTTTGCCAATATTGCTGGTAGCGGTCGCAAATGCACAGGTCGCGCCTGCCACTTCTCCGGCCTCTGCCGCTCCGGTTCCGTATTCTTCGGTCAGCGAACTTAATCTTCTACTGTCGCAGCTGGAACAAATCTCGCAGACTCTGCAGTTGGACCTCGCCAAGCTTCGAATCGAAAAGTGGAAGACAGATGCGAATACCAAGCACGGGTCCCAGGCCGATGTCGACTCGATCCAGCGCAATTTGCAGAACGCGTTGCCGGAGATGGTCGGCCAGTTACGGAATTCCCCGGAGAATCTCGCGGCCACGTTCAAGCTCTATCGCAATCTGGACGCGCTTTACGACGTGTTTGCTTCGGTAGTGGAGTCCTCTGGCGCGTTCGGATCGCGTGACGAGTTCCAATCCCTGCAAAATGATTTCAACGCATTGGAGAGGTCGCGCCATTCTGTCGCCGACCGAATGGAAACGCTGACCAACACCAAAGAAGGCGAACTGGCGAAACTGCGCACTGAACTGCAGAACGCACAAGCTGCGGCTGCGGCCGCGCCGCCCGTCAAGAAAGTGATCGTCGACGACACGGAGCCGGTCAAGAAGCCCCCCAGCAAGAAATCCAAAACGGCAAAGAAGCCTCCGTCCACCCCTGCGCCGCAACCTAATCCGGCCTCGGGCGGTCAACCCGCACAACCGGGCCCGCCGCAGAGCCAGTAACCTCAAATTACTGAAAACAGGTGCCTTCCTCTGTGGAACTAACTCCGGCAACGCGGGGTCTATATAGGAATGAGGTGCCGCTGGGCGCAGCTGTCGTTGGCCCAGCGGTAACGTTATTGATGAGTGCCTTTTTGGGTGAGTTCAGTGGCGAGAAAAGAACCTATAATGGGATTTGCGCCATGAGAGCAATGGCGGGAGTAACCACGTTGGGTGATCTCGCGAGTGCGATTGGAATCCGCAGCCAGGAATCGGCCATCGTGGCCGAACTTCAAGCTGGATCGGAAGAAGCCTATGTGTGGTTGATCGGAGAATTCCACCAACCGATTTACGGCCTCGTGTACCGTATGGTGACCGATCCGGCCGATGCCGCGGATACCACTCAGGAAGTCTTCCTTAAGGTTTTTCGGGGCATCAAGCGTTTTCACGGTGAGTCCAGTCTAAAGACATGGATTTATCGCATCGCGCTTCACGAAGCTTCCAACCGCCGCCGTTGGTGGTTCCGTCACAAGTCCCGCGAAACATCGATCGAGCCGGCGGGAAGCAACGCTCCTCCGGAACTGGGGTGCGCCTTGAAGGATTCCCTGGTCGACGCCACCGAATCGCCCTTTGATCATGTGGTTCACGAAGAAGTCAGAGCGAAGGTGGAAGATGAGCTGCGTCAGGTTCAGGAGCCATATCGCTCTGCCGTGGTGTTGCGCGATCTGGAAGAAATGTCCTACGAGGAGATTGCGGAGATCACTCAAGTTTCATTGGGAACCGTAAAGTCGCGCCTGACGCGAGGACGCGAAGCCCTTAGACAACGTTTGACAGCATATGCCCGCGAGGCTGGCCCGGCACTGGGTCTGGATAGCGTGGAGGGTGAATTGAAGGCGCATCGTCGCTCCCCGGTTGCTGTTGGAGGAAAGGAATTCGAAGTGGCGTCATGAAATGCTCCCAAGCCAAGTCGCTGTTTTCGCCATATCTGGACGGTGTGCTGACGGGCGCGCAGATGATTGCTCTCGGCCAGCACCTGGATACCTGCAACGGCTGCCATGGACAATACACCTCGCTCCGTGAGACGCAACAGATGGTGGCGGCGGTGGGGCGGCGAAAAGCGCCGCATGATCTCCCCCTGAAATTGCGTCTGGCCATCTCGCGGGAAGTGGCGCAGTCCAGCCATGCGTACTTCGACGGTTGGCGCATTCGGGTGGAACACATCATCGACGCTTTCATGGTTCCGGCCACGGCAGGTTTGGCCAGCGCAGTCGTGATGTTTGGATTCCTGATGGGCGTCCTGGCTTTGCCTCTGCAAGCCGGCAGACCCGATGTGCCTTTGATGCTGAATACTGCGCCGCAACTGGAGCAGTCGGCTTTCGGCAGCGCTCTGAGTTCTATGAAGGGTGATTCTCTGGTCATCGAAGCCTACATTGATTCCAACGGCCGGATGGAGGACTACCGGGTTTTGTCGAATCCTGAGGAACCAAAGGATCTGCCACCCCAAGTGAAGAATATGCTCATCTTCACCACATTTCGTCCGGCGACCTTCATGGGCCGTCCTACCGCGGGTAAAGCCGTATTATCGTTTTCCAAGGTTAGCGTGAAGGGGTAGAAAGCTATCAGCCTTCAGCTATCAGCTCTCAGCAACAAGCTGATAGCTAAAGGCTGGATAGCTTGCGTGCGTTTGACCCTCCGGGCAGAACCCCTTAAACTGGCAACTGAACTCTCACATCCCGCCCTCTGGTCAGGAGGCTTTCCCTGGTTTACAGGTTGAGTAGTGCGCTGGTTGTTGCCCTGCTAGGGCTCTGGGTGCCGGTGTGCTCGGCCCAAAGCCCGGGAAAAGTGGAGTTGGAGACCAGCGAAACTCTGTTTACTGTCCTCAGCGCGATGAACGCCTGTGGTTATGACGCGGAACTGAGTCTCTCCGAACCGCTTCGCACCCAGGTAAGGACAGAAGTTGCCGCCGCCACACAGGCCTTCGACCAAGCCAAGGAAGAAACCGAGATTCTGTGCAAGTTCTACCACGAGCACGAGCAAGCGGACAGCGCCCGAAACCTGGCGCAGTACGTGTCCTTGGCCCTCTGCCTTGACGCGCCACCCGGTTTCGCACTGAAAGTGAAGGATGCCGATCTCCCCCCGGACGCTGGAGTGGTGGCCGGCATAGCCCCCATCCTGCAGAAGTTCTACGACGTAGCCGGACTGCACAACATCTGGCTGCGTCATCAATACGCCTATTCCACGCTGGTTGCCCGTTACCACGAACCGCTTTCCAAGGTGCTGTTCGACACTGAGATATACCTGAAGTTGCCCTCGGCAGGATTCCTGGGACGCAGTTTCACGGTGTACCTCGATCCCATGGGAGCGCCGGGACAAACCAACGCTCGCAACTACGGGACGGACTACTATCTGGTAATTTCTCCGGGCACCGATTCAACCCTGAAGACCGAGCAAATCCGGCATACCTATCTCCACTACTTGTTGGATCCGCTGGCCCTGAAGTATCCGCATGGCGTGCAACGCCTGGAGCCGTTGCTGGCGGATGTGAAGAAATCGCCGATGGACGGGGGGTTCAAGATTGACATCTCGCTTCTGGTCACGGAGTGCTTTATTCGGGCCATCGAAGCCCGGACCAGCGGATCGTCCAAGACGCCGGAGGAGCAGCGCCAACAGGCGGTTGCACAATCGGTGGCGCAGGGTTACATATTGACGCCTTATTTCTACGATACCCTGGTTCAGTTCGAAAAGAGTCCCGTCGGCTTGCGGAATGCTTATAGCGATATGCTTGCCGGCATTGATGTGAGCAAGGAACACAAGCGCGCGCTGCAGGTACAATTCGCCAAGAACGCGGATCCGGAGCCGTTGCGTTTCTCCCGCCCGGCGCCGGTCAAGTTGCTGATGGCGGCGGAGCAAAAGCTTTCGACTGGAGACTCGGAGAGCGCCAAGAAGTTGGCGCAGCAGGCGCTGGATACAAAGAGCGAGGACCAGGGAAGAGCTCTCTTTATTCTGGCGCAGGTGGCCACCATGAATCGCGATATGCAAGGCGCCCGCAACTACTTCGAGCAGGCGCTGGGAGTCGCACGCGAACCCAAAGTTGTGGCCTGGTCTCACATTTATCTGGGACGGATCTTCGACCTGCAGGAAGACCGCGCGGCGGCCCTCGATCATTATCGCGCAGCGCTGACCGCCGGCGGGGCGCTGCCGGAAGCCAAAGCTGCTGCGGAGCGCGGGTTGCAACAGCCATATGAGCCACCCGGACATCCGCAGGACACAAAAGATTGATGTCACATCCGTATTCCTCGACCAATAAGCGAGAAACGGACTCCAAGGAGAAAGCATGAAGCGAACCGCCATGATGTTCCTGACCGTGGCCGTAGCAAGTTTCGTATCTGCGCAGCAGCCGGCGCCTGCCAAGCAGACTGCGCCCTCAGGACAGTCGAGTACCCCCGCGCAGGGGGCCGCCGCTGCCCCGGCACCGCAAGGCAAACGACCGCCCCAGGCCAAGACGCAGGCAGAATTCGACGCCTACAAGGCCGCGGCCAGTGCGACCGACGGCCCGACCCTCGAAAAGGCCGCAGATGATTTTGCCGCCAAGTTTCCCGACAGCGAACTCCGCCGGCTGCTGTATCGCTCCGCGATGATTGCCTACCAGAACGGCAATAACGGCGACAAAATGTCTGAGATGGCTGAGAAGGAGCTCAAGATCGATCCAGATGATCCCGAGGCCCTGATCGCCTCGTCGGAAGTGATCGCGGAGCGCACCCGCGACACGGATCTCGATAAAGACCAGCGTTGGGCCGAGGCGCAGAAACTAGCCGAGCACGCTCTGGAAACCACCGAAACAGACCTGCCGGCTGGCATTCCTCCGGACAAGGTTGACGCTTTCAAAGGCTTCCTGCGTTCCTCCGCGTATTCTGTCCTGGGGACGATCGCCTTCAGTCAGGAAAAGTACCCTGAGGCCGAAGGCTATTTTCACAAGTCGATTGACGCCTATCCGGCGCAAGTGGATCCGGTCGTCGTTCTTCGGCTTGCCATCGCGCTGGATAAACAGGGAAGGTATCCCGATGCTCTAAAGGAAGCCAACCACGCGGTGGAACTGACCCAGGAGAACACAACGTCCGGAACCTTGGCGCGCCGGGAACGGGATCGCTTGGTACAGTTGACAGGTGGCAGTACTCCGGCGCCACCAGCCAAACCATCCGCGGGCACCACTCCGGCTCCAGCCCCGCCCTCGCACTAACCGGAGGCGTTCGCTGGAAAGACACTCCGCCGGCGTGGTCCTGCCGCTGCACGTCAGGCGGAGTTGATTTGAGCACATGAAGTCAAGGAACATGGCAGACCTGGAGCAAACTCTGACCTATCGATTCGTCCGGCCAGAGTTGCTGGAACAGGCACTCACCCATACCTCTCAGGCACGAGAGCTGGAATCGTCTCAGCCCTCGGCCGCCCGTGTCGGGGACAACGAGCAACTCGAATTTCTTGGAGATGCGGTTCTCGGGCTCATTACCACGGAAGAACTCTTTCGTCGATTCCCCCATTTTCGGGAGGGAGAGCTGTCGAAATTGCGGGCCCACCTGGTCAGCGAGAAGCATCTCATCAGGGTGGCGCAGTTGCTTGAACTGGGGCACTATCTGCACCTGGGACGAGGCGAAGAGAAAAGTGGAGGCCGCAATAAAACCGCACTCCTGGTGGATGCTTTAGAGGCCGTATTGGGAGCCATGTACTTGGATAGCGGGCTGGAGACGGTTCGTCGCGTGGTGCTGCAATACATCGTCGCCCCCGAACTGGAGCACATCGAGCGCAATGGCAGCAGTCTGCCTTTAACCGATTACAAGTCGGCGCTGCAGGAAAAACTGCAGGCCATGGGACGCGTGCAGCCTTCCTATGTCTTAGTAAAGGAGCAGGGACCGGAACATAGCAAGACGTTTACGGTCGAGGTTCGGCTACAATCCGCCGACCGCGACGCTGAATTCGTGGGGCGCGCCGACGGCTCTACAAAAAAGAACGCCGAACAAGGCGCGGCGCGGCAACTGCTGGAACATCTGGACTCGCTTCCGGAGGACTCGGGAGGGAAGGTGCAAAACCGGAATCGCACCTCGCAGCTATGACGGAGGTTCACCTCAGACCGGGAATGGATTGGCTGACCTCGTTGCAATCATTGCTGACCACCGTCGTCATTGCGGTCTTCGTTATCACTTTTGTGGTGCAGGCTTTCCAGATCCCTTCCGAGTCGATGGAAAATACCTTGTTAATCGGTGACTATCTGCTCGTCGACAAGCTGCGGTATGGCGGCGGAAACATCTCCGACCACTTCATCCCCTACCGCCAGGTTCGACGTGGCGACGTTGTCGTGTTCCACTACCCGGTGATTCCGGCGCAACACTTCGTGAAACGGGTGGTCGGAGTGCCTGGAGACCATGTGCGCCTGATCAAGGGTCAAGTCTTTGTGAATGGGAACCCGTTGACCGAACCCTATGTCATCCATTCCTCTTCGATTCCCGATGTGTATCGGGACGGTTTCCCCCAACTCATGGATGTACCCGGCGAGACGGCGAACTGGGCGGGACAGATGAAGAAGTGGGTGGAGGACAAGCAACTCATTGTCCCGGAAGGTTTCTATTTCGTGCTGGGAGACAACCGCGATGAGAGTCTCGACAGCCGTTACTGGGGCTTCGTGCCCCGGGAAAACATTATTGGACGGCCTTTGCTGATCTATTGGTCCGTCCGCAGCGTGAATGACGAAATCTCAACCGCGTCCCGACCGGATGATAAACTTTATCATTTCGCCTATGTGGTGAGTCACCTGTTCCAGATAACCCGCTGGAATCGCACATTTCGGCCGATCAACTAGGCAAGATAGAAAGAGTCTTCGTGGCCAAGAAAGAAAAAGAGAGCATCGAACCGGAAAAGCCGTCCGAGACCACAGTGGAGTTTCTGGCGTCGTTGGCGGCCGTATTGGTGACCGGGCTGTTTATCATTACTTTCATCGTGCAGGCCTTTGAGATTCCGTCCAGCTCGATGGAAAACACGTTGTTGATCGGCGACCACGTGTTTGTGAACCGCGAACAGTTTGCGCCTCGATCCCGTTGGATCGGTCCGCTGCTCCCCTACCGGCAGATTCGGCATGGCGACATTGTCGTTTTCCTCTCGCCCTCCGAGCCCGGTCTGTACGTGGTGAAACGAATCATAGGGACGCCCGGTGACCGCATTCATCTGCGCGATGGCGCCGTATACCGTGACGGTCAGAAGCTCGACGAGCCTTACGTGATCCACCCGATTCCGGGAGAAGGTTACAATCCGTGCGAGGCCAGTCCCGCCGCCTGCGCCTACCGCGACAACTTTCCAGCCGTGGCTCCTTCGGAGGTCTACAACGTCACCCCGGAATGGCAACTGACGATGAAGCAGAACATCCAGGGCGATGACCTGGTGGTGCCTGAGGGGCATTACTTCGCCATGGGCGATAACCGCGACGTGAGTTTGGATAGCCGCTACTGGGGCTTTATCCCGCAGGAAAATGTGATCGGCAGGCCGATGTTCATTTACTGGTCGTTCGAGACGCCACCGGGCGAGTACATGGAGACGGGCGTCGGCGAGCGGGTGGGCAACGTCGTTCACAAGATCATCCACTTCTTTGACGAGACCCGCTGGCGGCGTACTTTCAGGTTTGTGCGGTGAAGTTCCTTCGCTCTAGGCGCGTAGTGATCACGGCAGGTCTTCTGCTGCTGCTCTTGTTTCTTGTCCGGCCCGGTGCCAACCGGCTGCGAACGCGTATTGTCAGCTCCATAAGCCTGGCTTTGGGACGTCCGGTGGAGGTAGCTTCCGTCAGCCTGCGCCTGCTGCCGCAACCTGGATTCGATCTCAATGGCTTCGTGGTGGAAGACGATCCCGCGTTCGGCGCCGAGCCGATGCTGCGCGCCTCGGAAGTAACCGCACTGCTGCGCCTGACTCCTTTGCTCCGCGGCCGCCTGGAAATTTCCAGCCTCAGCCTGACCGAGCCCAGCTTGAATCTGGTCCGCAATGACCAGGGACACTGGAACCTGGAGAATCTGCTGGAGCGCGCGGAAAAGAATCCAGTCGCTCCCACCGCCAAAGCCAAGAGGGAGCGGCGTCCCGGATTCCCCTACGTGGAAGCCAGCCGTGGGCGGATCAACTTCAAGTTCGGAGCGGAAAAGAAGCCTTACGCGCTCACGGAGGCAGATTTCTCGCTGTGGCAAGATTCGGAAAACGCCTGGAGTATGCGGCTCAAGGCTCAGCCGATGCGGACCGACTTCAATCTTACCGACACCGGTTTGGTTCGGGTCAATGGATCGTGGGAAAGGGCCGCCACTCTTCGCGATACGCCTCTCAATTTCACCTTACTCTGGGACGAAGTGCAGCTCGGGCAACTGACCAAACTGCTTCGCGGCGCAGACTGGGGTTGGAGAGGGACGGCTGAACTGTCGGCGGCGTTGACTGGTACCCCTGCCAATCTCGCGGTTACAACCAGCGCTTCTGCCGACGACTTCCGCCGTTACAACGTTCTGGGCGGCGGGGATATGCGCCTGGGTGTGCACTGCAACGCTCGCTTCAGTTCGGTGGATTCCCGCCTCTCCGGTATCGCTTGTCAAGCGCCGGTGGGCGAAGGGGCAATCAGTCTCAGCGGTAGCGCTATCAGCCTGCTCGACTCTCCGGGCTACGATCTGGAGTTCAACGTTCAGGGCATGCCAATGCAATCCCTCCTCGCCTTCGCTCGTCATTCGAAGCAGGGTACGCCGGATGATTTGGTGGCCAGCGGTCAACTGGACGCGAAAGTGAAAGTTCTGCGCGGGAAGGGAAGTGCCAATCGCGTTCTGTGGGAAGGCGGTGGCCAGACCTCGGGGTTGCACCTGGTTTCCGGTGGGACGAACTCGGAACTGGCCTTGGACAGTTTCCCGCTCACCTTCTCGTCCCCTGCCGCAGGATCACATGCTCATTCGCCAGGCCTCGCCCCGGCCCGAGTCATGCGGACCGCACCGGAGCCGCGGCTTGAGATCGGTCCATTCCATGTGACTTTGGGAAGGCCCACACCCGTGCTCTTGCACGGTTGGGTGGGACGTTCGGGATACGAGTTCGAAGTTCAAGGGGAAGCACAGATTCCACGTCTGGTGCAGTCTGCGCGGCTCATTGGTCTTCCTATCCTGCCTACATCTGCGGACGGATCCGCGAAAATGAATCTCCAGATCGTTGGGGACTGGTCAGGAGTCGTTGCTCCACGGGCGACCGGAACCGCACAACTACATTCCGTCCAGGCTAAGGTGCGGGGATGGAATGCACCGCTGCAGATCGCTTCCGCGAACTTGACACTGACCCCGGACCGAACCCTGGTGCAAAACATTAATGCGTCGGTGGCAGGAACGTTGTGGCATGGGTCTCTGGCGCTGCCGCGTCCGTGTGCGGCCAATGAGGCCTGTCTCGTAACTTTCGACCTGCATGCCGACGAACTCGCAATCGATCGTCTCAACCAGCTGTTGAATCCGAATGTTCGGCCTCGGCCCTGGTACAGGTTTCTTTCCTCCGCCTCAGGCACTCCTTATTTGCTGACCGCCAACGCTTCGGGAAGACTCACCGCTAATCGCGTTGTCGCCGGCAAGCTGGTGCAGAACCATTTCTCCGCCAACCTCGAATTGAAGAGCGGCCTGTTGCGGCTTTCAGACTTGCATGCCGACATTCTCGGCGGAAAGCATGTCGGCGAGTGGAAAGCGGATTTCACCAGCAAACCGCCACAATACAGCGGTGCCGGTACTGTGGAGCGAGTGGAGCTCGGACAGCTTGCCGAAGCGATGAACGATGGTTGGATCATGGGGTCGGCAACCGCAACCTACCGGGCAAGCGCATCCGGACTGACTTCCGATGAGTTCCTTGCTTCCGCCATTGGCACGTTGCAGGTCCAGGCTTGGGAGGGATCGCTGCCTCACATCGTCCTTACTGAAAAAGCCGCTCCCTTGCAAATTCGCGGATTGACCGCCCGGTTTGCCCTGCACAACGGCAAGCTGGAAGTAGAGAACGGCAAACTGCTGTCGGCGGATGGGATTTACCAGATAAGCGGCACCGCGTCATTTAGCCGGGTGTTGAACCTGAAGCTGACGCGCGAGGGCGCGCCTAGCTTTGACATCACGGGCACTCTCTCCGCACCGCATGTAGCGCAATTCGCCGCGCCGGAGACGCGAGCCGCCTTGAAGCCGTAAGCAGCATTTTAGAAAGAATGCGAGGACGCCCCTCCTCCATTGCGAATTTACGGGACGTAACCCATTCCCCGCACCACTTTCCCCGGTTTGGCGCCGGTCATCTGACCTTGATCAATCACCGGGACTCCGTTCACCAGCACATAGTCCATCCCCTGCGAAAGCTGGTTGGGATCGTCGAAGGTCGCCAGGTCATGAATTGTGGCCGGATCGAAGACAACGACATCGCCCCACATACCGGCTTTTAGCACTCCCCGATCGGTAAGCCGCATACGCTGCGCCGGCAGCGCTGAGAACTTGCGAATCGCATCTTCCAGGGTGAGCTTCTTTTCCTCCCTCACATACTTGCGCAAGATGCGGGGAAACGTCCCGTAGGCTCGCGGATGCGGATGCTCCTGACCCAGAATACCCTCCGGTGAAGTGCCGGAAGAATCGTTGTCGATAGAAACCCACGGCTGCTGTAAGGCCAGCGCGACGTCAGATTCCGACATGCCGAACACCGCAACATAGGTAAAGCCCTTATCTTCGATCAAGAGATCGAAAAGCGCGTCCATCGGATCCTTGTTCCACATCTTGGCGATTTCCGACAGCCGCTTACCCTGCAACGGCAGCAATTTTGGATTCTGTACGACGCCGATCAAAATCGCCTCCGGACTGGGAATCTCCTGCCATTCGTTGTCCCAATCCTTAGAGGGGGTCAGCATGTCTTTGCGGATGCGGGCGCGAGTGGCGGGATCCTTCAGGCGCTCCACCAGTTTGGCAATGCCACCGTCGTGCGCCCACGGCGGAATGAACGCCGAGAGATCGTTGAACCATGCGGTGTAGGCGTAGGTGTTGGCGCTAACGTCGACGCCCGCGGCACGGGCGGCATTGATTTTTGCCACCACCTCCGGCATGCGCCCCCAGTTCTCCTTACCCGCGACCTTGATGTGCCAGATCTCGACCGGAATATGAGCCTCCCGGCCGATGCGCAAGGCTTCATCGATGGCTTCCAGTACCGCGTCGCTCTCGTTGCGCATGTGGGTGGCGTAAATGCCGCCCGACTTCGAAGCCTCGCCCGCCAGAGCGATTAATTCTTCAGTCTCGGCGTAAGGTGCGGGCGCGTACTCGAGGGCAGTAGATACTCCGATCGCGCCGTCGCGCATGGCTTGCCGAACGAGATCTTTCATCTGCTCGAGCTGTTCGGATGTGGGCTGCTTGTCATCGTCTCCTAAGACCAGGCGGCGGATCTGTGTGGCTCCCACGTAACTGGCAAGGTTGATTCCCATTCCCTGCTTTTCCAGTCTTGCGAAGTACTCGCGAAAGGTCCGCCAATCTGGAGTGATGTGATAGTGCTCATACTCCGTGCGGTCGGTCTCGATGATGGCATCATTCAGCGGCGCCGCCGAATTGCCTTCACCAGTGATCTCCGTGGTGATGCCCTGGTAAATCTTCGAGGGCAACCGTTGATCGACCAGGATCGTCATCTCGGACTGGCCCAACATGTCGATAAATCCCGGCGCCACGACCTTCCCTTGGGCGTCAATAGTCCGCGTTCTCGAAGCAGCGCTCAAATTGCCGATGGCGGCGATCTTGCCGTCGCGAATTCCAACGTCTCCGGAATACCATGGCGATCCCGTGCCATCGATGATGTGGCCGTTGGTAATGACCAGGTCGAACTGCGGCGCCGGCGCGGCCGAAAGCATCACTGGTGCCCAAGCCAACACCACCAGCAATGCCAGTACGTGTCGCACTATCACGTTAGAAACCGTTGCATTCATGCATCCCCCCTTCGAAATTTGCACAGTGTTGTCATCTGAGCACAGCGAAGGACCTATGCGCTCCCCAGCGGAATGCAATAGGTCCCTCCCGGCCTGCGGCCGGTCAGGATGACACTCCATAAGAGCTGTCTTGCGCGTTGGTTGCCTGGGCTCGCCAGTGCAGGCCGATCCCTAACACGCCCCATATCCCCAACGCCAGCCACTCGTATCCGCTGAAATGCCCTGGGACAAAGGGCACGATCTTCATCAGAACCAGACCCAGCCCCACCAACACCCCCACCACGGCCACTGCCCGCTGGCCGCTCGACGGCCGCATCTGATAGTAAGCCGCACAGGCCGCCAGCCAGCCAATCGCGGAGGCTACCGAGCCAACCTCGGTGACCGGTACCAAAATCGCGTCCCCCAGAAACATGCAGGCGGCCGTAGCCAACCCAACGCAAAGCACGGCGACCGACGGCGTTTGATTCTGCGCATGGATCGCGGAAACTCTGCGATCCACCAGGCCTCGCCGCCCCAGTGCGAACAATACGCGGCTCGACGCCACAAAATTTCCATTGAATACTTTGAACAAGGAAAGCAGAGCCGCGGCTAGAATCAGGCTGACAATCCACCGCGCGCCGACTGCCCGTTCAAATGCCACCGCGGTCATGAATCTTTCCCCGGTAAGTTGCCGCCAGGGGGCCACGTAGCCGACGGCGGCGATCACGATCACGTAGAAAAGAATTCCTACTGCAATCGCCATCCAGATCGCGGTGAAAAATCCTTGCACGCGGAAATCCGGCATGGCTTCTTCGGCTCCCTTCACCACCGACTCGTATCCGCTCATGAAATAGGGAACGATCTGTACCACCAGCAGCACCGAGATGAGCCCGCCATGCGTAAACAAAGGGGGAAGGTTCCGTGGCGATCCTTTGCTGACTCCAGCGCCCACGAACACTACGAACAGCGCCAGGGTTCCGAAGGTCGTCCAATTCTGAAAGCTGGCGCTCAGCCCGATACCCCGATAATTCAGCAAGGTGATCAGCCCGGTCAGTCCCAGCCCAATCACCAGATGCGGCAAATACACGGGCCGCCCCGCCAGGTGGTAGAGTTCCAGGGAGTCGAGCGCTGGAAAGATGTAGCCGGCAATCTTCCCCACCGCAACCGCTTCCCACGGACATACGACGAAGTAGGCCAACACCATCATCCAGCCTGTGGCCACGCTGACAAATTTCGGGAAGACCTGTGCAGTGTAGGCAATTTCTCCGGCCGCGTCAGGGATCGCCATCACCAGCCGGCCGTAAACGTAGCCGATGGGCAACAGCAGCGCGCCGCCAATAGCGAAACCAAGAATGGCCCCCAGCACGCCGCCGCGCAGCAGCCAGTCGTCCATCACCACCAGCCATCCCACCCCCACCATGGTTCCCCAACCCAGGGTGAAGTAATCGACCACGCGCAGCTTACGGGCAAGAGTGATCACGAGATGAGGCGCGAATTATAAAGCATGACAGGAAAGACGCGTTCACGGGCAGAACGCCGTGCGCCCGATTCGCAACCTGGGACGTGCCTCGACTGTTCAGGGCGCACCTAAGTCGTAGGCCGCGGGTTGGTCGCCCGACTCGGGGAGCAGAACTTTCCAGGTCTCAAAATTGAGTCCGAAACTAACTATCGGTTCGTCCAGCCTGGAAAGACCAGAGTAGGCGAATTGCGTGACCAGGGCCCCTGAAAATTCGATCCCTAACGAAAATGTTCCGTCTCGGGCAATGTTCACAACTTTCCCCGAAAGAAGCTTGCCCGTCTTCTCCAGGTTGATTAGCCTCTGCGTATCCGCATCCAGCAGCGCGGTGAAATTCATTTCGCGGGGAAGCACCCTCTCCCGGGTGCCGGATCCTCCGGTGGGGGAGACCGTGCTGGTGGCTCGGGAATTGTCCCATTGGAAAGACTCAATTCGTATCCATTTGCCTTTGCTCTCCCCCTCTTCCTGCAGCCAGAGGTAGGTACCTGGATTGGTTGGATTGTGGTCGAGACCCACGGCCACTGCAGTTCCACCCTGGGTTTTGGAAACGGGACCTGCATCGTGTGACGTCAGTTTGGGCAATGTCGGGTCAGCGTGGTCCTTCACCCCGACAGGGCCCGGCGTGTCGCCCAGCCTGGTCGTAATATTCGGATCGCCATGATCGTTCACTCCCGTCGGGCCGGGGGTTCGCGCCGGAACGTTGTAAGCCCCGGCGGGGCGCGTAGTCGGACCAGGTTTCTGAGACCCTCCCATCTTGCACTCCTCAGGTGTAATCGAATCACCGAACCGGAGCGATCTAAACAGAAGGAACCGACCGCGGGGACCGGATTCTACCTTTTCGTCCGAAGGCGGCTGCCATTTTACACCGGTTCTTTCGGGACGCTGGTCAAAACAAACAAAGCAGTTCAAACAAGAGATTGGCTGCCAGAAGCGACGTAATCTCACCGTTGTCGTACGGCGCTGAGACCTCAACCAGATCGCACCCCACCAGCTTCAAACCTCGCAAGCTGCGCACCAGTTCGACGATTTGCGCGCTCGACAGGCCGCCGATCTGCGGTGTCCCTGTACCCGGGGCGAACGCCGGATCGACCACGTCTATGTCGAGCGTGATGTAGACGTGGCAGTTGCCCAGTTTCTTCAGGTGGCGTTTGACCTCCGCCACCCCGTCGCGATGAAATTCCTCCGACGTGACGATCTGAATCCCGTGCTTCCGCGCAAAGTCGAAATCCTTCTCCGAGTACACCTGTCCGCGCAACCCCACCTGCAGGGCGCAACCCTCGGCAATCAGTCCTTCTTCGACCGCGTACTTTACCGGGGTGCCATGGGAGTGGGGACTGCCGAAGTATCCTGGCCAGGTATCGCCGTGAGCATCGAGCTGGATCAGGGCAACCGGCCCAAACTGCTTGTGGATGGCCCGCAGGATGGGCAGCAAAATGGAATGATCTCCGCCTACACAAACCGTCTTTGCCTTGGCGCGCAGCACACCGCCGAGCTGGTCCGTGATGCGGTGGTAGGTGTCCTCGATCGAAAGTGGGTTGAGCGATAGATCGCCGAAATCGGCGATGCGCCACTTGGCAAACGGGTTGATTTGAAGCGCCGGATTCCACGGGCGAATCATGGCCGACTGCACGCGGATATTGCGCGGCCCAAAGCGCGTTCCCGGACGATAGGTGGTGCCTCCGTCGAAGGGAACGCCGATCATGGCGATGTCGAGTTCCTCCGCCCGCGGAATGTGGGGCAGCCGCATGAACGTCGGCACCCCGGAGAATCGCGGGAACACCAGCGCGTCCACGGGCTGAGGATGAGGCTTGGCAAGCTTCTTCGGTTTCATCGGCGCGAATTATAGATCAAGGCGGGTGAACGCGGAGAAGTCTTGTCCCCACAATGTGCTTGTTCAGATGTCGAGAAAGCTACAGATCCCTGTGCTGTGCCCGGGATCACAACCAGAAGTGGCTCGTGGCTTACGCCCGTCCATCGGCATTTCCCCGTCAGCATGGTAGTATCAAACTCGACATCCGAATGACTTTGCAGCATGTTGACATTCTGTTCCAGTTGATCGCGTTTCTGTTTGCGATCAGTGTTCACGAATCGGCGCACGCCTGGACGGCAGACCGCCGTGGCGATCCCACCGCACGGATGTTGGGACGAGTCACGTTGAATCCCATCAAGCACATCGACCCCGTGGGAACCATTCTGTTGCCCCTGATTGCCATGTTGACCCACTTCCCGGTGATCGGTTGGGCCAAACCCACGCCCGTTGATCCGCGCAACTTCAAGAATCCAGTGCTCGACGATGTTTTGACCTCCGTTGCCGGGCCGGTCAGCAATTTCATCGTGGCCACAGGAGCCACCATCATTTTGGCCGGCATTGCGGTGGCTGCGCCCGGGGGACGAATGATCATACGTGGCGCCCTCGGCGGTTTTGCTGGCGGTGACTCGGTGCTGGTGCCTTTGAGTCTGTTGCTCTACCAGGTGCTGGTGATCAACGTCCTGCTGGCCGTGTTTAATCTCATTCCCATTCCCCCGCTCGACGGCAGCCACGTGCTGCGGCATTTTCTTTCGGAGAGAGTACGCCAGGTATATGACACGATGGGGATCTTCGGATTGATGGCCCTCGTATTTTTCGGCGGTAATTTCCTGATCGCGCTCATCCGGCCGGTGTTACAGCTCTACACCTCGGTTCTGTTGGGAATCTGATGCCTCCTCGATCCAATCATCGCAAACGGGTACTCAGCGGAATGCGCTCCACCGGCAAGCTGCACCTGGGTAATTTTGTCGGCGCACTGGATAACTGGGTGCGCATGCAGGATCAGTACGAATGCTTTTTCTTCATCGCCGATTGGCACGCACTTACCACCGACTACGCCGATACATCACGGGTAAAGGAAAACTCGTTCGATGTGCTGCTGGATTTTCTCGCGGCCGGGCTTGATCCCGAACGTTGCACCATGTTCATCCAGTCGCACGTGCCGCAGCATGCTGAACTGCATCTGCTGTTCTCGATGATTACCCCTTTGGGCTGGCTGGAGCGCGTTCCCACGTACAAAGAGCAGCGGGAGAATATCGCGGAGAAAGACCTGGGGACCTACGGTTTTCTGGGCTATCCCGTCCTTCAGGCTGCCGATATCCTGATTTACAAAGGAGACTTTGTTCCGGTCGGCGAAGACCAGGTGCCGCACGTGGAGTTGACTCGCGAGATCGCGCGCCGCTTCAACATGTTTTACAGCCTCAACGGCCAACCGGTTTTTCCCGAACCCCAGCCGCTTTTGACCCCGGCGGCGAAGCTTCCGGGCACCGATGGCCGCAAAATGTCGAAGTCGTATGGCAATACCATCATGCTCACCGATCCCGAGCCGGTGGTGCGGCAAAAACTCAAAACCATGGTGACCGACCCCGCGCGCGTGCGCCGCTCCGACCCGGGGAATCCCGACGTCTGCCCGGTGGGCGATTTGCACAAGATTTTCAGCGAGCCCGCCACCATGGCCAAAGTGAATGAAGGCTGCCGTTCGGCCGGGATCGGCTGCATCGAGTGCAAGAGCTGGGCCGCCGATGCTCTAGTAAGCATCTTGAATCCCATGCAGGAGCGGCGCAAGAAATATGAGGACAACCCGCGCCTGGCGTGGGATATTCTTGAGGTAGGGTCGGCCAGGGCAAGGAAGGTAGCCGAAGGCACTCTGCGGGAAGCTCGCGAAGCCATGGGCATGTCGTTGGAGTACAAAGCCCCGCGAGGCACTTGAGATGAAAGAAAACGCCAAGCCCGTTCTCGAGGACTCGCCGTTGGCGACGGTGCACGTTCTGACGCCCGCGACGAATTCGCCGGCGTCGGGAAAAAAGGGCGAAAGCGACTTCCCCTTCTCGGTCGCGGTGTCGGACGTGTACGAAGGACCGCTCGATCTCCTGCTCGACCTGATTCGCAAACAGGACATCGACATCTACGACGTTCCCATCGCCAGAATTACCGCGCAGTATCTGGCTTATGTCGAAAAGCTGCGTGAACTGGATGTGAACGTGGCCGCTGAGTTCATCTACATGGCTTCGGTTCTGATTCACATCAAGTCGAAAATGTTGTTGCCGCGCGATCCAGCCGCCGCATCGGATGAACTCGACGATCCGCGCATGGAACTGGTCAACCGCCTTATCGAGCACGAAAAGTTCAAAGCGGCCGCTCAGATGCTGATGCAGAAGCAACAGATCGAAGATGCGGTGCGCTCCAACCCTTCCATGCGGGAGTTCGCGGAGGCCGAGGGAACGGAGCCGGAAATCGCCGCCGACGTCATTGACCTGGTCAAGACGTTCCAGCAGGTCTTGGACCGGATTCGCAACCGGCCGATTCTGCAGGTCAGCGAGGACAACGTTACCGTCGGCCAGATGATTGACTACCTGCGGCGCCGGCTGGCTCTGGAAGAAAAACCGATTCGCCTGAAGCAGCTATTGCGCAACGTCGAATCCCGACAGACACTGGTTTGCATGTTTCTAGCCCTTTTGGAGTTGGTTCGCCTGCAGGCAATCCAATTGCGCCAGGATCGCTTGTTCGGCGAGATTTTGCTGCGCAAGCACGTCGGATTCGAAGCCGTGATGGCGGAACAGGCAGCGGTTCGGGATGATTGGAGATAGACCGCCGTTGGTCGTTTCGCGGTTGGTAGTTCGCCAAACCAACGAGACCATGCGGCTCTGCTAACGACGAACGACCAAAGACCAACGACTGATATGAGCCTTAAAGCCAAACTCGAAGCTATCATCTACGCGGCGGAAGCGCCGGTGACCTGGGAGCAACTTCTGCAACTCGTCCGGGAGTCCGTGCGCAACGAAGGGGCCTCGGATGACGCCGAGGTCAAGTCCCGCGTGCGCGTTGCCCTGGAAGAACTGGTCGCCGATTACGGCGCCTCCGAACACGGCATTGAAGTCCGCCAAGTCGGCGGTGGATATCGCATGTCCACCAAGCCTGAGCAGCACGATATGGTGCGCTCGTTCGCCAAGAGTCTGAAGCCTCCCATTCGACTCTCGCTGCCGGCACTGGAAACGCTGGCCGTCATTGCCTATAAGCAACCGGTCACGGTGCCGGAAATCAATGACATTCGCAGCGTGGACTCGAGCGGCGTGATTGCCACGCTTCTGGACCGCAAGCTGGTTACTACTGCCGGACGCAAGGCGGTGATCGGGCGGCCGATCCTCTACAAGACAACGAAGGAGTTCCTGTTGCGCTTTGGGTTAAATGAGGTGAGCGAGCTACCCAGCATGGAAGAGTTCGAAAAGCTGGTTGCCGATTCCTTTCAGAGCGATCTGCTGCCGGTGGAGGCTGACACATCTGCGAATTCCAGCACTGCAATCGCTGAGCAGCCTGATTCCCCCGATGCAATATCCCCGGAGACGGAGGAACCGAACTCCGCGTCTGAGACCGTACTGGCGCAGCAACCGGCGCCAGGAGAACGCGATCCGGCTGCCTGATGGAGTGCCAGGCCTTCCAGTCTTTTTGAATTACAAAAGACCTGGAAGAACTGGGTTGGATTGTGCCCCAACATTGGATTTTCATGCCCGCCGAACGTTTACAGAAAATCATCGCCGCCGCAGGGATCGCTTCCCGCCGTAAGGCTGAGGAACTGATGAGCCAGGGCCTGGTTTCGGTCAACGGGCAAACCGTAACCGAACTAGGCACCAAAGCCGATCCCGAGCGAGACCACATACGCGTGAACGGCAAGTTACTGCACGGGCCGGAGCGCCATGTCTACCTGTTGATGAATAAACCCAAAGGCTACGTCACCACCCTGCGCGATCCCGAGCACCGTCCCACTGTCATGGATCTGCTGCGGGGAGTGGGAGCCCGCGTGTATCCCGTGGGCCGCCTCGACTACGCCAGTGAAGGCTTGCTGCTCCTGACCAACGATGGCGATTTCGCTTATCGCCTGATGAAAGCCGCATCCCACGTGCCCAAAACTTACATGGTCAAAGTGGCAGGTAATCCGACGGCAGAAAACCTGGCCAAGTTGCGCGAGGGCGTTTCCATTCCTTCGGACCGCGGAAAAAGAGTGCGCACTGCTCCGGCCAAGATTCGTGTGATTCGCGAATCGGCGAATCCCTGGTATGAAGTCACGCTGATCGAGGGCAGGAATCGCCAGATCCGGCGCATGTTCGAAGTGGTCGGCCACCACGTGGAAAAGATCAAGCGGGTCCGTTACGGGCCGCTGCAGCTGGACGTGCACCCCGGCAAGTACCGCAAGCTTGTGCCGGAAGAAGTGGCCAAACTGAAATCGCTCGCTCGGTAATCTCCAGCAGACGGACAACTCACTTCTGGCACTTCGGGCAATAATGACTGCTGCGCCCGGCAATGACCACGCGCTTAATCTCAGTCTTGCACACCAGACATGGCTCCTCCTCCCGCCCATAAACCCGATGCTGTAGCTGGAAGAATCCCTCTTCGCCGTCGGCGCCCACGTAGTCGGAGATGGAGGAACCGCCCAGCGCAATGGCTTCCCTGAGCACCTCCTGCACCGCCTGGTACAGGCGTTGCAGCTCTTCCCGCGTCAGGGACGCAGCTCGGCGCCGGGGGCGGATTCCCGCGCGGAAAAGCGATTCGTCTGCGTAAATGTTGCCAACTCCGCTGAGCAGCTTCTGATTGAGCAGGGCGCTCTTGATCGGCGTTTTTCGTCCCCGAAACAGGCTGACAAAGCGGTCCAGCTTGACTTCCAGCGGTTCGGAACCCGCGGCCTGAAACCCGTGCGCCACACTCAGACGCCCAAAGCGGCGCGGATCCACGAACCTCAGTTCCTTGCCGGAAGAAAGCCTGGCGATGGCATGAGTATGTTTCTCGACTTCGGCGCCAGCCTGGCTCACCAGCATTCGCCCGGTCATCCCCAGGTGCACAATCCATTGTCTCGTCGATGTAGGCGCGGGCGTCCCCGCCCGCGCTGGGGACGCAGTTGCTCCTGCACGGGCGGGGACGCCCGCGCCTACATCTTCGAGGTCAAATACGATGTGCTTGCCTACGCGGCGCACGTTCGCAATGCGCTTACCTTCCAGCGTCGAAACGATTTTCGCTGCAGGAGATTTCAGGATCTCGGGCTTCGAGCCCAGCCAGACGGACTCGATGACGTCACCGGTCACTCGCTTGGCCAGGCCGCGGGCGATGGTTTCCACTTCGGGAAGTTCGGGCATGAACTTAAGAGTGTACCGCCGACGGCCGGAAGCCGGCATTGGACACCTGCCAATTGCTCATCCTTCGCCCGGCAGGTTATCATTCTAAGTACACCTCAGCCCAATTTACCCTATTCATCTCGGCGATCCGTTCTCGTTGTGGGCAACGAGTGTGTGCGACCCCGCGTTGCGGCCGGGGATGGCCGCGTTATTTTGCTCCACGGAGTTGGCATGAAGAAGGGGAAGGCTGCGGTCATCGTCGGCGCCCAATGGGGCGACGAGGGTAAAGGCAAGATCGTCGACGTGTTGTCAGAGAATTTCTCGGTTGTAGCCCGCTATGCCGGGGGACACAACGCCGGCCATACCGTCATCATCAACGGTAAGAAGTTCATCCTGCAGCTGGTGCCGAGCGGGATTCTTCGCCCTGACTGCCGCAGCGTGATTGGCAACGGGGTAGTGTTCGATCCCATGGCTTTCCTCAAGGAAGTCGGCGCTCTGCGTGAATCGGGCGTAAAGGTCGACGGCAACCTGTTTGTAAGTAACCGCGCCCACGTGATTCTGCCCTACCATCGCATGATCGAACTGGCCGCGGAAAATGCCCCGGGACGGGTCAAGATCGGCACCACCTCGCGCGGTATTGGCCCCACGTATGAAGACAAGATGGGGCGGCGCGGCTTGCGCGTCGCAGACCTGCTGGATCTGAAGCTGCTTCGGACTCACATTGAAAACGCTTGCCGCGAGAAGAACATGATCGCCCATGCTTTGTTCAATTCCGATCCGCTGGACGCCGATAAAATGTACGCGGAGTATGCCGAAGCGTCGGCCAAAATCGCGCCCTTCGTATGCGACACCGCCGTCTTGCTGAACAAGGCTTTGGCCAATGGCGAGTCGATCGTATTCGAAGGTGCCCAGGGTACCATGCTGGACATCGACCATGGCACCTATCCCTTCGTGACTTCTTCCAGTGCCACTTCGGGCGGAGCGGTCACCGGAACCGGCGTCGCTCCTACCGCCATTGATGCCGTCATTGGCGTCGCCAAGGCCTACTGCACCCGGGTAGGCGGCGGGCCGTTCCCCAGCGAAGCGCTTGATGCCAGCGGAGACGTGCTACGGGCTCGTGGCAACGAATTCGGCGCCGTCACCGGGCGTCCGCGGCGCTGTGGGTGGAATGACTTGCCACTGCTGCGATACGCTGGCATGATTAACGGAATCTCCTGGCTGGTGGTGACGAAGCTGGATGTGCTTGACGAATTCGCTGAGATCCCGGTCTGCATAGGCTATAAGATCGACGGAAAGAAAACTGACGAGATCCCGGCCCAGGACAGCGGCTTCGCCAAAATCGAGTGCATTTATGAGAAGATGCCGGGTTGGCGGACTTCCACGGTCGGTATCACCGCGTTTGAGAAGTTACCAAAGGTGGCGCGTGAGTATCTGGCGTTCATCGAAAAGCAAAGCGGAGCCCGCATTGGTGTAGTCTCCACCGGACCGGGGCGGGAACAGACAATCTTTGTCGACGAGTTCAGTGATACCCTGCGCGACTTGACCGGAGCAAGAACCAGGGCGCAAGCCGAGCAATAAGAACGGAGCGAGCGATGGTCGTTCTGGCTGTGACGTGGATGGCGAAGGTGGGCCGCGAGGCTGAAGTGGCAGCCCTGTTTTCCAAGCTGACCGAGGAATCTCGCAAAGAGCCCGGTTGCCTGATGTTCCAGGTGCACCGGCACAAAACCGAAGCGCGACGTTTCTTCATCTACGAGCAGTACAAAGATGACGCCGCGCTCGAAGCGCACCGCGCAACGCCACACTTTCTGCAGTACGTCAAAAAGGAATTGCCCAAGTTCGGGGATCGGGTGGAAGGGAATCTGTACGAGCCGCTGGAGTAGATTTGTGGCGTACGGACCAGCCGAGCGTAGTCCAAACCCAAGGCGCCTTTGCCTGCAAAACCTACTTCGCTTTATCCGCGATCAGCACGCCGCCCGAGGCATAGCTTTCTTTTGAGACCTCATGAAAAGCCACCACAATCGCCTCGCGGCGGGCTCCGGCTTCTTCCACCATGGCATCGGTGATGCGCTGCGCCAACTTACGTTTTTGTTCGGTGCTGCGGCCGGTCAGCATCGTAACTTGGACTAGAGGCATGTCAGTTTCTCAGCACTACTTGGATAGCTCATATCCCGCAAAAAAAAAGCTCAGCTCGAAGCGCGCCGTGTCGTCGGCATCGGAACCGTGAATCGCGTTGTGCTCGATACTGGTCGCCCACTTCTTGCGGATCGTGCCTTCCTCGGCCTGCGCGGGATTGGTTGCCCCCATCAGCTTGCGCAGATCGGCGATGGCGTTCTCTTTTTCGAGTGCCAGCACCACGATCGGTCCGCTGGACATGAAATCGGTCAGCGAATTGTAGAAAGGCCGGTTGGCGTGAACGGCATAGAACTCCTCGGCCTGGCGTTTCGAGATTTCAAGCATCTTCATAGCCAGGATATGGAAGCCGTTCTTCTCAAACTGCTCGATAATGTCGCCGATCGCATTCCTGCGAACGGCATCCGGTTTCACGATAGTAAACGTCCTTTGCAGCGTCTTCATCCGTTGTTAATCCTTGGTTGTTGGTTACTGAACTTTCACACCCATGGCAGCTACCACCATGTCGCCGATGTCCGCAGGAGACTTGGCCACGCGAATTCCGGCCGCCTCCATCACTTTGATTTTCTCCGCAGCGGTGCCCTTGCCGCCTGAAATGATGGCGCCGGCATGTCCCATGCGGCGCCCCGGAGGCGCCGTCTGCCCGGCGATGAATCCCACCACCGGCTTCTTCATCCGGGATTTCACGTACTCGGCCGCGGTTTCTTCGGCATTGCCGCCAATCTCGCCGATCATCACCACGACTTCCGTGTGCGGATCTTTGTTGAAGAGTTCAAGCGCGTCCAAAAAGTTCGTGCCGATGATCGGGTCTCCGCCGATGCCAATGGCAGTGGACTGCCCAATGTTACGGGTCGTGAGTTGATAAACGGCTTCGTAGGTCAAGGTACCGGACCGCGAGACGATGCCGACCGGCCCTTCACGATGAATGCGTCCGGGCATGATTCCAATTTTGCACTTGCCGGGCGAAATGATGCCTGGACAATTTGGCCCTATCAGCCGTGAACGGCGGTTTTGCAGAAACTCCCATGCGCGCACCATGTCGAGGGTGGGAACACCCTCGGTGATGCAGACGATCAAGTCGAGGTCGGCATCCGCGGCTTCCATGATCGCGTCGGCGGCAAATGGCGGCGGCACAAAAATCACCGAGGCGTCGGCCCCGGTTTTGTCGACCGCCTCCTGCATAGTGTTGAAGATCGGCCAACCTTCGTGATTGGTTCCACCCTTGCCAGGGGTGACTCCGCCAACAATCTTGGTCCCGTACTCCGCGCAGGCCTTGGCGTGAAACGTGCCTTCTTTTCCGGTGAGTCCCTGCACAACGACTCGTGTCGATTTATCGATAAGAATGCTCATAACTTTGCGCGCTATCTAGCCCTAGCCCCGTGCTGCTGCGACGACCTTCTCTGCCGCGTCCTTCATCGTGTCCGCCACGATGAAATTCAATCCTGACTGTTTCAGGATTTCCCGGCCGGCCTCCACATTCGTGCCCTCCAGGCGCAAGACGATCGGCAGCTGAATGTGGGTCTTCTGGGCAGCTTCCACTACTCCGGTGGCCAGCGTGTCCACCCGCAGAATTCCGCCAAAAATGTTGATCAGCACCGCCTTCACACTCTTGTCGCTGAGCAGTATCTCGAAGGCATGGGTGACCTGCTCGGCATTCGCGCCACCGCCGACATCAAGAAAGTTCGCCGGCATCCCGCCCGCGTACTTGATGATATCCATGGTCGCCATGGCCAGTCCGGCACCATTCACCATGCAGCCGACGCTGCCATCGAGCTTGATGTAGTTCAGACTGTATTTTGAAGCCTCTACTTCCAGAGGATCTTCTTCCGTAATGTCACGCAAGCCGCGAAGGTCGGCATGGCGAAACAGGGCATTGTCGTCGAAATTAACCTTCGCATCCAGCGCAAACAGGCGGCCATCGCTGCAACTGACGAAGGGATTGATTTCGGTGAGCGATGAATCCGTCTCCAGGAAGGCGCGATACAAGCTGGTCATGAAGCGCACCGCTTCGCCGATCTGCTGTGGCTTCAGGCCGAGCCGAAACGCAATCTTGCGCGCCTGGAATGCCTCCAGACCCATCCCCGGATCGATATATTCCTTGAGGATGGCATCGGGATTCTCTGCCGCCACCTGCTCGATTTCCATTCCGCCGGCAGCCGAGGCCATGAACACCGGCTTGGCTTCAATGCGATCGATCACGATACCGAGGTAAAGTTCCTTCTGGATGGGCAGAGTCTCTTCAATCAGCAAACGCCTTACGACCCGGCCTTCGGGTCCCGTCTGATGCGTCACCAGGGTCATGCCCAGGATCTGGCCCGCCAACTCGACCGCTTCTTCCACCGACTTCGCGATCTTTACTCCGCCCCCTTTGCCGCGCCCTCCAGCATGGATCTGGGCCTTGACCACTACTCCGCTGGCTCCGGCGTCGAACAAACTCGTGGCGGCGGCTTGCGCCTGCTCGCGGGTTTCCACCATTTCGCCGCGTGGCACCGCTACCCCGTACTTCTTCAGGATCGCTTTCGCCTGGTATTCATGAATTTTCATACGAATTCCCGATGCATCAAGATGCCTGGTTCAACCTATCGATTGGAAGGATTGCGCTTGCGGCTTTCCTCAGCAGGCAGCAAACACTCGATTCTATAGAACGCCCTCAGATTGGGCAAACGCGTTGGGTCACATTCACGAATGATTCCGTTACACAGTACCGTTTTCGAACTGAGAGGCGTTCTGTCGGCCGCCGATGCTACTCTATTCTCAACGATGATCCTTGACGCCCTGCACCGTATCGCGAACCATCGCCAGTCCCTCTCGCGCGAGGAGGCGCGCGGCGTGATGGCGGAAGTGCTGACCGGCAAGTGTACGGATGCGCAAATCGCCGCGTTGCTGGTGGCTCTCCACATGAAGGGCGAAACGGTCGAGGAGATTGTAGGCTTCGCACAGGCCATCCGGGCGGCCGCCACGCCGTTCAGCCTGCATCAGAATTCGACCGTTGATGTCAGCGGCACCGGACGCGACGCCCTGGTGGACACCTGCGGTACTGGCGGCGACGCCAGTGGCACCTTCAACATATCGACAGCTACCGCTTTTGTGGTGGCCGGAGCCGGAGTGCGTGTCGCCAAGCACGGCAATCGCAGCGTGTCCTCCAAGTGCGGATCGGCGGACGTAATGGAGGCGCTGGGTGTGAACATCAATCTTGCGCCTGCGCGTGTGGCGGCCTGCCTGGAAGAGGTCGGCATCGCATTCCTGTTTGCGCCCGCGATGCATTCGGCGATGAAGTATGTTCAGTCGGCGCGCCGTGAACTTCGCCTTCGGACCGTGTTTAACCTGTTAGGACCGCTCACCAACCCCGCCCACGCGTCTGCACAAGTCGTCGGAGTCTATTCTGCCGATTTGGTGGAGAAGCTGGCGGAAGCCTTGAGCATGTTGGGACTACGCCGGGCCATGGTCGTGCATGGCACCGATGGGCTCGACGAGATCACCATCACCGGTACAACCCGTGTGGCGGAGGTACGTGACGGAACAGTGCGAAGTTACGAAGTTACGCCGGAGGAATTCGGCATGCCCCGCGCGTCACTAGACGACATTTCGGGCGGAGATGCCGCCGCCAACGCCGCCATTATCCGCGAGATACTCGAGGGAAAGAAATCGGCGCGGCGGGATGTCGTGGTGCTGAATGCGGCGGCGGCCTTGGTGGTAGGGGGCAAAGCCGAGCATTTGGCGCAAGCCGTAGGGCTGGCCGAGAAATCGATCGACGCTGGAACAGCGGCCGGAAAATTAGATTCGCTGGTCAAGTTTACAAACGCGGCAGCCGGGAAGAATCCCTAAAATCAGCGTCTGGACTGTGAAAATGTAGGCGCGGGCGTCCCCGCCCGTGCGGGCTTGCGTTGGCCGGAAGCACGAGCGGGGACGCTCGCGCCTACATTCCTGGCCGTGGCTTCTGCAAGACTCCAGCGCGGTGGACGCTCTGCCGTAGCCGCTATGGCTTAGATTCTTTCTTCAATCGCTCGATTTGTTGCAGATGATTTGGGCCGTGTCCCGCCAACCCCTCAATCATCTCGGCTACGGTGACATTACTCTTCGACTCGGGATGGTACGCGGATTTCTCCAGATCCGCCGCTTTCAAACGGTGCAACAGCCGCAAATTGTAGTGCCGATTTAATCCGTAGAGTGCAACCGATTCGGCAGCAGGTGTTTCCATGTAGCCGAGGTGCCTCGCCCATGCATCTTGATCCATGGGCGCAATCACCGGCTTCTCATCGGCGAGCATTTGGCGCATGCGGTAGGCATAGACGATTTCGATATCCACCAGATGCCCCAGGATTTCGAGGATGCACCACTTGTCCGGCGAGGGCTTATAGCGGAGGAGTTTGTCGGACAGCCCGGAAACCGCCGCCGCAATTTCCTTGGGGCTTTTCTCTGCCGCATCGAGATGCTTCTTCAAGTCAGCTTCAGTCATAAAGACTCATTTGCTTATTGAATAATTTAAGGCCTGAAATCGACAAATAACCGGTTACCAAATTACCCAATCTGCACCTTCTCCATCCACTCCGCCACCTGCACCTTCCACCCCAGCTCTTTGCTCATGGTCTCGCGCAACTGTGCCGATGCGGCGGGATCGCCATGCACCAGGTAGGTCGCGCTCGGCTTCTGCGGAAATGTTCGCAGCCATTGCAGCAACTCCGGGGTGTCGGCATGATCGCTGAACTGCTCGAAGGCCGTCACCTGGGCGCGGATGGGCACAATCTCTCCGAAGATTTTCACCTCCGGCGCTCCACTCTTGATGGTAAAACCTCGCGTTCCCTGCGCCTGAAATCCAATAAAGATGACCGTGTTCCTCGGATCGGGCAAGCGCTGCGCCAGGTGGTGCTGCACGCGGCCGCCGGTCACCATCCCGCTGGACGAAACAATGACGCAAGGAACTTTCGAACTGTTGATTTGCTTGGACTCTTCCGGAGTCAAAGCGAAGGTGAAGCCCGGCCACTTGAGAGGCGATCCATACTGGCTGAGCAGCCGCCGGGTTTCATCGCTGTACTCTTCCGAATGCTTCAGGAAAATCTCTACTGCCTGGATCGCCATCGGACTGTCGCAAAAAATCGGGATGCGTGGGATTTGGCCCGACTCCATCAACTCCTTCAACATAAAGACAAACTTCTGTGTGCGTTCGACGGCAAAGGCCGGCACTACCACACTGCCTCCCCGCTCCGCGGTCTGCCGGATAACAGCGGCCAGCGCCGGCCGTGGATCGTCAGTCGGATGTTGCCGATTGCCGTAAGTTGATTCCATGACCAGAACGTCGGCCGTCTCGCCTTCGGTCGGACCGGAATGCACCACCCTTCCCGGCGCAATGTGCTGGTCACGGACCCGCCCGATGTCTCCGGTAAAGAGCAGGCGGCGAGTTCGTCCGTTCTCTTGAAGAGTGAGTTCCACCATCGATGATCCCAGAATGTGTCCCGCCCGCACGAAGCGGAAGGACAGATCGGGACTGAGTTGCTGGCTGGTTTGAGGCGGCAGGGGACGGAAATGCTGCAAACACGCCTCCGCCTCCGCCAGCGTATACAACGGCAACGCGGGATCGTGCTTCGACTTCTTATGCTTGTTGTAGAAGTACGCGTCCTCTTCCTGGAGGTGGCCAGAATCCGGCAGGATGATGCCGCAAAGGTCGATCGTCGCCGGCGTCGCGTAGATCGAGCCGCGGAAGCCCTCCTTCACCAGCCGTGGAATCCATCCGCAATGGTCAAGGTGGGCATGAGTCAAAACCACGGCGTCGATCTGATTCGTAGGGACAGGCAGGTTCTGCCAATTGCGCTCTCTCCATTCCTTCAGACCCTGAAACATGCCGCAGTCGATCAGAACCTGAACCCCGTTCTTATCCGCTGCGGCGGTGTTGATCAGATGTTTGGAGCCGGTGACTGTCCCGGCGGCGCCCAGAAATTGGATGTAGGCCAAGAAATTCTCCCCAATCGGAGTTCAAAACGCCGATGCTTCAGTGGGTCGGATTTTCAATCTTATAGGTGTTGTTCGTCATATCACTTTCAGGTACGCTGCCGTCGTTCACTGTAACTTCAGAGGGCTTCCCCGCAGCCTCAACGCGAAGCGTTGCCTTTGATTTCGCACGTACCTCGAGGCGACGCCGGATCTCTCCACCTTCGAACTGCAATGTGACCGGGGTTTCAGCTCCAGCCCCCCCGAGGTTCGCAATCGTAATGGTCACCAGGAATCCTCCGCTCGGGATCTGACTGGAAAAAACGGAATCCACCCGGAAATCCGGCAGGCCACGGTCGTGGTAAACCCAATCCTCGAAGAACCACCCCAAGTCCCGAGGATTATTCTTTTCGATCAGATGTTCCACGTACGCGGCATCCTTGTCTTCGTCGGCGTGGTATTCGGGCAGCACTCCCAGGGACGGATTCTCCAGCATATCTCTTAGCATCCACCAGACTGCCATGGCCTTGGTTTGCAGATACAGATCGTCAGGCGCATTGATCAGTGAATGGACAGTTTCCCAATTGCCGCCAGCATCACCGCTTACGGCCGACGGCTTGGGCTTCTCACCTTCCACCAGGGCCGCCCGGTGGGAGTTCAAATAATCGAGCGCCTCCTGACGGCCGTGTTGTGCTTCGATGAATGCGGCCTGCGCGTAGTGGGCCAGCCCATCCCGAACCCAGGCTCGCGAAGAGACCACCCGCTGGAGAGCCTCGGCATACACCATGCTCAGTTCAGCCTCGTTGGTCATGGAAGACTTCAGCGGAGTAAGCAACATTCCTTCGGTCACGAAAGATGACGCATCCGGATCGGCGAGACCGAAAATGTGAAGGCTGGTGGAGCTGGGCCCCCTGGGAATTACGGGGTCAATCTGCGCCGCGGTCTCGGCGTAGTTTTTCGCAGCTTCTTCCTGGCCTGCGAGGTAGTGAACCGTGACTAGATCTTGCGTCAGCTTCTGATAGTCCGCAATCACGAACGTGGGTACACTGATTCCCATTCTCGTTACCCTGAAATCGGCTACTTTTGCGATGTCAGACTTGCTGTTCCCCGCTGCGAGATTCGGACTGCTGCTGAAAGATACGGGCATGGGCGTCCGGGAAGTAGACTCGAACAGCAAGTGCATCGTCGTGTCTGCGTGCCTGGACTTCCACCGTGCCACGGCCTCCGGAACGCTATCGCCCTCCGACAGACTTGCCTCCTCTACTGCAACCGGATACCAGGCCACGTAGCCGATGCCCCTCACCGCGGTAAAGGACTTGCTGATCTGATCCCAGTCGGCGTGCTTGGCCTTGTCTTCGGGCACACCGATTTGCGTGAGCCGAGTGGTATCGAGCGGGACCACGCCCTCATATCCCACTTCCAGAACCACTGTGCCCTTAGGTGGAAGATCGTTCGGCAGGGTGACGATAGCTTCGGAGAGCGCGCCGGTGTGATCGATATCGGAGGTGTATTCGTGGCCCACAAACTCCACCGGCTTTCCCTTGAGCTTGATCGAACTCCAATCCAGGGTCGACGAAATCTGCAGCGCAATATCCTTTTGGGGAGAAGTCGAGTCATTGCGCAAAGTGACTGTGCCGCGTACCCCCAAGCGTTGCTGCTCCGGCTCGACGCGCACGGTCAACTGATAGTCGGTAAAAGTGAAAGCCTCGCGGTCCAACGCAACCGCAGGGAGAACGAGAGCATAGAGCACAGTGAGAACGCCGAGGAACCTCATGCAGATTTCTTTCGTCGCTGGCGCACGACCTCGTACAGCACCACCCCCGCCGCCACCGAGACATTCAGTGAGGGCACTTTTCCCAGCATCGGAATCGACACCAGGAAATCGCACTTTCTCGCTACCAGGTCGTGCAGCCCTTTGCCTTCGGAGCCGAGTACGATAGCGCAATCCATGTTGTAATCGAGGGCCTCGTAAGACTGCGAACCACGCTCATCCAGGCCCACCATCCAGAGGTTTTGCGCCTTCAGATCTTCCAGGGTACGGGCGATGTTTGTCACCTTGGCGATGGGCAAATGTTCGCTCGCCCCCGCCGAAGCCTTGGTCACCGTCGGAGTCACACTGACGGCTCGCCGCTCCGGGATCACCACGCCATCGGCGCCGGCGGCATCCGCGGTGCGGAGAATGGCGCCCAGGTTATGCGGGTCTTCGATACCGTCCAAAACCACCACCAGCGAATACTGTCCACGCTTGGCCGCAACGATGTCATCGAGATCGTTGTACTGCTTCGCCGAGGTGACCGCGACAACTCCCTGATGGGCGTTGTTTCCTGCCATCCGGTCGAGTTCCGCGCGTCCCACAAAGCGCACCGCGACTCCCTGCCGCCGGGCTTCTTCGACCACCCGTTGCAGGCGCAGATCGTGGCGTTCCTGGGCCACCCCCACCCAGGAAAATGCCCGTCCACGCGCTTTCAGCGCCTCGGCGACGGAGTGGATCCCATAGATGTAATTCATGCGAATTCAGTGTAACGCCTAAGCCGGAGACAAGACCACGTCGCTCCAGACACCCTGGCTCACGATGACACACGAGTGCCTGGCTTTCATCGGATTGCTTGACCACCGTTGCTGGCATCCGAATGCTAGACTTTCAAATATGGATGCTGGTTTGCACGAGGTCTACATTCTTTCTGCCGTGCGCACACCCATCGGTAAGTTTGGCGGCTCTCTAGCCTCCATGACAGCAGCCGATATGGGTGTCGTGGCAGCCAGGGCCGCGATGGAACGCGCTGCTGTTCGCCCTGAACAGGTGGAGGAAACCATCTTTGGCAACGCTCGCCAGGCGGGCGGAGGACCGAACCCGGCGCGGCAGATTTCGATCCGAAGTGGTGTTCCGCAGGAAGTCCCCGCCTACACCGTGAACAAGGCTTGCGCCTCGGGTATGAAGTCTATCGCTCTCGGATACCAGGAGATCGCCACCGGCAATCTGGAGTGTGCGCTCACCGGGGGCACGGAGTCGATGTCTCGCCTGCCCTACTACCTGGATGGCGCGCGCTGGGGCTATCGGCTGGGCAACCAGGAACTGGTGGACGGCATGTATC
Organism: Terriglobales bacterium; assembly: GCA_049582765.1. Classification (GTDB taxonomy): domain Bacteria; phylum Acidobacteriota; class Terriglobia; order Terriglobales; family Acidobacteriaceae; genus JBAUUQ01. The sequence goes on from JBAUUQ010000043.1 coordinate 172,723, forward strand.
GCGACGGCTTCTTTTGCCCGATGGCGAAGATGGTTATGGGTGAGACCGCTGAAATACTGGCGGATCAATACAAGATCACTCGCGACGAACAGGATCAATTCGCATTGTGCTCCCAGACACGGGCTGCCGCAGCGATCAATGCAGGGCGATTCAAAGACGAAATCGCGCCCGTGACCATGGAAGGGAAGAAGGGTCCCCAAATATTCAGCCAGGATGAGCACCCGTTTCTCGGTGCGACTCTGGAGAAAATGGCCAAGCTGTCTCCGGTGTTTTCGAAAACTGGGACGATCACTGCAGGCAACTCCTCGGGCATCACGGACGGGGCCGCGGCGGTGGTGTTGGCCAGCAAGGAATTCGTCACGAAAAATAACTTGAGGCCTCTGGCGCGAATCATGGCAGTCACCTCGGCCGGGGTCGATCCCCGCATTATGGGTATTGGCCCGGTACCCGCCTTGCGCAAGATGGAGCAGAAGCATCAGTTGCGCCTGGCTGATTTTGACTTGGTCGAGATCAACGAAGCCTTTGCCGCCCAGGTTCTGGCCTGTGACCGCGAGTTGCACTTTGACCGGGAGAAACTCAATGTGAATGGCGGCGCCATTGCCCTCGGCCACCCTATCGGGTGTACGGGAGCACGCATCACGGTTACCCTGTTGCACGAAATGCTCAGGCGCAAAGCCCGGCGGGGAGTTGCCACACTCTGCGTCAGTGGCGGCATGGGCATGGCGTTGGCGATTGAGGGCCTGGCTTGAGCCATGGATCCGCGATTCCGCGTCGCCGAAGAATCCGATGCTCCCCTGCTGCTGCAGTTCATGCAACAGTATTATGCCTTCGACGGGCACCCTTTCGATGAGCCTAAGGCGCGTACTGCTCTATTGAATTTCTTGCGCGATCCCACTTTCGGACGAGCCTGGCTTATATATGACCAGCAGACTCCGGTTGGCTACATCGTTCTCATTCTCGGCTACAGCCTGGAATTGCTCGGACGGGATGCCTTCATCGATGAGTTCTTCCTGGCCGAGACCCATCGCTCCCGGGGCTGGGGGCGTAAGACGATGGAGTTCGTCGAAGAATATGCCCGCTCGCTGGGGATCCGAGCCATTCACCTTGAAGTCGTGCGCTCTAACCACAGGGCACTCGAGGTCTACCGCAAGCTTGGCTTCCACGGCCGCGAGCACCACCTGATGACTAAGCGGATTGCGCCGGAACCCCCCAAGTCTGGTTCTTAACCAAGTAATGTAGGCGCGCAACGTCCCCGCTTGTGCTTTCAGCCTCGCACGGGCGAAGACGCCCGGCCTGCGCTTTCAAGATGGCTACCCCCAACGACTTCCGGGCGCTGCATCTTTTTTCTGCCCTGGCCCGTATATCCGGTAGCATGAACGCCGCAGCCTGTTATTTCGTGAATGGCATGGAGTCCGAGACTACCGCAATCGCTCGCGGTCTACGCCGGCGGGATCCGGACTTGCTGGATCGTCTGATCGAGCAGTACCAGCACCGGCTGTTTCGTTATCTGATTTACTTAACCGGGAATCGCGAACTGGCGGAAGATTTGTTCCAGGAGACCTGGATACGGGTGCTGGAGCGCGGCCATCAATACAACGGCAAACATGAATTCAGCACCTGGTTGTTTGCCGTCGCCCGCAACCTTACGATTGACCACATGCGCAAGAAAAAGCATGTCAGCCTTGACGCTCCGGCCAACGACGAAGAAAGCGCCCCGCTTGATCCACCCGACCTGAGTCCTTCGGCGTTGGATGTAGTGGCTCAGCACGAGCACGCGGAGCGTATCGGCGCGGCGCTGACCAGCATTCCCGCAGAGTACCGCGAAGCCGTGGTGTTACGTTTTCAGGAGGGTTTGGCTTTGGAGGAAATCGCAACCATCACGGGCGCGCCCCTGGGCACGATAAAGTCGCGGCTCTACCGCGGACTCAATCTGCTCATGCCCTTGCTGAAAGGAGCGCGGCTATGACGCACGATGCCCACGAGCAGGCTCGGCAGTGGATCGCTCTCGGGGAAGTCAATGATTTTCCTGAGGCGCAACGTGCCTGGTTGCAGGCTCATCTTCGCGAGTGCGAATCCTGCCGCGGCTATGCAGAGGCCACGGACCTTGCGGTCCGCGCCGTGCGTTCTGTGCCCATCGCCGCCGGTCCTGCACTGGTTCAGACCACGCAGACGCGGGTGCGCTCGCGCGCTCGTCAACTTCGGGAAAAACAGGAACGTCTGTGGCTGGTGTGGATGTCGTGCATGGGGGTTGGCCTGTCGGCAGCCATCACCACTCCTTTGCTTTGGCGAGGCTTCGCATGGATTGGCCAGTGGGCTGAGGTGTCGCCCCCGGTATGGCAAACGGGCTTTGCGGTTTTCTGGATCGCGCCGGCTCTGGTCACCAGCGTGTTGCTGTTGGGACGAGGCGTCCACGTTGCCGGCCATGGTGGCCAGCCGCGAGCATGACGCGGAACTTGAGGAGAAATGAAATGCAGCTGACGAGCGAACGGCATACCCGATTAGCGGATGAAATAAGTATCGTGCCAGGCTGGGCCTGGGGCTTGGCCGTGGTGGCATTTGCGGCGGCTCAGGTCCTGATGCATGTGGTCGTGCCGCGCGATCCGAATGCACCGCCGCTCTGGGGGCGAATCCTGCTCGGACTACTGGCAGGGGCTGTCCTTGGCGGTTACTTGCTGCTCCTTGGCTACGTGAATCGAGACGCCGGTCGCCGGGGCATGAGCCGTGTGCTTTGGACCGCGGTCGCGATCCTGGTTCCGAACGGGCTCGGAGTTGTTCTCTACTTCATTTTGCGGCAGCCTATTCTCGGGGTTTGTCCGAGTTGCGCGAGTCCAGTGTTGAGTGGTTTCAACTACTGTCCCAAGTGTAATTTCCGCCTCAGCCCCAGCTGTCCGCAATGCCAGCACATCGTCCGTGCTGACGATACCTACTGCGCCAACTGCGGTGCTGCGCTGGCGCGCCAGGATTCCTCCGTCCCCCGGGTTCAGAGCGGGACCTCGGGCTGAGCCTCCTGCGACGCTGGTAGTTGGTTGACAACCGGTCTCTTTCCTTTGTAATTGCCTTGCTTCTCGGGTGCAGCGCATGCATTCTGTGAGCTGTCATGTACAACTGGCGAACCGCGGCTGCGGTCTTGAGCATTGGTCTGGCATTGATTTACGCCATCCTCTTTTTTCAGATGAGGCGCCCGCTCCAGGAGGGATACTCAGATTTCATAAGTTTCTATACGGCCGGCAAGATTCTGCAACGCGGCCTGCCCAGCCAACTCTACGAGATAAAGCTCCAATCCCAGATTCAGCATGAAATTGCCCCGAATGTCCAAATTCGGCAGGGCGCGCTGCCCTTTGTGCGGCCCGCGTTTGAAGCCTGGCTCTTCTGGCCGCTCGCGCATTTTTCCTATCGGGTTGCATTTGTGTTGTGGAATTTATTCAATGCTGCGTGCCTGATCCTCGCCATCCTGTGCCTGCGTCGCGAGATCCCAGACCTTCACGACGTTTCTCCGCTCCTGATGGTGGCGTCAGGCCTGACCTATTTCCCCGTGTTTTTCACTATCCTGCAAGGTCAAGACTCGATCTTGGTTCTCTTGATCTACGTCATGGGGTATCGCGAGTTGCGCCGCCACCGCCAATTCCTGGGGGGGATGACGCTCGGTCTTGGGATTTTCAAGTTTCCACTGCTAATTCCTTTCCTGATTCCCTTTGCAGTGAAAAGAAAGTTTCGGGTTGTTGGTGGATTTGCGCTCACTTCGCTGGCACTCGCTGCGGTGTCGATTGGTACGGTCGGGCTGCCGACCGCGGCTTACTATCCAAAATACTTGCTGAGCATCGACCGCATCGCCAGAGGGATCAATCGTCCTCAGGATATGCCGAACCTGCGGGGGCTATTGAGCGTGCTGTTACCGGCCTTAGCCCCAACCACCACAGGCATACTGCTTCTTTTGCTTTTGTCGATTGTGCTGCTGACCCTTGTGGTCCGCCAGTGGTCTTCCGCGCCTTTCGATCCCGATGCAGCTTTTACACTCGGCATTGCTCTGAACGTTGTCGCCACAGTGTTGGTCAGCTACCATTGCCATGCCTTCGATTTGTGCATTTTGCTCCTGCCGATCGGTTTGGCGCTGGGCTTTGTTCTCTCCAAGCAGCCGATTGCACCGGATGTGCGCAAGCTTCTCATTTGGCTGCTTGGCGCAATGATGTTCAGCCCTCTCTATCTATTGATAGTGTTTACCGCAAACATTCCCAGCTTGCTGGCAATTCTCCTGATAGCCTTCACTTTCGCAGTTGGACTGACGATCTCTGAAGTGCGGAAGATGCCGATTTTTAAGAAGACCGAGGCGTCAGCGACGATTTCCTGACATAACATCGCGTGATCCTCTACTCAAAGATTCTTAGCTGGAGCGCTGCCGGAATCGAAGCACGCCCAAGTGCAACAAGTAGTCTCGATATGAACGCCATGTAACTTTGCTTTGATTTCCCAGGCGTTCTTGAAATACATAGCCTACTTCTGCGATTTTTCCTATCTTGCTGCGCGCAATAATCTCAATCAGGATTTTGTAGCCCCGCGGACTTAAAGTCACGCCGGCCAACTTGTCCCGGCGGACCAGCAGGAACCCGCTCATGGGGTCGGCCAGTCGGCCTACAACCTCGGGCAAAACCAGGAGTCCGATACCCTGCGCTGCTCTTGAGATAAGTCTTCGGCGCAAACTCCAGTTGCTCACGCCTCCTCCGGGCACATGTCTGCTCCCAACCGCCAGGTCCGCTCCTGACTCCATCTGGCTCCATAGTTGCGGGAGAATCTCAGGGGGATGCTGCAAATCCGCGTCGAGCACGCCCAGCACGTCTCCATTAGAAGCCTGCCAGCCCCGGATTACCGCTGTGGCCAGACCGCGCTCGTTTACCCGACGCATTACCCGCAACCTCGGAAAAGAGCCGCTGAGGGACAACGCGCGCCTCCAAGTACCATCCGGGCTGTCATCGTCGACCACGATGAGCTCATAGTCGATTCCACAGCCTTCCAAAACGTCGCTCACCGCGCGAATCATCGCTTCGATGTTCTGAGCTTCATTGAATGTAGGCAGCACAACCGAGACTCTGGTCGTGGCATCGGCTTCGTCCCTCTTCGGAACGCAGAAGGAACCGGTTGGTGTTGGGATCAGCTTCAAATCGAAGTCGGCCGACTTGTCACTCAGGTTCTCCGCCATGATAGCTGCCATAAACCACAAAGGACACCAAGTTCCACCAAGGCATTCGTTTTCAGAGTTTTCCTTTGTGTCCTTTGTGGTTATACCTCCTAAGGCTGACCCACTACCCGGTTGCTGACGGGTACGGATACTTATCTTTGCCAGCGCCAGTCCATTGCGTTCGCTCGGAGGGCACCGCTATACTTTTGTGTAGCTGTCAGGAGAACGAATGTCGTTATCCGCCCTGATCGTGGACGATGAACAACTCGCCCGCGACGAACTCGCCTTCCTGCTGAAAAATGTCGGCGATGTGGACGTTGTGGCCCAGGGAAAGAACGGGGTGGAGGCCGTCAACCTGATTCGCGAACACAACCCTGACCTGGTCTTTCTCGACGTGCAGATGCCTGGGCTCGACGGCTTCGGCGTGATCAAGAAACTCCTGGACCGGAAAGTCCCGCTCCCCAAGATTGTTTTTGCCACTGCCTTCGATCAGTATGCCGTAAAGGCGTTCGAGGTGAACGCGGTCGACTATCTGCTTAAGCCCTTCGACAAGAAGCGTGTGGCTCAATCCGTGCAGAAAGCCCGGGCCAAGCTCGAAGGCAACAACGCGTCGAGCGACAAAATCGAGACTCTGGTGCGCATGCTGGAAGCGCAGAAGCCGCAGACCTCGAAACTTCTGCTCAAGGCTGCCGGCCGGCTGTTCCTGGTCAACCAGAAAGACGTCTGCTTCGCATCGATTGAAGACGGAATCATTACCGTGGTCACCAGCGGCATCAATAGCATGGAAGGTCAGTCGAACTGCCGCACCCTCGAGGAACTGCTGGACAGCCTTGACGGCAATCTTTTCTGGCGCGCGCATCGTTCGTATCTGGTAAACATTAACCGCATCAAGGAAGTAGTTCCCTGGTTCAAGAGCTCCTACCAGCTACGCATGGACGACAAAAAGCAGACAGAAATTCCGGTGAGCCGCGCTCAAACCCGGCGACTTAGGGAGTTGTTCGGTTTGTAGTTACCTAAGTTGACAATTATGCAACCAAAATGTGTGCTGGGCGTCTAACCGTGTTATATCCTGACAGTCACCCTGGGGTGCATCCTTGCGCTGGGCAATAGCTGAACCCGAATCTTCACCCAATTCGCATTTGCGATTGGTTGCCGGATTATGTGTTCTGCTGGTTGCTTTTGCCGGGTTCGCCCAGGCGACTCACGTTCATACTGATAGCTCTCCGGTTCCCGGCCACGAGTGTTCGGTTTGTTCCGTCGCCCACGCGGGAGTTCTGGGCAGTAGCGTTTTCCAACCGTCACCTGTTTTTGTCCTCACGGTCTTGGCCATAGTTTCACGTCCGGTGGCGAAATCTGCCGGATTCGTCTCGTCCCTCCGTATTCGGCCGCCTCCAGCAGCTTAGGGTCAATCAAAATCAATCAAGCCTTCGTACCTGGCTTTTGAACCCTATTTTCTTTGGAGGAATTCATGCTGGCTTCTTACCGGAAGTCTCATTTCGCGCTATTTATTTTGGCTTTTTCCCTGGCAACCGGTGTCGCGGTGAACGCGCAATCGGGCGGAAGTTCAACCTCTGTCAACGGTTCAGTCTTCGACCCCACGGGGGCTGTGGTCCCAGGTGCGACGGTACAGGTGCGCAACCCCGTCAGCGGCTTCGACCGAACCACCATCACCGATGCCGCCGGTCAGTTTACGGTTCCGAACGTTCCTTTTAATCCGTATCACTTGACGGTGGCGGGGAAGGGCTTTGCGGCCTTCTCGCAGGATATCGAGGTCCGGTCTGTGGTTCCGGTCACCCTCACGATCAGCTTGAAACTGGAAGCCTCTTCCGAAACGGTTACGGTGGAGAGCGAAGCAGGGCAAGACTTGATCGAGAACGACCCAACCTTTCACACCGACGTGGACCGGGGGCTATTTGAGAAATTGCCCTTGGAGAGTCAGTCTTCGTCGGTAAGCTCACTGGTTACGCTGGCCACTCCGGGAATTGCCGCCGATTCGAACGGTCTTTTCCATGGTCTCGGGGATCACGCGGAAAATTCTTTTTCGGTGGACGGCCAGCCCATCACCGACCAGCAAAGCAAGGTGTTCTCCAATCAGATCCCTCTCGATTCAATCGAATCGATGGAGGTCATCTCCGGCGCGCCGCCCGCCGAATTTGGTGACAAGACCAGTGTGGTCATCAACGTCACCACCCGCTCCGGTCAGGGTGTTACTTCTCCGCATGGCGCCGTGACCACATCTTACGGTTCGTTTGGCACTGCCAACGTCGGTTTCAACCTGGCCTACGGCGGCAAGAACTGGGGGAATTTCCTATCGGCGAACGGTTTGAATAGCGGGCGATTCCTCGATCCCCCGGAGTTCTTCGTCTTGCACGACAAAGGGAACGAAGAGAACCTGTTTGACCGGGTCGACTTTCAGCTCTCAAACGCAGACTCCATTCACTTGAATCTCGGCTACACCCGCTCCTGGTTCCAGACTCCGAACTCTTTTGATACGCAGAACGCGACCGCGTGGTCGGGCGTCACCGTGGCGAACGGCCGTCTAGGTCCGGACGGTATCCCCGTCGGTCCTGCCGATCAGCGTTCGCAAATCAGGACTTTCAACATCGCCCCCTCGTGGACTCGACTGCTCAGCCCTGCTGCCGTCTTTACGCTTGGAGCTTTTGTACGCAGGGATCAGTACAACTATTACCCCAGCGCCAACCCATTTGCCGATCTTGCGCCGGATCTCCAAGGGCAGACCGTGGGTCAGGACCGCACTCTGACCAACGCAGGCCTGCGTTCCAACATTTCTTACGTGAAAGGGATCCACAACATCAAGGCAGGCGCCACATACGAACAGACCTTCCTTGACGAGCATGACCAGATCGGCGTAGTTGATCCCACATTCCTGGGCTCGCTCACTGACGCGAATGGTAATTCCTGTGTCGATGCAACCGGCAATGCCATCGCAGCTCCTTGCACGACCCTGGCCCCGTTCGACCTGACGCGCGGCGGGGGCCTCTTCGCGTTCAATGGCCACACTGACGTGAAAGAGCTGGCGCTCTATGTCCAGGACTCCATCACCAAGGGGAATTGGGCATTCAACTTGGGACTGCGCGGCGATTTCTACAACGGTCTCACCACTCACAAGGAAACCGAGCCTCGCCTAGGGGTCGCCTACAACATCAAGCCGAGCAACACGGTTCTCCGGGTTTCCTATGCGCGAGTATTGGAAACTCCTTTCAATGAGAACCTGGTGCTTTCCAACCAAGGATGCGGATCTCCGGTCCTCAACCCGCTTCTTTTTTGCTCGGCGGCAGGAATCACCCCGTTCAGTCCGGGCTGGCGAAATGAATTCCACGCCGGGATTCAGCAGGCGTTCGGAAAGTACGTGGTCTTCAGCGGCGAGTACATCTGGAAGTACACCCACAACGCCTATGACTTCAGCGTCCTGGGTGCAACTCCGATCACTTTTCCGATTGAATGGCAGCGATCGAAGATTCCCGGGTATGCGGGCCGCATAAGCGTGCCCGACTTCCACGGATTCTCCGCGCTCATGGTGTTCTCCAGTGTGGCGGCGCGCTTCTTTGCGCCGCAGGTGGGAGGAGCCGGAGCTACTCCGTCGGCTCCAGGTGGAGTTTTCCGCATTGATCACGACGAGAAGTTCAATCAGACAACTCACCTCCAATACCAGCCCTGGAAGCGCGGGCCCTGGTTTGGCTTCAACTGGCGGTATGACAGCGGACTCGTAGCCGGTCCCGTTCCATGTGCAGGAGGCAACTGCGCCAACGGGCCGCTGGGCAGTGACACAGTCGTAGACGCGTCGATCATCAGCCCGGACCAGCAATTCCAGGCAGGGCTTTTTTGCGGGTCAGTGCACGCGACGCAGACAACGCCCCTTAGCTCCGCCCTGGGGTCCAACCTATGCCCGGCGTCACAGTATGGATCAACGCTGATCACCATTCCTGCGCCGGGCACGGAAAATGACGATCACAATCCTCCGCGGATCGCTCCCCGCCATCTCTTTGATATCTCCGTGGGCCATGACAACATCTTTCACGGAGACCGATACAAGTGGAGCGCGCAGTTCACCGTCATTAACCTGTCGAACCAGTACTCGCTCTACAACTTCCTTTCCACCTTCAGCGGCACGCACTACGTATCACCGCGGACATTCACCGCTCTGATCGGGTTTCATTTCTAGCGCAGCATCGGGGAGAAGGTTTCTGTTCCGGCCTTCTCGCAGGAAACTACAAAAGACGGCCGGGGAGGAAATCCCGGCCGTCTCTCTCGGGGGAGCGGGCAAAACTATGCCGCGAGAGCTTCCAACGCCGTTCTATCCTGGATTATCATGGTCGCGCCTTCGAGGCGGATCAGTTCTTTGCGTCTTAAATCGCCCAGCAACCGGGTCACCGTCTCGCGGGAGGACCCGATCATTTGCGCCATTTCTTCATGAGTCAGGCTGGCGCGGATGCGGACCTCGCTCGGTTCCGCTGCCTTGTCGCGATGCGGCATCCACGAAAGCAGCAGCTTGGCTAGCTTACCTGCCGAGGAACGCGCCAGGATCAGATCATGAATATCGCGGTACGCCGATTGAAACTCCCGGCTCAAAGCGAGGGAGGAATGCAGGCCTAATTCTCCGTTGGTCTCGATGCCATGGAGAAGGCCCTCGCGCTCGACGAAGTTTACCTGGCATGGCGAGGTGGTTTCCGCAGTCATTTCGAAGGGCAGCCCCGAGATGGCGGCGCTCAAGCCCAGCACTTCACCCTCTCCAGCAATCTTGAGGATGAGAACTTTGCCATTCCGCGAGGTCGTCGACAACTTCGCTTTGCCGGAACACAAGACGTAGGCCCCGCGAGGAACCTGGCCTTCCACGAAGAGAAGGCGCCTCCGGGATAGATGGCGGGATGACTCACCTCCGACAAAACCTTCAGGGCATCTGGAGACAAACCGCAGAACCACTGATTTCTTCGCAATGTGCAGGTCACGCAGCTATCAACGATATTCAGTCCATAGGGAGTATTCATTGCAGTCACCTTTCCCTGGCGCTTGCGTTCCGGGCACGCAGCACGATTTGTAAGACTCCGGTTGAGGCGGGCTTTTGCCCGGCGTAAATCGCGAATTAGCAGGCGTGAATGTTCCGTCTTAGCGAGTAGTTCCGCAGCCACGGCGCGTTCGTCGCTGTTGTCCGATCGAAGAGAGTCGATCAACTCCCAGCCAGCTGTAGGGTCCCTCTCCAGATGCCATCTCAGGCCACAGCCGAACACGTACAAGGGATCAACCGTGCTTCCTGCAACCGTTTTGCAGTCAAGTGGCTTCCCGCCGCAAGCCGGCCGCACGTTGGCGCCAGGGAAGGTTATCGCTCCCCATCCTGTCGGGGGATATCCGGGCTCTGCACGGTCGTAAAGTCGTGTCAGCATCGTTGACCCAGCTGTGCGTGGCGTTAACCCAGAGGAGAAAACCGAGGCTGCGCAAGAGCCGCAACCAGCGAACGGTATTCCGTGGGCAAGCGTAGTACCAAACTGGAACCGTTCTCCTAAGTTCCGGTAAGCATTGACCGTCGTGCTTCTTCGAGGACCAGCTAGGCGGCGTTTGAGAGGCCGATTGTGACGAGCGCGTGGCAGGGTGCCGAAAAATCGTCACTTAAAATGACACGCTGGCCGCCGCCTGGGCGAGATCGACCGGCGATTCAATTCTCATATTCCGGCCGGATGATGCCCAATTTGTGAATCCGCGATTGCAGAGTCGTCCGCTTCATTCCGAGGCGTGCTGCGGCTCCGTTGACGCCGGCAATCACTCCGCCCGTTTCGCGCAGTACTCGCAGAATGTATTCCCGTTCCAGTGACTCCAGGACGGAACCGCGGGGAGAAACGTCCGGCGCCAACCTTAGCTCGGCCAGCGGGACTCTTAGCACCGGGCCGTCCGAAAGAATCACCGATCTCTCGATGAAGTTCTCCAACTCTCTTACATTGCCCGGCCAGTGCCAGTTGATCAAAGCATTCATGGCTTCCGTGGGAATGGTATCAATCGGCTTGTTCATGCGCCGCGCAAACTTCTGCACGAAGTAGCGCACCAGCAACGCAATATCGCTGTTGCGTTCCCGCAATGGAGGCATGTGAACCGGAAAGACATGAAGCCGGTAAAAGAGATCGCTACGAAACGTGTTCGCCGCCATGCTCTTGACCAGGTCTCGATTGGTAGCCGCAATCAGCCGGATGTTCACCTTGATGGTGCGCGTTCCCCCGAGGCGCTCGAACTCCTGATCCTGCAGCACGCGCAGCAGCTTGGGCTGAAGTTCGAGCGGAATGTCTCCCACTTCATCCAGAAACAGGGTTCCGTGATCCGCCAGTTCCAGCCGGCCGATCTTTTGACTCACCGCTCCGGTGAAGGCGCCTTTCTCGTGTCCAAATAGCTCGCTCTCCAGCAGTCCCGTGGGAATCGCGGCGCAGTTCAGTTTGATGAAACTGGCCTCCTTCCTCGCACTCATGCGGTGGATGGCCCGGGCAATCAGTTCCTTGCCGGTTCCGGTTTCTCCCAAAATGAGGACGGTGGCATCGCTGCGCGCCACCGTGTTCACCTGGCCCAGCACTTGCTTCAGGGCAGGGCTTTCGCCGACGATCTCCTCGAAGTTGAGCTCGGACCGTATTTCGTCTTCCAGGTAGAGCTTTTCTTTCTTCAGCTTTTCGGTGAGAGTCGCAATTTCCCGGTAGGCCCGGGCATTGTCTAATGCCATTGCGACCTGGGTTGCTACTTGCTTCAGGAAGTTCCCATCCTGAGGCAGGAAGGCCGCCGCCTCCGTACTCGCCAGATTCAAAGTTCCGATCGTGCCTTGCGGAGTGACCAGCGGAATGCAGCACAACGATTGGATTTCCAATGCCAACATGCGATCGACGAAGCTGGAGTGAATCTGGGCCAGGTCGGCCCGGCTGAAGATCTTGATCTCTCTTTCCTGAAAGGCTTTGACAATACCGTTTTCCTTCAGGGAGAGTTTTGTTTCCGCTCCAATCAGTCCATCGGCCAGCAAGGTATCCAGGGCGTACAACCGCAGGCAATGGGCTTCCTCATCATGGATGGCAAGGCTGGCATAGTCTTGCCGGAACACCCTCCGGATGAAACCCGAAATCGCGGGAAATACTCTCTGCACATCAAAGCTCGACACCAGCGTTGTGCTCACCTCCAGCAGTGCCTCCAGGCGTTCTTTCTCCTGCTGGAAAGCAGCTTGCGTCACGAGGTTCTCCAACGCCAGTGCGACCAGGTCCGCAGCCCTGCGGAGTAGCCGCACATCCCTTTCGCTGTAGGCGTCCACCCGGGAACTGCCCAACCCAAGTGCCCCTAAACGTCGTTGCGCACTGGTCAGAGGCAGCGCGCAATAGGAGCGGACTCCCTTCTCCGTGAGGAGCTTTATCGTGCGCTCAAAGCGGGTCTCGACCTGCAAATCCGGCCACACTACCGGTTCTTGTTTCTCCAATGCCACGCCGCAGGCTGCTTCTTCCACCGGTAATTCGGCCAAATTGGAAAGAAGCTCGTTGCCTTCCCAGAGTGCATACGCATCAAGTTTCGTGCGGGATCGTAAAGCGAGAAATTGGCAACCTCGAAGGAAGCCACCCGGTGCAGACGTTCGGCTAGTTCCGGCAATAAGTCAGGCAGGCCGCGGCGGTGGACCACGAGGTCCGCCATCTGAAGCAGAGCTTCGTAACGACGAAGATCATCCCCTAATTCGAAGTGGCTTTCACGGACCATCTGCGGAGAGCCCCGAAAGGTACTTGCTCCCCCTCATGCAAACCTTTCCGCGAAAAACAAATACGCAGGATTATAAGCCAATTGCTTTCTTCTGCAAGAAGTTTTCCTTGCCATGGTCCACTATTTTGCAACCTCGTCATCATTGGTGACGTGGATTGCCACGTCGGAAGCCATGTTTCCCGGCGATATCCAAATTGGGAAACGGTCCCCGTCTACTAAAGTTGGCGGGTGCTCACAGGGTGCCGAAATATCGGCACGACGAAAAATGCGGGTGAGAAACAGCCTGCGTTCTCGTGGCGGATATAATTTCGTATGGCGCGCGGATGGGAGAGTAAATCCGTTGAAGAGCAGCAAGCCCAAGCTGCATCACCTTCCAAACCTCTGGGCCCGCCGCTGTCCGCCGCCGACCTCGACCGTAAACGCGCGCGCGAGCAGCTGGCATTGTCGCGCCAACATGTGCTGGGACAACTGGATTCCGCCACGAACTCCCGCCACCGGGAAATGCTGCAGGCCGCCCTGGCGGACCTGGACGCCCGGCTTGCGCGACTGGCCTAGGCCCGACGTGCGCCGGAACTGCCGGTCCCTGACGTATAATGAAACTTCCCCCCATGAAAGCTTACGTGTATGTCTCGCTGAAGAAGAGTGTCCTGGATCCCCAGGGAAAGACCATCCACGGCGCCCTTAGGAAGATGGGATTCAAGGGTTTGGAGGAGGTCCGCCAGGGCAAGTATTTTGAGCTGACGCTCGACGGCGGGTTGACCCGAACCGAGGCAGAGACGGAAGTCGCGCGCATTGCGCGCGAAGTCCTCACCAACCCGGTGATCGAAGAGTTCCGGTTTTCGCTCGAGGATTGAGACGTTTCCCAGTGCGGCGTCTCGCCCGCCGCCCCCGGAATAGCTTGCAGGATGCCGGTATTATTTTTTTCCGAGGAGTAACTGCATATGTGCGGGATCGTGGGATACGTAGGGAAGAAGCCGGTTGTGCCCGTCATCATCGAAGGCCTGCGACGCCTGGAATACCGCGGGTACGACTCCGCCGGAATTGCCGTCTGCGGCGACGGCGAAGGTTTGCAGATTCGGCGCGCCGAGGGCAAGCTGCGCAACCTGGAAGAGGCGATCCGCCTCAAGCCGCTAAACGGCACCTACGGCATCGGCCATACCCGTTGGGCTACCCATGGCCGTCCTACGGAAGAAAACGCTCATCCTCATCGTGACTGCACCGGCAAGATTGTCGTCGTGCACAACGGCATCATCGAGAACTACGTTACGCTGAAGAAGAAGCTCATCGAGGAGGGCCATCGCTTCACTACCGAGACGGATACCGAAGTCATCGCCCACTTGGTGGAAAAGTATTTCGTCAAAACGGATAACGGTCACGGTGTTTCGCTGGAAGAAGCTGTTCGCAAGACCGTGAGTCTGCTGACCGGTGTATTCGCCTTGGGCGTGATCGCGGTCGACGCCCCCGACAAGATTGTCGCCGCCCGCAACGGCCCGCCCGCCGTCATTGGCTTAGGCAAGGATGAATATTTTGTGGCCTCCGACGTCCCCGCGATTCTGTATCACACCCGCGATCTTTTCTTCTTGGGGGATGGCGATCTCGCCGTGATCACGACCAGCGGTGTTCAGCTTACCGACTTCAAGGGACAGCCCGTCGTCCGTCAGGTACAGCACGTAACCTGGGATCCAATAATGGCGGAGAAGGGTGGATTTAAGCACTTCATGCTCAAGGAAATTTATGAGCAGCCGCGGGCCGTCCGCGATACTACACTGGGGCGGATTTCGCAGGAGAGCGGGCATATTTTTCTCGATGAAATGGAAGTAAGCGAGGCCGAGTTCAAGGCCGCCAAGAAAATAAACATTGCCGCCTGTGGAACCAGTTGGCATGCCGCCCAGGCGGGAAAGTTCATGATTGAGCGCTTGGCGCGGGTTCCAGTGGAAGTCGACTACGCCAGCGAATGGCGTTATCGCGACCCGATTATCGGCGCAGACACGCTGACCATGGTGATCTCCCAGTCGGGCGAGACTGCCGACACCATTGCGGCCCAGCGGGAAGCCAAATCCAAGGGATCGAAGACGCTGGCCATTTGCAACGTGGTCGGATCGATGATCACGCGGGAAGCTGCGGGCACCATTTATACCCACGCCGGCCCGGAGATCGGCGTCGCCTCCACCAAGGCCTTCACCGCGCAACTCACCGCTCTTTATTTATTCGCCCTCTATCTGGCAGAGACGCGGGGAACAATGAGTGCGGAGCAGGCGCAAAAAGCCGTCTACGAACTGACCTGTCTGCCGGGAAAACTGGAACACATTCTGACCCGCGACGAGGATTGCGAACATCTGGCCAAGTTGTATGTCCGGGCGCAAGATTTTTTGTTCCTCGGACGCGGCATCCACTATCCCATCGCTCTCGAAGGAGCGCTCAAGCTCAAAGAAATTTCCTATATCCACGCCGAAGGCTATCCCGCCGGCGAGATGAAACACGGTCCCAACGCTTTGATCGATGAAAACCTGCCAGTCGTCATCATTGCCACCCGCGACCTCAATGACGAATTGTCGAGTCTGCGCTACGAAAAGACGATGTCCAATCTGAAAGAAGTCAAAGCCCGCTCCGGCGTCGTGATCGCGCTGGCCACCGAGGGCGACGAGGAAATCAAAGAAGCCGCCGACCACGTGCTTTACGTTCCGCCCGCTCCCGAGGAATTGCTGCCGATTCTCGAAATCGTCCCGCTGCAGCTGCTGGCCTATCACATCGCCGTCCGCCGCGGCTGCGACGTGGATCAGCCGAGGAATCTGGCCAAGTCGGTGACGGTGGAGTAGATGTGAGTGTCAGCTCTCAGCCATCAGCTCTCAGTTCTCAGTTCTCAGTTTCTAGCTAAACCTTGTCATCTTGAGCGGAGTCGAAAGACCCATGCACGAGCGGGATGGAACCGGCCTCCTGAGGCGTCCTGACAGAAACCGCTGTTCGATCAGAAACTCCCTGATGCGCCGAGTCACATGGCACGCAGAATGGGATCCCTCGACTGCATCGTTGTTCGCAAAGCGAACGACGACTTCGCTCGGGATGACTCGGATGGAAGGCTGGCATGATAGAAGATCGCGGCTTCTGACGTCTTTGGGTCATCTATACAAGTGATGGCACTGTTCCAGAGTTTCGGCGCAAAACTTGCTCGTTCTACGGCCCTCTCCAGCCTGACTAAGCATCTGGAATTCGAGATAGACGCCTCGCGCTTCGGATTCGTCGCCGGACAATGGCTGTCGATGAAGGCCAACATGCCTGACGGCGAAGAGATCACGCGCGCTTACTCCATCGCATCCCCACCGAACGGAGACAACCGCTTCGCGCTCTGTCTGAACCGCGTGCAGGACGGCTTCATGTCGAATTTCCTTTGCGATATGAAAGAGGGCGACCAGCTTTCTTGTCAGGGTCCCTTCGGCGATTTCATTCTCCGCCCGCCTATGCGCGACACGATTTTCATCGCCACCGGGACAGGAATTGCGCCCTTTCGCTCCATGCTGCATTGGCTGCTGGAGGATGAATCGCGACATCAGGGGAAACACCTCTGGCTGGTCTTCGGCAACCGCACCGAAAAAGATATCTATTACCATGACGAATTCCTGGCTCTCGGGCAAAAGCACGAGAACTTTCACTACCTGCCGACCCTGAGCCGTGGAAGCTCCGAGTGGCAAGGATTACGCGGATACGTGCAAGACCACGTCCCTGCCGTCGCTCAAGCCCGCACCGACATGCACGCCTACATCTGTGGCCTGGACAAGATGGTCAAAGCCAACCGGGAACTGCTGAAGTCGCTGGGGTGGGACCGCAAGTTGATCCTGTATGAGAAGTACGATTAGGCAGCGGGGAGGCCACCAAGGTTTCCGCAACCTCGCGACTTGGAGTCGCATCTAAACCTTGACAGCAGTTCACTCAAGTCTTAGCATGGTGCAGCACGCAATCATAACGAGATTGATTACAAAGCACTTATTAGCATAGAGAGGAGCCAGTTATGGCCAAGATTATCGGAATCGACCTGGGAACCACCAACTCCTGTGTGGCGGTTATGGAGGGCGGGGAGCCCAAGGTTATCCCTAATGAAGAAGGAGGGCGGACTACGCCCTCGGTGGTTGGATTCACCAAGAATGGCGAGCGGCTGGTCGGGCAAGTCGCCAAGCGGCAAGCCATCACTAACCCGGAGAACACGGTTTACTCGATCAAGCGCTTCATGGGACGGCGCTACGACGAGGTCAGCGAAGAGTTGAAGATGGTCCCTTATAAGGTGGTGCGGCAGGGCGACCACGTGGCCGTTCTGGCGCAGGGGAAGGAATACACCCCGCCGGAGATTTCGGCGCTGATCCTGCAGAAGCTGAAGAAGGCGGCGGAAGACTACCTCGGCGAGAAGGTCACCGAGGCGGTCATCACCGTGCCTGCGTATTTTAACGATGCCCAGCGGCAGGCGACCAAAGATGCCGGCAAGATTGCCGGGCTCGAGGTCAAGCGCATCATCAATGAGCCGACGGCGGCGGCGCTGGCTTACGGACTCGACAAAGGTAAGGACGAGACCATTGCGGTGTACGACTTCGGCGGCGGCACCTTCGACATTTCGATTCTGGAAGTCGGCGAAGGCGTGATCGAAGTGAAAGCCACCAACGGCGATACCCACCTGGGCGGCGACAACATCGATCAGCGGCTGGTGGATTGGCTCATCGACGAATTCAAGAAAGACGAAGGCCTCGACCTGCGCGGTAAAGGCAACGAGATGGCCTTGCAGCGTCTGCGCGACGCGGCGGAGCGGGCGAAGATCGAACTCTCCACCACCATGGAGCACGAGATCAATCTGCCCTTTATTACCGCCGACGCCAGCGGCCCCAAACACCTGGTCAAGAAACTGACCCGAGCGAAACTGGAGTCGATGGTGGAAGACATCATTCAGCGCTCGGTCGGTCCGTGCAAACAGTGCATGAAAGATGCGGGCGTGGATGCCAGCAAGATCAACGAAGTGGTGCTGGTTGGCGGGCAGACGCGTATGCCGCGCATTCAGGCGCTGGTGAAAGAGCTGTTTGGACGCGAAGGCCACAAGGGTGTGAACCCGGATGAAGTGGTCGCAGTCGGCGCGGCGATTCAGGGTGGCGTGCTCAAGGGCGAAGTGAAGGACCTGCTCTTGCTCGACGTGACTCCGCTGACGCTGGCGATTGAAACGCTGGGCGGCGTGGCGACGCCGATGATCCCGCGCAACACCACGATTCCGACCAAGAAGACGGAAACGTTCTCGACTGCGGCCGACAGCCAGACTTCGGTTGAAGTTCACGTGTTGCAGGGCGAGCGTCCGATGGCGGCGCAGAACCGCACTCTGGGCAAGTTCCACCTGACCGGGATTCCACCGGCTCCGCGGGGGGTGCCGCAGATTGAGGTGACGTTCGACATCGACGCCAACGGCATCCTGAACGTGACCGCGAAGGATACGGCCACGCAAAAGGACCAGAAGATCACGATTACGTCGTCTTCCGGATTGTCGAAGGAAGAAGTGGAGCAGATGGCGAAAGATGCCGAAGCCCACTCCGCCGAAGACAAGGCGCGGCGCGAAGAGATCGACGCGAAGAATCAGCTCGACTCGATGGTTTACCAGGTCGAGAAGATGCTCAAAGAACAGGGCGAGAAGATCTCGGGCAGCGACCGTGGTGATGTCGAAAACGCGATTGCTGACGCCAAGAAGGCGCTCGAAGGCGGCGGCAAGGCGGCCATGGACAAGGCTCGCGAGACCCTGACCCAGGCACAGCACAAACTGGCCGAGCAGATGTACAAAGCGGCTCAGTCGCAGGCAGCGCCAGGGGCGGGCCCGGGAACTGAACCGGGACCGGCTCCAGGCGGCAACGGCCAGGCCAAGAAAGACGAAGGCGTCATCGATGCCGAGTACGTGGACGTCGAAGACAAGAAATAAGCTGTCAGCTCTCAGCCGTCAGCCAGAACAGTGGGGACCTGTGACTCGCGAGCCTGCCCTGAGCGAAGTCGAAGGGTCCCCGCCGAGCATAGCTCGGCAGAATCCAAGGGAGATTGAAATTGCAATTCGAAGTGAACGGTCAAGCATATTTCCTAAATTTCGCGGAGGACGAGGCGCGCTGGTATGTGTTCGCTCCGACGCTGACGGGAGTCAACCGCATCCCGGTGTACGTGGACGCTGCGAAGGGGGAGCGCTTAGGCGTATCAGGCCTAAGTCGCGTGTCATCCTGAGCGGAGTGGCTGCTGCGCGAAGCGCAGCAGCCACGAAGTCGAAGGACCCCTTGCCAGGGTGTACGAGCGTAAACTCGTAAAGGGATTTGTACGATGGACATTCAGAGAATTCCCTGCGGAGCCGATGCCAGGAAATCACAGGCATGGGGTCCTTCGACTGCGTGATGGTTCGCTGCGCGACCCATCACTCCGCTCAGGATGACTCGGTTATGGGTAGTTATTTCGTGTATATCGTTTGCAGCCGCTCGGGCACGCTGTACATCGGGATGTGCAACAACATTGAGCGGCGCATGTGGGAGCACAAGAGTGGTAAGTCCGATGGGTTTGCCAGCAAGTATCATTGCAATCGCCTGGTTTGCTTTGAAAGTTTCGACCAGGTGGTCGACGCAATTAACCGTGAGAAGCAACTAAAAGGCTGGCGGAGAGACAAGAAGATTGCTCTCATCGAAGCGATGAACCCGCGCTGGGAAGATTTTGCCGAGAAGTGGGGAGCGAAAATGGCTTTCGCAGGGGAGTCGATCAAAGACGTGTCATGTTGAGCGGAGAAACTGCTTCGCTACGCGAAGCAGTTTCGGAGTCGAAGGACCCCATACACCAGTGCATGACCACAGACTCGTAAAGGGATTTGTACGATGCACGCAAGAGAACTCCTAGTGTTGCCGATGGCGGGAAATCACAGGCATGGGGTCCTTCGACTGCGTGATGGTTCGCTGCGCGAACCATCACTTCGCTCAGGATGACTCGAAACTAAATGGCTACCACAACCAAGAAAGACTATTACGAGATCCTCGGGGTGAAGAAGTCTGCTTCGTCGGACGACATTCGCAAAGCCTTCCGCAAGCTGGCACGCAAGTACCACCCCGACGTCAATCCTGGGGACAAGTCCGCCGAAGAGAAGTTTAAGACTCTGTCCGAGGCCAACGATGTACTGAGCGACCCCAAGAAGCGCAAAATTTACGACCAGCTGGGGTTCTACTCGGACAATATTGATCCCGCGGCGGCGGAGGCTTACGCCCGTGGTGGCGACACAGGACCAAGCGGATTTCCGGGCGCCCAACCGGCTGGAGCCGGAGGCCAGGGGGTTCATTTCGATTTCGGCGGCTTCGACTTTTCCGATCTTTTCGAAGGCGGCCGCGGCCGGAAGGCGGCGAGCGCCGGGGCTGGGGGCTTCAAAGATATTTTCTCCGGCATGTTCGGCGGCGGACGAGGCGCAGCCTCCGAAACCGGTCTCGTACCCGGCTCCGACCTCGAATACCAGGTTAACGTCCCTTTCTGGATGGCCATCCGGGGCGGGGTCATGCGGCTGAATGTCGCTCGCCACGATGTGTGCGGGCACTGCCACGGACAGGGTTTCGTTGAGTCTCCCGGCAAATGCCCGGAGTGCGGCGGCACCGGCCAAGTCTCCCAAACTGGCGGACGGATGAAGTTCAATGTTACTTGCCCACGCTGCCACGGCACCGGCAAGAACGTCTCGACCTGCCCGGTTTGCCATGGCGAAGGCAGCGTGGAACGCACCGAACCGTTGGAAGTCCGGATCAAGCCGGGCACGCGGGACGGGCAGCGCATACGAATTGCCGGCAAGGGCAACGCTGGCTTGCGCGGAGGGACAGTTGGCGACCTCTACGCGATCATCCGCACCGAGGAACACCCTGTGTTCCATCGGGAGGGTGACGACATCTATCTCACCGTGCCGGTAACCGCGCCGGAAGCGGCTTTGGGAGCCAAAATCGAGGTTCCGACCATCGATGGCCGGACCATGCTGAAGATTCCGCCGGGCACTCAGTCCGGCCAAAAGCTTCGCCTGCGCGAGAAGGGCGTCCCGTCGACCACCAAAGACGGCGCCCGCGGGGACGAGATTGTCGAAATCAAAGTCACAGTCCCCATGCCCCGTGACGAAAAGACCAAGGAACTGCTCCGCGAGCTGGCCAAGCTCAACCCCGAAGACCCGAGAGCGGAACTGTGGAAGCACGTGTAACGGGGGCGCTCAAACAGGCGCCCCCCTGTTAGACGGTGACTATTTCTTGCTGGGGTCGTCCGCCGCGTTCACATAGTTGAATTGAAACGGCGATATCCCGTGAACCTGACGATGACCGGTCCGGAAGCCATGGCGTAGTGGTGCATATCGGGATCCATGTACAAAAAGCTGCCGACGGGAAAGGTCATCATTTTGCTTTCGTCGAACTTGTCGCCCAGCCCCGCTTTGAAGGTGCCGGAAATTACGGTGATGTTCTCGCGCTTAGGGTGCCAATGAGGAGCGATTTTGTATCCGTTCGGCATCTTCAGCCGGACGGTGAAATCACCGCTACTGGCGGTTGGATCGCCTTCAACCACCGCCAATTGCGCACCAGCGGCCACAAACGGCGGAGCCGGTCCCCATTTGATCTGCTTCGGAGTGAAAGCATTCTGGGGTTTATCCGATTGCGCCAACAGAACAGACCCACAGAGCAAGAAAGCGATGATTGAAAGCTTCTTCATCAAATTTTGCCTCCTGAGAGATTTTGAACCGCCTCACTTTTATACCAAATGGTCCCGGGGCTGAGCATGTTCTGGCAGGGTTGTCTGGCGGGGGCCGCATTACCTCCGTACCACACCGCCCGCTTACAAAATTTTTCAAAATATTTGTTGCAACTATTGAGATTTCCCGTAATCTCTAACGTGCGAACTAACTTCGCCGAAATGCCCGGAAATCGCTGTTAACCGGGAGCCTCGGAAACAAGGGAGACGAGGTGGCTGAGAGTGAGTCGCCCAGAGGAGGAAGCCATCGAAATTGGCAACAGCTAGCGCACCTCGTCAACCAATCCAACCGCCAGTCGTCGTTCCCCACCGGAAAAGTTCCGTTCGCCTCACCCTCTGGCCACTCGTCGCCGCCACCTTCTTTATGGTGTCGGGCGGTACCTATGGCACCGAAGACATCGTGCACGGCGCGGGCTACGGCCGCGCGATTCTGATTCTTCTCCTGACTCCGATTCTCTGGAGCCTGCCCACTGCGTTCATGATCGGCGAACTCTCCAGCGCGCTGCCCTCCGAGGGCGGCTATTACGCCTGGGTACGGCGCGCCATGGGAAATTTCTGGGGATTCCAGGAGGCCTGGCTCTCGCTGGTGGCGTCAATTTTTGACATGGCCATCTACCCCACTTTGTTTGTCGTCTACCTTACCCGCATGTTCCCCTGGTTCGCCGAGGGGCATCGCGGAATCATGGTGGGGCTGGCGGTGGTTGCCGCTTGCGTATTGCTCAATGTCGCCGGGGTCCGCGTGGTTTCGACAACCTCGCTTTGGCTGTTCTTCGCACTCTCGGCCCCGTTTGCGCTCATGGTGTTGCTGGCTCCGTTCAAGTACGGCGCTTTGTTCCACGCGGTCACCACTCCCACCACCTCCAAGGTGGACATGGTCGGGGGACTGCTGATTGCCCTGTGGAATTACATGGGCTGGGACAATGCCTCCACCATCGCCACCGAAGTAGAGCGTCCGCAGCGGACTTATCCCCGCGCAATGCTCGTGGCCGTTGGGATTGTCGCGTTGACCTACATCGTTCCGGTTGCCGCCGTGTGGATGACCGGTCTTCCGGTTGCCACTTGGGAAACCGGTTCCTGGGCAGACATTGCAGGTCTTTTGGGTGGCCCGTTGCTGCGCGCAGGCTTGGTGCTGGGTGGGATGATCAGCGCTTTTGGGATGTTCAACGCGCTGGTGATGAGCTACTCTCGTCTGCCACTGGCGATGGCGCAGGACGGGATGCTGCCGCGCGTCTTCGCCAAAGTAAATCGCCGCCGGGCTCCCTGGGTGGCCATCGTGGTTTGCTCCATCGGCTGGGCCATGTGCCTCGGCCTGGGATTCGAACGTCTGGTCACCATCGACATTCTGCTCTACGGCACCAGCCTCTTGCTGGAGTTCGTGGCCCTGGTCGTCTTGCGAATCCGTGAGCCCGAGCTGCGGCGCGAATTCCGCGTACCCGGCGGACTGTTGGGCGCGATCGCCGTCGGTGTTACGCCGACCCTGCTGCTTGGCTTTTCGGTAGTTCGTAGCCAGAGCGAGCGGGTATTGGGAATGAGTTCATTTGCCTTCGGCATGCTGCTGATTGCCGGGGGAGTGGTGGCCTATTTCATGAATCACGCGCTCAAGCCGGGGGGCTGGGCGCCTGCTCCGCAACCGAAGCCTCAAGTGATCGCGTAAAAGCTTGTTGAAAGAGCTTATCTTGCTGTCATCTCGAGCGAAGCGAGAGATCCGTAGTTTTCTCCCATCCGCGGAGAACTGGGGACAACTGCGGTTAGGTTTGTGGTTTTGCGCGGCCTTCCTCCTCGCAACCGCGTTTTCGGCCTTGGCGGCGCCAGAAACTGGGCAGACCTTCGATGGCCCGGGCGGGAAACTCTACTACTTTATGAAGAACGAGAGGCGTTTGTCCGCTCCGTCGAGGAGTTCTTGACGGCGAAGTAGCGGGTGTTTTCCAGCCTGACCAGTGCGATCCGGCGCGAGTTAGCTTACGAGGGATGGGCGCGAGACCGGGTCATGGACGAAGCGGTTGCTTCAGCCGTGGCTT
Source organism: Terriglobales bacterium (assembly GCA_049582765.1). Lineage (GTDB taxonomy): Bacteria > Acidobacteriota > Terriglobia > Terriglobales > Acidobacteriaceae > JBAUUQ01. The sequence continues at coordinate 196,366 of JBAUUQ010000043.1, forward strand.
CTTTCTCCTGTTGTAAGCTAGTATCTCAGCGATGACCAAACGCAAATCCAAAGGCGCGTACATGATTTCCGCGGTCGCGGAGATGTACGAGATTCATCCCCAGACCCTGCGACTGTATGAGCGCGAGGGTCTGTTGAAGCCGTCCCGCACCGAAGGCAATACTCGACTTTATACCGACGAAGACTTGCAGCGGCTGGAGTTCATACTCTCACTGGCCCGCGATTTGGGTGTAAACATCAGCGGAATCGCGATCATTCTACAAATGCGGGAACGCATGGAAGAGATGCAGCGCCAGATTCAGGACTTCGTGAAGTACATCCAGGAAGAAGTTCTTTCGCGAGCCACTGCCGCGGCTGATCCGTCCCGTGGAGCCATTGTTCCGGTCCGCCGGCCCATGGTCGCGCCGTCGCAGCCTGCGCGCAAGAAGTAGGAGTCGTGGTGCAGGTTGTGCCCATTCCATCGACAGCATCGGCGATCGTCCATCAACTTTGCCCACGATGCCGGAAGGGCCGGATGTTTCGCAAATCCGTTCTTGCGGGCTTTCCTTCCATGTATGATCGTTGCCCGGTTTGCGCTTTGAAGTTTGAGCGCGAGCCAGGTTATTTTCTCGGTGCCATGTACATCAGCTACCTGGTGGCTCTCGTCACCATCTTTAGTTTGGGGTTTGCCCTGTGGGTAGGCATGCACTGGTCGTTACAGCGAACCACGCTCTGGGCAATTCTGCTGTTTCTTCCGCTGGCTCCGTCCATCACCCTGTTCTCGCGGGTGCTGTGGATATACCTGGATCAGGCAATGGATCCGGAATGAAATCGGACGGTTGGGCCCTGCTCAATTAGTTGGGATCGTAAACGGAGCTGCCGAAGCCCTCTTGGCGGACGGACTCTTGCATTTCGTCGAGTTTCTTCTGTGCTTCGGCCAGCTGGCTCTGCATTTGTTGGACGTCGTCCAATTTTTGCTCCTGGCGTTCATTGTGCCGTACCGCATTCCAGGTATGAGTGGTCTGGGTAAAGCGAACGGAGGAACTGGTTTTGTCGATTCGGCTCTGCAGGTTTGCGATTGCCGTCTTCTGTGCCTCGATCTCGGCTTTCCACTGTTCCGCCGTCTTTGACCCGAGGGGCTTCGAGGAGGGAGCGCCCTGTTTCTTCTCTGCGCTGGAATCCTGCGGCGATCCATCCGGGGGTTCGCCCAGATCTTCGTTGGTGATCACCTTGGGAGCGGTTTGTGAAGGCTTCGCCTGTTGTTTCTGTCGTTGCTCGCGCGCCACATCGCCGAGAGACTGGCCATAAGCGGCCGCAGCAAGCAATATCAGGGTCGCTGTGCAGCACATAACTTTCTTGAAAGCTGGACTCATGCGAAGATCCTCCCCTCGCCGGTGAGACAAGAGAATGAACCCATGCTACGCGCAAGCCCTTCCCAGAGCGAGGTTACCTTCGTGCAGGCACTTCGCGAGGCTGGGCACAGAGGCTATTCCGCAAAGTCGGAGAGCTCAGAGTTCGTGGTTCCAGGTTTCCGGGTGCGGACTGAGCGGTTCGCCGAGTTCTTCTCACGCTCGAGGATCATCTCGTCAAAGGCGTGGGGCAGTCCTTCGCAGCGGGAGTACGGCCCCGGGCGATACGCCCGGGAACTGATGCCTGCCTGGGAGAGCTCGGAGATGCCCCAGTCCTCGCGGTTGGTCAAATCCCAGAACTCAACCGCATCGTTGCCTTCGAAGTTCGGTTTGGCCATCTCTGTGGGATGAAAATGCCATTCGCAAATGATGTCGGTGCGATCGACCGCGCGCGGCCACAGGGTGTGGGTCATGAGGTAGTCGGGATGCAGGCTCAAAAACAGATTGGGAAACACCGCATAGTAATAGACGCGGCTGCGTTCCTCTTCAGTCAGGCCAGGGAGGTAGTCGCGCCGCAGCTTGCCGTCCCGGCTCATGGTTCTCGCCCCGGCTTGAAATTCCATGAAACCGCCGATATAGGAATGATGGGGCTCGTCATTATTGCCCGACAAATAGCCGGTGATCGAACTCAGCGCGGGATGCAGAACCGGGCAATGCAGACATTCGTTGTAGTTGAGCACGATCAGCTTCCAATTGGCCTTTACCTCGTACACCTTGCGCTGATAGAGACGCAAATCGGCCATTTGCCAGTGCGAGAATTTCCGCGGCAAGTCGGCTAGTTGCGAGGCAAGGGGCTGCGCGTCGGGGCTCAGGTTCACGAAAATGTGTCCGTCCCAGACTTCGGCCCGCACCCGGTTCAGGGGATAGTCCTCACGGCAAAAGCTCTCGGGCATATGGGGAGCACCGATCAAGCGGCCGTCCAAACCGTACGTCCAGCCGTGGTAGCCGCACTGGATGCGTCCGGCAAAGTGGCCCTCGGCTGTGGGACAGATTCGCGTGCCGCGATGGCGGCAGACATTGAAGAAGGCATGAATCTCGCGCTTGCTGTCGCGAGTGATGAGGATGCTCTCGCCGGCGAACTCGCGTAGGAAATAGTCTCCCGGCGCCGGAATCTGGTTCTCCCGGCCGGCACACACCCACATCTCGCAGTAGAAGCGTTCCAGTTCGTCGCGGAAGAGCTCGGCATCCGTGTAGTAGCGTGCGGGCAGAGTTGTGGCACTGAATTCCGCTTGCGCCTTCATGTGGTTCTCCCAAGTCGTCCCACCGGCCAACGGCGGGCAGTAGAGATTATGGCACGAAGATCGCGGTTCTCGGGACGGGCGGCTGGTTCCGCATTCCCTCAATCTTTACCGCGAGAGCGCAGTTTGGTTAGAAACGTTTCCGTTCGGGTACCGAGGTATCAATGGCAACATGGTACTCGCTGCTAACCAAGCCGCTGGGATATTGGCGAGTCGCTATGTGACGAAGCCGAATGTCACCCGGCAGGCTGCCAAAGAGGGGAATTCCGTCTCCGATGAGCACCGGTACGCGAGTAATAATGAGACGCTGAATCAGACCCGCTCGCAGGAAGCCTTGAATGGTGACCCCACCGTCGACGTAAAGGTGGTGGGCGCCGCTAGCGGCGAGTTGGGAAACGATCTGAGCCGGCGGCCCCGCCATGTGTTCAACAACGCCTCCCTGGGCCGCAGACAAGTCGACGGGGCGACTACTCAGGACCACGACGCGCTTGTCACCATATGGCCAAGGCCCAAGGGTTAGAACGGTCTCGAAGGTCTTGCGGCCGATGACAATGGCATCGACGCTTGCTATGAATTCGTCATAACCGTGGGGTTCGCCGCCACCCGGCGGCAGGAAGTCGAGGTCTCCGTTGGGTCGTGCAATGAAGCCGTCGAGGCTGGTGCCGATAAAGACCGATACCATCGTCGTACACTCCCCTTTCGGTCAGCAGTAATGTAACACTCCCAAGAGAGTTTTCCCTGCGACCTGAGAAACGCTCCCCACGGCAACGGCCCTACTGTTGTCCGGGCCCGGGGGCGGAGATGCCGGGTTCGTCCGGAGTAGATATCTCGATCCCTGCAATGCAAAAAATGGCGCAAGCTTCTCGAAAGTCCTGCAATAATCCAGTTTCTAAGCTGGGAAAATCACGCGGTTTGGCAGGGGAAGCTGGGTGCAAACCTCTGTAACTTGCAACGAGAGTTGGATTGGTCTTTCATTTGCTTGACCGGAGTCGAGTCATTCACTCGCCGGAACCATCAAGAGAAACGAGACGGGAATCGCAGTCCGGTGGAGTCACCCAGGGTCCTATGCCGGAGTTGAGATGCAGGCATCATTCAGTTCTTTCAGCTGTTTGGGTTTATGCGGCAAGCTTTGTGCTCGGGTTGGCGGTCACGTCAGCGGCGCAAATCTCTCCCGGTCCGCTGGCGCGCGCACACCAGTCGCTCAACGGCGCCACCAACTGCACCACCTGCCATAAAGTAGGCGCCGGACAAGCCACTTTCAAATGCATGCAATGCCACACGGAGATCGCAAGCCGGGTGGTGGCACACAAGGGGCTGCACGCTCAGTACAACCTCAGCCCCAGCTCCAGTCAGGATTGTGCGCGCTGCCATTCCGAGCACAATGGTGAGGACTTTTCCCTGATCAAGTGGGACCAGAAGACGTTCGACCACAAGCAAACCGGCTACGTTCTTGAGGGCAAGCACGCCGGATTGGCTTGCAATCGTTGTCACAGCGCCGACAAAGTCTCCTCTGCGGAGCGTGCCACCATCCGCATCAAAGACTTGAACCGGACTTTTCTGGGCATCCCGCAGACTTGTGTCACCTGCCACCAGGACGAACACAAAGGAAGGCTGGGCCCGAATTGCCTACAGTGCCATAGTTTTATCGATTGGAAGACGGTCACGGTCGGACAATTCGATCATTCGCGGACGCGTTATCCGTTGACTGGTCTGCACGCACAGGTGGCTTGTCAGAAATGCCACACGCCAGGAGCGGACAACAAGCCGCGCTACGCCGGAATTAGTTTCAGTCAATGTTCTGATTGCCACAGCGATCCGCACCGGGGCAGTTTCGCGCAAGGCTGCCAGGCCTGCCATGACACCAGCGGCTGGAAGAAGGTTTCAGCCGCCGCGGTCAGCGAACGCTTCGATCATTCGAAAACCAAGTTCCCGTTGCTGGGCAAACACGCGGCCGTGGACTGCGTTCGTTGTCACGCCAACGGCGACTTCAAGAAGCCGGTGGTCTTCGCCAAGTGCATGGACTGCCACAACGACGATCCGCATCATGGCCAGTTCAGCAAGCGGACTGATGGTGGAGAGTGTGCGGCCTGCCATACCGTCGATGGCTGGAAGCCATCGACATTTACGGTGAAAGAGCACGCCTTGAGTGCATATCCGCTGCAAGGCGGACATGCCAGGCTGCAGTGCGCACAGTGCCACATTCCGCGGGGAAAGGAAACGGTATTCAAAGTCAAATTCCAGCGCTGCGCCGATTGCCACGGCGATCGGCATGCCGGTCAATTTGCCTCCGCGCCATATTTCAATGCTTGTGACCGCTGCCACAATCTGGAGGGTTACAAGCCATCCACGTTTTCGCTGGCGCGTCACAAGGAAACGCGCTTCCTGCTCACCGACGGGCACATCGCCGTTCCATGTGGCGATTGCCACAAGGAATCCGCGGACTTCGCGCCCAAACCTGCGGTCATTTACCACTGGCAAGACCTGACCTGCACCAGTTGCCATGAGGATCCTCATAAGGGGCAGTTCAAGCAACGAATGCAGGCAGTACGCGCCAACGGGACGGCAGCGGGATGCGAGGCGTGCCATTCCACCAAATCCTGGAAGGAGCTTTCAGGATTCGATCACTCCAAGACTTCTTTCCCCCTGGTAGGATCGCACCGCGCGACCGCTTGCATCGATTGCCATAAGCCGCCAAACATGGAGACCCAGCTCATGCACGTGGACTTCAGAGCGGCTCCGACCAAGTGCGAGGACTGTCACGAAGATGTCCACGGCAGGCAGTTCGCCAAGGGGCAAACCACGCCTTGCGGGGAATGCCACAACAGCGCGAAATGGAAACCTTCGCTGTTCGACCACGACACACGGACGGCGTTCCCGCTCCAGGGCGTCCACAAGGATGTTCGTTGCGAGGCCTGCCACAAGCTGATCCGGACGGTTGCGGCCAGGCAAGTATTGTTCTACAAGCCCACTCCCAGGGAATGCGCCGCGTGTCACGGCGCGTCCATACCCAAATCGCAACCGCCAAAATAACGTAAAAATTGCGCCTTCGCGAAGAAGTTACATTTCAAACAGGATGGTAACGCGGCGCAAGGTAACGTGAAAGTAATCTGCGATTGTCGCGAGGAACAGCGACTTTGGTTACTTTTCGTGCGTCTGCACAACCAACTACTCTGACTGGGCGTCGAATTGCTTAAGTCGTCAGAAATCGTGTCACTCGTCTTTTTGCTTCTGAAATTTTGCAGCGGGTTTCTCCAGCGGGCGGGGCATGGTGTCGGCGGACTTCATCCGTTCAGTTATATGTGTAGCATTTTTCCTCAGTGCGGCCTCTGCAGCGCCGCAGACGCAATCGTACGCCGATACTCGGAGTCCGCACGGTAATCTCAATATTCCCTGCCAGAACTGCCACACGGTGAGCGGATGGAAGCCGATCCGCAGCATCCCCGAATTTGATCACAGCCAGACGCGTTACCCGCTGCGCGGCATGCACCTTGGCGTGGCCTGCACCCAATGCCACACCAAGCCGGTGTTCAGTAACGTGGGCACAAAGTGCGCCGACTGTCACGCCGATATCCACAGGCGGCAATTCGGCGCCAACTGTGAACAGTGCCACACGGTGAGGGGCTGGCAGGTTTCCATCCAGCAGATCCAGCAGCACCTGAACCGGTTTCCGCTGGTGGGCGCTCACGCCGCCCTGGATTGCGACTCTTGCCACAAGAATGGGGCGCTCAGCAACTTCAGTACGATGTCGACGCAGTGCTATTCCTGCCACGCAAAGGACTATCAAGGAACAACAGGACCCAGTCATGCGTCAGCCGGATTCTCCACCACCTGCGAACAATGCCACAAGATGGACAACTGGTTCGGCGTTAATTTTGATCATTTGAAGTACACCGGCTTCGCGCTGACCGGAGTGCATGCCACGCTGGACTGCACGGCTTGCCACGCGGGCAATAAATTTCAGGGCACGCCTGCAACCTGCGCCGGCTGTCACCTGCCGGACTACCAAAAGACCACGAACCCGAGCCACGTAAGTTTGAATCTGCCCCAGACATGCCAAACCTGTCACACCACGAGCGGATGGCAACCAGCAAGTTTCGATCATAATCTTGTTGGTTTTCCGCTCACCGGCGCGCATGCCACCCTGCAGTGCTCGCAGTGCCACGCTAATGGGAAGTTCAACCTCACCACTACGGATTGCGCGTCCTGCCATATGAAGGATTACGACGGCACCACCAATCCGAATCACAAGCAGGCCGGCATGCCTACTACCTGTGGCACTTGCCATAGCACGACCTCATGGGCAAATGCCACCTTTGACCACTCCAAAACCGGGTTTCCACTCACCGGATCCCACATCAACACTCCCTGTGCGCAGTGCCACGTCAATGGGAACTACAACCTGACCGATACCACCTGCGTATCTTGCCACCTCAAGGACTTTCAGGGCACCACCAACCCGAATCACGTGCAGGCGGCGTTTCCGCAAACCTGCCAGCAGTGTCACAACACCACCTCCTGGAGCGGCGCGACCTTCAATCATGCCAACACGGGCTTCCCCCTGACGGGCGCGCATACCACCGTGCAATGCTCGCAATGCCACGTAAACGGGAATTACAACCTCACGAGTGGGGCGTGTTCGACCTGCCACATAAAGGATTACAACGGCACCACCGATCCCAACCACGTGCAAGCCGGGTTTCCGACCACCTGCGACTCCTGCCATTCGACCACTGCCTGGAGCGGCGTAACGTTCAATCACAACAGTACGGGCTTCGCACTGACGGGCGCGCACACCACGCTGCCGTGCTCGCAATGTCACATCAACGGAAATTACAAGCTGACCAATACCACCTGCGTGTCCTGTCACCTGAAGGACTACCAGGGCACGACCGATCCCAACCACGTGCAGGCAGCCTTTCCCCAGACCTGCCTGCAATGTCACAACACCGTATCGTGGGGTGGAACGACCTTTAATCACACCAGCACCGGCTTTGCGCTAACGGGAGCGCATACCACGGTGCCGTGCACGCAATGTCATGTAAATGGCAACTACAAGCTGACCAGCGGGGTGTGTTCGACCTGTCACATGACGGACTACAACGGCACCACAGAACCGAACCACGCGCAGGCGGGGTTCCCAACCACCTGCGACTCCTGCCATTCGACCACTTCCTGGAACGGCGCAACCTTCAATCACGCCAGCACGGGCTTCGCGCTGACTGGGGCACACACTTCGTTGCAGTGCACGCAATGTCACATCAACGGAAACTACAAGCTGAACAGCACGGCTTGCGTGACCTGTCACCTGACCGACTTCAACAAAACCACCAGCCCGAACCATGTCACGTCTGGATTCCCGCAAACCTGCGACTTGTGCCACAACACAACGGCGTGGATTCCATCGTCGTTTAACCACAACAACACGACGTTCCCCCTGACCGGCGCACATACCACGGTGGCCTGCGCCAGTTGCCACGTGAACAACAACTACACCACGGTTCCCACCGACTGCTATTCCTGTCACAAGGCCGACTACCAGGGTACGACGAACCCCAACCATGTGGCTGCGGGCTTCCCCACCACGTGTCTCACGTGCCACACCACGGCTTCGTGGCTGGGGGCGGTATTCAATCACACCTGGTTCCCGATGAAGCATGGCAATGCGGGAGGCGTCTGCTCCACCTGCCATACCAATTCATCCAACTACGCCATATTCTCCTGCACCGTTTGCCATGCCAAAACGCAGACCGACCGGAAACACCAGGGCGTTAAGGGCTATGTGTATAACAGCCCGAACTGCTACCAGTGTCACCCCAAAGGAAATGGTGGATAGCCGATGAATCTTTGGCAGGCAATGTGCACACGCGAGCAATGACAACCAATGAGGGCCGCTCAAAAACAAACCGTGATTCTCATGCTGCTGTTGTCTTTCGCAGCTGCGCAGAATACCGACTCGGAGATGGCAAGAATACGCGACATCGTGGTGACGCGGGAAGGCGCGGACTTGCGGGTCACGATTCTCGTCAGCTCACCGGTTGAACCGGTAGTAGCAGAGCGTCATGCGGAACGGCTGGTACTGCAATTGCCGAACACGACATATTTTGCAAAGAGGATCGATGTCGGGTCGGATGGAGTGCGCGCCGTCCGCACAAAGTACGACGGGGTTGACGGTACCGAGATCGTGGTGGATATGGACCATGCGCATCCGTACGTTCTGACGAGTGACAAGAACCAGATTGTCTTGACCCTCCGTTCGACGTTGAACTCGCCTGTCCCGGTCTCGAGGAGCACGGCGGTCGCGAGTTCTTCAACTGGGCAGGGCGGAACCCCACGGGATTCGGCCGGCACTCCGCCGGCCGGCAATCAGCAGACCAGCATTCACACTCCATCTCCGGTTCAGCCCTCTGTAGCGTTGGGTATATCGACTACGGTCGGAGTACATTCTCAAAGCCCGAGTTCTTCCAGCCTGATAGCGGCCGATTCCCGGCCGGCGCAGGCCGCACCGAATCCGCAGCCGGCTGCTCGGGGCGGAACTACCCCACGGGATTCGCGGACCAGTGCTTCGCAGACCAGCAGTCCGCAAGCGAGCACTCCGCAAGTCAGCACTCACGGGTTGTCGGTCGAGTCCTCCACGGCGTTGGATACGTCCACTGCGGTCGGAGTTCATTCCCAAAGCCCGAGTTCTTCCGGTTTAGTAGCTGCCGATAATCGGCCGGCTCAGGTCGACCCAGTCCCGCAGAACCATCCCATCCCCCCTTCTCCTCAGGCGCTTCCAACTCCGCAACTGCGGCCGGTGCCTGAAGTCGCAAGAGCCGTTAACAATGTTCCTGCGCCTGTCGACAGCGAAAACAAGCAGCCGACCCTTCGTCTGTCCGACCCCAGCCTTCGCACCGCGTTCAAAGTCAAGTATGTCGCCGAAGGCGTGGCTTACCTGGATGGTGGACGCAGTGCAGGATTGAAAGAAGGCGTAAAGCTGGAAATCCAGCAAACCGACTTGCCGACTCGCGAGGGCGCAGCAGTGGATCCCTCTGACCCGCGGGTGGTTGCCGAACTGGAAGTGACCGCAACGGCGGAAACTTCCGCGGTTAGCGAGATTCATTCGCCCAAACGTCCAGTTCAAGTTGGAGACATAGCGTATCTTTCCTCCGGCGATGCGGAAGCCCTGGTGCAGCAGACGGCGCTCAGTTCCAGCAGGAAGTATCCGGCAGTCGTAAGCTTTACGGAGGGCGATCCTCTGAACGAGGAGGCGCGCGAAGAAGTGCCGCGTCCGCCTCTACCCTCGGTGAACCGGGCGCGTGGACGTATGGGCTTCGATTACATGGGAACCACCAGCCACGGCCCCGCCGGGATGACCAGTTCCGATGTGGGTGTGATCTTCCGCGGCGATATTACCCGGATCAATGGCAGCTATTGGAATTTGAGCGGCTACTGGCGGGGGCGCCTCACCTCACAGACGCCCGCGGCTCAGCAGACCTTACAGGATCTGATCAACCGTACCTACCACTTGAGTATGACCTATGACAATCCGAACTCAGCGTGGGTGGCGGGATTTGGGCGCCTCTATCTGCCTTGGGCGGCAAGCCTGGACACAATTGATGGCGGATATTTTGGCCGCCGGCTTTCGAAAGTCGCAACCCTTGGGTTGTTCGGAGGCTCCACGCCGGATCCCACATCATGGGACTACAGCCCCGACCGGGTGATTGGAGGAGGATTCATCAACTTCGAAGGCGGCGATTACGCCCGGTTGCACTACAGCACCACGATGGGCGCCGGAGTCAGCATGTTGCAGTGGCAACTCGACAAACCGTTTGGGTTTCTGGAGAACACAATCTCTTACACGCAGCACCTCTCCATCTACGACGCGTTGCAAGTGGACAGTCCGAGCAGCACTCCCGCGGTGCCGGCGTCGGGGCCGGGTTTAAGCCGCAACTTCCTCACCGTGCGGGTGCAGCCGCATCCCCGGTTGGAGTTCGACTTCAATCACACTTATTTCCGCGATGTTCCGACTTTCGATCCGCAACTGGTGGGCACCGGCTTGCTGGATAAGTACCTGTTTCAGGGGTTCAGCGGGGGAGCACGCTTCGAAGTATGGAAACAGATTTCTGTATACACGCAACTGGGGACGAGCAACCGCAGCGGAGATGCCAAGAACTCCCTGAATGAGCTCTACGGCATCACCTTCGGCCACTTGCCATGGTTTGGCTTGCGCGCTGACTTTCATTACGCGCGTTTCAACAGCTCCTTCGGAGACGGATCCTACAAGTCATTTTCAGTCTCCCGCAATTTCAGCGATAACTTTCGTCTGGAGATCCTCGCGGGAGAACAAGCTTTCAGTGCGCTGCTGACAACCGATACCGGCTCAAAGTTTGTCACTGCCAATGTAGAGACGAACCTGGGTCCACATTATTTCCTGCAGGGAGGCTACACCATCAATCGCGGCGGCCAGTTGAACTACGACCAGTGGATGACAACGCTTGGTTACCGCTTCGATTCGAAGGCTAGACACAAAGAATGACACACTGCAACAAACTCGTTGGATCGCGCCTTTGCGCATACATTGTGGCAACGGCCGCCATCTGCCTGGGAAATACTCCGGCTTCTGGCGCAACCACAGATCTTGATAATCTGCTTGCCCATACCAGTACCCAGGTGGTGGGCTTCCTGGATCAATTTTCGGATGTAAAGTGCACAGAGCAGGTGCAGCAGGAGAAACTGGGGAAAGATGACAAGGTCGAGCTGAAGGAAGAGTCGACCTACGACTACCTGGTGATTCTCACCAACGCCGGCGGAGAGTTGAGCCTGGATGAATCCCGTCTTGCGGTCCACGAAAGCAAACGCGACAAGAAGAACACGCCACTGCTGGTCAGCAACGGATTCGCCACCCTGTTTCTGGTCTTCCATCCTTATTATGCGCAAAGTTTCAAGTTCGCGTTGGCGGGAGAAGCAGTCGACGGCGGGCGTCATCTGGTGAAGGTCAGCTTCCAGCACGTTTCCGGCACGCGATCCCCCGCGGCCCTAGCCTTGCGCGGACGCGAGTATCCGCTGGAGCTTTCGGGAGTGGCCTGGATCGATCCGCAGTCCGGTGTGATCACCCGGATTGAAGCGAATGTCGCAGACACCATGGAAGATGTTGGCCTGAAATCCCTGCATGCCGAGGTAGACTTTGCTCCCCCTCCCTTTCGCGACATGAAGGAACCGTACTGGTTCCCGGTCGTAGCCACAGTGGAGGTGGAGACTCCGCGGCAACATTGGCGCAACACCCATCGCTTTACCGACTACAAACGTTTCTCGGTGAGCACGGACGAGCAGGTGGCCAGCAAATGAGCGCCAATGCTACAGTCGCCACCGCGGTCATGCCGGCTCGGAAACGAGGGGAGCGCGTACATCACATCCGTCTAGTCTGCGGCTATATTCTGGCAATTGCTTTGATTGCCGGGTTGACTCTCTACGGCTTCAGCTACTACACCCTCAGCTCGGCCGACCGCCCGTTTTCACCCAAGCACATTCTGCTGAAGCCCAGCGGCGGTATCGGGTTGAAGCTTGGTTTCCTTGGCCTCGCCATGTTCCTGGCCATCTTCCTCTATCCCCTTCGCAAGGTGTGGCCGTGGCTTGCACGGCAGGGCAGCGCCCGGCACTGGCTGGACAACCACGTTTTGCTGGGCCTGGCGGCTCCATTCGTGATTGCCTTCCATGCGTCCTTCAAGTTCCGGGGATTCGCCGGAATAGCTTTCTGGATCATGGTTGCGGTTTCCCTGAGTGGCGTCATCGGGCGCTATTTGTACGCTCAGATACCGCGCAGTCTCAACGCTGCTGAGATCTCCATGAAGGAGTTGCAGGAGATGCAAGAACGGATGGCCCAGCAGCTGACGAAACAGGATCTCTTGCCGCAATCGGATTTGCGCTCCCTCCTGCGTCTGCCCAGCCGGGAGCGGGTGGAACAGCTTTCAATCGTGGTGGCTCTGGTCTACATGATGGTGCTCGATGTCGGCCGGGCTTTCCGCGTCGCCAAGCTTCGCCGTCGTGCCCTTCCTTTTGGCCAGAAGCTTTCTACCTTGGCGGGATTTTTGCCCACACGCCAGCGCGAGTTGGAAAGGGCGATTGCTACGGCGAGAGAGGAGGCGGCACTCGCGAAACGGGTTCTTTTTCTCTCCCGTTCACAACAGGTGTTTCACCTCTGGCACGTCGTGCACAAGCCGTTCAGCTACTCCTTCGCCGTGCTGGCGCTGATTCATATCGTGGTCGTCGCCATGATGGGGTATTTCTAGAAAATATGGACACCCTCATCACATTGGTTATCGCCGTCGCTATTACCACGTTTTTTCTGCGCGGCTATTTGAAGAGCCTCAAGAAAAGGGATGCGCGCGCGCGCCAGGCTGCGGAAAAGGGAAAATTGTTTTCCGAGGGGCCCAAAGCTCAGCATCCACATATTGACCCGACGTACTGTATCGGCTGTGCCACCTGCACAACGGTTTGCCCGGAAGGAGACGTGTTGGCGATGGTGGCGGGCAAGGCGGCGATTGTGAACGGGTACAAGTGCATCGGACACAGCCTGTGTGCAGAGGCTTGTCCGGTGGGCGCTATCACCATGGTGATGGCGAGTCCGAGCATGGCGGCGGATATGCCCCGCCTGACTGCGGAGCACGAAACCAGCATTCCGAACTTGTTCATTATTGGGGAACTGGGAGGACTGGCGCTGATCAAGAATGCCGTCAACCAGGGGCGCGAGTGCATCGACCTTGTGGCCAGCCGTTTCCCGGCAAGTCAGAGCGTCACCACGGATCACGATGTTCACGACCTGTTGATCATTGGAGCAGGTCCGGCGGGGATCAGCGCCTCCTTACGCGCCATCGAGAAAAAACTCAGCTACATTACGCTCGAGCAGGATGAAGTCGGCGGTACGGTGGCGAAGTACCCCCGCCAGAAACTGGTGATGACCAGCCCGGTGGAATTCCCCATGTACGGGAAGTTCAAGAAAACCGAGCTCTCCAAAGAAAACCTGCTTGCCTTTTGGGACATGGTATTGAATCGATCTGACTTTAATGTTCGTACCGGCGAGAAGGTGGAAGATATAAGAAAGCAGGAAGACGGGACCTTCAGCGTCAGCACCGCCAATAACCAATACCGGGCCCGCGCCGTCGTGCTGGCGCTGGGGCGCACCGGCACTCCCAGGAAACTGGGGGTGAAAGGGGAAGAACTCCCCAAGGTGATGTATCGCCTGATCGAGGCGGACCACTACGTCAACAAGAGAATCCTGGTAGTTGGTGGCGGCGACAGCGCCGTCGAAACTGCCATGGGTCTCGCCAACCAGAGCGGCAACAAGGTCACGCTCTCCTATCGGCAGGAGCGTTTTAGCCGCATCAAAGAACGCAACGCGCAACGCGTGGAGCAAGCCATACGCTCAGGCAAGATCAACGCACTGTTCAACTCGAGTCCGGTTGAGTTCAAACCTGAATCGGTCGTGCTCGATGTGCAAGGCAAACAACAGGAGATCCCCAACGATTTCGTCTGGATCTTTGCCGGAGGCACTCCTCCCAACGACTTCCTCAAGAAGGTCGGAGTTGGCTTCGGTACCCACGACGTCATCCTGGAAGCCAGCAACGAAGCCAAACACGCCCAGCAATCCAAGAAAGCGCTAGCCGGGACCGGCGTTTCTTAATTGCCTTGCCAAAACAACGCCGGGACTTGACGAGGCGGACTTTCCCGGCGGCGTGGCTGCCCACGGGGTGTATTCTTCGGTGATGACTTCAGGGGTCACCAAATTTGTTCCGGGGACTACGAGCTGTCCCAAACTTCGTAAATGCCTGAACCACCCGCACCGGGTGCATCCACGTCGCCAAACTGTTTGGCTCTTTCTCTGCTTAGCGGGGCTTGCCGTCGCGGCTGCCGTTTGCAACGCTGAAGTTCGAGAGATAAACACTTCCAATGCGACCCTCCGCCTGGACGAAGCTACCTGCGACCTGGTTGGTGTTGTCTGGAAGCAGCCTGCACTCAACATCATTGCTGAAGGGCGGCTTGGGGAAAATTTCCGGCTGCTTCTGCCCAAGCCCGGCTACCAAGCCGCCTATTTCTCCAGCAGGGATCAGAAAGTGAGTCGTCTCGAAGTGCATGGAGATGAGATTACCTGCGTCTATACGTCGCTGCACAACTCGCAAGAAGAATTGCCTGTTCAGGTGCGGTACCACATCCGGTCGGCAGGTGCCCAGATACAGTTCTCGATCGAGGTGGACAACCCCACCGACCGTAAACTGGCCGAAGTTCTGTACGGCCTCATTGGCGGGCAGCAAGGGATTGCCAACCGGACAGATACCGAGTCGCTCATTCCATCCGGATACCTGCGTCAGATGCCGAAGATGTTTTCCCAATACCAAGGCGGAGGTTATGGCGGAGGCAATCTCGGCATCCGCTACGATGCGTCGGCCTTCACATATCCGATTTCTATGTCGATGGGATGGATCGATATCTACAATCGCAAAGCTGATCTCGGTTATTACTACGCCAATCAGGATCCGGAGATCAGACTAGCTGCTTTCTACACGGAGATGCATCCCTTTACGAAATCTACCGTGCTGCACGATAATTGGCCTTCGCCCGCCGAAGTGCCGAACGGCGAACCCATCGGTGTAGTCATGGGGTGGTTGAATTTCCCATACACTTCGCACGGAACATTTCGCGCCGGCCCGGCGGCGCTCCAGGTGCATCAGGGCGACTGGCATGAAGGCAGCCGTATCTACAGATCGTGGTTTGATCAGCACTTCGACGTGAGGCGATCGCCGAACTGGCTGCGGAATGAAATGGCCTGGCAGTCGATCATCATGTCCAACAGCGAAGACGCTGTCATCTGGCGCTTCAAAGATCTTCCGAAGCTGGCCGCCGACGCGAAGAAGTACGGCATCACTACCTTCGAAATCTGTGGCTGGGATGTCGGCGGCATTGATCGTGGATACCCGCAATACCGGCCCAGTCCGCGTTTGGGAAGTCCTGAGGAATTCCGCCAAGCGCTGGCGGAGATCAGGGCGATGGGAGTTCATCCATTGATCTTTTCCAACATACAGTTCGCGGACACGGCTACTCCCCTATTCCGCTCACAGCTCTCAAAATTCGCACACCACGGCCTTTGGGCGTCTGACTGGCCGATGTGGGGTTGGGGAGAAGGAACCATCAGTGCCCGGATGGGTCTAACCCAGTCGAATATGACTCAGGTCAGCCCGGCACACCCGGAGTTCCGCAAGTTCCTGATCGACCAGTACCTGCAATTGTTGAAAGATGGAGCCGATGGACTCCAGCTGGATAAAGCACTGGTGGAAGATCAGCTCGACTTCAATCCGACGCTTCCCGTCAGCCCCGACAAATCCTACACGCAGGGCGTGGTGGATACTTACGAGGAATTGCTGAGCCGGGGAAGAGTTATCAATCCGAATTTCGCCATCGCGTCGGAGAACTGGTTTGATCGCGATTTGCCGTATGTAGATGTCTCGTATATGCGCATGGAAGACATCGATATGCCTTCCACCGCGATGCGTTATACGTTCCCCGAATGGACGGGGACGATTTTCGGAGAGAGTCCGGGCGACTTCGGCCCCATGAACAATGGACTGCGTTACGGCCTGGTGTGGGCGCTGGCACCACGGCACTACAACGATTCTGCAGACGAGGCCCTGACGCGTCCGTTAAGCCGCTACGTACAGGAATTGATCCGCATTCGAACGAAATATCAGGACCTGCTGTTTCACGGCAGATTCAACGACACTCTTGGCGCCGAGGTGAATTCCGATCCTGACATCCGCTATTCGGTCTTTATACCCATGGACAAGAAGGATGAGCGTCGCGCGGCTGTTCTGGTGAACTTTGGCGATCAGAATGAAAATGCAGAGCTCACATTTCCCGGTTTGGAGAAGCAACGATTGGAAGTCGCTGCTCCTTTCGAAAAGGAGCGCGAAATTTCGCAGCCAGCGCAGTTGACGATTGCTCCGCATAGTTCCGTGGTGCTGATAGCCCGCTGAACAGCGCGCGAAGGTCAGTAGGGTTGCAGAATGCGGGTGGCATTGGGTTTGAGTTTTATATATATCGTGTTACGATATACAGAGAATCTTTAGAAACTTTCGCGGCATCTCTTCATAGTAGGTGGCCAAGGAGGCTGGCAAATGTTGGCGCTAAAGCTGGTGCGTCTGATCGAGGAGCACTCCGACGAATTAGCGATGGGGTTGACTGACAAACTGCGGCACTCGGAGCGCACTCGCGACTTCTGCAAGGTTTCACCCGACGGGCTGTGCATGGCGGCAGCCGAGATTTACCACAACCTGGGAGAGTGGTTGCTGCAGAAGACAGAAACCGATGTTGCGGAACGCTTTATAATGCTCGGCGAGCGTCGGGCTGCTGAAGGAGTCGGTCTGCATCAATTTGTCTGGGCTCTGGTCATCAGCCGCAACCATCTCTGGCAGTTCCTTCAACGAGAGGCTTTCGCTGATAACATCATTCAACTTTCCGGCAAACTCGAACTGCAACAGATGCTAAATCAGTTCTACGATCGGGCGCTGTATTACGGAATACTGGGGTACACAAAAGCAAAGAAGCAAGAAGAGCACGACAAGGAGATTGGCGCATATATGGAAGGAGTCAGGAGAGTACCCGTAGTAGTGGTCCGGACTCTTGGCGAGGAACGACAAAAGCATTAATGCCCGGGTGCCACGGTCGACCTTGTACTTCCGTTTTTCTGCCTTATCCAAATTCCCAGTCTGATTGCGACTATCGAGACCTCTTTTTATCACGTTTTTATCACAGCAACCCATTCTGAGGACCAGGTCTCCTCTGAGATGCACTCACTGGAACTCCTAGGTCACTGAAAATAATGTGGCGGAAGCGAGTGGGAGTCGAACCCACCGGCGACAGGAAAACCTGCCGTCCGCCGGTTTTGAAGATCACTAGGGGTGTTCTGACTGGTTATGAAAATTCTCTACTCTATATGATTCTTCAACCGCTTACCAGAACTGAGTTCTGACGGGTTCTGATTAACTCTGACCCGTTATGATCATGGAACTATCACGTTTTTATCACAGCAGACTCGCTTCCGACGCAGTTCACACTTCGCCTCCCGCTGGCCGTCTCTTCCAGGCCATTTCGCTAACGATCCGAGTCAATGAGTGATATGGCGATATTACGTCATCCATCGGCCGAATCCGCCCCGCATGGAAAGCTTCGCGGGTAGGGTTAGGGAATCCCGGTCGGGTAGTGTCGGAGAGTAATCTCGGACCCAGATTCATGAACTCTATTCAGAAGCCTGTCCTTCTCCCCTCTTAAATATTGATCAAAGAAAGCAAGCGTTACTTCGACAGTCAATGACAGGGAATGGAGTGCGGCAGCCTTCGCTTTGGGATCGTGTGCCGATTCCATTAGCGGTACATCCGTGAAGCTGTCATGGCTAATCCCATGTGCTTTGATCGTTACACGATAGCCGCCGTCCCGGCAGTGCCTGAGCTGTTTTTCGACAGCAGCGTCGTGCTGAGCCATTGATTGATTGAAGTGCTGACGAGACTCATGAGCGTCGGCGAGTTCCTTGTTGGTTGGGGGCGCAACGAAAACTTCCTCTAGTAAGAAGGGCTGCTCCGGCGGGTCGGCTCCGGGATAGTTCAAAACCGCCCCCTCATCCGGTGCGCCGTCCTCATTCACGCACGCTTCGATCCGAGGATCCAACTGGCAGGCACGTCCGAC
Organism: Terriglobales bacterium; assembly: GCA_049582765.1. Taxonomy (GTDB): domain Bacteria; phylum Acidobacteriota; class Terriglobia; order Terriglobales; family Acidobacteriaceae; genus JBAUUQ01. The sequence goes on from JBAUUQ010000043.1 coordinate 214,696, forward strand.
TGCGCGGCCACCAATCGAGTGACCCACTGCCCCCACATGCGCCAAATCCAGTCTGCCAAAGAACAGCGAGCCTTTATCCCGGTCAAGCTTTGTGAGTTGATCGAGGGCAAAACTTATATCTGCGGCCCAAACGTTGTCTCTTTCTTTCTCCCATGCGATGGCTTTCTTGGAAGCTTCTTCGTCAGAAATCTCGGGCGGTTGTGGACCGTAAACACCCCAGGAGATCGGCGACAGAGCGACTACTCTTCCATCAGGAAAGGCAACGACATTCACTTCGTAGGTATGCTCGATTGAAGCGACCATGTACCCATGACTGACGAGTTCTTCGATAAACGCGGTGTAATGGAATACCGGGCTCCCCAGCCCATGCGAAAAGATGAGCACTGGGAATCGAACAGGGTTACTCGCGGGAGTCGCACCCTCCACTGCATGCGACTCGATCTGGCCGGACAAGATCGCGGGCCATAGTTTCCCGTCAGCTCCAGATAATGAGCGATCTGAGAGCGTGTTGATCGCGGCTGCGCCGGGCAGGTAAGGAGCAGGCTTACCAGTCTTCCCCCCTTTCTCGGTGGGATACCAAACGTAGATCATCAGTTCCCGCTTTGCGTCCGCGTCCTTCGATAAGACCTCCCTGCGTGATCGGTCGGTCCAATCGAACCCTATCCTGCCAACAGCAAACGAGCCGGTAGGGCGCGGCAAAACAGGCGCTAGAAGTTTGTCTGATGCCGCGAAGGCCATTGCCCACAAAAGCAGAGTTCCCACCCCTATCCGAAGACAGATCATCGGGTTGACCCTCAATGTGAAAAGCTCAGTATACGGGCGTGGCGGGGAACCTTCCTGGTTTAAGTAATTGTGAATTTCAGGGACGGTTCTGCTGACGCGGTAGTTAACTGTTGTAACCAGGCGTGGCTGTTGAAAAACTCCTTTTCCGTGCCAAACGGTCAAAAATTGGGGGATGCAAAATGTCTTGGAATCCAAGAACATCGCTTATAACGCATCCTGATGCAATTCTGTTTTCGGCAATTTAGTGAAAAAGAGTTTTTCAACAGCCACAGGCGATTGCACGTTTTGTTTACTCCTTAATGAGTGCTATCGCGATTTTGCAACACTTAGTCGCTCGGACGTTAGGCCTTGCAATGACCGCAATCGCAAGGAACCCACGGATACTGTGGTGGTCGATCCTTCTCGATGACCGACTGGCGAGAGTAGTCAACGTCTCTGTGGTTGCATTTTTCACAGCGCCAGCCGTAAGAATTGGGCATCATCGTGCCGCGGCATCCTGACACGACGCAGGGAAACGCATAGTTATTCTTATCAGAGTTGGGGGTGTCGGCTCTGGTGAGTGGGAGAGTGGTGCCGCGTGGTGACAACATCGAAGTGAGTGCCGACCTTACCGATGTTCGGGACTAGGCTCTCGTTCAACAGGACCGTTGTGCTCCGTTATCGAATTCATCTTGAAGGCCGCAGGCTTGCTCCAGGTACAGTCAATCTTCGCCTAGGAGCGGTGCGCCGCTTGGCCTATGAGGCGGCCGACTGTGGACTCCTTAGCCCTTATCTGACTGCAGGCATCCGACGAGTGAAGGGCGTCAAGAAGATCGGCGTGAGGCTAGGAAACTGGCTCACCGCCGAACAGTCGCAGAGATTGTGGCAGGCTCCCGGCGGCGAGCGCTTGAAGGAAAAACGTGATCGTGCACTTCTGGCCGTCTTGCTTGCCTGTGGCCTACGACGCCATGAGGCCGTTGAGCTAAACTTCGGCCACATTCAGCAGCGTGAAGACCACTGGGCCATTATCGATCTGAAGGGAAAGGCAGGCCACATCCGCACCATCCCGATGCCAGCATGGGTAAAGAATGTCCTCGATCAGTGGCTTCAGGCAGCGAACATTACATCGGGCAAGTTGTTTCGTCGCCTGCACAAGATGGGGGAACACCTGGGGAGAGAGGCTGACGGAAAAGTCTGTGTGGCACTTGGTTCGCGAGTATGTCACGAAAGCCGGTATCAACAAGTTAGCGCCGCACGACCTCCGCCGGACCTGTGCACGCCTTTGCCACGCCGCGGGCGGCGAACTGGAGCAGATCCAGTTTCTGCTCGGTCACATTTCGATTCAGACAACCGAACGATACGTCGGTTGCAAACAGCGGATTCAAGGTGCCGTCAACGACCAGATCGGAATAGAGCCACCGGGCTGAACGAGCCGTTCAGTGTCCGCTTTGCCGACTATCTGAAAGCTATGTCTGATTGCGGCAGGTCGTTGACCGCCTACGTGCTCCACCGCGGGGGGGTGTCACGCACTTCTTTCTCACAGTGAAGCTCTGTGAGGACTTGCGTGATGTTCATACCTGCGGTTCGAACGGTTCGGCGCCGTGATCGCTATCTGTTTTCAGCTTTCGACTGCCAGACTCCAGCCGAAGTGCTACTCCACCCACGTGCACCCGGCCCCAGGAATGTTTTCGCAGTAGAGCACACGCCAGGACTTCGGCTTGTGCGCCGCCGTCCAAGCGTCTCCCTGGATGAAGTAGGGCTTTGCCCAGACTTCGCTTTCGATGGTCCGCGGCGCAATGACTGTCACTTGGACCGCGCTTTCGGCCGGCACGCCGCGACGGGGATCCATAATGTGAGAGTATCGGTGTCCGCCGACACGGAATGATTTCTCGTAACTCCCAGAGGTGGAGAGAGACATGTCTTTGAGGAACACCTGCCCTGCATTCTTGCGGTGGTCCCAGGGATCGGCAATGCTGATGGACCAGCCGCCGGGCTCGTCAGGAGGGTTGCCGAGACCGAAAATACTGCTGCCCGATGCGGCCACGAGCGCGTTGCGAAAACCGCGTGCGCGAAGAATCTCGACCATGCGATCAACCGCATAGCCTTTGCCCACCCCGCCTGGATCGATTGTGACACCGGGATGATCGAAGCGAACGGTGCGCTTCCGTGCGTTCAGGTGCACATGCTGGTATCCCACCAGTTCGAGCGCCTGGCGAATTTGGTCGGGAGATGGGACCTGACGCTCTCCACCGAAAAAGCCCCAGGCGCGCATGAGCGGGCCAACGGTCAGATCGAATGTTCCTTCGCTCTCGCGGCTGTACGCGATGCAATCGGAGAAGAGCCGAAACAACTCCTGGGAGACTGCGACCGGGTGGGTGGCGGCTTCGCGATTGATCCTACTCCACTCGCTCTCCGGCCGGTAGTTCGAGAGCAATGCGTCCAGACGATGGGCTTCCGCAAAAGCTGCGTCGATCGCCCGATTCATCGACGCCTCATCAGAACCATAGAGGACGACGGAAAACGTCCCCCCCATGGCATCCGTGCTTCTTTGCATTCGCTGCGCCGCTGCTGCTGCAACCAGAAGGAGGGCAGCACTGACGGCGAGAAACACACGCATCAGGATTCTCCCTGCCCCTTGGGCATCTGGTTCTTCCAAAACGATTCGTACTCGAACATGGCTTCTTTGATGGGCACGCCGCGCACATCAATCTGTTGGAGATCGGCTGACCCGAGTCCAGCGGCCTCAGCCAGAAGCATCATATTGTCGGCGTACTGGAAGGCCTCATCGCCGGGATGCAACTGGTCCGGAGGATGATCCTTGGGATTCTTGTACACACGGTAGGGTGCCTCATGCCGGCCTGCGCGGGGGTTGTAGCCCATGCACGCCGCGGCCACAATGTCGGTATTGACACAGTTCTTGCCGACAACAAGGATTCCCGGATGCACGGGCTTGGAACCGAGCACCCACGGGCCTTCGCCACCAACCATGGAGACGATGCCGTCGGCGATGGCGAGGTCTACTGGTCGCGACCCGAGTATGTCAACCAGAACCCGCGGCAGCCGCCAGCCTTCATAGCGGCTCGATTTCGGATCGAGTTCGACGGGAGCGCCGGCAGGCGCCTGCGCGTATCCGTAGTGGAAGACCTGCTCGCGGTCGCCGTATATCCCCAGCGGCGTGATGCCGAATAGATTCTTGATGCAGATGGTGAGTCCCATCTCTTCGTGATTCTTCATCTTGCCCATGCTCACGAAGAAGTCGCAGTCTTCATAAGAGTGGTTCAACTGGAAGGCCGGGAAGACGTATGGTTTGCTCCTGACCTTCAGCATTGAATACTGCTTGGCCTGACCGAGATTGTTGGTATCTTCAAATTCGACCAGGGGAGCAGCATTGCGGATAGCGTTGACATCCCATCCGCCCTGGAGCAATTTGTCTTCGAGTTTGTAGCCTCGTTTGCGACTCTCGCAACTTTCAAGAATGCGGACGCGCTTGGCGCCGAGTGCGCCGAATGCGGCGACTGCAGCGCCGACCACACGGGGATGCACCCAATGCGTGTCACCGGCGGTATATCCCGGGAAACGTCCATCGCCGGTGAGATTGACCTTGATGCCAACCGTCTTTCCCTTGACCTGGTTGTCAATCCCGCCGATCTGATCGAACATCTTGCGGAATTGTGCGGTCAGGTCCTCGTCATAGCTGCGGACTTTGGCAACGGATACCGGTTCTGCCGGACCTGCCGATACAGCCCGCGCTTCTTCGCTTGTTCGCGCACCTTTCGCCGGCCGCACTGCCAGTGCTCCAGCAGCAAGCCCCGAAAGTACAAGCCAATCGCGCCGCGTCAGATGTTCTCTCATTGTTTCCCTCCTCATTTATTCCATCGAGACCGCACCCCATAGCAAAAGCTTTGGAATCGTGACTTCCGCTCTTCCCTCGCCGTACCGCAGCGGCAGATCCACCGCCGCGGCCTCCGGTGTTTCGAGACGCGCCGAATGGAACTTTCCGGCTGCGCGAAGCGTGATCGCCTCCACCGGATGGTCGAAATAGTTGACTAACTGTACGAGCAGAGGCCGTCCGGGACCGCCTCCGCTTGCCATCGTGATCACAGAGGGCACGTTGAACGGGACCACTCCCAAGTCGTCGTCCGAGAGAATTTCTTTGAGATCGCGCGCCACGGTTTCGGGATCCGGGTCTTTGTAGACGACCACGCGGCCTTTGCCAGCGGGGATCTCGGCAAACGGTTCCGCCTTCGGAGCGTCGCCCCACGAGGGACCCACAATCACGAGTCCTCCATCTTTGGCGAAATCCTGCAGCAGTTTGCGCTCGGCCGCAGACGGTGGGTCGAGTTCAATGGCCACGAGCGCTCGGAGTTTCGCCACTGCAGCGGCGTTCAGCCCGGAACGCGCCACCAGTTGGTAAGGCACCTGGCGACGTGCCACGAGATTCAGGTACTCCTCCGAAGCGTCCTGTTTCGTGCTCGCCGAATCGACCACGATGCCAACATTCCCATATGGCACAAGGGCCCGCCAGGCGGCGTGACTTTCGGCGAATTTCAGATAGCTCGACACACGGTGCCACGTTTCGAGCGCTGAGGGATCGCGGGCTCGCAGTTTTGTGCGAAGAGTATCGTCGAGCGAGACGATCCAACGACCGCCCGCTGCGGCGGCATCGGCCACGGCCCGCTCGTAATCAATGGCCGATGCATTCTCGAGCTGGCTGCTGATCCACACAGCACGCGAGAGCGAGACGAAAGCGAGCGACCTCACCAGCCAGATGTTCGACTCGATCCACGGCTGGCTCGAGGGTGCACCGCGAATACCCATTTCGGAGAGGTTGCGTCCGCTCGGAGCCACGCCCGCGATGGCGACGATCGGCGCAGGCTTCCACCGCCAGCGCACCGGGTCCTTCGCGATCTCGATGACCAACTTGGAGCCGGCGGCTTGACGCAGCGAGGCAGGAAATTCCGGGGCGAACTCGCCTTCCAGCACAAGTCCATCGAGCGCAGCCCCGGCAGCGTCCGCAGCGATTTTCGACGCATCACCTTGCGCATACACAAGGCCGAGCACGCCGAGACCCCGCTTGTGTGCCGCCTCCGTATATACCTTCACGAGTTGCTGCTGCTCGGCTTCGACAGCCGCATCTGCGTGTGCGCTCCAGGTAACCAACAAACAGTTCGCGGACGAGTTCTCCAGAAGACTGAGCGTAGCGGGTTCATACCAACGGGCGAGGGCATCTCGGACGGTGGCATCGGTGGGGAGCGTTTTCGTGCGGCTTCGCCACTCAAGTTCCAAGGGGCCGCCGGTCCAGCGAATGGGAACCCACGTCTCGGGAGCGGGGGAAGCCGAAGCTCCCAGAGTGAACGACATCAAGAATAACGCTAGTAGACGTCGAAGCCACGCGCTGGGCGGTCCATACGAAGCAATCTTTGGTGAGATTTGCCCTACAGTGAATGCCCGGTCGCGCCGGGGCCTTGAACGTGCCCAATTCCTCCAAGCTACGAGAACCATTAAGCACGTCACAACCGATTCAGCGCAGATGACAAAACCCGACGGCGGCATGGCTGTGGTTCTCCCAGAAACAAAATGCCCGAACACATCTGTACCTGATCAGCCCAAAAAGAATCTGTGACTGCCATCACGAGTCCGAGGCCATCCAACCCGTACAATCACAAAGTTACTTGCTAGATCAGGGCAGTTTTGAATCTAGTTCCTTTCCTGTAAACCCTTGCGACTGATTGGCTCGATCGTTTTCGGTTAAAGATGGGAGAAGGCTCAACGAGAGACGTGACCGACGTCAAGCCAGGCCGCTTTCTTACGCTGAAGAAGATCGCGTAAAACGGGTCGCACCGCTCTATTTGTCCGTCCTTATTACGCTGCTCACTGAGACAGGTCTAAGGGTACAAAAGGAAGCCTTGGGTCTGAAGTGGTTCGATGTGTTGCTAAACTCCGAGCCAGCCTGCATCCGTATAGTTGATTCCAAGAGCGCAGCTGGTGTGCGGGTCGTTTGGCTGACAACGCACTGCCGCGACGTTTTAGTGCGTTGGAGCGAGCTGTTCGGTCCAGAGTTCTCGTCGTTCGTTTTCCCGAGCCCTCACAACCCGGCCCTTCACATGGTGGACTACAAGACTGCGTGGCGAACCGCAGCAAAGAAGGCTGGGTTGGCGGATCGGCGTATTTATGATCTTCGGGCGACATTCGCTAGTCGTGCAAATGCGTGCCACGCAACAGGGTTGACCGTTGCCCATCTGCTTGGCCATTCCAGTACTCAGATCCTGCCAACATATGTCAGACCCATAGACGAAAACACCAAGGCAGTGATCGAGGCTCTGGATGCCGCTCGCAAGCACCAGCGCTCGTCGCCAGACTCTATCAACTGAGGATTTTCCATCACTCTTGCGATGTTTCAATGACGGACAATATAGTGCGGAAAAGCTCGGAGAGAAAATGACGCGAGATTATGCACTTGACACAAGGTTAACCGTCCTGTACTATTCTATCCATGGTTAGCGCTTCGACTTCGATTTCTTCCTTGGTTTCGTTTGGCCCTTTAAGTGCTTTCGCACAGCCTTCGCGATCTCAGGATGGAAGATGTGATTCAGCGCTTCCTCGTCCGTCATCTCCATCGGGTGTTTCTTTTTCTTGGGCATAGGTGACCTTATGAAAGATGCAATCGATCTCTGCGAACTGGTTGACCGCTTCGGCAATGACCAAGCCTGCCGCAACTACCTAGAGCGTCTACGCTGGCGCAATGGCGTGACCTGCCCCAAGTGCGGCGGGATGAAAATCTCGTCAATCCTGAAACGTGATCAGTACAACTGCGATTCCGAGTCATGCGGCTACCAGTTCTCCGTCACTGCTGGCACTATATTCCATGATACCCATCTGCCGCTCACGAAATGGTTCCTGGCGGTCTATCTGCTCTGCCAATCCAAGAAAGGCATGAGCGCTCATCAACTTCACCGGATGCTCAAGATCAATTACCGGACGGCGTGGTACCTCTGCCATCGCATTCGACATGCGGTCGAGCAAGTCAGCGAACCAAAGTTGGATGGCATCTGCGAAGTAGACGAAACCTACGTCGGCGGGAAGAAGATCGGCCAAGGTGTTTACGCTGGCAAGAGAGCCAAAGAAGTGGTCATCGGAATCCGCGAACGTGGCGGTCCACTCAGATTCTTCCATGCCGAAGATGCAAAATCTGGCACGCTGGCGAAGTACATCACTGAAAACATCAGTGGCGACGTTGATGTGATTATGACCGATGATTTCCCTGCGTATCCCGCAGCCATTAGAAAGTCCAGCATCCCAGATACAGAGCACAAGATCATCGAACACAAATATCGCCGCTATGTTAACGGCGACATCCACACCAACACCGTGGAGTCGGCGTTCTCGCTTCTGAAGCGCGGCATTATGGGAACGTGGCATAAGATCAGCGCAAAGCATCTGGCAGCCTACCTCGACGAAATGACATGGCGCTTCGACAATCGCAAGAACCCATTTCTGTTTCGTGACACCATGCTTAAGCTCATTGCCTCCGACAATCTCGAATACAAAGAACTCACTGCGAAGGCGGCCTAGTTGGCAAATAAAAAGTCGTCGCCCCCGCAGAACCCCTTTTCAGTATTTCTTCGACCTCATTCTTGTCTGCTGAATGGGGATTACCATCGTCGTCATAAATACTTATGTTTCTGAAGGGCACTTCCTTGCCGGACTTTGTCTTATAGGTTCCCTGAGCTACTAATGCATCTAACAATCGCCATCTCAATGGATCTGGTTGGTTTTTATTCGAGATCGGCCTAAGCACTCGAATGATGAAGTCAGGCGTCATACCTTTGAGCACTTTGTCGCAATGGATTAGCCAAGATCCGCTTGGAGACGTCGAAAAGTTACCCACTGATGATGTCGAGTTTAACGGAACGGTCACTGGAGACTTTCCGCCAATAACAGTAACGGACTTGGGAGTGACATCGGAACTTGTTGGCTGGCTAACCACTATGCCTGGGCATGTGCTTATTGGCCCAATGCCACTAATCCCAGTTGCCCTTCCGCCACGATGTACCAACCAAATGTGCGTATTTAAGTCCTCCACATCGGAGCGATCCACGAAAGCGTAAAAATGAACCGCAATTTCTCCATGATTGAACGGAAGACCGCCAATCATTGTTTCCTCGGGAAACTGTTCAAATGTAGTCGATGAGAACTCCGTTCTAAATGTCGGATTTATGGGAAGAACGTGCTGGCCTTCACGGGGAGCTGGGTGGGGCTGTAATTCTGGCTTCCCCTCAGTCTGCGGTATTTCGGCCCTTGGCGTGCTTTGTTCGGGCGATGCAGGAGTTTCTATAGTCAACAATCTAGTTCTAACCCAGAGGCCGAAGACTAAGAACGCGATGCCAGTGCCAGCGCCCCAAACGATTCTTCGCCTAATCCGTGCTTTCCTGTTGGTGATCTTTTCTGCCCACTCACCTCTAGAAATAGAGTCGCCAATCAATACCAATCCGACGACGAACAGACCCCAAATTATGATTGGTTCTTTGACGTGAAGATGGTCAAGTATGGCCAAGATGATCTCGAATGCCAGTCCTATCGTTGCTTCGGTTGAAAGTTTCGTCACACGAGACCTCTCTGCCTCAAAACCATTCCGAACATATTCCCGAATCAGAAATCCTGCGTCAAATGCATAATCCCGGAAATTTTTATCACGTTTTTATCACAGCAACCCATTCTGAGGACCAGGTCTCACTCTGAGATGCATTATCGGAACACCTAGATCACTGAAAACAAATGGCGGAAGCGAGTGGGGGTCGAACCCACCGGCGACGGGGAAACCCGCCGCCCGCCGGTTTTGAAGACCGGGACGATCACCGGACCGCATGCGCTTCCGCGGCTCATCGACGTGCCGGCGAGAGTCGTTCACTTCGCCGCTCAGCATCTTAACACCAGCCGTTTAGAGGCTTCTTGCCGTCCGGTTCGGTGACAAAAAGGGGCGGGCCGGAGGAACCGGACCGGCTACGAAACGCGGGGCCCTTCCCATTCGCAGCTGCTGCGCCAAAGGTTTCGTACACTTGGAATCGCGTTATGCTGGGAAAGCTGTATTCTGGAATGCGCCGGCTTTCTGAGTCTGCCAAAAGTTGGCCGGCTCGAAACCTTAGTCAGCACAGCGTTCAAGGAGTGAATTATGGCACCTCATGTCGAGCAACCGGTCAAGCAGTCGATGAACTTCGCGCCACCAGACCTGAATCCTGCTAAGGATTTGCCGAAAGGGTTCGTTGACTTCCTGCTGCCACTGCACCAGCAGTTCACTCCTCGCCAGCAGAAGCTGGTGGCCAAGCGGCTGGAGGTTCTGCAAGCCTCGCATCGTGGGCGGACGCCCAACTATCTGCCGGCGTCTGAAGCGACCACGATGGATTGGCGGATCGAGGTACCCGACTGGTGCGCCGACCAGCGCAATCAAATGACCGGCCCGGCAGACGACGCTGAGCTTACGGTGAAGTTACTGAATTCCGGGTCACCCGCCGTGATGGTCGATATAGAAGATTCCACCGCGAACACCTGGGAACATACCATGCTGGCGATTAAGAACACGATTGCGGCATACAAATATGAGCTCAACTACTACGACCAGAAACGCCAGAAGCAGGTCACGGTGCAGCGCTCAAAGACCGTAACCTGGGTACGGCCCCGCGGTCTGCATCTCAGCCAGGGCGGTGTGATCAGGGACGAAATCACGTCGGCTTCCCTGTTCGACCTGGCTCTGATCTGGTACCAGATCGATCCCGCCGAGCTGCCGCACAATTTCTCGGTGTACATCCCCAAGAGCGAATCAGCAGAAGAAGCCTTCTGGTGGCGCGATCTGTTCGAGGCCCTCGCCAAAAACAAGAGCTTGCCCAAGAACTACATCAAGTGCATGGCGCTGGTGGAAGCGCATCCTCTGGCGTTTCAGATGGAGGAGTTCCTGTTCAATCTCCGCGACCACTGCCTGGGACTAAACCTCGGCCGCTGGGACTACATGGCCTCGCTGATCCATTTCATGCTGGAGGATCCCAGCTGGATTCTTCCCGATCGCAACACCATTCCGCACAACGTGCCGTTCTTCCAGAATCTGCGCACGCTGATACCGGAGATTTGCCACAAGCACGGAGCTCTCGCCATCGGCGGAATGACCGCCCTTTATCCCAGCCGCACGGACACGGAACTGAACGAGCGCGCCCTGAAGGTCCTTGGGGAGGACAAGAAGAACGAAGCCGATTGCCTGATGGATGGCGCGTGGACCGGACACCCAGATCAGAATGAAATCGCAGTTGCCCAATTTCCCTTTCCCAATCAGATCGCCAAGCGGCCTAAGCTGGCGAATGCACATCTCGAGCTGCGGCCAATCCCGAAGGGCGTTGGCAAGATCACGTTGGCAGGAACCAGAGCGGCAGCGCGTACGGTGATCCGCTATCGGAACGGAGTGCTCAACGGCAAAGGCGCCAGCCTGCTTGATGGCTACATGGAAGATCTGGCGACTGACCGTATTTACCGGCTGATGATTGCACAACGTGTGCGGCACAAAGTTAAGGCTCCCGGCGACGACGGAGCTCCGGTCGAACACACGCCCGCGTTGGTTTCGCGTGTATTCGATGAGGAGCTGGCAAGAATTGTCAAGGACTTGCCCGCGGAGATCGATCGCAAGGCAGCGGCCACACTACCCGACGCGCGTCGCATCGCGGAGGAGATGATTGTGCAGGGCCGGCATTCTCCTGTTTAGGCGAGATCGAAGATTACTTCGCGACCGAGGCAGGGAAGACAACGGCAGGGAAGACAACGAATGACGCTGAAGGCGGCCACACTTCTTGATGTTCTGCATTTGGCGGATAGTCAGACTGCGGTTCTGGTCCCGGAGTCCGGGATCCGGGTTACGTACGCTTCCCTGCGGCAGCAGGTCCTGGCCATGGCGGACGCTCTGGCCTCGGCCGGCGTCGGTCGCGGTGACCGGGTGGCGATTGCGTTGCCCAATGGATTGCCGGCGATTGTGAGTTTTCTGGCTGCCTCGATCGCGGGCACGGCTGCGCCGCTGAATCCGGCCTATCCCTATGAGGAGTTCCTTTTCTTTCTGGATGACACCGGGGCGCGGGTTTTGCTCTGCCCCCCGGCGGGCGCTGAAATCGCGCGCCAAGCGGCCACTGCCCGCAATCTCCCGGTCTTCACTGTCGAAATGAATGACCAGGGAGGCGTGACCCTGGCCGATTCCCCGCGCGGAGCATCGGCAACCGAACCCGATGCCGACGACATTGCCCTGATCCTGCACACCAGCGGCAGCACGGGGCGGCCGAAGCGCGTCCCGCTGCGGCACTCCCAACTAGCGATTTCCTGCGCCAACATCGCGAGCTCCTACGGGCTTTCGCGCGAAGATGTCTCGCTCTGCATCATGCCGCTGTTCCATGTGCATGGTTTGCTGGGATCGACCATGGCGACCTTTCTCTCCGGCGGCACGGTTGTGGTTCCGGCCAGGTTCAACGCTCTGTCTTTCTGGCGGACGGTGAAAGAACATCACGTCACCTGGTACTCCGGGGTCCCCACCATGCATCAGCTCCTGCTGGCACGTGCGCACCAGAAGCCGGCCGAGGCTGCAACTCTGCGTTTCATCCGTTCCTGCAGCGCGCCGATGTCGCTCGAGGTCATTCACAAGATGGAAGGGCTCTTCGATGTGCCTTTGCTAGAGGCCTACGGAATGACCGAAGCGGCACACCAGATGAGCTCCAATCCGCTGCCCCCGCGTCAGCGCAAACCGGGTTCGGTGGGCGTGAGTTCGGGTATCGGCATTGGTGTCATGGATAAAGATGGTCGTCTTCTTGGACCCGGTGAGCGCGGAGAGGCCGTGATTCAAGGAGCCAGCGTTTTTCGCGGTTATGAGAACAATCCCGACGCCAATGCCAGCGCGTTCGTGAACGGATGGTTCCGCACCGGTGATGAAGGTCTCTTAGACGAAGACGGCTATTTGCATTTGAAAGGCCGGATCAAGGACATCATCATCCGGGGAGGCGAAAATGTTTCACCGCAAGAAGTCGACGAAGTGTTGCTGAAGCACTCCGCGGTCGCTACGGCTGTGACGTTTGGCTGCGCACATCCTACGCTGGGAGAGGAAGTAGCCGCGGCCGTCGTCCTGCGGGAATCACAGGACTGTTCCGAATCGGCGTTATTGAAGCACTGCCGGGAATGGCTGGCTGAATTCAAATGTCCGAAGAGAATCTTTGTGGTGAGGAGTCTCCCCACCACAGCCACGGGAAAAGTTCGCCGGCGCGAGGTCGCCGCCACGCTGCTGGATGTGCGACCATGAAGTTCCTGATCGTGGGAGCAGGGGCCATCGGAGCCTACATCGGGGCACTCATGGCGCGGGCTGGCTTCGATGTCACCCTCTTCGCCCGTGGAGCGCATCTTCGCGCCATGCAGGAACAGGGCGTAAGAGTAAACGGCGCCGAAGGGACCTTCACAGCGCGGCCCAGGATCGCCGGGTCGCTGGAGGAAGTTGGTCCGGTCGATGTTGTTTTCCTCGGGGTCAAAGCGCATAGCTTGCCGCAGCTTGCGCCTCAGCTGAAACCGGTGCTGGCAGCGGATACTGCGGTGGTCAGCATGCAGAATGGAATTCCGTGGTGGTATTTCCAGGGTATTGGCGGCGAGTGGGAAGGCCTGTGCCTGGAGCGCATCGATCCCGGCGGCGTGATTTCCGCGGCGATTGAATCGCGCCGAGTGGTTGGGTCCATCGTTTATCTCTCCACCGAGATCCCCGAGCCCGGGGTCGTTCAACACGTGACTGGGAACCGCATCACTCTCGGCGAACCGGACGGCACGCGCTCGGAGCGTTGCCGTCGCATTGCGGAAGTCCTGGCCGCCTCCGGCTTGCGCAGCCCGGTGACTACCCGAATTCGCGAAGAGATATGGGTGAAGCTGCTGGGCAACGCCTCCTTCAACCCGGTGAGCGCTTTGACGCGCGCGACGTTGGCCCAGATAGCTCGTGATCCGGGAGGGGCGGACGTGGTTCGAAATATCATGCAGGAGGTGGAAGAGGTCGCGCACAAATTAGGCATGGAGATGCCGATTTCGATCGAACAGAGGATGGCAGGCGCGGAGAAAGTGGGCGAGCACAAAACCTCGATGCTTCAGGATCTCGAAGCCGGCCGGCCGATGGAACTGGAAGCGCTGGTCGGCGCAGTCGTGGAATTGGGAGAGCGGGTCGGACTGGCGATGACCCACACCCGGACTATCTATCACTGCGCGAAGCTGCTGGCGCAGAGTCAAACGGGAAACCACTAGCCTGCATTATTGCGAAGTCGTGCAGGCGCGACCGTCCTTACTTGTGCTTCCGCTCAATAAATAACCCCGCACGGGCGGGGACGCCCGCGCCTACACTTATTGATTCACGCCGCTGGCCAGAAAACCGCCGTCGACGGTTACTACTGAACCAGTCACGAAGCTGGCAGCGTCGGAAGCCAGGAAAATCGCCGCTCCCACAATCTCTTCCAGCTTGCCAAATCGTTTCATCGGGGTTCGCATCAGCAACTCCTGGCCGCGGGGAGTGCCTTGCAGCAACTGAGAATTCAACGCCGTGGGGAATACTCCCGGGGCGATGGCATTGACGCAAACTCCAAGGCTGGCCCACTCGACCGCCAATGACTTCGTGAGTGACTGCACGCCCGCCTTGCTGGCGGCGTAGGCCGCGACTTCGTACAGAGAGACAAACGCATTGAGCGAGGAAATGTTGATGATCCGCCCATATCGTCGCTCCAACATGTGCCGGCCGAATACCTGACAGGCGCGCAGCACCCCGGTCAGATTGATATCCAGAACCTGCCGCCAATCGTCTTCCGAACAATCGATGGTGGGCTCCCGTTTCACCTGACCAGCCGCCGAATTAACCAGAATATCGACTCGGCCCAAGGCGCTGAGGGTTGTAGACAACAGGCGTTCCAGCGAAGCCCTATCCGTCACGTCGGCGGTGACGACCAGGCTCCGGCGGCCGAGCGCTTCGACTTCGCGGGCAGCCGCCTCGACCTGCTCCACCCGGCGACCTACGGGTGCAACGTCCGCCCCTGCCTCCGCAAACCCGACCGCAATCGCCCGTCCGATGCCGGAGTTGCCCCCAAGCACCACCGCAACCTTGCCCGTCAGTTCCAGGCCCTTGTAGCTCATTGCTTGCGCACCGACGGGCATGGTTTCCGGAAGGATTCGGATGCCCCATGAATTAGTCCAACAGGGTTTGGCATAGGCGGAAACATCTTGCAGAGAGCGACGCTTGGCTAGCGAGGCTGCAGGGGCAGGCATCCGAGATCCTGCCGCTCCGCAGCCCCTCAATCCAAAACGAGTTTCTCAGAAATAAAATTTCAACCCCAGCTGCAACTGGCGCTCGACGTTTGCGGTAGAAGATACGATGCCGAAGTTCGGATCCTGAAGATTCGCGTCGGGCGAGGCGAATACGGGAGTGTTGGTAACGTTGAAGGCTTCTACTCTGAACTCAAATCGTTTGGACTCGGTAATGGAAAACGAGCGAAAGAGCGAAAGGTCCAGGTTCTTGTTCCAGTCGGCGCGCAGACTGTTTCGCTCCATATTCCCGAAGGTAAACGGAGCCGGATTGACGAACGCGTCTACATTCAAAGGAGCTGTCTTGGTCCCGTTCGCATATGGACTCCCCACTATATTGGCGCGCTCGACACCGTAGAAGTTGTTGGTGTTGGGAATCGAGGAGTCGGTCTGGACGTCATAGCGTGGCCCACTGTCCAGGGCTACGATCCCATTCAGTTGCCAGTTGCCGATGATGTGATTTACCACGCTGCTGCTGGTGCTGAATCGTCTACCCGCGCCAAAGGGCAGGGGAACTACAAAGCTGGCGGAGAAGATATGAGTCAGATCGTGGGCCGCCGGGCCCCGATCCCGGTTCAAATGGTATGGATCCTGGATATCGCAATCGGCGAAGAGGCCGTCGCAACCAGTAACCAGCGTTTTCGACCAAGTGTAGGCCAGGGTCGAAGTGATTCCAGAATGCGACCTGTATTGCGAGGAAATCTGCAGGCCGTTGTAATCGCTGGTCCCAATGCTCTTGGTGTAGTTCATGGGCAGGATGTAGGGATAGGGGGCTCGTAGCGAAGGATCGCCGGGCCCGGGCGTGGGCGCGGCGTTGGCCGTGATGTTGGTCGAGATGCGCGCATTACGAGAGCCTACGTAATTGATGGTTGCGGTCGCACCGGGAACGAATTCTCTCTGGAATCCAAAATTCCATTGATCCGAATAGCCTGCCTTGAGATGCGGGTCGGTGTAGGAGTTAACGTTCAAGGGTGAGAAAGGAGTCGATGCCGGCTCAATCGGCCCTGCCCCGAGATTAAGCGGGTCGTTAGCCAAACTGCCTGATTCAGACGGGACTGGGCGTCCAACATTCAGATTGTCGGGTGCGGCAACAAACGCCACATTCGGCCACGCCTGCGTGTAGTTGGACTGATTTTCCGTCATGCCGGCCCAGTTATCGTAGAACCTGCCGTATCCGCCGCGCATGACTGTCCCCGGCGTCAAGCGGTAGGCAAAACCGATCCTGGGCGCAAAGTTATCGTAGTTGTCGTTATTGATCTTCCCGTTTTTCGCGATGACGGTGTGTGCCGGCAAAGTGCCTCCGGGAATGCAGGGTGCACCCTGGGAGGCCGAGCAGGCCGGAGCTGGATTCTGGAGAATGTAGGTTCCATTGCTGAAGTCGAAGTTGCCGGTGATGTTGCTGCCGTTGGATGCCTTGCCCTGGCGCGGATTGACGGTGATGTCATAGCGCAGGCCCCAGTTGATAGTCAGCTTGTCGTTGACCCTCCACTGATCCTGCAGATAGGCGCCGATGATTTTGCCGCCATGCAGTAGGGAGTACACGTTGTCGACCTCGGCATAGATTGGGACCCCGACCAGCATGGATGCCAGCGCGTCACCTCCATTGCCGTTGCCATCCGCTGTTTGCGGCGCATCGAAATCGTCCTCCGACCCATAGAAGGGTTGTTCCCAGCCGTCGGTAGCCAGACTCGCGCCGGTGCGGAACGTATGCCGGCCATAGGTTTTGGAAAAGTCACCCCGGTATTCCCATATGTTGGAGTAGTGCAATTTGCCAACGTAGTTCGCTCCTCCGACGTAGCCCCCGCCGTTAAAAACGGAGGGGATCAGGTCGCCAAACGTCAGGTGACTGTAGAAAGCCTTGGCGAAGCCAGATTGCTGCAGGAAGTCCGACGGGGCATTGGCAAAGCTGGGTACTACGTTGTACTGTGCGGAAACATGTCCAAATGTCAGCTGCAACACGGAACTGGGACCGAAAGTGTGAGTCCAGTTCACCGCGATGTTGTAGTTGTTGCTTTGCGTGTCATCAGTCAAGCCGGGATAGCCGCCGGAGACGGTATCGGGCTGCCATGCGGCGGTGTAACGCGCGAAAATGCGGTCGTTGGCGCCGATCTGTTGGTCGCCGCGGATAGAAATCTGATCCTGCCGAATGATCTGTGGGGTTGTGTCCCGGCCGTTGAAGCCGGATATGCCAGTGCTGATCGGAGCGGGAAACAACGTCTTGGCGTAGTAAACCATCGTCGGGCTAAGCAGGCTTGATGGGATTTTATTGCAAGGCGTTCCGGCCGCCTGGATACCGCTGGCGTTTGCAGCCAGCGGAGCGCCAGCCCCGTCGCACATGAATGGCTGGCGGGCGAATCCGGTGGCTTGGGTCGCGTCCGGCACCGAACTATACGGATTAAATAGCTGCGTGCTGCCGTCAAGATTGCTGAAATCGCCTGCCAATTGCGCCGGAGTTGGGGTCAGGAAGAGATTGTTGGATGCGGTGTGGTTGCGGAATCCCTCGTAGGAGAAATAGAAAAACGTCTTATTGCGGCCGTTGTAGTGCGGCAAGATCACCGGGCCGCCGACGGCTCCGCCAAACTGGTTTTGTTTCAGTGGGGTCTTGTCCGGGTTGAAGTAGTTAGCGGCGTCCATGGCGTCGTTGCGGAGAAATTCCCATACGTCGCCGTGGAACTGGTTGCCTCCCGACTTGGTAACCACGTTGACGATCCCGCCCAGAACTTGTCCAAATTGCGCTTCATCGTTGTGGGACTGGAGTTTGAATTCCTGAATGTCATCGAGCGTCGGTTGCACGGCATAGGTGTCGCGAATGGAGCCGTAATTGTTGATACCATCCAGCAAAAACATATTGCTGCGATTGTTCTGACCGTTGACGGCGGGAAAAACCACGGTTCCGAGATAGTTGCCAATCCCGCCTCCGCCGGAATTCCCCGATTGGTTTGCCGGACTTACTCCCGGCCCGAGCAGCAGAAGTTCGGTGAAGTTGCGCCCGTTCAGCGGCAGGGAATTGACTGCACTGGTGCCGATCACAGTGCCAAGTTCAGCGGTGGAGGTTTCGATTTCTACCCCGCCAGCCGACACTTGGATCGTGCTTTCGGCCGTGCCAACTTTCAAATCGAAATTGAGCGTCGCGGTCTGGTTCACCGACAGGGAAAAATCGGGCGATTTCTCGGTAGCAAAACCCTGTTTCGACACGGAAGCGACGTAGTCGCCGGGGCTAACGTTAACCAGTGAGTAGTTCCCGGTGGAGTTGCTCTGGGTTACTTGCTTGAAGCCGGTGCCGGTATTGGTGAGTGTAACGGTAGCGCCCGGCACCACAGCCCCAGACGCATCCCGGACCGTGCCGTTGAGAGCCGCAGCCGCGGTTCCGGCTTGAGCAGCGGCGGTGCGGCACATGGACACGCTGAACGTGAGGCCCAATAACACCAACGTCAGGCCCTTCGCAAATCCTGAAATGGGAGATTGCATAAGGCTACCCTCGCAGCCTTCCTGGGGCGGCTAGCCCCGCGAATCGAAAATTTCGATTGGTCGAACCAATACGACCGGAAAGCTAGCACCCCCAGATTTCCGATGTCAAGCTTTTTCTGATTCAGGGGTCTCGACTCAGCCATGCGGTTTGCGGTTTCCCGACCAAGCCGCAAGAACCAAGTGGGAATGAGAGCTGCACGCAGCAGATGCGGTCTCGGCGGTTGACTCAAGGCTTGGCATGCCCCTAGAATTCATTCGCGCATGGTTCAGCCAATGGCTGCCTGGATGGCCCGCTAGCCTCTCAAGCTGCGGACCTGTAGGGGCGGTGTGCGTCCAGGTCCGGCTATTATGGAACCGTCATCGAAGCTACCATCTCTATGAAGTACGGTCTTACAATTCGTCAATCTGCTGCGTTGGATTTCCTGTCCCTCGGCGCTCTGGTACACCGGCTCGATCCGGGGATCATTCCCTTCCGTAAGGCGGCGGAGTGTCAGATTCATGTCAGTGGCGGCGAGTTCAATGTCGCCGCTAATCTTTCCGATTGCTTCGGCCTGCAAACCGGAATTGCCTCCGCCATGGTCCGGTATCCGGTGGGCGATCTGGTTGCCGAGCGGGTTCGCGCCATGGGAGTAAAGCCGTTCTACAGGAAGTTCGAGCACAACGGAGTCAGTGGGCCCAATATCGCGACCGTATACAGCGATCGTGGTCACGGCGTGCGTCCCCCGGTTGTCTTTTACAATCGTGCGAACGAGGCTGCTGCACAACTAAAACCGGGCGACTTTGACTGGCCGAACATCGTTGGCGGCGGCGTGCGCTGGTTCCACAGCGGCGGCATCTTTGCGGCCCTTTCCGAAACCACGCCGGAACTGATTATCGAGGCGATGCAGGCCGCAAAGAACGCCGGTGCCATCGTCTCCTTCGATCTGAACTTCCGCGAAAAGCTTTGGGCCTTGTCCGGAGGCCAGGATCGAGCCCGGGAAGTGCTTGCCCGCATTCTCCCTGCGGTTGACGTTCTCGTGGGCAACGAAGAGGATCTGCAGAAGGGCCTGGGAATTCCCGGTCCGGAAGCAGGCTCACACTCGAAGCTTGATCCCAGCGCTTTTGTAGGCATGATTGACCGGGTTCTGGAGCGATATCCGCACATAAAAATCGTCGCTACAACCCTGCGGGAAGTCCATTCGAGCAGTCGCCACAGTTGGGCCGCAGTGGCCTGGATCAATGGGCAGACCTACCTTTCTCCGCGCTGCGACCTGGATGTGCACGACCGTGTCGGCGGGGGTGATGGTTTTTCCGCCGGATTTTTCTACGGAATTTTGACGGATGAGCCGCCAGAAGAGGCCATGAAACTGGGCTGGGCACACGGCGCGCTCCTGACCACATTCCCGGGTGACACCACTATGGCGACTCTCGAGCAGGTACGGGCACTTGCGCGCGGTGGGTCAGCTCGCATCCAGCGCTGATGATGGCTTCCGAGAAAGAGGCGGAGCAGCGACAGGAATGAGATACTCTGGCCTTCGAGACAACGCTGCATGAGCAGTATCTCCACTGCCGAAGCTTTCCTTGTAGGCGCGGGCCAGCCGGACCTGGATCTTTCCGCGGCTGAATTACGCGAAATTCTCTCCCAGGCACTTTCCAGCGTCGCGGCAGGCTCCCGGATTCTGGCGATCGTTGCCGACAAGACCCGCGACGACAACACAAGCCTATTGTTCCCCCTGGCGGCGCAGTTGCTGGCCGAACGCAGGGTTGCGAAACTCGACGCACTGATCGCTCAGGGCACGCATCCGCCGATGAGCGAGCACGACAAACGCCAGAAGATCGGAGGCCTGGCGTCGGACTCGGTGCCTGGCCTGGGGCAGATTTTCGATCATGACTGGGCGAACCCCGAGCAACTGGTAACGATCGGCGAGCTGCACGCGGGTCGAGTACGCGAGCTCACCGGTGGCCTCATCGAGAAGTCGATACGCCTGAACGTCAGTCGTCTGCTGGCCCCCGATCTTTACGACACGATTCTGATCTTCGGGGCCACTATGCCGCACGAGGTTGCAGGCTTTTCCGGAGGCGCCAAATATTTTTTCCCCGGAGTAGCAGGGCCTGAATTGACGCATGCGACCCATTGGCTGGGTGCACTGTCTACCATCGAAAACGTGATCGCCCGGGTGGAGACCCCTCCCCGTCATCTATTCGAAGCGGCTGCGGACTTCGTACCGGCTCGTGTTATTTCGCTCAGTTCCGTGGTGACTCGCGCGGCACCCACGCGACTGCGCACTCACGCCCTTTTTTGCGGCGACTTCCGGATGGCGGTGCGACGGGCGGCGGAGGTGAGCCGCTACGTTCACATCAAGTACACCGGACGAAAATATAAACGGGTGATTGCGCTGCTGGACGAGCACCTGGATGATCTGTGGGTTGGCGGCAAGGCCAGCTACCGGCTCGGCCCGGTCATCGAAGAAGGCGGCGAACTCATCATCTATGCGCCCCATCTGACCCGCATCTCCGAGACTCACGGAGCGTTGATCGAGCGCTACGGCTACGCGCCGCTGGAAAAGATCCGTGAGTTGGTCTCCCAATCCCCGGAGTTGCAGCAAAATCTCTGTGTGGCCGCTCATCTGGCGCACGTCAGCTTCGCAGGACGCCGGCTGGCGGATGGTGCAATCGTGCCGCGGTACGCCATTAGACTGGCATCGCAGCTGGACGAGAGTACGTGTCAGCAAATCAAACTGGGCTACATGGATCCTCGTAGATTCCGGCGGGACGACTACGAGGGCGACGCCGACACCCTGATCGTGGAACAGGCCGGCCGTGATCTATATTTGGTGGCGCCTCTTGCGCCTTAGCGTACTGACTCAGTTTGTTTCTGGAGCGCGGAGGGGGAACACAAGCAATCCCGTCAGGGACGGCACCCAGCGACGGCACAGACTCCTCGGTTCACCTTGGCGCCGCTCGGGCGGCGACGCCCGCGCCTACATGAATCACGGCTATTTCGCGATGGAGGTCAGCTTGAATTTCGTCGGCCGGGTCAGTTGTGCCCGGACCCACACTACCAGCGCTGTCCCCTCGAGTCGCTCGATGTGGCCCACACGAAAGTCCTTTCCTTCCGCAACAGGTTTTCCGTTCAGCGTCATTGAGGCTCCTCCATCCCCCCAGCCTTCGATCACGAACGCGGGGTTCACCGCCGGGGATTTGTCGCTGGCTTCGAGACTGAACAGAAGATTGGCGCTCACTCCAGGCAAGCGATGCAAGTGAAAAGCACGGTCATCGCGGCTGTAACCATCGCTGGCGAAATTTGCTCCGGATAACTTGAGATCTGGTGGCTCTAACCACGCGCGCGCCACCGGGAGCATCGTGCTGATGGGCTGGTTGGTGAGCCCCATGAGAAAGCGTCCCTCGACGGCTCCGTCCCTTGCGCGCCTGGTTTCCGGAGGTTCGGGAGATGTAATGGCCGAACTGGAGACGCGATCAAGGGCCAGCGCGTTGCGGCCGTCCGAAGGAATCTGGGCGACCGGCCAGTGATTCCAGATGGGAAACTTGGAAAACCATGGTCGAGTTTCCACGGCGCCTCCGCCGTAGGGAATGATCAAGGTGGGTGGCTCATAGATGTAAACCGGTTTGAACTCGGACTTGGTGTTCACGATCGAAATATTCGCATCGGGCACAGCATGAAAAAATTCGCCGCGGATGCTTCCGTCCGCCGGCCAGGTTTCCCAACTGAAGGTTCGCGACTCGCCATCCATATTGGCCAGGGTGGCCGCCTCGATGGAAACGTTGTCTTCGGCACGCTCACCCGGGTTGTTGAGCGTTGCGGGTTCGGTGATGCTGTACCGGTCTCGCGGCGCATGAACCAGGAAATGGCGAACCGCCAGACCGTCGGGATAGATCGTGTAGTACTCATCAGCCCAGTCACCCCATCCGGTGATGGGATCGCGCTCGCCGATGTTGTACATGACGTCGGTCATGGCGTAGCGCCAGTGCACGACCACCCGCGCCGGACTGTTTTCGAGGAGGCGGACGTGCGCATAACGCGCCTGCTTGTCCGACATATGCTCGACACAACCGTATTCGTCGCGGGGGGCTTCCGCGCTCTGGTCTCCAATCCAACGGCCATTCTCGGTGACCATATTCATGTTGTAGGTGGTGCCGTGCCAGAACACCATCTTGTAGGAAGCGTCATCAAATGTGACTACCAGGTCGGGATAATCGTCGATCCGCCAAAGCTGGTCCCACTCGGGATAAAACTTCAGGCTGGTATAGAAGGCCCCAAAGCGTTTCTGCCCGTCGGGAATGCGAGGCAGCTTGCGCCAGGTGAGCGGAGGCGGGCCAGCCGGGCGCGACGATTCGTAGGCTGCTTTGATCTCGCCGCCATCGAGTGCGCGCGCATAGATTTTCAGTTCGTCGATGATTCCGTCAAAAGAATAGGAAGCTGGGATGTTTCTGGACGCTGCAGCAGGCAGAGGCTCCAGGTTCCGGCCAATCTGGAAAGCGCCTCCGTGGTCCGCGAGATGACCAGAAACCGGCAAGCGTCCCGCGTTTTGGCCATTGATGTAGAGAGCAAGGCCGGTCGCAGGATCGAAGGTTGCAGCGATGTGCGACCACTGCATGAAGGGAACCTCTGCGGCTGAGATACACTCCCGCCATTGATCGTCGATGTAGACGCGCAGGCCGATGTGACCAGTGGCATCAAGCCCGAAGAAGTAGCGCTTCTTCTGCTCGACGATAGCGTTCCAGTTCCACGGGTAGGCGTGCGGAGCGATCCAGGTCTCGAAGGTCAGAGCGCCGTGAATCTCGGGCGCGGCCTTCGAATCGCGGGAGATGCGAGTGGTGAATCCGTCGAACTTGATCCCATTGCCACGCACCCCGGACGTATAGGAAAAATTCCCCTGAATCTTGTCCTCGGCTTGCTTGCTGGCTTCGATCGCGACTGCCCCTTCAGAAGAATCAAACGGCCAATAGGCTGTCAGGCCTGAATCCTGGGCTGCGAGGGAGTGAGCAGCGACGAGAATTACGAACAGCTTCAATCGTAGAAAATGCATCGGTGATTCCCTGGAAGAAACTTGGTCATTGCTGCGGCGGAGTCCTGTTTAAGGGTTGTGATAGACCTCTTGCATCATCGCCCAGGATTTCTCGCCGGAGAGCGGAATCTGCAGCGGATCGGTGGTAGAAAGCCACTGCTGATTGCGCGGTTCGGCCGACAGTTTCGCCATGTCGGCTTTGTAGTCCGTTCCGGTGTATTCGTAATAGCCGAACAGGTAGTACTTTCCCTCGTCGATCTGGTGGATAAAAATCGAGAAGTTATGCATATGGTACTTGGTCAGCAAGTC
Organism: Terriglobales bacterium; assembly: GCA_049582765.1. Lineage (GTDB taxonomy): Bacteria > Acidobacteriota > Terriglobia > Terriglobales > Acidobacteriaceae > JBAUUQ01. The sequence continues at coordinate 238,569 of JBAUUQ010000043.1, forward strand.
GCGGACTCCGGGGTTTGAAGCCGCATGCAAGGCCTCATAGGCGCTGATCTTGTCGGGTTTGATTCCGATGACCATGGCGATGCGCTGTACATGCGAGGCTTGACTCTTGGCGAAGAGAGCTATCGCACAAACGATTGCGACCGTCAGGGTTGCCACTGTAATTCTTTTCATGGATCCTCTCATTCTGTACAGGAGCTAACTTTTCGGCTCGCGCCACTGCTCCGGGAATTTCCCGGTCAATCCCCACTTGCCCATTTCGAAGTTCTTGAAGCCTACTTTCAGGGCTGGCGATTCCGCACTGACTTGGAAGTTGCGGTTCTTGGGATCGATGAAGAGCGGGTCGGCAAAAACAGAGTGCTGGTCAAAACCAAGCTTCTGCCATCCCGCAAGATCGTAGCGTTGAGGGTTGCGTTTTCCGGCTTCTGATCGCAACTGATCGACCACGGCCTGAAATTCCCCGCCCACGCAGTAGAAGCAGTTGTCGTCAATTTTCTCGAACCACGGTCCCACAGCGGGCGGGGCAATCACCGAATAGACCATCTGCGGCCACCAGGGCCAGCCATCGGGCCACTTCGTGTTGCCCGGATCCATCACGGTGATGTTGTTGAAGTACTGATCGTGATTGTCGTTGTTTCCCACATGAAAGCAGGGAGCGCCTTTCGACAGGTACCAGATGTTGTTGTATACCTTGCGATACGCGCCCTCCCGCAACTTCATGCTGACGCCGCCCACCGAGATGTTGTTGTAGATCTCGTAATTCGAGGCGCCGTCGTCGAGGTCAAGTCCCCAGCCGGATTTCTCGTCGAAGAAGTTGTTACGAACGATGACCGGTTCCATGGCATCCACCAGAGCTTCCCAGACATCCAGGCTGCGGTCTGTGGTGTAGGGTCCATGGGATTGGGCCAGGGCCCACCCCCGATCGCGGCCCCAGGCGTTGAACGGGCCGTGGTCGCTGGTTTCGCGAACCGTGTCGTGGGTCTGGTTGAATTCGATGACATGTCCTCCCCAGGTCCCGTCCCCGATACAGATGCCGGCGCGAGGCATGTTGTAAATCAGGTTGTGACTGGCGGTGATCCGCTTGGCCCGGGAGATGTAGACGCCGGCAATCTGTTTCCCGTAGAAGCCGCAATCGTGAATCAGATTGTCGCTGGCCTGGCATTCGTAGGGAAACGCGCGTTGCGTGCCGTTGGTTTTTTCCAGGTCGCCGACAAAGCAAATGGCGCTGTCGCCGGTCTCCGTGAACTTGCAACCGGTGACCGAGAACCCCCGGTTGTAGTTGTTTACGAAGACCGCGTTGCCGCCGACCGCGTCGAACCAGCAAGCCTCGATTGAGCATCCGCGGGTTCCCTCCGCGAGAATGGCGCCGCCGCGATGGATCGCCCAGTCGCTCAGGGACGGAACGTCGTACGATTGGAGATAGGTCGTTGCAGTGTGAGCGATGCGGAATCCTTGCAGCGCAACGTTATGAACTGGGTTCTCTTGCGTGCCGCTGAAACAGATTGCCTGGCTGAGCACGGGAGCCTCGACCAGAGCCGCCGCCAGATCCAGACCGGGTTCAGGATAGTAGTAGAGGAGGCTCTTGGCTTTGTCGAGAAACCATTCTCCGGGGGCGTCCAATTCCTCAAACACGTTGTCGATGAAAAAGAGGGATTTCTGGTTCACAACCGCGGGGTTCTTGCTCCATTTGGCTCCGATTTGCTGCCCGCCCTCCCCAAACCAGATCGTGTTCGTAGAGAAATCGATGCCCTTGAGTTTCCACTGCAAGTTTCCCCAGTACGCGGCCTGGTAGATATGAATTTCGGCGTCTTGCAGATTCTCCCATTTCCTCTTCGAAAAAGTCTCAGGATCGAATCGAATGCCTCGCGGAGCCTGAGTGGAGAATGTCATATCTTCATCCGGTCCGGCGTACGGGTTCGCCGTGCCCGCATGAATTGGACCTGCAGCCTGAATGTACCCCGACTTGCCCGGAACGGAAGAATCGTAGTTCGGATAGCGGGCACGGATTTGCCGTTTTCCGTTGATGAAGAGCTGAGTGAAGTCGAGTCCCGGGGGAACCGAAGCCAGCATGATCCCGTTCTTGTACGGCGACCACTTGCAGGACAACTTGCGGCCGCCGCTAATCGTGACCCTTTCCCCGGCCTGGGCTGCATAAGTCACCGGGGCCTCGTCGCTGCCAGAATCTTCGGGGCCAAGAATGAAAGGCGTGCTCAGATAATAAGTTCCCTCGCGCACCACTACCGTGATCGGACCGTCGCGTTTACTGGATTGCCGGACTGCCTGCTGCGCTCTCTGCAAAGTTGCGAACGGAGCCGCCGAGGTGCCTGCATGACGGTCGTTGCCGGCAGGAGAAACGTAAAAGGCCCCAGTATCTCTGGATCGATTCTCAGGCGAGGCTTGGTGGATGTTCGGAGTGGCATGCACCGCAGTAGCGGCGAGCGCCCCGGTGCTCAGTTTCAGGAATTCTCGTCTGCGCATAAAACTGTCCAAATGGATGAACCAAATCGTACACCAGTTCATCATCAAGTCAAGAGGCGCTTGTAAACGAGCGGTGGAGGGAACGTACAAGACTCGCCAGAACCGCTGGCGATCTGCAAGAGGGAGCAGTCTGCGAAAACAAGTCGCGCTAGCGACACAGCGCACCAGGACAGACTGTTCCAGACTACCGCGCGAAGGCAATCCCGGAAGGTTGACAGTTCGGATTCGGCACAGATAAACTTTCCGGCGGATTGGCTCAGCCATTTATAAATTCTTCCACCTCTGAGGCGTCGGCCATGAAACGATTCGTTTTGGCAGCAGCGTGGCTCTTGATTTGTATTCCAACCTTTGTACTCGCACAAAGCAGCCGCCCGGTCGCCGAGTGGTCCTTCAATGAAACCAGCGGGCAGGTTGCGCACGATTCGGTCAGCGGCGTGGATGATGCCATCGGTGGGCTGTTCGAACGGGTGAACGGAGTTTCCGGAAACGGCCTGCGATTTGATGGGGAGACCACCATGATCACCCGTGGCTACAAGGGTGTTCCGCAAACCGCCGGCGGGATAACGGTGGATGCCTGGGTAGCGATCAATACCTACCCGTGGAACTGGGTTCCGATCGTGGAGAATCGACGAGAAGAGCAAGCCGGTTACTCCTTTGGAATCGATTCTTTCGGTCATCTCGGACTTAAGGTTGCGGTCGGAGGGCAGTGGTGGTCTCTGCTTTCGAGGTCGCAGCTTCCGCTCAAGAAGTGGTCCCACGTGGCCGGTACTTACGATCCTGCAAAAGGACTGACGATTTATGTCGACGGAAAATCGGTGGGAGAGCTGCCGCTGCAAGGAGCTCTGAGTCCAACGGAGCGGGAAGATCTGGTTATCGGCAGAGTCCGCGATCCGATTCTTCCCGCACAATGGATCCATCCCAAGATTCCCGTTCGCTATTCCTTTGACGGCATTCTCGACGAGCTGCGCATTTATGACCGAAGCTTGACGGCAGAGGAGATCGCACAAGCGTACGCCGAAGTGCACCCGCCCAGTGGAGATGCGCTGCCCTGGCCGGTTCTGCCGTCGGGACCGCCCGGACCCGGACGATTCGGCGCCTTCTACACCACCCTGAAGTATGACGCCATGTGGGAGCTGCCGCGCCGTGTGGCTCCGAATTCCGACGTTGTGGTCCGCTTCGACCAGGCCCCCATACGCATGGTGTTCTGGCAAGGCACAAACTATGGCGGCGATTGGGTCACGGAAAACAACAAGTGGTACACCGACGAGTTCATGGAGACGGGTGGCAGGGTCGATTGTCCGGGCGGGGAAGACTGCGAACCCATGTCGGACAAAGAGAACCGATACTCGCATGTCCGCATTCTCGAGAACACGGATGCGCGGGCGGTAGTTCACTGGCGATACGGACTCTGCGAAGTGGTGAATTACGCCTGTGCGAACCCGGATCCGAGTACGGGCTGGACCGACTGGGGCGACGAATACTTCACCATTTATCCGGATGGCGTTGCGGTTCGCAAACAGGTCCTTTGGACATCGAATTTCAAAACCTGGCATGAATTCCAGGAAACGATTGTGATCAACGGGCCGGGCCAGCGGCCGGAAGACAATATCCGGCCGGATGCGTTGACCATCGGCAACATGAAGGGCGAAACCGCAACCTATTCCTGGGAAAAAGGCCCTCCCGCGAAGAAGATGGACAAGCCCGAAGATCCGAATATTCAGGTGGTGAACCTCAAGTCGAACTGGAAGCCCTTCCAAGTCGTTTCACCGGTCAATTCGTCGATGCGGCCATATACCGGAGAGGTTACCTACTCCATGTTCGAGTGGTGGAATCACTGGCCGGTGGCGCAGGTGAGATCCAGCGGCATTTCCGCGGTGGCTCCCGACCGGCCTTCGCACTCGTCTCTCTCGCACATCTTTTGGGAACCCTATGCCCAGACTGAAAACACCATGACGAAAATCCTGCTGCACGGGCTAACCACGAAGTCCGCTGCGGAGCTGGTTCCGTTGGCCAAGTCCTGGCTTTCCCCGCCGGGCGTGGAACTCAGTGGGCCGGGATTTCAGAGCGCGGGCTACGACCCGACGCAGCGTGCATTTGTCATTGTTCGCGACGCCGGTTCCGCCGCTTCGCAGTTCCGGTTCGTGCTTAAGGCCAGTTCTGAATCGCCGCTGCTGAATCCGGCGTTTGTGGTGAAGAACTGGGGAGACGCGGAGGTCAAACTGAGTATCGACGGGAAGCCGGTCTCGCGCGGGGCAAACTTCCGTTACGGGTTGGTGAGCCACCTGGAAGGCACCGACCTGGTGGTGTGGCTGGCGCTGGAGTCGACCAAACCGACCACGCTGGAGATTGCGGCCGCCGGGCGTAAATAGAAACCTGACGTCCGGGTCAGGCGGGCCGCTTGCCGGTCGTGGCCAATAGCGCTTTGGTGTCGGCGATGTGCGCCAGCATCTCGCGACGCGCATCCTCAGCGTTGCGTTCCTGGATGGCGATATAGATTCGCTTGTGAAATGTCAAAGGCCGGTCGAGCGCAACGCGGCTGGAAAGTTGCGCCATGCTGGTCAAAACGCTGCGGTGAATCACCTTGAAGAGCAGATGGCAGATGCGGTTGCCACTGGCGCGAAACACGCATTCGTGGAATGCCAGATCGGCCTCCAACCTTTCCTGATTGGTCCGGCACTTCTCCATGGCTACAATCGCCCGGCGCAAGCCAATCAGATCCTCGGCCGTCGCCCGTTCGGCAGCGCGGGCGGCCAACTCGGGTTCGACGATCATACGGGTCTCGAACAGTTCGTGATGGGACAGATCGTCCAGCAAAATCAGGAAGTCGATCGGTTCCTTCAGAATCGACTCGGCGCTGGCGCTCAGGTAGGTTCCGTCGCCCACTCTCTGAGTCAGAACGCCCATGATCTCGAGCACTTTCAGCGCCTGGCGAAGGGACGCCCGGTTCACGCCAAATTCCTTTGCCAATTCCCGTTCAGGGGGGAATTTTGCTCCGGGTACAATGGCGCCGGTCGAGATCATTTGCTTGATGCTTTTGATCAGCTTGGCGGTAACCCGGGTGTCGGCCGGGGGCTTGCGACGAGCTTCTGCGGAGCTTGCCATAAATCGCAACGAATTATAGGTGCCTCGAGTTGCCTTTCCCAGAGAAATAAAGCTGGGCTCTATTTTAACCTGCTGGGAACAAATTGGTACAGCAATTGAATGTCTGGTGCCCGGATTGGCTTCACCCCGGGGAAGAGTAATATTCGCAATCTCTAGCGTACTCCGCGGTGTATGCTATGACCTTGACGGAAGCCTTTGCATCTACCTATAATGCCGCAACGTTTCCTTTGGCTGAACCAATTCTACGAAGGAGGCCGGCGAACTTGATCAGTAAAGGAATGGGGGAATGAGACAGATATTGCTGGCGGCTCCGGGAAAGTTTGTCGAACGTCAGGTGCAGCGGCCGGTACCTTCCCCTGGGGAAGCTTTGGTAAGCATTCGGCGCGTGGGGGTGTGCGGCAGCGACTTCCACGCTTTGGCTGGCCGCCATCCGGTGTATACGTATCCGCGCGTCCTGGGGCACGAGCTTTCCGGTGAAGTGGTGGAGATTCCCGAAAACCCGCGGGGCATTCGGGTTGGCGACCGGGTGGCCATCGATCCCTACATCAACTGTGGCTCTTGCCGGGCTTGTCTGCGGGGCCGGACCAACTGCTGCGAGCAACTCCGCCTTTACGGGGTTCATGTGGACGGCGGGATGCAGGGCTTTCTCTCAGTTAGGATGGATCTGCTTCATAAGTCTGCGACCTTGTCGCTGGATCATCTGGCCTTGATTGAGACCCTTGGGATTGGCGCTCACGCCGTGAATCGATCCGGGTTGAAGAAAGGCGAAAGCGTTCTGGTCATTGGAGCGGGGCCGATCGGGTTGGGCGTCCTGCAATTCGCCCAGCAGGCGGGCGCGCAGGTGCGCGTGATAGAACACAGTCCGTTGCGCCGCAAGTTTACCGAACTGATGGGCTTTGAGGCGATTTCCCAAGCCGATGGACAGTTGGCTGATGTGGTCTTTGACGCCACTGGAAGTTCCGAATCGATGAGCAACAGTCTGCAAAGTGTGGCTCCTGCAGGCCGTCTGGTTTATGTGGGGCTGACCAAGGACCCCGTCTCGATCGACGATGCCTTGCTGCACCGGCGCGAGATCACTGTCTACGCCAGCCGCAATAGTTGCGGGCAGTTTCCGCGCATCATTCGCATGATCGAAGAAGGAAGGCTCGACACAACTCCGTGGATCACGGACCGCATGGCGCTGACCGAAGTGCCTCGTCTTCTGCAGGAGTTGCCGGGCAAATCGACACTGATCAAGGCCCTGGTTGAGTTGGACGATTCAGACGCCTGAGGCGTCGAAGGCAGCACACAGGAAAAACATTGCGAATTCCAATCCTCGATCTTGCCATCATCGTTGCCTACATCATTACGATCCTCTGCATCGGGATCTTCTCCACCCGCAAACAGGCTGTTACCGGCCAGGTCTTCTTTCTCGCCGGACGCTCTCTTCCCTGGGGGATTGTGGGGGCGGCACTCTTCGCCAGCAATATCTCGACCATCCATCTGGTGGGCCTCACCGCTTCGGGATACAACGAAGGTCTGGTGTGGGGGAATTTCGAGTGGATGGCGGCATTCACTCTGATCCTGCTCTCGCTCGTCTTTGCCCCCTTTTATTTTCGCAGCGGGATCTCCACCTTGCCGGAATTTCTGGAGCGGCGTTACAGCCCCGCGTCGCGTTCCTTTCTCGCCTTTATGGCAATCATGGCGGCGCTGTTCATTCATATCGGGATGAGCATTTACGCCGGCGCCGCAGTTTTTCAGCAATTCTTTGGAATCAGCGTCATTACTTCCATTCTGATCGTTTCCATCGTGGTTTCTATCTACACTGTGGTCGGCGGTCTGAAAGCAGTCGTAGTCACGGAAACTTTCAACACCGCCTTCCTGCTGATGGGAGCGGCCATCATTACGGTGTACGCGTTTCTGGCACTTCCCCAGCACGGGATTCATACCCTGGAGCAATTCAAGGCCGCCATTCGACCGAATCAGCTCAGCATGCTGCAGTCGCATAGCGCCGCCGGTCTCAACTGGTACGCAGTGTTCCTCGGCTACCCGGTGATGGGTGTCTGGTACTGGTGCACGGACCAGACGATCGTGCAGCGTGTGCTGGGAGCGCGCTCGGAACGAGATGCCCAGCTGGGACCGCTGCTGGCTGGCTTTCTGAAAATTCTGCCGGTCTTTTTCCTCGTCTTACCGGGTGTCATTGCCTATGTCCTGTTCAAGGACCTGATCGGGACATCGAGCAATCAAACCTTGCCGGTACTGATCAATCAACTATTGCCTTCGGGCCTGAAGGGCTTGATCTCGGCTGCCGTCCTCGCCGCCCTGCTGAGCGCGGTCTCCGCGGCTCTGAACAGTTCAGGGACGCTTGTGGCGGTAGACATCGTGAAGCGTCTCCGCCCGAACACGTCCGATAAGACACAAGTGTTAGTCGGCCGAGTCAGCTCCGTTGTAGTCATGCTGCTCGCGATTCTGTGGTCTACGCAGGGCGGCAGATACTCCAGCATCTTCGAAGCAATCAACGTGATAGCGGCCGATTTGGCCCCTCCCATCACCACCGTCTTTTTGTTCGGCGTCTTCTGGCGGAGAGGCACTAAGCAAGCTTCGCTTGCCACACTCACGTTTGGTTTCCTCGTCGGAGCCGCGTCGTTCATTCTCGACTTGCCGGTCTTTGGCACGGAGAAGATCATCAGCCACCGGCTGGGGATTCCGTTTCTGATGCAAGCCTGGTGGGTGTTTTGTCTTTGCAGCGTGCTTTTCGTGATCGTGAGTCTGCTCACGCCGCCACCGCCACCCGAGCAGGTGGAAGGGTTGACGTGGAAAAATCCAATTTCGGTCATCTTTGGTGACGCTAGCGCCACCACTCCCCGGCTTGTGGCCGGCCTGCTGCTACTGACCATGGCGATTCTCTACTACATTTTCCGCTAGCCAGCGGGGCAGAAGATAAGGTAAGATAAGGAGCATGTCGTGGAATACCGGACTCTGGGCAAGACAGGGCTGAAGGTCTCAGCCTTGAGTTTTGGAGCGTCGTCGCTGGGAAGCGTGTTTAAGCCGGTTGACGAGGCCACCGCTATCCGCACCGTCCACACCGCGCTGGATCTGGGCATCAACTTCATCGATGTTTCGCCCTTCTACGGCTACACCAAGGCCGAGACGGTGCTGGGCAAGGCCCTTAAGGGAATTCCGCGGGAACGTTACTACCTGGCAACCAAGGTCGGGCGTTATGGGGACGCGGAATTCGATTTCTCGGCCAAGCGCTCGCTTGCCAGCGTCGATGAAAGCCTGCGCCGCCTGGGAATCGAATATGTCGACATCATCCAGTCGCACGACAACGAGTACGGTGACCTCCATCAAGTGGTCAATGAGACGATTCCCGCCCTGCGGCAGGTGCAGCAGCAGGGCAAGGCGCGCTTTGTCGGGGTCACAGGGTATCCGCTCAAGATCTTTCGCACCATTCTTGGCCTAGCCGAAGTCGACACCATCCTTTCTTACAACCACTTCTCGCTGAATGACACAACCCTGTCCGGATTGGTGCCTTGGCTAACTCAGAAAGGTACCGGCATTATCAACGCTTCCCCGGTATCCCAGGGCTTGCTCACCAACCATGAACTGCCGGCGTGGCATCCCGCTCCCCCTGAAGTCAGGCAGGCGTGCGCAGCCGCGGCGGCGTTTTGTCGCAGTCAGGGAACGGACATCGCCAAGCTGGCCATGCAATTCTCGGTGAGCGACCCCAGCATTCATACCACTTTGGTCGGAACCGCCGATCCGGCAAACATCGAGAAGGACGTGCGCTGGATCGAGGAACCCGTGGACAAGACAGTGCTGGCGAAAGTGCAGGAACTGCTTTCGGGGATCAAAGATCGCGGCTGGATCCTGGGTCGACCGGAAAATAACTAGATGTGAGCGCCGGACATTATGCAAACCGAGCGCATCGACGCGCACCATCATCTTTGGAAGTACTCCGCCGAAGACTACCCCTGGATGCTGGAGGGTATGGACGGGATCCGCCGCGACTTCCTGGTTCGCGAGTTGAGGCAGGCGATGCGGGAAGGCAGGATCAATGGAGTCGTTACGGTGCAAGCCCGGCAAAGCCTGCTCGAAACCGAGTGGCTGCTCGGCCTCGCGCGCGACCGTCCCTTCATGCGGGGGGTGGTGGGGTGGGTTCCTCTGACCGACGCCGCGGTGGGATCGCACCTAGAGAGGTTTTCCGCCAGCCCCAAGCTGAAGGCGGTCCGGCATGTCCTGCACGATGAGCCCGACGATTTCTACATGTTGCGCGCTGATTTCAATCGCGGAGTGAAGTTGCTCAAGAAGTTCGGGTTGCGCTATGACATTCTGATTTTCGAGCACCACCTTCCTCAGACCATCGAGTTCGTGGACCGGCATCCGCAGCTGACTTTTATTGTTGACCACATCGCCAAGCCCAAAATCAAAGACCACATCTTGTCGCCATGGCGGGAAAACTTGCAGGAACTGGCCCGCCGCGACAACGTGTATTGCAAACTGTCGGGGATGGTCACTGAAGCCGGCTGGCAGACGTGGTCGGAGAGCGGCCTGCAACCATACATCGACGTGGTGCTCGAATGCTTCGGCGCCAAACGGCTGATGTTCGGGTCGGATTGGCCCGTGGCCCTGGTGGCTTGCAGCTATAAGAAGTGGGTGGAGGTGGTCGAGCGCGCCACTTCTGCGCTCTCGGTTAGCGAAAGAGATCGCCTGTTTGGCGGTACCGCCAAACAGGCCTATGGGTTGTAGCCTTCTGCACTTCTGCTAACCTACTTCGGCTGGGGGACAATCCGCAGATATGGCTTCGGCGACTTCCAGCCGCCGGGATATTTCTTTTGCGCGTCCTCGTTCGATACGTTCCCACTGATGATCACGTCACCGCCCGGCTTCCAGTTTGCCGGCGTGGAGACCTGGTGCTTGGCAGTAAGCTGCAAGGAGTCCAGCACGCGCAACACCTCGTCGAAGTTGCGGCCGGTGCTCATAGGGTAAATAAGCATCAGCTTGATTTTCTTGTCCGGACCGACAACGAATACCGTCCGCACCGTGGCGTTGTTCGCAGCAGTACGGCCCTCGGACGTGCTTCCGCTATCCGCGGGTAACATGCCATAGAGCTTGGCAATCTTGAGCTCGGTGTCGCCGATCATCGGGTAGGTCACCTTGTGGCCTTGAGTTTCCTCGATGTCCGCCGCCCACTTGCTGTGATTGCTCACCGGATCGACGCTCAGACCGATGATTTTGGTATTTCGTTTGGCAAATTCCGGCTGCAGTCCTGCCATGTATCCGAGTTCGGTGGTGCACACAGGTGTAAAGTCCTTGGGATGGGAAAATAGGATCGCCCAGCCGTCGCCGATCCATTCATGGAAGTTGATCTTGCCCTGAGTGGTTTCAGCGGTGAAATCGGGGGCAGTGTCATTGATACGGGGCATAGTCGATATGGTTTCAGTCAGCGTGCTCATTAATTCCTCCTCAACTTGATGGGCAAAACCTGAGAGACTTCTCTTCCACGTCCGGCAACAGGTGCGGTTAAGCCAAAAAACGAAACCCACCCGGTGCTGCCGGGTGGGTTGGAGAGAATCCTCGCGCTACACCCAAACCGGCACGTTCCTACAACAACTGGTCGGGCACGGCCTGTGGCATCTGCGCATACCGTTTAGGATACTGCGGCAGAAGAAATTCCGTCAAACGAACGCAAAGCGGTCAACCACGAAGGACACAAAGGTACACGAAGGAGAACCTATTTCCCTTCGTGTGTCTGTGTCCTTCGTGGTTGAACGAACGATAACCATCCGCCGCCGGGAATTTTGTAGCTGGAATCCAGGAAATCCGCATTTACAACCTGGCCGGACTTGTTCTTCTGATAAAAGCGGGTGCGGTGAGGGATAAGAGCATATGCGGAAATTCCGGACAATATTTTTGCACTGGGGCGTCGAGATCCAGTTTGCCTTGCTCCCACAGCTGCATGGCGCCGGTCGCGGTCAGTGACTTGGAGATTGACGCGAGACGGTAAAGCGTCAGGGAAGTGGCGGGCACGGAATTCTCCAGGTCCGCCATGCCAAAACCCGCCGACCAGACGAACTCGCCTTTCTCGACCACTGCGACAGAAAGCCCGGGCAAGCTGGCGGCCGCCATGAACTTCGAAACGGCAGCTTCCAGTTTGGCCTGCTTGTCGGCGGAGAGCCTTGTGTCCTGTGCCAGGACCCGACCGGCCGTCATCAGGAAAGTGAGACCAAGGGCGAGGATCGACAAGCTTCGGGTGACTTTCAATTCGTACCCCTGCGTAGGATTTCGAGTTGGGTCTCGGCGGATGGTATCGAACCCGGCACCGCCGTCGCAAGTCCCGGAACCTGGGTGATGAAAAATTCCTGGGCGGAATCGGACCTAACCTTTTCGCTACAATAAGCAGGCATGCCCAAAGAACTGCGGCGTTATTCCTTCGTGCAACTGGACGTCTTTTGCTCCGAGCCCTTTCTGGGGAATCCATTGGCGGTGTTCCCCGATGGGCGCGGGCTCAGCGATCAGCAAATGCAGGCTATCGCGCGCGAAATGAATCTGTCCGAAACCACTTTCGTGCTTCCACGCGACCTGGCGGTGGAGCGGGAGCAGGGAGTGCGGGTGCGCATTTTCACCGTCCAGGAAGAGCTGCCTTTCGCCGGCCACCCTACGCTGGGTACCGCGTTTTTGCTACGCGGCGCAAGCGGCGTCCGTGAGGTTGCGCTGGAACTCAATGTGGGTAAGGTTCCGGTTCGATTCGAAGAGACAGCGGGCGGTCCGGTCTTTGGGGAGATGACTCAAAAGGATCCTGAAATGGGTCAGCGGCACGATCGTGAGGCGGTGGTCCGCGCCTCCGGTCTGCGCGATGGCGATATCGACCCTTCACTTCCCATTCAAACCGTCTCCACGGGCGTCCCCTTCACTATTGTTCCTCTGCGTGGCCTGGAGAATATGAGGAATCTCCATGTGGAACCTAAGGATTCCGCCGACTACCTGGAACGCACAGGAGGCAGGTTTTTCTACTTTGTGACTCGGCAAACTGTAGAGCCGGGAGCAAGATTGCATGCGCGCATGGTGTTTTACAACGGGGAAGACCCAGCCACCGGTTCGGCGGCGGGATGTGCCGCAGCCTGGATGGTGGCGCACGGCGTGGCTCAGCCCGACGAGCGGGTTCTGATCGAACAGGGTATCGAGATGCTTCGGCCCAGCCGGATTTTTGTGCAGGCGGGCCGCAAAGATGATCGAGTGGTTAATGTGCGGGTCGGTGGAAATGTCGTCGAGACAGCTCGAGGGGAGATTTTTTTCTGACGCCTTTTCGCCTGAACAGCGCGGAAAATGTGGGGATACAGGCGCGCGTAGAATCCTCCGCCGACTCATCATCCCATTGACGTCCGCGACACTTTACATTCGCTCCCGTCAACCGTTACGATTTCACTCGCTCTGATTCTCTGTCATTGAAAATTTCCCTTCCGGCGCAACCCGGCCGGCGCAATTCCCGGACTCCAAGAATGAAGCCAAAAAGAACGATTCTGTGTGTTGACGATAACGAACAGTCTTTATCCATTCGCAAAGTCATGCTGGAAACCCGCGGATACCGCGTGGTCTCGTGTGCCAGCGGGCGGGAGGCTTTGGACGTCTTCAAGAAGGGCGGGATCGACCTGGTAGTCACGGACCTGGTGATGCCCGGAGTCGACGGCACCCAGGTCATCGAAGAGATCAAAACCGTGTCCCCGCAAACCCCGGCGATTCTCCTCTCGGGCAAGGTCAAGATTTACGATCACAACACGCGGGCTGACGTCTTCCTTCCCAAAGGGATGTATGCCCCGGCGGAGTTGCTGGAACGCATTCGTCTGCTGCTGGTGCGCAAGCGTGGACCCAAGCGCCCGCCGACGCAGCCGCCTCGTGTTTCTTCGCATACGTCGGCCGCCTGACCGGGGCCACATCGCGTCCCACAGCGCTGCTGGCTTCGTGTAATATCATCGATGAGTTGGATGGCCGCTTTCATCGAAGCCGTAGAGCTGCGTAAAACCTACCGTGTGGGCAAAATCGATGTGCCCGCGCTGCGCGGCATCTCCTTCAGCATACAAAAGGGCGAGTTCATCAGCGTGGTCGGTCCCTCGGGAAGCGGCAAGTCCACGCTGTTCTATCTGCTGGGTGGGTTAACCCGGGCCGATTCAGGCCGTGTGATCGTCGACGGCGACGACTTCGCGCAACTTTCCGACGCCGAGCGCACTCGCATGCGGAAGCGCAAGATTGGCTTCGTCTTCCAGAAATTCAATCTACTGCCCACCCTGGATGCGCGTTCCAACATAAACATCGCTCTGGATATCGCCGGCGCCAACGGAAATCGTGACGCGGCCTACTTCGACAAAATCATTTCGCTTCTGGGCCTGGAGAAGCGGCTGCCACACCGGCCTTCCGAGCTGTCCGGAGGCGAGCAGCAACGAGTCGCTCTGGCGCGGGCGCTTATCAACAAGCCCGCTATCGTGCTGGCCGACGAGCCTACGGGCAACCTGGACTCCCAGAACTCAGAGATCGTGCTGAACATGCTGCGGCATTCCAATCATGAGCTGGGACAAACCGTTCTGATGATCACGCACAATCCGGAAGCCGCCAGCTATGGCGATCGTATGATCCATATGCGGGATGGCGAGATCGTGACCCCGGAAAAAGATCCGCAGTGGACCGGGCACAAGAACTGATCGCTGATTTCTTTATTCTTTGTTCCCATGGATGATTTGAAAAAACCGATCCTGCCTGGTACCGGCAACTCCGATTACGAGCGCTATCTGCGCACTGACGAGTTGCTGGCTCTGCAGAAATCGCCGGACGAGTTTACCCACGAAGATGAGCTGACCTTCCAGGTGGTCCATCAGAGCTCAGAATTGTTGCTGAAGGGAATTGCCTGGGAACTGGCACGGGCGCGCACGTTGATTGAGGAAGGCGACCTGGCTAATGCCGCCCGTCTCATCCGCCGGGCCAATCATATGCTGGATTATCCCATCTCCATGCTGCACGTGCTGGAGACCATCACACCTTACGACTACCACATCATTCGCGCCGGGCTCGGCCACGGAAGCGGGCTGGACTCGCCCGGTTTCCTGGCTCTGCTTCACATCGGGCCGCGGTTGGGAGACGCGTTGCACGTCCGGTTGCAGAAGGCCAACCTCTCGGTGGACGATATCTACTGCCGCCACCAGGAGTTTTTCGGGCTGCACGATGTGGCGGAGCGCCTGCTGGATTTCGACGAACGCGTTCACCTGTTCCGCTTTCACCACCTGAAGCTGGCGCAGAGAATTATCGGCGGCGGGGTCGTAGGCACAATGGGGACCCCGGTCGAGGTGCTCCATCAGCGCATGGAACATCTGTTCTATAAAGATCTCTGGGACGTTCGCAACCAGATCACCGCTAAGGCCAACGAAGTCTTGGAGAAGATGGAGGATGGGCGTCCTCGCCCGTCTTAAGGAGAGTTGGGCTCACACTTTTCTTACCAGCGCTGGCATTGCCGCATATTACCCGGTTGTCTATAATCGGACTTGCCGAGCGGGAGTAGCTCAGTGGTAGAGCGCGACCTTGCCAAGGTCGATGTCGCGGGTTCGACCCCCGTCTCCCGCTCCAACTATTAGGTATTTGGATAGAAATGGCGTCCAGGTTTTCAACCAGCCTGGGCGCCATTTGAGATGGCAACGGTGAGCGTCGGAGCTACACCGGCTTGGCAACGGCATCCGTCATGGCGACTGCCGGGAGCAACACCCGGGCAGGCTCGGAAGAAGCTGGCTTCAAACACAGCTCCGCGGCTTCCGCAGTGCTTTGGGATTCCTGGTTCTTGGTGGCCAGCCAAGCGGTGAAGGTGGCTTTTTCTCGAGCCACAGCCTCCAGGTTGCGGGTGATGCGCGCCATATATTGGGCTTTTACGCGCTCCAACTCAGCCTGAATTTGGACATTTTCTTCCACCTTCCGTTCCCACTCTGCTTCAATCTGTCGTCTTTGCTCAGCCTCGTAAGAGTCCAAGGCATCCTGACGGCTTTTGGCATCCCGCCGCAATTCGTCGATGGAAACGCCGGCAGCGTCGAGAGCCATCAGCACTGCGGCCCGCTTCATCTCCTTCGAGAGTCCACGGGTGTGTTCGCTGTCCAGCATCTCCACGACTTTCTTGATGCTGTATCCCTTCCGCGGACTGACGATCCCGGCCGCGAGATAAATGTCTTCCATGGGCAAGAGCTCGACTTGAAAGCTCGCGACGCCCTCGGCTGCAAAATCCGTGGTCGTCGTTTCCCCGCGAGGGGCTACCCGGCCTCCGTGATTCTGCTTCTCGCCCTTGCCGTTGCTCTTTCCGTTGCCGTTCTCGCTGGGGCCGTCCTGCTTGTTGCTCCAGGGTGCCAGCTCGAGCCATTTGCGTTGCATAGGTTTCCTTTCCTTGGCAGCTTCCGTTTCTCTAGGAGGCCGTTTGCTTTGAAGTTCAGTCGATCGAGAAGCATCGAAGTCTTGGGGCTGCGGGACGGGGGGTCTGTCCTTGCTGCCCATTTCATGGCCTACCTCGCGCGGAGGAGTTAGGGTCGCGCGCTTCGGGCTGTTCACGATTGGCACGCTTTCCACTTTCCGCTCGGGCACGGGTGTTTCGCTCAATTTGCTTTCTTGCTGCACCGGCTGGTTTTGCATCTTGGGCGTCGAACCGGTGGCAGAGCTGCTGCCTCCGCCTTCACGCGTTGGGGCATCCGCGGGAATGGACTGCTTAAGGCTCGGACTTCTAGTCGCATCTCGCTGAATACCCACAAGATATTCCTTTCCCGTGCTTTGGCAGTACCTGGTAACGCCGGAGAATCCCTCCCAGCGCCCCTGAACTCGCAGCTTCGACCCCACCTTGATTCGTGTTTTGACCCGTATGCATGCCCCCCCGTTGGACTTGTTTTCCATGCGCGCGGGAACAGTTTGCAAAATTCCACCTTGGTCTTCCCATGACGCTTCCACCAAGATCATTACCGCTGTGCGTGGCTCGGGCATAACTCCGTTCATGCCAGCTTTGTGGGCAAAAGGTCAAAACAGTCCCGACAGAACGGTGTCCTGAATTGGCCATGTTGCTCCCGAGGCTGACATTTCTGTCTCCTCCAAAGGGAATCGTTGTTTGCGGAGTTATATCGGCGCTTTTCTGCATTACCTTCAGTTGCCTGACGCGGTAATGAGTGGGGAACGCCCAGTGCCAAGCGCGCCCGCTTGCGACGAGAGTCAAAATCTGCACAATCGATGATACTTAGGAGATACCGCGTGCGCGCCCCGCGGTCACACGAAAGTAACGGCAAACGGCAAAGCCTGTCGCATATGAGCAGGCGTTCTTTTTTGGGAAAGGGTTGGAGCGCGACTGAGCTCGCGAACGAGACACCGCATCACCTTTCATGCCTGGTTTGCGGGGTGCCTCCGGTCCGTTTACAATACTGATTCGGAGCTGGAACGGATATCCGGCTGGTTTGGAGCTCGTTCTGTGTGCTGCTCCAGAGTCTCAGGGAGGCCCCGTGTCTGGCGGGGCTTTTCGCTTGCGCGGCCGGGCCGTTTCCGGACGGTAGACTTTTACTTAATGCAAGACTAATTTAGTTCTTGAGGCGCGGTACCCAAGTGGTAAGGGAGAGGTCTGCAAAACCTTTATGCGTCGGTTCGATTCCGACCCGCGCCTCCAACCTTTCGATAGCCTTCGCAAACAACCGGACATTCAAACTCGGCTTCCCCTCTGGGCTGCCCTTCTTTGATGGCATTCGCTCAGCGGCACTTTTAACGCTATCCTGAGTGAACAAAGCCACCACCGATCCGTGGAGGAAACATGGACGATCCAGTTTGGAAGACTATCGAGCAGCGCCTGCTGCAGATCTACTCCCTCCCACACAACGCGGCTGAGCTTCAGAGACGCGGCTCGTCCCCGGCAGCCGCAGTTAGCTCCAAGCTCCAGGAGATGCGATCCGGCCTGGTTGGTGTTCCGAAGGAAGAGAACTACGTCGGCCCCAAGCTTTTTCTCCGAGTGGTAGGCCCATCGAATCGCGCGTATTCAGGAGAGTGGTGGTTCGACGGCGATCTGCATGAAAATCTGGAAGCCGCCTATTCGCGGATCTATTTTCGGGCAGCCGATCGCAAGGCGGCGATCCGCGACATGCTGCGGGAACTTTTGGCCGTTTCCAAAGAGTGGAACCAGATCACCGAGGTCTGGGCGCTCGAGCTGCCTCCTGCGGAAAGACTGCTCGGCTATTCAGCGCCCGGGGCGCCGGCGAAGCTTTTCGCCAACGTGCCCCTGACCCAGAAGGGCAACCGTTTATTGGTCGGAAAAGCTCGCCAAATTTTCTTTCCTGTCAAGAATCCGCTCTGGGTGAAGCTATACCAGCAACTGGCAACGTGAGCGGTCAGCGGCTATTGCCCGGAGGGGCTGAACATCTCCGGCGGATCGAAGTAGCAGCGGCGCCAGAATGCCTCGTCGGAAAGGTTGCCGGTCTTCCATAATTGCAGAACTGGAAGGGTTGCGGCCAGCATTCCGCCATCCTCGGAATCAAAGATCACCACCACTCCGGCCGTGGTGCTGGAGGTCTTGGTAAGCTCGGCATATTCCCGGTCAAATACTGACTTGGCAAAATCCAGCTTGGCCTGCGAGCCCGTTCCCGCGGCTCTCGCCTTTTGCACCGAAATGATCTTTACCGTCTTGCCGCGCAGCGGTCCCCAGTCTCCCGGAAAAGACGCGATCTGTTCGTTCTCCACCTGAAACGGCGGTCCGGTGTTGGCCGAGGTGTTGCCTGCGGGAGCGGTTTCCACCGGCTTTTCGGGAACCTCAACTTCGGTCGTCGGCGATGAGGACATTTCCAGGCTGGAACGTCGAATCCATCCTCGCGACAGTCCGGAGATTCGCACATGCACCCACTCCGGATTGATGTCGAGCATCTCGAATTCATCTTCCGCGGAGGCCAGGAATAAAACCTTGGCACCCTCGCTGGGGCTCCCCAGAATTGGAGTGTTTGCCTTCTTCACGGCCGCCAGGTTGGTGGGATGCGCCTGATTGCGCAGAATCTCTTCCAGGCTCTTGGCCTGTTTCTCCAGGTCTTCGACATGCTTGTCGGCGACTGCCTTCCGCGTTTCCAAACTCGCCACTTCCTCGCTGGCAGGAGTCCCCACGGTGAAAGGCGACGACGGGCCGGCCTTCTTGGATCCCCCGATCGGCTCCCCGCGAACCGTGTCTCGGGGCATGGGCGCGGAAATCGTGGGGACTGGCGGGTCGTTCTGGGCCTTGGATTTCGCCGGTGCGGTTCGCACAGACGACGGTGGCTCCGCCGCGGCCGAAATTTTGCTGTTGAGCGCGTCGCCCAGGCGGTCCAGAAGATCGGACTCGATACGGCCATTTGAAGCCAGAACCTGGTAACCCGCCCTGGACGGATCAGAATCCGCGTACCAAGCCGTGATCTTGGCGCTGATTCGCACCACTGAGCCGCCCGGGCTTGGATTTACCTGTACAGTGCACTGGTAGTAGCCGCGCTGGTAACGCTCCAAAGGATGATTTCCTGGAACTACGAAGCCGTCCAGCACGGGAAGCCGACCGGCGGAGGATTGCAGGCCTTTGAGGGCTTTTTCCACCTGAGCCGGGGATTCCGGGAACGTGCGCTCGTAAGGAGTAGTCTGGGCCAGGCTCGCGGGGAAGAGTGCAAGCAAGGTCACCGCGAGAATTGCCGCATGGGTGCGTCGCAAGGTTTCGGAGGAGCGGAGCACAACTGATTTCATGGCAGCGGCTCCAGTTGTGCGTGGTTGATCCAGCCGTGTTGCCCATCTTCGGTTTCCACGCCAAACCAATACGGGGTGGCGACCAGAATTACCACTTCTGCGCCGGTGTCCAGAGTTTTCAGATTCGCGGCGGTCCGGAAGGGTGCAGCCTTCAACTCCCCGCCGGGAGCCTTGACGACACGTTCCACCTGGTGACGGAGATTTTGAATATGCTGCTCCAGAGTGTCCGCCGAGGATTGCGCCGCCGCCAGAGCAGACGCTTCGGTTTGTTGACTCTTGTTTTCCAGTGACTGTCTGGCCAACTCTTCTTGCCGGTGTTTTCCGGCTTCCTCGGCCTGCTTTTTCACCAGCTCAGCAGCATCCACATGGTCTTGAATGTCCTTGTACTCGGCGTTCTCCACACTGCCGTCGGAAGGGTGGACGACGCGTCGAAAATCTTCCGCGAAAACCGCATCGATCCGCAGAATCGTGTTGCCGGCATCCTTGCGCTGCACCACATAGCGCACTGCCAACGTTCCTATATCGCCGCTTTGATAAAACCCGCGGGGATCGAGTGCCTCGGTGCGCACCTTGAAGAAGATCTTGCCCGGGCCGGTCCAGGGGGGGAATAACGGCGACGAAGTGGCGGGCAACGCATGTTCAATGTACTGATCTTTGTTGTATTCCTTGCTGCCTTGAATAATCCCGCTGTTGACGACGGCATCTACAGCCTGCAGAACTTCGCTCTCGGGAGCGGAAATCTCGGTAGTCAGGCCCTGGCCATAATCTTCCTTTCGCGCTTTCTTGTGTTCGCGGCTGTGCAGCGCGGGAACAGCAGAGAGGAACCACAGCACCATGATCGCAATCGCCAGGTTACGCGGGCAGGCAACCGCATCCCGCATGGTGCAAGACTGCCTCGGAACCCGCGAGGGAATGGCGATTTGCGTCTGGCTGCTGATCTCTGAATTCAACTGCTGGCCCCGGCCCTGACCTTCCGGGCGAATCTTAACTGGTACCGTTACCTGTTCCTAGCTCTATTACTCTCCACGCAGACGCGCTGTCAACTGGCGCGCGATACCAAAACTGTTTCAAAGGGTATATCCCCCATTTTCGATGCAAGTTGCGGCTGCACCGCTGCTCATGCGTAGATCAAATCCGATTCCTTGTTACCGGCAAGATCCGCCGCTGTCGTCTGCAAGCTTCGAGGACAAATCTGGCAAGCGCTACCGAGTTTGACAATTTTTTTACAAAATGGGTTCCTTAGGCTCTTGACACCGATACCTCAGTGGAGCGATATCTCGCTAGCAACCTTGGACTCGCCGTGAACTCATCCACCAGCACGCATCAAGCGCACCCGGCCACTGAGGTGAAAGTCACTCTCCCGGCGGAAAATCCGCGCCGCAAGCGCGACCGTGTGGCCAAGCAGGAGGCCCTCCTGCGAGCCGCCTTGAGACTGTTTGCTACAAAGGGATACGAATCCACCACCACCCGCGAAATCGCCGCTTCGGCGGGCTGCGCCGAAGGTCTCATACACCGTTACTTCCAGGGCAAAGCCGGCCTGCTGGCTGCACTGGTTGAGTATCGCATCTCGAAGGAAGTTGGCGAAATGAGCCACGGAGTGCAACCGGCCCGCAGCCCCCAGCAAGAGTTCCTGCAACTGGTGGACTGGGAGGTGGAGCGCATGTGGGAGAACCGCGATTTTCTACGGGTGTTCATTCCACGCGCCATTGTCGATCCCGACCTGGCGGCCATGATGAACCATGCTGTCATTTCCGTGCGAGCCAAAGCGATTCGCGAGCGGTTGAAGCAGTATCCAGTTTGGCAAAAGCTTCCTGCAGGGGAACTTGAGGCCCTTGCTCAATCAGTTGGAATGCTCGGATTGGTCTTCGGCTTTCTGCGTCCCCTGGTGCTTGGCCATGAACGGGTTCGCGCCAAAGAGATGGCGGCGGTGCTGGCCAAGGTTCTGGTTCGCGGCATCAATTGCCCCGCTTGATCGGCTTTCCTGATCTGCTTGATCATTTTTCAAACTATTTTTTCTTGACATCGTTCGCGCGGGCATGGTAACTAAGTGCGTCTACGCGCACATGTGGGGTACTTGTCGGCGTCTTGGTCTGCTCCGTTCCCAACGGGAGAGTGGATCTTGCGGCTAGCTTGGGGTACTAAGTCTTTCATCAGTGGGATGGTTTCCGTGAAGCCTTTTTCGGACGACCATCGTCGTCAAGCAGCGGGGGGCGCTTGTGTGCGGCTTCCACAGATTCAATTGTAGTTTGGCCCTTGAATTCGTATCAGGAGGATCGAATGACCTCGCCCCGGAGGTATTTTGCCGGATGTTTGTTGCTCGCCCTATTTCTCGCGGCGGCGTTGCCCCAGGCTAACGCCCTGCCGGCGTTTGCTCGCAAGTATGGACTGCGCTGCTCGGCCTGCCATGAGGCGTGGCCGATGCTGAACTACTTCGGGCAAAAGTTCAAGGACAATGGCTACCAGTTAATGAACGACCGCGACGCCCCGATCTGGCAGAATCCGTCCTACTGGCCCATTACGTTGCGCATCACACCCTACTGGCACCGCGAAAGTACCGACAAGATCGCTGTGGACGGCGCCGGCGGGGCAACCGTGAATCACCAGATCAGCAATACCGGGTTCGACTACAGCGGCCTGGACATTCTGACCGGCGGCACTCTCGACAAGAATATTTCCTTCTTGCTGGTTCCGTCCTCGGATGAAACCGGCGCGTTCCATATGGAATCGGTGAACGTCCGGCTCGACAACCTGTTTCACAGTTCGTGGATGAACCTCAAGTTCGGCAAGTTCGAGCTCGACAATCTGGTCTCCGAGAAGCGCGTGATCACCCTTTCGAGCTACGGAGGCGGCTTCAATCTCTACCATTTCATTCCGGTCAACGACGGCAACATCTTCGGGCAGATCGGAGACAACCAGGTGGGACTGGAGTGGATGGGGCATTCGGTGAATGATCGTACGCGTATCTCCGCAGCTCTGCTCAGCTCCACGGACGGGAACCCCGACCTATCCTACGGCAGCAATTCCTACAGTGGGTTCTTTGCCGCCAGTCAGGCGTTTGACGCCGGCAAGCTGGGGGTGGAGCGCATCGGCGCCTATGCCATGGTCGGGGCGGCACCCACCACTTACCTTACCGCCGGCGGGGTTCCGATCGTGAGCTCGGGAACCGGAAACAAGACCTTCAGCCGCGAGGGTTTTGTCGGATTGTTCTACTTTGGCAAGCTGGATTTCCAGGTGGTTACCCAGCACGGATCCGACAGTGCATGGTTCGGAGCGTGTTACGGCGACATCATCGACGGCGCCACTCCCTGCACCAACAACAATACGCCGGGAACGACGCTCCCCGCGGGAGCGCGTGCCCCAAGCTGGAACGGCGCTTTCGTGGAAACGCATTACGTCTGGAACCCGCAGCTGATCTTCATTCAGCGCTCGGAGTGGGTGCGGATGTCTCAACAGGCCTCAACCCTATACCCAAGCAACTTGGGGAACATCGACAGCTACGTATTCGGGTTCCGATACATGCCTATCATGACCAGCCGGGCCGGTTTTGCCTGGCATAACGAGTATTCGTGGATCCGTTGGCAGGGCATGGCGCCGGACGGCTCCGCCTTGACCAGTAGCAGTTTGATGTCGGGTTTTGACTTTGATTTCTAGAGGGGACAGCAATGCGGACAAAATCATTCCTGCAGTGTTCGTTGTTGATGAGCGCGGCCGCTGTTCTCGCGCTTGCCTTGCCCGCAGGGGCGCAACTCACCACCGTGCAACAGCAAGAGTGGCTGAATTCGCCGGCAGCGGTCAGTCACGTTGGCAAGATTACGGGGAGCGCCAAGGCCGGTGCTGCCGATTATCGTCGCTATTGCGTGGGCTGCCACGGGGACCTCGGCGACGGCAACGGTGAGAATGCAGTGTGGCTTGATCCCAAGCCGCGCGATTTTCAACTGGCGGCATTCAAGTGCCGGTCTACGCCGACTGGTACTCTGCCCACGGATGAAGACCTGTTTAACACCATCGCCCGCGGTCTTGACCGTTCCAACATGCCGATCTGGAACACCTTCACGAAACAGGAACGTGCCGATCTGGTGGCGTGGATCAAGCACTTTTCCCCACGATGGCAGAAGGAGAAAGCGGGAACGCCGATCCAGGTTCCTCCGGAGCCGGAAGTTACTCCAGAGCGAGTCAAGGCCGGACAAGAAGTTTTTCAAAAGGTGCAGTGCTGGAAGTGCCATGGTGTCGAGGGAATGGCCAATGGCCCGTCGGCCTCAACGCTTACGGATGATCTGGGACGGCCGATTCTGCCATACAATTTCACCGACGGCTCCCGGCCCAAGTGCGGCGACACCGACCGCGACATCTACACCATTTTCATGACCGGGCTGGATGGTACGCCGATGCCTTCATTCGCGGACAACATCAAGCCGGATGAGGCATGGGATCTGGTGTTTTACCTGCGCACGTTGCAACCCCATAATGGGTTTAATATGAAAGAGAAACAAATTGCCACGCAGCTGGGATTAAAGCCAGTCAGTCAACAATAATCCCGGACCAGGCGAGGCCTTTCGTTCTCAGGAGAGACTCAAATGAACCGACAACACGGGCAGAAGTTCACAGTAATACTATCGGGACTAGTACTTATTGGCGTGGGCGCGCTGACCCTGAATCAAAAGGTTAGCGCGGCTGCCGGCGGCTCCATCACCGGAACAGTAAAGCTCAGCGGCACCGTTCCTCACATGAGGGGCATTGACATGTCGAAAGACCCCTACTGTTCTAAGCTGCATGAGAGTAGTCCAGCGCACATGGAGAACGTTGTAGTGGGGCAAGGCGACGGCCTGGAAAACGTGGTCTTGTACATCTCCCAAGGATTGACGGGAAATGAAGCGAGCATGGTCCCTTCCCAACAGCCGACGTTTGATCAGAAGGGTTGCATGTATACCCCACACGTTTTGGCGATGGACGTGGATCAGAAGTTCCAGGTTATAACCAGCGATCAGACTACGCATAACATCCACCCCCTACCCGACGCCTTGAAGGGCAACATTCCTTGGAATAAGTCGCAACCGCCCGGGGCTCCGCCGATCGTGACCAGCTGGAAAAACGAAGAAGTGGCCATTCCAGTGAAATGCAACATTCATCCCTGGATGCATGGATACTTCGTTGTGGTAAAGGGCCCGTACGCAACCACCGATAGCAACGGCTCATATACGATTGCGAACGTCCCGGCGGGAAGCTACACCGTCACCGCCTGGCAGGAAGATCTGGGAACTCAAACGGCATCCGTAACGGTGGCTGCCGGCAGTGCGGCGAAGGCCGAGTTCACCTTCAAGGCGAAGTAAGAAGCGGAAATAAATCCCGGCCTATCGCAGCTCTAGAGGCTTTGCACTGTGGTCGAAAGTCTGGCAATCCGCTATTGGCACGGATATTAACTTGACAAATCTTCACCCTCAGTACAGAGTTTTGCGCCAGAGCTGCCCAGTGCAAATGGCGCGTCCAGCTTGGTATGCAGCGGGTTGACCGTAAACCAACTGCGCGCTAAATCAGGCCTGGGTGATAGGAGGGCAATTTATGGAGACTGCGATCGGGGTATTTTCTTCACGAGATCACGCCGAAGAGGCGGTCAAGGAGTTACAACAGCGGGGTGTGCCGGAAGGGTCCATCGTTTATCTGACTCGGTCGGAAAACGAGGCCAAATCGATTGCGAAAGAGTTCGGCGCATATGTGGGGGGCTTCGTGGGAGGCGCCGCCGGAATGACAACCGGGGTGGTGGCGGCGACGCTGCTTCTTCCCGGGATCGGGACGGTATTTGCACTGGGGTTCGGCGCCGCCGCGTTGTTAGGGCTTGCGGGATCGGAGGCCGGTTCCAGAATGGGCTCAGCAGCCGCGGATGACGCGTCAGCACCGGTACCGACCCCGACGGAAGACTGCGCCGAGGATGTAGCGTTCTTCCGCGAAGTACTCAAGGAGGGGCGATCGCTGATCGTGGTTCGGACCGAGTCGCAGGAACTTGCGGCCGCAGCATGCTCGGTTCTTGACCGGCTCGGACTCGGAATGCGAGGAGAAACCCCTGTCAAGATGCAAACCGCTACCCGGATGGTGGGGGTAGTAACCGTCCTTGACATCAGCGGAAGAATTACGCTGGGCGAGGGGAACGTCATGCTTCGCGAGATCGTTCGCGATTTGGCGGATAAGGGCCAGAAGGTGATCGTGCTGAACCTGGGCGAAGTGCATTACATCGACAGTTCCGGAGTCGGGGAGCTGGTCAAGGCTCACACGACGCTCCGGAATCAGGGTGGGCAACTGAAACTCGCCAATCTGAACAAGCGAGTGCATGACTTGCTTCAGATGACCCGGCTGTCCGCCGTTTTCGACATTCATAAGGACGAAGCGAGCGCGATCGAGTCCTGTGGCGGCACGACACAAGCGGTGGCTTAGCTATTCGCAGTCATCGCCGGACTTGTTTCTCAAAGCCTTGGGCTGGCCAGCGCCGCTGGCCAGTTTAGGGGGTCTGTCGTGCGCCCCGCGGGAAGAGCGAGTGATTAACTTGCGACGGACTCAATGAAGGTGAACTGAAACTGGTCAAGGCGAGGGCAACATGGCAAAGTTCTTTGCAGTCACCATCATCATCATTGCGATTCTCTCCGCAATTCCCATCGTTCGGCACACCTGGGAAGCGCCGGCGGACGTCTCTAAGAACGGTACCCTGATTGACGAGCAGATGTCAGAGACAATGGCTGAGGCCGGAATCGCCTTTCTGGCTTCGCAGTTCATCTTGGCCTTCTTTATCTGGAAATTCTCCAGTTCGCGACCCGGTGACAAGATCAAGACTTTCCCCGGCGGCGCCAAGGCGATGGTGCTGGCTGCATTTTTGCTGGTAGGCACCGAGGTTCTGGCGCTGGGCATTTTCGGCGTCAAGGCCTGGGCTACCGCCTATTTAACGCCGCCGGCGGCGGACGCACTGCCGGTGCAGGTTCAGGCAGGACAATTCGCCTTCTATTTCCGCTATCCCGGTCCGGATGGAAAGTTCGGCCCGCTTCACGCTGACCAGATCAGCGAAGCCAACGCGAACTTCTTCGGTCTGGATACCACTCACGACCAGGATTCCAAGGACGACATCGTGACCGCCGAAATGGCCGTGCCCATCAACCGGGAAATTCATCTGCTCATGCATGCGAAAGACGTCGGCCATTCTTTCTTTGTCCCAGCCTTGCGTGTGCAGCAGGATTTCGTTCCCGGATTGGACCTCTCGGTCCATTTCACCGCCACTCAAGTTGGCAAGTACGAGATCGTCTGCACCCAGCTTTGCGGTTTGGGACACTACAACATGAAGGCGTATCTCTATGTGTATTCCCAGGAAGACTTTGACAACTGGCTAAAGAAGGAAGCAGCGTTGCAGTAAGTGAGATCCGTCCCGCAGCCAAGGGCGGGATGCTGGAACATCAGTTCGAGGTGACCCTATGCACGATATTTCTGCGCATTCCGTATCTCAACATGCTGCTCCGACCAGCTTCATCCGGAAGCACGTTTTCAGCCTGGACCATAAGGTGATCGGCAAGCAGTATTACGGTCTGGCGTTGGTGGCCGTCTTCGCGGGTATGGTGCTTTCCTGGCTGATGCGGATTCACCTGGGCTGGACCAACTATGCCATTCCGGGGCTGCACCTGCTTTCCGCCAACGGCGCGCCCGGCAACGTGATGACCCCGGAATATTATCTGCAGCTGATGACCATGCACGCTACCATCATGGTCTTTTTTGTGTTGACCACGGCCCCCTTTGCCGCCTTCGGCAATTACTTTCTGCCCATTCAGGTCGGGGCGGAGGACATGCCGTTTCCGCACTTCAACATGATGTCGTTCTGGGTCACGTTTGTGGGCTTCCTGGTCCTGATGTCTTCGTTCTTCGTCGGCGATGGCCCCACCCTCGGAGGCTGGACGCAGTACGCGCCTCTGAGCGCAGTAGGGACGGTCGGCGGCCCCGGCCAAGGCATGGGCGTGGTTCTCTGGGCGGCGTCGATTGGGATTTTCTGCATCGGCCAGTTGCTGGGCTCGCTGAATTTCATCACCACCACACTCGACATGCGGACCAAGGGCATGAGCATGTGGCGCCTGCCGCTGAGCGCCTGGGCTTGGTTCGTGACCTCTGTCATGGGTCTTACCGCCTTCGCCGTCCTGATGCCGGCATGCATTCTGCTCATTCTGGACCACGTCGCCGGCACTAGTTTCTTCGTGCCTTCAAATCTGGTGATCAACGATCAGCTACAGCCACACTCGGGGGGATCGACACTGCTGTGGCAACACCTGTTCTGGTTCTTCGGGCATCCCGAAGTTTATATCGCCATCGTTCCCGGATTGGGAATCGTCTCTCACGTGCTGGTCACCAACATGCGCCGGCCGATGCTAAGCCACCGTGTGTTGGTTTATTCCATGGGAACGTTGGCGGTCCTGAGCTACATGGTGTATGGCCACCACATGTTTGTCAGCGGGATGAACCCGGTCTCGTCGCTGGCATTTTCTTTTCCCACACTGATCATCACGATTCCCTCCGCGATCGTGGTGCTGATCTGGCTGGGCAGTCTCTACGGGTCGAAACTGCGCATTAACACCGCTTCGCTGTTCGCGTTGGGATTCATTTCGATGTTTATCAGCGGCGGGATCAGCGGCTTCTTCCTGGCGCAGCCCTCCATCGACATCATGCTCCACGCCACCTACTTCGTGGTAGGGCACTTCCATTTAGTGATGGGGGTGGCGGCGATGTTCGGGATTTTCGCCGGAACATATTTTTGGTTCCCCAAAATGTTTGGCCGCATGATGAATGAGACTCTGGGGAAGATCCACTTCTGGCTTACGTTTGTGGGCGCCTACTGCATCTTCATGCCCTTCCACTACCTGGGATTTGCCGGAAATGTCCGCCGCTACCAGGCGTTCGTCGACGACTACCTGCAGCCGCTCATTCCGGTGCATCAATTCATCACGGTGGCCGCGGTTCTAACGGGACTGGTTCAGTTCATCTTCCTGTTCAACTTGTTCTACAGCCGGTTTTGGGGGGCGCCGGCGCCCGACAACCCGTGGGAAGCTACCTCCCTGGAGTGGAGTACGCCTACGACGCCTCCGCCGCACAATAACTTTGGCGACCATTTGCCGGTGGTTTACCACGATCCTTACCAATACGGAGTGGAAAGCTCGGTGGGCGACTACGTGATGCAGGCATCCCCCGAGCAAGTGAAGTCGGCGCACGACGAGGCATAGTCCGGGAAAGAGTTCGGCGAAATCAGGGGGTCTCTGACAAATGGCAACCACGGTCCACGAACCGCCGAAGATCGAACCACGCCGGGACCCATCGCGGCCTAGCCGCAGTTCTGGGAACGGTGGGCGCAACCTGGTTCCGGCAGACGGCGATCTGCGCCGGGTGAAGGACTATTCGCCGGCGCCATCGTCGACCGGAATCTGGGTCGTCCTGGCGTCCATCACCATGACTTTCGCGGCGTTCACCAGCGCCCTGATCGTTCGCCAGGGGTCCGCGCCGGACTGGCGGCATCTTACCTTGCCGCCTATTCTTTACCTCAATACTCTGGTGCTTCTGGCCAGCAGCGTCTCCCTGGAAGTGGCACGCCGCCGGGTGGGCGCTTTCATGACCGGACGAAGGGATCAGGGCGCTGACCCAGCCCGCTGGTTATACATCACCTTGTCTCTGGGGCTGCTTTTTGTAGCCGGACAGTACGCCGCATGGCTGCAACTGCGCGCCCAGGGAGTCTTCTTGGCCACCAACCCTAACAGTTCCTTTTTCTATGTGCTGACCGGGATCCATGCTGTGCATGTGTCGGGTGGTCTCGGGGGGTTGGTCCGGGTCATCCGCAGGTTGCATAAGTCGATTCTGCGAAAAAGCACCCTGGATGCGACTTCGCGCTACTGGCATTTCATGGACGCGCTGTGGGTGTATTTGCTGGTGTTGCTGTGGATGAAGCTGTAACCAAGCTCAACCGGAGGAAATACCTGTGAGTCACGCCGATACAACAATGGGAGGACACACCGCCCTCATGGAGCGGCCGGCATTCTCGGTCCCGGCGAAAAAGATGGCGATGTGGCTGTTCATTATCGCCGACACTGCAACCTTTGCCGGGTGCCTGGTCGCTTATGGTTTCCTCCGCAACGCCACGCCTGAATGGCCGCGGCCATTCCACAGCATTACGAACGTGGCTATCATGACCTTCATCCTGGTGACCAGCAGCCTGACCATGCTATTTGCCATTGACGCGGCTAAGCGGGGCGATAAGGCCAGAGGGTTCAACTGGACGTTAATTACGGCTGGAGGTGGCGCCCTTTTCGCTTTGTTGCATATCCGGGAGTGGCTGGGACTCATCGGCGAAGGCATGACCCTGCTCAAGAACCCGTGGGGTACGGGCCTGTTTGGCGCGGCTTTTTTTAGCATCACCGGATTGCACCTGCTGCACGTAACCTGCGGCGTAATTGCGCTGGTGGTGGTCGGGATCCGTTACCGGGGCGGCCGCTACAATGCGGACGACCTGGAAATCACGGGCTTGTACTGGCACTTCGTCGATCTGGTCTGGATGTTCGTGGTGCCGCTGGTCTACCTGCTTAATCTCGGACACTAAGGAAACAGGAGCAAAACTATGGCTATGGCGGAAGGGCACAACAAAAGTAGCAGCGGAAAGTACGTGGTCGTGTACCTCTGCATTCTTGCCATCGCGGCTCTGCAGTTCGTGATCGCATATTCCCACATCACGGGGCCGCAAATGTTCGCGCGGATGCTGTTTCTGGCGGTGGTCGAGGCGGCGCTGGCGCTTTTGTTCTTCATGCACCTTTCTGACAACCGCGGACTCTTGTGGTTTGTCGCGATCTTCACCGTATTCGTACTTCTGGCAATGCAATATGGCTGGACCGATAGCTTCCGGGAATTGCTGGGCGCTCCCTGGTCAACGTAAGCGGAGATTTTTGCCAGAGCGGAGAAAAGTAAACTTGAAAAGGCTGATTCCATTTTGTGGCTTGGCACTTGCGGGGCTGATCCTGCTGTGGACGCCCGTGCCCGCTTTCGCGCAGAACTGCGCCCTCTGTTATACTCAGGCGGCTTCAGCGGGCGCACGCATGATCCAGGCGTTACGCAGCGGAATTCTGATTCTTGTTATTCCGCCTACGCTCGGGTCGATCGGCATGATTTTTGTCATCCGTCACAAAGACCATCAGGTTAGACGGAGCAATGAAGCTGGCGAATCCGGCCAAGACTGGTAAAATGGCGGCCACCAACCGAATGGCGAACCCGACTTCTCCGCAGATGCGCTCCTCCAAGTTGCAGGATTACTACACCCTGACCAAGCCCGAAGTTAACCTGCTTATTTTGATGACCACCTCGGCCGGATATTATCTGGCGTCTCGCGGGCCGTTCCGGATCGTTGGCCTGCTCAATACGCTTGCCGGCACGCTGCTGGTGGCCAGCGGCACGGCGACCTTGAACCAGTGGATGGAAAGAATTTGGGATGGTCAGATGCGGCGGACGGCATCCCGGCCATTGCCCTCGGGGAGGCTGAGTGCTCGCGAAGCTTTTCTGTTCGGGATGCTATTGAGTCTGGCCGGAGGGTTGTATCTGGCGCTTATGGTGAATGTTCTCTCAGCCCTGCTCGCTGTATCAACCCTGCTGTCCTATCTTCTGATCTATACGCCGCTCAAGCGGAAGACGCCTTTGTGTACTTTGCTGGGAGCGGTTCCGGGCGCCATGCCGACCCTGATCGGATGGGCGGGAGCTGGCGCCGCAATCGACCGCCGGGCCTGGTTCCTGTTCGGCATCCTTTTCCTGTGGCAGTTCCCCCATTTCCTGGCCATCGCTCTCATGTACCGGGAGGATTACGCGCGTGCCGGCTACCGCATGCTCCCGCGCTTTGATTTAGAGTCGCGTTTCACCCGAGCCGAAATTCTTGGTTTCACAACCGTCCTGGTGGTGGTCACGCTGTTGCCGCTCGGTGGTCGCGGCGGGCCATTTTATCTAAGCGCGATGTGCGCGGCGGGAGGCTTTTTCCTTTATCACGTGCTTAAGCTGACCAAATCCGCCACAGCCGTCATGGCCAGCCGGGTGCTGCACGCTTCGGTGATCTATTTGCCGGTCGTTTTAGTCATGATGATTGCCTGGAAGCGCTAAGGCTCGACGTCGATCTTTTTCAACGATGTTTTGTGCCCTCCCCCTTTCCTGCCTCACTGTCTTGGGGCGCCCTTGACCCGTTACGAATCTGGAACAAAAATGGACGCTAATGGCCAATCTGGCGTGCCTCGGGTCCATTTTGGGAAACGGTCGTTTGGGGGGATTGGCTGAACCACATTTGTAGCTAAGTTGTATGATTACCGATACTTTGCAAGCGGAAGGGAGATGTAGATGTTCTCCAAAGGACAGAATTTGCGTACGCAACGCGAACTCCTGGGACTGACCATGCGGGATGTCGAGCAAGCCAGCGCCCGCATTGCGGAGAAACATTGCAACGATGAATTTGCCATCCCACCCAGCCGGCTTTCCGATATCGAAACAAAAGGAGTCACCCCAAGCATCTTTCGTTTTTACTCGTTCTCCGTTATTTATCGCAAAGACCTGCGAGAGCTCTTGTCCTGGTACGGCGTGGAGCTGGACGGAATCGCGCAAGACCTCGAGCTCGTAATCCCGCCCAGATCTCATCTTTCCGAGGCGCTTACCAACCTGTCCAGTGTACGGATGCCGGTGCGCCTGGATCCTGGATTTGATCCCCGGCGTACGGTGAACTTCGGGCGCATGGTGGAACAATGGGGAATGGTGCCACTTGCCTATCTGGCCCAGTTTGAATCGCACCGCTACACCTATGGCTATATCGGGAGCGAGGATTTGACGATGTACCCTCTCCTCCCCCCGGGGAGTTTTGTCCAGGTGGACGAATCCCGGAACCGGGTTCTGGAGGGCGCCTGGAGGTCGGAGTACGAACGCCCAATCTATTTTGTGGAAACTCGCGACGGTCACACCTGCTGCTGGTGTACCTTGAGCCGCGAGGAGATCATTCTGCAGCCCCATCCTTTATCCCCGGTGGCAGCGCGGGTGCTGCGCTACCCTCAGGAAGCCGAGGTTATCGGCCAAGTGGTGGGGATCGCGATCAAACTCGGGGACTGGCGTCCGGTCTGCGAGCCTTCCGTAAGCTTGAGAGAGCGTGAAGTACTGAACTGAGGTGGCGCCCGGATCCGGCTCCCGGAGCGGGGGGCAAGAGTCGGGCACTACTTTGCGAGAGTTCTTCCAGATACGCGCTCTCTGCAATCCCAGCATGTTCACTGGACGTCTGCAGATCCGTTTCCAGAGATTGGATCGGTGTAGACAACACCCTTGAGAGCGTCTGGCCATGCACCTCGGCTAACGCCCGATTCGAGGCCGTTTCCCCGTAGACGCGAACCAGCCCCCAGTGCGCGCACCGTCCTTCTTTATCCCTTAGCCCGGCAACATACTGGAGCCTGCGCAGGAAGCCACTGATTGACTTCAAGGTAGTCTCCTGCAGGTCTTCCTGGGCTGAAAAAAGAGTCATGGAAGTTACGTTTTTGGAAATTTGAAAGTTTCGGCCCAGCCTAGGTCGGACCGACTCTTTTCGCACATTATCACGGCGCAATTCCCCTTGAAAAGGAGATTCCGCCGTGAAGAGAAAACTGATTCTGCTCGCTTCTGTGTTGTTTCTCACCGTCATTTCCGTTCCTTCAACCTTGAAGGCGGACATCATGGATCCGCCTCCCAACTGTGGTAACAATCCCGGCAACTGCCCACCACACGTTGCTTTGCAGTTAGGCAGGTAGTTCCATTTCGGGAATAGCAACTTTCCCGATTTGAAAAAGGGTTGTGGGCTACCGGGCAAATCGCTAATATTAGCAACCGGTAGCCCATGACTTTATACTCGCTCGTACGCTACTTGTGGGCCGCGCGCTTCTTGCTTCATGCGGGGCTGCTGGCGTGGATGATTGTGCGTCGTTTCTACAGGGATTTCCCCATCTTTGTGTTGTACACCGGCGAAAAAGTTTTGCAGGCGAGCATCCTGCAGGCAATCAGGTATTCGTCGCCTTTCGACGGCCGCCTGTATTTCATGGTGTTTACGGTCGGAAGTCTGCTGAGATGGGTGCTCAGTTTTGCCGTGATTTACGAGATCTTCAAGCGCGCATTCCGCGATTATCCTGCATTGTGCAATTTAGGGACGAATCTGTTCCGGGGCACTACTGTCTTCTTCTTACTGATCGGGGTCGGCCTGGCCTGGCTGAAACCGGCTGACGAATTACGCATGGTAGTGTCCAAGGTCGACCTCATCGAGCAAACGGTTTGCCTGGTGCAGTGTGGTTTGGTGGTTGTCCTGCTCTTTTGTGCCAAAAAAGTTGGCTTGTCTTTGCAAAGTCGGACGTTTGGCATCGCGCTGGGATTTGGAATTCTGGCAAGTGTGAACCTGGCGACCTTCGCCATTCGATCTCGCTTTGAATCGCCGCAGGCGAGTCCGACGACTGATCTCCTGACCCTGATTACGATGGCGGCGGCTCTGTGCTCGGTTGCGGTTTGGACGGCCTATGTCATGCGGCCGGAAACCGCAATGGATTCCTTTGCCAGGATGTTGCCCAGCCATGACATGGAAACCTGGACCCAGGAGTTGCGGCGTTTGTTGCGGCCATGATTGTTCCCGTTATTCTCGTAGTAAGCGCGATTGTGGTCCTTGGACTTTTGTTCCAACTGCGAAGAGGACGCACGCCTGCCCAGGTTCTGCAAAACCCCGCCACGCACCTTCGGCCCGTGGATATTGATGCTTTCCGGAATCTGATCGACCCGGCGGAGGACGATTTCCTGCGACAACGCCTGCCCCCAGCCGAATTCCGGAAGATTCAGCGCGAGCGTTTGCAGGCGGCCGTGGAATACATTTCCTGCGCCGCCCAAAACGCGGCGATCCTGTTGCGCGTCGGAGAGGCGGCGCGCCGCAGTCCCGATCCGACGACTGCGGAAGCCGCCGCAAGGCTGGTCGATCACGCGATCCGGCTGCGGCTTTATGCCTTTCAAGCCATTCCACGGCTTTATGTCGGGATGATTTTCCCGGGCTGGCACCCATCCTCTCTCCGTGTCGTGGAAAGCTACGAGCAAGTGACCCGGGAAGTAGTCCGCTTGAGCCTGCAATATCCGGTGCCGGGAGTGTCGGCCGCGCTCTGATCAGCGTGCCACGATCCGCCACGTCTCTTTTTTTCTCAACCAGAAAATAAGGCCGGCATCGAGCCGGCCTGATCTTCCTTAGTCTGTTGGGGCCATTTTCAGTCCGCAGCCGCGGCAGGCGAGACGGCTTCCACCAGCGGCATGTTTACCAGATGCTCGCTGAGGAACCACACTTGCAGCTCGTTGGTGCGGAGTACATCGCTGACCGCCAGGTCGTTGGTGCCGTCATCTCCCAGCAGGGAAGCGCGCTTGGCAAGCTCCCGGCTTTCACGGATGATGATCTGATGGGCATCCAGCAAGCGGGAGATCTGTACCGGCACTTCTTCTCTGCCTTTCGGCGGACGCTGGATTTGGGTGGTCTCGGCGACATCGTGGGCCATGGCGATGCTCAAACCGCCGAGCAACTGAATGCGCTCGGCAATTGTGTCCACCAGTTCCGCCTGCTCCCCGTAATGCTTGTCGAACAGCAGGTGCAGTTGGTAGAAGGTTGGTCCGGCAACCTGCCAATGGGACTTCTTATAAAGATCGCGGAGAGTCATGGTATCCGCGAGCAGCTGGTTGAGGTGTTCAGTACTCTCCAATCGAACCGGCTCGTCTAGCTCCAATGGCAGGGCGTGGGTGACCGTGCCGTACTTCTGGATTTCTCCTGTGCTTTGGTGGATTCGTGGCTGGGAATTAAGTCTGGAATGATTCTCCGTGGCAACTTTCTTGGGCATCGAAAATCTCCTCTCTGAATCGAATCTCGCACGAATGAAGCCGCTTTAGTGAACTCCCGGTGAACTGATAAGCGGCAATGCGAAGGGCAGTCAGTCAATTTCCACTGTGCCTATGATGATCTCAACAGGGCGGCGGATTCCTACTTTCGCATATTTTGATCCCGGTATTCCCCTTCGTGCAGCCCAATTCCAGCAAAATTTTACACAATTGTCTATGATGGAACATTCCACCTGAAGACGGAGAGAGCACACGTGGCTGAAACCCAGACAAACGGACTGGAAGTCCTGGAAACTCGCGAGTGGCTGGATTCGCTGGATTATGTATTGTCCAAGGGAGGCCCGGAGCGTGCCGGGCGGCTTTTGCAGCAGCTTTCGTTGCATGCCCGCCGGGCCGCCGGGGTCAATCTGCCGTTTAGCGCGACCACACCCTACCAGAATACGATCGCGTCGGTGTCGCAGCCGCCCTTCCCCGGCAGCCAGGAGATGGAGCGTCGCATCAAGAGCCTGGTCCGCTGGAATGCCCTGGCCATGGTGGTGCGTGCCAACAAGATTCAGGAAGGCATCGGCGGCCATATCTCGACTTACGCTTCGGCCGCGACTCTCTACGAAGTGGCGTTCAACCACTTCTTCCGGGCACGAACGGAAGATGGTGATCGCGATATCATTTACTTTCAGGGACATGCCGCGCCTGGAATGTATGCTCGCGCCTACCTGGAGGGCCGCATCCCCCGGCAGAAGCTAGAGAACTTCCGCCGTGAACTGAAGCCGGAAGGCGGGCTTTCCTCCTATCCTCACCCCTGGCTCATGCCGGACTTCTGGGAATTTCCGACGGTCTCAATGGGGCTTGGGCCCATTCAGGCCATCTATCAGGCGCGCTTCATGCGCTACCTGGAGAACCGCGGCCTGAAGCAAGTGACGGGTGGCAAAGTCTGGGCTTTCCTGGGCGACGGCGAAATGGATGAACCCGAATCGCTGGGTTCGATCACCCTGGCCTCGCGAGAAAAGCTCAACAACCTCATCTTCGTGGTGAATTGCAACCTGCAACGGCTGGACGGGCCGGTCCGGGGAAACGGGAAGATCATCCAGGAACTGGAGGCGATTTTCCGCGGCGCCGGCTGGAATGTCATCAAAGTGATCTGGGGTGGCGACTGGGATAGCCTGATCCGCAACGACCGCGATGGAATCCTGGTGCGCCGCATGGGGGAGATCAGCGACGGGCAATATCAGAAGTATTTCGTCGAGAGCGGATCTTACTTCCGCCAGAATTTCTTCGGAACCGATCCTCGCTTGTTGAAGATGGTGGAGCACCTTTCCGACGAGCAACTGACCCGGATGCGTCTCGGCGGCCACGACCCCATCAAAGTTCATGCGGCTTACAAAGCGGCTGTGGAACATCAGGGTTCGCCTACCATCATTCTGGCCAAAACGATCAAGGGCTACGGGCTGGGAGAGGCTGGTGAAGGCAAAAACATTACCCACCAGCAGAAAAAGCTGAATGAGGACGAACTGCGCATGTTTCGCTCCCGCTTTGGAATCCCCATTCCGGATGACGAACTGCACAATGCGCCGTTCTACCGCCCCTCGGATGACAGTCCGGAAGTTACCTACCTGCAGGCACGCCGCCAGCAACTGGGCGGGTACCTGCCGGAACGCAAGGTGCGCTCACAGCACATCAAGCCAGTTTCAGAGGTTCACTTTGAAGAGTTCTATAAGGGCACCGAGGGCCGCGAAGTCTCGACCACTATGGTGTTTGTCCGGTTGCTGGCAAAGTTGCTGCGCGATCCTGAGATCGGCAAACTAATTGTGCCGATTATTCCCGACGAAGCCCGAACTTTCGGGATGGAGGCTTTGTTCCGCCAAGTGGGAATTTATTCCAGTGTCGGCCAGCTTTACGAGCCAGTCGATATGGACACTCTGCTGTATTACAAAGAAGCCCTGGACGGGCAGATTCTGGAAGAAGGCATCACCGAAGCGGGTTCGATGTGCTCGTTCATTGCCGCAGGAACCGCCTACGCGGTTCACGGGATCAATACCATTCCGTTCTTCATTTACTACTCGATGTTCGGGTTTCAGCGGATTGGGGATCTCATCTGGGCCGCTGCCGACATGCGAACCCGGGGATTCCTCATCGGAGGCACCGCCGGAAGAACCACGCTCGCCGGCGAAGGTCTGCAGCACCAGGATGGTCACAGCCATGTGCTGGCGCTTCCCGTGCCCAATCTGCTGGCGTATGATCCGGCATTTGCATACGAGATTGCCGTGATTATTCAGGACGGAATCAAGCGCATGTACGTAGATCAGGAATCTATCTTCTATTACCTGACGGTTACCAACGAGCCTCTGCCCATGCCGGAAATGCCGGCAGGCAAGGATGTGCGCGACGGCATTCTTCAGGGCCTGTACCGCTTCAAGGCTTCGGAGAAGAAAGATGCCAAGCTCCGCGCCCAGCTTCTGGGTAGCGGCACCATCATGTACGAAGTGCTGAAGGCGCAGCAGATTCTGGAAGAGAACTACGGAGTCGCCGCCGATGTCTGGAGCGTCACCAGCTACAAGCGGTTGTATCGTGAGGCAAACGATTGTGAGCGCTGGAACATGCTTCATCCCGGCGAGACGCCGAACGTACCCTACGTCACCCGTTGCCTCCAAGGGGCACCCGGCGTATTCGTCGCGGCGTCCGATTATAT
Organism: Terriglobales bacterium; assembly: GCA_049582765.1. GTDB lineage: Bacteria > Acidobacteriota > Terriglobia > Terriglobales > Acidobacteriaceae > JBAUUQ01. Next base: position 276,421 of record JBAUUQ010000043.1, read on the forward strand.
GAAAGTCTTGCCGGAATCCCTGGCGCGCTGGGTGCCGGGCCGGTTAGTTTCGCTGGGCACAGATGGGTTCGGACGCAGCGAGAATCGTGCTTCCCTGCGCGACTTCTTCGAAGTCGACGCCAAACACATCGTGCTTGCCACTCTGAACGCGCTGGCGGCGGAGAAACGGCTGGCCACGGATGTGGTCCAAAAAGCCATTCGAGATTTGGGCATTCGTCCGGACAAACCAAATCCGGCCATCAGCTAAATACACCCAGGAAGGAAGAGAGTGCTGCGTGACTGAATTCAAATTGCCTGAACTTGGAGAAAACATTGACCAGGGCGACCTGGTCCGGCTGATGATTTCTCCTGGTGCCAGTATCACTGAGGGTCAAACGGTGATGGAACTGGAGACCGACAAGGCGGTGGTGGAAGTGCCTTCGTCGGTGAGCGGGACAGTGCAGGAGATCCGGGTCAAAGAAGGGGAAAAGGTCAAGGTCGGGCAGGTGATCTTCACCGTGGAAAACGGTGCGAGCGGCGGACTTCGGCCGCCGTTGCCCGCGAAAGAGCCGGCACTGGCGGTGTCGCCGGTCGCGTCACAACCTCAATCTGCCCCGGCGGCGGCGCAGGCGCAGAGAGCGCCCGAAGCTTCGGCGCAACCGGCGCCCGCCCGTCGCGCCAGCGATTCGGGCTCTCGCACGGAATTCAGACTTCCCGAACTTGGCGAGAACATCTCTGAAGGCGATCTGGTCCGGCTGATGATATCGCCGGGCGCGAAAGTCGCCGATGGCCAGCCAGTAATGGAGTTGGAAACTGATAAGGCGGTGGTGGAGGTTCCCTCGTCGATCACCGGCGTCGTGAAAGAAGTTCGCGTCAAGCAAGGAGAGAAAGTTAAAGTCGGGCAGGTGATTTTTACCTTGGAAGGTGCGTCAACCGAGCCACCCGAGCAGGCCAAGCACACCCCGGTGGAACACGTCTCGGGTCAGCATGGAGCGCGTTTGGCGTTTCAGGCGGCGATTCAGGCGGAAGGCAAAACTGAAGAGCAAGCGCTCCCTCCCGACAAGCCTCAGCCGCTGCCGCCGGCTTTCACGATGCCGGCGCAACTCAGCAAGGTTGCTGGCACTGCGCACGGTGAGCCCGTGCCCGCGGCGCCGCACGTCCGGCGCCTGGCGCGCGAACTTGGAGTTGATATCCATGATGTAAAGGGAACCGGCCCGGGGAACCGAATTAGCGAGGATGACGTCAAGGCTCACTCCAAGGCATTGCTGACGGCAGCCGCGGCGCAAGCGCCTCGAGAAGCGCACTTCGCGCAGCCACAACTTCCCGATTTCGCCAAGTGGGGCAAGGTAGAGCGGGTATCGATGCGCGGTGTGCGCCGCAAAACCGCCGAACACCTGTGGGAAGCCTGGCACACCGTCCCGCACGTCACTCAGAACGATAAATCCGACATTACCGAACTGGAGCAGTTGCGGGCGCGCTTTGCTCCCAAGGCGCAGGAGGCCGGCGGCAAGATGACGGTGACCGCCATCGCTTTAAAGGTCTGCGCCTCGGCGCTGAAAATCTTCCCCCAGTTCAACGCCAGCATCGATCTGGCAAAGGAAGAGATTGTTTACAAGCAGTACATTAATGTCGGCGTGGCGGTCGACACCGACCGGGGCCTGTTGGTGCCGGTGCTTCGCGATGTGGACAAGAAAAACATTGTCGAGCTGGCGGCGGAGCTTACGCAGCTCTCGAAGAAAGCCCGCGATAAAAAGCTCACCCCGGCGGAAATGGAAGGCGGAACGTTTACCATCACCAACCTGGGCGGACTGGGCGGAACCGGATTTTCTCCCATTGTGAATTATCCCGAGGTCGCAATTCTCGGCCTGTCACGCTCCAGCATGGAGCCGGTGTGGCTGAATGGCAAATTCGAGCCGCGACTGGTGTTGCCGCTTTCACTGTCCTACGATCATCGTTTGATTGACGGTGCGGATGCCGCCCGCTTTTTGCGTTGGATCGCGGAGGCTTTTGAGCAGCCGTTCTTGCTGTCGGTGCAAGGGTGAAAGCAAAGAGCACTAACCACAAAGGACACGAAGGGACACAAAGGAAAACCCGAAAGCGGGCTGACTTCTGCACCTATGTGCCTTCCTTCGTGAACCGGAGCCTGCCCTGAGCGAAGTCGAAGGGTGTCCTTTTTGGTTAACGCTTTTACAGGAATATGGCTGACAACTCCAGCTTGCATATCGCAGTAGTCGGCGGCGGACCGGGTGGTTACGCCGCAGCCTTTCTCGCTGCCGATCTCGGCATGAAAGTCACGCTGATCGATCCGGAAGTGAATCCGGGCGGCGTGTGCCTCTATCGCGGGTGCATCCCCTCCAAAGCTCTGCTGCACGTTGCCAAGCTGATCGACGAATCGCGTCACGCCAAGAATTGGGGCATCGAGTACGCCGATCCCAAAATTGACCTGGCGCGGCTGCGCTCCTGGAAAGAGGGCGTGGTCAAGAAGCTGACCGGCGGGCTGGGACTGCTTTCCAGGCAGCGCAAAGTAGAATACATCCAGGGCCGCGCCCGATTTGAGAATTCGAACACCATGTGGGTGACCCGGGCTGACGGCAGCGAGCAGTCGCTTTCTGTTGACCGCATCATTATTGCCACCGGCTCGCGTCCCGCCATCATTCCCAGCCTCAAACTCGATACCCCGCGGATGATGGATTCTACCGGCGCCCTTGATCTAAGCGATGTGCCAGGAAGTCTCCTGATGGTCGGCGGTGGCTATATCGGTCTGGAGTTGGGCACGGTCTATGCCGCGCTCGGCTCGAAAGTTTCAGTGGTCGAGATGCTTCCCGGATTGCTGCCGGGAGCCGATCGCGATCTGGTGCTGCCTTTGCACAAGCGCATAGAGAAGATTTTCGACACCATCCTGCTCAACACCACGGTCGCGGGAGTAAAAGAAGAAGCCAACGGAATCCGGGTGACCTTCGACGGCGCCGAAGTCAAGGAGCGCGAAAAGGTCTTCGACAGAGTATTGGTTTCCGTCGGCCGCAAACCCAACTCCGAAATCTCCGGGCTCGACAAGACTCAAGTACAGGTGAACCCTCGCGGATTCATCCAGGTCAACAAACAACTACAGACAAACGATCCCGCGATCTATGCCATCGGCGATGTTGTCGGGGAACCCATGCTGGCACATAAAGCGATGCATGAAGGGCGCACCGCGGTTGAAGTCATTGCCGGGCATAAAGTGGCGTTCGAACCAAATGCCATTCCGGCGGTTGTCTTTACCGATCCAGAAATTGCCTGGTGCGGTCTGACCGAAATCCTGGCGCAGAAAGAAAATCGCGAGATCAAAGTCGCCAGATTCCCCTGGGGCGCATCCGGCCGCGCCATGACACTGGATCGCACCGAAGGCATGACCAAGCTGATTCTTGATCCGCAGAGCGAGCGTGTGCTGGGCATGGGAATCGTCGGAGTGGGCGCTGGCGAAATGATTGCCGAAGGCGTGCTGGCCATGGAAATGGGAGCGCTGGCTAAGGATATTGCGCTCACCATCCATCCTCATCCCACGCTCTCCGAGACGATTATGGAATCCGCCGAGGTTTTCTTCGGGACCAGCACCGACGTGTACCGGCCGAAACGAAACGGATAAGGCTCTGCCCAGGTGTCGCGCCGCAATGCCCTGGGGTCTTCTAAACCGCTAAGGAGGCCATCGTGCCAGTTTTTCGGATGATCGTCGTGTTGTGTATTCTTGCGCCATTATCACTGGCCACTCGGGAGACATTGATGCAGATTTCGACAGAGACAAGTGGCGGTCGAACGGCCGCAGCCAGCACTCCGCCCGCGTGGATGAAAACGTCCGTGGCAAAGATGGAAGCCGAGCTGGTCGCCAAGTACGGCGAGATTCAAAGACCGCGAGCGCAGCGCGGCTTAAATCAGTTGAGCGAGTTCTGGCGGGCCGACGATGGCGACGCCGGCGTCTTTGAGGAATTCGTGCGCACGGCATTTGCCGGGGACCAGGCCACGCTGGACACGATGTTCGATCGCTACCAGCGATTGCTGGAGCAACTCGACGGTCACATGCACGAGATCAACCGCGAGTTCAACCAGCAGAGCGATCTCGACCTGGGCGCCGTTCTTCCCTTCGACGAGATTTTCGCCGGCTATGACCCATCCGCGCATGTCATCGATGATTTCTTTGCCAACAAGCTGGCCTTCATCGTGCTTTTGAACTTTCCGCTGACCACTCTCGAGCAGCGCTTGCATGATGGGCCCGCCTGGACGCGGCGGCAGTGGGCCGAAGTCCGGCTGGCGCAGCGCTTCGACAAACGTATCCCCGCAGACGTCAACCTCGCGGTCTCTCAGGCTGGAGCCGAAGCCGGACAATACATTTCGCAATACAACATCTGGATGCATCACATAATCGATGCGCAGGGGCAGCGCCTTTTCCCACCCAAGATGCGTCTGCTCAGCCATTGGAATCTGCGCGACGAGATCAAGTCTGACTACACTGATACGCAAAACGGCCTCGCCAAGCAGCGCACTATTCAGCAGATCATGGAGCGGATTGTCACCCAGAGCATTCCGCGAGCCGTGGTGGACAATCCCGGCGTCGATTGGAACCCTGACAGCAACACGGTAAGCCCCGCAGCGGTAAAAGATTCGGACGCCGCCAAAAGCAATGAAGCGGTCAACAACGCCCGTGAGCCCGACACACGCTACGCCGTGCTGCTCAAGACCTTCCTGGCCTCGAAGAAAGCCGATCCCTACTCGCCGACCGCGCCCACGCTGATCGATCGCCGCTTCGACGAAGACCGCGAGATTCCCGAAGCCCGCGTCAAGGCCATGCTGGAGCAGGTTCTCAGTTCGCCCCTGGTGGCGCAGACGGCGCAGCTGATCCAATCGCGCCTGGGCCGGCCGCTGGAGCCCTTCGACGTTTGGTACAACGGCTTCCGTCCGGGCAGCAAGTTTACCGAGGCGCAGTTAGATGAAATGGTCGCTCGCAAATATCCGACCGCCGAGGCTTACCAGAAAGACATCCCCAACCTGCTCATGAAGCTCGGCTTCACGCCTGATCGTGCGCAGTACGTGGCCAGCAACATCATCGTCGATCCGGCGCGCGGGTCAGGACACGCCATGGGAGCGGAGATGCGTTCCGCCAAAGCCCATCTGCGCACGCGCGTGGAAAAGACCGGCATGAACTACAAGGGCTTCAACATTGCGGTCCACGAAATGGGGCACAACGTGGAGCAGACTTTTTCGCTCAACGATATCGATTACACCCTGCTGCAAGGCGTGCCCAACACGGCTTTCACCGAGGCGCTGGCCTTCGTCTTCCAGGGTCATGATCTCGAGCTGCTCGGCCTGCCCGCACCCGATGCCAAGAGTCAAGCCGAGAAAACTCTCAACGACTTCTGGGGTACGTACGAGATCGCCGGTGTCGGCCTGGTCGACATGGGAGTGTGGCTCTGGATGTACGATCACCCGCAAGCCACGCCGAGCGAATTGAACGAAGCCACGGTGCAAATCGCGAAAGACATCTGGAACCGTTACTACGCCCCTGTATTCCACAAGAAGGACGTCGTGCTGCTCGGCGTTTACTCTCACATGATCGACGCGTTCCTCTACTTGCCCGACTATTCGATTGGCCACATGATTGCGTTCCAAATTGAAGAACAGATGAAGAAGGCGGGAAGCATCGGACCTGAGTTCGAGCGCATGGCGAAAATGGGCCGCGTGACTCCGGACCTGTGGATGGAACACACCACGGGCAAGCCCGTCGGACCAGAAGCTCTTCTGGAAGCGACGCGACGGGCGCTGGCTGCCAGCGGCGCGCAGTAACTCTTGCAGCGTCCGAATCCCGTTGCCGTGGCGGCAAGGCCCTATTCCATCGCCGCGTTCACTCGCATGAACCATCCGCCTTCGGCGCAGTAAAACGGCCAGGAAAAATCAGGTGTCCCATTCACGTACTTCTTCTGAATGGTGGACGAGTACTTCTTCACGCTCGACGTGCTTCCGTTGAGATACGCCGCATAGGAGACAACCGCCCAGGGAAACGGTGTCTGGGAACTGAACGACAAGTTCGTCCAACCCGGCCATGCGCCGTTGAAGGCTGTGTAGGAGTGCATTGCCTGCTTGCTGGACCCTGCCACCACACCCTGAACGGCGGGATAGAGTTGCGCCACCGCGTCAGGGTAGAACGTGGACAGCTTGGGCGCAAGCGAGCCAGCGTACGGGTAGTACAACCCGGTTGACGAAATGTAGAGAACGCTCTGGATGCCGGACCGGATCCGCGACGCATGCACCCGATACCAGGAGGCAGCGCCGGGGTCACCCCACGCCTGACTGGCGAGAGCCGCAAAATCTTTCAACCCGCGGTAATCCTCGGTGTTGTCCATCAGGTACTCGATCTGGTAGTCAGGCTTCGCGACGACCAAACCATTGCTTTGCTGGAGGTTGGTGATGACATTTCCGGTCACATTGAGGATGTATTCGCCGACCGTGTTCTGCACGAAGGATTGGGCGTCCGGACTCCCCGTGTTGTAGAGGGCCGCGGCAAGAGTAAGGAAGGTCGCCGCGCTGGAGTCAGCCGAGTCATAGGTGTTGGATGAGGTCTCGACGCCGTCGGCGTACGTGTAGTTATAGACCGTTCCGTAGAGACCATCATAGTCCTGCCAATTGAGATGATCGATGTACCACCGCATCCAGGCTTCAACCTGCGGAATCTTCGAGGAATCCTGGAGCCAGCCGATTGCGGCCAGGTTGGCAAAATACGGGTTGATCGCATGGGCGGAATACAGAATGGCTCCGTCCGGCAATTGCTGCCTTTCCAGCCACGCTGACGTCTTGCGGAAGTTGGAGGAGTGCTCTTGAGCGCAGACCGGTGCGACTGCAAATCCAACGGCCAACAAGAGGGAGAAAATATGCTTAAACATTAAGAAAGAGGAACTCGCGCCGGCAAAGTTGCTGCACTTCAAGCATACGGGAACAACTCGCGGCATCAAAATCCCGGGTTGTCAGAAGAATTACGAAACAGATGCGCTTCCATGTCTTCGGTGGGTTCCCGTTTGACCTCGTCCAGAGTTGCGAGGCTTTGCATTTGTGCTTCTGCCCCTCATAACGGGAAACGCGAGCAAAATGGCTCAAATGGGCGCCGGTTTCCGGCCCGCCAGTGGGAGACGGGAGAGGTTGACAATTAGGGAGCCTGGGGGCAGGGGAAAAGTCCCGAAATGGTGTGACTTCCGATTGACACTGGTATATCTTTAGCCGATTGAGCCGCGAGCCGCATCCAATTCCGGTGGAAAGGGTCCGGCCGAAGTGGGGCGTGCATCTTTCCACTAATAACGTGGGGCGTAAAGGAGATCTGCAAATGGCTGCCAATCCGGTGATTCGCCCGCCCGAATTTAAACTTGAAACGGAGAAGAAAGACTCTGAAACGACGATCCGGGCGACCGGTCCGATTACCCTGGTTCCGTCCGCCAGGTTGGAAAACGCTGTGCGCGATCTGATCCCCGAGGGCAAGCGCATCGTGCTAGACCTGGCGAATGTGGACTACATCGATAGTGCCGGTCTGGGAGCGCTGGTTAGTGTTTATATGCACGCGAGAAGAACAAAATGCGCCCTGGAGATTGCCAATCCAACGCAGCGCATACGGGATTTGTTTGATCGGAGCGGGTTGGCCTCGGTGTTTGAGGCCCGTTCGGTCGACACGCCGTGGGAGGCGTCTTCAAACCGGTTCGAGTTGACCCACGAGTGACTTAGTACTGAAGCAAGGGCGATTCAGTAAGTTGTCGGAATCAAGATATTTTGTGGCAGCCGGACCTGTAAGCCGAATTCTGTCTGCCGGATTGCTCCGGCAGGACGGTCATTCCTCTGGGCCACGCATTACTGCGGGGCTCAAGCGACCTACCCGGAGGTGGTGACGCGCCGAGCCGGCACGATCCGGGCGGGCTTTTCAGCTCGAACGGAATCCCTCCCTATTTGGTCTTGCTCCGTGTGGGGTTTGCCCTGCCCGCCGCATTGCTGCGACGGCGGTGCGCCCTTACCGCACCTTTTCACCCTTACCCTGGCGTTGCCGCCGGGGCGGTATATTTTCTGTGGCACTTTCCGTCGACCGGGCTTGAACCCGGCCTCCCGGACGTTATCCGGCACACTGCTCTGCGGAGTTCGGACTTTCCTCCCCTCTCGTCCCGAAAGACGACAGGAGCGACCATCCGGTCCAGCTGCCAACTGCTTTATTATATGCGATGGCGTTTTGGAGCGGTGCATCGCTGGTTGTGGGCCGACGGCCTCGGCTTTATCGGCCTGTTGAAAAACCCATAGAATTGTCATCTCGAGCAGAGCGAGGGATCTGTAGTTTGGCGGAACTCGAGAAAACTGCAAATCGCTCACCGCTCTCGCTTATCTCATGGTCCACCCGATCCCACGCATCCTGGAACTCGTTGCCGTCGCGGTGACGGCCTCGAGCCTCGCTTACTATGCCGCATGTTTGTGGAGCGCATCGAGATTTCTGCGGGAACGAAAAGCGGCGGACAAGAGTGTCCGCCCCACACCGCCAGTTTCCATTCTGAAGCCGCTGCGGGGCGCCGATCCCGAGATGTATGAGAGTTTTCGCAGCCATTGCCTGCAGGACTACCCGGAGTACGAGCTTATTTTCGGGGTCAGTGATCCGGCAGATCCCGCGATAGAGCTGGTGAACCGGCTGCAGCTGGAGTTTCCGGAGCGAGCAGTGCGTCTCGTCATGTGCCGCGAGAGTCTCGGCGCCAACATCAAGGTAAGTAACCTGGCGCAAATGCTGCCTGAGGCGCGCTATGAATATTTGATTGTCAATGACAGTGACATTCGCGTCCCTCTGGACTATTTGCGTCGTGTGCTCACTCCTTTGGCCGATCCGAGCATCGGTATGGTGACCTGCTTCTACCGCGGCATCGCCAACCGGACTTTGGGGTCGCGGCTGGAATCGCTTGGCATCAGCACTGATTTTTGTCCCGGCGTCCTGGTGGCGCGCCAACTGGAGGGGATCAAGTTTGGACTCGGTTCCACCCTGGCTTTTCGCCGCAGTGACCTGCAGGCCATCGGCGGTTTCGAAGCAGTTGTGGACTACCTGGCGGATGATTACGAGCTCGGCAAGCGCATCGCTGCTCTCGGAAGAAAAATTGAGCTCTCCGATGTTGTGGTCGAAACCTTTTTGCCGGAATACACAAGGGGGAAGTTTCTCGCTCACCAGTTGCGCTGGGCGCGCACCATTCGCGACTCACGATTCTGGGGCTATCTCGGGTTGGGGAGTACGTTCGGTCTGCCCTGGGCAACCCTGGCGCTGATTCTGGCTGGTGGCGCTGCGTGGGCCTGGGGACTGCTCGCGGTCACGGCAGCGTTGCGGCTGGCGGTCGCGATCTATGCGGGCCGTACCGTACTGCACGATCGGCAAGTGTTGCGGTTGCTGCCACTCATCCCGCTGCGGGATGCGCTGGCGATGTTCGTATGGTTGATCAGCTTCGCTGGCCATACCGTTTCGTGGCGCGGCGATTCGTTCCGGCTGCAGAATGGCAGACTGGTGCGCAAGGCTGTCTAGAAGAGCTCTGATCAGACTGGCGCGAGGGCATAACCGGAGGGGGATGCGGCCCCGGTGCCCGACCAAACGAACACCCAGGGCAAGCTCATGTGCAGGCAATTTATGACAAGTTAGTTGAAAGGATTTCAAACTCCAGACAGTTCATTCCAAAGCATTTAACCGCTGCGCTGTTTCTCAGAATCTTCTCAGCGAAATCTCAGGACCGCCAAAGGACATTCGCACAGGTGCGCCGTAGTCTTGCAGCATCTCACGGGAACCTGGGCCAAAGGCCAGGCCCCAAAGAAAAGAGGATGGCGGGTATGGCAAAGCGTTTAGCGGTATTTGTGTATGGGCTGGTCAGTTATCTGGTGTTCTTTCTGACGTTCGTGTATGCGGTCGGGTTCATCGGCAATTTGTATGTTCCGAAGTCGCTAGACTCAGCAACCCGAATGTCGTTCTTGCCGGCTCTAGTCATTGATGGTCTGCTGCTGCTGCTGTTCGCAGTGCAGCACAGCGTTATGGCACGGCCTGCATTCAAAGAGGTGCTGACGCGATTCATTCCGGCGGCTGCCGAACGCAGCACCTACGTGCTGTGTTCCAGCCTGTTGCTGATCGCGTTGTACGCTTTCTGGCAGCCTATGGGCGGTGTCGTTTGGAACGTCACCAATCCCGTGGTTCGGAACGCCATCAACGTGGTGTTCGGTTTCGCTTTAGTGTTCGTTGCCACGCTCTTGATCAACCACTTTGACCTGTTCGGCCTGCGGCAAGTGGCGTTGTATCTTGCGCGCAAGCCGTACACTTACCTCGAATTCCGCACGCCACTGTTCTACCGCTACGTACGTCATCCGTTGTACGTGGGTTGGTTGATCGCGTTCTGGGCTACGCCCACGATGACCGGCGCGCACCTTCTGTTTGCGGTGCTTACGTCCGCCTACATCCTGACAGCGATCCGTTGGGAGGAGCACGACCTGGTCATCGTTCACGGCTCGAAATATCAGAATTATCAGAAGCGGGTCCCGAAGCTGATCCCATCGTTGGCTCCATACCGTGTCCTTGACGAGCGGATCGTGGGGGTCCCCGGTTCGGCCGCGTAGTCTCGGCAAAATAAAAAAGGCGGTTCGAGAGTCGAGCCGCCCTTTTTATGTTTCCAACGCGAGACCTCCGTCAAGTAGCGGAGATTTCCGTCATCTGTGCCGCGGCTTCCTCGTGCCAGCCGATGAACGCGGAGATCTCCTGGACTAACTGCTCCCATGCGGCATCTCCCGGGGCGACCAAATGGTTGCGACTCGGCAATTCGACAAAGCGCGAGCCGCGGATTCGGGCCGCGATCAACTTTCCCTCTTGCACGGGAACCGCGCCATCTTCGCGCGAATGCAGCACCAACGTCGGGCAGCTGACCTTCGGTAGCATGTCCGGGACCCGGATGTTGGGAAACTCCGCCATCATGCGCGCGGCATTCTCCGGCGAGGACGAGACGCGCTGCAACTCGTTGAGCCAGGCCGCCTCCGCCAAATCCGCGTCTGGCCGGAACAGCGTCGTCCACAACTGCCGGAACGCCGGATTGTCGCGTCCCCACCCGGAGCGGATCAGAGTCAGCATCGCTTCCAGGTGCTCCTGCGCCCCGGGACCTGGCGCCGGCCAACCGTTCACAAATGTGCCGTTGATGATCAGCTTTGTCACCCGCTCCGGATGGCGTACTGCGTATGCGATTCCCACCGCGGCGCCCTGGCAACCGCCAAGGATGGAGAATTCCTCAAGGCCAACGGCATCCACCAGTTCTTCAAAGTCCTGGACCGTCCGGTCGAACGAAAAATCGCTGACGTCCCAGTCCGAGAGACCGCTGCCGCGCTGGTCGTACCGCACCAGCGTGTTGTGCCGCATAATCTCCGACAGCCAATGCCGCTGCACCGGAGTCTTCCATTCGAAATCCAGGTGATTGAGCCAGTGGATCGTCCGCACCAGCACCGGCCCTTGCCCTCCGATGTTGTACGCAATCCGCACGCCGTCGCTCGTGGTGAAAAATTCGATCTGCTGATCGGGAGCGCGGGTTGATCGCAAGGCTGATTTCAGCGGGATCGATCGCCCGGGCAGCTTGGGGGCGGTAACCTCCGCAACGAATCGATAACCGTGCCGTGGCACTGTTTCGATGCACTTCGCCGGATGGAGCAGTTTCCGCAATTGCGAAATGCAGTAGTCCAGATTGTTATCTTCGACAACAGAGTCCGGCCATACGGCTTCCATGAACGCGTCTTTGCGTACGAGCTTGCCGGCATTCTCCACCAGCACACGGAGAGTGTCGAACAGTTTGCCTCGCAGGCGGATCTCCTCGTTATCACGAAGTAGCCTTCGCTCATCCACATCGAGGAGGTAATCACCAAAGAGGTACTTGGCCATTTTCGAACCGCGGCCGGCGCCGACGGCGCACAGGAAAGCCGCTGTTACCCCACATGCTCACTATTCTACCAGCGAATACGGGTGCCAGCGCCCCTCACTACGCAAACATCGAATCAGCTGCCGGTCGGATTAAGATTGCGCTTGTGTCATTCCTTCATTCCTTCATCCCTTCTGTTCGCCACAATGCCGTTGCGCATTGCGAACTGGACGGATGGTCGCTAGCCTTGATCGGAAACGCCTCGGGGCAGACTGCAGGGGCGGATCGGGATCTAGATCCGAGGCGTTTTCGATAAGGAGACTAGGAGGAAGCCGCTGGCGTTTGCGGCGGACGCGGTGCGCTA
>JBAUUQ010000044.1:0-107611 GCA_049582765.1 Terriglobales bacterium
TACAAGCTGCGCTACGACGCGGCCAAACAGCAAGTCCCACTTGTGGAGGTCGTTTGATGCTGCGCCTCGATAAAGTCATCAAGCCGTGGAAAGAGAGTGCGTCTCTCAACGACCACATCAACCTCTACGGCTTCTGGAACGAGACAGCCTTCCTTACCAAAAGTGGCGATCTAGGCATGGTTCTGAGCGTTCCCGGCGTGGACTATGAAAGTCTCGACCGCTCAGAACAGGAGTACGCAGTGAAGCGGTTGGAAGCGGCACTCAAAGCGTTTGGCCCAGGCTTCCATGTTTACCAGTACCTCTTCAAATCGAACCGCCCCGATATACCCTTCGCAAAATATGACGATCCGATTGTGGAAGCAGCGATCGAACAACGGCGAAAGTTCTTTGAAGCAAAACGCGACCATCTTTATCAGATTGAAGTCTTCTACTGCATTCTGCTCGAAGGCGCCAGGTCGAAGACCGGCGTGGGCGCGGCAATCGCTCGAATCTTGCGCGATCCCGCGGGCGCCGTTGGCGAACTAAAAGTGCAGTTCACCAACGACAGCATGAAGACGCTGTTGCGCACGCATATTGAGCACGATCTTCGACGGCTCGACCAGAGCGTGCAGGCATTCGCTCGACAGCTCGCGGACTTCATGCAAATCGAGATCTTAAATCAACAAGGACAATTCACATTCTTCCGCCGCTTGCTGAATTACGACGACTGGCGTGTTGAAGGGAGGCCGCAGTCCACGCAGTTTCTCGACTATCAGGCGGTCAACTCCGACATCGAAGCGGAACGCGATCATCTCCGCGTCGGCGATCACATCGTCCGGGTGCTGACGATGAAAGAGGCGATCACCGAAACACGGCCCCTCGTCCTCGATGTGCTGCTGAAGATCCCGGCCAACTTCTATGTGGTCACCGAGTGGACGCCGCTCCCGGCGGACAAGGCCCGCAAAGAAGTGAACAAGCGCCGCCGCCACTTCAATATGTCGAAGACCGGATTTGTCTCCCAGATGGGCAACGACGCCACCAAGACGAACCCGCGCGATGTGCTGGTGGACGAATCCAAGCAGGCCGACATCGAAAATCTTGGGGATTGCCTTCGCGCCCTGGGTGACGGTCAATCGCTTGGCGATTTCTCGCTCACGATTGTGCTGTATGGCCGCTCAAAAGCCCAACTGGAGCAGCTTGGGGCCGAGTTCACCGGCCTCTTCACCAACGCGGATGGAAATCTGTTTGCGGAAAGCTACAACCAGCTCAACGCTTATTTCGCCACCGTGCCCGGCAACTATGCGCTCAACCTCCGCAAACTTTATCTGCTGAACACAAATTACGCCGACCTGTCTTTTCTGTTTACGATCCTTCCCGGCGAGAAGACCAACGCGCATCTCGGCACGGAGTACCTGGCTGTGCTCGAAACCGACAATAGCACGCCATACTATCTCAACCTGCATACCGGCGAAGTTGCCCACACCCTTATTCTCGGGATGAGCGGTAGTGGCAAGTCCTATCTTTGCGTTTTTCTGCTGCAGAACGCACAGAAGTACAAGCCGCTGACCTTCATCTTCGATATCGGCGGCAGCTTCCAGTCGCTTACGACGATATTCAAGGGCTCGTATCTCAATGTGGGTCAGGAAGCGCGGGACTTCACCATCAACCCCTTCTCGCTGCCTCAGACCAAAGAGAACCTGCAGTTCCTCTTCAGCTTCTTCCGAGTACTCATTGAGGGCAACGAGCAGCGTTACCGGCTCGACTTCAAGGAGGAACGCCGATTGTGGGACGCGATCGAGCGGATTTACGTGCTGGAGCCCAACCAGCGCACGATCTCAAACTTCAGCAACATCATCGGCGAATTAAAAGAACGCCTGCACCGCTGGACCCGCGGCGGACAGTACGGATTTCTGTTTGACAACGCTGAGGACACGCTTTCGTTCTCCCGTTTTCAGACGTTTAACTTCCACGGTTGGAATGACGCGCCCGAGGTTTTGGAACCACTACTCTTTTATGTTTTGCATCGAGCATCGAATGAGATCACTGACCCCAAGAAGCTCGGCACGCCCAAGTTCTTCCTGCTCGACGAGGCGTGGCTCTTCATCAAGAACGAGACGATCCGCAATTATGTGGTGCAGGCGCAGAAAACATGGCGCAAGCACAAAGCGGCGATGATTCTGGCGACACAATCCATCAAAGAGCTTGAGGAATCGGGGATGCTGGCGATAGTGGCCGAGAGTTGCCCCACGAAGATCTTTCTCGCCAACCCGGACATGAACCGTGACGTTTACCGGGAAGCATTTCATCTGAACGACACTGAACTGGACCTTATCGACGGCCTTGTTCCACCGGGCCAAATGCTGATTCGCAAAGCGCAGACCTCCAAGAAAGTGCATTTGAACGTCGATTCGGTCTCGCACTGGATGGCGACCAACAACGCCAGCGACAACCTCAAGAAGCAGGAATATTTCGACCGTCATGGTTTTGCGGATGGCCTTCGCCATCTCGCGGAAGAGTGGCCATTCCAGCCGCGCGCGCTGGCTGTATCAACCTCGAACACTAACCGTTAAGGAGGGATGGTATGCAACATCTGAAGTTCGTCGTCAATTGCGCTTTGGTTGTTTCTTCCATGGGTGCTTTCGCCCAAGACTCTGCGCGCACAGTGCAGTATCACTCGCAAGACATCGTTCCCATCCGCGCCAAGGTGAAATATACGACCCTTATCGAACTACCCACGACCGAGAAAATCATGGAAGCCGCCACGGGTGACAAGGAGTTCTGGATCGTGGATGTGGTTGGCAACTTTTGCTTCGTGCATCCGGCGAAGCAAGGCATCAGTTCCAACTTGAATCTCATTACTGACAAAGGGAACATCTACAGTTTCACCCTCCAGGACATCTCTGCCTTATCGACGGCTCCCGATCTGAAAGTGATTGTCGAGCCCGCCGACCGTTCTGCGATTGTGGCCGCCAGCGGCCCTCCGCAGTTCGTGCCCGCCGCCCAACTCGAACAGTCGCGGCAGCAGCTTGCCGCTCTGCAGTCGCACGTTGAACAGGCGGTGGATGAATACAAAAGCGCCTATCCAACACGGCTCAAGTTCGACTATGCCTACAAGGCAAACGAAGCCCCCTTCGACATTCAGTCGATCTATCACGACGACAGGTTCACCTATATCAAGACGAATGCGCCTGAGAAGTTCAGTGTCTATGAGATGAAAGACGGCAAACCCAACCTCGTCACCTACGACCTCCGGGAAGGGACGTACATCATCCCGAAGATCATGGACAGCGGATACGTGGAGCTGGGCAAGAAGCGGATGGAATTCACGCGCAAGGGATCACCGTCATGACCGAGAACGTCTTCACTCCCCACACAGAGCCGCAAGCCGAGCCAGCGTTGCGCCGCAACCTGGAACTGCCAAAGGGTGTCTTGCAGAAGAACCTGAAGACCTTCGTTTATCTGGGGGCCGCATCGCTGGTGATTGTGGCGGCGCTCTTCAGCTCGTCTGGAAAGAAGACGCCTGCACAGCAGGCCGCCGCAAAGGGGCAGCCACCGCAACCCACCTTGCAGGACAACACCGACAGCAACGTACAGGAGTTGAAGAACCAACTTCAGGCCGAACGTCAGAAAGAGCAGCAGGCAGCAGTAGCCGCCGCTGCAATCGGAGATCCGCCGCTTGCGTCTGCGACGCCACAGCAGCGAGCTGCAGCCGCGGCCTATGGACCGACCGGCCTTGCCGTGCCCTGTATTCCGGGCCAGCCCTGCCTGCAAGCGCAGCAGGGCAACATGCAGATGCAACTCACGCCTGTGCAACAGCAGGCACAGTTGATCGCCGCCAAAGAACGCGAGCGCGCTGACAACTCCCGTTTCGCTTCCAATCTTGTGTACTCCCGCTCTGCCGATCCGCCGCAGCAGCAACAACAGCAAGGCCAGACAATGCCTGCCCAATATGGCCCTGCCGAACGTCAGACAAACAGCAGTCTCGTCTCCCCACCAGCCGAAGGAAAACAGGAGGACACGCCCGGAGGCTATAAACGTCCACTGGAGGCCAATATCGATTCAGCCGTCGGTCAGCCCTATCTCGTCTACGAGGGCTCGGTTCTCGACTCTGTTCTCATGAATCGTCTGGATGGAGACGCCGTAGGGCCGGTTAAAGTCCTGGTCTCAAATCCGTTGTATTCCCACGATCATCAACACGTGATCATTCCCGAGGGAACGGTTGTTTTGGGCGAGGCGAAGAAGATTGGAGCTGCCGGCTTCGGCCAACAGCGCCGGATGGCCGTGGTTTTTCACCGCCTGATTATGCCGGATGGTTACTCCGTCGATCTCGACCAGTTCCAGGGACTCGATCAGATCGGAGAGGAAGGGCTGAAAGACAAGGTCAACAATCATTACCTTCAGATTTTCGGCACCTCGATCGCTTTGGGTGTGATTGCCGGAGCCAGCGAGATCACTCAGGGTGGCGGCACCATTACAACGAGCGGTTCCCAGGCATTCACAAACGGGGCGGCGGGCAGTGTTTCGCAGTCTGCGACCACTATCCTTGATCGCTTCATACAGATACCGCCGACTATCACGATTCGGGAGGGCCACCGCGTGAAAGTGTATTTCACTCAGGACTTGCTTCTTCCTGCGTACTCGAATCACACTATTCCGCAAACATTTTAGGAGGCTTTCCAATGCGAATCGTTGCCCTCTCCCTGCTATTCCTGTCGACCTTCACCCTTGCCGGCTGCGAAAGCAAAGCCGAAAAAGTGAAGAAGTTGCAGGACCAATACAACGCTGAATACCCGGCCTATGCCAAGGAATGCGTCGATCCAGAGACCGCCGGGGCCGCAAGAATGCTGACAGGAGAGAAGCTGACCAAGGAACAAATGGCGGATCTCGAAGCCAAGAAAAAGGAACGCGACGCACGGTGCAAGCCGCAGACGGACCACCTTGCGGAGCTCCAAAAAGAGATTCTCGCTGCACAGCAGTAGAGCCGTACCGCTGTAAAGCATCACGAAACCAACGGCGACGAAGGGACGAGACAATGAAGAAACTAACCCTTACCGTGCTCGCCGTTTGGTTTGCGGCGGCGTTGCAACCGTTCGCGAATGCCCAATTCGGTTCTGGCATCGTGTTCGACCCGACGCAGTCGGGCCATGCCATTGTGCAAATCGAACACGAAGAACAATCCATCAGCAACCAGGTGCAACAGATCGAGAACGGCCAGCAGATTTTCTCCAACACCGTCAAGATCGCCAGCACAGCACTCCAAACCTACAACCAGCTGAAGCAGCAGTACAACCTCTACCACCAGATGATCCTTGCGCCGCGGATGCTCTATTCGCGATTTCTGTCTCCAACTTCTGACTTGCTGATGTTGCAACAGATCTCCAACACCTATGGCAATTCGATGGGGTGGCTCAACTCCGCAAACACCGGAAAGGGAGCCGCTGCCTCGTACCAGCAAGTCAGCGTTCCGAACACCAACAACATGATTCCCGGCTACAGCACCGCGAGTGTGGCCGGGCAGATGCAGATTGCCGCGCAGGGAGCCACCGTTGACATCAACGACTCCGTAATGACCAACAACCTCCAAGCACTAGGGACAATCCGCGCAAATCAGTCGGCAAGACAAACGGACATTACAAATCTGGAGGCCGCAACCCAAACCCAAGACCCGTCGCAGCAAACCATCATGGCCGAACTGCAGCGCATCAACCAAGCCATGCTCTTGCAGCTGCGCACTTTACAAGACGCAAACCAAATCAACGCCAATCTTGCCCTGCAGCAGATCGTTGCCCAAAAGCAGCAGCAGGACGCGATGAAAGCGGCATTCCGTGACTCATCGGGATACGAAAGCTACTACAACGCCAACATAACAACAACCAGCAGTGGGGCGGCTAATCTCCTTACGCAAGCCTACTGAGTAATCGCAAGCAAAAGAACTGGAGGGCATGGAACATGGGTACGGGGCTCTTCGAATTGATCGCACAAGGGTGCCAGTCGCTTGCAGCCACGGCGGCTCCCTCCATTACCGCGATGGGGGTTCACATCGTCCTGGCATTAGCGACCATCATGATGGTTTGGTTCGGCGTGCAAGAGGCGCTGGCATCGGCGCACGGTGGGCAAGGGTTCAGCATGGGGAGGTTTCTAAACCTCTTCATGCTGCTCACATTCGCTTATGTGATGGTGAACTACTACGACAGTTCGATCCCCGGACTTGGCTTTTCCATCAAGGGCTTTATCGATGGTGGCACAACAAGTCTAGTGAACCTGATTGGCGCCGATGGCTCCACCTCGATGCTGAGCGAAATCCACGCGGCATCTTCCAAGACAGGGCCGTCAATATTGAACAGCATGATGAATCCCTACTATGCGATCGTGTACTTCGTGGTCCAATTCCTGTTAGCCATGCTGGCCGCAATAATCTCTGCCATCCTGGCCTACGGTGCGATTGCCGCAACGATCATTGGATTGCTCGGGCCTATCTTTATCCCATTCCTTGTCTTCGACAAGCTCGATTGGCTGTTCTGGGGTTGGCTCAAGGCGTATCTCGGCTTCAGCTTTTATAAGGTCGTCGCCGCAGCCACCATGAATGTTTTGTCCCACGTGCTGACCAACTACTACATCCAACTTGGCCAGAGCGTATCGGACCCTTCCTTGATGGTCCAAACATTGCCGCTTCTTGTGCTTCTCGTGCTGGTCAATGTTTACATCCTCTTCAAGATTCCGACCATGACGCACAGCCTATTCACCGGCGGTACTGGTGGACATGGTGGAGGTCTGGGCTTGGCGATGATGGCAATCCGGGCGGCAATGTAATCGCGCCGGTAGAAACAAGAAATGAGGCCAGCAATGAGTACAGAAATCACGACCACAGAAACAGTGAGCACCGAAACACCGGCCACTCCGGCCATTACTCGTGCCGCGAAACGTTTCCTGGAACAGTATGGCGATCCGCTGGTAATGAATACCTATCTCAAGGTGACGATTCTCGTGTTGACCGCCGTCTGCCTCGCGCTGGCCGCGCTCACCTACAAGAGCCAGAACGCGCTCGCCAACATGCACCCCATGATCGTGCGGATTAACGATGTGGGCCACGCCGAAGCGATCGACTATCGCAACTTCCAGTACCGACCACAGGAAGCGGAGAACAAGTATTACCTCACCCGCTGGGCGGAGCTTTATTTCAGTCGCAATCGCTTCACCATCGAGCGCGACCAAACCGCATCACTCTATTTCCTCAATAGTGACGTACAACGGGCGGTAATCGACCAGGAGCGGAAGGACAACAGCATTCAGAACTACGTCAAAGACAGCAGCCTGCCGTACGTCGATGTGGAGATCAAGAACGTGGTCCTTGACGACCTGCGGCAGTCGCCGTATTCGGCGCGGATCGAGTTCGAGAAGGTGTACACCAATCCCGCGGATCATACCGAGCTCAAGCGGGAGCGATGGACAGCCAGTGTCACCTATGTGTTTCGCGAGAACGTGAAGAACAGCGAGCTTGCCGTGAACCCTCTTGGCCTGACCATCGTTCGCTTCCGGGCCGACCAGGCGTTCAGCTAGAGATTTATCGACCCGACTAGAGGCTTATTGATGTCGCTTCGCGTCACTAATCCGACTGACTCGCCCCACCTGTCCCCGCGCCTTGTCGAGCAGGCGAACAGCAGCCTCCACACCCGCTACGGCGGTGGCGAGCTTCGATCTTGTAGAGGAGTCATCAGCGACGGGAAGGGCCTTGCCGCTGTGGCGGGCTTCTCTCGCGGGGACGCAGATGTAGGCTTTGCTCTGGAGTGTGTCTGCCGTTATGTATCCCGCCTTTGTTCGGGCACCGCTTCGGGCCTTTTCATGCGCCCTGCGGCAGCTCGCTCTTCTGCTTCGGCTGCGCCGCCCAGCGGGTTACGGTTTCCCTCCAAATCTTGTTCGGAAAGATCGCCGAAAAGATTTCTCCGGAACCTCCGTAAATGCAGAGCTTCGGCACTTGGGAGCATGGCCCACTCGCTTTATGATGCCCCGACCAAGATCGGGAGATTCAACAAACGGAGACCATCATGTACCAGAACAAAGTAACCCTCATCGGCTTCCTCGGCAGCAACCCAGAAGCCCGCACCAACAGCGCCGACTTCAGCGTCACCACGCTTTCGCTGGCAACCAAGTCCTCCTACAAGAAGGACGACAAGTACATCTCGCACACCGAATGGCACCGTTGCGTAGTCTTCGGCAAGCTCTCGGAATTCGCCAAGACGCTCACCAAGGGCGCACATATTCAGGTGGAAGGCGAACTACGCAGCCGGGAGTACGACAGCAAGAAGACGGACACGAAGAAGCGCGTCTGGGAAATTCGGGTCGCTTCGATCCTGAAGCTGGACCGCGCCGAAAAGGCCGCCCCGGAAGATCAGGATCACGATGAAGTGCCCCAGGAGGAAACGGCTGCATAAGCCCTTGCTCTTCACTCTCGGAAGCCCGGCTACTTGCTGGGCTTCCATCACTCTGAGGTTCCCACTATGAGCTTTGAATTGATCCTGCCATTCCTTCGGCCCATCGAGGCGCTGCTGCTCGACGAAAACGTCAGCGAGATCATGGGCAATCCCGATGCCTCATGGTGGTACGAACGCGACGGCATCATGTTCCAAGAGCAGAACATTTCGTTCGACGCCGGCAAACTACAAACCGGCCTCGAAGTTATTGCCAATCAACTCGGTAAGAAGCTCGACGAGGACAACCCACTTCTGCACGCACAACTCCCGGACGGGAGTCGGTTGGCCGCAGTCATCCCGCCGGTCGTGCGCTGTACACCTGCGCTCATCATCAGGAAATTCACCAGCCGCCATTACACAGTTGATGATCTGATCGCTCGCGGCACGCTGACGCGGGCGCTTGCGGACTTCTTAGCCGAGCAGATTCGCAGCGGTAAGACGCTCCTTATCAGTGGCGGAACCGGTACCGGCAAGACCACGCTATTGCGCATACTGGCCGACTTTATTCCCGAACAGGATCGCCTCGTTGTCATCGAGGACACCTCCGAACTTCAGATCCAGAAGCCGAACATTCTGCCGACGGAATGCCAGACTGATACGTTCAAGGCCAAGATAACCTTCGACGACCTTCT
This sequence comes from Terriglobales bacterium, assembly GCA_049582765.1. Lineage (GTDB taxonomy): Bacteria > Acidobacteriota > Terriglobia > Terriglobales > Acidobacteriaceae > JBAUUQ01. The sequence continues at coordinate 9,080 of JBAUUQ010000044.1, forward strand.
AAAGTCCGCTCTCCGCTGGCGACCGGACCGCATCATTCTCGGGGAAGTCCGCGGAATCGAGGCACGAACGCTGCTCGATTCCTTCAACACCGGCCATGCGGGTTCAATGGCTACGATCCACGCCAACTCGGCGGAGAAAGCCCTTCACCGTTTCGCCAATCTCGTGATGCGCAGTCACGCGCAAAGCACGTTCGCCGATACCGAAGCCGAGATCGCAGAAGCTGTCGATTTTGTCGTCCATGTTGAACGTCAGCCAGGCCGCCGCGTTGTCCGCGAGGTGCTTGCGCTTCGCGGCTATGACCGCGACGCGAAACGCTTCCTTATTGAGCCCGTCTTCGAGGTAGAACATGCCACACCATTCGCACGGACTGCGGCGCCTATTGCTGTCGACTTGCTAACCAATTCTGTACATAACGATTCCTTGATTCCACTACCTATAAAGGAGAACCCACATGCCACTGCTTGAGATCAACCAGAGCCGCCACATCTGTGCTTCTGTCCGACTCGATGAGGTCACCGCCACGCAGGTCGATCAGTATGCCGCCTTCATCCACGCATCCGCGGATGATGTTGTGGACAAGGCGCTCAACTATGTCTTCTCAAAAGACCGCGACTTCCAGGACTTCCTGAAAACGGCACACGCCAAACAGGTTGCCCCCGCTTTGCGTGTGCGAAAAGGCCCGAGCAATGGTGCGACGGAGCAGCCGACAAAGAAGCTTGCAGCCGGGGTCGAGTCCACGGCTTCTGTGCGCGTAGTGAAGGCATGATCGTCCATCCAATTTCGTGGTGGTGCAAGAACGGTGCTTCGCACCGGAAGAATTTTGACACTCCACCCCTCAAAGGGTCGTGCGGTGAATCCGCACGGATTCGTGAACAGCCACCTGCAAGATCAACATCTTACGAGCAATACGGATTCGTGCGACTTCACGCGAATCCGTGCGACTTCATTCGTAATGGGAGGCAACAGGCATGGCGCTGGTGAATGACGATTCGATTGGAAACAGGGCGAGAAAGCTTGAGTCGTTGCGGATGACCAACGTCTCTTCAAGACTCACGCGCCGCGAGACGGACCAACTCGACGAGCTGGCAAAAAAGCACCGCTTGCAGCGTGGCGAATTCATCCGGCAGCTGATTCTTGACGAGTTGGCGTGCGACTCCGGCGATCCACCCGTGAGCCCGGAGTTGGTCGAAATTATCGGCGTTCGGCTCATGCTCACGAACCTTCTGAAACCACTCACGACAGGGCAGAAGATAACACCGGAAGTCTTCGACGGGATCATCGCAGAGGTCAAAAAGCACAAGCGAGGCTTGGCGATCAAGACGCGGACAGACTTGGAGAAAGACTAATGGCAAACATTCACTGGGGACGAAAAGAAACGATCATTTTCCCGCCGCACAGCGCCATCTACACCTATGGCGCAGTGCTCTTTGCTGTGATCCTCACCGGACTTTTCGTCTACCTGCGCTTCGCTTTTGGCAACACTCCGCTGCAGCGCTTCTACACGCCGATCTACATTCGGTCGAGCGTTGCGGGCACCATCTCCGCCAGCCGCAAAGACCAGTACCGCCTGCTGATGATCGGAGCTCGCGGAAGCCGACCGCGACCGGCCACGGACGTGGACGTGACAGACGGCAACACACCGGAACCGGGAACGAAAGCGCTCCCGCTTGCGCTCTCCAAGTCCGCCTTGCAGGCGGGCTATGATCTCCTCTACCAGGACCCGGAGCGCTCTTACATCGATGCGCCCATGAGTGCGTACCTCAAGAGCGCGATTTACGGGGGCGACAGCTTATCCGAGATTTACCAGATGCCACTGTTTTTCGGTTTCCTATCGTTGCTCCTCCAGCTCCCGTTTTCCATCCGAAAGGACATCAAACGCCGCAAGCAAATGAGGTACGGCCGGCGGCTCAAAGGAACGGAGCGGCTCACGCCGAAAGAATTCAACCGCAAGGTACAGGGGGAGGGACTTGGCATCAAAATCGACGGTCTGAAGGAGATGCTTCGTATCCCGGCCAAGGCCGAGGCGCAACACGTTCAGATCATCGCGGACACCGGTGGAGGCAAGACGACCATGATTATGCAGATGCTCCGGCAGATTCGAAGCCGCGGCGATTCTGCCATCGTTTACGACCCGGCGCTGGAGTACACGCGCCGCTTTTACGACCCAAAGCACGACATCATTCTCAATCCGCTCGACCGGCGATGCCCCTACTGGGGACCAGCCGAGGAGTTGCGCACAAGTTCAGAAGCGGACGCAATCGCAGTGTCGCTGTTCCAGCCTCCACAGGACAAAAAGGGCGAGTTCTTTTTCGAGATTCCGCAGCAGATCTTCGCTTATCTGCTGCGCTATGGTCCGACCCCGGAGGAGCTTATCGAATGGATGAGTAACCCAAAAGAGATCGACAATCGAGTCGCTCGCACAGAGGTGGCCAACTTCATCGACGCCTCAGCGCCCCCGCAACGAGTTGGCGTGTTGGCGTCTCTCAGCAAGGTGGCAAAGAGTCTTCGGCTCTTGCCACACAAGGGTGCTGGCAACGGCGAGTGGACCGCAACCGAGTGGTCGGAAACACGCCAGGGTTGGATCTTCATCACCTCGCTTCCAGCCGAGCGGGAGGCGCTTCGTCCACTGCAAAGCGTATGGATCGACATGCTCGTGCTGCGCCTGCTGAACGAACCGAAAGCCCACCAGAAACGGGTCTGGTTTGTGCTCGACGAGCTGGCCAGCTTGCAGCGTCTTCCCCAGTTTCACACCGCCCTCACCGAGAACCGCAAAAGCAACAATCCCATCATCATGGGCTTTCAGGGGAAGGCTCAGTTGGAAGTGATCTACGGCCACCTGGCAGAGGTCATGCTATCCATGCCAACGACCAGCATTTTCCTGAAGACCAAGGAGCCGAATGCAGGCGAGTGGGTCAGCAAGGCAATCGGCAAAGTCGAAATTGAGCGCATGAAAGAAAGCCACTTCGACGGAACGCGCTCGGGCAGAAATTTCGCGCTGGACATCCAGGTCGAGCCCGCAGTGATGGAATCAGAAATCTCGGGATTGCCCGACCTGCACGCCTTCATCAAATACGAGAACTATGTCACAGGTTTCTCGTTTCCTTACCTCGATATCGAGGGGCATCAGATTCCATTCGAGCGCAGACACTTGCCGGACGAGAAGCTCACCTTCGACCCCAAGAACATAAAGGCCAAAGCCCGCGACGGCTCCGCCGCGCCCCCATTGGCCCTACCGGCAACACCGCGCGCAGCAGTTGATCTTGAGGCAAAGCCGGTCGAAGAAAACGCCGCTGGGGCCGCGCCCGACGCCGGAAAGAACACCGGCGCAGAGGTCGACAACATCGTCAACGCCGAGGAGCCGACACAAACAACCTTGGACTTTATTACGAACTAAGAGGCGCATTTGCTCACCATCTCAAAAGCCCTCAGCTCCGCCCAGGCGCAGACGTACCATGCCAAAGAGTTCACGTCTGCCGAGCAAAATTACTGGAAGCAAGACGGCGCCGTCATCGGCGAGTGGCAGGGCAAGTTGGCCGAGCAATTCGGCCTCGCCGGAGCGGTTGACGCACAGCACTTTGCACGTTTGAGCGAAGGCCAAGACCCGATCACTGCCAAGCAACTGGTGCGTCATCGCAGCGGGAAATCCTATACCACCGCAGACGGAACCACCGTCAAGCCGGTTGAGCACAGGGCCGGTTGGGATGCGACGTTCTCCGCCACGAAATCCGTTTCCTTGACGGCATTAGTTGGCGGCGACGAGCGAGTGAGAGAAGCTCATCGGCACGCGGTCACCACCGCCCTGAAAGAGTTGGAGCGGTACACCCAGGCGCGGATCGGCGGCAACCACGCCGCCGAGACCACCGGCAAATTCATCGCGGCAAAGTTCGAGCATGACACCGCCCGCCCGGTCAATGGCTACGCCGCTCCCCAGCTTCACACCCACGCCGTCGTCTTCAATATGACGCAGCGCGAGGATGGCTCAACACGCGCTATCCAGCCGAAAAGTCTTTTCGACAGCCAGCAGTTTGCCACCGCTGTTTATCAAGCGGAACTGACCTTTCGGCTTCGCAATCTCGGCTATGAAATCGAGGCAGGGAAAAAGGGCGCACCTGAGATTAAAGGGTATTCGCTGGAGTATCTGGACGCTTCCAGTCCCCGCCGCCAGCAGATCGAGCAGGCAATAGCTAAAAGCGGCTTCAGCGGGCCGGAGGCCGCGCAGATCTCCGCCCACAACACCCGCGACAAAAAAGAAATTCGTACCCCAGCCGAGGTTATGCAATCTCACCGCCAGCTTGCCGCGAAGTTCGGCAATCAGGCCGACCGGGTTGTTCGAGAAGCCCACGAACGAGTTCATGCGCAGGGAAAGAATCGAGTGCCAGACGCGCCCCACCGCGCGCAGGAAGCCGTCTCCTATGCCAAGAAACGCAACTTCGAGCGCGAGGCGGTCATCGACCAGCGCGACATCATGCGCGACGCGCTTCGCCGCGGTATGGGAGACCTCACCTTCAGTCAGGTGCGCGACAACTTCGAGCACCGCCACGCTATCGGCGAATTCCAAACAGTAGAGCCTAAGAAGCACGACACCGGCCCACGATTGACGACTCCCGAAACCGTCGCCGCCGAACGAGCGACAGTTGAGCACATGCGGCACGGACAGAACACCGTTCCGCCCATCATGAGCGAACAACGCGCTGCGTCTCACGCCGCTACGATTGAGTCTTTGAACCCGGCCCAGTGCCGTGTCATCGAGGAGATACTGACCTCAAGAGATCAAATCCACGGTTTGCAGGGACTCGCGGGGGCTGGCAAGACCACCACTCTCGCAGCCGTCCGCGAAGCTGCCCAGCACAACGGCTACGCCGTCGCGGGCTTCGCCCCGACATCACGCGCCGCTTACCAGCTTCGCGAGGCCGCCGGCATCTCCGCCGACACCTTGCAAGCCTATTTGGCGATGGGAACCCGCGAGCAGGCCCAGACTAACCGCGACGACTCGGCAAATCGCCGCCTTTTCCTGATTGATGAGTCCAGCCTGACCAGCACCCAGCAGATGAAGGAATTCCTGGACCGGCTAGGCCCCCATGATCGCGTTCTGCTCATCGGTGACACACGCCAGCATCAAGCTGTAGACGCAGGAAAACCCTTCGAGCAACTGCAGGACGCCGGAATGCGAACCGCCCAACTCGACCAGATCGTGCGCCAGAAAGACCCCGAACTTCTCAAAGCCGTCGAACATCTTGCCAGGAATGAGACCCACACCGGCATCGCCCTGTTGCACTCTCAGGGGCGCATCACCGAGATTTCCAACTCGCAAGAGCGCATCGCCGCCATCGCCAGGGACTACGCCTCGAACCCCGAAAAGACGTTGATCGTCTCCCCCGACAACGCATCGCGGCGAGACATCAATCAGGCCGTGAGGATCGAGTTACAAGCCTCTGGCGCACTCGGAAAAGAGAATGTTTCTCTCCCTGTGCTCGTGGCTCGAAACGACATGAGCGGCGCAGATCGAGCATGGGCCGCCAGTTACAACCCCGGCGACACTCTGCAGTACATTCGTGGCAGCCAACAGCTTGGCCTGAAAAAAAGCACCTACGCCACGGTCCTCGCGACGGATCCCGCAAACAATCTGCTGACCGTCGCCAGAGCCGATGGCCAGCATGTGGTCTACGATCCGCAGCGCTTGCGCGGGGTAAATGTTTACACCAACCTTCCGTGCGAGTTCTCCACCGGCGATCGCATCCAGTTCACGCACAATAATAAAGATCTCGACGTGCACAACCGTGATCGCGGCCGGATCGAAGCCATAAGCAATGACGATCGCTTGACCCTCAAAATGGATGACGGAAGAACTGTCAGTTTTGACCCCGCTCGGATGCGGCACTTCGATCACGGCTATGCCGTCACCAGCCACAGTTCCCAGGGTATGACCGAAAACCGTGTCCTGGTCAATATGGACACCAATGTGTTCTCTGAACTCCTCAACCCCCGCTTTGCCTACGTCTCCATTTCGCGGGCATCCCAGGACGCCCACATTTACACCAATGATGCCGCCACGCTTGCCGAGCGCCTCAGCACCGATGTGAGCAAAACCTCCGCCCTCGATTTTTACGAGGCACCCGCTGCACATTCACAATCCCAACCTCCAAAGGAGCACACTATGCAGCAGCACAATGAATTGCAGCCGGAACAACCATCTCAGCTGACGCCCGAACAAGGCGAGCGCAACCGCCAGTATGGCCCCATCGAAACAGCTCTTCCAACAGAAGCCCAGGGCTACAAGTGGCAACGCGAAACCGACGGCATCCACAGCTACCAACATCCTGAAACCCACCGCTGGTTACACATCGACATTCAAGGCCAGTTCTTTGACCGGCACGCGCAGCCCATCACCCGCGAAAATGCGCTGGAACAAGCGGGCCACTCGCTCACGCAGTCCGTCGCGGAAAACGCACAGTCTCCTACCGGCAGCGGCCTCGACCTTAACAGCCACGGAATTAGTCTCTAAACGTCCCGCGAGCAGATATGGAAAAGCCGCTCATTACTAACAGCAAGAATCGGATCGATCAAATAAGCCGGAGGGGAACTGGTGAACAAACATATTGTGCAACTCATACGAGAGCGTTTTTATCCGCTCGTCCGTTTCTGTGGACCGCAATCTGCAGGCGAGGTAGAGGTCGAGGGCGTGCGAGGGACGGTCTACCTCGGCGAACTTTCGATTTGGTTGTGGCCGGCTAAAAGCTCTCACAATGGAGTTCTGTCCGACGAACAACTCGGCGACGTAGTTTCGCCACATTTGCTGGTTCGCAATCTGCTGTTGTCGGCCCAGACGTCGATGCAATGTCTGGCATGTCACTTAGACAGGATTGAAGCGGCCGACGGAGATACCGTCTCACTACTACGCTATTACCTCGAAGAGTCCGCTGCAACGGTGGTCGATGGGATGGCTCTGGGACGAATACTCGCTCCACGGGCGGGCGAGACAGCGCAATGAACTGCTACATTCCATCCGGCCACCTGCTCCGACCTGCTAAAGCCACGGGTGTGGACAAGCTTCGCCCGTTGCACAAGAATTGGGATCGGGCACTGAACGTAGGAATCACGATGGCGACGATGACGGCCCTCCCAGGAATTACAACGACACCCGTGCCGGAATGGTTGGCGTTTCAGAAGGGTGAGCGAGCAACTGACTCTTAATCGTAGAAATCGCCAGTGTTTACGAGGGTTGTCAGCACCTTGCGTCTCTGTCCGTTAGGCTCTGACATGGTCTTTTTCGATGTCGCAGTGAGAGTTTGGTGAGAGTTTTCCGGCCTACTGGCGAAGGTAGCTGATTAAGCAACCGGAAGGCCGTCCTCTTTACCGAAGGCCGCGCTCATCATTCCCATTGTCGCGGCCAGCCAAGGTATCGTCTCCGCACAGATTTCGTCGGCGAGACCGGGTGATTGTAGGTTCTTCGAGGGCGGAAACACCGGAGCACCATCCTCACGCAAAACAACGTTCCACTGAGCACTGAGTGGGTCTCCATGCGTTGCACTGTTGAGGGCGTGCGTGAAACCCTTCACGGACGGCAACGAACCCTGCACGAGTCCATCATGCAGGTACTCTATCATTCGCTGAAGACTTGGCCTCTTGTCGTGCTTCCATCCGTCGTCCCAAATCTGTTGCGCATCCGGTTTCTTGAATAAGTAGACCATCGTTACCGCTCGTTCGGTCAATGGACGCACCAGCACTTTGGCACCGAACAGGTAACCTTGGCGAATAAGCTCTCGAATCGAAAGTGCCAGCGAAATCGTTTGAGGAACCAAGATGCACAGACCGTTCTGGAAGCTACTCAGTTGACGCCCATGTGAAGCTGGAGCGCACTTTGAGTTCAGTTCCAGACAAGCGCTAATCAGTTTGTCAAAAGAGAGCAGAAGTTCGCGTCCCAGATAAGGCTCGTCTGACGGGGTAAAGATGACTGGAGTCATAACTTGCTGTTTTGATGTCTCAAGGTGCTCGTAGTCCTCTAACTCTGCACGAGTTTGAAATCAGGCAGTAATTCAGGCCGCGAAGTGGACACGTACAACTCAACCACCGACAACAACTCTTGCTCACGTCTTGCGAGCGAATACGGCCCCGGTATTTCCTTGCCGCTGACAACGCCAAGACGACGCATATCTTCCCACTTAGCGCTTGGAATCTCTTGCTCGTAAGCAGCCTTCCATAGCCTTTCGGTCAATTCGGGAAATGCGCTGCCAAATCCAATTCCGCTACTCACCGCGCCCCAAAGATTCTTGTACGCCTGCTCTGGCTTCATCTTGAGTGTCTTCGCGGTGTACTCTATCTGCGCTTCGGTTGCACCTGACTGCTGCCAGCCTGCCTTGATTCGGTTCTCTTCCGCGTACATCGCCAAGCCGATGAAGCTGTCCGCATCCTGAGCTTCTCTCAACTTGTCACGAGCCAGTTCCTTTATTGCACCTATCAACTCCTCCTCGCGTCCGGGCGTAGAAAATAACCTTGCGAAGCTCGGCATCGTGTCGCGAAACTTGTGCCCTAGCACCACGCCTGTTTCAAAGGCCATCTGGTAGCAACCTAAGTACCGCCGAAACGGAATGTAAGGCTCAGAAAATAACCGTTTCTTGAGTGCGGGTGTGAGGATTGTACGGGCAAGTTCATCAACAAGGGACAGTTTCATGTCAGGCACTACTACTCACCCCTAGCCCGTCGCCGTTCGTCTGCCTGCTGTTGAACGATTCGTTCAAGGACGCGAAGCTCTGTCAGTACCGCGAGCGCAGCAACTAACGGCACTTCTGAACAAACCACGTCGGAAAGCTTCTCTGTCAGTTCTTGTGCTCTCGCTAGAATCGCTGTCCTTTCCTCGGCGGGTTTGCTTTCCAAAAGCACTAAGCTCGTACTGGCGAGTTGCTCTGCCGCACGCATCGTATCTTCATACGCCTCGCTGGAATAAGCGCGGTAGTAGTCACCTAGTTGTTTCCATTTGCTGTTCACGCCAAGCATTGTACCGCCGACCAACGTCGGTGACGATGGCGAATGTCGTAGCGCAAGCTGTACGATGTTCCGGTGTCATGACAGCGGTTCTCATAGTTCGGACATTGGCACAATGGGACGGTGGGTATGAGGGCAACTAAACGGGGAGGAACGCCGATGGGGCAGGGCGTGGAGCGTCGGCAGCGCGAGTGGTTCAGTCAAAGGCTATCGGACTTGACACTGCTTGACCGTGCTGTCGCAGTTCGCGCGGACGGTAAATGTATCGACCTTGCGGTTCCCGTCGGTGGGAAGCGTAGAGGGGGATATGTAACATGTTGCTCCATCCGATGGGCAAAGCAGGTCTACAAACAACTTCACGGACTACCCGCTTTCCCAAGCGTGCGAATTGACTATTCTCCCTACCGGAATGCCTGCCACTGTGTGGTGTGGGGAGAACAACCGCCGGACACTGACGACTCGAAAGAGGACGGTCGGTTTTACGGATACCGGGAGGAGATTCTCGTTTAGTCTGGCCCGTGAATGGAATACAACGCTTCACGGATGACCTTATGCCACGCAGCCCGAGCCTCACGAGCCGTCGTCACCGTTCTCACGGCAGCTTATCTCAAATCCTACGGTCACTTCTTCGGCGTTTGAGCAGGCGTAGCGGGAGCTTGAGCGGGTATAGGATTGGCAGGCTGATAAGGCGTCATGGGTGGGGATTTCAATCCACGGTCTTCGCCGCTGATGGGTGTCATTGCGGGTGGTTTTATCGCCTTTCCTAAATCACCCGTCACAATTTTTTCGATGCGCTCATTTGTCATGTGATTTCTCCGGCGGAGGAGCGGGTACGGGTGGTGTCGGCGTCTTCTGTGTTGGAGTAGGTGTCATTCCGGGAGGCTTTACCCCTCCATGCACTTTGTCGTGGTCGATTGGCGTCATGCTCGTTGTTTTTAAGCCATCGGTAACTCGCGCCATTGCTCCTCCAAAAGTTTTACTTCTTCGGTGGTGGCTGTTGCGACGGTGGAGGCGTGGGAGCAGGCGGTGGGGCCGGAGTCATCGCCGGAGGCTTACAGCCTTCATCGAATCTATCTTTCCCGACTGGTTGGGCCATCTGTATCGGGGCCTCATTTGTCGGAGTCATGGCTGGAGGCTTACAACCGAAATCCATCGCCTCAACCCGGATAGGTTTCTTTTTGAAATCCTCGCTCATCTGTTTCGCCTCGCGAATATTTGCGTACACGAACATCATAGTGAAAAACACACCACAGATGAAGAGAAATATCCCCGTCCACGCGAGCACTTCGACGGCCTTTGTCAGCCAACTTTCACGGTGTTTGTTGAACGCCTCGGCGTTGCCCTTGAGATAAAAGTCGTCAAGATGCGGAACCATTGCCTCCAGAGCAAGAATGCTAATTCGGAAAGAAATCAGCGTTACTAAGATGCAGAGTAGGAAAGCAACCCACGACACGAAAAGCGATGGAATCCAAACTGCCTGTCCGATTGGAGCAACGTCTTTGATGAATGCCAGCGATAAGCCGAGTGCTCCGCTGGAAAATGTCAGAAGGTACTTGTCGAAATTCTCAGTCCCGGACTTGGTATCCTCCCAGACCTTCTTTCGGTACTCGTCGTGCAATTCTTCGGCTCTAGTTTTTTCAGCCACTTAAAATTCTCACGCACTAGCAACGACCGTGACGTTCCTGGTCGCCGCAAGAATGACAATGACCACTAGCAGGATGACGACAACTGACCCGGAAGCCCAGATGACGTTGTTCAACATGGTTTGAAGTTCACTGTTCTGCGATAGCGCCCTCGCCAATTTCTCTCTCGCCGCCGTCAGACCATCGAGTGTGTTGCCCGTCCGGTCGGCGTATTCAAACCCCAATGCCGTGACTTCAGTCATAGCCTACCTCCGAGTGGAATCATGCCAAACATGGTAGTTGCGGGCACGAGCCATCTGCACTCGTCAACAGTGGAAAGCGTAGCATAATTTTGTGGCGAATCAAAGGCGAAAACGTGTACGCTCCCATTGAGGGACACATGAGCACTCAACCGATGACCGTGGAGCAGGTAGGCTATCCAGACTTCTGGCCCATTGTGCTGGAGAAGCACAAGAAATTCTTTGTGGTGACACAGAATCTCGGCCCAACGATTGATGACTTATTCTCCGTCGCGCACACAGAACCATTTCATAAGGTCGCTCGTCACCTTGCGAAAATGGTCGCGAACTCTGTTGGTGCTGTTCTCCTGCTCGGAATGAATGGATATGGCGTTGACGCTGTCAAGATTGCACGCGCGATGTTTGAATCGGCTGTCACTCTGGCCTACCTCAGAAAGCACCCAGACGAGTTCGATGACTACTTCGATTTTCACTTCATCGTCGGGATGAAGCGGCATCGGTATATGGAAAAACATGCCCCGCAACGCATCAAGCAGGTGACACCCGAAGCCATCGACTCCATCAAAAACGGATACGCACGGGTCGTATCGCGGTTCACCGTCAACGGCAAAGTGCGCGGTCGCTGGAGCAAGAGACCCTTCTCACAGTTGTGCGCCGATGTCGGGCTTGAGGAGCACTACCTTTCGTTCTATGCTCTTGCGTCCGACATCACGCATACGAATATCAGCGGCGTGATGGCACAGTCAAACCCGGAACCGGGAGTTTTGGACGTAGACCTCGCCCCTTCACAGCGATTCTTGGGAATGGCATTCACGATAGCGCACGGCATGTTCGTTCGAGCGGTCAGCGAATACGTTGCCCTCGCCCGACCCGAAAAGCAACCAGTGGCAGATAAGATTGAAAGCGATTTTATGACTGCGTGGAAGAAGTAATGGAAGAAGGTCGCTAGCGTGTCATCGGTATCATGGCTGCGATTCTGGCGGCTCGGAAACTGGCGCAATGGGACGGCGGAAAGCGGGTGCCTGCGACCGTCGCCGCGATTGCGGACGCGGTAAGATGGGCTGAGGAGATTATGAGGGAGATTGACGCACGGTTTCCCTCACGAGAACGGAGTGGTGGTGTATGAAAAAATATATTGCCAGCTTTGCTCTTATCTTTGCATTGGCAGTCTATGTGTCCGTGCAAGACAAACACCCCGTTCAAGACTCAGCACATAGGGAATGGAACGCTCCGAGTTGGTATGGCTTCGTCCGATGGCCGGACGGGGCTGCAACATGGGCAGTTCTGCTGACACTTCTCGCCATTGCTGAACAGACCGCGATTGCGAATAAGACGTTGGTTGCAACTTTGCGTCCACATCTCATCGTTCGCAAAATCGCCATCTGTCGCGGAACGGAAATTCCCACTGCGGAGAAACAGGATGCTCACCCGTGGAAATTCGAGTATGAAATCGCAAACATCGGGCAAGGAGCAGCCTGCAAGATACAGTACGGATTTTCGGCCCACCGTCTTGATGAGCCTCTGCCTCCAAAAATCGGTCAAAGGTATAGCGACACGCTGTCGTCTCCCCTGCAACCGGGGGAAAGCAAGGAACTTTCAATTCCAATTGATGAGCGGTTGGTTTCTATCCTGAGACTGGTCGGCTCGGACGGACTGCGGAACGGATATCAAAATACCGACAAGATTTGGTTTTTTGGAACGGCCTGCTATTCCGACGGAAATGCGATTAAGAGAAACCTTTCGGTATGCCGAAGGTACGACAACAAAACCGAATTTTTTACACCTGACAACAACTCCGACCGAGAGTATAGCGATTAGCCGCTTCTAGAACTTTGGTGACTCCCGCCCTATGACGGCGGGACTGGTACTCGCTTATAGCTGGTCTGTACAAACTCCTGACCTTCCCATTGGTAGGTGACAACATCTAAGTTCTGTGGGCAGCAGTGTGCGCTACCGTCATTGCTTCGTCCTGTGATCGTCAACGTCGAGGAATCTTTGTCAAACGTCGCGTCTGTCCCTACCGCATCAGAGTCGAAACCGATTTGCTGTATCAAAACTGGATGTCCAGCTTGCGGCTCGTATACCTGAACCATTCCCGTATCGTTGCAGCTAGCCCCACAACTAAGCCAATCCGTCACAAGCAGCGCGTGTTCTCCGACACCACGGCCTACGCAGAACACATGCTTCACGGTTATGGTGGAACTTCCCCCGAAATCCTCTTTTGTTTCGTGCTTGCCATCTTTCAATGGCAGCCATGTTTTCTCGCCATCCCACACAGGCGCGTTCAAGTAGTCGATGCCACAAACACCGTTTGTGCTTAGTTCGAGTACGCGATTGGGTTTGGAGACGGTGACGGCGGGAACGGTGGGTTGAGTCACATTCGCGGCTTCGCTAGGTTGTGGGGAAGTTTTTTCCGAATCCAACAGTTTCACGTATGCTTGCGCGAGTTCAGGTATCTCCTCAATGCGCCAATCACGCGAGTTAGGAATCCGTGCCATCCTTAGATGAACTTCCGTGATTTGGGCTGGGTTGGGCTGAGGTATTCCATCAATAACAACCTCTGCTGTCTTGCCCGAAACGACGCACTCCGCGATTCGTAGATGGGAAAAGCGGCTGGAATCGAATCGCAGCGCACCTGACCTGTTTGTCAATGTGTCGTCTCCGCTGAGAGCTTGCTTGATTGAGTCTTTGATATTGTCCTTGGCTGTGTCCTTTATACGCGGAGCCATCATCTGAAACGCAGCGACTCCAAGTCCAGAGAATGGATTGTCGTCTGCTTTCATCTTATTTGTGAATTGAGTCGTGACCGCATCGAGAACTGATTTGCTGGCCGTCTCTGCTATGCGTTCGTCGTCTACAAAATAACGCGCTGTCTCATAGTCACGCGCCCTCACAGCGTCGGCCATCAGAGCTAACGAATGTTGCGGAGTTCCGCCGTAGTACCACCAAACAGCGACTCCGAGACCAGCGACGATGACAGCAAGCAGCAGAGCTTTAACCGCGTTCATTAGCCGCACTCCAATCGCAGACCCGACATCAAGCGTCAGATTCTAGATTAGGCGGTGATTACTGTCACGCAATTCGCAGAGTTGATCCGCATCGCCGTTAGGAATCTATGAGCGCGCGAATGCCAGGAGCGGACCGATGTCATGGTCATCGGCGGCCTGCAGGGCGGCGATGTAACGCTGGCGCACCTCGCCGGCACCTTGTAGATTCGCGCTTCCCCACGAAAATCGCTCAGCCCCGAGCCTCATCACCAGAAGATCCGCCATGAGGCGGGCGTGGCGGCCGTTGCCATTCGGGAAGGAATGAATCAGCACCAGCCGGTGATGGAAGCGCACCGCGATCTCGTCGGGCGGATACGTCCTGTACTCGATCCACGCCCTGGTATCGTCAAGCAATTGGCGCAGTGCCACGGGAATCTCATGGAACACAATGCCGAGATTGCGTTCGCTCATCCTGAACTTGCCCGCCCACTGCCATACGTCGCCGAACATCCGCCGGTGCAGATCCTTTACGAATTTCTCGCTCAGCGGATCGCGACGGCGGTTGAGCGCCCAGTCCTGCGCGCGCGAGATGTTCTCCTGCTCGGCTTCGTTCAGCTCGCGCCGATAGGCGATATGAGCGGGAATCAGCTCGCGCATTTCCTCCGGCGTCAGCGGTGTAGCATCGTCCGGCTGCTCGAAAAGGTCGTTCACGCGTTAATCCCAGAACAGCCGTGGATTCGTCTCGCGCACGATTTCATCGAGGCGCGCTTCGGCGTTTTTGGCCGTCACCTTCTGGTCCTCCAGCAACATCGAGTGCTCGACCGGACCCCGCCGCCGCCGCGCGAACGCGCGCGCTCGGTCTCGGAGCGTCGTTTCCAGCGGTTTGTTGGGCACGAGTGCATAGACAAGCGTGCAGTCGAGCGCCTCGGCTGCGCGGCGTAATGTCGCCAGCTCGATGGTGCCCTTTGCTTCCGATTGTTCGAGCGCCACGAGGGAAGGCTGCCTGATTCCCAGCCGCTTCGCGAGCTGCGCGGTTGACATGCCGAACGCCTCCCGCAGAGCTTTGATCCAGCCGCGGACGGGCGGGGTATAGCGCTTCGCCGGCCCCAGTTCCCTGAAGCGTTCATCGAGTTGCGAGCGGGACTGGGCAGCAAGTCTGGCTTTCTTCATAGGTCACAGCCTATTGTTATCGGTTATTGTGATAGATCATACGCTATCGTTTATATGGGTGTCAATAGTCTGTAGCCTATCAGATTGAGGCCCTTAAAAGCCGCATTCGTGAGCCGCTGAATCCTGAGACAAAGCCCCTATCTCTTGAAGAAGTGGGGCACATTCTACATGCCTTCCTCCTACCGTGTATTTCTGGGGAGTCTCTGTTGAAGGCCCAGACTATTTCGAGGCCAAATCACGGCTGGACTAACGCTGAGACAATTGACTTTCCGACTCCTTAATTACCGGGTAAGTAATAGGGGTTCAAGTAGCGAAATCTTGGATGGAATGCATTAGTATTCAGATTCCCCTTTTCAGGTGCGGTCGGTGAGTTACCTCGAACAAGATTGCTTCTCAACGACCAAGCCCATGAGAGTGCGCCGAGGAAAGATTGATTCATGCGGTCTGAAGAACTTAAACAAAATGTAACGGTCTACGGCCCGCTCTTTCCCGAGCCCGTACAAATCATCATCGCAATACCGATGGGCAACTCGGTCAAGCTGATTGGGAAGGGCGTCCGGTCAAGCACTGTCTATGAACCGATCCTCAGCGCCGATCAACTCGCCCAGCTTCATGCGTCACCCGCCCAAGAGCCCTTCGACGGTGACGCAAGCAAGTTCCGCCTGGGGGTTGAGGCCATGCGCCTCGGACTTGCCTACGAATACGATCCCTACTTTTCGCTCTCGATTGCCCGAGTCGACCCCCTCCCTCACCAATTGGAAGCAGTCTACGACTATTTCATAAAGCTTCCGCGCATCAGGTTCCTGCTGGCCGACGATCCAGGCGCCGGTAAAACGATCATGGCGGGCCTTCTCATCAAAGAGCTCAAAATACGTGGACTTGTAAAGCGAACCCTTATTGTCACGCCAGCCAATCTGTCCTTCCAATGGCAGCGGGAACTCAAGGATAAGTTCCGCGAGAGTTTCGAGGTGGTCCGCAGTGACGTGCTCCGCGCAAATTACGGGATGAATCCTTGGCAGGAGAAAAACCAGGTCATCACCTCTGTCTCGTGGGTTTCGCGCGTTGACGATGCCAAGGAATCCCTGCTGCGAAGTAGTTGGGACCTGATTATCGTGGACGAAGCCCACAAGATGAGTGCCTACAGCGCGGACAAGAAAACCCTCGCGTTTCAGCTCGGCGAGGCCCTGTCGCAGATGACGGATCACTATCTCCTGATGACCGCGACACCGCATAAGGGCGATCCTGAAAACTTTTGCTTGTTCCTGTCGCTCCTCGACAAAGACGTTTACGGCAACATAAAAAGTCTCGATGAGGCCATAGCGAAGCACGAAGCGCCATTTTATCTTCGCCGTGTCAAGGAAGCCCTTGTCAGCTTTCCAGATCCTGAAACCGGGATTGTAAAGGCGCTATTCACCAAGCGAATCGTCCATACCACTCCCTTTCAGATCAGCGACGAGGAACTCGACCTCTACGACCAACTCACGCGCTATGTGGAGGACCAGTCCATCAAGGCCGCAAGGGACGATTCGGCGCGAGGACGCGCCGTTGGATTTACGATGGCGATGCTTCAGCGGCGATTTGCCTCCAGTATTTATGCAGTGAGAAGAACCCTGGAGCGCATGAAGGAGAAGCGCGAGAGGATTCTCGAAGACCCCGTCAAATATCGCCAAGAACAGATCACGAAACGGTTGCCCGAGGACTTCGAGGACCTGACCGACGAAGAGCGACAAGAAATACTCTCTGAGCTAGAAGAGACCGTTACCTCTTTCGATCCGAATGACCTTCGGCTTGAGATTGTCGAACTGGAAAAGCTTATCCGCCAAGCCAAGGTTCTAGAAGGCCAGGAAGCAGAGGTAAAAGTCAGACGCCTGAAGGAGTTACTGACGGACGAAGGGCTGTTCTCTGATCCTCAAATGAAGCTCCTGCTCTTTACCGAACATAAAGACACTCTCGATTTTCTAGTGGCTGATGGGAAAGACGGGCGGCCCCTCGGAAAATTGCGCGAATGGGGCTTGACCGTCACACAGATTCACGGCGGAATGAAAATCGGGGATCGCGATACACCTGGCACGAGAATATATGCGGAACGCGAATTTAGAGAGTCATGTCAGGTGCTTGTGGCCACAGAGGCCGCGGGCGAAGGCATCAACCTACAATTCTGCTGGCTAATGATCAATTATGACATCCCCTGGAACCCGGTTCGTCTTGAACAGCGCATGGGCCGCATCCACCGCTACGGCCAGGAAAAGGACTGTCTCATATTCAATTTCGTCACAACGAATACGCGCGAGGGGAGGGTGCTCCACAAACTATTCGAGCGCATCGCCGAGATTGAAAACGACCTCGATCCGAGGCGCACAGGGAAAGTGTTCAACGTACTTGGAGAAGTATTCCCGTCAAACCAGCTCGAAAAGATGCTGCGGGACATGTATGCGCACAATCAGATGACTGAAGAGCTGATCAAACAGCGCATCGTCGAGCAGGTCGATCCCGAGCACTTCCGAAGTATTACCAACTCGACCCTAGAGGGGCTGGCGAAGCGCGAACTCAATCTCTCTGCCATCGTCGGAAAGTCTGCCGAAGCCAAAGAGCGTCGCCTCGTACCGGAAGTGATCGAGGATTTCTTTCTTCAGGCCGCTCCTGTGACCGGCGTTGAAGTGAGTGAGCAGGGCAAAGGACAGCACACATACAGAGTGCCCCGCGTTCCCCGTCACCTTTGGCCCATTGGAGAACGGTTGGAGCCGAGATTCGGGAAATTGGGACGAGAGTATAAGCAAGTCGTCTTCGACAAAGAAATCCTTAAGAAACTGCCCACCTACGATTGGGTTACGCCGGGCCATCCTTTGTTTGAAGTAGTCCGCGAAGACCTTCTGGAAAACGTGCGCCCGGAAATGGACAAGGGAGCAGTCTTCTTTGACATACACCGGAGCTTACCGGCTCGTCTCACCGTCTATTCCGCTGCGATCCGGGATGGGCTGGGGCATGTGCTTCATCGCCGCCTATTCATAGTGCAGGAAGAAATCGAAGGTACTCTCACGGTGCGTCAACCCACGCTACTGCTGGACCTAATGTCGGCACCAACGGGAACGCAGGTTCCAGGCGAATCAGGGAAAGACCAGAATTCCCTCGAACATTTCCTCGTGCAGACGGCCCTCGAACCATTTCTTGCTGAAGTTTCGGCCCAGCGCGAGAAAGAAACCCAGACGGTCGCGCACCACCTGGAGATTAGCCTTAACGAGTTGATTCACCGTCAGAATCTGCGGCTGGCTGAACTTGTGGACCAGCAGCAGAGTGGCGATAGCAGCCCGCTTCTAGCGGCAAATACGAAACAGGCCGAAGATCGTCTCGACGAACTCAACGGTAGACTTGAGGGGCGCCAGCGAGAGTTACAAAAGGAGCGCAACTGCACTATCAGTGATATTCAGCGGCACGGGTCTGCCTGGGTGCTGCCACATCCCGAGCGTGCCACGCCGAATGTAGCCGCCCTCGTGCGTGACGATGAAATCGAGGGCATCGCCGTCGACGCTGTCATTGCGTTTGAACGCGCCCGAGGCTGGGAAGTCGAGAGCGTTGAAAAAGACAATCGAGGATTCGACCTCATTTCGCGGCGTCCGCATCCCGAAGACCCCAAGACTGCAATCGAAGTCCGCTTTATCGAAGTGAAAGGGCGGTCTTTCGTCGGGGAGGTTGCCCTGACGACCAATGAATATCGAACTGCCCAGCGCCTCAAGAAAGACTACTGGCTCTACGTCGTCTTCAACTGTGCTGGCACACCGGGGATCAACGTGGTTCAAGACCCTGCACAACTCGATTGGCAACCCATCGTGAAAATCGAACACTATCAGGTTAGGCCACAAGCCATTCTCGATGTGGCGACACACTAAGGAATACACAACATAATGATGCAACCTTATCCGAAGCGCTTGATCGAAGTCGATCTGCCGATCAAACGCATTTCGGCACATTCCAGGCGCGAAAAGTCCATTCGCCACGGCCATATCTCGACCCTCCATATCTGGTGGGCGCGAAGGCCGCTTGCCGCTTGTCGAGCGGTAATTTGTGCGGCCCTTTGGCCCGATCCGGCCGACCCACTGTGCCCGCAGGATTTTCGAGACAAAGCTTCAAAGCTAATCACCGATTTCGCCAACGCTGCCGTCACCAACAAGGCGCTCGGCGAGAGCTGCGATCATCACACCTGGATCAAGTGGCAAGCACTAACAAAGACTGGGGGACTCGACAGCCGGAAAGAAGCTCACTGGAACGTCTTGCGTTTTGGATTGTTGGACTTCATCGCCGACTTCGCAAATTGGGACAATTCCATCGTGCAGGAATACCTCGAAACCAGCCGCGCCCTGACGCAGGCGGCGAACGAAGCACTGGGCGGTGCGCCCGGCACGCGCCCGCTCGTCGTGGATCCGTTTGCGGGGGGTGGCTCCATCCCACTCGAAGCCTTGCGCGTGGGCGCGGACACCTTTGCGAGCGACCTCAACCCCATCCCTGTTCTGCTGAACAAGGTCGTCCTCGAAGACATTCCCAAGTACGGTCGCCGCCTCGCAGATGAAGTCCGAAAGCAAGCGGAGATAATTAAGGCAAAAGCTGTAAAGGAACTCGCTGAATTCTATCCGCTAGATCCCGATGGCGCTTTCCCGGTGGCGTATCTTTGGGCGAGGACAGTTCGATGTGAGGGTCCGGGTTGTGGGGCTGACATACCCCTCATACGCTCCCAATGGCTCGCGAAGAAAGCGAATCGTTCTATAGCATTGCAGCTCGTCGCTAGGCCGAGGGCGAAGCGCGTAGATATCCAGATTATTGTCAAACAGCGCGGCTCCTGGGCCAATCAGGACGACGCCAATGACAAAATCAAAGATCCGAAATTTGAAGGCACTGTAAAGCGGGGATCTGCAACCTGTCCGTGCTGCGGATACACGACGCCGGTACCACGCATTCGGGCGCAATTGAAAGCTCGGCGAGGCGGTTCCAATGACGCGCGATTGTTGTGCGTCGTCGTTCAAGCAAAAGACGAACAAAGCGTCTCCTACCGCCTTCCCGCTGGTCGCGACATTAAGGCATTTGAGTCTGCATCGTTACGGCTCAAGGCCGCAAGGAAGAACGCTCCCGGAGCACTCAGCCTCGTTCCAGATGAGCCAACTCCCGAAGGGGGTGGAAGTGGGGCAGGACGCGCCTTTTCGCAGCGCAATTATGGAATGGATGTATTTGAAGACCTCTTTAACTACCGGCAGCTTTTGGTCCTCTCAACGCTCGCTCGGTTGATTCGAGAGGTCGGCACCTCCTTACTCAAAGATGAGAATGAAGAATTTGCGGTGGCCGTCTGTTCTGTTCTCTCTACCGCGTTAGCAAAACTAGCAGACTATCTCAGCACACTTTGCGTCTGGCGCACTGCGCGTAGTTGCGTTGCCCACACATTCGGCCGCCAAGCCATTCCAATCACGTGGGATTTCGGTGAAATGAATCCTTTCGCAGGGAGCGCGGGGGATTGGGGTGAGGCCTGTCGTTATTTGGGTCTTTTCATCGAGGAGATCGCTGCGGGTTGCTCTGTCTCGGGTTCGGCTATAAAGGCGGATGCGGTGTCCTTACCGCTCCCAAACGATTTCGCATCGGCGTTGATCACTGACCCGCCATATTACGACGCCGTGCCATATGCAGACCTCTCAGATTATTTTTATGTCTGGCACAGACGGGCACTTCAACCATTTCGCCTCGACATACTGAGCGAGCGCCTGACACCTAAGTTAGATGAATGCATCGTTGATGAGATCAAAGGCAAGGACAAAGTCTACTTTGAGTCCACGATGGCGAAAGCTATGGCCGAAGGCAAGCGGGCCGTTGCACCGGGTGGAATTGCCGTAGTCGTTTTTGCTCACAAATCGACTGGAGGGTGGGAAGCTCTGCTGAAAGCCCTGATTGACGCGGGATGGATCGTCACTGCGTCGTGGCCGATCGACACAGAAAGGCCGGGGCGTTTGAGAGCAAATGATTCTGCTGCGCTTGCCTCGTCTGTCCACCTGGTATGCCGTCCGCGCAAGAACGCGGACGGAGCCACCCGCTCCGACGAGGTCGGCGAATGGCGTCACGTGTTGCAGGAGCTGCCTAAACGTATCCACGCCTGGATGCCACGTTTGGCGGAGGAGGGCGTGGTTGGCGCAGACGCCATCTTTGCGTGCCTTGGACCGGCACTTGAGATCTTCTCCCGATATTCGCTGGTGGAGAAAGCGAGCGGCGAACCTGTCTCTCTAGGTGAATACCTGGAGCAGGTTTGGGCAGCGGTCGCCAAAGAGGCTCTCGCGATGGTCTTCAAAGGCGCAGACGCGACTGGCTTTGAAGCTGACGCGCGCCTGACCGCCATGTGGCTGTGGACCCTGAAGTCCCCTGATACCAACGGGCAGTCCGAGGTTGGTGACGAGGAGGAGTCAAAAGATGAATCCGAAGATGAATCCGAAGCTGAAAATAAGAAAGCAAATTTCGGCGGATTCACCCTCGAATTCGACGCAGCGCGAAAGATAGCTCAGGGCCTAGGTGCGCATCTGGAGAGTCTAAGCCATTTGGTCCAAGTATCAGGTGACCAAGCGCGTCTGCTGCCAGTATCCGAGCGAACGCTGCATCTCTTCGGGAAAGAGGAAGAAGAAGCGGCCCCGAGTATTGGCAGGAAGAAGAAGTCAGCACAGCTGGATATGTTCGCCGAGTTGACGGAGTCGGAGGACGCGGAATCCGTTTGGAGGGAGAAGACCGTGAAACGGGCAGGGGAGACTACCCTCGACCGCGTGCATCAGGGAATGATCCTTTTCGCTGCCGGACGAGGCGAGGCGCTAAAGCGCTTCGTGGTTGAAGATGGCATTGGCCAAGATGGTAAATTCTGGCGGCTTGCCCAAGCGCTTTCTGCACTCTATCCTTCCGGTTCAGATGAGAAACGCTGGGTGGACGGCGTTCTCGCCCGCAAGAAACAGTTCGGGTTCTAGTAATGGGAATGAAGCACGAGGAGAAGTCAGAGCATGGCACTCAAACCCTGGTATAAGGTCGTCACGCCGAGAGAGGACTTAAGAGATGGGAAACCTCTCGATGCATCTGAATTCGCCGTTCATCTTGATCAGGTTAGGGACGGACGCGCCCCAGCGGTCTATCAAAACCCGGAACGTTTTTTAGAGCGGACCTTCCTGACCCAAGGACTCACCGGCGTCGCTGCCGAAGTTCTTCGCCGCCTATCTGGGGAGAAGACTGAGACCTCTGCTGTATTCAACATGACCACCCAGTTTGGTGGGGGTAAAACCCACTCGCTTACGCTGTTGTATCACCTTGCCAATAACGGCCCGAAGGCAAAGGATTGGCATGGCGTCTCCAGACTGCTTCAGGTCGCCGGACTCAATGCGGTACCTTCGGCTAAGGTCGCAGCATTTGTCGGCACCGAATTCGATCCCATTGCGGGTCGCGGCGGTTCGGACGGAACTCCAGTAAGGAGAACGCCCTGGGGTGAAATCGCCTTTCAAGTCGGCGGCGAAAAAGCCCTCGCGATTCTCGTCGAGCATGAGAGGCAGGAGGTTGCACCTGGTGGCGATGTAATTCGCGCATTTCTCCCCAAAGACCAACCAGTCTTGATCCTCATGGACGAATTGATGAATTTTGTCAGCCGCAGCCGAAAAAGCGGCATGGCTGGCCAACTTTACAGCTTTCTACACAACCTGAGCGAAGAGGCGCGCGGGCGCGACAACATGGTGCTCGCGGTATCGATTCCAGCCTCAGAACTCGAAATGAGCGCCGACGACCAATCCGACTACGAGCGATTCAAAAAGCTGCTCGATCGCGTCGGCAAGGCGGTAATCATGTCGGCGGATTCCGAAACCTCTGAGATCATCCGTCGTCGCCTCTTCGAGTGGGACGACAATGCAATCACGAGTGACGGTAGGGTGATGCTCAATAGGGATGCGATCGCTTCCTGTAACGAATTTGGGGACTGGGTAAAGGATCATCGCCAGCAGGTGCCCGAGCAATTTCCATTCGACAGTGCGCGAGAGGCTTTTGCCGACACCTATCCGTTTCATCCGAGCGTTCTCTCAGTATTTGAAAGAAAATGGCAAGGTCTGCCTCGATTTCAGCAAACCCGTGGAATCCTGAGGCTCTTGGCCCTGTGGGTTTCTCACGCCTATCAAGCAGGATTCAAAGGCGGCCACCGCGACCCACTGATCGGACTTGGCACCGCACCATTGGACGACTCTCAGTTTCGCGCTGCTATGTTCGAGCAACTCGGTGAGCATCGCCTTGAAGCCGCCGTCACAACGGATATCTGCGGGAAAAACGATTCTCACGCAGTTCGTCTGGACAATGAGGCTGTGGAAGCTATCCGCAAAGCCAGACTTCACCGGAAAGTAGCCACAACTATTTTCTTTGAATCGAACGGTGGGATGTCTCGCGCAGAAGCGACAACCCCGGAGATCCGGTTGTCTGTCGCCGAACCGGAGATCGATATCGGCAATGTGGAAACCGTGCTTGAGGCCCTTACTGATTCCTGCTACTACCTAACTGTTGAGGGCAACCGCTATCACTTCAGCTTCAAAGAGAACCTGAACAAGCGCTACGCCGACCGGCGCGCAAATATCAAAGACACGTCGATAACCGACTGTGTTCGCTCTGAGATTCGGAAAGTCTTTGTCGCGAGCAACGGAATCGAGCCGGTCTTTTACCCGGAGAAGACTAGTCAGATTCCGGACAAGCCAATTCTGACTCTGGTGGTGCTGTCGCCTGAACAGAGCTTAGAAGATGAAAAGCGAACAAAATCATTCATTGAATCTGTAATACGGGAACATGGAACCTCGGCACGAACCTACAAAAGCGGACTTGTATTCGTCGTCGCCCAATCCGCGGGTCCGCTTTCCGAAGAGGCCCGCCGCGTTCTCGCTTGGGAAGAGATTCAAAAAGAGCTCCCCGGAATCAACGTGGACACGACCCAAATCGCCCAACTGGAAGACAACATCAAGAAATCCCGTCGCGATCTCAGGGACAGTGTTTGGAGAAGCTACAACAATATCGCTCTTCTCGGGAAGAATAACGAGATCAGATTCATCGACCTCGGGAATATGCATTCCAGCGCCGCAACCTCAATCATTCAGTTCATCGTGAATGAGCTTGTACACGTTGACGAGATACAGAGTGGCATCAGTCCCAATCTTCTCGTACGCAATTGGCCGCCAGCTTTTCGGGAGTGGAGTACGAAGGCTGTGCGCGACGCGTTCTTCGCCTCGCCCCTATTCCCGCGTCTGCTGAACCCTGACGCGATAAAAGAGACCATCGCTCGCGGCGTATCCAATGGACAGCTCGCTTATGTCGGTAAGGCCGCAAGCGGCAAATATCTGCCATTCAGCTTCGAGCGGACAATCAACACAGCAGACATCGAAATTTCGGAAGAGATGTTTATCGTCTCCAAAGAGACCGCTGACGCTTACCGCAAGGACCTAACCAAGCCAGAGGGCTCCGCGCCGACGTTGTTCCCGGCCGAAGTTGGCGATACGCGAGAGCTACCCAAACCGGGGACAGATGAGACTGCGACCGCCGACAGTGCTAAGAGCCGTCCACAAACCTCTCAGCAGAAAACAGAGCTAACCTGGGCCGGCAAAATCCCTTCCCAAAAATGGATGAACTTTTACACAAAGGTTCTGACGAAGTTGGGAGTGACGAGCGACCTCACTCTTACCGTGAGGGTTGAATGCAGACCCGAGGGAGGATTGTCACCACAGAAGATGGAAGAAATAAGAAACGCTCTGCGTGAGTTGGGGCTGGACGACAGGATTGATTAACACTTGAAGTTATCGGCCTCGGACTGACGCCGCTGAAGTCTGCGCTCGGGCTGAACGAGTTTTTCGAGGCAGGGCCGTTTTCAGAAGGGGGGCAGCCCTAGCGCCACTCTCCCGGTTTGACACCACGCGGTGAGTTCTTACGAACCTCGACTCGCTCGGTCTCGTAAGCGTGAGAAGGGTAGTTGCGCTCTACCCATTTCTGGGCTTCTGCTTGCGTGTCGTGCTGCGAAATTACCCGTCCTTCAAACTTGACAATCCATTTCTTAAGGGTCTCACGCCACTCGACATACAACTTCGTATCCATAGATTCCTCCTCAGCGGACATTTTATGCGAGATTCGCCTTTTCGGGCGGCGGTGGATCCTGTGCCACTACCGACACTTCCAGTTGCGGAACTCCATTCAGTTCAGGCGGCAATTCTCCCGTAAAAGAATGGGGAACCGTAACAAGAAACTTGAAATTGCGCGGGAATCTCTCTTTGTAGTCGCCGGGCGCGAAGGACAACCAGACATTCGCCACAAATTCAAAATACTTCTGCAATTGCGCATTGATGTCAATTCCTTCCTTCGCGTCAAGTCCGGCAATGCTGGGCAGGAAGTGATGAACAAACTTTGGGCCGCTGCCCGAATCTTCCCACTTGCTGCCGATGATGCCCGGAAATTCATGCGACTTGTTGCGATACGCGCTGATTTCTTTGTAAATCTCCGACGACTCAATCTTTTCCAGCGCTTTGCCCCAAGCCCAGAAGTATTTTAGGTCGGCGTGCTCCTTTTGCCCCTTTTTAATGGCGATGCGCAACGCCTCGAACACGTGGTCCACTTGCCAGAAGAACGCAGCTAGATGAGCACGGCAGATAATCAGCTCGGCTTGCGTCATGTCCTTATAGGCTTGTTCAGCCTGCCGTATCTCATTCCCGTGTGTTTGGAGAGCCTCCGTCTGCAAATATACGCGGACGTAGGCCAGGTGATAGGCGGCATAGTTAATCGCGAACCAGATTTCACACAGGGTGCCTACGAAATCGGGGTCCGGGACATCCGGCATGTCATTCTCGTTTTTCCCTCTGACTATCATGATTCGGAAATTTTAGTGCCGGAGAGCGGCCTGGGAAGCGAGAAAATCCCTGTGGCGAACAAAGAGCGAACAATGGTACCATTTGATCATTGTCCAAAGCCCCACTATGTCCCAAGTGACGTTTGACCCTCGCGAAATGATCACGGCCCCGTGGAGGAAGTGTCCGTCTTGCGGAAAGGACAAGTTTGGGGTTCACATCATAGACGGCTCTCGCGTAATGCGCCGTTGCCGCGACTGCTGGCACAAACAGTACTATCACCTACCGAAATTGCGGAAGAAGATCATTTATCTAGACCAGTTTGTCGTCAGCAACCTGATGAAGCTGGAGAACCCTGCGGTCAAAGGGCACATAACTGTGGTAGCGGACCCTTTTTGGCGAGACCTGCATGACCTCTTATTTCAATTGCGACACCTTCAAATGATTTGCTGTCCGGACTCCGGTTCCCATGTCCAAGAGTCGCGGACATCGCCATTCAATTCCCAACTTAAAAAGACTTATGAGCAGTTGTCAGGCGGCACCACGTTCACATCATTCGAGTCGATTGAATGTCAACAGATCGGCGAATTAGCTCTCGCATGGTCGGAAGGCAGAGAGCCAGCGTTTGATTTCGAGCCTCACGGCGTACTCTCCAAAGATCCGAATGAATGGAACGAGCGTTATTACGCTGTTGGCGGAGATAATCCATTCATCTCGGAGGAGCGGCTACGTCAAGCACGCGCGAGAGTCCACGCTTACATTGCCCGATTGTTCCGAGACGTGTGGGCCCAAGAGAAACGCGGGTTCGAGTATTGGTACGATTTTGAGCGATTCGGTTACCAGGGAAATCTCAGCAATGCGGTGATAAAGAGCAGAAAAGACCGGCTTGAGACAGTGCGCTCTTACTATTCCGGCAGCACAGAGGCTTCTTTAGAGCATCTTGAGAGAGTGCTGCCCTCATTTGCGGAGAGCCTACTAACCAGCCTGCAACAAATCATGCGATTTCCGAGGAGCGGTGGAATGCGGACTCGGGAAGAGATAAATCGGCTAGAGAAAGAATTCGGGATAGCGAACAGGATCGCAGACGCTCCGTTTGTAAAGCTGCAATCCCTCATGTTCGCGGCCATTGCGATGCGTGCCGCACAGGGGCAAAAGGAACCACCGAATGAAGGTACTACTACGGATATAGACACGGTGGCCCACTTGTTGCCATATTGCGACGCTATGTTTATGGACAATGGTTGTAGATCACTATTGCTGGATGTCCCGCTTGCCTTGCGGCCCCCGGAAACGGCTCGGGTATTCTCACCGAACGCCAAGGAGCAGTTCCTCGACTATTTGCGCTCAATTCGAGAGGGAATATCTACGGAACACGTTGAAGCAATCCGCGAAGTGTATGGAGACGACCGCTTGGCAGGTATACCAAGGGCGCAAGACAAAGGCTAAAAGCCATCATTTCATGTCTGGTTGCTAAATGGCGGACGAGACCAAGAACAAAGAAGTATCGGGGCTCGAACTTCTACGTCAACCCGTGACGCTCGCCCTCGCACAATATCTCAATGATCTTCATTCGGGGATTGGATTCCAGGCATACCTGTGGCGCATGATCGTAAATGCAGATTACGGCCACGGTGATGTAACAAGGTTTCCCAAACCGGGTGATCCGCCACCGCCCGAAAGCGCTGTCGGCCAGATGGACATTCACTCGGCGCTTCTGGAAGAGATGCTCTTCTGCCGTGGCGTCAACAGTTTCCTCACGTACCTTGCGGACTTGGTGACGCTGATCTACGAGAAATACCCGAAGATGCTCCAGTCAGACAAACAGATGACGTATCAGTTCGGCATCGAGCACCATCTCGCTGGTGATCTGATTCCCGCCCTTGCGGAGAAGACTGTGATGGAGCTAACGCATCAGGGTCTCATTGCGTTGGAGAAGTATTTCGAGAAGAAATTGAAGCTCGTGCTGTTCACGAACGAGGCCGATCTGGCGAAAGCTGCGCTCTCTGTGGATATACGGAATGTCATTACACACAATCGCGGGATCATAAACCGATTGTTCATTCAACGAAACCCCCAGTTCGCGGAATACCTCGGCAAGCGCGTGGTGCTGGATGAACAGGAGAGACGGGAGATGCTCAGTACGTTGGGGTACCGCGCACGGCAGCTCGACCTCCGAGCGATCAAGCAATTTAAGCTGGAGACTATCGCGCCCCAGTTCAAGGAATAAAGGTTCGGCACCACGGTAATCTGGCGGCTTCAGCGTTACTCTCGTATATCCGTCTTCAAAATTCCGCTTCGCGCTTTTCAAATCGATGTCGAGATACGTTATACGGGTCGGTGTCGTATGTGAGTCCCCTTACATGGTGGACAATGACGCTCGACACGTTCAGTTTCAGCACAAATTCTCGGGTGTCGGTGTCCCGAGGCTCGTTGAGTGGCTCGGAACGACATGGGAAATTGTTGAGTCCCGTCGTAGACGGCGTTGTTTTGGAAGGTGGAACTTCCTCGGATACCCAGTAGTTAGTTTCTCGTCCGTCGTCGGTGTCATCATAAGTTGAAACAGAAATCTCGGTGCCATCCGGCACATCCAATGGCTGCACACGTGCGGCTTTGTGGAACAGCACAATGTTTGACCTGCCTTCTCCTCCTTGCACCGAAGGATAAAGAATTCCGTGCACAAGCGGATTTGCGTTCGATGCAAGGAAGTCGGCTATCGCTTGAGTCGGAATATAGTCATACGACTCATCGTCGGGCATTACCGGAAGAGCGATGCGCCGACTAAGCCATTCGAGAAACTTTGCTTTTTGGAGACGAGAAAGATAGCTCGGGTCAAAGATACTCCCGGTCACATTGAGTAGTCGCAGAGCTTCGACATCAAGCAAGCGTATTGGCCTGATGAGTTCAAAGCGTCCAACTATCACCCTGCTCCCCACCGGAGGCCGCACTTCCGCCAAGGCAACGGCTTGATCAGTTGCGCCGTAGAACACTGAGATGCCATAAGCATTCATACGGCCACCCAAGGCAGTCTTAGAAGGCGGTGGGCCAATTTCTTTGTCGGGTCTTTCCAGTGCTTTTTCGAGCTTGTCGGCTGATTGAAAAATCCTCGCACGATATATCGCGTCTATCCTTGTGCCTGGTCCCGCTTCGACTACGATCGGGCGGCCATCGCGCGTGCGGTGCTCAGCAATTCCTTCGAAAATATCCTTCAATGTCCATTCTGCCGTCCGACTGAAATACCTAGCCTCGGTCTTCAAACTGTCCTCGAAGTGGCGCCAACCGGCTTGCGACTCCCTATCATCGACTTCAGATTCGGCGTAGTGCGCCTCCTCGTCAAAGGGGTTCTCATATCCCATCAGCTCACTGTCTCTGTCGGAGTGGCGGTCCTCCAACACACCGCGAATATCATCTGCTGGCCCGGACTCCACCTGGGCGTACTCTTGAATGATGTCTGCTATGGGTTCTCCCTTACGCTCCCAGTCAAGGTCTCCTTCTTTGATCATGGCGTATTCCAGACCAGAAGGTTCGGTTGAAGTGAGATAAAAGTGCTGATCAATAGCATGATCGATTCGGTCTGCTATTTCGGCTATCGAAAACGTCTTGCCTTTACTTTCACAATAGGAACACGCATCGTCGCGCCCGTTCTTCTGCATGTCTGCCTTAAGGAAGACCTCGCCGACACAGTCAGAACATAGGCGCTTATCCTCAGATTCGAGTTCGTCCATATCATTTGTCATCGATGTTTGACCTCAGCAACCTCATCAGTTTGCCAGAACACCCGAATGGCTGTGATAATGAATGATACGAAAATGGAGACAACAGCGGAAACTGTAGAAACCGTAGCGGGAGTGCCGAATGCGCCTGAAGCCCGCATAAACACTAGCTACAATCACTAACTGTCCGCATCACCATGACTTCCAGCAAAGAGCGATTCTAGGATCCTACTCTCTCCGCCATTTTTCTTCGACGCGTGAACTCACTCACCTGGCAACGACCGTCTCTCGGTCGATCGATTATGCCATCGGCGTTCCGCTGCTAGTTCTGGTACGTGCCTCCAGGTGTGCTGACCTCCATTCCTAACAGCCATCCGTCATTCTCAAGCGGAAGGCTACGCCATCTTTTCACCACTGCTGCCTCTTCCGGGTGGACGCCGCTTGGCCGCGGCTCGGACGGGCGCTTCGGACTGCGCCGGTTTCGCGCCAAACGAACCCCAACCGCGTTTGGCACTCACCGCGCTTTCACTCACGCCCTGCCACCCTCCTTCGGGCCTCCGTTCTGTCCCTTTCACCGTTCCGCCTTGTTTCTTCCCGCTGCCGCTCAAGTGAAGAAAGAAACAAGCCGGAAACGGCAGAAAGGGAAAAAACATGAAATTAGAAGAAGTCAACACACGAACCAAAGAGGCCGTCGATTTCCTCGTTGCAGCATTGGAGTCCGGTCACAGTGAAATCCTCACCGCATACCTCGGAGCAATGGCGAAGTTTCACACCTACAGCTTTGGCAACATCATGCTCATCGCACGCCAGAAGCCGGATGCGACCAACGTTGCCGGACTTCGGACATGGAACTCGCTTGGCCGCTTCGTTAAACGGGGAGAAAAAGGAATTTTCATTCTCGCCCCGATGGTCGGAAAGCGAAGCACGAAGGATGTAGCAACCGACGAGCCGAGTGAAGACGCAACTACGGAGGGTCAGCGAACGCTGTACGGATTCCGGGCCGTCTATGTTTTCGATGTCACCCAAACCGAAGGCAAGGAACTCCCCATACTGACCGAAGTCAATGGCGACGTGAGCGGATACCGCGAACGCCTGTTCAAGTTCGTGGAAACACAAAGCGTCGAGCTTAGCTTCTCCGAGCGAATTGCTCCCGCGAAGGGTCTTTCGCATGGCGGGAAAATCACGCTTCTTTCAGGGATGCAGCCAGCCGAGGAGTTTTCCACGCTCGTGCATGAGATTGCTCACGAAATGTTGCATCGGGGCGACCGCCGCACCCTGACCACCAAACAAGTCCGCGAGACCGAGGCCGAAGCCGTGGCCTTTGTGGTCTGCCAATCGGTCGGGCTTCAGAACGGAACTTCAAGCCAGGACTACATCCAGCTTTGGCACGGAGACGCCAGTCTCCTCCGCGAGAGCTTGGAAGCCGTTCAACAAACCGCTGCCGTGATCCTCGGGGGCATTGCCCCCGAGCCAGCGGCAATCGCCGCAGCCGCATAACAAGCCAACCCTGCACCGTTTGGTTTTTTAGGCCCGACGTGTGCGCTGAGTCCACGAACACCTAACCAAAGACACTGAGAGGAGAAAAGATCATGCCGAGTACGCAAAATGCAGCCAACAACCATGAGTACCGCAGCGTTCCCATCACCGCGCTTGCGGAGTCACCGACCAATCCGCGCAAGCGATTTGATGCCAAGAGCCTCGAAGAACTCGCCGCCAGCTTCAAGACGCAAGGGATTCTGGCGCCTCTTCTGGTACGCGAACTGGAGGAAAGCAAGTACGAAGTTGTCGCCGGGGCACGTCGCCTGAGAGCGGCGAAGCTGGCGGAACTCGAAAACCTTCCCGTCCGCGTGGTCAAGCTGACCGATGCCGAGGCAATCGAGGCGCAGTGCGTTGAAAACCTGCAACGCGAGGACATCCACCCGCTTGAGGAAGCTCTGGGTTTCAAGTCACTCTTGGAACTTGGAGAGCCTGCCTACACCATCGCTACCATTGCCTCACGCGCTGGCAAGAGCGAGGCGTATGTCTACGGTCGCATTCGCCTCGCTGACCTCATACCGCCTGTGGCCGAGGCATTCCTGAAAGACCAGATCACCATCGGCCACGCTTTGCTGATCGCCAAGCTCCCGGCTTCGCAACAGCAGGAGGCATTGTCGGCTGCTTTTCGCGGCTTGTGGACAAGCGAAGGCAACAGCCAAGTCCTGATTCCAGTGCGAGAGCTGGCAGCGTGGATTGAATCGAACATCTTGCTACAACTGGCGTCCGCGCCTTTTGACAAGCAGGATGAGACACTCGTTCCCGAAGCAGGTTCGTGCGCCAACTGTCCGAAGCGAACCGGATTCAACAAGCTACTTTTTCCCGACGTGCGAAAAGATTCATGCACTTCGCCCGACTGTTTTCGAGCCAAGATTGACGCTTGCGTGAAAAAGACTCTGGAAACCAAGCCGCAGCTAATCCAGATTTCGGCGGCGTGGAATTCTCGCGAGGGCGCTCCCTTGGGACGGAATCAGTATGTGGAGTTGGAAATTAAGAAACCCAAACCGAACGGCGCAAGCAGCAAGCTTCCAGCCGTTCAGAAACCCTGTGACAAGATGACCGAAGCCATCGTCATGGACGGAGGCAAGCGCGGACAGGTGGTCAAGGTTTGTGCCAATCCCGCTTGTCGCGTCCACCATCCCAACACGCCTTCCCCGCAACAAGTCGAGCGGGAGCGGGCAGAGGAACGGAAGCGCATCGAAAAGGAGAAACTGGCCATTACGACTCGCCATCGTATCTTGGCTACGATCCTCCAACGCGTATCGGCACCGTTGAAGAAGGCCGACTTGCTGGCGGTCGCCCATTACCTGATCGGCCACCTCTCCTACAACCAAGTCCCGGCTTTGGCGAAGCGGCACAAGGTAGAGGCGAAGAAGGAGTCTGCGTCCGCGCAGGAACTTCTGGCTAAGCAAGTAAGCACGTATGACGAGGCCGAACTCTGCAAGCTGCTTCTGGAAATCAGCCTGCTGGATTCGGCGTATCAGCGATCCACCGCTAGCCGCGACGACGTTCTCATGGATGCCGCCAAACGGTACAGAGTGGATGCTGAGAAACTCCAGAAGGCTGTGGCCGAGGAACTTGCGGCAAAACGAGATAAAAAGACAAAGGCCACGGCAAAGGCGAAGGGCCGAAAAACGGCGGCATAAGCCAAGCATCCTAAGTTTCTGGCGGAGTGCTAGTTTGCACTCCGCCAGTTTTTTTTGGATTGGAGGCGGGCGCAGCGGTGTCAACGGTCTACAACTCTGACCGTTGAAGCTTTCTTTTCTTGGACCGCACAATGGTGAACGTGTACGTTACCTTTTTCGTCAGAACGCTGATCACCAGCCCCTGGCCATGATACTGATCATTCTTTCCCTTTGTGGCCGCCCTCATCGCGAGGTACCGCTGGAGCGGGTTACGGGGCTAGAATCAAAAATCATGAGCACCGAACCTATTCCCGCTCCCACCGCCCCTCGGGCAGATGACTTATTGCTTCCATTTGAGCAGCAAAACTTTCCAACGGAATACAAGGAATATTACGGGCTCAAGCGAAACAATTTTTTCGCGACGATTCAGAAATTCCATGATCAATGGAACTATTACCTGATGTTGGATCAGATCTGGATGCAGGAGTTTCGCAGCCTGACTCCCGCTACGGACCCCAATACGATATTCCCGATAACGATTTACATGAATGCTCATCTCAAGGTGCGTGTCGCCATCGAACTGGCGTTCGGAGGAATCCTGCCGGAAGCTCGTTCCATCATGAGAGATGCAGTCGAGTACGCCGCGCACGCTCATCACATGCTGAAAGACCCAGCTCTCCAAGAGCTTTGGCTGAATAAGTTGGATGATCAAAAGGCTTGGGAACAGGAGTTCTGGTACAACAAGCCGACTCAGTTGTTCGAAGGGCTGCCGTTACTACACGAGGTCTGGAAGCAGCTATCGAACATGGGTAGCCATGCGAACATTGTCTCGATGTGCGAACGATTTCATACGATAGAAGTTGATGGTCAGACCCAGTTCAACGTGGCTTACACCGGGCTGGACGAGAAGACGTGGGCGATAGGACTATTCGATTTGCTGCTTCACGACTTCATGGTGGAGGAAATGCTTTTCAAGGACTATCGGACGCGGCTACAGTTCGATGAGAAGTTGCTGAAGATGCGGGCGAAATTTGAGGTCTACAAGGAACAACTTCGTCGCTCCATCGCGGCCCGCTACAGCATCACCCCACCTGCTGGCCCGACCATCGTACATCCGTAAATGAACACTTTAATCTCAGATCAGGAAGCACGATTTGAATACGAACTGCTTGTCTTCGAGAACGAAGTTCATGAAGCCATGCGGTGCTTCTACATCTGGCGCACTCTCAAGAAGGCGGCTCCCAAGAGTCAAAAACTATTCAATCAATTGAATAGAAACGCAGAGTTTTGGAACACGGTGGACAATTCCGTTCAGTCAAACTCTTTGATCGTTTTAGGGAGAATCTTTGACAAGGCTGAGACCAACAATGTCGAACGGCTTCTGAATCTCGCTAAGAGTTGCTCAGCGATTTTCTCTAAGGCTGCGTTCAGGCGACGGAAAGAAAAACAGAATCCGAACGCCAGCCACATCGTAGACGATTTGATGAAGAGGGTGAAAGAGCCTACCGGTGCGGATTTCAAGCCACTGGAGGAGTTCGTAGCGGCCAGACGGCGAGTTTACGAGAAATGCTACAAACAGATTCGCGACCAGCGATACGCCCACAGGGAGCGAGGAGTAGACCTGAGTGGCGTGTATGCACTGACCAACACGACAGAATTGTCGCGGCTCTTCATGGACCTGAAAAAGCTGCACGACGAGCTTTGGCATTGGTACCACAATGGCGTGAAGCCACAAATGCGCCGCCCGACCTCCAGCACGACAGGGAAGAATATAGAGGAGAGGATGCTAAAATTCCTGCGGTCGCTGCCGTAGGAACAGGACCGAGCGTAAAGATGGCCGACTACAAACCACAAAACCCAGAGGAGCACTTCGCGCTCCAGCGTACAACCAGAGCCGCCGAAGTCGTAAAGGCTGTCTTTGAGGCTCAGCAGAAGGGGAACGAGGAGAGTAGAGGTAGGGATGAACGCTTCTATAACAGCCTCGCGCTTTTCTCCAGTGGTACTGTCGCGCTGAGCATCACCTACTTGGGATACCTGAAAAATCTACCAAAGCCCATCCAGCACCCGCACTGGCTTATGGCGTGTTGGATTTGCCTGCTGACGTGCATCCTTTGTTCATTGTTCTGGTTACTCGCTCAAAGCCACTACACTCATTACTTTCACGAATGGCAAACTGCGAACGCGCAGAAGGAACAATACGAAGCCGAAGCCAAGGAATACCCGGTACTGGCGCGCAACGCAATCAGCGTTCAAACTAGGGCGGCGATGTCCGCGCAGGAAATCGCGAGCTTCGTATCCAACCGGAGGGAAGCAGCTTCGATATTAGAGAAGAAAGCAGCGAGTGCCAAAGGCCGCGAGAACTTCTACATGCGATTCTGGCGCGTGCTTGGGTGGATTGCACAAGTGAGCTTCATCAGTGGATTCGCATTCCTCGTCGCTTTTGCTGCCAAGAATACGTAGCCGCTTGCTCCGGCTCCTGGTTAAGTTTCACATGTCTCTACAGGCTGAGCTAGGGTTACATTCTTAAATGGCTTGGCGGGGATCGCCGCGACCCGCTTTTCTCGCTAAAATTCAATGCGTATTGAAATCGTTGTAAGGGGTCTTGAGGACCACGGCAACGTAAATTTCAAGCAAAGCCTGGCGTAGCGGATCGCGTTCTTCGACGTACCGCACCTGCATCTCTCGGATACGTTTTTTTGACTCTACAAACGCCGGACCGAATTCACTATCCGAACTGAGAGCCACGCGAGAACCTTCTGTGCTGTATGCCGCCGTCATCCGACCTGTCTTCTCCCGAGCTAATCGAAACGCGAAGACGGCTTGATTGTGCTGTGCCGCTGGAATTGAATGTTGTCTCAATCGCTGGCGCAAGTGCCTTGTACGCCCGACGTACAGATGTCGGGAACCTTCACTAAACAGGTAGATGCACTCAGACGGGGCATCTTTCGGCACCGTGGCTATCGTGACTGGCACCATCCCCGTCAGACGTTCGAACGACCCGTGCATCGACTCGACATATTCTTTGAAAGCCTCGTGCAAAGTGGCCGCCCTTCCGAGACGGGATAGGGACCATCTTACCCTGCTAAATTGAGATTCAAAAGCCGTACCCAGAGTGTCCTGTTGAACACCGCTTTCACCGCTTCCTTGACTACCATTACGTGAAGGTATTAACTGGCTACGATGAAGTCTTTTCTAGCATTCGCGGTGATTTGCGTTTCGCTGACGCTTCTCACCAACACTTCCTTTGCCAAAGAGAAACAACGCGAGTGGCAGACAGGTAAGGTCGTTGACACTAACCGTGATAGGACGTATGCGGGGAGTGTGGGCAATGCATCGGGAACCGCCACGACTTCAGGCGACACAACATACGGCAACGCAAGTGGCAGTTCGACGGCTGTGTATCGGGTTTATGAAACCTACACCATCGAAGCCGGAGATTACGTTTACGTGTGCCAAGAACACATCAAGTGGAGATGGTCCAAGCCGGCCGTTCTTACGGTGAACGGGCCAGTACAATTTGCAATGGAAAAGGATCGCATCTACATAAAGAGCGAGGATGGTAGCGAGCACGAAACCAAAATCATCAAGAAAATTCTGAAAGCTCAACAGCCGCCAGCCACCCAGCCAGGTCCAAAGAACTGAAGCCCTGCGATTTAATTCTGTAGAAAGTGCCGCCCAGCAGGGAGGCATCGGGAACGACCTGCGGCACGCTTCGAATCGTTCTGAGGACAAAAACGAGAGAGCCGCCCGGAGCTGTGTTGCGCTACGACGGGCGGCTCAGTACCCCCTCAACTTGCCTTCACATCCTAAAGGATTTTAGGAGTCACATCCAGTCTTCTCCCAACTCAACTTCTTCTTAATCTCTTCCTGAGCCTCGGCGAGTTTCGACGGTTTAATTCCGAGCGCATAGGCGATCCTCACCCATTCGAGGAAACCGGCGTCAGTTCGACCCTGTTCGATCAAAATGATTCTGCGAACCGGAACCTTCGAGCGCTTGCTGACCTGCTCACGAGTCAATCCGATCTTTTCGCGGGCGTTTCTGAGGTTGATGCCGATGACTCTGCGCAAGTGTCCCGGTGGTTCTTTGCGGGATATTTCCTTGTAAACCTTGTCCAGCGTCGTGCCCTTCTCTTCACAGGCATCCTGTAGCACCGCGTTGACGGACTTCCAGACGACTTCGTCCCCTGGATATTGCGGATTCCAGTCTTTCGACATACAACTACTCCTAAGCGAACTTGAGGTTGAACTGTTTGAGTGCGGGAGTCTGTTTCGCGCATTCCCGGAGCAGCCTACGCGCTTCGCATTTGAGCACGACTAAGAAGTCGTCGATGCAACCATCGATGTCGCCGTTATAGAAACCCCGATGACCTTTGGTGTACCGGGCATGCGGTCCGTCGATGCTGATATGCAAGCTGTCCCACGTCACTGAGCGGCACTTCCTGCCACGGCAGTATGGATGACGTTCGAGTGGGTTTTTCCGTTTCGATGCCATGGATTTCCTCTCAGGTTTCGTGTGGAGCGAGGCGCTGTGTCCTCAAGTCTCGCCAATCGCCAAGATCGCCATTCGGTGCGATGCTGCACATTTCAGGCGCTCTTTCAAAGGTGACAGCGGCTCTCAGATCGAATCTGGCACGAGTGTTGTCCTCGAACTCCAAGAAGAGTGCGGTGAACTCATCGTCGTCTTTGAACCACACCCGTTTAACTGTTTTCCCTTTCAACTCCGGGTATTCCACGCCGTCGTGACGCATAGGGCGAATCCTTCCAGGGGGAAGGAGACCGTGCTTGGCGCAATCCTGACCGCACAGGACGCCTAACAGCCCCCTCGCAAGCACGGTCTCAAAATCGACGTTCCTCTATAGCGGAACACGTCCAAGATAATACCTGCAATCATCCCCGCATGTCAAAAGGCAAAACGGCATTGAATGTGCGGTTCGGGAAGCGGCTTGGGGGTCTGCGAAAAGAACGCGGGTGGACGTTCGTCTACCTGTCAGAACACTCAGGCTTAGCGAAGGGGTTCTTACACGCTATGGAGCAGGGAACTCAGGAGCCGTGCCTGAACACGCTCGACATCATTGCCAAGAGTTTTGAGTTCTCGATCAGCGAGTTAATGCAAGGAGTTTAGAGCCGCCATTTTTCCGTGAATGTGACGAGAGGGTTAAAAGTACCGAAGCTGGGCAGTTGTTGCCGGCCCTGAGATTTTCGGCGAGACGGCCTTTCGCGCTTTCTTTAGCGGGGAGACGGGCACGGAGGCTCTTTTAACCGGCGCTTCGAACACACCGCCACTGGAAGTCCAGGTACCGCCAAGACTGAAGCGACTGCTGGGGAAAAATGTTGGCACAGACTATGCGACGGCAAATAACGGCTGCGGCGATGCCCCTTATTCGACGAGAGGGCGGTTGTTCCTCTGCCCGCACTTTTTACCCGCAGTTGCTGTTTCCACCACGAACTATCAACAACTTCTAGCGCCACCCGTGCCACGAAGTCGTTGCAATGATTGATTCTCTTAGCCCTGAAAAGGCTGGCGTCGGCGGTTCAACTCCGTCCCTGGCCACCACATTCCAAAGCACTTACGCGATTTCGCGAAAATTCCCCAACCCAAGCTCGACCCAAGATAATCACTGAATTCGCTCCGTGAGCAGGTGCACCCTGTCACCGAGCAACTGTTCCAGGTACCTGCCCTGGGCATCCCGCCGCGACTCCATGTCCGATTGCGCGTACAGCTGGAGCGTGGTCGTGACGTGCGCCTGGCGCAGGAACTCCTGGACGGTCTTGGGATCGACTTTCATTTTTACCAGAGCCGAAGCCAGCGAATGGCGGAAGTTGTGAAACCCAAAACGCACTCTCTGTCCCTCGCGGAGAACGCCTGCTTTCACCGCCGCGGGACGAAGATATTTTTGAACGAGAATCGAGGCCGAGAGCGGCTTCTTGCCTTTGAGACGAGTGCTTGGAAAAACCAAGTCCTCGTCCCCCGCGTACATCGTCTTTTCCCGCCAGGCCAGGAGAAAGCCGGCCAACAGCGGATGCATGGGAACCGGAGCCTTCGAAGCCTTCGACTTCGGCTCCTTGAAACGTCCCCACACGTAGGCACGACGCACTTCGATCCGTAGGCCGTCAAAATCCAGGTCCATCCACTTCAGCCCCAAGATCTCCGACACTCTTAGAGCCGTGGCCGCATCGCACAACAACAGCGTGCGTCTGGGCTCGGGAGTGTTCAGGAGAATCTCGAAGGCCTGTGGTGGGGTCATAATCAGGGCCTGATAGTTGCTGATCGTGCGCTGGCGCACCCAGTTCATGGGATTGCCTTCCTGCTGACGGGGCAGAAAATTACAGCGCTGCCCGTGCAGAAAGACGAGGTGCATGACGCGCCGGATTTTGTCGATGGTTGGATCCGCGAGAAGTTTCACGTTCTGCTTTGGATTTCCTTTTTTCAGCTCTCGAAACCACTTCTCGACCGCAAGCGATTCGATGGTTGGCGGAGCGAGTCTTCCCCATCTCGGGATGATGCGCTGCACCAGATGCCGCTTGTAGGTCTCGGTTGTGGCAAAAGCCTTCGCGATGGTCGCCTCCGACTGGTCTTCCATCAGCTCGTTCGCGATGTAATGCTGGCAGAGCTGACCGTAAGTTCGGGGCATTCCCGCAAAGGGCAAGTCAAACTGGTTGACGGTTTCCCTGAAGTGCTGGCGATCGACTTCGTCCCACGCGTCCTTCTCCTTACCGCCGACTTGGCTTACCAAGCCAATCGGCATCGTGTGCTCAACCCGCTTGCCGTCAGCACGCGTGATCTGAAACCGGTACACCCACATCGGGCCATTCTTGCGCCGCTTGATGCGTACAGAACCATTCTGATACCTGGCCATTCACATCCTCCTTTGTGAAAGGCTCAAGTGGGCTGCTCGGACGAGTTTAGTCGAGCGGCGAGGAAGCGGTCTAGCTCGGAAAGTTTGAACCTCCACTCCTTTCTGTGCGCCGAGGGATCGAGCGGGTGACCGGGAATCTTTCCCGCCCTTACTTTTTGCAGCAGCGTGCGCCGGGTGATGCCCAGGAACATCGCGGCCGTATCGGCACTGACGAATCGCTCTATGTTTTGAAAAGCAGGGGTTTCGAAGACGTGGCTGGCTGACATGGACTTACCTCCAGGCTGGCGGGGTCGATCGCGCCCTCAAAGCGTGTAGCCATGAGATCTCGCTTGCACTTCGAAGCTGAGACACGAACCCCACAAGCCGTGTGAGTGCTATTTAGGTGTAAAAGAGATTTCTGTCAACCAGCTTGGCTCGACCACGATCCCAATACGAATCTCGAAACAGGAGCCGAGCCATCGTGCGGAGGACGATCTTTGCAACTACTTGAACTCTGGGAGGGAGCGGACCGTTACGGCTCCGGTCAGGCTTGTTCTTGGGGTCGGGCGGCTCGTGATTGGGAGGATATTGGCGCCCGACAGGCTGCCCTCCACCCACAACGCGTACAGTGATGAAATCAGACCATTTGCCCTCTGACCTGACCTGACGATTACTGCGCTTTTCTTTGATCGTATTCCGGCAGGTCTCCGGATACCGCAAGGATGCACGGCTGACCATCGAAGTGAATCC
Organism: Terriglobales bacterium; assembly: GCA_049582765.1. GTDB lineage: Bacteria > Acidobacteriota > Terriglobia > Terriglobales > Acidobacteriaceae > JBAUUQ01. The sequence goes on from JBAUUQ010000044.1 coordinate 49,400, forward strand.
TGTCAGCCGAGTAGGCTGTAAGCTTGGCCTCGCCAGACTTTGTGCGCAGCCAGGTAATCCTGTTTTGCACGGCGACTCCTTGCCGCAACTGCTCGGTCATGAACATCCGATCGGCCGGGTCGCACCACATATGCAGATCGTGCACGGTATGGCCCAGCAGTTCTTCCCTCAAGTAGCCGTATCGGCGCTCGAATGCCGCGTTTACGTCCACGAAACGGCCTTCTCTCAAGGTAGTGATGGAGAACGCAATGGGGCTCGAACGGAAGACTTTCTCGAACCTATTGTCGGAACCAGGGAGTTCTCCCTGTACCTCGGCAAGGGCTGTTTCCGCCTCCTGAAGATCGACCAGGCGCTTTTGAAGCTCTGAGGCGTACATGTCAGCCGCGGCGTAGAGACGGGAGTTTTGAATCGCGGCCGCGGCAGGAATTGACAACAGTTCTACGCGCCTCAGGTGGTCCTCGGTATAGCGGTTGGGATCGGTATGGCCAACCGACATGAATCCAAGATACTCATCGGATGCTTTCAGCGGCACCGAAAGCCATGAGCGCAAATGCGTATGCCCTGTGAAACTTTGCCAATCCTTCTCGGCGTTTGTGTCTGGGATCAGTATCGCCTTTCTTTCTTCAAGCACTTTCTGAACGGGCGGGCACTCATCGGCGATGAGCGTCAGTGGACGTCCCGGGTGGTATTTTGGCGATGTCTTCGGGGGCTCGGGGATCTGCCTCTCCCCCAGTGCTAACAGGTGCGGACCGCCTTCGGGGACAATCACGCGGGCCAAGGTGTAGGGAACCAACTCTTCCAGGGAGCGAAGCAGGGCCTCCATGACAGCATCCATGTGGAGGTCTTGTGTCAAGGCGAGCGTTGCCTTCCGGAGTGCATCGGCTTCGACTCTGGCCGCTTCCGCGATCGCCAGGTTCCTGATGACTTCATCTTCTGCATGCTTCTGTTGGGTAATGTCCTGAGCCGTCCCAACCAGGCGCCAGATTTTGCCGGCAGCACTGCGGACCGGAAAACCATGGACGCTCACCCAGCGAATGTCTCCATTTGGCAGCGTAATGCGGAATCGCTCGTCGAACTTCCCAATCGTGATCGCCTCATCCAGTTTGCCGAGCACGTGGGCGCGGTCTTCAGGGTGGATCACCTCGTCATAGGAAGTGGGGTTCTCGAGCAGGCTCTCGCGCGTTCGACCAGTTATCGTTTGATACGCTTCGTTCACCTCGATGACTTTCTTGGATTCGGCATCGATCATCCAGAAGATTTCCTGGATATTGCTGGCCATCTGGCGATAACGTTGCTCGCTCTCCCGGTGCTCCCGCACGCCGCGAATCAGGAACCATGTCCCGCTCAATATGACAACCACGAAGCCCAGGGCTTCAATGAAGATCACGAGGTCAGGCAGTTGCTGGCCGCGGAGCTTGGCCTGGATCACAACGAACAGAAGAATTGCAGCGAAGATAGGAATCAGAATCGAGAAAACCACGCCAGCCTTGTTTCGTGGTCTTGCATTTTTCCCGAAGATGCCTGGTCGTACCATATCGCCGCCGCTGCCAGGGTCTGATGCAGGGAGTTAACCACAGCCCTCCCATGGCGTAGCCTAAATCATATGCCCTTGTTGTTCTACCGGAAGACTCAGCGCAACGGCTGGCCTAGAATAGCGCTATGCCGCTGATTCGAAACTGCCCCTCGTGCGGGAGGTCCAACCGCATTCCCGCGAGGCACCTTGCCGATGTCGGGAAATGCGGGGCATGCAAGGCGGAGTTACCTGCCATTGGCGAACCCCTCGAAGTCAACGAAGAGGAATTCCAAGAGATCATTCGCGAGAGCAAGGTGCCGGTTCTGGCGGATTTCTGGGCTTCGTGGTGCGGACCCTGCCGGATGGCTGCACCTCACGTGGCGCAGACGGCGCGGGATCTTGCCGGACGTGCAGTCGTGCTGAAAGTGGACACGGAACGTTATCCGGGGCTTGCGACAAAATACGACGTCCGCGGTATCCCGAATTTCGCCGTGTTCTCCGGGGGGCAACTTCAGTTCCAGCAGGCAGGCTTGGTAGACGCAACCACCATGGAGAGCTGGCTTACACGAGCGGCATGAACGAAGGGCGGCCAAAAACGCAGAAAAAGGATTCCCTTGAGCTGCGCCCGATCGGGGTGATCCGCTCGAAAATCAAAGAGCGCAGCAAGGCACCCAAGCAGGCCTCAGAAGGTGCCCCGGACGGCTGGCTTGAGGTTCGCCCGTTCGCTCGGGAAGCCTTGGATGGGCTCGCCGTCGGTGATGAAATCATCATTCTGACGTGGTTGCATCAAGCGCGTCGAGAGACTCTGAAAGTCCATCCGCGTTCAGATCCGAACCGAATACTGACCGGTGTGTTCGCGACGCGGTCGCCAGACCGCCCCAATCCAATCGGTCTTCACCAAGTCACTGTCCGCAAGATCATGAAGAACCGCTTGCGAATCGGTCCCATTGAAGCGATCGATGGAACGCCGGTGATTGATATCAAACCCGTGCTTTGTGAAGTTCAGAAGAGGTGAATTGGATTCGCCTCAGCTTCAGTTCCAGGAGGCTAGCGGCAGCAAGCTTTGCCGCGCAGGGATTCCCGGCCTTTCCAGACGACCAGCGGGAGAATGAGCAATGCCGCAAGAGGATCCGCCCATCGGATATGCCATACAGTGTTGACGCCCACTCCCAGCAAGGCAATCAATGAAAGATAGGCGCATATGGCAGATTGTGCCGCATCTGCCCTCAGCGCAGCACTTGCCATGGCGGCAGAGAGTCTACGTTTCTCCTTTGCAAACCAGGGCATCACGACCGCAGCTAGCAGCAGGATCACGATGCCCATGATGCTTGGTTGGGGCTCGCTGTGACCTGACAAAGTCAGGACCGAAGTGACTGCCACGCAGAAAGCCAACACGAACAGCAAAGCCCCCGCCACGCGTGCGCCCCACCTTTCCTGATCGTGGAGGGGAGCCGTTGTGCGGAAGGTCCAGAGCACAACCACCGCCGAGACAAGTTCTACTGCGCTGTCTCCGCCAAGGGCCAGGAGCGCGGAGCTATTAGCACGCCATGCCGAGAACAGGGATATAGCGGTCTCCGCAAGCATCCACGCGATTGTGAGCACTTGCACCCTTCGAATCCGCTCGACCCGCCGGAAGAACCCGTTTCCAGTGCTGAATCCATGTGCATCTGCACTCCGGTAAATCGACGTTAAGGTTCGAGACCAACACCCTCATGCTACTATCTTGGCCTGCAGCCGCTTGTGAGGCCGATCCCGCAGGCATGAGCTCTGGCGAGCCGTCCGCGACATAAGCCCATGGGCGGCTTGCTCTCTCCTCAGTTTCTCTTCCTGATTGCGGAACCAATTCGCGCGTGGTATCTTTAGGCGAACAAAAAGAGAATATATCCGGAGCCGTACCTGGTTTCAGTGATAAGCGAATAGATGAAGGGAGAAAACGCGTATTGGCCATTGTCGCTGGAATACTCGTGGCCCGGCATCTGAAGAATACGGAGGATTTGCACGACAGCCGCCCGAGTCCGCGAACGGAATCGCTGATTGCATCCGCAGTGCAGTGGGCCGAACGAATCATGAGAAGGATCGACGGAGTGTTCGCGGATTCTGCCGACGCAAGACGTGGGCCCCGGGCGTAGGGCAACTAACAAGGTTGATGCACGCACCAAGAGATTCAGGGGTAAAACGGTAAAATCAGTCTAAGGTTCGGTGAGGTTCTGTGATGAATGGTTCTGGTGTCGCGGGTTCTCGGGAGCGGGCTCGAGGCCTGAATGCTGTCCCGCTGCAGAATGCTGTCCTGTGCGCGGAATGTGATGTCGTCAGCGACAGCCCACATGACATGTGCATGGTATGCGGCAGCCGCTCTTTGTTTAACGTTGCTCGAGTTTTCGGCGGGAACCTTCCCAAAAGGCGGGCAAGCCTGATTACGCAGCAGCCGGTGGAAGGTCCAGGTGAAATCGCGTTGATCTTTCCTAAACCTCACAGACCGCGAAGGAGGGCAACGGGCTCAGGTCAGTTCTCCGTCGTCGCGCTCGACGATAACGAAGCTCGACTGGACCATGGAATGCTGGTCGTGCCGCAAGGCGATTGAGCATTCGGTCTCGCGTTGCGTCTAATGTGGTCTCGCCACAGACGACAAATAAATGCGCATGCATGATTCGAATTTCCTGCAATCGCAGTGAACAACCGGTCTACCTGGCGATTACGTTCCCTTCAGTCCCTGGAATAATATTGTTTTCGGAACGATGGTGCGAAAAATCATTCATTGCGACATGGATGCGTTTTACGCATCGGTCGAGCAGCGGGACAATCTTGACCTGCGCGGCAAGCCCGTGATTGTCGCATGGAACGGCACCCGCTCGGTTGTTTGCGCAGCGTCCTATGAGGCGCGGACCTTCGCTGTTCACTCCGCAATGCCGGCGAAGCGGGCAGAACGCCTCTGTCCGGACGGAATTTTCATTGCTCCGGATTTCACCAAATACCGGGCCGTATCAGGGGATGTGCGAGGGATCTTCAAGCGCCACACCGACCTGATCGAGCCGGTGTCGCTCGACGAGGCGTACCTCGATGTCACCACGAATAAGACCGGCCTACCGACAGCAACACTTGTGGCGCGAAAGATTCGTGAGCAGATCCGGCAAGAGTTGAACCTCACGGCGTCTGCGGGAGTTGCGCCCAACAAATTTCTGGCAAAACTCGCCTCCGACTGGCGGAAGCCGGACGGACTCTTTGTGATCCAGCCAGAAGAGGTTGATGGATTCTTGTTGCCACTGCCCGTTGGGCGATTGCCCGGCGTCGGGAAAGTCAACGAAGAGAAATTGGCAAAACTCGGCATCAAGACGGTTGGCGAACTACGAAGTATGGCGCTACCAAAACTTGAGGAGGAATTTGGCCGCTACGGAATGCGCCTCTATGAACTCGCGCGAGGGATTGACGAGAATTTAGTGGTCCCGGACAGGCCGACGAAGTCCATGTCCGTCGAGGACACGTTTCAAGAAGATGTCTTGCTGGCGGACACCGAACCCATGATCCGCCGCCTGGCGGGAAAACTATGGTCCGCATCGCGCAAAGAGCCGCGAGCACCGCGAACCGTCGTGCTCAAGCTGAAGACGAAGGAGTTCAAGCTCCTCACGCGCAGCCACACGCTGGATAATCCACCTTCGTCGTGCGACGAGTTGACGGACATCGCGTTGAAGCTACGAGACCGGGTGGACCTTGGCCCACAACGACGTTATCGATTGGTAGGCGTAGGCCTCAATAACTTTCGAGAACTCGAAGAGATCGAGTCACAGCCGGTTCTTTTCGAGTGAAGCCACGTCAGTCTGCCGCCGCAGCCGCCGGCTGCTGCTTCATCATCTCCTGCATTCCTTTCTTCATCTCTTTGGCGGTGGGTTCGGCTTTATGCGTACCGATCATCCAGGAGTAGCCATCTGGATCGACGACGGTCCCACAGCGGTCACCCCAGAACATATCCATCACCGGGCCCTGGCTGGTCGCGCCGAGTTTTGTCGCTTTCTCAACCACTTTGTCCACGTTTTCGACATACATGTATAAAGTTGCCGACGAGGCGCCGATGCTCTTAGCGGTGCGCCTTCCCATGGCGGCGTTCTCGGGGCCAAGCATGAGCACTGTGCCGCGCAAGGTGAGCTCCGCATGCATCGGCTTGCCATCGGGGCCGTTCATAATGCCGCGCTTCGCGAATCCAAACGCCTTCTGGTAAAAACTGACCGCGGCAGGAATGTCTGCAACGGTGAGCGCGGCCGAAACCGCGCCGTACACCTTCTTATTCAGTGGATCAATTTTCTTCTTTGCCATAGTGCTCCTTTCGTGCAGGACATTTTAGCGAAAGGCGAGAAGGAGAACATGTGGAAAGCGGGAAAGGCCTGCTCAGGCTCTCGCTGGCGGTATCAATCTTACGACGAGCGTCCCGATCGTCGCCGGTTCGTGCTCACCGGCTGATCCCGAGAGACTGTACGACCGTTCAAATCCATTCGGTCCTTCGATACGCATCTCCCAACTCTCAGCCGCGCGCGATCCGGCGATAGAAACATGCCAGTTGCCTCGTCGATCACCGAATGCATGCTCAACGTGCACGGTGATCTCTCGGCACAACTCGGCATCGCCGAGATTCTGCAGCTCAATCGCGACTCCCATCACCTGACAATTCTATCGAAGAACTACTGCCCATCTCCGGTGCAAACCGGTCAAAGCCGCACAGGATCGGCCGGCCCGCGCATGATGAACAGCCTTATCCACAATTCGTGTTGAAAATCAGGCCTACACCAAACGGCAATTCGCAGGTCGACCGCTTGTCCAAGCGGGAAGTTGCAGCGTAGGGGTGCGTAAATTGAGCGGGAAATAGGAAAGGCTGCGACATTGGTTGTGTTCCAGCCATGTGCTCCTGCGAGGGAGCCTACAGCGTGGATCCATGTACCGTCGCAGCCCTTGATGCGATCGCCGCTTTCGCGGTCCCAAACCCCGGCTCCTCCTCGCAGAGTCAGCCGGTTTTTTCGGGTCTGGTTGCTCTTCAGGTCGCCCTGTCGAACAGATCACCCAGCCTACTTCGGATCGGCAAGGTTTATTTCGCCAATCCTTTCAGCCGTCGACGTGAGACAAACTAAACAGGTGCTCGAATGAAGTCAACGCAATTATTGCGGCGAAAGCAAGATTTCTGTGAATGAAATTGTGGAAAAGAGGGTTGATTCTTCACACTGTCTGCGGATGTTGGGGCTAGATCAAAACAGCATTGGAGTGACCGACAAGGGAACCTCCTGTGCGCATTCGGGGTCATCGTTCTCTGGCCGGTTCACACGAGTACTGACTGGGTATTTCTTCATCAAGGCGGGATCGAATGGCTTGAGGCAGGCGCCGATGAGCGAAGGATTGTTGATACGTGGATCGAGCCAGCACGCATAATCCTCGACCCGTAGAATCACCGGCATCCTGTTATGAACGTCGGCGACCACAGCATTTGGCGTTGTCGTCAGGATCGTGCAGGTTTCGAAGATGTCGTGAGTCGAGTCGATCCATGATTCCCACAGTCCAGCGAACGCGAAAACTGACTCGTCGGCCATGCCGATGCTGAACGGCTGTTTCTGCTTCGGACCGCTTGACTGCCACTCATAGAAACTGCTGGCCGGGATGAGACAGCGTCGCTGGCGAAACGCGTCGCGGAATGCTGGCTTCTCGGCAACAGTCTCCGACATAGCGTTAATGGTTTTCGTCGCGATCGAAGCGTCTTTGGCCCAGGAAGGAATCAGTCCCCAGCGAACCAAATCAAAGGATCGACCAGACGTGATGCTTCGCTGGCGAACGATGGGAACGAGTTGTGTGGGCGCGATGTTCCAGCGGGGCATCCAGGTCGGATCTTCGTCCAGTCCGAAATGGTCCCGCAGGTAGCGTTTTTTCGCGGTTAGTCGATAGCGTCCACACATGAAGCTTGCTTGTGAAATCTTTGAAGGCTGAGGCCGATTGACGTTGGCGGTCCTTGCCGTAGCCGAACCCAGCTATTTCTTCTTCTGAGCAGGTTTCCATTTTGCCCAGCGCGCAGGTTGCGCGGCGGCAATCCTCTTCCGCGCTTCGGCTGGCGTAGTTCTCCCTCGGGCTGGAATTGTAGCAGCCCAACCGCACTGTAAAGCCTCTCTAGCCCGACTGACTTAACTCAGTTCCGCAATTCCAGCCAAATTCACCAGGAGAAGTGTCATGAGACTCCGTGCCAATGAATTGTGCCCAATCCATCGATCCGTTTCTTGCTGCGGCCGAGAACGGATTGCCAAACCTCGGCTGATCCGACTCGGAGTTCAGCGGGTTGAAGATCCGCATCATCCGCGTGGATACCGGGAATTGCGGTCACCGGCCGAGATGCGAAAGCTGCTCAACCGAAAAATCCGAGAGCAGGCTGGCATCTGCGCGATCTGCCACGAAGAATTCACCGACTATAGCGATGTGTCTCCGGACCACAGGAATCCAAAGGGAATGGGGGAGCGTGGCGCGACGATCACCCAGACAACATTCAAGCAGTACATTGGTGGTGTAACGACGAGAAGGGATCAACGAGAATGGACGGTTAACGGCCCATCAGCCGACCATTGATTAAACTGATTTGCCGTCATCCGACTACTCGCTTGAGACTCAGAGAGTGCGGACGACGGCAGCGCTTGCCACCGTTTCTCCACAAATCACAAGTAGGTCAGCCACCAGTCATGCCGACGCTGTTTGAGTCGCGCAAACCAAAGACACGCGGGATAAAGAAGCAGAAGTACTACGACCCAGACTGCATACACCGCCCAAAGCGGGAACCCGTAGTGAACCGGAAAAAGTTCGCTCGGGCTTCCCATCGACGGCGGCGCAACCAGGAGGAATGACTTTGCGCCATAACGCACGAAATTCATCCCAATCTCAATCAAATGAGCTAACAGTAAGTGTGCTCCGTAATAGAAGAATGGTACGCGCCCGAAGACAATCAGCGGATTGGTGAAACGAAAGTGGAACTTCTCCAGCCATGCCATCACGACCAACGCAGGGCCGAGCGTCATCAACAAAAAGTCGAGTGAAGGCGGATACTTTGTGACATTAAGAAAAGAGAGCAACGTAAAAACTGGCGCCGCTTGACGGCTCCAGCGTAGGGGATCGCCATAGATATTAACGGCGCGCACTACAACGAATGCCACAGCTAGCGCCAGCCCCGAACGTACCAGAAAACGGCGGCGGCGATCACCATCCCAATCAAACACCACGCCGGTTCCCGGCAATCTTTTCGTCGAGAACGCTTCCGGTTATGGAAGGTCCTGGGCTGAATTTTGGGCCATCGTCTACACTCTAGCCACTTGCGGTGACCAGCAGAGAGGATAGCAGAATTGAACGTATTTCCGGGACTTGCGAACATCGATATCTCAATCTTCGGGATTCTGTGGCCGCTTGCCCAACAAACCCGAGCGATCATCGATCGGAATTGGCATCTGGTGGAAGCCGTCGCAACTGAACTGGTCAAGAAAGGAGGGCTCAGCGGGGACGAGGTTGAGGAGATTATCTCGCGTCACCCCATGGTTGGGCCGGCGTAATGTGGATGGACAACTTCCAGGGGGACTGGTCAGAGGTAGATCGAAGAGATATCACTGTGGTGACAGTCAGCATCACCCAGCCCGCACATTGGTCCGCAAATGACATATGGCGGGTCGGTGGACCCGTCGCCTACCTAGATACCTCTTGCTCACGGCGTACCCTCTGGCGGTCTCCGACGAGTTTCTTATTGGTGTACAAAACGTATCTGAGTCGTTTAGCGACAACCCGCATTTGGACAGTTCTTCATTACTCACCGGTCCTCAAGCAGCGTTGAACTTGGGCTAATGACCCGCCTGACGGTGAACTTTTCACCGTGGTGATCTCGCCTCACAATGGACGCAGATTCCGTGAATGTTGCGAATCTCCTCCCCACAGGTGGCGCAAACGGAAACGGACTGACGTTTTTCTAACTGTCCCACCGGCCTCAGGGTCGGTGTGCCACCATCCATGTCTGCCAGTTCCCGGCCACAAAATCTGCACACATTGGCTTCAGACTTGATTATTTCCGCACAAAAGGGACATTTTCGAGCGCCGCCAGATTCAAGCTGTTCCTCTTCGAACACTTTCGGAAGTAAGGGCTTTCGCACGATGAGGTATAGGGGAAGGAAAACGATCATCCCAAGGAACACACCGACACCCCAGCCGAACTCCATCACGGCCTTGCTGGATCACGGCGAACCTGGGTACGCCTTGTACCGACTGGCAGATCTGGAATTGGCAGAGGGTGATGTGGCGGACGCGCTGAGGCATGCGCAACAGGCGATCGACTCATTCCGTCCGATACAAGGCGGCTACCAGTATCTGACGGCGGCAATGTGCGAGTTGGGAGAGATCCTGGAGGCCGAAGGTAATTTGGAGGGAGCGCGACAGCAGTTTCAGGCGGCTCTCGACATTCAGGAGAAGTTGGGAGAAATGGACTTGGTGGCCCAGAGTCGGACAGAATTAGCCAAGCTCGCGTTGCAACAAGGTCATGCTGAACAAGCGGAATCGCTGCTGCGACTATCGATTGCAGAGTTTGAAAAGGAGAAAAGCGATCCTTCTTTGACCGACGCGTACACCCTGTTGAGCCGCGCTCTGCTAGTGCTGGGGAAATTCGAAGACGCACGTGACGCAGCCAAGCACGCAACTCAAGTTAGCCTCAGCAGCTTTGATCCGGCCTTGAAGTTGTCCACCCCCATCCAGAGCGCAAGAGTCGCACTTGCCGCTGTGGGCAAACACGCCCCAACTGAATCTGTCGCCGCGGCCCGCCATGAGCTGCGCTCTGTGCTCGCTACCGCCCACGAGCTCGGGTACTATCTGATCGAGTGCGAAACCCGCCTCGCCCTCGGGGAACTGGAAATGAAAGTCGCACCCGCGTCAGGCCGCGTTCATCTCGGCACATTATCGGCCGAGACGCGCAGCCGGGGCCTTGAACTACTAGCCCTGCAGGCGGAGCAGGCGGCGAATATCACCGCTGCCATAGCCGTTGCCAAGAAGTAAGACTGGTTGCATGCTGAAGCGGAGGTCCTGGGCACAGTTTTCAGGAGAGCAAGAGTTGGATAGTGCTGGCACCCTGGAACAAGCGTGCTACTCGGAGGAAAGGGACGCCGACGATGGCCTTTGGAGACGGCACTATCCGGGGCTCAAGGGAGGAACTCGTCGGCTGGTTGAGCTGTATCTTCACTCGGTTGAGGCCACGGAAGCGCGATCGAAACTGGCAAAACGGACAATGGAGGCGAGCACTCAACACCTCTTTGCGAAACCATAAACATGAGATCAAGAGAACAGCGGTGGCCATTCTTTACCACCGTCGCGTACAAGATGACCGAAGTCATTGGTCCCAGCCGCATCTTTGATAGCTTGCACGAAGCCCTCGCCGCTCTTCGGGGCAGCGCGCCCTCTTGCTAGCTGCCCCTGCTGGAATTGCACCTTAGGGGCCAAGGTCGGCATTTGTTCTGGAGGTAGCGGAACCGGCGATGTTGCCACTGGAGGAGATGGCGATTGCATCAGTCGCCGGGTCATGAATTTCTGCTGTGCCACAAGGCTTGGCGTCACCAGAAGGCCAGAAGCGAACGCGATGAGGAATTCTCGCTGCAACCTTCCACCTGACATAGTGAACGTCCCGCCGGAGAATCATGCACTGTTTCAGATTGTAGCACCGGCCATCGCGGAACTCGGGGGACAGAGGCTGCCAGGGCCTGGCCTCATCCAGCCCGACGTCTCCCTGATACAAAACTCGCCGGTCACGTCACCACTGCGTAGCAAGAAGAGTTTGGGAAATTATTGATCACTGAACTTTTCCTCGCCCCTTAACCTCCCACTGAACCACTACGTCTTCCCCGCTACATCCATAGACTCGATCATGCAGGTTGATACAGGTACATATGTGGTTGGGAACGATGCGAAGCCGTTCTCCCAACTTCGGTGAAGTACGCGCTCCCCGCACGTTCAGGTGCCCGTGTTCTTCGGACAGATCCTCGATGATGACCTCGGGATGGTCGAGGACTTCCCCGTAGCCAAGCTTGGGACCGGAGAGAAGCGGGTCGGCAGAGAGAGTCTTGCTTCCCGCGTCAACCAAAGCCTTACCTGCAACGCTGACGCTCACCACCGTGGCGAGAACCGTTGCCGCACAGTCGCGATAGGTCGCAGCTTCCGCGCAGACGGTGTTCTTGTCATTAAAAATATAGGTGCCCGGCCGGATTTCATTAACGTTCTTAAAGCGATGAGAGATGTAGGCGGCGGGTGTGTTGCCCCCGCTCACGATTTCGCAGTCGATTCCTTGGCGATCGAGAAGCTCTTTCAGCCTTGACAGCTCACTATTTTCTTTTGCGAGCAGGATCTCGCGCTCTGCAGCCGTCCCCATGATATGGCCTGGATAGGTTAGAACACCTTCCCAGCGCAGACTGGCAAGCTCACGAATCCGTTTAGACGTTTCCACAGAGTATTCCGTGATCGGCAGGCCACACCGTCCAAATCCGGTGTCGAACTCCACTCTCACTCCCACTGTAACTCCGGCATTCAAAGCAGCTCGCGATATACCCCGTGCGACCTCCAACGAATCAATCGCTACCGCGCATTTGACACGCCCGGCCAGTCTCACTAAGCGATCCAATTTTTTTCCACCGAGCAATGGGTAAACGATCAAAATGTCGTTCACGCCGCCGTCAGCCATGACGCCAGCTTCGCCTAACTTTGCCACAGTGATGCCCGAAGCACCCAGCCTCAACTGCAATTGCGCCAACTCAGGAATCTTATGGGTCTTAGTGTGCGGTCGCAGTTTCAGAGCGTGCGCAGCGCAATAGTTACTCATGCGTTGGAGATTTCTCTCCATGACGTCGACATCGATCAGCACAGCCGGGGTATCCAAGTCGGAGATTTTCATTGAGTCCAGACTTCCTGTTCGCCGAAGGCCCGTCGCCCGTTGCGAAAAACGTGACGGATTCTCACCATCCAACAGTTAATCACGTTGGCCGGTCCACGGGGTCTACCGCGTCTTCCTTGCGATGGCATCGATCTCAACTTTGATTCCGTCTCCGAGCCCCGACTGCACGGTGGTACGCGCCGGACGGATCCCGGGAAAGAACTCCGCGTACACTTTGTCGAATCTCCCGAAGTCTTGAATGTCCCCGAGGTGGCAGGTGCACTTCACTACGTCTGCGAAGCTGTAGCCAGCGCTCTTCAAGACCTTCCCGATATGGTCGAGCGTCAATCGAGTTTCCTCTTCAACCGACCCGCGGACCACGGTGCCGGTCCGCAGGTCCAGTGGTCCCTGTCCGCTGATGAAAAGCCAGCCGTCAATCTCCACCCCTGCCGAATATGAACCCGTGGACGCCACCTTGTCGGGATGTTTGATTTCAACTTTAGGCATTTGGTATGGCCTCTCTTAAGTCGTCTTACCCTTACCAGTCTTCGGATTCTGACGATCGTTGCCGACGTTCTCAGGATACTTCAGCGCCAATTCGCGGATCTCGTAGGTAAAATTAAGAAAAAGCTTCTCCCATCGCCGGGCCTCTGCAGCGGTATACGGATAGAAACCGTGGGCGTTGGATACGCCTCGAGCACCTGACTTCACTAACTGGTCAATCAGCGCTGGCACCTTGGTATCGCAGCAAAGTTCTGGAAACAGATCTTGCATGACCATCGCGTATGCCGGAATGCCCGTCAGATCCATGAATCGGAACGGACCAGCGAAGGTTATCCAGTAGCCCAAATCGTTGCGCAACGAACGATCCACATCGTCGATATTTGCGTAGCCGTTCTCTACTAGGAAGAACGCTTCTCGAATCATGGCGTACATCAGACGGTTAGTGATGAAACCTCGAATATCCCTCCGCAGGAGAGAGGGTTCCTTTCCCCACACTTTCGCCAGCGCCATCACGCGTTGCGCGTACTGCAGTTCGGACCTCTTCCCACAAATGATCTCCAAGAAACGAGTCACATGGGCGGGCTCCCCCCAGTGGATACCCAGAACCCGTTCGGGGTGCTTTGTTTCGTCCTGCAAGATGGAAACGGGAATCGCAGAAGTGTTGCTCCCAATCACGGTCTCCGGCGACACGGCATCCTCAATCCGGGCCAATGCGACTCTCTTGGTTTCAAGGTTTTCCACAATCGATTCGATCACCACTTGAGAATCTCGCAGGTCAGAGAAGTTCTCCGAAATGATTAACTTTCGTATCAGCTTGGACGGATCTCGCTGCAGTATGCCTTGCTTCGTCATCTGCCTTAAGAGCGCCAATATATGACGGCGTGCGTTCTTATGCTTTTCCAAACTGCGGGTCACCGCTACTACTGGGTGTCCTGCGGCCAGGAGACAAGTGGTGATGCTCATGCCCATCAGTCCAAGGCCTACCACCCCGGCCTGAATGTCCGCGGTTGAACCACTCGGGGCCCGCACCGAGCCTCTTCTGTTTCCTAAACGGTCCTCCGGCATGACTCGTCTCCCCAAATGGCTTGTTTATCCCGCAAATATTATCTAAATTCTCTATTGATCGCGTAGCAAAGAATAGTCCGTGAAAAGAAAGCTCACGCAATCGTGCCGGTGTAACTGAACGTCGGCTCCGCCTCCGAGTGCAAGAAGATCAAAGCGTACTGGATGGTTCCTGATTCCTTATTCGTAGAAGATCCCACTAACATAGAACAACTTTAGACACAGCCTGCTAGGTCACGCGCCCCTTAAGAATGGAGACACTACTATTTCTCTGACGGAAATGCTGCATCTCCACTCGCTGTCTCCTGGTGCGCCACGCTGGCCACTTGCGCGACGTAGCCTAGGCGTGCGGAAATACTTCCAGCAACCCGCGTTACCAGGCGCGCCAGAATCGGAACACGATCGGTTCCGATTTGACTTGCAATTCCCGCTACGCTGATTGCGGCAACGGCCTTCCCGTTCTCGTCGAACACGGGAGCTCCGATGCAACATACTCCGGGTTCATCCTCTTGATTGTCAAAAGAGTACCCTGCCTGTTTAACGAGTTTAAGCTCTCGTCTCAAAGCGCTTTTTGAAATGATCGTGCGACTATTGTGTCGAGCAAAGTCTTTGGTCTTAAGAAGATGATCAAGTTCGTCATCGGGGAGGAACGCGAGGAGTACCTTTCCAACTCCGGTGCAGTTGGCATCGAGGCGGCGCCCGATCCATGAAGCCAGCCTGACCAATCCCGGCGCCTCAACTTTTTCAATAATTACCGCTTCATCGCGTTCCAGCACCGCCATGTGTACGGTGAACCCACTCTCTTGCATTAGAGAGCGTAAGAAGGGTTTGGCTTCTTCACGCAGATCGAGGTTCTCGATGGCGCTCCTGCTCAGGCTAACTAACTGCAGACCGAAACAGTACCTACCGGTTTTGGCATTTTTCTGTAAGAACCCCCTTCGCTCGAGAGTAGATAGGATCAGGTGGGCTGAGCTTTTTGGAATCCTCAGACTTCGACCAATCTCGGAAAGTGAGAACCCGCGTTTCGCCCGGGCGAGACATTCAAGCACGGAAAGTGCCCGCTCGATCGAAGGTACGGAATATTCCTTAAGTTTGGCCACGATAGACCTCAACGGCCAACGCCGTCCAATCAGCTGGACGGCTCAGCGAACGCTCTTAAAAATACGATTTGATGGGTAAATTGGTCAATTGAAGAAAGACAGTTCATGCCACCTCATGATTAAATAACGTTCAGCCAATTGGACACAGGCTTAAGAACCAGAAGCGAGATCGCTTGGATAATGCTCGCATTAAGAACCGTCTCAGCCGTCTCCCCCATGCTGGTCAGATTGTCATTCTGGTCGATATTCCCCAGCCGCTCCAGCCATTGCTCAAGGTGTCGCAGGTCGATAGATTCCTCGCCAAGCTCTATCGACCCACAACACTCACTTGACTAATCTTCACAGAAGGAGCCAGCGCGCTAATAGAATCGATATCAAAGTCTCTATATAAGTCCAGGCAGAAGAGCTCAGGTGCAGAACGGAGAGGCACCGGCTTATCGAGCAAATATGCAAAACTCTTCATGGCATTCTGGTTGACCACATCTGAGAATACGTCTGGTTCGATAGCTGCGGCAATAAGAGCAATGGTCTGGTTGCGAATTCCGTCGGTCACTACTTGAATAGGGCTGGATTCCGTTGAGGAACGTACCCACTCTGTGAATGCTAGCAACTGCGCTACTTCCAATCCCAAAGAGCGATCTCCGCTGCCATCGACCAGAAGAGCCCAATCGCTCGAATCAGGCACTTCCGGCATCGTGGCACCGCTGAAGAGAAGATCTAACGCGAATACCTCATGGCCGCTGCTCAGACGATCGAATACGTCCTGCCCGGCAGCTTTATAGCCTTTGTCATTGAGCACGATTGTCACTGGCTCGACATCAGGCGATGCATCCTGTTTGAACCATATCCCCGTCGCACGCAGCCCGTTCGAGAAGTCGAAACGATAAGACAGGCTCTCGAACATCATGCCTTTGGAGTTGGTCATCCTTAACGCACGCGACATAGAAACAGGTTTGTAGCGAACCACTGATTTCAACTTTTCCCGCTCAGATCGAATCCACGCAGTGCGTTCGGCACCAGCGGCTGGAATTGGCTGGCGGGTAATATTGGCAGCCAGTTTCCTCGCTAAACCGAGTATGGTCAGGTTGTGGGCCGGCACACCCACGGCAAGCTTCTCGGCATTGCGAATCTCACCATCACTGAATATCTCGTCTTCAGCGACCGGCAGATGAAAATACTTGGTGAAAAAACGGTAGGCTTGGATCCTATTGTCCAGTTGATAGTTGTGCACACCGGGAACGAAGTTCTCATGCCAGGCCAGAGCGCTCGGCACGCCGAACATCTTGAAAAATGGCTCTACGTTGGCATAGATATAGGGTTCTACCAACGGTGCCCGGAAGCAGCAGCTATCTACGGCATTGTGCACAAGCAGTGTTGGGCGTGGCGCACGCATGGCGATGAATTCAGGATAGTCAAATCCCTGCATGATATCTGGTGCGTCTTCTTCTATTTCATAAGTGTCGCCCGGCGCGGTAAGGTTGGATTCGCGCGACCCAATGCCCGCCACCTCCACAGAAACCGCAACCCGGGGATCCAGAGCACCCAGTACCACCGTCTGCCAACCGCCGCCGGAAAGCCCGGTCGCTCCAATCCGGGCCGGATCAACTTCGGGCAGCGTAGCCAAGTAATCGAGCCCACGCCTCATTGCGAGATAGAAGAGGCCCAAAGCGTTTGATCCGACCAGATCAAGATGCGCCGCATAATCGTGACCGTTATCCGGCTGGGATAGCTCTCCGAACTGCATCCATTCGAGATTCAGCGCCACCATGCCGCGTTTGGCAAAGTTGATGCACCGTTTCTGCTCATATTCGACCGCAATTCCGTCCGGCTCGTGGCCGAGCAGATTGAGAACCGCGGGCACGCGGCCGGTAATCGTTTCAGGCTCATACATGAGCGCCGTCGAAAAGAAGCCGGGGACAATCTCGTAACGCAACTTGCGAATCCGGTAGCCATGCTCAGTTTCAATGATTCCTACTTCTTCGAAATGTGGCGCGGACTCGATCCACTCGCGGGGCCAGCCATGGAAGGCCACATCCTCAAGGATGTGCTTGCGGAGCCGTTTCTCCTCAGCCGTCCACAGCTCGGGCGCGGACGGCGACGGTAGCGGTGGAATCCGCGCCATGAGATATTGCTCCAGCTGGAACTGTGTGACTGCCGGCGGCTGCACTGGCTTGCTGAGCGTCTCCACAATCGAGGGGAGCATGGTTGTCTGGGCGTGACTGTAGGCATTCGCGACGAACGAAGCACACCACGTGCACGCCAGAAGGATCGGCCATCCCACTCTCCTCATGCGTCTTCCCTCTCCTGTTGCCAATCTCACGCGCGATCCAAGATACTCGGGGGATTCCTGTCGCCTCAATATAGAACCGGGATTAAAACTGTTGCCGCTCGACATTGTCTAGGTGAACATCCGTGACGTTGCGCGAAGCGGCAACACGAACATCTTGTACGTCATGGAGTGCGAATACCGGGGCGCTAAGCACCTTGGGCGTTTTGACATGAAAAAAATCGGCGCCATCCACATGGTCCATCCAGAAGACTGGACGGGCATCCGGCTGAATGAATGCAATCTCAACATTGGTGAACTCGATGTTGTTGACGTGTCGCAGAAAGAATCCGCTTGCGGGAATATCGCCGAACATGTCAGGATCGGGATAAGCATTATCTTCTGCGGCTTCAGGCGGGTTGAGTGCAGCCATTTCTTTGCTTCCCGAGCCACGGTGCTCAAGATAGACGTCATGGATCTTGATGTCTTCGATAGGATGGCCCGGAATGCCGGCGATAATTCCTCCTCCTCCCAGCCTGGACACAGAATTGCTGCATACGATGTCGCTCATGATGACGCGTTTCATCGTGCCCACCTGTGCGCCCTTCGGCCCTCTCATGCGACTGCCCAAACGAAGAAACAAAGGAGTATTGGTGCAATCACGCATGGTGATTCCGGTAAGCGTAATGTCTTCCACAACTGCGCCATCGGAGCTTTCAAGGGCAAAGCCCTTGCTGCCATCAAACACGCAATTGGAGATGGCAATGTTCTTGAACGCGCCGTTGGACTCGGTTCCGAGCTTGATGCTTCCGTTAAACTCCTCAGGGAAATAGGGCAACACCTTGGCCTGTTGGACCTTATCCGACGACCAGCGCTTCCAGGTCCCATCCAGCATGGTGCCCATTTCATAAGCGCCAGTGACATAGCAGTTGCTAATCGTGACGTTCTCTGTGGGGCGGGCGTAGCCTAGAGCAAACGAACTCTTGGGGCAGATTGCATCGTCGAATGGGGAATTAACGCTGCAGTTCGAAATCCGTACATTTCTGCAACAGTCAATATCTATGCCGTCCCGATTGGTATCGATCAATAAGTTGTCGATGGTAAGGTTGTCGACGCCCGTTGCCAAGATCGCGAAGTGTCCACCCTCCAGAACCGAGAAATCGCGCAGGATCACATTGCGGCAGTTCTTGAGGCCGATCGCTTTGTTGCCCATCCCCGGGGTTTCGGCCAGGGGTAACTCACTAGCACCACGGCTCAGTCCCTTACCCCAAATCAGCCCGGTGCCGAGAATCGCGAAGTCGTGGAGATCTTCACCCCAGATGAGGCTGTTGTGCCAGTGATTGTGACCGTAGTCCTGATAATTCTCCCAAGGCTGGTTCGATTCAGCAGCGTCGTAGGCGCCGCTTTTTGCGCCTTCTATCGGAACGCTTGCGGCGAAGATGGTTGCTCCGGGTTCAAGATAGAGCACGACCTTGCTCTTGAGGTGAATCGAGTAGCAAGCATAGATGCTCGGTGGGAATCGAACCGTACCACCGCCTCGCGCATTGGCGGCTGCGATCGCTTTGTTGATGGCTGGAGTGTCGATCGTTATGCCATCACCCCGAGCACCGTAGGCCTTTACATCGAAAACGGCATTGGAATAATGGCTTGGCGGAGACGTAATTTCCGCATGGGCACCGGGCGTAGCAACCGTTGCAGTTGCGACGAACCCGGCGCTTGCGAGCTTCAGAAAGTCTCTGCGAAGCGAACTCATGTCTGTCCTTCTATCGGCTTGAAAGGTGCTTTCAAATAAGGCTTGACAGCAAGCTTTACGGTTACTGTGGCGCCCGCCAGCCCCAAGCCGAAAGGATCGAGAACCATATCGCTGAGCCGTGCAGTCGTAAGCATCGGCATGGTGAATCCACAAACTAGAAGCGTTACGAGAAACAATAATATCGTCCGATGCGCCAATCGGTTCCGACACATGTTTTTCCATCGCGCAGACTTCCCGGAAAACTGACGCTCGCACCACGACTGTCTGCTATTCCAGCGTCGGATGATAGTGCTTACCACACAGGTTGCCAACAGAAAACGCTGTGGATTACGAGTAGCGTTCAGCTTATTGGACATAATCGTGGGGATGTTACCTGCGCCCCAATCCGAGGCACTCGTTTGGCTCGACGAAAAGCATTAAAATCCTGGGCGGGCATTTCAGGAGAACGTTCAACCGCCCAAATCCGGCTGACCCCCACTAACCGCCTCGCCCCAGAAAGACGGGAGCGATGTGCCGGCCGTAAAGGTTTTCCGTCACGTTCTTCGCAATCACGGCTTCATTGACGTCAAGCAGGTCCAAATAGCGTCGCCCCATTTTGGCTGCGATCTTAAAGCCGACATGCAGCAACTGGCGAAAGCTGCTGTTATAAACCGCCGCTCCTGGAACGTGGCGCAGGGCAGAGGTGTATTGCTCTGAGGACCAGGCGCGAACCCTGTCCGGGGACGGGAGTTTCGCCGGGTCGATATCGATTACGGTAGCGTAAGGCGCACAAAGTTCATCGCGGTGAGAGAAGGCTTCGGAGTAAATTTCCTTCGTTAGAGCCAGCCCGTCGCCCCCAGCTTCCGCTAGTCCGATCAACTCTTCGAGCCATGTGGTTCCGGCGGTCTTGAGGTGCACGCCTGCTTTGAACCGCTTCATCGTGCCATGAATGGCAGGGTAGATGGAAAACTTGTCGCTGCCGGAGTGAACGCTAAGCTTAAGATTTTCAGGCAGGCCATATTGCCGGATTGCGTACGTGATGGCCGCAACGTCGAGCGCCATCTCGTGCTCGAACTGCGCGACGTCGCCAACGTAGTCCACGCCTTTATTGAAGCGGCCGCTGAATTTTGGAGCGATGGTCTGGACGGGAATGTTTTCATCTGCGATAGCCGCCAGGATGATTAGCAGCTCCGCCGGGCTCTGCGCATGGTCAGTTTCGTCCATGGAGACCTCAGGGATGAAGTTGCCGGCGCCTTTGGCCTTCTCGATCTTGCGGTAGACCTCGCCCGCCTTGTTCACGGCGGCGAGAAACTTCTGCGCGGTCTGACACAAGTGCTCTGGTGTGATCTCGAAAACCTCGTCCACCGCTTCCAGTTGGACGCGCCCCAGCAGCTCCGGGTGCCGCCTCGCAAAGCCTTCAATGTTGGCTGCTGGCGCCGACTGGCCGATTGAGTCGGCCACATCGATGGTGTAGAAATCGCACGGCTCGAGGAAGCGGTCGACCGTTTGCAGCGTGATATGGTCGGCATCGCAAAAGTATGGCTTTTCCCAATGCAGCGCCTTCACGGCAGCATCCGCCGCTTGCCGCACGGACGAGGGCTCGGAGCCAATAATAGCGTGCTCGCGGTTCGACTTATTCCATACCGGAGTCACCTCGACGCCGTTCTGCAGAGCTTGCACGCAAGCACGCAGCTGCGCTTTGGCCTGGTGCACGAACCTGTCCCCGGTCCCAACGGTATACTTGCCGAGCTCTAAGCCCTTGTTTGCCACTTTCAACCTCGCTTTGTAATTTACCGTGGTAGCACTGTTTCCCAAGTTTCTCCAGGTTTTCCGCGAGCAGTTCTTTCACCTGCGGAAGCAGATCAGCTTCGACACCACCCTTGGCACAGTAGCGGCTCATGTGGTGAATTCCACTTTCTTCAGTCCGGGAGCGAGCAGGTACAAAATGAGCAGCGCCAGGAGATACGCGCTCGCCGCGAGGCCGAAGAGGATGGCATAGCTATGCGTGAGTTGTAGGATGTGGCCTGCGAAGAAGGCAAACATTGCACCCCCGACTGATCCTGCCATGCCGCCAATGCCGACCACCG
Organism: Terriglobales bacterium; assembly: GCA_049582765.1. Classification (GTDB taxonomy): domain Bacteria; phylum Acidobacteriota; class Terriglobia; order Terriglobales; family Acidobacteriaceae; genus JBAUUQ01. The sequence goes on from JBAUUQ010000044.1 coordinate 70,555, forward strand.
CGCCCACCGCGCTGCGCGGAAACATGTCCGAAGATGTCGTGAAGAGATTGGCGGACCATCCCTGGTGTGCGCCTGCCGCAACGCTGAGCAATGCTATAGCGGCCCACTCCGACCGCAGGCGCGTGGCAGTAAATATGGGGACGACCATGCAAGCGCACAACAGCATCGCCGCAAGTCGCGCATAGTTGGGCGAGAGCCCCAGTCGCCGGAAAGGCGCGGGCAGCCAACCTCCGCCGATGCTGCCGATGACCGAGACGTTATAGACGATAATGAGCGGCAGCCCAAGGTGCGAAAGATTCAGATTGAATTTCACGCTAAAGTAAGACGGCAGCCAGAACAAATAGAACCACCAGATCGGATCCGTAAGGAACTTCGCGATCGAAAAGGCCCAGGTCTGGCGGTAGCTCAGCAGCCGGCGCCAGGGCAAGGTGGGGCCTATCTCCATCGCCGACTCCCGGTAAATGTGCCGCAGTTCGGTGCTGGTAAGAGTAGGGTGGTCGGTGGGCTTGCGGTAATTGCGGAACCACCACAGAATCCAGAGTGCGCTGAACAGGCCAGTGGACAGAAAAGCCGCGTGCCAGCCGTAGCGCAACGTCACCCAGGGCACGATGATCGGAGCCAGAATCGCTCCGACATTTGCTCCCGAGTTGAAAATGCCGGTAGCCAGTGAGCGTTCGTTCTGTGGGAACCACTCAGCCACTGTTTTTATCGCGGCCGGGAAGTTTCCAGATTCGCCGAACCCGAGGAAGAAGCGCGCAAAGCCGAACTCCAACGCAGTGTTGGCCAGCGCGTGGCCCATTGCGGAAAGGCTCCAGACCGCCATCACCAACATGTAGCCGATGCGCGTGCCGAGTTTGTCGATCAGCCGCCCAGCGGCCATTATGCCAAGCGCGTACGCGATCTGGAATGCATCGACTATGTAGCCGTAACTCACCTCCGTCATACCAATGCTGTGCTGGAGAGTGGGTTTGAGGATCGCAATCACCTGGCGATCCATGTAGTTGATCGAGGTGGCGACGAACAGCATGGCGCAGATCGTCCAGCGTACGCGTCCCAGTCGGGCGCCGGGAGATGCGCTGATTCCCATCCCGCTGTCGAATTGCGTTTTCTCCAGCATTCCCGTTTGTTACAACTTATATGCCTGTTTCACCAGCCTGTAGGCGAGGTCTTGCGCCACTTCCAAAGCCTCGTCTTCCCCCAGTCGGTGTTCGGCGACCAGCTTCGCCAGGAAGGCGCAATCCACTCGCCGCGCCACATCGTGCCGTGCCGGAATAGAAAGAAAGGCCCGAGTATCGTCGTTGAACCCCACCGTATTGTAGAAGCCCGCCGTCTCCGTCACCTGCTCGCGGAAGCGCATCATCCCCTGCGGACTGTCGTGAAACCACCACGGCGGGCCCAGCCGCAGGCAGGGATAGTGCCCGGCCAGCGGAGCCAGTTCCCGGCTGTAGGTCGACTCATCCAGGGTGAAAAGAATGATCGTCAGCCCGCGCTCATTGCCGAACTGGTCAAGCAGCGGCCGAAGTGCGTCCACATAATTCGTCGGCATCGGAATGTCCGCACCCACGTCGCGGCCGTAGCTCTCATAGAGCTTGCGGTTGTGGTTGCGCGCGCTGCCCGGGTGAATCTGCATGACCAACCCGTCTTCGAGACTCATCCGCGCCATTTCGGTCAGCATCTGTGCGCGAAAGAGTTCCTGCTGCTTGGCATCGGCATTGCCCGCGAGCACTCGATCAAAGAGCTCTGCGGCCTCTGCTGAGGAAAGATTGGCGGTTCGTGCGGTGGGATGCCCGTGGTCGGTTGCGGTGCAGCCGAGTTCGCGGAAGCGGTCGCGCGTCTTTCGCAGCGCATTCAGGTAACCCGTCCAAGTTGACGTGTCTTTCCCTGTCTTCTCGCCTAACTTCACTATATTTTCGGTAAATCCCGCAAACTCAGGATCGACAACCAGGTCGGCGCGAAAGGTCGGCAGAATCCTCGCCTTCCAGTTCGATTCGCGGATGGCCTTGTGGTCGTCCAGCGAATCGAGCGGAGAATCGGTAGTCGCCAGCACTTCCAAATTAAAACGCTCGTAAAGAACGCGCGGCAGGAACTCCGGCGCGCGAAGTTTCTCCGAGATCGTGTCGAAGTACAGATCGGCTGTCGCTTCCGACAGTCGCTCATCCAGCCCGAAAAGTTCCTGGAAGGCGGAGTCCAGCCACAAACGCGTCGGTGTTCCGCGGAACAGATAGTAATGGCGAGCAAAGATGCGCCAGACTCGACGCGCATCGTTCAGTTCCGGATGCCCAATCTCGAGCTCCTCAAGCGAGATTCCTTGGCTATAGAGCATGCGATAGACGTAGTGGTCGGGCTGCACGAAGAGCTTTGCCGGATCGGGGAAAGGCTCGTTCCGGGCAAACCACGCCGCCTGCGTATGCCCGTGCGGACTAACGATAGGCAACGTTCGGACCTGCTCATAAAGTGCCTTGGCGATCTTTCGTGTGCTAACTTCGGCAGGGAACAGACGATCTTGATGGATGAGCATGACTTCGACTCTACCTTCTCTCTCTGCGCATCGCCATCTGTGCCGCGAAAGGTCAGATCAGACTACCATGGCAGAAATGTCTTCCGGGTGCGCCTAATCTCATCCGTTTTTCACCTGCCCTGACAAATAACGTCCACCCCATTGGACAAGCAGCCTGTGATCGGGAAAATACCTTGACAAGGATGCCAAAGGGGAACTACTCACAGGAGGCAGAGGCTGAGAACATCGGCTTGTGGTACCGAATCTGGGCTGGAGAAGCTTTCCGTTCTCCCGAATAGGAATGAAGCAAGTGACTAAACTTCTCTTCCACGCTGGAATTTTTTGCGGAGCCATCCTTCTGACCCCGCTTCTGGGGCAATCCGCAGCCTCGAAGCCCACGGTCTGGGTTGTATCCGGCATGGAGAGAATCGGCCAGGAAGCCCCGCCGCAAGAAAACCACCGTATTGAACTGTTTGGCGCCCGGGGCGAGTATGAACCGTTCCAGATCGTGGTTCGCGCTACGGCAAAACGTCTCACCAACGTAAACCTCACACTCTCCGACCTTCGAGGGCCCAAGGGCACTGTGATCGGGAAGAACAACCTCATCGCCTACCGTGAGCACTACGTGCATATCGAGCACGGCAGTCCGGAGAGAAAAGGCACAACCCAGCCTCCACTGGGTCCTGGTTGGTATGCGGATGCGCTTGTTCCTTTTCTTGATCCGGCCACCGACAAGCCTCCGGTCAACGCCAAGATCCGCGCTGCTCCTTTTGACTTGGAGCTGGGCAAGAATCAACCGTTATGGATCGACGTGTCGGTCCCCCGAGACGCAGTGCGCGGCAGATATCACGGCTCCTTCAGAGTAACAAGCGATCAGGGAAAGGCGACTGGTGAAGTTGAGCTCACAGTTTGGAATTTTGAGCTGCCGCTGAAACCTTCACTGGATTCATCCTTCATGTTATGGAAGGACAAGAGTGCAGCTGCGTGTGAAACCATCTTGCGGCACAAACTCATGCCAACTCCGGTGCCTGTGCAGGACGCCGCGGGGTTTGTGGAGAAATACCAACTGAGCTCGATCAATATCGGCTTATCGAGCGGCGCTGACTACAATCACGGGACCATGAGCCCCGCTCCCTCGGTGGAGGAAATTCAGAAAATCGCGCGCCAGCTTCCCTCAGGCCCGTTGCTCTACAACTACACGGCTGACGAAATCGTGGAGTTCCCCAACCTGTATCCGGTGATCAAGGCCTGGGCCCAAAATCTGCACAGCGCAGGCATCTTCAATCTCATTACCATGGCGCCTGTTCCAGAGCTCTTCGATGACGGAGCGGGCAGCGGCCGTTCTGCTGTAGACATCTGGGTTCTTCAGCCAGGCTACTATGAAACGTCACCACAAAACGTTGCTGCCGTTCTAAAGAAAGGCGACCGGGTGTGGACGTACACTGCCCTTGTGCAGGACGATCACTCGCCGCAATGGGAGATCGATTTTCCGCCGATGCATTACCGGGTCATGCAGGGATTCATCAACCAGAGCCTGAGCTTTACCGGTCTGCTGTACTGGGCGGTGGATTATTGGACGAAGAATCCATGGAGCGACGTGGATACGTATCCGACTGATAGCGACCATTATCCGGGCGAAGGTATGCTCGTGTACCCTGGCGAGGACGCTGGAGTCCAAGGGACCGTTCCATCGATCCGCTTGAAGTGGATCCGCGAAGGTGTCGAGGATTATGAATACATCGAACTAATGAAGAAAGCCGGCAAGGGCGACGTAGCCCTCGAGTTGGCAAGGCAGCTCGGCCAGGATTTCCGGCGCTGGAATGCAGATCCCACACTGCTGTTTACAGCGCGAAAGCGCATGGGAGAAGCGATGGATAAGCACTGAGGGAACCAATGGCAGACATCGAAAGGTGGCAAAGTAAATGCGATCGTGCCGGCTACATGAGCACAATGGGCTAAGTCTCGGTTAGATTTGGGGCAGACTTACGTGAACACTATTGTCTTCCAGGGCGGTACGGTGATCGACGGCACGGGCGCGCCGCCCAGTCCGGGTGACGTCTTGATCTCCGGCGGGATCATAGATAGCGTCGGCGTCTTCAAGGCACCGGCTGACGCCCGTGTGATCGACTGTCGCGAATTGGCAGTGGCGCCGGGCTTCATCGACTCGCACAGCCACCTGGATCTTCAGGTGCTTAAAAACCGCCCAGAGAAAATCGCGCAGGGAGTCACGGCTGAAGTGGTTGGCAACTGTGGTTTCTCGCCGTATCCGGTGCCGCCTGATCGCAGGTTGCTCCACGACTTCGCCAACGGTCTTTTTTGTGGCGACAATGACTGGAGTTGGCCGAGCGCCAGAGCCTACCTCGAGGAAGCGGCCCGTTCGACGACAACGGCAGTGTCTTCTCTAGTCGGACACGGAAGCCTTCGCATTGCTCGCGTCGGACACCAACTCGGGCAGCTTACGGAACGTGATCTCGACTGGATGGAGCAGAAACTTTCCGAGTCACTGGAAGAAGGAGCATGCGGTTTCTCCACCGGGCTTATGTATTCACCAGGCGCAAGCGCTCCGTTTGCCGAATTGGAAAGACTTTGCCGCGTTGTCGCGAGGCATCAGAAGACTTACGCCACTCACATGCGCGGTTATGGCGATTCCTTGGTCGAAGCGGTCGATGAGCAACTGCAACTGGCTCGCCAGACCGGTTGCCGGCTACAGATCTCTCATTTCCAGGCTGTTGGTCCCCGCAACTGGAACAAGCAAGCAGTGGCTCTGGAAAAAATCGAAAATGCGGTGGCCGAGGGTCTGGACGTTGGCTTTGATTGCTACCCCTACATCGCGGGCAGCACCGTTTTGACGCAACTGCTTCCGCAATGGGCGCTCGAGGGCGGAATCGGCGGTCTTCTCACCAGGCTGGCTGATGTCGCCGAGAGGAGGCGAATCGCAGCCGAGACCGAAGCGAGCCTGGAACAAGGCTGGACAAATATTCTGATCTCTAGCCTTGAAACACCCCCCAACCGCGGCTTGATCGGAAAAACCATCGCGGCCATTGCCATAAGCCGCGGGCACGAACCGGTCGAAGTGGTATTCGACCTGATTCAGGAAGAGCAGGGGCGAGTCAACATGCTCGAAATGAATCAAAGCGAAGCGAATCTGCGGCAAACAATCTCTCATCCGCTGTCGTGTGTCATCAGCGACGCCTTTTTCGTTAGGTGCCGCCCCCATCCCCGCCTTTACGGAACGTTTCCCTTGCTGCTCGGAGAGATGAGTCGGGAACGGGGATGGCTCACGCTGGCAGCGGCCGTTCATAAGATCACGGAGAAACCGGCGCGTCGTTTCTCGATTCCAAAGCGCGGACGCCTTGAGCCCGGCTATTTTGCCGATGTGGTGGTTTTTGACCCCGGAACGGTCAACAGTCCGGCTTCCTACGAAACTCCAGCGCTTCCACCGAGCGGCATCTGCCATGTGTTTCGCAACGGAGCCGCAGTTCTGTCAGAAGGAGTGGTGTGTTCGTCTATGGCAAATTCATAAATGTTTTCTCGCTCTTGGAATCGGGTTGGGGTCGAACCCAACGTGAGCGTGAGGAAAAGATATTCTCTCACCAGAGCAACATCCACTGACTCTTGAGGAGTAGCGCAGGATGCGTCTGATCCGTTTCGGGCGGCAAGGCAGAGAAAAACCAGGTGTGTTGCTTGATGGGAAACGCAAGGATTTGTCGGCATACTTTCAGGATTGGAACTCGACTTTCTTTGCCGGATCTGGGCTGGAGGCCCTGTCAGCTCTCCTGAAAACGGATGAAGCAAGCAGGCTTCCTGACATGAGTGAAGGCGACCGGTGGGGTTCCCCCGTTGCCAGACCTGGCAAAATCGTGTGTGTGGGGCTGAATTTCTCGGATCATGCGAAGGAATCCGGGATGCCCGTGCCGACCGAACCAGTACTGTTTCTTAAGGCGACAAACATTTTCCGCCCGCACAGCTTGTTCATTACATTTCGCAATTCATGACGCTCGAGCCGGGAGACGTAATCTCAACCGGTACACCTCCAGGAGTAGGCTTGGGCATGAAGCCGCCTCGTTATCTTAAGCGTGGCGATATTGTCGAATTGGAGATTCAGCATCTGGGAAAGCAACGACAGAGCTGTAGGCAGGCGTAACCCAATCCCGCACGGTCGTCTCAAGCATTTCTACGCACACATTTTTGTCCCGGAGATCTCTGCAGCGGAGTACACGCTTAGATGGTTCGTGGAACCAAGCTCCACCGCGTGATTTTGAAAGTGAGCTTTGGTCGTAATGACCAATACCGAGAACCTAGTTTACGTGTACACTCCCATTTCGCAAATTCCGAGTCCAGTGGGGAAGCAGCAGTTAGCTCGATCCCTAATCACGCGGAGGGCGGGTCGAGTCATCTTGTGCGAATTGGACTTGTTGTCAGCCGATATCTCGATTAGCGTAATCGTCCGCTCAGCTTCGGGGCAACTCAGGATTTCTTCAAGAAGCATATAAGCGCTCCAAAGTTGTGCAGCTAATTGGACAAAACCGGGAAGTGCGCCAGAAAATCGCTTGACAAGCAATACCTGGAAACAAAAAATAGCCGCTCAGCTTTCACGAGGGTAGAGGAGTGCCAGTCTCCGCTCAGCCGATGCGCGCGAGAATGGGACGTGGCTGCCTTTAGTTGGCACGCGGGAGGGATATATGTATTTGCGGCGAGTGCTCTTCACGCTTCTGCAGCTGATACTGCTCCTTTGGTGCACAACCGCTCTTGTCGCACAACTGAATCGAGGCACAATCGAAGGCACCGTGACTGATCCGCAAGGGGCGGCAATGTCCGGCGTGGAGGTCACGATTACGAGCGTCGATACCAATGTGGCGACCACCACTAAGACGAACAATGCCGGCTACTATCGCGCGGAGGCTTTGGTGCCAGGCAGCTATCGAACGCATTTCGTGGCCAGCGGATTCACTTCGCTAGACATAACAGCCATCGAGGTACCGGCTGCGCAAGTCATCCGGGTTGACGCCAAGATGAAGGTCGGATCGATCAACGAAAAAGTGGAAGTCAAGGCCGATCTCCCAGTGCTGGAGACAGACGCCAGCAACTTCAGCAGTACTTTGCAACCCGACATCATTCAGAACGTTCCTTTGGCTGGCCGGGATTTACAGCAGCTAACCTTCCTGCTTCCGGGCGTGAACAACGTCGGTGGCCCCCCAGGAAGTAATTTCGGGTTTGACAGCGAATTCGGAAGCTTCCCGGATCCGACCCACCTCATGGGTTCGGCGATCGCCATAAACGGCGGACAGAGTGGAACCAATGCCTGGTACCTGGATGGCAACCTTAACATTTCCAGCTTCGGGGAAAACATAGTGGTCAATCCTTCTCCCGACTCGGTCTCGGAATTCCAAGCCATCACCTCTGCGTTCTCGGCCGAGTACTCACACAGCGGGGGCGGGGTCTTTAGCGTCGTCCTGAAGTCTGGGTCAAACGCTTTCCACGGGGATATTTACGAATATGTTCGTAACAGCTATTTCAACGCCATCAACCCTTTTGACACAAAGGGCGGCTTTGGCAAAAGCCTGGTGCAGTTCAACAATTTTGGTGGCACGTTAGGGGGTCCGGTAATTATTCCTCACGTTTACAACGGCAAGAACAAGACTTTTTTCTTTTTTTCGCTGGACGCCTCGATTCTTCACCAAAGCGGCAACAACGCTTATACCGTTCCGACCGCTTTGATGCGCCAGGGAAACTTCAGTGAGGATCCCAACGTCGTTAGTAATGGAATCTGGAATCCTGAGACCACGGTGGGACCGGAACCGGATGGCACCTTCCTGCGCACGGCCTACGGAACGCCCGTGAACAACGCTTTCGGCCCGGGCTGCTTGAACACATCGGTGGAAGCGGGCGCGGCGGCAGGAGTGACAACGTGCAATTTCAGCACCCAGGTTCCCGCCGCCATGCTGGACCGCACGGCGATGTATTTCGTGAATTCTTTTCCCTTACCCAACCATATCGACACTCTAGGTGGCTGTCCATTAGCGGCGGGCGGTAGCTACAGTATCTGCAACAACTTCGAGGGCAGGAGCGGAGGCAGCCAGGATCCCATCAATCTTTCGATCAAGATTGACCATCAAACTGGCAAGGGCAAGTATTTCTTTGAGTGGTTGTTCAGCCCTACCCAGTACCGCAATTATCAGGTTCCTTGGACTGGCCCATCGTTCCCTCAGGAACTCATCGGTTTTGGATCGCCCTATAATTTCGGGCTTCGCAGCCAGGTTATCGCGCTGGGCCATACCTACGCTTTCACGCCCAATCTTATCAATGAGTTTCGTGCCAGCTTCAGCCGGCAATTCCTCTCGACTCTGTCGCATCCATACCCAAACAGCGTTACAGCTCAGTCAGCGGTAGAGCAGCAATTGGCGTCGAGCCTCCTGCCTAGTAATTCTTACTTTCCCACACCGAATTTTGAGATCGACAATACGGCCGGAGGCGGATTCATGGACTTCGGTCCGGAAGCTTGGGTGAACATCGCCACGGGATCGGAAGCTTACACCATTCTCGACAACGTGACCAAAATTATCGGCAAGCACACAATGAAGATGGGGTTTATCTATCGCCTGGACCATGCCAGTTATCAGAGCGACGATCCCACCACCCTCGACTTTAACGCTTCCTTGGCCCAGGATCCGATTTCTGGCCTCGGAGGCAATGGCCTAGCGCAGTTCATGATGGGAGCCGTTCCCGCTGACGGCAGTGGCTTCGCCGGCCATTTGAAGTCACCCTATATACGCTGGCGCTCCTGGGGCCTCTTTGTACAAGACGACTTCCACGTCAAGCCCAATTTCACCTTGAATGTGGGCCTACGCTACGATCTCAACGGTTATTTCAGGGCTCGTTATTACCCAATGAGCAACTTCTGCTTTACTTGCCTGAATCCGCTGACCGGGTTGAAGGGGGAAAACATTTATGAAGGGAGCCATGGATTCCCGAATGGTGACATCTTCCCAGCCAACCATACCGACTTCGCTCCTCGTTTCAATTTTTCCTGGGCGCCTTCTGCTCTCCGCAAAACGGTCATTCGCGGCGGTTATGACATTTTTTATACCGACGCGATTGAAAACTTTAACGCACCTGGTCAATCTGTCGTTAACGGGTCTGGCTGGGGTCAGGGTGCAGGGTGGTATCGGAGCTTTTTCCCGCAGTGCCAGGCGTTTGGTGGACCTTGTGAGGCTTTTCCTCTCAGCGACACGACTACCAACAAAACAAATCTCTTGTTCCCATCCATCACCGGCCCGTTCCCAGCACAGATTCGTGAGAACCTTCTTGGCGGCACTTACGCTTTTGTCAAACCGACTCATGATCCCATGGTGCAAAGCTACACGCTGGAGCTGCAACGTGAGTTTCCGGGCGGCTTGTCGGTCTCCCTGGCTTATGTGGGAACTCACGGGACTCACCTGTCCGGAAGCGGACCCAACAGTTATCTTTACAACAATGTTTCAACCGCAAACAAGCTCAAGTACCGAACCCAGCTTTTCAATAACTACCCCATTTCACAGTTCTATTCCGGCCAGACGGCAACCCAATTGGGCTTACTGTATGGAAATCCGGTCAACGGACCTACGACGACGCTCTCCCTCCAGCAACTGTTGCAGCCTTATCCTTTCTTCCCCACGATTCCTGTGAGTGGCACCTTCGAGGGTGGAAGTACTTACAACGGGATGAATCTGAGGGTCCAAAAGCGGACTTCCCATGGCCTGGATTTCATCGTTGCCTATACCGTTTCCAAGCAGATGGATAATTGGTCCGTGGGGGGAGCAGGGGTCGAAGCAGTGGATCCCATCCATTTCACCCGGAACGGACTTATCGGCGGACGGGGCGGTCAATTAGAGAGCACTTTTGGTGGCCCGTGGACATTTCAAGACCCAGACAACAGGAATGTGGATCGTGCTATTGCGGTCGATGATATACCGCAACAGTTCAATGTGGGCGCAACCTACGACCTCCCTGTCGGCAGAGGAAAACCATTCCTGAACCGTGGCGGCATAGTCGGCGGCGTTCTCGGAGGCTGGAAATTGAGCGGCAATTTCAACGCCCAAGAGGGCCTGCCATTGCCCATTTCGTGCCCCTCCAGCACTCTTCAACAACTAAGCACCCCGGGTACCTCTTTCGAGGAGTCGGGAGGCCGGTGCAACATGATCGGCAACCCCCATTTCAGCGGGCACCGCACCAAGGCCCAGCAGATCGCGGATTGGATCAATCCGGCTGCTTTCGAACCCGCCTTTGGGAGCGACCCAACCTTCTGGGCGAACTATGATCCCACCGATCCTCGGGCGTGGACGTTCGGAAATATGAAGCCGCGGACGGATGCCATTCGTGGCCCCGGTTTTTGGAACCTCGATTCAACGTTGATGAAGGATTTCCACCTCACGGAGGCGAGGTACGTCGAACTCCAGTGGGAAGTTTTCAATACTCTTAACCATCAAAATTTGGGACTTCCCAATACAACATTTTGCTTACCGCCTGGCCCAGGAGGCGAACAGGACTTAGTGCATCAAGCCGGATGCACGTTCGGCAAGATTACCGGTGTCCAGACCGATCCCCGGAACATGACGTTCGCGCTGAAGTTCTTCTGGTGATGAGGTGCAACATCCAATCCAACACCTCGGAGGAGGCTAATGATTCTGCTGTATCCAGAACCCCAGCCAAGTACGGAATCTGGTTCTCGTCAAATCCAGTCAATGGTGCCAAGGCTTAGGCCGTAGTTAAAACAAGAACGTATGGAGGAGGTCGTGAAACATCTGCAGAGCATTTTGACGTTTAGCGTAGCTACCCTCGCACTGCTGGTCGTGATGCCAGTGTCCACGAATGCACAAATGAGCAAGGTGAAAACTGTCTGGGTCATTTTGATGGAGAACCACAATTGGACGGGCGACAACGCCGGCGCCGCATTTGGCGACCCAGACCTCAAAGACAACCTACGAGCTCCATATATCAATGGGACCCTTCTGGATACATCGGCCCATGCGGAGCAGTATTTCAACCCTCCGGGCAACCATCCCAGTCAGCCGAATTATCTGTGGCTGGAAGCCGGGACGAACTTCGGCGTCTTAGCGGATACACAGCCTGGAGATCCCCGCAATTTCGTTACCCACAAGCATCTGGTCAGACTTCTGGAAGATGCAGGTATATCCTGGACAGCTTACGCAGAGCCCGACTTTGGCAGCCCGGTATTCGACAACTGCCCGCTTGATTTCAGCAACTTCGATGTTGAACATCTCGCCTTTGTGTATTTCAACGACGTCAACCATGGATTAGACCCTCAGTCGGCAGAATGTATTAAGCACGTTAGACCGTACTACCAGATGGCGACTGACCTGGCGAACCAGACGTCGGCGCGCTACAACTTCATTGCACCCAACGTGTGTCATGACGGGCACGAGGGTGTCTCTCCTTGTGATGCTCTTGAAAGTAAAGACAACACGTTACGAGGAGATACCTGGCTGAAACAAAATGTGCCGCTTATTCTTAATTCAGCCGAATACAAGCGAGGCGGCGCGTTGTTTATTATCTGGGATGAAGGCGAAGATGACGGAGCCTTCAGCGATGGCCCGATTGGCTTTTTCTTGCTTTCACCGTTTGCCAAGGGCGGGGGAAAAGCCGCTTATACCAATTACATTCATTACGACCACAGCTCTACGCTCAGAACCCTGCAGGAGATTTTTCAGGTTGGGCCGTTGCTGGGAGCCGCCGCGGACGCCAATGATCTGAGCGATTTCTTCAAATAAGACTGCAAGGAATGCCGCGAACGGACGGCAGTTTGCGCAAGGTAATGGCCCGCGCGTTCAGTGCTGCGCGGGCCCGAATATCTGCTCGACGTGCTGGTTGAGAAATGAAAAAGGCAGCATCTTTAACGATGGTTTGGATCGTCTTAGTTTGCTGCCGAGCCTTTGGCGGGACACCCATCGTGTGGGTCGTTCCCAGCTCTCTGCACAGGGTGGGGCCGACCGATGCGCCGAGTGTCAGAACGGATGCAGTGATTCGGGCGGCCCGAGGGGAATACGAATCGTTCCAGGTTGCAATTCTTGCGCCTTACAGCGGGCTCACCAACGTCAACTTTTCGGTTTCCAGGTTGGTGGGCCCGCGCGGTGCAGTGCTTTCTCGGACGAACCTAATCCTTTACCGCGAGTGGTACGTAACGGTGAGGCATCACAGCCCAACCTACAACGGCCCACCCAATCTTCCAATCACCAAAGTTCGGACATTTCCCGATGCGCTCATTCCGTTTCTTGATCCAGCCACAGGCAAGCCGCCCCTGGAAGCCGAATTCCGAGCCGTTCCCTTCGATCTCAAAGCCGGGCACAATGCGGTCATCTGGGTCGACGTCTTTGTGCCGCGGGGAGCAGCGGCTGGCCAATACCGGGGCCTCTATATTGTAACCAGCGATCAGGGAGTTTTCGTGGGCCAGATTTGTCTGAAGGTATGGGGATTTACTTTGCCGCTCGAGCCATCCCTCAAGTCCGGTTTCAACGGCGGTGGCGCAACAGTGCCTGGTGTCAACGAAGAGCTTCTGAGAAACAGGATCATGCCAGACACCGTCAATCCGGCGAACGAAGAGAGGCTCATGAATCGATTTGGCCTCAACGCTACCGACTTGGGTTTCTTCAGCGGGATTTCCTATGGCCAGTGCGACCCATCCGAGCGTCCTTCCCTTGAAGAGGTAGAAAGCTCCAAGGCTACCCACCAGCCCGATTTGTACCTGTATGACGAAACTGCCGACCCTGAGAGTAGCTGCACCAGCCCGGCGTTTTACCGCGCAATGATCAAATGGGCGCAGAACCTGCATCGGGCCGGCATCGATAATCTCATGACCCAGGAACCAGTGCCTCAACTTTACGATGACGGCTTGGGGGCCGGCCGATCCGCCGTCGACATCTGGACGATGCTCCCACTTGCCTACAACGACGCTCAGTCGTTTTCACCTCCACGGGTGACATATGCGTTGCAAAAGGGTGACAAGGCCTGGTCCTATAACGACCTGGTGCAGGACTCGTACTCGCCGAAGTGGGAACTGGATTTCCTGCCTATTAACTATCGCATCCAGGCCGGCTTCATCAACCAGAGCCTGGGATTAACCGGGCTTCTCTACTGGAGCGTGGACGACTGGTCCGCAAACCCCTGGGACAACCCTCAAGGTAAACAGGACCCGGATTATCCCGGAGAAGGGGTGCTCGTCTATCCAGGTGCACCCGCAGGCCTCAAGGGTGTGGCTCCGTCGATGCGGCTCAAATACTTGCGAGACGGGGTCGAGGACTACGAATACGTGCAATTGCTCAAGAATTGTGGCGAGGCTGCATTTGCATTGGCCGAGGCCCAAAAAGTGGGCCCTGACTGGACCCATTGGACGAGAGACGAGAGATTGTTGGAATCGGTTCGTGAGCAAATGGGAAAACGGATCGTCGCCAGCCATTGCGCCCCATGACAGGAGAAGGAAATGGCAAACATCGTTGCACTTCCCGCTGTAGATGCCAAGGGTTCTACGGCCCTTGGCACTGAGAGCCAGCGAGCAAGTGTTCCTGTCACCTCCGAGCGGTTAGGTTCGCTCGATGCCTTCCGCGGTTTCGTCATGCTGTGGATCATCGGCGGCGAGGGGTTGATGGTAGGCTTGGCAGCCCTAGGACACAATCGAGTCATCGACGCTGTCGTTTACGAATTAAGCCATACTCCCTGGCAGGGATTGCGTTTTTATGACTGTATCTGGCCGTCCTTCATGCTCATGGTCGGAGTTTCAGTGCCACTTTCGTTTGCCAAGCGTTCCCTCACTCAGACCTATCAGCAACAACTGGTTCACGCTGCAAAGCGCGCGATCGTCCTTTTCTTGCTGGGCTCGCTGCGCGAATCGGCGTTGATTGGTTCGCCATACTTCGTGGAATTAAGCAGCGCCTTGCAGCCTATTGCGATTGCCTATTTCGTGGCGGTTCTGGTAGTCCGCAAGTCCTGGCGATTCCAGGCCGGGCTTGCCGCCGCGATACTCGCGGGCTATGCGCTCCTCTTAGCGTTCATCGGGGCTCCAGGCATACCCGCGGGCAGCTATCAGTACAATCACAACCTGGTTCACTGGGTCGATATTGCCTTGCTCGGACAAGTTCATTGGGACCGGTGGCCTTTTGCGCCGGAAGGCTGGGGGACGGTGCTGAGCACGATTCCAACCATCTCAACCACGCTTCTCGGCCTACTCATTGGTGAATTGCTCATGAGCGGGCGCTCGAAGCAGACGAAAGCAAAGTTGATCGGCGGCATAGGACTTGGCTGCGTAGCGATTGGCTATGGAACAAGCTTTGTTGTGCCCGTGGTCATGAAGATGTGGACCACTTCGTATGGTCTCATGTCGGCAGGCTGGGCATGCCTCATGCTGCTGTTCTTCTATTGGCTGATGGACATCCGCGGGTATCGAAAATGGGCCTTCCCTTTGACCGTCATTGGAATGAACGCCATTTTCATTTACATGTTCACCAGTCTTATTCACCTGGACCCAATCGTCAGCGTCTTTACTCGGGGAATCGCGAGGGTTTTGCCAAACTCTGAGTTGCTCTTCCAGCAGGTCACAGTACTTGCGGTCGAATGGCTCATTCTGTTCTGGATGTACAGACGAAGAATTTTCATTAAGGCTTGAAGAAACCTCCCACAACTCCGTGACTGGCAGGTTACAAATAATGTCAAGCAAACTTTGTTGTTCGATCATTGTGTGGGCCGGTATGGCGTTCCCGGTTTCCAGTATGCTGCAGAACGTGGACTCCAGGGTTTCCGGCACCGCCGACGAAATTCACTGGACATTCACAGGACCGAACTCAATAAGCTTCGACTGGCGTGGGACCGCAACAGAGGTCCACTATGGTTTGAGTTCACCTTATGGGGCCGTCGCGCTGGGGCAACCGCCAAGCCCCATGCCGTTCTCGTCTTCGGGGCCATTCTGGGAAGCCGAGTTGACAGGTTTGCGGCCAGACGTCGTCTACCACTACTCAATCGGTTCCGCCGCGGACCAAGCTTTCCGCACCCCACCTCAACCCGGCACCGCAGGGTTCACCGTCGATGCTGAAGGTGACATCGGCGGCTCCAACACGTTCGCCACCGTTCCCGGCGTTCAACGCCTCATTGCCGACGATCTGCCGGCCTTCGTCCTGATCCTCGGGGATCTAAGCTACGGCAACGAGAACGGACAGCCGTCTGTCGATCAGCATTTCAACGATGTCATGGTGTGGTCTCAAAACACGGCGTACATGCCCGCCTGGGGAAACCACGAGTGGGATATTCTCGCGAAGGACGATCCGCGGAATTACAAGGGTCGTTTCGAATTGCCCCATCAGCAAATGTCAACTGGCGCACCCACCCAAGGTTGCTGTGGCAAAGACTGGTATTGGTTCGACTACGGTAATGTCCGTTTCATTGCCTACCCGGAGCCTTACAGTGCGGAGACACTATCGGATTGGTACGGCAAAGCGGCGGAGTTGATGGACCAGGCCGAGCATGATGCCAATCTCGACATCATCGTGACCTTCGGCCATCGGCCGGCTTATTCCTCCGGTTACCATCCCGGAGATCCGGTTCTGAAGCAGTACATGACTCGCCTTGCCAGCCACCGCAAATACGTCCTCAATGTTAACGGCCACAGCCACGACTACGAGCGCAGTTATCCCCAGCACGGTGTGGTTCATGTCACGGCCGGGACAGGCGGCTCTGAGTTGGAAGAGAACAAGACGCCTTGCCTGTTCCGCATGTGCCCGCCGCCATCGTGGTCGGCCTATCGTGCCATGCATTTCGGTGTGCTCAAGTTGCACTTTTCGCACACTGATATACGCGGAGAATTCGTGTGCGGACCTGCCGGCGGCGGAAAGAATGATGTAGAGTGTGCGCCTGGCAGCGTGCTGGATCGCTTTACCGTGCCAGTGCGCCAGGAGGGTGGACACCATCAAGCTCTCGATTCCGAGCCCTTTGATCGGCACCTCGATCGGCAAATCGAAAGCCTGGATTGTCGCTTCGCTTCGAGGGGCTAGCATGAAACCTATGTGTCACCGTGCATATGTCCAAATGGTCGCTCTGCTTTTGTTATCCAGCGGGGTTGCCCGGGCCCAGGGTTCGATGCTGGCCCGCACCCCGCCGATGGGATGGAACAGTTGGAATCATTTTGCCTGTGAAGTCAGCGCCGCGGTCGTGCGGGCTCAGGCTGACGCGATGGTTACCAGCGGAATGAAGTCGGTTGGATATACCTACATCCTGATCGACGATTGCTGGCAGGGTACCCGTGACGCCGCCGGATACATTCGTCCCAATGCAAAATTTCCTGACATGAAAGCTCTCGCCGATTATGTCCATAGTAAGGGTTTAAAGATTGGGATCTATTCTTCGCCCGGCCCGAAGACCTGCGGGGGCTATACGGGAAGTTATGGTCATGAAGAACAAGATGCCCAAACCTACGCCGACTGGGGCATGGATTATTTGAAATACGACTTGTGCAGCTATGACGGAATGGGTGATCAAGTTGCCGCGTACAAGAAAATGGGTGATGCGCTCAAGAAAACTGGTCGGTCTATGGTCTACGCTCTTTGCCAATACGGAATGCAGAAAGGCTGGGAGTGGGCTGCCTCCGTAGGCGGCAACCTGTGGCGTACAGACGACGATATTCGCGACGAGTATTACACCATGGCAGAACTAGGGTTCGGACAGAACGGCCTTGAGCAGTTCGCCGGTCCGGGGCACTGGAACGATCCTGACATGCTCGAAGTCGGCAACGGAGGGATGACCGCCGACGAATATCGGACGCACATGAGTCTCTGGTGCATCCTGGCCGCTCCGCTCATTACCGGCAACAATCTTGCAGCCATGGATTCCACGACCCAGGATCTTCTCACCAATCCGGAAGTCATTTCGATAGACCAAGACTTGCTCGGCGTCCAGGGCCACCGGATCAAACAAGAAGGACCATTAGAGGTGTGGGTGAAGCCCCTGAAGGATGGGAGCGCCGCTGTGGGCCTGTTCAACCGCGGATGGGGAGCCATGCCCGTGACCCTGGATTTTCGAGATGTTGGCCTCGGCAACTCCGTACTTGTGCGGGACGTCTGGGCGAAAAAAGATCTTGGCACATTCCAGGAGAAATTCACTGCTACTGTTCCTCAGCACGGAGCCGTCCTGATCCAGGTAAAGCGAGGCAACTAATTCTGTGGCTGGCAGATTTCAGACGAGTCGGTTCCTGGGGCATAGGCGGAAAGAGAGCCTTGTGCGCTGGTGGCTTTGTACTCTTCTTTCGCTTCCGGTTTTCCCGGTCACGGCATGGACCGCCGCCGGACACAATGTGCTTCTACCCCAACCCCAGCAGGTACACTACGGGCCGGGCCGACTGCGAGTACGAGGCTTGGGCATCCGGTTAATAGGGGATCCCAGCGTTGAGGATCGCTTCGCAGCAGCGCAATTGTCCACTTGTCTTTCCGATGTGGCCGAGGAACCGGTTCGAGTCTCGGAGGGCGAAGCTGCAGGTACCTTGATTGTTCTTAAGCGGACAGGAGACGTTGGTGCGTTACCGCTCCCCGGCGAGCATCCCGGACCAGCATCTCGTGAAGCCTACAGCCTAAAGTTGACGCCTGATGGAGGTGAAGTCGAAGCGACGTCATCCGCCGGCCTGTTCTATGGGGTGCAAACTCTCTGCCAGTTGATCGAAGGGAACGCCGCCGAGGCCGTACTTCCAGAGGTGGAAATTCATGACTGGCCGTCGCTGGCGTACCGGGGAACCATGGTAGACATGAGCCACGGACCTCTACCAACGGAGGCTGAGATCAAACGGCAATTGGACTTCCTTACCCGTTGGAAGGCCAACCAGTACTACCTTTATAGTGAGGCCAGCATTGAGCTTGACGGATATCCGCTGCTCAATCCTGAAGGCCGCCTCTCTAAGGATGAAGTGCGGCGAATCATCGCTTACGGCCAGGAACGGCACATTGATGTCATCCCTAATCTGGAACTCTATGCTCATTTGCATGACCTCTTCCGAGTAGAAAAATACTCCGAACTCTCAGATCTGCCACATGGAGTCGAGTTCAACCCAAGCAACCCGGCAGTGATGGCTCTGTTGAGGGATTGGATTAACCAGATCGCCGATTTGTTCCCGAGTCCTTTTGTCAGTATCGGATTCGACGAGACCTTCCAGATCGAGATGGCTGTCAAACAACAGGGTTCGTCCGCCTCGGCAACCCGATTGTTTGTTAAGCAGCTTATCGACGTCACTCGCCTTTTCCAGCAGCGCGGCAAGCAGGTGATGGCTTGGGCAGACATCATGGTGCGTTATCCCGACATTGTTGCCGACCTGCCGCCCGGCCTCATCGCGGTCGCCTGGTACTACAGCGCTGACCCGGACGACCGGGAATACAAACATTGGCTGGGACCCCTTGTGGCCAAGGCAGTCCCCCACTTTGTGCAGCCGGGCGTGACCAGTTGGAACCAGATTGCCCCCGACTTCGATACGAGTTTTGAGAATATCGACACCTTTATCGCTGCTGGGCGAAAGTCGAATGCCTTGGGCGTCATCAATTCCCTGTGGACCGACGATGGCCAGGTCTTGCTGCGCATGTCGCTCCCTGGGATGGCATATGGGGCCGCGGCTGCCTGGCAATCCACTCCTATCGATCGGCCGCATTTTTTTTCGGACTATGCCCGGATCGTGTATCCGGCGAATATTTCCCCGGATGTTGCCACCGCGCTCGAAAAGCTCTCTCAGGCCGAGGCTGAGCTGCAAAAGGTCCTGGGCGAACCCACACAGGTCAATTTGTGGGAGGATCCTTTCTTCCCGACCTACCTCAAAGCCTTGACGCCAAATCAAGGCCATTTGCGGCGAACGCGCCTGCTGGTTGAAGAAGCCGAGACTCATCTCTATCATGCTTTGGCGTCGGGGGCCGATCCCACGACGCTCAACAGCCTTCTGGTTGGGGCCCGGCTGCTTGACTACGCTGGGCAGAAGTTCCAAACGCCCCGGGAGCTTATCGAGCTGTGGGGACGAATTGGTACGACGCGTCCAGATGCAGACAAGTGGTGGAACGAGTGGGAATCGCAAGTCGTTTACCAGGATCACTCCCGCATCGTCGACCTGATGGATGCGATTACAGAACTGCGCCCGCTTTACCAAGCAGAGTGGCTGGAAGAGTATTCTCCCTACCGGCTCGCTTCGGCGTTGGGAAGATGGGATGCTGAATACGAATATTGGAGAAGACTCCAGCAGCGATTGCAGCAGTTTTCGGACGGCTCACACCAAGGAGACGTGCTGCCTCCGCTAGAAAAACTCGCTCAGGAGCACTAATCATGACAACGCAGAATAGTAACAAAGTGCTCGACGCTCAGATCGCTTCCGCTCGTCCACCGACTGCGGACGAATTTTGTCCCGAGGCCGCAGTGGACACCAACGCCTCTGCTGCATACGCCAAGTCCGCACAAATTTTCAACCATAACCGCCGTTTCATACCCGGCGGCGTCGTCTCAGTGAACCGGGCTGTTCAGCCGGAGATCGCCTTCGTCAAAGGTCAAGGCGCACACATCTGGGACGCAGATGGAAATCAGTACATTGACTATCATGCAGCTTTTGCTCCGCACTTCCTAGGGCACAACGATCCCTACGTCACTGACGCAGTCATCTCCGTGCTGAGGACCGGAGCTAGCCTTTACGGCTCTGGAACGACCGAGTTGGAGGGGCAGCTGGCGGAACTCATCTGCCGGCATGTACCAGCCGTAGAATCGGTTCAATTTGTGAACACTGGCAGTGAAGCCACTTCCCAAGCGATTCGTTTAGCTCGCGCGGTCACTGGAAGGGATCACATCATCGTTATCCAGGGTGGTTACAACGGGTGGCACGACGACGTCTCCTGTAATTTGATGACGCCCCTTCATGTGATCGGGCCGAGGGTTTCTCCGGGCGAATACCCTTACATTCCGATCAGCGCAGGAATTCCGCCCGAGCATCAGGAACTCGTTCACCCCATAAACTTCAACGATCTTGAGTCTGTAGAGTACGTCTGTCAGAAGTATTCCATAGCGGCACTCATCACGGAGCCGATTCTGCAAAATATCGGGATCGTCAAGCCGGAAGCTGGATATCTGGAGGGACTCCGCCAATTGGCCGATGGGCATGGCTTTATCTTTATTCTTGATGAGGTCAAAACCGGCTTTCGTCACGGGATCGGCGGCTATGCAAAGATTGCCGGCGTGACGCCCGACTTGGTCGTTTTTGGCAAGGCTATGGCTAACGGCTACCCCATCGCCGCACTCGGGGGCAAGAAGGAGTTGATGGATTGGTTCGTCCATCCCGACCCTTCGAAACGGGTACTCTTGGCGGGTACTTACAATGCGCACCCGGTTCCGACCGCAGCCGCGATTGCCACGATAGAGCGCCTGCTGATGAATGATGGGGAAGTCTATCGGCATGTCGAATCCCTGGGACAGAAAATGCAGGGAGGCTTGGAGAAAATCCTCCACACCCTCGGTGTCGAGGCCGTAGTCGCCAGGCAAGGTTCGGCTTTCTGTATCTATTTCATGGATCATTCTCCGAGAGACTGGCACGACCTGGCGAGCCATCACGATTTCAAATTTGACGAGGAGCTCCGCAGGAAGTTGATCGAGCGCGGTGTTTACTTCTTCCCGGTTGCCGCCAAGCAATGTTCCATTTCCTTTGCCCACACCACAGAAGACATCGAGGCCACGTTGGAGCAAATCCAAAACCAGCTAAGTGAAAGGCTGAGGTGAGTAACCCATGCGCTCCTGGCTGCTTCTATTTAGCTGCAATTTCATGTGGGCACTACAGTTTACGTGTATCAAATTGGTTCAGGATCAGGTTGGCTCGCTGTTTACCGTCTGGGGTCCAATGACTCTGGCCACGGTAATGCTTTATCCTCTGGTTAGGTTGGAGTCGAAAAGCACCGAGAAAGGAGATAAGCGAAGTAGTGATATTCTGATTTTCCTTTTACTCGCCGTAGTGGGAGTGTTCCCCGGACAAGTGCTCATCACCTGGGGCACTCGCATGTCTCTCGCCAGTAATGCCGCTTTGCTCATGTTGACGTTGCCGGTGTCCACCGCGTTTCTGGCGTTTCTCTTTCTGCATGAAAAAATGACTTCCGTACGGTGGGTCAGCTTCGGCCTGGCGATCATCGGCGTCGTAATGTGCTCCGACATCGATTTTCGAACGCTAAATTTTGGCAAAGGCTATCTGTACGGGAATGTCCTGATTTTCTTAGGCACGCTGGGCAGCGCCTTTTACAACTCTTATGGCAAGAAGATATTGGAACGCTACTCGCCGACAGAAATGCTATTTTTCACCTACCTGGCAATGTTTGTCGTTATGACTCCGTTGACTCTGGCTCAGGAACCTGGCGTGTTCGCGAACATTCGTCATTTCTCTCTCCAGACCTGGATCGGACTGGCTCTGCTCACCTTCTTCCATAACTATCTCTCAATGGTTCTCTTCCTTAAGGCGCTTAAACAACTCGATGCGATTCAGGCCGCGCTGTCGAATTACTTGATTACGTTCTTTGGGATTCCGGTTGCGGCCATCTGGCTAAAGGAGAAGTTAACTTCACTGGCGATTATTGGTGGAGTCTTGATTTTGGGCAGCACATTACTGATCACCGTCTGGGAAAACAGGCAGGCCTCACGGAAATATACCGCAGTACCAGCGCCGCAGTGAGAGCGGGTCAGGATCTCTATTCGGACTGGGCGAATAAACGCCGGACGAAAAGGTGTGAGAAGCGCATTGAAATTGCAGTGATGACGTCCGGGCGCTGGCGCGCAAGTATCCCGAGGGGAATGGGGATTCCGCCGGAGTTTCGGTCGCGCGAATGGACAGGCAACGCGAAGCTCGGAACCGGCTCCGCAACAGCGGAGTAGAGGATAGAAGAATGCCTCAGGCAACTTGGTACTGGCCTTTTTCTCTTCTTATTTCATTGCTTGCGGCTGGTATTTGTGTGGCCGATGGAGCAGGACCCTCAGACTTACAGCACCGAATCCGTGCATTCAAGACCGACGTGCCCATTCCTCTGAATGGCGATCTCGCGAAATGGCGCGGAGCAGATACAGTAACCTTTGAGGGAAAGCCTCTCGCTGGTCATCCTCGTCATGCGACTGTTTACGCTCTATGGGACAAGGACAATCTCTACCTGGCATTCGATGCCCATTCCTCGAAACTTCAGGGCAACGTCCGTGAACACGATGGCGACAAACTCTGGGAAGACGATGGTGTGGAGTTCTTGATTGATGCCTTGTCTCATCGCACGAAAGAATTCCTGCCCGACGATTTCTCCTACCACATTAACATTCTCAATACCGTATACGATGACCGGGGCACAGCTTCAGGACAGCCCGACTCTCGATGGAATGGCAATGCGCAACACACAGTGCGAATCCTGGATGATTATCACTATGTCGTACAGGTATCGGTTCCTTGGGTGGAGATCGGTGTTGAACCGGTGGAAGGCCGTACTGTTCTTGGGATTGATTTCGGCGTAAACGGCAAGGATCCGGAGACGGGAGCGTACGACTATTTTGATTGGTGCGGTCTCAAGGTATTCCATGACCCATCCGGCTTCGGCGAATTACTCGTTGTAGGTCGGCGCAGCGAGTGAAGTCTCTATACCTTGATAGCCGAAATGACATGCTGCGTTGAACGGACGTTAATGTTGATTGGCTCAAGGTGTAACGCGTTTGTTCTGGCAGTGACGCTTCTCGTTTTTATGACCACCGTTATGTGCGCAAGCATCAGAGCCAGCGCGGCAGTCGCGCAAGTATCGCTTTCGATACAGAGCGGACGACTGCCGGAACCCTCGTCCGATGCGATGGTTGAATCACTGGAAAGAGCTTTAGCCGAGGGGAAGGCCGAAAACGCCCATGATCTCTTAATCCAGATCTTGAAACGTCCTCATCTCACTTCTGACTTTTTATTGCGAGTGGGAATACAATTCGCCAGCCAAGAACTGTATGGAGAGGCAGCCGAAGCTTTCCAACGCTGCATTCAGGAGCATCCTGAGGTTTTTGAGGCCTATTACAACCTTGCCTTGGCAGACATCGCCGAACAAAAGTGGGCAGCGGCACTTGTAACCTTGCAGCAAGCCCCGCAGGAATCGAGAGCTGAAGTCTTGGCGTGTTCGTTTCTACGGGGTAAGGTAGAAGATTCGCAGGGAAAGACCAGTGAAGCTGAGCACGATCTTTCGGACGCGTTTGCGGGTGTGCCCCAGAATCCAAGCTACGGTATGGACCTTGGCCTGTTTTACGTCCGCAAGCATGCATACCTCCAGGCGGCTGCGGTGTTTGAACGCGCCACAGGGTTGAATCCCCACTCATCCTTTCTTCTTCTCGGACTCTCTCTTTCCCGATTCCTCGCGGGGCAACATGAGCAATCGATCGGGGCCTTGAGGAAGATTCTTTCTATGCAGCCGCACTTCGCTGCTGCCCAGCTTCTCCTGACCTTTGCTCTGTCTGTGGAGGGAAAGCTCGAGGACGCCGAAAAGGTCGCGCGTCAAGGCCTCAGCTCTTCTCATCCCTCCCCCTACTTGTACTACCTTGACGCTTCTCTACTGGTGAAGCTCCAATCACGGCAGTACAAACGGATCTTCGAAGAACTTCGCCTTGCCCAACGTGAGATTCCGTCCTGCAGTTTGTGTTACTTGACGGAGAGCAAAGCGCATCAGGCGCAAGGAAATTTTGAAGGGGCCATTGCTGATCTGGAAATTGCCACTCGGCTGGATTCGAATTTTCCTGAAGCCTGGTATCGTCTGGCTTCTCTGTATCGCCGCGTAGGCCGCAGCGGGGACGCATCCCTGGCACAAGATCAGTTTGAAAAACTCAAGGCTGATAAGGAAGGGCGGGAGATTCAGATGCTACGCGATAACTTCCTGCAAACTCTGGACGCTGCCGAGCCCGCTCAATGACCATATATTTCGATCGATACATGCCATGATGCCAAAAGCGACACATTTGTCAGTCGGAAGATTCATGGTGGGATGTTTTCTGCTTGCTGTCTCGACCTCTGTTCCCCGGCCCAGCGCGACTGCAGCTCCCCAAGGTGTCCCGAGTGTCCATTTTGTGGATATCGCTGCCCATGCCGGATTGACGGCCAAGACGGAAGATGGTGGCGAGAAGACGAAGAAATATATCATCGAAACCACCGGCAGTGGTGCGGCTTTTTTTGACTACGACAATGATGGCTGGCCAGACATCTTTCTGGTCAACGGAACTACTCTGGAGGGCTTTCCGAAGGACGAGCAACCCACCAGCCACCTGTATCACAACAATCACGACGGGACCTTCACCGATGTGACCCAAAAAGCTAACGTCGCACTGACGGGCTGGGGCCAAGGCGTCTGCGCGGGTGATTACGACAACGACGGATGGGTGGACTTGTACATCACTTTTTGGGGCCACAACGTGCTCCTCCATAACAATGGCGACGGGACCTTCACGGACGCCAGCAAGAAGGCCGGCCTGTGGCATGAAGATGTGCGCTGGGGTACGGGATGCGCCTTCGTTGACTATAACCGCGACGGCCGCCTGGACCTGTTCGTCTCCCAGTACATCGATTTTGACCCCGCGAAAACACCCCTACCCGGTCAGAGCACTTACTGCCGTTGGAAAGGGATTCCCGTCATGTGCGGCCCCCGCGGTTTAAAGGGCACGAGAAACGAGCTCTACCACAACAATGGAGACGGTACGTTTACCGACGTCAGCGATAAATCAGGAGTGGCAAAGGCGGGACCATATTACTGCTTCACGGCCCTTCCCGGAGATTTCGACAACGACGGCTGGCCTGACATTTATGTTGCCTGCGATTCCACTCCCAGTATTCTGTTCCACAACAATCACGATGGGACATTCAGCGAGATTGGTGTTCGCGCCGGTGTCGCCTACAACGAGGATGGACATGAACAAGCCGGCATGGGCGCCGATGCCGCGGACTACGACGGCGACGGTTGGTTAGATATCATCAAGACGAACTTTTCTGACCAAACTGCCACCCTGTACCGCAACAATCACGACGGGACATTCACGGACGCTACTTACGAGGCGAGCCTTGGAGGCAACACCCAGTTCCTGGGCTGGGGCACGCTCTTTGTGGATATTGATAACGATGGATGGCCCGACCTGTTCATGGCAAATGGACACGTCTACCCTGAATTGGACCGTAACGCCATGGGCAGCACCTTCCGAGAGCGCAAATTGCTCTACTGGAATCGACGCGATGGCAAGTTCAAGGATATCTCCCTCGATGCCGGTCCCGGAATCACCAAGCCTTTCAACAGCCACGGTATCGCCGCCGCCGATTTCGACAATGACGGTATGGTGGAGCTTTTGGTGAACAACAGCCATGATCCGCCGAGCTTGCTGAAGAACTACGGCAAACACGGTAATTGGATCCTGGTCAAGCTCGTGGGGACGAAGTCCAATCGCGACGCAATCGGCGCCCGAGTGGTGGTCCGGGCGGGCGGCCATCAACAGTTGCAAGAGGTCCGCAGCGGCGGCGGCTACATCTCGCAAAGTGACTTCCGCCTGCATTTCGGCCTCGGGCAAGCAATGAAAATTGACGTAGTGGAAATCCGATGGCCCAGCGGACTGGTGGAGAGGTTAGAAGACATCCCGGCTAATCGGATCCTGTTGGTCACAGAAGGCTTGGGAATCGTCAAGAACTAATTTTTGTCGAGATCGGCTCCTCGTCCGTTTTCGCAGGGCGAGGAAATTGCGTAAGCTGCAGCAATCTCGAAAAGGCCGTATTAGAGGCCCGTATCGGGCAGCCATAACAGTGCCACGTGAACGAGCTTGAATCTGGCCGCTGTGAGATTCTAGGGTGTAGCAGAGCTCGGCAGTGGAAATCCCTGGAGGAACCAAAATGAGAACGGAATCCGTTATTCGACCAAACGGGAGAACCAAGTCATACGGGACTTTACCGGTTTCCGGTGCTCACGCCATGATCGTATTCCATCCTGGCAAGTCTGAAGGGTTTTCGCGATGTCATGGGCCTGGTGCAAGTGCTGGTAGGAAATACCACGTCGCAGGACATCAAGCTGCAGGTGGGGGGCCAGCCGGGACACGGTGAAAGTAACCGGGGTCGCGCCACTTCTGCGGCCAGCAGAATCCTCCGCCAGCACGGTGATAGAGCGGTCGTTTATTGAAGAATTGCCGCTCAATGGACGTCGCTACACTGACTTTACGGTGCTTACACCCAATACCAGCTACGACGGCGACACTGGCCTGGTGAGCCTTGCGGGACAACAGGGCGGAGAAGACTCGGGTTATGCCAATGGTAATGGCTCCAATGCTTTCACTGTCGACGGAAGCAACGCTACCAGCAACTACTTCGCCGACATTACAGGCCGTTACCGCATCCCGTACTTGTATGGTGAGGACGCGATCCAGGAGTTTCAAGTCTCGGTGAGCCCCTACTCGGCGACCTATGGAGGTGGAGCGGGCTTCGTAAATGCCGTGACCCGGTCCGGAAGCAACGCGTTCCACGGCAGTGCGTTTTATTACAATCGGAACTCCCTGACGGGAGCCAATGACGCCCTCGACAAAACCAGCAGCTTCCCTAAACCAAAGGATGCTTTGCAGCAATTCGGCAGCGGAGTGGGTGGGCCCATCCTGCGAAACCGTCTATGGTTCTTCGCGGATTATGAGCAGCAACTACGGAACAATCCGATTTCCGTCATCAACCCCGCATTGACGACGCCGCCAGCAAACTTAGCTAACTTTTTTGAGCGCTAACTTTGGAATTCCGACCGGGACGACGCTACCTGTACCAAACGGGCCCTTGCCGGTACCGGGCAGTGACAGCACACCTGATCCGACCAATCTGGTATATCTCCAGCAAGTGTCAAACACCATCAACGCACTCAGATCCAATCTCGGCACCAAACCAAGAAGGCGCAATGATTGGGTGATCACCCCCCCGGCTGGACTACCAGCCCAGTTCCCGAGATAGCCTGTTCCTCAGCCTGAATCTAAACCGGTTCAACTCGCCCGGAGGCGTCATCACTGACCCAACCGTGGGCAACTACGGGACGCAGACGCTGGCCAACGCCTACGTGCATAGCTTCCAGGCCAGCCTGGGATGGACGCACACGTTCTCCTCCAATTTGCTGAACGAATTTCACGCGGGCAGTTCGCAGGACAACGAGATCTCGACATCGACTGGGTTGGCTCCAAACATCCCCACGTTAATATTGGATAGCCCGGCCGCTTTCATTCTAGGTAACGCTTCTTTCTCTGTGGGAAGGGTTTTTGAAAGACAGTACTCTCTATCCGACGGGTTGACTACGTAATTGGCAAACAGACGTTGCAATTCGGTTTCGATATGAATCGTGCCTGGGATTCGGACAACAATGATGGCGGGGCGGACCCGAATGAGGCCGTCGAGTTCGGGTCGTTCCTCGGCAGTTATGAATTTTCCAATCTGGAGGCTTTTGCGCTGGGCCAATATAACCTCTTCAGTCAGTCTTCGGGAAACCCGACCTTCTCTTTTTCCGTGCCTTACTACGGATTCTACGTGCAGAACACCTTCCGCGCTTTGCCGAAGTTGACGCTCGAAATGGGTTTGCGCGAGGACTTCCAGGTTTATCCGCAGCCGGCAGAAAATCCGGCGTTTCCGCTGACGGGCAGTATCCGAACCAGTTTCTGCGCTTGGCGCCACGCTTCGGATTTGCCTGGCAGCCCGTCTCGAAGACTGTGGTGCGCGGCGGATTCGGGCAATTTTATACCAACATGAACGGCCTGAACTACGGCAACGCCGTAGTCTCGAACGGGCTGGCGTCACAGCAGTCTTCGGTAAGTATCAGTTACACCGCCGGTCCGCCGAACCAACAGGAGCCAACGTTTCCGAATATCCTCCCGGGTAATTCCCCTCTGTTCGCGGCTTCCCCAGACATTTCCCTGGTATCTCCGCATTTTCGGGTGCCCTATATATTTACACCCTCGCCAAGAGCATGATGCTGGATGGGATGGACTTCAACAACCAGTTCGACTTCAGCAATACCCACGCTCCTTCGCTGCTCGACCAGCGGCATCGTATTAGCGTCTACCGGCCCGAACTGGAAAGACTGACTAGTTCGGAGACAGGCCGCGCGTTACTCTCGGGTTGGAGTCTGAGCAGTGTCATGGACCGGCCGTCCTTACGCCGGTTTGTTGAGTCCAGCGTGCACCAGTTCGACACTATCATTCAGCAATTGCGATGGCGCCAATGGAAACCTGAACGACACCGCCTTTAATCAGGACACCGCGAACACCGCGGGGGGCATCAATGGCGGTGGTCCCACACCGGGGATCGGCCTGAATTCTTTCTACGGTCCGTGGCTGGAGAGGATTGACGTTGGGCTGACCCGCAGTTTTTCGATCAGGGAAGGCAAGGAACTGCAACTTCAAGCGCAGGCGTTTAATTTGCTCAACCACGCCAACTACTACGTGCAGAACGGCGGTGGGATTAACCAGTTGCAATATAACCCCATAGGGACCAACTGCGGTGACGGCGCAACCCTGAAGCAGACATGCTATCTGGTGCCCAACTTGGACCCAGGCAAATTTGGAGCCCTGCAGGAGCTTAGCCCGAACGGCCTTCCACGTGTGTTGCAGTTTTCGGCACGATTCACGTTCTAATTCACGAATTTCTTCATGAAGCACGATATGTAAATCAACATCAAGGAGCGGCGATGACGCAGCGCAGAGCAGTTCTCGCAAGTCTTCTTTTCGGAGCAGGACTATTTTGCGGAAGTGTTGTTAAGCAGCACGCAGCAATCGCTACCACGTTATCACGCGCTCGCGGTACAACATGTACTATTTTTCCAGCCGATAACGTTTGGAATACGCCTATTGACGACCTGCCGGTTAATCGGAAGTCTGCAGCATGGGCGGCGAGCATTCCAGGAAAGCGTCTTACCCTTGGCTTTGGTCCAGCGGGTGGAAAAAACTATGGTTTTCCTTTCGCAATTGTTGACAACAGCACCCGAATGGTATCCGTTGCCATTAGTAATCTTGCTGAATCTGATCCCGGCCCCTACCCATTTAGTTCAGAAACACCTATTGAACCCTTTGACGGTGGCGATGCTCATACGCTTATGATCAACAAAGATACCTGCATCCTTTATGAACTGTATGACGCTCACTGGAACCGCGGTCATCCGAAAGCCGCCAATGGAGTAATCTATGACTTGAAGTCTAATGCTTTAATTTCTAATCCTTCATTTCCTACTGCGTCTGCAGATGATGCTGGATTGCCGCTCTTCCCTGGACTGGTTCGTTATGACGAAGTACAAGCTGGTCGCATTGATCATGCACTGCGTTTTGAGTCCTCGCGTGCATACTCGGGCGGTGTTTTATGGCCTGGCACCTACACCCCAACATATCTGAATACTCCTAGTTCAGATGTTATCTGGATGGGATCACGCTGGCGACTGAGAAGAGGTTTTGATATCTCCCATTTCTCCGCTCAAGCGCAAGTTATTCTGACCGCACTTAAGAGCTACGGAATGTTTATGTCAGATATAGGAGACGACTGGCAACTAGACGGAACGCTTGATACCGATTGGACACAAAGTCTGGTGAATGAGTTAGGAACTGTTCCCATCTGAATTCGAAGCGGTTGATGAATCAAGTCTTATGGTTAATCCTGATGGTCGCGGCTGCACGTGCTACTGCGGCGCTGCGAAGAAGTGGTGAACCACAAGCGCGCACATCGAGTGATCGAGCGGCCGGAGTTAACATTCGGCGCAAAAAGCAGAAGCACTGGGTACGAGCGGGCAGCCTGAGAGGGAAGGGTTCGTCCAAATCTATAGTGTCCCGCAGAATGGATGGCTATGGCCATATTCGAGATTGATGGTGTTCTTCCTGTCATTCCGACTCCGTTTACTCGCGATGGGGGCCTGGACTGGGCGGCCCTTGACGGTTTGCTGGAGTTTGCAATCAACGCTCGTGTCTGTGGAGTCTGCCTTCCTGCATACGCCAGTGAATTCTACAAACTTCGAGACGCCGAACGCCGCGAACTCGTATCTCGGGCGATTGGCATTCTGCACGGTCGCCTTCCCCTCGTGGCACAAGTAAATCATGTTTCCACCGCTTACGTAGCGGAAACGGCGCGTGATCTTGAACATGCCGGGGCCGCCGCAATTGCTGTCGCTGTTCCACGGGTCTTCAGTTTGCCGGAACGCGATCTGCTCCGTTACTTTGATCGAATTTTACAGGCGATCACGGTTCCCTTGATCATCCAGGACTTCAACCCTGGAGGTACGACCTTGAGTCTCGAGTTCGTGAAATCTCTCTCTCGTGAACATCAGCACTTTCGATATTTGAAGCTCGAGGAACCTATGATGGCCGGCCGGGTTCGCTCAATCACTGAAAAGACAAACGGTGCTGTTGGTGTGATCGATGGATGGGGTGGCACCTACATGCTGGAACTGATTGACGCCGGCATTTGTGGAGCGATGCCGGGACTGGCGGTCTCGGACTTACTTCAGATCGTCTGGTGCCGCGCGCGCTCCGGGAACAAAGATGCAGCCTATGAATTGTTCCAAGGCATTCTGCCCCAGATTACCTACAGTTTGCAGAGCCTTGAGTTTTTCCACCACGCGGAAAAAGCATTGCTCGTGGCACGCGGCGTCCTCTCGGAGCCCAGGGTTCGCGATGCAACACTCACCGTCCATGAGATAGATCGAGCGCACATCAACTTTCTTAATCAGAAGATTCTGGATCTGGCCCGCAGAATCTATTCACCCACAGGCATCATCAAGTAACAGCGGTGGGCTGCACATCCACATGGACATGTGGGTATTTACGCATTGAGCGTTAAATTCTTGTTAATTGCTGCTCATTTTCTGCGTAATCGATCCACTTCACTGCCCGCACTGAGATAGGCTCCAGTCCCCCAGGTTTCAGTGCCAACCTCAATCTTCTTGTAGACTTCGACAGGATGTGGATCCGTGCTCCCAGAAACACCGGTGACCACGCCGTCCTTTACATAGCGCGCATTGATAGCGGTCCATCCTCGGA
Organism: Terriglobales bacterium; assembly: GCA_049582765.1. GTDB lineage: Bacteria > Acidobacteriota > Terriglobia > Terriglobales > Acidobacteriaceae > JBAUUQ01. The sequence goes on from JBAUUQ010000044.1 coordinate 102,071, forward strand.
GCGCGACTTTTTTATACGACGGCGCGAGAACCTTCAGTCGCACCAGCTTCAATAGCCCGTATGCAAACATCGAAGAAGCGGAGCATTCCGCATAGCTAGTAGGATCATTCAACACAGTGTGCCAGAGTCCATCGCGGTCCTGGGTAGCTCGCAGGCCGTGCGCCAAGTGCAACGCAATTTGCTGAAGTGCAGGAAACGAAGGATGGTCACGGTCCATCATTTCCATGGTGTCGGCCAGTGCCATGAACACCCAGCCGTTTCCACGGCCCCATAACACCGGCGTCAACTGGCCGGTCTGCCAGTCCCACATGTGGTAGAACAGACCTGTCTTCTCGTCCTGCAGGGAGCGGGCGTGCACGATGAACTGCTGCGCGGCGTCATCGACATACGCTGGTTTGTTTTCCATTTTCCCGAACCGAGCCAGAAGCGGGCAGGCCATATAGAGCGTGTCCACCCAGTACTCGTGACTTCCAGTCCAGTGGTCGAGGCCGCCTTCCGGGCTGCGCTCGGCTGAGTCCTGGATGAAATCGGTTATCATTTGCACCATGCGCAGGTAGTCGGGCTTGTGCCGTTCCTGGAAAAGAGTAAGCATCACCCTGCCGGGAACCCAACGGTTGCAATCTCCGGGTATTGGCCCAACGCCCTCCCCGCTCTCGTCGCGATGGGAGCCGGAAGCGTCCAGTTCAAGGATATCTTCCCGGCTCTTCGCCGTGTAGAGAGTGGCCCATTTCTCCGCGAAGTCGATGTACGCAACGTTGTTGGTCCGCTCATAAGCTTTCAGCAGCCCTATAAACAACGTGGCTTCACCCCAATCGTACGGGTAGCTTTCGGGGGAGCTTTGGATGACGTGATTGGCTACCGCAATCCACTTTTCACGGTTCAGCGACGCTTCCGTGGAAGCGGCAGTCGCTGCGATTGGGATAACCACCAGGATGGCAATCGATAGGCTGACCGCCGCAAATTGGCGGACTATTCTCTCGCTTGTTGGCATCCTATTCCTTTTCTGGTGGTTTGCAGATCGCAGCATTCAGTGCTGTGCTGCTCTAGAAGCTTGCCTTTAACCCAAGCTGAATGATTCTGGCTGAGCCGTTCCATAGGAGGTTGGCGCGTTGTAGAACCGGACCCCGCCGTGCCAGTTATCTGGCCAAACTAGCCACTAACGCCAGCCGCCACATTGTCGCCCGGCAAACCGAAATTGACATTGTTGAAGGCGTTGAGAAATTCGGGGCGGAGAGCGAATGAAAGGCGCTCGCCGACCTTCGTATTCTTAATTCTCGCCAAGTCGTTATTGAAGAACCTTGGGTCACGCAGAGCGGTTCTTTCCCGTGTCGCCGAAGGTTCCGATCGCTTTTTGGGTGAAATCATTGAGATTGAACCATTCGTGGGTGCTCTGATGATGCCTGTGAGATGCTCCCTTCAGGGTGCCTTACTGTTCTTCGAGGCTTCTAACTTCCAACTGTGCGTTCCCAATCCTGGAGGAAGATCGATTATCAGAATCTCGCGATTGAGATCTGCTGCTTTTGTGCCAACAGCTTTGTCATCTATCAAAACTTTGCGATCTGAAGTCGCCAACTGCTCCCGTAACGGGTCGGAAAGCCAGAGCTGCCACGAAGAAGAATGATTGACGAAGTAGGCACAGTAATGACTGTCTAGAGCGAAGGTGAATTGTAAGCCTTGGCTGTCCGGGGACGAACTGATTTGGGTATGGAGAATCCCTATGTATTGGTTAGTGCCGATCGTCTTATAGCTGGTGGGCAAAGCAGCGAAGAGCCGCTCCATAAAATTATGATCCAGAGCGATGTCTCTGTCATGAAAGCCGAGGATTACAGGTCCATCCAGATGATCGGGCCAGCGGTCTGGATTGAGAACGTCGAGGAGATCGTAGGCCGTGTTAAAGTCAGGAACGACGTCCGCCATATCTAAAACAAGTTCATGATCGAGATAGTAGCTAGCCTTATCGCCGTGAAAGAGACCAAAACCAACCCGCGCCGCCAGCCCCGCGGTGTTAGTGAATTGGGATTTTGACCATGAATTATTGCCAGGCTTCAACTCCAGTGCTTGCTCCCCAAAGTCCGTCTGCAATTCCGCAAGCGAGCGCTCCATGTGATAAATCTGTGTCACCGCGGGGACTTCCTCGCCACGTCGTTGGTCAGCGAATTCCGCGTACCAGCCGACCATTGAGCCTTCTCCTGCCAGATCTGCCGTCCACCACGGACCCGGAGGCGATTCCAAATTGGGTTCCATATGCGTCCATCCGTGACTCTCAATGTCGAGCACACCTGCGTCGACTGCATCTTTGAGGCCCTGGCGGGTCGAGGCATAGTCCTGATGCAGCCCATACTGGTCGGTGAACTTCTGAGTCCAGGGTGACACGACGCGTTTCGATTGCCGGTCGACGTATCCAGTGTCAACTTCGGCGCTGGCGATGCCATGATGCCGTTGCAACGCCACAATAAGGTCCTGGCGAATAGTCTCCTCACTTGGCTCGAGATAGCGCCAATAAGAGAGGAAACTCTTGTCTGCCGTTCCCCAGTCGTCGAGCTCGAAGATAATGCGATTGGCATAATCCAGATTCGGCACGACCACATAACCTAGGCTCCAAACCAGGGAACGAAAGAAAAGACTTCTCCAAAAAGTGGAGTCACACAACAAGGATAGATTTGGAGATCCCAACCATACCGCGGAAATCCCCGATCCTAGCTGATTCACGGTGAGAAGCGGGTGTTGGCCCTGAGCGATCAGAACCTCCGCGCTCGTCGGTTGAACCCATAAGCGATCTGAATAGTCATGACTCAGCCCTGGCGAAGTTCCCCTGCCAGCTGCCATGTTGCGTGTGATGTAGTGCTCCTGTGTGACCTGGAAAGTGTCCGTTGACGTGTAGAACTCCTTGAATTTCACACCGAGCAATCTGTCAAGCGTAGAGTCAAGAAACCGGGAATCGACAACAATCAGACTCGTTCCGGCGTGGGTTGCTTCTTCCAGAGAGGCAATTTCCTGATCGTCGTAAGACGAAAGATCGGCGACCCAGATAACGGTGCCATAGCGAATCGCTCCCGAGCGATCGAACAGATATGAAGCATCGAGGTGCTGCTGATCTAATCGTAAAATATCAAAGGGAACCGACCACGCCTTGAGGAGGGCTGCGACAGGTTGGAATTTGTCGGCTTCGCTTTTTACCACGAGACCATAAGGATCACTCTGATGTTCGACCACTAGCAAGACCCGGTAAGGCTTGGTGTGGATCGCAGGCGGAGCCGCGATGTCCGCGGCACAGGAATCCCGCGTGATCGCAGCAACGCATAACAACAGTAAGCAAAAAACAACAATGCCTCTGCTGCCAGCGCCGTACCTATCCAGATATTTTATGATAGGCCACGTTCCTCAAACTCTCTTGCTGCAGTAAGACTTCACGGTTATATCTTCCACCTATTTGCCCATAGTCGGGAGTCGAGTACCCACTGCGCAGCATATGTCTTTATTACAACACCCATGGGATATGCAGCAAGCGCAGACGAAGGCGATTGGCGAACAATACGTTCAATCTGTTGAACTCAACCGACGCCTCGAGCCTGTTCCATCGCCTTGTAACACATTTCATCTTGGTGGTAGCACTCGACGCTGCGGCGGATCAAACGACGTGTTTTCGTCGCACTGTTCAGCATATTGGACGTTTTCTTTCTTACACGGATGTGGCTGCCGATGGAAAGACCCATGGGGCCGTGAAAGAGCGGGAACTACGATGATGTCGGTTACTCCCTACGCCGAGTAAATCATCCCGCCCGAGACCTGCACCCCGCTCGGAGGGGGATTCAGAATGGATCAGCCACCCCAGCGTCGGGGGTTTTGAGTGTAATCGCCTGTGGGTGTTGAAAAAGTCACTGAGAATGGCAGGTGGAATTCAGCAGAAGCATGTTAGAAGAAAGTGATCCGCCCATGCTCTGTTGGATTCTGATCGTCGGAGGCCTGCTGATCATGATGGGGCAACACGACCGCTCCGAAGCGCTGTTCTATTACTTCCGCCTGGAAGATCAGGTTCCAGAGACTCACCTGCTGCGGCTCATCGATAAGCACATCAGTTTTGCCTTCGTGCGGGAAAAGCTGAAAGAGAGTTACAGCGAAACGGGCCGCCCGTCCATCGATCCCGAGCTCCTGCTGCGCATCCTGCTGATCGGCTATCTCTACGGCATTACCAGCGAACGCAAGTTGGTGGAGGAACTGCGCATGCATCTGGCGTGGAGGTGGTTTACCGGCCTGGGCTTCGATCAAGAGATCCCGCATCACTCGACATTTTCCAAGAACCGACACGGACGGTTTCAGGAATCGAAGCTGTTCGAGCAGTTGTTTGAGCAGATCGTGCGACAGTGTATGGAAGTGGGATTGGTGAAGGGCGAGGACCTGTCGGTGGATGGCAGCTTCGTGGAGGCGAACGCGGCGAAAGAGAGTCGTATTCCCCGGGAGCAATTAGCGGAGGCGGCGGAGGTCAACCAAACCGTGCGCCAGTATCTGGTGGAACTGGAACAGCAGAATCCGGTGGAAGAACCGGTGCATCAGCAAGATCAGGTCTCGACCACAGATCCAGATTCCACCTATGCGACTAAGGGCGGGACTCCGGCCCGACTGGGGTACTACGACAACTATCTGGTGGACAATCACAGTTGCGTGATCGTCGGGGTGCAAGCGACGGCAGCATGGATGAGTCAGGAAACGGTAGCCGCGCAGGACATGCTGACTCGTTTCACGCAGTGGCAAGGACGAGAGCCTGAATCGGTAGCGGCCGACACGACCTACGGGAACGGGGAGTTCTTGCAATGGTTGGCGGATCGGAGTAATCACTCCTTACATGCGAACCCGCGACAGTATCCACAGAAAGAAAAGCCCGTTCTACGGTCCCGAGCGCTTCACGTATCAACCCGAAAGCAACAGCTATCGCTGTCCTGCGGGACAGCAACTCAACTACGGTGGCCGCAGCCTGCGGAACCGCACCTATGCCTACATCGGGACTCGCAAACGGTGCGGTGCGTGTGCGCTCAAAGCCCAATGCACTAGCGGAGCGTTTCGCTTTCTTGCCATCCACATGGATGAACCCGCCCGGCAACGCGCCCGGGAGTTGGCGAAGACGCCAGAGTTTGCCAAGGCACAGCGGGAAAGAAAGAAGGTGGAAGCCCTGTTCGCGGAACTCAAGAATCAAATCGGATTACGTCGTCTCCGTCTGCGGAGATTACGGTTTGTGCGGGAGCAGTTCTTCCTGGCGGCGGCTGCCCAGAACCTCAAGCGACTCATCCGCTTCCTCAGCCGACCGACAACACTCACCGTGGAAACCGCCTCTAGCTGAGGGGAGAACAAGAACTCGGCCGCCGCAATCCTCGCTGCCGAAAAGACATTCCGATCACCGACTTTTTCAACACCCACGCCCTGTGGGTGTTGAAAAAGTCCGTGACCGGAGCGTACTTTTGCGCTGCGATGGTCGCTGCCGTTAAGTTTTCCCTTTCGCCTCAGCTAAGCGGCAGCTTCCACAGTCGGTGTTATCGGCCGGCTAAGGAA
>JBAUUQ010000045.1:0-71774 GCA_049582765.1 Terriglobales bacterium
GCAAATTTAGGGTCAACTCTAGTCTCAGCTCTTGGAAGAATTGCATTGCGAGGGTTGATTGCAAAGCCGTCGCGCACACCCCGAGCCCGGGCGAGAACGCCGGCCCTACACCTCAACTCGCAACCACCGATAATCCTCCGGCCGAGCCACCAACCCCCGTCGCACCGGATTCAGCCGGATGTATTCGATCTTTTCCTTGAAGCGCTCGCTCGTCCGCAACACGTGGTCGAAGGATTCCTCCTGCCACACCGGCCCGCAGTGTCCGAGCAGCTTGTTGATGTCGCGAGCGGAAGTCCCTTTGATCGATTTCAAAATCGCAGCCAGCGGATAAGGCCAGCCAATCTCGTCCCGCAGCGGCGTAAGCATCAAATGAACACGCTCCGGCATGACAACCGCGGCATGAAGGACAAATCGTTTGTCGTGGTCGTGAAGGCAATGGCCAAGAACAACCTCCCGCGCCTCCGGAGAAAGCTTCCAGCGATTAAGCGCGCAGAAAGTGACAAACAAGACGCGGTCGTATTTCTGATAGTGTGGCAGGCGGCGCCGGTATTCATACTTGTTGGCGATGAACTGCATAGCGTGGAGAGCCGCACGTGTAGCGCGGACACTCTTGTCCGCGCACTGCCAGTTCCCATTCCATCTGCCGATAGGAGCCGCGTCAGTGACCGCCAACCATGAAATTTGTGACGATTTCGGCCGCAAGGCGGACAAGAGTGTCCGCCCCACACGAGCCCGCTGGGCCGATGGTACTGCATGCGAAAGTGTGTGGGAGAGTAGGTCGTTGCCGGCATTAAATAAAGGCCACGTTGCGAAAGCAGCGTGGCCTTTTCCGTTTTGGGATGGATGCCTGCAATCAAGCGGTATTGACTCTCATTTGGAGAACGTGGAACCAGGTGATGGAGCTATATTGACGGCTGAGGGAAAATGTCCCCGTGAAGGGCTCATTCGGGCGCAAGAAGAGGGGCAGTCAGGAGGAGATTATGTGCGTCATGTGTGAGCGCGAACTATGGGGCGAGCACCGAGCGCTCGAACGCGAGTTCTTCAAGCCCTGCAAGACATGTAAGAAGTTCCCTGGCACGAGCTCCGAAGGAACCTGCTATCACTGTTTCGCCATTGGCAACATGATCGACGAGTGCCCCGAGTGCGCGGGCAAACCATGGACCGACGAGTTCCTAGAGGCCAAAAACGAAATCGAAGGCCCGGACAAGCTGCTGCTCCCGTTCTAGAGCCGGGAAGTGCTGGCTGATGGCCCAGCTTCGAGTCCGTGTTTTTCGTACGCTAACCTGGGATTTCTGGTCATTACGCCTCATCGGCGCGTGATCGAGATTCGTCGACCTTACCCAGCACGGAAAATGTCGGGCTAGGGTTGGTCGCTCGCCGCACGTAATTACCAATCGATCCGTTTGGTTCCGGCGACCAAATCGAAATGGCGATCGCGGCTCAATAGGGGAAGAGAATGCTGCCTGCACAGTGCGGCAATCCAAATATCATTGGTCGGAATGGGCTTGCCCTTCCGCTTTAGTTCGAGGCTGATCTCCGCGTAATAATGCGTGGTCGGCTCCTGAACGTCCAACACCAAGCAGTCATTGAGCAGTCCTACCAGCCAGTTTTCGTAGCTGGCCCGATGCCGCGACTGGGCAATGCCATGGCGATACTCGCCGAGCACAATCACGGGGAGTAACATCTGTTCGGCGCGAGCGAGAACGGCAACCGCTCCAGGATCATCGTCAGCGGCAGCAGACAAGGCGTTTGTATCAAGAATCATTGCCAGACTTCCGGATCGATCTGCTCGAACGCTTCTTCCACTCGCTTTTCGATTCGCTTTCTCTCCGTATGCAGGTGTTTGAGCTTTCCGAGATGTTTCATCCAAGGCTTTTCCTGGGAGGTGGTTTTCAATTTTTCCTGGACCGCCTCGGTGACGAGCTGGCGCAGGGGAATACCGCGTTGGGCGGCGACTGACTTTGCGCGACGGAACAGAAAATCGGGAATTTCAAGGGTAGTCTTCACACTGCCATATTACCATATTTACGGGCTGGAATTCGAAGAACCGGTTTGATCGCGAACTGAGAGGATGCTTCGACTCGGCTGCGTTTCGCTCGGCACTCAGCGTTGAAACAGGTTTTGTCCGGCCGCGGGAGCAAGCGGCGTGGGCGGTTCACCCGATCAGGTGAGGAGCGACAACGTTCAGAAATTCATTCGAGGTGATGACCTTGGTGTTTTTCCAGAATTTGGGGAAGTGGCGTTGATTGCCGGTCAGCAAATAGTCGGCGCGCGCGGCGTCGGCACACTCGATAAAGATATTATCGTCAGGGTCGGATGTTATTTGGGGTAGCCGTGAGGGCACGACCAAGTGAGCCGCATTCATGATCAGTTGCAGGAATTGGTGACGCAGGCTCTTCCGAATCTTGAACTCGGGACGAGCCAGAACGGTTGCATATTCCCGGACAATCGCATCGGAAACATACCAGCGGGCAGGCTTGGTCATCGCCAGTAAGACCACGATCCGCTGCAACCCCTCTGGTTTGAGGGCTGCGGACACGACTACGTTCGTGTCAATCACAAGCCGAAGGGGGATCATCCGCGCCTGGATTTTCGGGCGGTCTTAATGATTTGCTCGATCCGCCTCGTGCTCAAGCGGTTCGTCCCCTTTTGCCGTGCCTCCTGTCCAAGGATACGAAGGACTTCCGGTTCAGGAACCGCTAAGCGCACGTAGTCCCTGATGCTGAGCAATACCGCCCGTGGGCTGCCGCGCTTCGCAATGACGAGCGACCGGCCCTCATCCTCGACCCGGCGCAGCAACTTGCCGAAATTCGCCCGCGCGTCCAACGCGGTAACAACAATGCCCTCATTCATAAACTCTCCAGTTCATTCATTTAAACTGTACAGTTAGGATTCTGCAGGTGTCAATTCTGCTTTATCGGTTGTCGATTACCTTCGGCACGGCTTAAAGCGAATAACGAGATCCTGGTAATCGCGGGGGCAGGCGAGGATTTTTCTCGCGAAGGTTGGAGATTCGCAGTCTGTGGTGGTTGCGCCCGATGGGCGCGTGATCAAGATTCGTGGCTTACCCGGCACTGACGTGCCGGGCTACATTATGCCGCTCCTTCGGAGCTGGAGTTTTGGCGGACAGGAGTGTCCGCCCTACACTAAATTGAAAAGCCCCACCCTAGCGCAAAGTTCGCGCTAGGATGGGGCACCCGCTTTTCCAATCTGTCCTGCTGCAGGCTACCAACTTTGGAATTGCTGCGGCACGTATTTCGATCCGGCCAGGTCTGCGTTGGTGAAGCCGAAGACGAAGAACTGGTTGGGGTTGGGGATCTGGTTTCCGTCGGCATCGGCGACCGTTTGCAGGAAGTCGTTGTCGTTGGCGACCCAGAGAGTATGGAGAGTGGTGCGTCCTTGCCGGATATCCGGGCCGAAGGCGATGCCTTCGATCTTGGCGGGGATATTGCCGGCGGCGATGCCGTTCGCGGTCAGGACCTGAACGATATCCAGGAATAGCGTCTTGTTAACCGCGTTGGCTGCGGCGGTGAGTCCGTCCATCGCGCTGACATCGACCGCGCCGGTCAGGTCAATTTTGAAAAGCTGCTTGACTTTGGCGTCGTCGCCGTTGGCGCGGCCGTGGCCGTCGCGTTCGTCGACCAGAAATTCATGATTGTTGAGAGCGAGAAGTTCGCTGACGCCGGAGCCGGTGGTGAGCAGGTATGCGTATTGGTGAGCCACCTTGCCAGAACGGATGTCGATGGTGACGATGCGCAGCAGGTTCTTGGCGGCACCGCCCTCGTTGGCATCCTGGATCAGCGCGTTCTGCATGATGCCGACGAGCGTCCGCCCGTCCGGCGTGATAGCGAGACCTTCCATGCCTTTGTTGGCAACGCGTCCGCTGGTGTTACCGGAAATCTCGACGGCGCTCATCGATGAAAGAGTGGTCGCAAAGAAAGAGGAAGGCATCTGGAAGGAACGGAGGCGCACGCCGGTGAGGCGGTCGAACTGGTAAACGTAAGGACCGTACTCGTCGGAGATGAAGATGCTGCGTCCGTCATTCGAAAGGCGCATGCCTTCAGTGTCGAAGCGGGCGTCGTTGGGATCGCCGGAGTTCTGGCTGGAGTCGAAATTGTCAGAGCGTCCAGTAAAGAAATGAAAGAAGAAATTGTTGAACGGCGGAGCGCCCGGGCCTACGAGGCTGTCGCCGCTGCCGTACACCAGCGGAGACAAGCTCCACAGCAACGTGGTGGCCCGAAGCGTGGGGGTAAGTGCGAAGGGCAGAGCGGCGCCGCGCTTGCTGGCTTTCAGATCCATGGTGATGGTGTGGAAGCGGTTGATGTAGCTGACGGTGTCGTCAATGTTGGAGTCGAACGGAACCGCGTTGGGGCCGCGATCAGGCAGCGCAAGGAAAGTGTTGCCACCGGTATAGGCGATGGCCGAGCCGAAACCGCCGAGCGAGTTGGCAGGGACGCCATTCTCCAGGTCGTATTTAAGGCCGGATAGATCGGCCCAAGAGCCGGCGCGGGACTTGTCAAGCGTGCCAACCGCCAGCAAGCTAATCTGGGCGTTGAGCTGGGAGACAGAGATTAGGCCGAGTGCAACTGTGACGAACGCGATCTTAAGCAGAGCTTTTCTTGCAGACACAATTTCCTCCTGGGGTTGAATTCGTTACTCCTAATGATAGAAAGCTGCCCGAAGGGGCAGGTTAATATCTGGTTAAAATCTGACGGCAAAATTCCTGGCGGATGGCTCGAGGTTCTCGCGTTAGTATCGTTGGTTTATGTCCGGTGTTAACTGCCAGTTCGGGAGAGAACATGGAGCTAATGCGAATTGCTGCCCTTGCCATTTCCGGGATGATTTTGAGCTCGGCGTTGAATGCGCAGTCTGGCGCCATACCGCAGGCGGACTCCGCCACATTTGATGCGAACGGTACCGCGCACATCACGCGGGCGGTACCGATGCCTACTACGATCAGCCCGGAGGCGCAGAAGTGGCTGGCGTCGCTTACGCAAAAAAAGTTCGGGCCGCAGACCTTGGCGGAGCGGCGCACGGCGACCGATGCCTGGCGCAAGTTCGGCTCGGCGGAGGCCATGAAGCACTATCCGGTCAAGATCGAGGAACGCATCATGGCGGGGGTGCGCACGGACGTGATCAGTCCGCTGGAGATGCCGGAAGCGAATCGCAAGCGGGTGCTGATAAATCTTCATGGGGGTGGATTCAATTCGGATTCCGGGTCTCTGATTGAGGGCGATCCCATCGCCAATCTGGCAAAGATGGAAGTGGTTTCGGTTTACTACCGCTTGGCGCCGGAGAATCCGTTTCCAGCGGCAGTGGACGATGTTGTCGCCGTTTACAAGGAATTGCTTAGGACCTACAAACCGGCGAATGTCGGGCTTTATGGAACTTCCGCGGGAGCCGTTCTGACCTGCGAGGTTACGGTCAAGCTCAAACAGTTGGGACTGCCGTTGCCGGGGGCGCTGGGAGTTTTCTCGGGGCATGGGGATTTCAGCCGCATAAGCGAGTCGCGTCAGTTGTTCACGCTGGATGGATTTCCGGGCATTCTGAACCCGAGTGATCCGGACCATCCGCCGGAGGATCCGTATGTGGGCAAGACTGATCGGCGCGACCCGGTGCTTTCGCCGTTGTTCGCGGATTTGAAGGGAATGCCGCCGACACTGCTGGTCACAAGCACACGGGATATTTTGCTCAACGATACTTCGATCCTGCACCGGGCATTGTTGCGCGCGGGAGTGGATGCGCGGTTGATTGTGTTTGACGCTATGCCGCACGCGTTCTGGTACCACTTCGACTTCCCGGAGACCGGAGAAGCATTGGAGATGATGGCGAAGTTCTTTGATGAAAAAGTGGGGCGGTAGAGTGTCTGGGGTGGCGTCCCGGGCGGGACTCGTTCGATTGCCCCGTTTTACTCGGCGCTTACGCGCCGGGCTAATGAATGCCGCCGCCTTTGGCGGCTGGGTCTGTGAAGGTTCTGGCGGACAAGAGTGTCCGCCCCACAGGTTTATACCGGCTTCGGGTTTCGGGAGAACTGTCGCTGGTGCCAGTAGGGGTAGGCGGGGGTTACGTCACTGGCGGCATCGAGGCGGGCGACTTGCTCAGGGGTCAGATTCCATCCCACTGCGCCCAGATTCTGGCGTAGCTGTTCTTCGTTGCGGGCTCCGATGATGACATTCGCGACCGTGGGTCGTTGCAGAAGCCAGTTAAGAGCAATTTGCGGAACCGTCTTCCCGGTTTCGCGGGAGACTTCGTCGAGGGCATCGACCACTTTATACAGATATTCATCGGCAACCGGCGGGCCTTGCTCTGCGGTGCTGTGCAGGCGGCTGACTTCGGGAAGCGGCTTGCCACGGCGGATTTTGCCGGTCAGACGGCCCCACCCCAAGGGGCTCCAGACGATGGTAGCGACTTTCTGGTCGAGGGCGAGCGGCATCAGTTCCCACTCGAAATCGCGGCCGACCAGCGAATAGTAGGCCTGGTGGGCGACGTAGCGCGCCCATCCATATCTCTCAGAAATGGCGAGGGACTTCATCAGATGCCATCCGGAAAAATTCGAGCAGGCAATGTAACGCACTTTGCCACTCTCGACCAGTGTGTCCAGGGTTTTTACGGTTTCTTCGATCGGAGTCTGCGCATCGAAGCCGTGCATGTGGTAGACGTCGATGTAATCGGTTTTGAGACGGCGCAAGCTGGCCTCGCAGGCCTCAATCACATGATGGCGCGACGAGCCGGCGTCGTTGGGGCCATCGTCCATGGCGAAGGTGGTCTTGGTGGAAATGAGAACTGAGCTGCGGCGGCCGGCGATGGCTTGGCCTAGAACTTCTTCCGAACCACCCTTGGAATAAACGTCGGCGGTGTCGAAGAAATTGACTCCGGCATCCAGACAGATGTCGACCAGGCGGGTGGCCTCTTTGACGTCGCTGTTGCCCCAGGCTTTGAAAAAATCACCGCGACCGGCGAAAGTGCCGGTGCCGAAGCTGAGAACGGGAACTTTTAGTCCGGAGTAGCCGAGCTGTCGAAATTCCATGAGCAGTAGATGCAGCCGCCGGGCTCCAAGATGCGAGGCTTATGGAGGATCAAAAATGGCTGGGTGGGGCGGACACTCCTGTCCGCCACTTTTGACATTGATCCTTGTTCAGAGCCGAAGAACTGATTCTTCCGAAGTGTTATCTAAAGCAAAGTCAAAGGCGGCGGACAAGAGTGTCCGCCCCACGCGAAAAGTGACCAATTTCTCTTTTGGCAGTCCATTATTATTAAGAAGCGAGCGACTGGCTCTTTGGGAGTAGCTATGAAGCGTCGAGAGTTCATCGTGCAAGCAGCCCGCGGCTTGGGAGCGGCCTGGATCGGCTCGAAGGGTCTGGCGGCATGGGCTTCTGCTTTGCCGGCTTTGACGAAGAAGTTCAGCGCCTCGGATACGGTGGTTTTGGGACAAACCGGTATCAAGACCAGCCGGCTGGCCATGGGGACGGGTACGGTTGGCTCCGGCCATCACTCGAATCAAACGGCGCTTGGGCTCAAGGGACTCTCCGAGTTGCTGTTGAACGGGTACGACCAGGGGTTGCGATTTTTCGATGCGGCCGACAGCTATGGAAGCCATCCGCACGTGGCCGAGGCGCTCAAGCATGTGCCGCGCGACAAGATCACGGTGCTGACCAAGACCTGGGCCCGCGATCCCAAGGAAGCCCGTGCCGACCTGGACCGCTTCCGCCGTGAACTTGGGACTGATTATCTAGATGTATGCCTGATGCACTGCCTGACGGAAGGCGACTGGACTGAGCGCTATAAGGGAGTGATGGATGTTTTTTCCGAAGCCAAGCAGAAAGGGATCATTCGGGCGCACGGCTGTTCGTGCCACAGCATCGAGGCCCTGAGAGCCGCGGCTAAGTTACCCTGGGTGGAAGTCGATCTAGTGCGCATCAACCCCATCGGCTCGCACATGGATGCCGATCCCGAAACCGTGGTCGGCGTACTCCGCGACATGCGAGCCGCCGGGAAAGGCATCGTGGGAATGAAAATCCTGGGCCAGGGAGATTTGCGCACGCGGCAAGACGAAGCGCTGAAGTATGCATTGTCGCTGGGACTTCTGGATGCGTTCACCATCGGCGCCGAAAGCAAAGCGGAGCAGCAGGACCTGATTCGCCGGATCGGGATGGCGGCCTAGGAGGCTGCGAACAAACCGATAAATCGGCGTTTAGACCCTTGCAAATTTCATGGCGTGCGCATCCGGCGAACCAGCGTCCTTTTGCTCGAGTGTCGCCCCCCACACGGTTATTTGGTCCACGTGCTCAGGAGATACCGCAGCACTGCTACTTCCGCGGCGATGCCGGTGCGTAAGGCTGGATCTACGTCGGGAGCGAAGAGCGAGGAGTGATTCGAGGGCAGAACTTCTCCGCTGGCTTTCGCGTGCGCGTATGTCTGCGGATCGGCGCCACCCAGATCGAAGTAGAACGATGGGATCCCCGCCTCAACGAAATAGGAATAATCCTCGGCTACCATGAGGGGAGCGGTGGGAACAACATTATCTCTTCCGAGAGCTCCGGCCAGCACCCCTTGCAAGCGCTGCGCTAATGCGGGATCGTTATACACGGCGTCGGTTCCCTCGTAATGCTCGACCACCGGTTCACGCACGGCGCCGGCTGCGTCCGCTTCGCCTTTGGTGATGCGCGCAATGGCAGCAAGAATCTGCTTCCTGACTTCGGGTTTGTAAGAACGGACGGTGAGGCCGAGTTCGGCCTGATCGGGAATGATGTTGTTCTTATTGCCGGCCTGGATGTAACCAACAGTGACTACCGCGGCCTCGCCAGGCTTGACTTCGCGAGCGACGATGGTCTGCAAGGCGACGACAGTCCGGGCGGCGATCACGACGGGGTCAATCGTCGTTTCGGGAGCAGCGCCGTGCCCGCCTTTTCCGAAGATGGTAATGCGCAGCGAATCCGCGTTGGCGTAGCGATACCCCGCGCCAACCCCGACTTGCCCAGCGGGTAAATTATTGCCAACATGCAGGGCGACGCCGGCATCAGGCTTGGGAAAGCGGGTGAGGAACCCATCCTCGAGCATCTTTCTGGCGCCGCTGATCGTCTCCTCGGCAGGCTGGCCGATCAGAAGAAGCGTACCGTGCCAGGTATCCTTACTGTGAGCCATGATGGCGGCGGTAGCGACCAAGGCGGACATATGCAGATCGTGTCCACAGGCGTGCATGACATGGACATCGCGTCCGGAATCGTCTTTAGTACGCACTTTGCTGGCGTAGGGCAGGCCGGTTTTTTCCTCCACCGGGAGGGCGTCGAGTTCGGTGCGCAGCATGATAGTTGGGCCGGCGCCGTTCTTGAGGACGGCGACAACTCCCGTGCCGCCGACGTGTTCGGTGACCTCGTAGCCGAGATCCCGGAGATGGCTCGCCAGCTTCGCGGCAGTCTGGGTTTCATGTCCGGATAGTTCCGGACTCTGGTGCAGGTCCAGATAGAGCGCATAGGCGCCCGGGTACACGGCGTCGATTTCTTTGGAGGATGGAGCCATTTGTGCGCCAGCACACGCGGTCAGGCCGGCGAGCAGAAGAAGTTTTGTCCATTGCATGATCCCCGGATGATAGCGGCAGCAGTACTGAGGTGCAAATGGGTGGTAGAGTGTCCGGGCCTGTGACTCCTTGCTCCTGGTCTCACGCCGCAGGCGGGGATTTATTGCGAGGTGGCGTCCGGGTTTCTGTTCTCTGCGCTGGGTGGATCGAAGCTAAAGATTGGCGGGCCTACCGGGGCGTTGGTAGTGGTCATCGCGGTGAACCGAGTGTCTAAAGCTTCAAGCTCTTCAGGTATTCCCGCAGCGGCCCGCCCAAGTCTTCCCGCTTGAGGGCGAATTCCACGGTGGCTTTCAGGAAACCCAGCTTGTCGCCGGTGTCGTGCCGTTTGCCCTCGTACACATAGGCGTACATCTTTTCTCTCTTCAGCAGCATGCGCATGCCGTCGGTGAGTTGCAACTCGCCGCCAGCGCCGGCTCGGACCTCAGAGAGGGTTTCGAAGACGGCGGGAGTCAGGATGTAACGGCCGATAATGGCCAGGTTAGACGGAGCGTCTTCCAGACGGGGCTTTTCCACCATGTTGCGGACTTCGTATAACCGACCGCCGAAGCGGCCAGGCACAGGCGTCATGTCCAGTACGCCATAGGCGGAGATAGCCTTGCCTTCGATGACTTGGGCGGCCACCACGGAGCACTGCACCTCCTCGAAGACGTTAATCATTTGCTTCAGACACGGAGGGTTGGCGTCGATCACGTCGTCGGCCAGCAGTACGGCAAAAGGTTCGTTGCCCACCAGTTCCCGCGCCATCAACACGGCGTGGCCGAGCCCGAGCGCCTCTTTTTGTCGCACGTAGAAGACGTGGATCATGTCCGAGATCTGGCGTACGATCTGCAGCAAGTCGGTCTTGTTGCGTTCCTGCAGCATCCTCTCCAGTTCATAGCTGACGTCGAAATGATCTTCGATGGCCTGCTTGCCGCGCCCGGTAATCATGATGATCTGGTCACAACCGGAGGCTAGCGCCTCCTCGACTCCGTATTGAATGATGGGTTTGTCCACCAGGGGCAGCATCTCTTTGGGCTGCGCCTTGGTGGCAGGCAGGAAACGGGTGCCCAATCCAGCAGCGGGGAACACGGCTTTGCGAACTCGCATGGCCATAGGCGATCCGCCGTCAGCAGCCAACCTGAGCCGCAAAGGCGACCAAGATAGAGATTGTACCGGATTGTGAGTTAGTCGGAGCGCAGGGCTTGCACCGCGTCGACCCTGGCGGCGCGAGCCGCGGGAAGGGCGGACGCGATTAGCGCGGCGATGAGAATCAGCGCGGCGGACACGATCAACGGTAGCGCCCCCGGCAGTTGCACCTCGGTGATGTATTTGCCAATGGCGCGGGCGGCGGCAGAACCAACCGCTACGCCGGCCGCTACGCCCAGGGTCGCGATCACCAGGCCCTCGAAAAGAACGTTGCCGAGAATGCTGCGTGGCTGGGCACCCAGAGCCAGACGGATTCCGAACTCGCGCGTGCGCCCACTCACGGAAAAGGCGAGCACGCCCGCCACTCCCACCACGGAAATCAACAGCGCCAGTGTGGCGAATCCGCCGAATACGACGGCATTGAGACGGTCAGGAGTCAGCACTTCCCCGCGAATGTCTTCCAGCGTGCTGGCTCGCTCCACCGGTTGGTCAGATGCCATCTCATGGACCGTGCGGCCGATGGCAGGAATGAGCGCGGCGGGGTCATTGTGAGCGCGTACAAACAGACGGCCGTTCCAGCCTTCCTGGTCGCACGGCTGGTACACCGTCATAGCCGGCGACGGGATGATGTTTTCGTCATCGACGTCAGGGGCACCACCCCGATGATGCGCCGTGGTTCAGTGCTGATGCCGATGAATTTCATCACTCCATCCGTCCAATGCAGGTGACGGTTCACAGCGTCCTGTCCGGGAAAAAGCTGCTGTGCGACGCTCTGACTGATGATCACCACGCGTTCGGCACCGTCCCGGTCGGTGTCCCTGAAATCACGGCCTTCGAGAAGAGGTACTCCTAAAGTGTCGAAAAATCCGGGCGATACCGATCGAAAGCGTGCGCGGGGATCGTCCTGGCCGTTCTCGCGGGTCATGCCTTCCACCGCGAAGGTGAAGCTGATGTTCAGTTCCCGGCCATCGCGCCAGGGAACACTGAAACCTGAAGAGGCGTGTTCGACTCCCGGCAGCGTGCTGACCCGGCGTTGGACTTCACGATAAAAATCGCGTACCTGCTCCGGCGTTCGCCCATAAGACATCACCGGCAGGTTCACAGCCAGGACGTGCGCGGTGTCGAAGGGAGGCTGGGTCTTTTCCAGGACGAGCAAAGTCTTCAACAGCGCTCCGGCCCCGGCGAGCAGCAGAAATGAGGCGGTGATTTGGGTAACGGCAAAAATGCGGAGACGCCGGCTGCTTCCACCGGTAACGCGGGCGCCGCTGCTCGATAGTCCGAGCCCGCCCGACGCATCCGCGGAGGGCAGCCGCGGAACAAACGCCAGGAAAATGGCGGCGATCAACGCCAGCGCAACCCCGATCCAAACCAGGCTGAAATCGAGGGTGAGATCGAGCGCGCGCACCGAGAAGCGGGCCGCATAATGGGCCACGACGTTCACGATCGGGACCGCGATGACGATGCCCGCCAACGCACCACTACCGCACAACACAATGCCTTCCGCCAGCAGCGAGCGACGCAGCGCGGCCGGGGTTGCTCCCAGGGCGGAGCGTATGGCCAGCTCGGATTCGCGATGCACGGTTCGCGCCAGAATAAGGTTGGCAACATTCGAGCAGGCAATGACGAACAGCAGACCGGAGGCCGCGAAAAGCACCCACAAAATGGTTCGGGCGCGCGAATTGATCTGATCATGCATTCGGGTCACATCGATTTTGAAGTGGTCGCCGCTCTTATATACCTCCGGGTGCGCAGACACCATCGCGGCGTATACGGTGCGAAGCTCCGCTCGCGCGGAGTCGAGCTCCGCGCCGGGTGCAAGACGCGCGAACACCTCGGTCATGCGATGCTCGCGTCCGGTCACCATGGTGGCTGATAGGTGATGCGGGCTAGTGACCACGTTGGCGATGAGTTCGGTCTCCACCGGATATGGCACCGATGGTTCCAAAACTCCAACGATAACCGCGGAACGTGCGGCCTCGAAGCCCCCGAGCCGGATGGTTTTTCCAAGCACGCTGGGATCGGAGTGCAAGGACGTGCTCCAGAAGCGATAGGTCAGCACCGCCGCGCCAGTGGCGTTTGGGCCATCGTCTCCGGGATTCAGCAAGCGTCCGATGACCGGGCGCAGCCCCATCACATCGAAGTAGTTGCCATCAACAACACCCGCGCGGACCTCGCGCGGAACGCCGAGTCCCACGACGATGAAGCCGAGTTCCGAAAAGGTGCCGAGCTCCTGAATGGTCTTAAGCCTGCTGCCGATGTCCTTGATTTCCGGAACTGAGAAGGTGGCATTATCGACGCCAATGCCCGGAGCGCTCTGGCGGAGGTAAAGCAAGCGGTCTTCGTCGCGATTGGCGAGCGGGCGCAGGAGCACGCCCCGAACCACACTGAAGATGGCCACGTTCGCGCCGATGCCGAGAGCCAGGGTGACGGCTATGGTGATCCACAAGGCGCGAGCCCGAGTTAAAGAACGGACCGCAACCTTCAGATCGCGAAGGAATGACATACCTGTCCTCCCTTGGGGCGCTTACGCACCCCAACGTGTGCAAACCATACCGAAGATACCGAAGCAACCCCTTCATCGCAATCCCTTCAGTGAAGGGACAGTGCTGCAACCAAATCGCCAGAGGTTTCCGCAGGTAAGCCCTTGATTATTCGGGACCAGACAGATTTACTTCCCATAATTATCGAGGGAGCCAATGTCCGCTCATGAAATTTATTGTTCAAAAACGAACGGTGCCGGCCGGTGATGTCGTTTGTTGAGAAGGGCGGGTCTGGCATACCTCCACGTGTTAGAATTTTCACTGCAGGAGTCCAGGATGGTTGAGCTAGCACCGTCGATTTTGTCGGCCGACTTTGCTCATTTGGCGGAGCAGGTTGGGGCCGCTTGCGACGGCGGGGGTACGGTCATCCACGTCGACATCATGGATGGCCACTTTGTCCCTAACCTTACCCTCGGGCCGGTGGTGGTACGGTCTTTGCGCAAAGCGACCGACTTGCCGCTGGATTGCCACCTGATGATCGAAAATCCGGACCAGTTTATTCCCGAGTTTGCGGAGGCAGGAGCGGATTGGATTTCGGTCCATCAAGAGGCCTGCGTTCATCTCGATCGGACGCTGCACCTGATCCGCAGCCATGGGGCGCGGCCAGGCGTAGTGCTTAATCCGGCAACTCCGGTGGAGACGCTGACCGAAGTGCTCGACATCGTGGACCATGTGCTGGTGATGTCGGTAAATCCCGGCTTCGGAGCGCAGAAGTTTATTCCGAATTCCCTGCATAAGGTCCGCCGTTTGGCGGACTTGCGGGCACAACGCCGGCTCAATTACCGCATCGAGGTAGACGGTGGGATCGCACTGGATACGGTGGTCGAGGTGGTCCGGGCGGGCGCAGAAATTCTAGTTGCGGGCAACGCGGTGTTTGGGGAAGGCAATCCTAAGCTTAATGCCCAAAAGCTGCTGAAGGCGGCAACCGAAGCCACCCTGCAGCGAGTGTAGTCTCGAGCTTCTCAGTTTTTCCGAGGTCCTATGTCACGTCGTATTCCGGTAGTCCTGTTGCTGGCTGGGCTTGCGCTGACGGTGGCGTGCACCAACAAGAAGGTCAACAACCCAATAGCCAATGTCGATTCCAAGCAGCCTGACAAGGTGCTGTTTGACCGGGCCATGGACGCCATGAAGCACAACCGGTTTGACGTGGCGCGCTTAACCCTGCAGACCATGATCAACACCTACCCGGACTCCGAGTTCGTCGCCCGGGCCAAGCTGGCCATCGCGGATTCCTGGTATTCCGAAGGTGGTTCCGCTTCGCTGGCGCAGGCGGAAATCGAATATAAGGACTTTGAAACTTTCTTCCCCAACATGCCGGAAGCGGCGGAAGCGCAGCTGAAGATCGCCAACATCCATTATCAGGAAATGGAGAAGCCGGACCGCGATTACACCCATGCCATGCGGGCCGAGGAAGAATATCGACAGTTGATCCAGCAGTGGCCTGACAGCAAGCTGGTGGGAGACGCCAAGCAGAAGCTGCGAGAGGTGCAGGAAGTCATCGCCGAACGCGAGTACGGCGTCGGACGTTTTTACTACATGCGCGAATCCTATCCCGCTGCCATCGCGCGGTTACGGTCTCTGGTCGACAAATACCCGCTTTACAGCAAAGCCGATGAGGCTCTGTATTTGCTTGGTCAATCCTATGAAGGTGAGATCCGCATGCTGCGGCAGCGTCCGACCTGTTCGGGACAGCCGCTGGGCCCACCGGGTTGTATGCTCGAAGGCCCCAAGGCCCGAATGATCGAGGATTTCACGCATGGAGCTTCCCAGGCCTACGACCGCATCCTGACCCGTTATCCCGAGATGAATCGTGCCGACGATGCCAAGCTTCGATTGCAAGCTTTGCATGAGCCGGTGCCGAAGCCTACGAAGGCGGCGGTGGCGCAGAACAAGGCCGAGGAAGACAGCCGCAAAGAAACGGGAATGCTCTCGAAGGTGATGAGGAATTTTGAGAAGCATCCCGATGTGGCGGATGCGGCGCGGGTAGGTGAGCCGACTCTGGTCGATCCCACTCCCATGAGCGCCAGCGACGTGGTGCAGGAAGCGACACGCGCCGCGATGCCCGCGGCCAATTCCGGTTCCGGCACCCACTCCCTGGCTGGCGAAATTATCGGTACCGGTCCGCCTCAGCCCAATCAAGCCGCGCCACGGTCCGATGCACCGCCGGGCGATGCCAGTCCAGCGGGAGGAACTCCCGCAGGGGATGCTGCGGCAGGCTCGGGGGTTGCGGCAGATCCCAACGAACTGAAGCCCAATGTAGCTCCGGCGGACGCCAACGAATTAAAGCCCAATGTGGCCGAGGACGGTGGGCAGAGCCTGCCACCACCGCAGCAGGTCAACGAAATTCAGACCGGCAGCGGCCAGGCAGCAGCCGCCGGCTCGGGGCAAACGGCGGCCACCGATGGTAAGGGTGGAGCGTCGGCGACTTCAGCCGATAGTCCAGACACTCCTGATGATGCCGCAGCATCCTCCAGCAAGCATAAGAAAAAGAAGGGCATCCACAAGATTATTCCGTTCGGAGGCTGAGCCGGGGATCAAGACGATAGCTGACTCGGCATGGCGGTCAGGGACTCCTCTCCGATGGTTACTGGCCCCTCGTAACCTGTCTAATAGTTGTATCCTCATTGACTTAGAGGCCGGGACAAGTTACCTTCGCGCTATCTCCCCTTAACCGAGAAGGATGCTGCTTGGCGCGGAAAATACTGCTTGCCGACGATAGTGTGACTGCCCAAAACATGGGCCGGAGAATCCTTACGGATGCCGGCTATGAGGTCATCACTGTCAACAACGGTTCGGCGGCTCTCAAAAAAATCGCCGAATCCAAGCCCGACCTGATTGTGCTCGACGTCTACATGCCGGGCTACGGAGGCTTGGAAGTCTGCCAGCGCCTTCGTGAATCGGAAGAGACGGCCCGCATCCCGGTGTTGCTCACGGTGGGCAAGTTGGAACCGTTTAAGGCTGAGGAAGCCCGCCGCGTCCGCGCCGATGCCTTCGTAGTGAAGCCCTTCGAAGCCAGCGAACTGCTTACCGCGCTGACCAAGCTGGAAGACAAGATTGTGCCCCCGCCGCAGCTGCATAAGCCCAGCCGCTCGGCCGTGCCGACGACCGCGATTGAGCAGATGAGTGCGGGCAAGCATTTTGGGGATCTGGAAACGGGATGGAAGAATCGCCTTACCATTCCGCCTCCGCACCAGAAAGCCAAGGAAGATCGTTTCGAAGATCCGGAAGTTCAAGTTGCGCCTGGGCCCTTTTTGCGCCCTGAGGCCGCAGTGCCGCCACCCAAGGCAAGAGCGCCGGAGCGTAGCGTCTCTTCTGGAATGGGTGATATCACGCCCGATGAGATTGCGGCCATCACCGCTGCCGCGGCGGCGTTCAGCACGGGAGCGGAAGAACCATTTGCCAAGCTGATTGCAGCCGAACCGGTAGTGGTCGCAGACGACAAACCGGCGTCCGCGCCGGACACTCAGCCCGTCGTGGACTCTGCCGAAGCGGGGATGGGCGCAACCTTTGCCTCCGCGCCTGAAATTTCCGTTGAAGTTGAGAAGGAAACTCCGGCGGAGCCGGTCGCGGACACACCGGTCCCAGTCTTGGTGGCGCCGCCTGCAATCGAAGTGGTGGAAGCGACGAAAGAGCCGGTTGGAGAAGTGCCACAGCTGGAGGTTCCTGGAGCCCAGGAAGTGGCGATTCCACCCGTGAGCGCAGTAGCCGAAACAGGAAAGCTGGGACAGGAGGAAGTTGCCGCCGCGCTGGCGAGTCTGGCTCCCGTTCCCGGCGAGATTGTCGAAGTATCACCGAATTCTTTGGAAACGCGGCCGGCATCCGCCGTGGCGGCCGCGTCCAGCCCGGAGCCGACTGGACCGAGGTGGATTGCCGAAGCCGTGGCACTCCGCGAGGATGAAGGTGCACTCGTTCTGGAACAAGAGATGGTCAAAGCGCAAGCGGCGATGGCCGCCTTGGCTGCCGAATCGGCCTCGGAGCCGGTGCAGGAGATGGCGGTGGTCCGGGAAGAGACTCCGTCTCTGCCGGAACCCGAAGCGCCTCCTTCCTGGGCATCACCTTCTATAGAGGATTCGTCTCCGCAGCCCCGGGAAGAACCGCAGGGACTTGCCGGTGTGGCGATCGTAGAAGAATCTCCGGCCAACGCCGTAGTGGTACAAGCCGAAGCCGCGCCGCTTGACAGATCAATTGCAGAAGTCAAAGAAGAAGCATTCGCGGCCTCGGCCTCGGCGGGGTCGCCTGCTGACGCGGTGAGCGCTGCGGAGGCCACTTCCCACGTAACCGCAGCAGCCGAGACAGCAGAACCTGCTTTGCCTGCCTTTGCGCCGGCGGACCGCCCTCGAGAGTCAGAACTGGCCGCAGCCTGGGCCAGTTGGAAGCAGGTGCGAGATTCGGTGGCCAGCCCGCAGTTCGCCTCGCAGATCGCCGATGTCGCCGCCGCAGGTCTGACCGATGTTCAGCCACCCCAACCAGCAGCCCCAGAGGCAGCCTCCCAAGAACCGCGCGCCCAAGCCTCCGCCCCCGAGGAGAATGGCGCCATCGCCAGCATCGTGGATAGCGTGCTGGCGGAGCTAAAGCCAAAGCTGATGGAAGAGATCGCTAAGAAAATCAAGAAAGACAAGTAGCGGGCACCTGCCCTCTACTGACGATTCTCACTTCACCCAGGCCCGAATACGCGGTAACCAGCGCCTTACGTTGCGGCAGTATTCCTCGTACTCCTCGCCGAACATCCTTCGCAGGGTTGGCTCCTCGTAGAGCTGCACGAACAGAACGACTGCGAGCACGATAGCCGCCACCACCCCGACGGCGAACCAGTTCGCACGTCCGAACACCACCCAAAGGCCTATCCATCCCACGAAGAAGCCGACGTACATTGGGTTGCGCACGTAGCGATAGAAACCCACCACCACCAGCCTCTGCGGTGGAGCAAAGGGCGCAGGCGTTCCGTGTCCGGTGTGCCCAAAGTCCCAGATGCAGCGCAGGGCCACGGCGAAACCAAGCACCGAGGGCAGAGCAGCAAGCCATCGCCATCCCGCGGTGCGGGGCGTGTCCGCGCGGAAGCCAAGCCAAGGCGGTAGCAGCCAGAACCAGAGGGCAAAAAAAGCAGCGCCCACCAGCAACGATGCAATCGTCGTCAGCCACTGCGCGCTAGCATCCGTTGGGCGAGCGTTCCCAGTCTTTACGTTTGCCATAAGCGACCCTGTCAGCGGGAAGTGTCCCTCAGATAGGTAATACGGGCCCGACCCATCTCTGGTTACTTTTTGACTTCGGATTGTTCGTACTGCTGACCAGCCTGGCAGGTGCAACAACCTTTGGTCGCCGCACTGTCTCCAGGCGATCTGCTGCCGGGTTGCGTTACACCATAGCCGCCGGCAAGGCTGCGGTTTTCTCAGGGCAACGACTTGACTCGTTGCCCTTTTTCTTTGGGAGCAAGCGCCTTCGAAACGCGACTATCAGAGGCCATCCGGATATTAGTGCTCAGACTGTCGTTGATGCCTGCGCAATTGGATATCAATCCCAACCATCGGCCCGTAAACATTAATGCCATAGTTTGGGGTGCCCCAGTGCGGATCGATTCCTGTAGGTACGTGGTTGGATAAGTCAAGATTTGATATATGCATGAAATTCAAACCGGCCGAAATCGAAAAGCGCGGACTGAAGTTGTATCGGACTCCGCTGCCCATGCCCACGGTAAACGTCAAGGTCTCTCCTTGAGCATATTTCACCCCAGCGGGTCCCTTAGCATCAATGTTCCCCACCCCGAGGCGTATATCCCAATAAGGCGCAACCCTCCAGTTGCGTGGGACAAAATTACGCCGGATACCCATGATGTAAGCAAAATACCGTGTTTCAGGTCCTCTCGGAATCGCGGTTACCGACCCGCTGCAGGTCAGATCCCAGTTGCCACGTAGAACCACAGGACCGCCGACGCCGTTGATGTGCCATCGGAGAGAAGCGATGATGGGTACGAGCGTGTATTTAAGGGGATACGTGTTGTAGTTACCGCCTACGAAAACGTCGAGAGGGAAAGGGATATTGATGGGAAGCCATCCCCCGTCCAGGGAGAATTCGAGCTTGTTTCTGTAATAGATTTCTCGGTTGAAGTCAGCCGGTTTGGAGCGCCGTAATCTTTCGTTCGAAGGTTGGCTGTTTGAATCTTCTCCGGGATCCTTCCCCGGCCTTGCTGGTGACTCCTTTCCACAGCCGGGGCTCCCCTCCTTGGCGCAAGCCACTGCGCTGCCATTAGGAGGGCACGCATTTAAGCCGGCGCCATAACAATCGCCATCTGGTGTGCCGCCCCCTGCATTGTCGTGGTTGAACTCCACCAGGTCACAGACGCCCGCATACTGATCGTAGTAGGCACACTGATACCGACCACCGCTGTATACCGAATCGAGGGCGAGATTTAACGGGTTGTAGCCACGTTGCTGGGCGCTCGCAAGAGGAGGAGCGAAAATTGCGAGACCAGCAATGAGCAGGGCTGAAGAGAGGGCGATTTTGCGAGGTTCTTGGTTTATCAGCGTAAGCGCCAAGTAGGCCTTTCCATCCCCAAGCGGCGTCATACGCGTCTTTCTTTTTCCAGCGCGATCTGAGACGGAGCCCACAATCAACCAGACGATAGTCGGGGATTCTGTCATAGCTGTACTGAAGTGTCAACGCACCTACCACATGGACCTTAGCGATGCGGTTCCAACTCGATGGCTAGGCATTCCACGAGGACGGGTAGCAGCGACGATTTTATGACTTCAACGTACGGAGTGAACGGAAGCGCATTGAGAAGCGGTACATACATTGCGACTCAGTAAAGTGCAAGCTGGTGGCCGAACCCGAGTTGCGGGCTGGAGCAGCTTTCGGATCTGGCTCGGGGAGAGGTCGGACACACTGCAAATCAGCCATTTGAGGGCAACGAGACTGAAGATCAAGGGCGCGACCTCAGTTCATGCCTTCCACTTTTGCAAAAGGTGCAAAGATGGGCACTGTCCCCCGGGTTTTCTACTTCGCTGTTTTCTTGCCGACAATGTTCAGTTCGACGACGTGTCCATCTGGATTTTTTACAAGCAACGTTTTGCCGTCTACTTTAGCAGGAAATTCCTTCCCGGTGGTCCAGTCAATAAAATCTGCCGCGGGGCCGCTGGTGCGGCAAGCGTAGACCGTATTACCCAGGCGCATGGAGATTTTGTAGCCTCCCGAATCCGCCATGTGCTGGGCGTTGGCAGCGATTTTGTCGAAGGCCACAACTCTGGCCGTCTGATAGCCTTCGTCCGCACTTTGCCCAACGGCGAGAATCGCTGCCATAGTGATGCAGCACGACATAGCAACCAAGTATGTCCTCATGGGTATTTCCTCCCTGGATAATCGAAAGAGAAGTATAGACCGAATGCCGTGTATTCGGATGATCACGAACTAGATTCGTCCTGCACGATTCAACCACCCGGCTGAGCAGTGGGCGTGGAGCGGCTTGCGGAGTTATGCTTACGGGAAGTTGGGTCAGCCCGAATCAATCAATGGGGTCGAGGAAAGCAGACTCCGATAGCGAGGCAAAGATGAGCGGCTTTTGGCAGGACCTCCGGTACGCGATGCGAGTGCTCGGCAAGAATCCCGGCGCCGCTACCATCATGGTGTTCACGCTCGCACTGGCTATCGGCGCGACGACGGCGATCTTCAGCGTGGTGTACGGAGTCCTGCTGCGCCCACTGCCATATCCTGCCGCCAGCCGCATCATGGCGATCTCTGAAGTGAACTCGGACGGCAGGTCCTCGCGCCTCGCGGATCCGAACTTCGACGACTTCCGCGATCAAAGCCATAGCTTTCAATCGATCGCCAAGTACACGGACGAAGCGGTTTCTGTTTCCGGAGCATCCCAGCCGACGCGCACTACGGTGGCAGCGGTCACACCGGAATTTCTTGCGGTATTCGGGGTTGAACCAATCGTTGGCCGGGATTTCACGGCGAGTGACGACAGGAAGGGAGCGGCGCCCGTCGCGCTGGTGAGCTACGGTTACTGGAGGCAATACCTCGGATCGGCCCAGGATCTTTCGCAATCACACCTGAAAATTAACAATGCGGTCCACTCGGTGATTGGCGTGCTTCCTTCTGGATTTCGATTTCCGAACGACGTGGATGTGTGGCTCCCCGCGGATAGAGATGGCGAAAATCTGAGCCGCACAGCGCACAATTATTCTGCTGTCGGACGGTTGAAAGATGGCGTAAGCGTCGATCAGGCGCGCCAAGATATCAGCGCAATTGCACGCAGAATCTACCAGACGTCGAACGAGAAGACGGATTATTTGCTCAGGGATGGAAGAGTAGTTCCACTGCAGGATTCTATTACCGGCGCGGTGCGATCGCCGCTCTTCATTCTGCTCGGCGCGGTGGGATTCTTGTTGCTCGTGGCGTGCGCCAACGTAGCAAACTTGCTCCTGGCGCAAGCGTCGGTGCGGGAGCGCGAGCTTGCGATACGCAGCGCGCTCGGCGCAGCCCGCGGCCGCCTGGTGCGGCAATTCTTGACTGAGGCATTCCTGCTCTCGCTGACCGGCGGAGTTCTGGGAGTGCTCGCCGCGCTGTCGGGCGTCGCCGGATTGGTGGCCCTGGCTCCAGAAAGTTTGCCCCAGCTCGACAGCGTTTCTGTAAGCGTACCGGTGCTGCTCTTTGCGTGCTTGCTCTCCACGGCAGTGGCTGCCGGGCTCGGCGCGTTTACAGCTGTGCGAGCGACGCGGAGCGATTTGAGAAAGGGCCTGGCCGAAGGCGGGCGTGGGCAGGCCGGATGGCAAGGCAGCCAGCGCGTCGGGCGAGCGATTGTCACGGCGCAGATCGCCATCACGTTGGTGCTCGTAATCGGCGCGGGTTTGCTCGGGCGCAGCTTAATGAAGGTTCTCGAGGTGGATCCTGGATTCCGGGTCGACAAGATCATAGCGATGGACGTCTCGCTGCCGTGGGTGGAAGATCCCAAGGTGAAGTCGGCACAGGGGATGTTCTTTTCGAATTTGATTGGCCGGCTCAAACAAATTCCCGGCGTGCGCAGCGTGGGAGCTGCCAGTGCGCTGCCGATGACGGGAGGACTGCCCGACGGGATGTTTTTACTGATGACGCAGAATGAAGTTCCCAAGACCATGGACGCCTTCGGCGCGCTGTTCAATCAAAAGGAACGGACCGGCAATGCGGATTTTTGTGTCGCCACCGATGGATATTTCAAGGTGCTGGGAATCCCGCTGATCCGCGGGCGCATGTTCAACGAGCGTGACGGTGCGGACACGCCGCACGTGGCGCTGATCAGCGAGTCGCTGGCGCACGACCGCTGGCCGCACCAGGACCCGATCGGACACACGATTGAATTCGGAAATATGGATGGCGATCTGCGGCTGCTGACAATCGTAGGAATCGTGGCCGACACCCACGAATATGGTCTCGACGAGCCGCCGAGGCCGACGGTCTATGTGAATTTATTCCAGCGCCCGCGCGCGGTTATGACGGTGACCATGCTGAGCGACGCCGACACTCGCTCGGTGAGCTCAGCCGCGCGGAGAATTGTGCAGGACCTCAACCCGGAAATTCCGGCGAAGTTCCAGACATTTCAGCAAGTGTATTCCGCATCGCTGGGTTCACGAAAATTCAATGTGATACTGATCGGATTCTTCGGTATCACCGCGCTGCTGCTGGCAACCGCCGGAGTATTTGGGGTGATGGCGTACTCCGTGAGCCGGCGCACCCGCGAGTTCGGCGTGCGCGTCGCCCTGGGCGCCACATCGGGGGACGTGCTGCGCATGGTTCTGGGGCAAGGAATGCGCACGATCCTGATCGGCGTGGCGATTGGAATCGTGGGATCGTTCGCGTTAACGCAGACAGTGTCGTCGCTGCTCTTTGGCGTGACGGCGACAGATCCGGTCACGTTCGGGAGTGTGACGCTTTTGTTGATCGCGGTGGCCCTGCTGGCTTGTTATATTCCGGCGAAGCGCGCGACGAAAGTGGATCCGATGGTGGCGTTGCGGTACGAGTAGCGGGCAGTGCGTCACAGTTTGATGCGCATTTCGTTGGTTCCTGCGAAGCCCATCGACTCGTAAAGACGACGACCATCGGGGCTGGCATGGAGGACTACTATGTCAATCCCATTGGACCGGCACCATTGCATGGCGGCTTTCATGAGTTCAGCAGCCAATCCGCGGCGGCGATACTCCACTGCGGTATAAACATTCAGGATATTTGCTCTTGGACCGGTACCGATCATATGAGGTGGCCAGTCCATGAGCCACAGACCGGTACCGGCCACTACTAACCCGTCAGGACCAATTGCGAGCCACGCCAGATATTCTCCACGGTTCATCCTGGTAAGCAGCCAGGTATGACATTTGGCTGCCATTGCGTCCAATGCGGTTTCGTCCCGGTACCCCATATCCACGAACATCGCACGCCGATGTGCTACCAGGGTGTCGATATCGTCGGTGGAAGCGCGGCGTACTGCATAACCTTCAGGTAAGCTCATGTTCTCACTTTAATTCAGCGGTCGAACTGAGAGGCAACTCCGCAGGTGGCGAATCTGAGAGGAGAGTGAATGGTCCCGGACATCGCATGCTATACTTAGCGCCATTTTTGCAGTCGAGGGGAACTCCGGTTCGATATGATCATGCGGTCAACTTCTGGTTTAACCGACAGTCGTCGAAAGTTTCTTCGCTATCTCGCGCTTAGTCCGGCGCTGGCCAGCCCACTCCTGATCGGAGGTTCGCTGCGGAGGGCATTTGCCTCGGGTCAGACTGGCAGTCCGCATGATGAAATTTACGCGGGTGCGGAATCGATCAAGAGCGCCGACCAGGTACTTGACGTGATGGAATTCGAGCCGCTGGCCCGCAAAGCCTTGCCGCCGGCGCATTTCGCCTATCTGGCGACGGGTGTGGACGACGATGCGACCGTCCGCCTGAACCACGAAGCTTATCAACATATTGAGATTCGTTCGCGCCGCCTGATCGATGTGAAGAAGCTCGACACGTCGGTCGAGTTGTTTGGGACGAAGTGGGAAACACCGATTTTTCTCTGTCCGGTCAGCTCCATGAAAGTCTTCGATCCCGACGGCGAAGTGGCGGTGGCGCGCGCGGCGGCGAAAAAACATCATTTGCAGATGCTCTCGACGGTAGCCAGCTCGACGATCGAGGACGTAACTTCGGCGCGGGGTGCTCCGGTCTGGCAACAACTGTATACCACCAACGATTGGGCAGTGACTCGCGCCATCATCAAGAGGGCGGAGGCGGCCGGCAGTCCTGTGCTGGTGTTTACGGTCGACCATCAGGACCTACCCAACAGCGAAACGCAGGCCCGGGGACGCCGCGTTGACGATCGAGACTGTTCGGTCTGCCACGAAGGTGGATTTGCCGGGTACCTGCGCGGCAAACCGGTGTTCCAAGGATTGGATATTTCGAAAATCACCAACATAACCGACCCGAGCCTTACCTGGGACTTCGTCAAGCGACTGAAAGACACGACGAAAATGAAGCTGGTGCTGAAAGGCATCGTAACGCGTGAGGATGCGGAGATCGCCGTCGAACACGGAGTGGACGGTATCGTGGTATCCAACCACGGTGGGCGCGCGGAGGAAACGTTACGGCCCACCGTCGAGTGCCTGCCGGAGGTGGTGGCTGCGGTGAAGGGAAAAATTCCCGTGCTGGTGGACGGCGGCGTCCGCCGCGGCACGGATATTTTCAAAGCGCTGGCATACGGAGCAACCGCGGTCGGCTTCGGCCGTCCGCAGGCCTGGGGGTTGGCCTCGTTCGGACAGTCCGGAGTCGAAGCAGTGCTCACCATCCTGCGACGAGAGCTGGAGCAAATCATGCGCCAGGCGGGAACACCATCCGTCCGCAATATCACGCGAAGGTTTGTCGCTTCCTGAGTAGCGAATCCCGGCGGAGGATAAACGGAGGCAGGCTTTGCGCCCCTGTGGTCGCCATCGGGAAACTCGCCACTAACGCCCCATTGTCGGCAAGAAAACGCCGAAGCAGACTTCCGCTGTCAGCGATCCTAGACGGCCGGGACCATAAGATCTTCCGCGCTCGCCGTGCGCCCGGCCGCGTCTACGCTTACGATCTGATAGCTGTGTGCCGCTTTGTCCGCAAGCGCATCCTTAAACAGAAATGGTTTTTTGCTGACCTGCGGCTGCTGCGCGACCTTGCCAATCTTCTGATGGTCCCGCCACACCTCGTAACGGGCTAGAGGCTCATCGCCGGCATACGCGGTCTGCCACTGCAATTCGATGTCCCGTTTCCTGCCGCGCACGTCCTGGGTTGCCACCGGGCCGCGGGGAGCGCTGAGCGCATGTTCGGAAATCTGGAAGTAGTTCGTCTTGCCATCTTTGACCACACCAGCGATCTTCTCGATGGCACGCCGGTCGGAAACGCTGAGAGCATTCTCTTCAATCTGCGCAGCCGATAAATTCTGGCATAGCTGGCAGGAACTGGAGTTCTCATCGATCTGGCCCGTTCCGATGATTGCGGTGCCAATACCGGGTGTGCTCAACGTGTACTGGACGAGCTGCCGGCTGGGCAGAGTGTCGCTACCCACGGTGCGAATCACATGCTCGGGCTTTCTCGAAAACGTGGCTTCCTTCGAGTACATGGCGCCATCGGCGAA
The DNA here is from genome assembly GCA_049582765.1 of Terriglobales bacterium. GTDB lineage: Bacteria > Acidobacteriota > Terriglobia > Terriglobales > Acidobacteriaceae > JBAUUQ01. Next base: position 25,846 of record JBAUUQ010000045.1, read on the forward strand.
AACCTTCATTCCGATCATCCCCATGTTCTTGGCCGCCGCAACCGGAATCACGTTGTACTGCATGTTGAAGTTCAAGCGGTCGTTGGCGTTGATGGCTACCAGCATTCCATCCAGCACGTTGCGCTCGTCGCGCTGGATCATTTCCATCATGGCGGGAGGGGAGTGATGCCCGGAGAACCCGATATGCCGGATGAATTTTTCTTCTTTGGGATTTAGCCCGGTGAAATTGGTGCCGTCGCGAAAATCGATCAGCACCGCGAGGGTTCCGATAGTTTCTGCTTTCGGATCCGGATGTTCGTAGCCCTCATACACCGCTTCCACATCCTCCATGCTGGAAATCGCGTGAACCAGAACCATGTCCAGATAAGCGCCCGGAGGATAGTACCCCTGGCCGTCGCCGAACAGCTGGGTCAGGCTTCTCTTGATGTCGTCCACGGTGTGTGACCCTTCCGGCCCGTTCGTGAACATCAACAGTCCGTCTTTCTTCCAGCCGCCCTTGCCAAAGCGTAATCCGCTCTTGCTGGTGAGGAACATGGAGCGACGGAGCGATTCGTTATATCCAGCCTGGCCGGGAATCAGGTGTAATTCGCGAAATGCCTTTCCGTAATTCATCTGGCTGGGGCCGTAATTATTCGAGGTGTCGAAGTAATTCACCCCCAGGTCAAACGCCTTCAAGATGATTTTGACGGGATCGACATCCGCAGCGGTCCATTGCAAGGAACCTTGTCCGCCCAAGCCGAGTGTAGTGGCTTCGAAACCCATGCGGCCCATGCTGCGTTTCATCAGCTTTTCCGGTTGCGCTTTGCCAAATGCGAAATAGGGCCCCAGAGAAATTCCTGCTGAAGTGAGAGCGGCTGTCTTGATGAACTGGCGGCGAGAAAATCTGTAGCCCGTTTGGTCGGCCATGATAATTCTCCTTATTCTGAAGGTCTAAACACAGTTTTCGACCACCTTGCTGGCCCTGCCCATCGCCGCCGCGGCCGCGACTTGTTGTCGCCGGCTTCAGTTTGGCCACGAACGCAGCGCTTCCGCTCGGTACAGGACGTAGCCCGAGAGTTGCTGGTGAAATCGGCGATTTTTTCACCAACAGCTCGGGACAGCAAAGCTAACTCGCTTGGGACAGGCTCGCTGTGACCCGCGCCACAGGGCGACGTGATGTAGCGGGGAATCCGGCTGCCGCGCTACTCTTGCAGAAAGCCCGGGCACTGGGCACAGGATGACCGTCGCACCGCTCATTCCGCGACATGCGGGCAAATTCGAACGATGGGCACCTAGCCTCGGTGGGTTCTCGCCGCGAATAGAAACAGCGCTGCCGTGAGAGCCAGTGTAAAGACCTCGATCAGTAGGGCATACAAAGTCAGGCGTTTCGCCTGGTCAAACCGTGCCAGCAACCGGCTGACCACCAGACCCACAATCACGATCGGGGAGCAAGCCAGCCGCTCCAGGCAAACATAACCCAGGACCATCGTCCCCTGGTTCACGGCGGGGATACTGAGCACTGCCAGGCAAATCGGTGCAGTCAAGCTCAGACCAAGCAGAATCCCGGAATACCGGGTGTAGAGGTTTTCGGACTTACGGATGACCAGCGCCAGAGAAAAAGTTGGGACCAGCAACATGCAGGCAATGAAGATCTCCAGCATCCAGTCGCCAAAGGCGTACATCCCGCCCGACGCCGCGACGTCTTCCGGGTGATTGACGTACTGCAGGTGGCGCGCATAGACCAGCAGCATCGCTGTTGCCAGCACAGCCGCGTAGCCTGCTGCCACCAGACCCAACTGCGCCCGCAAAGGGATCGGTTTCATGCCGGCATTCTACCGGTTGCGCTTAGGGAATTTCTGACGAATGCCCGCCGTCCCGACGAAAACTTGCGGGAAAACTTGGAGACGGAAAACGTGGAGACAAACGGGATGTTTCCTTATTTGAGAGTCACAGAAAACATCCCGCCTGCCCCCGAGTTTGCCAGGGGCGGCCAACCGCCCTACTCTTCATTGTACAATTTGACGCTGTATTGACCCGGGAAAACGTGCCCCAGATAGAGCCCGCGAGCTGACGCTCGGCATCCACATGCATACGACCATTCTCGCCACATTTTTCGGGATCTCTGGTGTGGTGGTTTCGATGTGCAGCGCGGGTATCCTGCTTTTCCTGGTTGGGCTGTGGGCTGCCAAGGCCGATGTCGCGCGGGCCCAAGGCCTCGACAAGATCGTAGCCTTAAGCAACTTGTGTTTCGCCGTCCCCCTGGCGGTCTTCGGCGCCCTGCATCTCTCGGGCGTGGAAATGCTCCTGCCTCTAGTGCCCTCGTATATGCCATGGCGTCTGTTCTGGGCTTATTTCGTGGGCTTCGCGTTGCTGGCCGCGTCTTTGAGCATTGCCACAAAGATTCAGTTGCGCTGGTCCGGCCTGCTACTGGGGATCATGATGTTTCTTTTTGTGGCGATGCTGGATATCCCGGGAGTTCTCGATAGCCCCAGAGACAGGTTTGCCTGGACGCTTGCCCTCCGCGAAATGTCATTCGCGAGTGGAGGCTGGATTTTTGCGGGAAGCGAGATGCGTGGGCGAGGCGGAAGCAAGCTCATAACCGTGGGCCGCGTGATCATCGCCATCGCCGCTATGTTTTATGGTATTGAGCATTTTCTGCACCCACTGGGACGGCCCGGAGTCCCGCTCGAAAAATTGATGCCCGCATGGATTCCGGGGCGTCTGCTCATTGGCTATCTGACGGGCGCAATTCTTGTGGTAGCCGGGGCAAGCATTCTGCTGGCCAGGAAGACGCGGATGGCGGCAACTTATCTCGGTGCCTGGCTTGTGCTGCTGGTCTTGTTCATCTATGGACCGATCCTGATGGTTTCGCTGGCCGACCCGAGCACCGCGATCAAAATCGAGGGGATCAACTACTTCGCGGACACGCTGCTGTTTGCCGGAGCGATTCTCGCGCTTGCCAGCGCGGCGCCAGGCGCGGATTAAAGATGGCGCGCCTGGACCGGCGGCCCGGTTTCAGGGTTTATTTGAACGCGAGGGTGTCTCATACTGGATAGCGCCCTTTGCGCTGGGGTGGGAGACAAATCTGCGGAGACCGAGGCGCAGATAGCGCCCCCACTCAAGCCAAAACCAGGCTTGAGTGGGCCACCATCCACGGTTATCCCATCATCCGACAGGCTGGAACACACGGCGACCCGACGTGGTTCAGACCGGCTGCGCTGAAAGCCATGCTGCCGCAATCAAACATACCGTGACCACCATCGAGAAAACGATAGGAAGGATAAAGAGGTATCTCCAGCTCACAGCAGTGATGGCGGCAAAGCAAACAGCGAAGGCCCATGCAGTGCCGCGCATGAGCGCTAAAGTCTCTGCCGGAAGGCCACCCAGTTGCCACGCTAATATCGCCGCGAAAAAATAGAACACGCCGACAGAGAATCCGGCCGCCACAAAGAGGTCCCAATACGTGCGGCTGAACCCCTGCACGTCAAAGTGAATGGACCGCATGGAGCCAAGAAGGGCATCAACTCCCCATGTGGGATCGGACTGGCGAAAACCAAGTGTATGTCCGACCGCAAAGAACAGCAGTAAAACAGCGGCGATTCGATAAAACAGAGACGCCTTCATGTCTTGCCTCCGTCGATAACGGCTGAAGTGTACCACTGTGCTCGGCCCGCACTTGCCGGAGCGTGCCCATCACTTCGGCTTCGCTCAGGACAGGTCTAGCGCATTCTCTGCGCTAGGGTGGAGGCAACTCTGCCGGGTGGCGAATGTCCGCGGAGGGTACACGGAAGCGGGCATCGCGAAGGCATGATCTTGGAATCGTCGATCCAAAATTGCCAAAGGCAGCTGGGTGAGCCACCCCGCCGTCGAAAGAATCGATTCAGTTTTGATCACCCGCACCGTGTTTCTGGCGGCAAAGTTTGCAGTACGTCGGCGGCAGACTGTTGTCAACCCGATGATGCACCGCCTTCAAGGTTTTCAGATAGGCAAAGATGTCGGACAGATCGCCGTCAGTCATACCGCGAAACAGGCTTGTCGGCATGAGGGGACTGAGAGGTCTGGCTGCAACCATTCCACTGCGCATAACCTGGATGAAGAGCTTTTCGTCGAAGTAAGAGATTCCCGAGGCGTCTGGCGTGATATTGCCGCTGGCCACGCTGCCCCACGGCCCCACAAAAAGATTTCCCCCGGAGAAATCCAACCCCGGGATGGTGCGGCCTTGATCATCACTGGGCGAATGGCAATCCGAACAAGTCGCCATTTGCACCAGATAAGCACCGCGCTTCTCCGGCGTGGATCGGTCCGGCTCGGGGACGGGCCCGGTCAAAGGCTCAGGTACCGCCTTGATCAGGTAATTAACTGGAAATATGAGTTTCGTAGGCGGTTGCTGGCGTTTGACGGGCGGGACGGTTCTCAGGTAAACCACCACCGCAGCCACGTCATCATCCGACATGGAACGGAAGTGCTCGTAGGGCATTAGCGGAAACAAAGCTCGCCCATCGTGGCCTATGCCTTCGCGAATGGCTCGCGAGAATTGATCGTCGCTCCAACCGCCGGCCCCTGTTTCTGCGTCGGGAGTCAGGTTGGGGCTGTAAACATCTCCCGGCATTCCTTGCTCGTCGAAGTAAGTTCCGGCGAGGAGCCCTCCTTCGAGGATAGGAAAACCTGGCTCTTTGAAGTTGTGTTCGGAGTGGCAAAAGATACAGAGCGTGACGTGCTGCACCAGATACTCGCCGCGCGCCAGCCCTTGCGGCGTGGGTTCGAATTTGCGGGCGGTGAGAGCGCGATGTCGAGGTCCGATGATCGGGCGCCAGCCGATTGTTTTAGTGATGACGACGGCGGCCGCAGCGATGAGAACAAGAAGTATGCAGCCAACAATCCTGCCGATTCTTTTCATGCGATACTGGGAACTGAGCGGGCGGTCGGACTCGAATTGCGGTTCGATCATATACCAGAAATGTATCCGGAGAAGAACGGCAGCCCGGTGGGGCGGGTAAAGTATGTCTGCATACGCCGCAGCGTATCCGCCTAGGGATTGAAATAGGGATTGTTCGCCATGCGGATGAACGATGCTTCCGAAGCAGGAGATGAACTGATGCGCCAATCCGTCTCCTTGTTGATGTCGAACCATACGACGCCCTTGATGAGCGGGAATCTGGTGCGCAGGGTGGGAATGACGTCGTCGATCCATTTTGCTTTGTCGCCACCCGCTTCAGCGGACGCCATCTCGCCAATCAGGATCGGTTTTTTCTTCGCCGCAAGCAGCGGGTAGATATTTTGGAACACCTGCTGGAAGGTCTGCCAGCCATTGTTGTTCGTCGTACCCCAGTTGTACCCATCGACCCCGGTCCAATCGACGTAGGTATCGCCGGGGTAGTAGTCCATGGTAGTTCGGTTGCCTCCGTCGGTATCGGTGACGTTCGGACACCACGCCCAAACCACATTGTTCGCGCCCGCCGCAACGAAGAGGTCGTGAATGTGTCGATAAGCGGCGACATACTGGTGAGCGTTGTTGCCGTTCCACGCCTCGTCGCCATTCATCTCGGCGGCAAAGTCGAGGAAAAACTTTTTGCCCAGCGCTTTCGAGCCCTTGGCACGCGCTTTGATCGTGGCATCGAGGCTCCCGTCGATGATCTTGGCGAAGTCGATGTTATGGGGTTCCCAGTTGACGAGAGGAATGCGTCCCGCCGCCAAGTCTGCCTGGGTGACGCTTCCGGTCCAATCGGTGGCCCACGCGTAGTAGGTGAGATGAATGACGGGCGTCCGCCCGAGCTTTCGCGTGGTCTGGTCTATGCTGCCGGCACCGTAGTATTGCCCGAGGAACGCACCCGACGCGGGCTCGAGAATAGACGATTCGCTCGCCGCTTCGCTGGCGGCATTGGTAAGCAATCCGCTCAAAGCCAAGATTGCAACACCGGCTAAGGCGGCTCTGCTCAGCATTTCTCTCATGGTAACAACCAAGTGTAAACCGTCGCCCGGTGCCCCAGGTTCGCGTCCGTTCTTCGGACGCTAACCTGGGTTAAGGAACACGCGGGCAGTGCTGCCCTGAGTTTTTGTCTCCCGATCCGTGGCGGTCCATGCGGACTCGATTTCGACGACGCCAATTTCCCGTAGGGCGTAGTGACGAAAGCTGCTCCACTTCCACTCGGCTGGTTCCTTGAGCAGCCCGCGCTTCACCGGATTGCGATGCAGGTATCGTAACTTCACCGGAAACTCTTGCGCGTCCCTCGCGTTCCGGTCGTAGTCGCGTTTTTGCCAGAATGAACTGGATTGGGTGGTGGGTTGTCGGCTGGGCAACCGTTTGGCGAAAGACAACTTGAGAAAGTGAATGGCATCGGCCAGCGGAGCGTCCTCCGGTTCGTTTGGCGAGCAGATGAACATGTTCGGGCATGACCACATATCCATAAATGCACATGGCGAAGCGGCTGCGCATGTCCTCCAAACACTGAACGAACAGGTCACACGCGTCGGGAGAGTCGAGATTAGGTTGTCGGCGGTACCAACTGAAAGTGACGAAATGAGACTGCCCGGATTGCTGGAAACGTCGCAGACCGCGGGGCATAAGAAAACTGTACTCTCGTTTTTCTTCGGAGGATAGGGAAGCCCAGGTTAGCGCCCAGAGAACGGGCGCGAACCTGGGGCACCGGGCGACGGCGACATTGGTCCCCCCCGGGTGACGGCGACGGCAACATGTTCGCCCTTCGGCCAGCGCAGCCTTAGCGAGCGGGCGGCCAGCAGGTTCAGTGAGTCGCTTTATGCCGGAACTAGTTCGTTCGATCCGACAGAAACTCTTTTCATCAATGCTTCAACATCGTCCAGACGTTGAATCTCATATAACGGTACGCCAATTACACGAGCGGAAAGCACCTTGCCGGGATGTGGGTATTGTTGTGGCGATGCACCCGGTCCGGGACCTTGCACTTCAAGCAAGGTGTGGTGAACAGGAACTTCTGTGGCACCGAAATAGAGAAACCAGAGATCCCAGCCTTGGCATGCTTCTTGTGCCGGGTCTTTATACGTGATCTCGCCGACAATGATGAGCGGCTCATCTATTTTCGGATCGACGAAACAGATGTTCAATCCCCATGTACTATTTGGCATGTTCTTCTTAACGTAATATCGAAACAGTCCCACCGCCATAAAATCACTTCTATTGATGCTATACGCCACATCCTTCGTGACGGTGGTTCCGAATAATGATGTGCAACCTGTCATGCGTCCGTCGAAATCCCGAAGTAGTCGAGTCGAGTCCGCATGCAGTTGGTCAACGGCTCGCAAAGCAAGCCCGATCTTCTTTCCGTAATCATTGTCCATGGACCCACTCTCCTCTTCGTACCGTGAAATCTTGCGGCAACGGCAACTGGCCAAACGCAAAACCACCGTAAAAGCGGCCGAGTTCTGGTCTCAATTCAGGTATCTGGCTGTTGGAGAAACCCTTGAAGTACTCAAGCCCGCGCGACCTCAGAAACGCAGCAACATCACTCAAGATCAACCCTTGAAGCCCCGAAGCATGCGCCTTCTCGGATGCGATGATAATGTCTTGCCAAGAGAGGTGAAACATGCGGTGCCTTGCGTCATCAGGGTGTGAACACGCTCCGATGCTCTCCTCGATCTCAGCCGTTGAATCATGATCTGTCAAATAAACCACGAATGATTCGCAGCCTGCTGGCAGCCGTCCGCCGAATCCATCGTCTTCATCGAGTAGTTTCATGTAGCGGGCCAACTGATCTTGTTCTCCTGTGCCGCTCTTCGTGGCTGTGAGCTTGGCCTCAATCAATATGGCGATGGCTTTCTGCCTAGACCCGCTGAAGCAAATCAGGCAGTCAGGGATGCCGTACTTGGGATGCGACGGCCAAAAATACATGGTGACAGAATCGAACAGTCGGAAGTCGATGCCTTTGTTCGTCAATACGGCAGTCAGATTTTCTGCTGGCAAATTGAGCGCGCTCGCAAAAAGGTCTGCCCAGAATAGAGACGCGGGTAAATAACGTAAGTGGCCGAAGACGGCCGATGTCAAGTAATCTTCACTCCCCAAAGCCTCTGGCACAAAATGACCGTGAATTTCAGCAACTAGCATTTGCAGTCCCGCCGAGAATTACTTTGCGAAGCTAAGTCTTCGCACCGACCGTTACAGCCTAAAGGCAGAACTGGGGTCGTTGCTGTAAGCAGAATCACGTCCAACTGTGATCACATTCGTTCTCTAGTTCGCTGTAAGGGTGAACTACCCTAAGCACATGATCGTGTGTTTGTCGCCTCACTTTTCCGCCCCGAATTAGCTTTTCTATTGCCTGGTGCCCCACGTTCGCGTCCGTTCTTTGGACGCTAACCTGGGCTGAGGAACACTCGCGCGCGTTCTATGCGCCAGGGTGAAAGGTAACTCACGGCTAGTGACTCAGTGGAGAACCAAATCCCTACCCAAGCAACGGCGGCTTGGGATGGGCAACCCGTGGACAGGACCTGTTTATTTCCGTGGAAGCGTGTAGTAGAGGTACGTGTACTTCCAGCGAAAGCTTTGACCGGGCGTGATCGACAGATGGACATAAGGCTCCATCGCGAGAACGGAGCGAATCGACCAAAGCTCCTCACTCTCGAGCGCGCGATCCCCATTGATTTGCATTCCCGCGCCGGCGTGCTGGTTCTCGATGGTGATGTCGTAGTCTTTCGGGGCATTTCCAAACCCATCGATTTGAACTCCGAAAATCTCACGACCCTGTAATTCCTTGCGATAAAGAATGCGATTTTTTTCGACGTAGCCCAGGGCTGCCGCCGCTGGACGGATCGGTCTCTTGGGGTGGATTTCGAAGGGCAGTGTTATGGCGAAATCTGGACCGGTGGTCAGATTGTCCAAAACGAGAAAGTTGTGATCGTAGACGCTGCTCTCAATTGGGCGTTTTCCGATGTTGGTTATCTTGTGCTCCATCACCATGCGCGGCTGGCCGGGCACGAGACGCACGATCTTCCGATAGAGGTAGCCGTAGCCGGATGAGGGATCGGTTATTCTTTGCACGAATTCGACGGATTGCGATTTGACCTTGACCGACCATTTTCCGTGATCGACGATATCGTACAAACGAAAACTGTCATACTTCCCGCCATCGGGCTTGCGCAAGACGCCCACGCCAATCTTGATAAAAGCCCCTCCTGCAGGTGCTTCATCGTAACCAAGCGCGCTGTCGCCCGACAGGAACTCCTCGGCTGGGCCGGTAGCGGCGCTGCAGGGGCCGGCGGTAATATCGGGTCCATCAAAGACAAAATCGTGGATCGAAGGATCCGTCTTCGTAAACCACGGGCCGTAGTAAGAGTGGCCCGCGTACTCGAGGCGGCCGATGATTCCCGACCAATCGAAGCGAGTGCCGCGATAGAACCCATTTGCCGGGTCCGGAAGGTGAACCATCGCGCGAATAACGCCATTGCTAATTTCGACACCTGGCGTTTCCGCTGCACCGGCAAAAGTAACGGCCGACAGCAACAGCAGTGCCGCGCAGAATAGGAGAACCGTCAAGCGCCTATCAAAGCGTGCGGTTTTCTTGGTCTGCTGAAGGAATAGTTTGTGATGAGAAAGCAAGTCGTTGTCCACGAGGATGGAGTATACCGGAGCGCGTCGCTCAACTGACATAAGTGGCCCGGTACCCCAGGTTCGCGTCCGTCCTTTGGACGCTAACCTGGGTTGAAGAACACTTTTGCAGAGGCCGCTTGCATTCTTCGCTAGCAGTGATAGCATTGACTGCATGGCGACATTAACCATCCGACAGCTTGACGAGAGAACCAAGACCCGGTTGAGGGTCCGTGCTGCCCATCATGGACGTTCCATGGAGGAAGAAGCCAGGGAGATTTTACGCTCAGCCCTCACCACCGCCTCGCCGGCAAAAGGCAACCTGGCGGAGACCATCCGCCGGCGATTTGCGGCGCTGGGCGGGCTCGAATTTGAGTTGCCGCGACGCGACCCGATGCGCCGGGCTCCGGAATTTGGCGAATGATCGTCCTCGACACCAATGTGCTCTCGGAGCTGATGAGGCCCGCGCCTTCCCCTAGAGTGGTTGCCTGGGTCGCGAAACAGCCGGCGACAGAACTTTTTACCACGTCAATTACCGAGGCGGAAATCTTTTACCGGATTGAGCTGCTCGCTAGGGGCAAGCGCCGCGAGGTGTTGCTGGCGGCGGCGGAGGCTATGTTTGCCGAGGATTTGGCGGGCCGCGTCTTCGGGTTCGAGAGCGACGCGGCGCGAGCTTATTCCAAGATTGCCGCGCGCCGCCGTGCCCTCGGCAGACCGATCAGCCATGCGGATGCGCAGATCGCAGCCATTGTCCAAGTGCGCGGGGCCAGGCTCGCGACGCGCAATGTTACAGACTTCGAGGACTGTGGGGTGGATGCCGTTGACCCCTGGAATGGTTCGTAAAGCCGCGGCGTCAGGCAACAGAAAACGTCCCGTCTGTCCCCGGTTTATCCTTCGACTCCGTTGGTCACCGGCTCCGGTGACTTGGCGCACTGACAAGATATTTCGATGGACTAGTTTTAACTTGTTCGGGAAATGTGTGTTCGGGCTCCGTTCTGACATGCCGGGAAGCGCATCCGTACCAGGAGAACTGCCATCATGAAGATGAGACTTGCGGTTGTGGTTGTGGCTATGCTGGCGCTTGCTTTGCCGGCGTTCGGTGCCGGCAACAAGACTTACAAGACTACCTATCCCGTTCCTTGCAGCGAGCTTTGGGGCGCGGTCAAAGCCGCCCTCGGCAATCCGGACAACTACAAAGACGTGCAGAGTGACGAGGACAAAATGACTGCTGATTACAACGTGAAACACTCCATTCATTGGTCCGTTATCGGAGCGGTCAACCAGGGCAAGAACCAAGTCTCCTTGGTGCCGATTGGTACCACGTGCGAGATGAGTGTTGTGTCGATGTATAGCGGGCTTTCGCACAACGACCAGGGTGACTTCAAGAAGCGCGTGGATGAAGCGCTGGCCAAGCTGCAGGCGCCGAAACCCGCCGAACCCACGAAGCCGGAGACGCCAGCGAACTGATGGCAAAACTTTACGCATCTCGAGAACTGTCGGATCTTTCGTCGTGACCGGCGTGCGCTGAACCGTAGTCCTCAAGGCCTGACTCCGTGTCCCGTTTCAGCTGTATCCCTCTTCTTCTCCTGAGGGGAGCCAAGGCAGAGTATGCGAAGCTGCAGGAGTAGCGGGACTGGACTGGCCGTATCGTCTTCGTTGACCAGTTCGGGAGAACGTACAAGACCCAGAAGACCACGTTAAGAGCGGTGGGCACGCAGAGCGCTCAGTAGCTTGCGATCCGGGAACCGTAGGGACAGACGGGACGTCCCCAGTTTTCTATAACTGAGCCTGGTGCCCCAAGTTCGCGTCTGGTCTCTGGACGCTGGCCTGGCTTGAGAAGCGTCCCCATCTGTTTCCGCGATCCCGCCCTTCCGCACAGAACGCAGAAGGAATGGGCACCCAGGTTTCTTGATCTGCCCTCACAAAGGGTTAGACGCCCCCCTCGTTTGACCCCCTTTTCAACCGGCCTTTAGAATCGAAGATTCAGCTATCAGCTAGCAGCTTTCCAGCCGTCAGCTTTCAGCTTGGGGTAAACCCTGCGTCCACGCCACACTGACAGCTGAGAGCTGATAGCTGACGGCTGTTTTCCCATGCCCCACGACCTGCCTAAATCCTACGAGCACGGCGAGATTGAAAAGCGCTGGGCCGAGTACTGGATCACGGAGAAGCTGTTCTCTGTGCCTACGCCTCCGCCGAGTTCGCCAGAAAGAGAGACGCGTCCGGTGTTCACGCTGTTGTTGCCGCCTCCTAACGTAACCGGGCGGCTGCACATGGGCCACATGCTCAACCAGACGCAGATGGACATTATTGTGCGCTGGCATCGCATGCGCGGCTTTCTCACGCTGTGGCTGCCGGGCACCGATCACGCCGGCATCGCTACGCAGATGATGGTGGAGCGGCAGCTGGCCAAAGAAGGCAAGAAGCGGCGCGATCTGGGGCGGGAGAAGTTTATCGAGCGGGTGTGGGAGTGGAAGCAGCTTTACGGCGGCGCCATTCTTGACCAGATGAAGCGGCTGGGCGCGTCGGTCGATTGGGACCGCGAATATTTCACCATGGACGAGAAGCTGAATCGCGCGGTGCGCGAGGTTTTCGTCCGGCTGTATGAAGAAGGACTGATTTATCGCGGGAAGTACATCGTCAACTGGTGTCCGCGGTGCGAGACGGCGATCTCCGACCTGGAGGTGAAACACGAGGACGTTCCGGGGAAGCTGTATGAGATTCGCTATCCAGTTATCGGGGCCAAGACTGGAACCCAGGAGTTTATTACCGTGGCCACAACGCGGCCGGAGACCATGCTGGGCGATACGGCGGTTGCGGTTAACGAAAGAGACGAACGCTACGGGCATCTGCACGGCAAGAAAGTTTTGCTGCCGCTGATGCAGCGCGAGATACCCATTATTACTGATGACCTGGCGCAGCCTGAGTTCGGCACCGGCGCGGTGAAGGTGACTCCGGCGCACGATGCCAACGATTTTCAGGCGGGCTTGCGGCACCAGCTGCCGCAAATCGAAGTCATCGACGAGCACGGGCACATGAATCAGAACGCCGGGGCTTATGCGGGGCTGGATCGTTTTGAGGCGCGGAAACGCGTGCTGGAAGATTTGCGCGAGCAGGGGTATCTCGTCGGCGAGAAGGATTACGCCATTGCGCTGGGCAAGTGCGACCGCTGCGGGGTGGTGGTCGAGCCGCGGCTTTCGACGCAGTGGTTCATCAAGATTAAGCCGCTGGCCAAGCGTGCCGCGGCGGCTGTGGAGCGCGGCGAGATTACGATCGTCCCCGACAACTACCGGACGATTTATCTGAACTGGATGAATAACATTTACGATTGGTGCATCTCGCGCCAGTTGTGGTGGGGACATCGCATTCCGGCCTGGCACTGCGCTTGCGGCGAAATCATCGTGGCCCGCGAGACTCCGGCGAAGTGCACGAAGTGTGGCGGAGAGCTGACGCAGGATACCGACGTACTCGATACCTGGTTTTCGTCCGGCCTGCTGCCGTTTACCACGCTGGGCTGGCCGGAGAAGACGCGCGATCTGGAAGTTTTCTATCCCACGACGCTGCTGATTACCGCCTACGAGATTCTGTTCTTCTGGGTGGCGCGGATGATTATGTTCGGCTGTCATTTTATGGCGGGGCACAAGCAGGATCCGGCGATCAAGCAGGCCAGCGGCTGGAGCGATAAGAAAGACGACAGCGTGCCCTTCCGCCAGGTTTATATCCACGCGCTGGTGCGCGACGCCGAGCGGCAGAAGATGTCGAAGACTAAGGGAAATGTGGTCGACCCGCTTGAGGTCATTGAACGATTTGGGACAGACGCCACGCGCTTTACCCTGGCGGCGATGGCGGCTCCGGGGACGGACATCGCGTTTAATGAGAGCCGAACAGATGGGTACCGGGCGTTTGCTAATAAGATTTGGAATGCGGCGCGGTTTATGTTTATGAATTTGGACCGGCTAAATGCGGGCCTGCGGCCCTGGACAGCCCCTTCGACTGCGCTCAGGGCAGGCTCAGGGAGCTGTCCCCACGTGGGTGTTTCGGGGTTTGAGGTTGCGGCGCTTGAAGATCGGTGGATTCTTTCCCGGTTTAACCGGGTTGCGAAAGAAGTGAATGCGGCGCTGCAGACGTATCGTTTTCATGAGGCGGCGAACAGCATTTATGACTTCTTCTGGGGCGAGCTTTGCGATTGGTATCTGGAGCTGATCAAGCCGCGCTTACTGTCCGAGGGCGATTCTGCGCGGGTGGCGTGCGAGAACCTGGTGCGGCTGTTTGAGGCTGCGCTGCGTTTGCTGCATCCCGTGATGCCGTTTATCACCGAGGAAATCTGGCAGGCGATGTATGACGGGAAGCCGCCGCTGAAATCGATTGCGCTGGCTGAATATCCGCAAGCGGATGAGAAGCAATTCGATTTCGGGGCGGAGACCGAGATGGCAATCTTGCAGGACTTGATCGTTAGTGTGCGCAATTTGCGTGCGGAATTGAAAGCGGAGCCGAAAGAAAAAATCCCGGTTGAAATCTTTGCACATGAGCCGAACATTCGGCGGCTGCTTGAAGCCAATCAGGGTGCGCTCCTCTCGGACCGGTCTTCAAATGTCGAAAGACTTACGTTTGTAGAAGGCTCACTCGCGAAACTTGCCGGGACGCGAAGCACGGCGCGCTTCGATGTGCGTGTTCTCTATGAACGGAAGATTGATGTCGCAGCGGAGCGCGAGCGTCTGAACAAAGAACTGGAGAAAATTGACAAAGAAATCGCCAACGGCCAGCGTCAGTTGGGGAACGAAAACTTTCTGGCCAAAGCACCGGCGAATGTTGTGGAGGGGCTTCGTAAACGGCAGCAGGAGCTGGCGGTGCTGCGCGAGAAGACGCGGAGCAAGCTGGAAGAACTAAAGTGATGGCCGTCTGTCGAGCTTTGCTCGACTGGACAGCCGAGGGCGGCTGTCGCTACATGAAGTGGTGGAGTCAAAGCAGTGGCGGGCGAGGGCGCCCGCCCCACACAAGCCATGGACTGGAATAGCCGACGCATTACCGCTGTGATCGAGAACGCGCTGCAGGAAGACCGGGCGACGCGGGATGCGACCAGCTATGCCTGCATCGATCCCAACCAGCGGGCTTCGGCCACCATCCTCGCCAAGCAGGATTGCATTCTCTGTGGCATCGGCTGCGTGGCGCGCATTCTTGATTCCTACGCCGAACTCGATGGCGCGGTGACGTCACATTATCAGGTGACGACTCATCCCGAAATCTTCGACGGGATTCGCCTGCACCGGGGGCAGTCGGTGGCGGTGATCCGGCACAATGCCCGGGTGATTCTTTCCTGCGAACGTGTGATCCTGAACGTGATGCAGCGACTGAGCGGGATCGCGACGCTGACGCGCCAGTTCGTGGATGCGATCTCGGGCACCAAGACGCGTATCCTCGACACCCGCAAGACCGCGCCCGGCCTGCGCACGCTGGACAAGTACGCGGTGCGTTGCGGCGGTGGGCAGAATCATCGGCTGGACCTGTCGGACGGAGTCCTGATCAAGAATAACCACATCGCGCTCGCGGGCGGCATCGCGCCGGTGCTGGAGAGGGCTCACAAGAACCGGCGGGGCGAGCAGCTCATCGAAATCGAAGTGCGCTCGCTCGATGAACTGGAGCTTGCGCTGGAGCACGGCGCGGAGGCGATTCTGCTGGATAACATGACTGTGGATGACGTGAAGCGTTCCGTCGAACGTTGTTCTCGAGAGAAGCGGCGCATCCCGCTCGAGGTCTCGGGGGGCATCCGGCTGGAAAATGTACGTGCCTACGCCGAAACCGGAGTGAATTTTATTTCGGTTGGCGCGTTGACTCACTCCGCTCCAGCCGTCGACCTGAGCATGCGGGTTGTGCCGGAATAGTCGCGGCCGTGGTGTCTTGGCATTGTCGTTCGACACTTTCTCGCCGATAATCTCCCCATCAGGAAACCTCTTCCATCCCGGAGTTCGAGGGCCAAGTCCCCGGCCTCGCAAGGGGCTGCCTCCCCAAGCGACGTGCGGCTGGGACGCATCGTCCGGCTGCTGGTCGATAACGCCACTGTAGTGGTGAGTGGGACCAAGCTGGCCTCGGAGATCGGAACCAGCCGCTCGGAAGTGTGGCGGCTTATCCAGCAACTGCGGCAACTGGGCGTCGATATCGGCGGTCATCCGGCAACCGGGTACAGCTTGAATTCCATGCCCGACCTGCTGCTGCCGGATATTCTGGCGCCGCTGCTGCAGGGAACCATCTTTGGCAAGAGCATCCATCACTATTACAAGATCGGCTCGACCAACAGCGCGGCCATGGATGCGGCTGCTGCGGGCGCGCCGGAAGGCAGCGTGTTTCTGGCGGAGCAGCAGACTGCGGGGCGCGGCCGGGGTGGGCACCAGTGGTATTCCGCACGATCGGTGGGAGTCTACTGCTCTGCAGTGCTGCGGCCGGCCTTGCCGCCGTCCGAGGCCCTGGTGCTCTCACTCGCAGCCGGGCTGGCGGTGCGGGCGGCGGTGCAGGAGATCGATGACCGGATGGTTGCCGACCTGAAGTGGCCCAACGATCTGCTGATTGGGGGCAGGAAATTCTGCGGAATTCTGACCGAGATGAACGCCGAGGTCACGCGCGTCCGCTATATAGTCATCGGGATTGGGATCAACGTGAATCAGGCGAGTTTCCCGGCGGATTTGCAGGTGTCCGCTACTTCCCTTCGATTGGCTTCCGGGACGGAGCAATCCCGGCTGCAAGTCTGCGCCGCTTTGCTAAAATCGCTCGACCGGGAATATCGGCAACTGTTGGAGAACCCGAACGCAAGAGAGTCGATCTTGCGGCGCTTTGCCGAGCACTCCTCTTCGGTACAAGGCGCGGCGGTTCGGGTGGAGGAAAATGGCGGCTTCGAAGGCGTGACCGAAGGGCTCGACGCCCGCGGCTTTTTGCAGGTTCGGACGGCGCAAGGTGTGCGAACGGTGTTGAGCGGTACGGTACGACTGAAATAATCCTGCGTGTTTGTCTATGCTTCTCGTCCTTGATGTAGGCAATACGAATACGGTGCTGGGTGTCTTCGCGCGCGAGGCCGGGAGGAATTCGCCGAGGAGCAGCGTTTCTGGCGACGGAGCTTACGAACGGCTGATTGCAAATTGGCGGGTCGCGACCAGCGCCAGCGAGACGGTCGACGAGTACGGGGTGCTCTTCCGCAATCTGTTTGCCATGGACAACATGGAAGTGAAGGGCATTCACGGGATTGTGATCTCATCGGTGGTGCCGCCGCTCGATTCGACGCTGCGCCAGGTTTGCGAGCGCTATTTCAATACCAAACCCCTTTTCGTGGGGCCGGGGATCAAAACCGGCATGCCGGTTTTGTATGAGAATCCGGCCGAGGTCGGCGCGGATCGCATCGTAAACTCGGTGGCGGCTTTCGAGAAGTATGGTGGGCCGGTCATTTCAGTGGATTTCGGAACGGCCACGACCTTCGACTGCGTAACCGCCAAGGGGGAGTATCAAGGTGGCGTTATTTGTCCGGGGATTGGAATCTCGGCGGATGCTTTGTTTGAGCACACTGCCCGCCTGCCGCGCGTGGATATTCGCAAGCCGGCCAAGATCATCGGCACCAACACCGTCGCCAGCCTGCAATCGGGGCTTTATTACGGCTATCTCGGGTTGGTGGACGGGATTCTGCAATTGCTGCTGGGGGAACTGGGCAGCCAGACGAAGGTGGTCTCGACCGGCGGTCTGGCATCGTTGATCAGCACCGGCTCCAAGTACATCAAGCATGTCGATGATTTTCTTACCTTGGAGGGGTTGCGCATCATCTGGGAGCGCAATGTTGCCAGCAAGACGCCGCGTGAGGCGGTGCCATCCACAGTACCGCAGGCAGCCAAGCCTGAAAGCAAACCTCAATCTGGACGCAGGCCCCGCTGATGGAGCGCACCGTACCTTCATCGAATTAGATTACCGTGCAAAATTACTTCAACTACTTCACCGAAATCGAGGAACATTTTCAGCGGCGGCGAGGGGGAGTCCTGTTGCTGACAACGCTGGATTGGGCACTCATTGAAACCTGGAAGGATGCGGGAATTCCCCTGGATGCGGTGTTGCGCGGCATCGATGCGACCTTTGATCACTATGAGCAACGGCCTTCCAAGACGAGAAAAATCAATGGCCTGGGGTTCTGCGCCCAGGAAGTTCTAACCGCGGCCGAAGACATGAAGGAAGCAGCGGTGGGCTCGGCCAAGCCCGAGGCAGCGGACCGCGGCTTCCAGAAAGCCGAAATCGTGACGTTCTTGCGGCAGAACGCGGAAAAACTAGAAAGCGCAAAGCTGCCGGAAAAACCCGGCGTCTCCGTAAAGCAACTGGCCAAGGAAACTGCCGGCAGACTGCGTGAGATGGTGGCAGAGCTGGAGGCGATGCGCATTCTGCCGCGCTTGGAGGACCTCGAACGAAGGCTCACGGTGGCGGAAGAAAAGCTCTTTGCCCTGCTACTGGCGGCAACGGAAGACACGGAAATCGTCACGGTGCGGGCTGAGGCCGACCGGGAACTGGCGCCCTACCGTCGCAAGATGCCAGCTGCACAGATTGAGCAGCTGCAAAAGCAATATGTGCACAAACGCCTGCTGGAGAAATACAGCTTGCCAAGATTGAGTTTGTTTTATATGTAGCACTCTTCGGAGGAGTTTAGGTTCAGGCGAGCGGAAAGCCTCGTGTGGGGCGGACACTCCTGTCCGCCGCCGTTGACGTTGATGTCGATTGGCCGGGGGGCCGCCAGGAACTGCTGCTTTTCCTGGGACGAGATAAACCGACGGTTGCGCATTGGGAGTACACCGCCAGGGCAGAGTCAAAGGCGGCGGACAAGAGTGTCCGCCCCACACTTATCGCGGACCCAGCACCAAGCGTCATTACTGACTAAAATCGTTGCTTGCTCCTCAGCATTGAAAAACTCGTGTATGGCGGCGATGGTCTGGCCCGGTTGCCTGCCGACGAGCACGGCCGCGGCAAAGCAGTGTTCGTGCCGTTCGTGCTTGCAGGCGAGCAGGTCGACGCGACAATCCTCGAACAGAAGCCCGGGTTCGCGCGCGCGCGCGCCGACACTATCGTGGCGCCCTCGAGCCATCGCGTCTTCCCACAGTGCCGCTACTTCGGCGAATGCGGAGGCTGCCACTACCAGCACGCCGGCTACGAGCACCAGTTGGAAATCAAAGCGGCGATCTTAAAGGAGAACCTCCGCCGTATCGCCAAGCTGGATCTGGCCACAGACCTCATCGTCCATCCATCGGCGGCGTGGAGCTACCGCAATCGAACCCGGGTCAAGGTCCAGACCAAGCCGGAGTTTGCGCTGGGATATTACAAGCACAATTCCCACGAATTGCTTCCCATCACAGAGTGTCCCATCAGTTCGCCGCTGATCAATCAGGGCATCGCTGCGCTCTGGCAGGTGGGTGGGATGCTGGAAGGCGAGATTCAGGAAATCGAATTCTTCGCGGATGCCGAGGACGCTCGTCTGCTGCTGGACGTCGATTGTGCTCCCGGTATTTCTTCCCAAGCAGCAACACGAATTGCAAAACTACTGCAACAGGCCCTGCCCGGTACAGCAGGAGTAACTTTGCGCAGCGCAGGCAGGAGGAATCGTGCATCCCCGGAACAGCCGGCAGTCGCCAACCTGGGGGCGACGGAACTCACCTACCGCACAGGTCATTCGGAGTATCGCGTCAGCGCCGGATCCTTTTTTCAAGTCAACCGTCACATGACCGACGAGCTGATAGGAATCGTGACGAAAGGAGTGTCGGGCGATCTGGCGCTCGACCTGTATGCCGGGGTGGGGCTCTTTTCGACCGTGCTCTCCCGAAGTTTTCCACAGCTGATCGCGGTTGAATCGTCACCGACCGCTCACGCCGATCTTCTCTACAATTCGCCATCGCACGTGAAGGCTGTTCGTTCGACAACCGAGGAGTACTTGAAAACCGTGGTGGGGAAGCTACGGCCTGACCTGGTAGTGGCGGACCCGCCACGGGGCGGATTGGGGGAAGCGGTGGTCCGGAGCCTGATCGGGTTGGGAGCGGGCCGGATTATCTACGTATCTTGCGATCCGGCAACCCTCTCCCGAGACCTGGTGGGTTTACTTCAAGCCGGATATCGTATCCAGCAGGCGCACATGGTGGACCTCTTCCCCCAAACTTATCACCTGGAAAGCGTGTTTCACCTGGTCCGCTAAACGGAAGCGGAGAAGACGACTTTTCCAACCCGCCAATCCTCCAGCGAGCTCCTCCGCGTCAGCCCCTACTTTGGACTTCCCTGGCATACGGCGGTGGACTCATCGCCAGTTCCTTTATTTGGAGGCCGTTTTGGTGGTGGTTTGGGGCGGCGCTGGCTTTCGCGGTAGCCGCAACTTACTGGCGTCGGAGGCGGCCTCATGCCGCGCGCGTACTCGCGTTAACCGCAGTTTTCGTCATGGGACTGCTTACCTTTCAAGTCCATGCCAATTCCGCCAATGTTTTTCCTTTGCCGGATGGGCAATTCGCGCTTGTGACCGCGCATGTGGTTAGGGAAGGGCCCCTGCAACACAAGGGGATAGGTGAAGTTCAGCAAAGGTTGGACCTGGAAACCGAAGAAGTCGCCACTGAAAACTCGGTGCGAAGCATGCACTTCGGAATTCGTGCCACGTTCCATGGCAAAGAGGATGCACCCGGCGGAGCGGTGGGTGTTGTTTCGATTCCCGAGTTCCGCTACGGCGAGCGCATCCGATTTTCGACTACGCTTTCGCGGCCGCGAAACTTCGGCAACCCTGGAGCCTTTGACTACCGGGGATACCTTGCCGAAAACGGAATCGTGGCACTGGCTTCTGCGAAGGCGGCCAGCGTTGAACTGCTTCCGGGCTTTGCCGGCAGCCGCGCGGAACTCCGGCGTACCTACATCCGCAGCGACATGATTCAGCGAATTCATCTGCTCTGGCCGGAGCAGACTGCGGCTTTGGTGGATGCCATGCTCGTTGGAGACAGCGCACTCCTCGGCCGCGACCTTCTCGCCAACTTTCAGCGCACCGGAACTTATCACGTTCTGGTGATCTCGGGATTGAAAGTAGGCATCCTGGCGTGGGTAACTCTTTGGTTGCTCCGCAGACTGCGGGTTGGCGATCTCGCGGCCAGCGCTGTAACGGTGCTGCTCACGATCCTCTACGCACTGCTGACTGGCGTTGGGGTTCCGGTCTGGCGCGCCACGCTGATGCTGGCACTCTATCTGGGTGCGCGGGCGCTTTATCGCAGGAAATCTGTGCTCAACACGATTGGCACGGCCGCCTTGCTGCTTTTATTAATCGATCCGACGGCGTTGTCCGGTGCCAGCTTCCAGCTCAGTTTCTTGTGCGTGCTGATCATCACCGCCGTTGGCGGCCCCATTCTGGATCGCACGACGCGGCCACTCGTCTCAGCTCTTAAGAACCTGGGTGCCGCGGGCGACGACTTCGCGCTGCCCGCTGCACTCGTGCAGCTTCGTCTTGATCTGCGCCTGATCGCCGGCAGGCTGCAGCGTTTCCCCGGGGGACAGGTTGCGCTGGTGGTGATGGCCGGAGCCGGCCGTGTGCTGTTGTTCTTATGCGAATTCCTGCTGATTTCAGTTGTATTGCAGATCGGTTTCGTATTGCCGATGGCCTATTACTTTCATCGCGCTACCCTGGTCGCGCTGCCGGCCAACCTGTTAGCTGTCCCTCTGACTGAGATCGCGCTGATCGCTTGCATCGCCGCACTGGCATTGAGCTATGTCTCGCTCTGGGTGGCCCAGTTGCCAGTCTGGGTCGCCAACCTATCTCTTCAGGCGCTGGCTGGTTCGGTTCGTTGGCTGGGTGGGCTGCGAATCGCTGACGCTCGTGTGCCAACGCCTGGCGTTTCCACCATTCTGGCGAGTGTCGCGGCCCTGGTGCTCGCCATGATTTTGGCGCGGCGGCGACCCTGGTTCATGGCGATTGGGCTCGCGCCGCTCACCGCGTGTGCTCTCTGGATTTGTTTCCTCCCTTCGCACCCTCACATTCAAACCGGAGTTCTTGAGGTCACATCGATCGACGTGGGAGAGGGCGACTCCATTCTGGTGGTTTCGCCGCAAGGTCAAAGCCTGCTGGTGGACGCCGGAGGGATTCCGCATTGGATGCACTCGGAACTCGACATTGGGGAAGACGTGGTGTCACCTTACCTATGGTCGCGAGAGATCGATCGCCTAGACGCGGTTGCGGTAACTCATCCTCACGCCGACCATATCGGCGGAATGAGGGCGGTGCTGGCGAACTTTCATCCTCGCGAGTTGTGGATAGGAGGCGGTAAGCCAAATGCGGAAATGGACCAGCTCCTGGAGGAAGCTGCTCAACTCGGAGTGGCTGTCATCTCGCGTGGGGCAGGAGATCGATGGGAATCGGGAGGGCTCACGCTCCGGGTGCTGGCCCCGGCTTCAGACTTGGCGGGACACGTTACCAAACCAAACGACGAATCTCTGGTGATGAGCGTTGCCTACGGGAAAAGCACAGCTTTACTGGAAGGAGATGCCGAAAAGGCGACCGAAAGACAAGTTGCGCAGGAGCAGCCGGCAGCGGATTTACTGAAGGTGGCCCATCACGGCAGCGCGACTTCGACTATACCGGAACTGCTGGCGGCGGTTCATCCCCGGTATGCGGTGATTTCGGTGGGCTGGCGCAATGTGTACGGACATCCGCGGCAGGGGGTGCTGGCACGCTTGCAGGGATCGCAGGTCCGGACTTATCGAACCGATCTCGATGGCGCAGTCACATTTTATCTGGACGGGAAAAACGTCACTCCTTACCTTGCGAGTCATCGACGATTTTGAATTCGGCGGTTTCCATCTCGTCGGGTGCCCGGCGGTATTCCTCAATCAGGCTCCGAGCCTCGGCAGCATCTTCTTCGCGCACCAGGATGACGGTGCCGCCAACCCCGGGGAGGATGTCTTGCTGAGCGTCCAGCGAGGTGATATCGGCATCGATCCCGGCGGACTCCAGCAGTCCACGCACCACCAGAGCCTCCGATTCCTGTTCAGTATCGAAAATGCGGACCAGCTTTTCATGCGGATTGGGAGATTGATTTTTCTCTGCAGAACCCGGCTCTGCCATCAGTCCTCCAGCGAGGCTACGATTCAGGACGATTCCACCTTTTTGCGGCTTTATCCCGTACTGGAGATTCTACCCCCGAAAGGGCTTTGCGAGAGCGTGTTCTTGAGTGACCCTGCCTGGTGTCGGATGCGGGCAGGGGTGACCGAAGTCGTACACCGTGGGGCCATTGCGCTACCCGGAAATTACCTACAGAATACCCTTACGAAGTGGGCGCAACGCCCGGTTGTACGGGAACATCTAACGGACAAAGTGCAGCGACGCGGAAGCGGGGGACCCGATGAACACTGGGGAGCGGGCTGGGCATTCCGGGAATCTGAACGAGAAAGAGCAAGAGGCTCGCAACATACGCCGTCTGCAAGTGATGATCAGCATGGTGATGTCGGTCATCGGCCAGGATCCAAATCTCACCCTGGAAGAAGCCTCCGAGTTAGCGGCTGGGGCGAAGCGGGCGGCCTTGGCTATGTTTCCTGACAAAGAGTTCACTTACGACATCATCTATCGGCCGCGTTTGCAACGCTTGATGAACGAGCGCTTCCGCCTGCAGTAGCGGAATCTTGACAACCTCGCCGTTTGACCCTGCTTTGCTTCGAGACTACACTCGGTTTTTCGGCGGAGTGTACTGATGAAGCGTCTTGCTTTGGTGTTTGCGGTTCTCCTGTTATTCAACAACCTCTCATTTGCCGATGACGAAGGCCAGCATCACGAAGATCTGACTCAGGATCAACTAGGGGCGGTTCACTTCCCCATTTCGTGCACTGTGACCGTGCAGAAGCCATTCGAGCGGGGCGTGGCTCTGTTGCATTCGTTCTGGTACGAGGAAGCGCAGAAGGAGTTCGCCCAGATCGCCATCGACGACCCACACTGCGCCATGGCTCATTGGGGATTGGCCATGAGCTACTGGCACCAGCTCTGGAACCAACCCGACCGCAAGACCATCAAGAAGGGCAAAGCGGAGATCAAGAAAGCTCAAGACCTCCATCCCAGCGACGACCGTGACCGCAGCTACGTTGCGGCCATGGAGGCCTTCTACGGAGGCTCGAAAACTCGCACGTATCATGCGCGGGCGGATGCCTATTGCAAAGCCATGGAAGGCATTCATCAGCATCACCCGGAGGATCGCGAGACCGCGGTTTTCTACGCTCTCTCTTTACTCGCTTCGGAGCCGGATAAAGATCCTAATTTCACCAATCGGAAGAAAGCGGCAGCGGTACTGGAACCACTCTTTGTGCAAGAACCTGACCACCCCGGGGTGGCGCATTACCTGATCCATAGCTATGACAGCCCGCAGATGGCGCAGCTGGGACTGCCGGCCGCGCGCCGTTACGCCAAGGTTGCGCCCGCCGCACCCCATGCATTGCACATGCCGTCCCACATCTTTGCCCGCCTGGGGCTGTGGCAGGACGATATCGACTCCAATCTGGCTTCCATTACGGCGACTCGAAAAACCGCGGCCATGCATATGGGTGGCGAAGGACACCAATTTCACGCCATGGACTTTCTGGAGTATGCCTATCTGCAATCGGGACGGGAAGCGGATGCACGGCATTTGATTGAAGAGGTTCAGGCCATGCCACCCATGAAGGATATGTATGGAGAGGGCTTCGATCCCCGGGTTTACGCAATGGTCGTGTTTCCGGCACGTTACGCGCTCGAGTTGCATCACTGGAGCGACGCGGCCTCGCTCACACCGGTGCCCGGAGCTGACACTGGCGACAATTCCATCACCTACTGGGCGCGCGCAATCGGGGAGGCTCGCAGCGGTAACGTGGCAGCGGCCCGCCAGGATATCGCGGCGATAAGCGAGATTCACCAGCGGCTGGTGAAGCAGAAGAAATCCTACTTCGCCGAAGCCGTGGAAGAAGACCGGCAGGAGGCGTCGGCTTGGGCCGACCACGCCGAGGGTAAGAACGACGCCGCACTGCAGACGCTGCGCAGCATCGCGCAGAAGCAGGAAGAGAACGGCGACGAACCGCTGGCCATTCCTGCGCGCGAGATGCTGGCGGATTTGCTGCTGGATATGAACCGTCCGGAGCAGGCTTTGACGGAGTACGAGGCCGATCTGAAATTCAACCCCAATCGTTTTGATGGCTTGTATGGCGCCGCTCACGCGGCAGAACTGGCGGGGAAGAACCAAGAGGCGAGCACATACTACGCACAGTTGGTGAAGATCTGCGCAGGCTCTAATTCCGACCGGCCGGAGTTGAGCCGGGCGAAATCCCTGCTGGCACAGAAATAAAGTTCCGGAGTTTTTGTCATTCCGAGCAGCGGCAGCGACGAGGAATCTGCAGTTCCGACAGTTCCCGGCAAACTGCAGATCCCTCGCTCCGCTCGGGATGACAACCAGGGAGTGTTTTTATTGCTTTTCCACTCTCTGCAGGCGGAAGAGGAGGGTTCCCCACCCCAGCTTGGATCGCATTTGCACGGGAGTGTGATTGGCGTCGTCGGTGAACCAGGACCAGACTGTCCCCTTGCCCTTCATAGCACCCGAGATGGCCTCGACCCTTACCCGCACGGTATGGAACACGCCGGCCGGAACCTTCACCTGTTCGCGAGCTTCCACATGGGCCGTGACTTCCGTGGTTTTCCCGCCGTCGTTGACCTGGAACGTATTGCTATTGCCGGATTGCAACGGCAGGGAGGCTAAGTAGTAGAAGCCGCTTACCACATCGCTCACACAAGGTGGAATGTCGTTTTCGACGTGCTTGGTTTCTCCGGTCTTCAGATTTTTTTCATCGAGCACGCTCTTGCCGTGGGCATGGTCAAAATGCAACTCCGATTGGCGCGCGTGAGAACCTTCCTCGATGTGCTTCGATACCTTCAAAGAACAAAACGTGTGCGGATCGAAGAACGCCTCGAAACGATCGTTGACTCTGTACAGAGCGTTGACCACCCCGGTAGAGACTGCGGTCGCGATCACGTGCTGCTGGCCGCCATCCGCTTGCAAGCTGACTCGCGCCGATCCCGCGGTGAACAGATGCCATTCCACCGAATAAACGTACGCTTGACCATCCGGGAAATGATAGTCGGGAGGCGGGGGAACGATCCCGGTGGCCGGACCGGCGCTGATCGTAGCCAGATTGCCCTGGCCCTGGGATGGGGGATTCGTCTGGGCGACACACCAGCAAACGCAGAACCCGGCGAGCAAGTATCTCAAGTTTGCAATCGAGAGAAGTCTCATCTTGAATGTGCCATCACCGTAGTAGGTCAGAAGCCAAGCGCTCCGCAGGCGTTGTCTGCGCGGGGTTTCATCGGAACATCCTGGCCAGTTTCGCGACCAGAGCCGCCATAATTGCCACAGAGCCTAGTGTCGCATTGTACTCGCGGTGCTTCCAATAAAGCGCCCACGAGAACTTGCCGCCGTTGCCAACCGCGCTGGGCATTCTTGGAAACAGGCGGGGCACCCGGCCCGCATAACTGTCAAATTCGGGGAAACGCTGCGCTAAGAATTTCTCCTCGGCGCGGATGACGGGCAGGTAAATCGCCAGAAACAGGATGCCGAGGATCAGAGCGATCCACAGACTTCGAGCGGCAATCACAAAGCCGATGGCGAGGATCAGCGATCCCAGATAAAGAGGGTTCCTTGTATAGGCGTATGGACCCGTCGTGGCCAGCTGTTCGTTTTTCTGCACGTGTCCGGAGGCCAGACCTCGAAGGGCCAGGCCCATGGCGATGAATACCGTCCCTAGTAGCAGAGATTTTGCAGCCGGATGAGCCAGCCAGAGGTACGCGGCCGCAAAGGCGAACCCCAGCGGCACCCGGATGCGACGCGCAACCCTCGCCCAGCTAACCACGGGTGTCCCTCAGCAACTGCCGGGCCGCCGTCGTCACCTGGTCAACGCTGATCTCCAGAAGACCGGGATCGGGCGCGGCGCGGCGGGCATGCGTTGTGGGACTCAAAGGACTCCGCAAAACAACGCTGCGAGTTCCGAAGGGCCCATTGCGGGCGGGATTCGTAGGACCGAAGATGCCAACTACCGGGACTCCCAGGGCTGCGGCCATGTGCATGGGACCTGTGTCACCGCCGATAAAGAGCTTGGCGCGGCGGGTGAATGTGATCAGTTGGCTTAAGGAGCAACGCAGAATACGAACTGCTCCTCCGCTTGCAGCTTCGGCCTCCCTGGCCAGCGGTTCTTCGCCGGGGCCAACGTTGATCAGAGATCGCAAGCCATCTTCATGCAACCGACTGGCAACCTGTCCATAACGTTCTGCCGGCCACTGTTTGGCCCCCCAGCCTGCACCCGGGTTCAGCAGGATGAAACTGTCGATGGCTTCACGCCGCAACCAGTTTTCACAGTACGCTTCCGACGCCTCATCGCCCGGGCAGGTGACCACGCCGGGTTCCAGTGGCTGATGGGCCACCGCTTCAGCGAGCGACAGGTTCTGCTCGACAACGTGTGTTCCCTGTGCGATTACCGGGCTGGTATAGAACATGCTCGCGACATTCTCTCTGGGCTGAGCAAATCCGTAGACGGTCGGCGCCCCCGACCAGCGCGCGCACGCCGCCGATTTCACTGCACCCTGGAAATCCACTGCAATCTCATAGTGCTGGGCGCGCAGTTCGCTGCCGGCCGCGGCGATGCGCTCCCAGGTCTGAGGGGAGAGCAGCGAGGTACGCCAGAGCTTGGTATTCACCGTGTGGATGCAGTCCACTAACGGTCTCCGCGGAGAACGTGGACCGCAACGCGGCTCCGGCAAAGTGCAGAGCAACTCCGCCCAGCGCTCTTCCACGATCCAACCCAGCATCGCTTCGGGGAAGGCATGGCGCAGCGCGACGGCGGCGGGAAGGGTGTGAAAGATATCGCCCATTGAGCCCAGACGCACGATCAACAGGCGCCGGATGTCGGGCGCCGCGGTCGAGTTTGCGGAAGCAGACGTGACCGGGAGGTCCATGCTCAAGAGTGTTGCGGCTTGAGACGCGAACGGATCAACTCAGTGGCCGAGTGATTCTTCGGGTCCCCTACGATTTCTACACGTCCACCAAACTCCCGAACCACATCCCGCTCGGGAACGCTGTCAGCCGTGTAGTCGGTACCTTTGGCTTGCACGTCGGGACGGACTTCGCGAATCAGCGCCCGCACATCCCGCTCCGGAAAAATGACCACCGCATCGACATCCGCCAGAGCCGCCAGAATCTCGGCTCGTTCTTCGGCGGGCATCAGCGGACGGCCCTCTCCTTTGAGTGCGCGTACGGATTCGTCCGAATTGACGGCCACAATCAAGCGCCCGCCCAGCTGTTTGGCGG
This sequence comes from Terriglobales bacterium, assembly GCA_049582765.1. Classification (GTDB taxonomy): domain Bacteria; phylum Acidobacteriota; class Terriglobia; order Terriglobales; family Acidobacteriaceae; genus JBAUUQ01. Next base: position 53,701 of record JBAUUQ010000045.1, read on the forward strand.
CATGAAGATAACGTACGTGACCGACGTGCAGCAGGTCGAAGCAGCCGTTGGCCAGGGTGACAGATTCGCCGGCGCGCCGCCAGTCTGTAATCCGGCGCAACAGCTGTTCTCTGGTCAGAATTTTCCCGGTATGCACTTAGTGAGACCTTGTCATCGGAGGCGATTGCGTCAGCGCATGCAGCAGTTCCTGTTGCGAAACCGTTGCCGTCCCTCGCTTCATTACCACCAATCCGCCCGCATAGTTCGCCAATTGGGCGGCCTCCTCGGTGGTTGCCCCGGCAACGAAAGCCGCAGTGAACGTGGCAATCACCGTGTCTCCCGCGCCGGTCACGTCGGTTACCTGGTCGGATCCGAAAATGGGAATGTCCACCGGCTTATGTTTTCCGTTGAAGGCCACCATGCCGTCCCGACCGCGCGTGATCACCAGCGATTGCAGCTTCATGCGCGCCATCAGTTCATCCCCGGTCGAACACAACGTTGCCCAGTCGTTACCAATCTTCACGCCCAAGGCCGCTTCCACTTCCGGTTCGTTTGGCGTAGCGGCTGCGATGCCGGAATACTCGAGCATGCGGTAGCGAGAATCCAGGACAACCGGCACGCGATCGAGTCGCCCGCGCTCCCGAACCATGTTAAGAATTGCCGGTGACGCCGCGCCATAGCCGTAATCAGAGATCAGAAGCGCGTCGGAAGCGCGCACGTATTCTCTGGCGGCCAGGATCAGTTCGCGCTTGAGATGGGGGCTGGGTTCGGCCTCTGGTTCGCGATCAATACGCACGACTTGTTGCCGAGCAGTGTGCGCCATACCCGCCTGAATCCGGGTCTTGGTCACCGTGCTGTAGCTTTTGTCCCTCAAAACGCCGCTAACGGGGATGCGTTTGTGACGAAAGGCGCGAACCAGCAGGCGGCCGGGCTCGTCTTCTCCGACTACTCCCACCGGCAAGACGTTCACGCCCAGATCTGCCAGATTGTTGACCGCATTGGCCCCGCCTCCCGGCACTACTGTGCGTTCGCGATGCTTCAGAATGAGGACTGGCGCCTCACGCGACACCCGCGAGATTTCTCCGAACACGAATTCATCCGCCACCAGGTCGGCGACCACGGTGATGGTGACCTTGGGGAACGACTCGACGATCTTCTTAAGCCGGTCGGTCTCTTTGGGATGCTTTGTCATCGCGAGTAAGTGAATTCTCTCATGACTGCCGGGTTCGCCCGGCAATCACGCGCAGCATGGTATCCACGGCGTTAGCTGCGTCCAGTAATTCCATTTTGACCGGGACGACGGCAATCGGTTGCAGCGCGGACAGCAATCCGCCGAGATTCACAGCATCTTTCTCGGTGGTGACGAACCCGCCGGCTTCGCTCTGCTGGTGCAGCTGCAGCAGGTCGCGAATGTCTTTCCCGGTGTAGGCATGGTGGTCGCGATACACAGCTTCCGCGGCCGGCTCGATACCCGCTGTTCGCAATTGCAAGAGAAAGTTCTTGGGGCGCGCGATTCCGCAGAACACCACGGGGCGACTGGGAACATTTTTCGGGGAGATCCCCCGCCGTACCCGCCACACCAGCTTTCCATCTAGAGGGAACGCTTCCGGAGAGGCGCCGCTGGCCAGTACGACGGCGTCCGCTCGCGCCAAACTGCCAAGAGGTTCGCGCAAACGTCCGGCGGGAAGCAAGCGGTCACGCGCATCCTCGGGCGTGACCAGCACAATGTCGAACTCTCGCGACAATGCCCGATGCTGAAAGCCGTCATCTAACAGGTGAAGCTGCGGCTGAAACCGTTCTTCCGCGAATTGTCCGGCGGCTGCCCGGTCTTCTCCCACCACCACCGGGACACCCAGCCGCCGAGCCAGCAGCAGGGGCTCATCTCCAAATTCGGCAGACGAGCCGCCAGGTTCCACCAACCTTACTCCCTCGGTTTTGCGGCCGTAGCCCCGCGAAAGAATGTCGAAGGGGATGCCTCGGGCTTTCAGGAGCTCTCCCAGGAGCAGGACGAACGGGGTTTTCCCGGAGCCGCCGACCGAGAGATTCCCGACGCTGACTACCGGCTTTTGCAGTTTGCACTGGGCGAATGTGCCTCGGTCATAAAACGCATTCCGAACGCGCACGCCAGTTCCATAGATGGAGGCAAGCAGGTTCATGGGGGCGTGCCCGCGACTGCCGTCTCCGAGACCGGATCGAGCAGTTTCTGGAGAGCATCCGCCGTACGCTGTGTCGCCCCTTTCTGGGAACGCAGGGCTTGGGCGGCGCGCTGGCCGAGCGCCTTTCGCGCAGGTTCATTGGAAATGAGATCCATGAAAACCAGTGGAAGCTCGGCCGGGCCTACCACGCGGAGGGCGTCGTGACGCTGAAACAGGCTGACCATGTCACGAAAGTTTTCGGTATGGTTGCCGACGACGGTGGCAACACCATGCTGTGCCGGCTCAATAATGTTGTGGCCTCCACGCGGTACCAGGCTGCCTCCCACGAAGGCGACATCGGCCAGCGAGTAGAGAGCCGCCAGCTCGCCGATGGTATCAATCAGCAGGACTCCGCCGGGGATAGGATCTCCGCTCCATAGCGATCGCCGCCAGAAGCGGATGCCGAGTTGTTCGAGTAACTGGGCGACCTCGGAGAATCGTTCGGGGTGACGCGGCGCCAAAATCATTACGGCGCGAGGATGGCTGGCCAGGACATTCTCGAAAGCGCGCAACAGCAACGGCTCCTCGCCCTCAGTTGTGCTTCCGCATACCAGCACCGGGCCTGCCTCCGATTGCTGAAACACAGACCGCAAGCTGGCAACTATCGGGGGAGCCGCCGGTACAGGCACATCGAACTTGAGGTTTCCGGTCACGGAGACCCGTTTCGCGGGAGCACCAATCTCGATGAGCCGCTTGGCATCCTCTTCGGTCTGCGCCAGAAAGAGACTCACTTGCCGCAAAACTCGAACGAGGAGGAAACGAAAGCGGAGGTATCGCGGCCAGGACCGGTCTGAAATTCTGGCGTTGACTACCGCAATGCGAGCCCCACTCTCGTGCGCCAGGTGCAGAAAATTTGGCCAGAACTCGGTCTCCGCGATCACGACCAATGCCGGACGCAAGCGTTGCAGGTAAGGCCGAATGGCGAAAGCGAAATCCATGGGAAAGTAGAAGACGTTCTCTTCTCCGAAATACTTCCGGGCCAGCTTCTGCCCGGTGTCCGTCGTGGTGGAGACGACGATCCGGTACTGCGGGAACCTTCGCCTTAGTTCCGCGATCAGTCCGCTGGTTGCCAGCACCTCGCCGACCGAAACCGCATGCACCCAGACGGTGGGTCTGGAGTCCTCCAAGGCCAGACGCCGCGGGAGTCTCCCCAGGCGCTCGCTCAGACCGGTGCGGTACTTGCCGTGGCGTGACATCTGCATCAGCCAGTAGGGCAGGCTCAGCAACAGGCTGGCTGCCAGCAGCGCGCTGTAGAGCCAATACATGAGGAAGAGATATTCTAACTGCCGGGCCGTGCGCGGGCACCGCTGGAAAAGCCGTCTGCATCCTATAATCAGAAAATCATGTCATCCCATGGGCCAAGGCGTTCGTGTGCGCGGAGTGCGGCTTTATCGGTAGTTCTGCTTTCTGCTCTGGTTAGTTTCGCCGGCAAGCACTTTGTGATGCCGCAGGCGCAGCCCGCCAAGACTTATCCCGCGCATGACGACCATCCCACGGAAGCCGTGACCCTGGCCCTCGATCCCTACGATATGCCCGACAAAGCCAGCGTCTTCACGGTACATTACAACGAAATCGGCTTCATGCCGATTTTTGTGGTCATCACGAATGACGGCGATCAGCCCATCTCTTTGGCGGCAGCGACACCGCAACTTGTGACCTACGATCGCACCAAGATTCCGCCCGCGACCGAGGACGATATTTATCGTCGCATCTCGAATCCGTCCGCGGGCGTGAAGACCAGTCCATTGCCCTGGCCCAAGAAGATGAAAGGAACGGTGGCCAAGGACGCGCAAGACGAAATCCAGAATTCGCAGTTTGCCGCCAAGGCCGTCGAGCCGCATAGTACGCAGTCGGGATTCCTGTTCTTCGATGTCTCGGGGATTTCGGCCCCTCTGGCCGGTGCGAACTTCTATCTGACCGGCGTGCGCGATGTCAAAGGGAACGAGTTGATGTATTTTGAAGTCCCGCTGGAGAAATATTTGAGTGCACCGAGCAAACCGTGAGTAGCGAATCGGCGTTGAGGTCTTGAAACTGTAAGCGCGGGCGTCCTCGCCCGTGCGGTGTTGCTCTGAAGCGGAAACGCGAGCGGGGACGCTCGCGCCTACATCTCACCACAACTGGTCGGAACTGGTGATCTTTTTGTCCTCGATCCTTGCGAGGCCAGAAACCTTATAATGACCAAATATGGCGACCACTGCGGACATTCCCACTTCCGTTCGGGCTAAGTACGAGCCGGTAATCGGGCTGGAGGTGCACGTCCAGCTTCTGACCCAGAGCAAGATCTTCTGCTCCTGCTCTACCCGCTTCGGCAACCCGCCCAACAGCAATGTCTGTCCGGTGTGCCTGGGGTTGCCGGGAGCGTTGCCGGTATTGAACAGCAAGGCGGTGGAGTTCGCGGTGTTGGCGGCTATGGCGCTGAATTGCCGGATCAATGAAACCTCGGTCTTTGCCCGCAAGAATTATTTCTATCCAGATCTGCCGAAGGGCTACCAGATCTCGCAGTACGACAAACCACTGGCCGAATTTGGCTGGGTGAACATTACGACGGGTGGCCGCGAAAAGAAGATTGGCATCACGCGCTTGCACCTCGAAGAGGATGCCGGCAAGAGTCTCCACGAAGGATTTGCCGGCTCGGCCGATGCAACCGCCATCGACCTGAACCGCACCGGCGTTCCGTTGGCGGAGATCGTAAGCGAACCTGAGATCGGGTCTCCGGATGAGGCCTATGAATATCTCACGCGGCTGCGGGAAATCATTCTGTACGCCGGCGTCAGCGACTGCAATATGGAGGAAGGCTCCCTGCGCTGCGATGCCAACGTGAGCGTTCGTCCGCGGGGACAGAAAACCTTTGGCACGAAAGCCGAAATCAAGAACGTGAACTCCTTCCGGTTTATTCGCGACGCACTTGAATACGAGATTGAACGGCAGATCAGCCTGGTCGAATCCGGGGGCAAAGTCACCCAGGAGACGCGCCTGTACAACGCGGCGGAAGGAAAAACTTACAGCATGCGCTCAAAAGAGGCAGCTCATGATTACCGATACTTTCCCGAGCCTGACCTGCTACCCCTGGTGGTGGATGAAAAGTGGCAAGCGGAAATCCGCAGCGCTTTGCCTGAGTTGCCCGAAGTTCGTCGCCAGCGCATGGTGAAGGAATACGGCATCAGTGAATACGACGCACAGGTGCTGACGGTGAGCAAAATTCTCGCCGATCAGTTCGAAGCGGCGGCCAAGGCGGCGAAAAACCCCAAGCGAGTGGCGAATCTGGTACAAAGCGAGCTGATGGGACGTCTCAAAGCTAAGAATCTGGAGATTGAGCAGTCGCCCATCACCATGCGGGGAGTGGCCATGTCCGCCGACCTGGTGGAGGCAAGCACTATCTCCGGCAAAATGCTCAAGGATTTGTACGATCTCTGCTTCGAGCGGAACCAGGACTTTCCTGCCGTCTACGAGAAAGAAAAACCGCAGCAAATCACCGACTCGTCAGAGATCGAGAACATGATTGATGACGTAATCGCAGCTAATCCCAAGCAGGTTGAGCAATACCGGGCGGGGAAGAAAACGGTGGCCGGTTTCTTCGTCGGCCAGGTGATGAAAGCTTCCAAGGGCCAGGCGAATCCCCAATTGGTGAACGAATTGTTGAGTAAAAAGCTGGAATCCTGAGGGTTTGTATAGGACCGGGTCTCCGACCCGGTCCTACACGGTTGGTGACCTCCTGGCCAGTGTCTTCCGTTACCTGAAGCCGGTCTCCGGCCCCGCTAACATATTGCTATGAGGAAGTGGAAGCTGGACCGCATTATCAGCGTGGCTACTCTGGTCAGTTCGCTGCTTGCCATTTATCTGGTGTTGAAGAAGCCCCGTCCGGTGGCGCCGGCTCTGCCCGCCGCGGTCGCGGCGACCAAAGCGGACTCGTTTCAGCAGAAATTACTGCAGTTGGAGCAGCCCAAACAGCCCGGACAATCTCCTGCCGAGGTACGGCTGAGTTCGGACGAGATCAGCGCCGCCCTGGCTCAGGCGGCGGGGACTCTGCCCGCGCAACTCGCCTCCGACCTTCCAACTTCGGTTCCGTCTTCGCCGGATGCGGTCATTGCCCCAGGCCAACCCGATGTCAAGGACTACCAGGTAAGCTTCGACGGGGACATTGCCCGTGGCCAGTTCCTGACCCAGATCGCCGGAAAAGATGTTTATGTGACCCTGGCCGGCCATCTCGGATCGAAAGACGGGTATTCGACATTCGATGCTACGGAATTCAAAGTGGGAGATCTGAGCATCCCGGTAAGCCTGGTTAACGAAGCGCTGCAGAAGAAGCTCGCTGACCAACGCGACCGGCTGAAACTCCCGGATGAGGTCGGCGGGATCCGCGTGGAAAACGGCGAACTGGTGATGACCCAGAAATAGCGTACGCCCGTAGAGGGCAACCGCAGAAACCATAAACCATAGAGGACACGAAGTACCACGAAGGTTTTGGGGCGGGATTTTCCTTCCTATACTTTTGTGTCCTTTGTGGTCAGCAGTTCGAATGAAGCCGCTACCCACCGTCAGTGCGGGTGCGCTTTTTCGCGGGTGATTTGGTAACCTGAAGCATACTCACTCGGTTTCAGTTTCTCCAGATCTGAGGTCCGCGATGTCAGACGTCAGCGAATCTGTCACTCCGACCAACGGTGGCCCGTCGTCCTCCGTGGAACCTGCGGTGGAAGTCTACGCCGTGTACGGCGCTGAGCCCGAAATTCAGGCTTACGCCATGGCCAAGTATTCGCGGTCGGCGCTTTCCATGAAGGAGTCGCTCAAGGAGATCAGCCAGCAGAAGGCGGAGAAATTTCTCAACACGTTTTATTTCCAGTATGGACACCGCTCCATCGCCGACCTCGCTCACGTTGCGCTAGCCATCGAGCGGCTTTCGATTCTCGCAGCCATTGCCGTGGCCGACGAACAGCGCTGGGATGGCCAGGAGCGTTCGACCCGCTACCAGGACTTCAAGAAGAGCGGTTATTTCACACCGGATTTTGGCCAAGACCTGGAAGCTCACGCTCTTTATCTCTCGACGATCGAAAACCTTTTTGCCGAATACCAGCTCTTGTCCGACCGGATGGCTTTGTTTCTGGCCAGTATCACTCCCAAGCCGGCGGATATGAAGCAGGAGGCTTACGAGCGCACCCTGCGAGCGCGGGCTTTCGACATCTCCCGATATCTGCTGCCGCTGGCGACCATCACGTCTTTGGGAGAGATCGTCAACGCCCGCACGCTAGAGAGCCAGGTTTCGCGTCTGCTTTCGCACCCGCACCAGGAAGTGCGCCGGCTGGGAGAATTGCTGAAGCGGGCGGCGACATCGCCGGCTTACAACGTGAATCAGGAATCTGTGCAAGCACTGGTGAACCAGATTCGCGCCGTCTCACCGGAACTGGGTTTGCGGGCAGAGCAGGAACTGCTGCGTGAAGTGCGTGTGGCCCCGACCTTGGTGAAGTACGCCGACCCGAGCCCCTACGAAATCGAAACCCGGCGCGCGCTCCGCCAGTTGGCAGCAGAGCTGATGGGGAGCCTGCCGGTTGCGCCGGCACCGCTGGTGGATCTGCTGGACGACGAACCGCTGGAGGTGGAGTTGGCGACCACTCTGGTGTACGAGCACAGTCACTATCCCTACCGGCAGATTCGCTCGGCGGTGGAGGCTGCGGGCGAACCCATTCGCCGCGAAATCATAGACGTGGGATTGCGGCATCGCGGCAAGCACGATGAGATCCTGCGGCCGTTCTGCGCCGGGCAGCAGTTTCGCTTCGACATTTTGATGGACACTGGCGGCTTCCGCGACATGCACCGCCACCGGCGCTGTGTCCAGATCGGACAAGAGTTCACCACCCGCCATGGCTACGACGCGCCGGAGGAACTGGAAACGGCCGGGGCGCGGGAAAACTACGATGCGGTCATGCAGCGCGCGGCCGAGGCGGTTGAACAGTTGGCCGCGCATGCTGGCGCGGAGGCAAAAGAGAACGCCCACTACGCGATTCCGTTGGCGTTCCGCAAACGGACGCTGTTCAAGATGGATTTCGCGGAAGTCGTGTACATTTCCGAGCTGAGAACCACGCCCGCGGGCCATGCCTCATACCGCAACGTTGCGTATGCGATGTATGAAGCGGCGGCGAAGAAGTATCCGGCTTTGGCCAAGTATTTTCGAGTGACGGATGTGCGGGAGCCGGTGGACCTGCTCAAGCGATAACTCGACGCCAGTGCATGCACATGCATGTTATAATGTAAACATGCGAACTACGGTGGAAATGAAGGCGGAACACCGCAGCGCCTTGCTGGCGCTGGCGGCCCGCCGCGGGGAAAAAGGATTTTCCGCTGTTCTGGCCGAGGCGATTGAAGAGTATCTCGACGGTGAGCGAACCAGGGCGCAGCGACGAAAGGAACTGTTGTCTCTTGCTGGCTCGCTTTCGGTCGAGGACGCCAAGAATCTTCGTAATACCGCCACGTCTCTGCGGGAGAACTGGCGTTGATTCTCGCTGACACCGATGTACTCATCGATTATCTTGCGGGATCGCAACCCGTGACTGACCAGGTGTTGGATTATGCGCGGTCGGATAGCTTGCACACCAGCGCGGTTACCTGTTTTGAGCTGCTAAGCGGAGCATGGGAAGGCAAGCGTGGAGACAGAGTTCGCCGCCTGGTCGCTGCGGTTCCCGTACTTCCGCTGGACCGCGAGGCAGCCACAAGGGCTGCCGAAGTGCGTCAACAGCTGGCACGAAGCGGGTTTTCCATCGGCATGGCCGACAGCTTGATTGCGGGCATTGCGCTGGTGAATGACTTGCCCTTGTTGACCCGCAATCGAAAACATTTCGATCACGTGGAAGGATTGAGATTGATTACTGCAGACGCGTAGGGACTGTCATTCGTTTCCGGAGAGGAAAGCTCACGTGTACATCACCTTGCGGTCCCCCTTAACAATCCTGCCCACGGTATAAGCTTTCTCTCCTACCCGCTCCAGCACGCTCTGCGCTTTCTTGAATTTCTTGGAGGGGACGACCAGCAGCATGCCCAGGCCCATGTTGAAGGTGCGCAGCATCTCGTCCTGGGGGACGTTGCCGAGTTTTTGCAGATGCTCGAAGATGGGTAGCGACGGCCAGGAGCCGATTTCGACAACTGCGGCTGTGCCTCGAGGCAAGACCCGGGGAAGATTTCCGGTGATTCCGCCACCCGTGATATGGGCCATGGCGGACACGCTCTCGGCGGCTACCAGCTTCTTGATCGCCGGCCAGTAGCTGCGGTGAGTCTGCATCAATTCATTGCCGACTTTGCCCTTGATCTCGTTTACGTAGGTATCCGGCGTGTATCCGGCAATTTCGAAGAACAGTCTGCGGGCCAGGGAGTAACCGTTGGTGTGCAGGCCGTTCGAGGCCAGGCCGAGGATCACGTCTCCTACTTCTACTGTCTTGCCGGTGATGATCCGCTCGCGCTCAACGATACCGACTATAAAGCCCGCCAGGTCGTATTCGCCGTCGGGATAGAAGCCGGGCATTTCGGCGGTTTCGCCGCCGATCAGGGCGCATCCGTTATGTTTGCAGGCCTCCGCCAGACCCTCGATGACTTTCTCCGCCACCTCCGGTTCAAGCTTTCCAGTGGCAAGGTAATCCATAAAGAACAGCGGGGTCGCTCCCTGCACTGCGATATCGTTCACGCAGTGATTCACCAAATCCGCGCCGATGGTGTGGTGGACGCCCATTTCAAAGGCGATTTTCAGCTTGGTGCCAACTCCGTCCACACTCGACACCAGCACCGGGTCCAGGTATTTCGTTTTGTCGATGGAGAACAGGGCTCCGAAGCCGCCAATCTCGCTTAGGACGTTACGGGTGAAGGTCTTGTGAGCGAGATACTTGATGCGCTTTTTGGTGCGGTTGGCCCGGTCAATATCGACGCCGGCATCAGCGTAAGTAATGGTCGCGTTGTCGGTGGGACTCTCAGCCACGGGCGAATTCCATCTACTAGCAATGTGGGAAACGCTAAGGTCTCTTGCTGGGAAGATACGTTCTAGACGCGGGCCATTTTAGCATGTCCAGAGCCGCACAGCGGGAAGTTCGGCGAAGAGTTCGCGTAGACACACTTACGGCGGTGGCGTAGCCAGTAAAGCCGTAGAGACAACGTCATGCGGCACGGCCCCCAAGCTTCCGGGTTAGTGGGTGACGTAAGTCGAAAAGTAGTACATCAACACGCCGAACAGCGCCAATCCGGAAAGACCGTAGGCAGTGAGAACCCAAAAGCCACGGCTTTCGTGCTGTTTTGGGGAAGGTTGAGAACTTGCGGCGGCGGAGGAAGAATTACCCAGGGCCTGATGCTCCATGCAGACCTCCCGGTCAGAGAGCGGGTGACACGACATGGGTCACCCATACCCCACACTGCCCAACACTGGGCAGATTAGACGGCGCAAATCATACTACAGATTTGAGGCATGCAAGCATAAAGAATGGGGTGATCCCGGGAAAATTCGACCTGCGGCGACCAAAAAAGGGGGCATTGTGATCCCCGTCGCAGACGGCGCCTTCCGGTCGGGGTAGACTTTATGATTATGAGTGCCCCACCTGTCAACAAAGTGAACAAGACGAAGCCCACCCACGACCGGGCGCACGACGTGCTCCACTCCGAGGCCCACCCGCTCGATGCCATCTTTGTCCCGCACAGCGTGGCTGTTATCGGGGCCAGTGAGCGACCCGGCAGCGTTGGCCGCGCCGTGATCTGGAGCCTGGTCAGCAGCCCTTTTGGCGGCACCGTTTACCCGGTCAGCCAGAAGCGCGGCAATGTGCTGGGAATTAAGGCCTACCCTCTGATTGCCGACATCCCGGAGCAGGTCGATCTGGCGGTGGTGGTAACGCCGGCGATGACCGTTCCAGGACTGATCGGGGAATGCGTCGAGGCGGGAGTACGGGGCATCATCGTAATTTCGGCGGGATTCAAGGAGCACGGCGAACAAGGGAAAGAACTGGAGCGGCAGATTGTAGAACACCTGCGAGGAACCGGAATCCGCTTGATCGGGCCCAACTGCCTGGGGGTCATGAATCCTATCGGCGGATTGAATGCGACGTTCGCGAGCAATATCGCCCGCCCTGGCAACGTTGCCTTCATCAGCCAGAGTGGGGCCTTGTGCACGGCCGTCCTCGACTGGTGCCAGAAGGAGATGGTTGGCTTCAGTGCGTTTGTTTCAGTGGGATCGATGCTGGATGTGGGCTGGGGCGACTTGATCGACTACCTGGGGAACGATCCACGGACCCACAGCATCGTGATGTACATGGAATCAGTGGGAGATGCGCGGTCATTTCTTTCGGCGGCGCGCGAGGTCACTCTCAACAAGCCGGTCATCGTGATCAAGGCGGGGCGCACCCAGGCGGCGGCGCACGCCGCGGCTTCTCACACTGGCGCCCTCACCGGGAGCGACGAGGTGCTGGAAGCGGCTTTCCGCCGCTGCGGCGTCCTGCGCGTAAATACCATAGCCGACCTCTTTTACATGGCTGAGGTGCTGGCCAAACAACCGCGTCCTCGTGGCCCGCGTCTGGCCGTTGTGACCAACGCCGGGGGGCCCGGCGTCCTGGCGGCGGACGCCATCATCACCAGCGGCGGTCAGCTCGCCGAACTGTCCACCAAGTCCATGGAAGAACTCAATCAGCGACTTCCGCCGCATTGGAGCCACAGCAACCCGATTGACATTCTGGGCGACGCTTTACCTGACAAGTACGCCGAGGTGGTGGACATCGTGGCCCACGACCCGAATGTCGACGGCATGCTGGCTATCCTCTGCCCCCAAGGCATGTCAGATCCGACGCAGACCGCCCAAAAACTAACACCCTATGCCCAGAATCTGGGCAAGCCTGTGATCGCCAGTTGGATGGGCGGACCGGCAACGGCCGCTGGGGTGGACATCCTGAACCGGGCGGGCATTCCCACCTTTCCCTTCCCCGATACAGCCGCGAAAGTCTTCTACTACATGTGGCGTTACAGTTATAACCTGCGCGGATTGTATGAGACGCCAACCCTCCACGGAGATTCCGTCGAGGGACCCGATCGCAAGCGGGCCGAACATATCGTGCAGCGAGTTCGCCAAGCCGGGCGAACCATTCTTACTGAAGTGGAATCGAAAGAGTTGCTCGCCGCCTATGGAATCCCGACGGTTGAGACGGTCGTCGCCATTAACCAGGATGAGGCGGTGGAACAAGCCGAGAGGATCGGCTATCCGGTCGTCCTGAAGTTATTCTCGGAAACCATCACCCACAAAACCGATGTTGGGGGAGTGCACCTCAACCTGCTGGACGCCAATGCGGTTCGTGCGGCATATCGGCAGATCGAAAGCGCGGTGCGCGAGAAGGCGGGGGCCGAGCACTTCCTCGGAGTTACCGTCCAGAAGATGTTGAAGCTCGACGGATATGAGCTGATTGTCGGCAGCAGCGTCGACCCGCAGTTCGGTCCGGTGCTTTTGTTCGGCGCGGGCGGACAGCTGGTCGAGGTCTTCAAGGACCGGGCGCTGGCTTTGCCGCCGTTGAACACGACTCTGGCGCGGAGGCTGATCGAACAGACCAAAGTCTTCGAGGCGCTGCAGGGAGTGCGCGGACGCAAGGCCGTCGATTTGGACGCTCTGGGAGAGCTGCTGGTGCGCTTCAGCGAATTGGTGGTGGAGCAGCCCTGGGTCAGGGAAATCGATATCAATCCGCTGCTGGCCTCGCCCACCAGCCTCTTGGCCCTCGATGCCCGGGTGGTGGTGTACGGTCCTGAGATACAACGGGACCAGCTTCCGCGGACGGCAATTCGACCTTATCCCATCCAGTACGTGAAGCCGTGGACTCTGAAGAATGGCGAAGCCGTGACCATTCGTCCCATCCGGCCCGAGGATGAACCGTTGCTGATACGGCTTCACCAGGCTCTCTCCGAGCGCACGGTTTATCTGCGCTACTTTCAGCCGTTGAAGCTGAGCCAGCGCACGGCGCACGAACGGCTCACGCGCATCTGCTTTATCGACTACGACCGGGAGATGGCCTTCGTCGTCGAGCGCAAGAAAGAAGATGGCATGCCGGAAATCGTGGCCATCGGCCGGCTCAGTAAGCTCCGCGGACGCAACGAGGCCGAGCTGGCAGTGCTGGTCGACGATCGCCACCAGCATCTGGGCATGGGAACGGAGCTCTACCGCCGCCTGATCGCCGTGGCCAAAGAGGAGAGGCTGGAGCGCGTGGTTTCTACTATCCTGGCGGAAAATCAGGACATGCTGGCCATCTGCAAGAAGCTCGGCTTTCGTCTGCAGCGCGAGATGGAGGACGAAGCCGTGCGGGCAGAATTGGAGTTGTAGGGATCTGAAGACCAATCGGGACAGACTAGTTTAAGGCGACTGTTCACATCACACCATTGCACTGATTTACCGGGATTTTGAGTGCTATCGTGGTGTGACTGCCTAAATAGGCCCACGACAGAATTGCCGAGGGCCTTTTGGCTAACCTTCCGAGGTGAGCATCGACGCCGTTGCAAACTTCGCAAAGTTTCCGATCCATAGCGGTAAAGTCATCAGCCGTGATCTGGTATGGCGTCATGTTTCTGCGCTGCGGCAAAAACCGGGCCCAAAAAAACCACCAGCCCGAGGGCTGGTGGCGGGAATACTAATCTGATTTCAGGCTAGAAGGTGAACTTCATTCCCCACTCGACCTGCCGGGATGAACCAACCGCATAGACCCCGGTTCCATTTCCAACTCGGAATGCCTCATTGTCGAGCTTGCCTGTGCCATTGATCCCGCCCGGTGTGCCGGTGAGCAAGCCGGACATCTCGACTGGCGGCAGGTCAAAGTTGGCGAAGTTGAACAGGTTGTAGAAGTACACCGTCGGCTCGATAGTGAACCTTTCCTTGATGGTGTACCTCCACCCAAGATCCAGATCAAAGGAGCGCATCCAGGCAAAGTTAACCTGGTCGGCCGGCGCCGTCGGTATCAGGGGCGCGACCCCACCGAGTTTTTGCAGTTGGCCAAGTGTCATCAGATTCTTTGTAATCAGGACTTGGCCTGCTGGCGTAGGCTGGTTCCCATATTTGCTGTTGTAATTGTTGATGAGCGTGTTGATATTGGAAGCGTCTGTACCGCGATCAAACTGTCCGAAGTGCGTTCCCGCCATCGGATCCGACACAGTTCCGTCTCCAGTGAAATCGGTACGGAAGATTTCGCCTGCACCCAAACCAGTGTTGGGCACCACCAATGGCGAAGAGAGCGGACTGTAGAAATGAGAGATGAGCCCGACCCGGAACTTCAATGGAAGGTCCGCATATCCGCCAAACGAAAGTTGGTGGGTGCGGTCCATCAAGGAGGGTCCGAAATAACGATCGGGATTATTGTTATCGGCGGCTTGCAGCACGAAGTCTTGATCATTGTCTGCGGTGGTGCCCGTTGCCTGAGCTCCCCCGGAGTTATCGAACCGTGACAGGCTATAAGCCACTTGGAAGTTCAGGGCCTTCACCCCGCGGAAAGGATTCGCGACGTTCTGCGTCAGTTTCATCTGCAGGGCGTTGTAAACTGAGCGACCCTCGGGTTGCAGGAAGAAAGACTGCGACTGTCCAGGATTAAGGCCGGGGAAAGCACAGGGGAACCCGATGGCGTCAACGCAATCCTGGCCGAAATCGGAAGCCGAAGCCAGGCCGTGGTTCCCGTAGTCGGCCATGGTTGCACCCTTGCCGACGGCACAATCTACCGTGGCGCAGCCGAACGATGCATTGGTAGCGGCTATTGCGGCTTTAGCGTTGGTGAGATTGAAGTTTTTCACGTCGCCGTCATGGTTGATGTCAATGCCCAACAGCGAACGCGTTTCGACGTTTCGCAAGTAATCGGCACTGAATACCATGCCGTGCCGAATCTCACGCTGGATGCCGAAGTTGATCTGCACCGAGCGCGGGGTTTTGTAATCTGGGGCTATGATTCCGACCGGGACACCCAACCCCGCGCCAAGGTAGCCTGTGCCAACGTAGTTGGGATTGGCGGCCTGGAGGCTCAACGGATTTCCTGCTTCGTACTGGTTCCAGACTGACACGATCGAGGAAATGGCGTCGCCAACGCGGACGTTCAGACCGCAGGAGCTTGCAGGCGGAGTCAGGGTTCCAGTTGCAACGGGCATGGGTTGCGGGATGCCGCTGTAACAGCCGTACGGGGTCTGATTGAAAGCCCCGGTCTTCAGGCGCAACGGACGATCAAACAAAACGTTGTTGTAAATGATGTTTTCGTAGTAAAGGCCAGCGCCGCCCCGGATCACCGTCTTGCCGTTGTTCTTGGGATCCCAAGCGAAACCTAACTGCGGCGCGAAGTTAAGGTTGGGCTGGTTAACGCGATTGCCCCATCCGGGGAAGGCCGCGTTGATGAGCGGATCAGCCGGCAAGTCGCTATCGGTCCGTCCTGTGTCGCGGTCATACCGCAATCCCAGGCTCAAGGTAAAATTCGGCTTGATCTTCCAGGCATCGCCCAGATACCAACCAATGCGGTTGTCCGGCCCCAGGCCGCCAGCGGGAAAACCTAAAGCTGGGGTCGCAGTTGAAAATCCCAAACCATTGCCATAACGAACCCTCTCGACTGGGTAGTTCAGCGGATTGGCATCGCCTCCGGGGAAAGGTCCGCTGGCTGCGAATGCTATGTTGGCTGCGGTCTGGTTCCACGAGATACGCGGGGCCAACCCGAAGAAACTCGCAAAGCCGCCGCCCTGAATGTGGTTCCAAGCGAAACCATAACGGAGAATGTGGGAACCAATGGACTTGCTGCCATCATATTTGAGCTGGTGGTTGGATTGCGGGGTGCTCTGGGGTGCCTCAATATTAGGCCCGACCCAGAATCCGGTACCCAGAGCCTCCATGGTGACTCCCGTACAGCAACCGAAAAGACTTGTTCCTAGGGTAGCGTCTTTGATCTGGTTCTGAAATTTCAGGTACGAGAAGCGAATGGTATGAGTGAAAGTTCCTGTGTTGAAGTCAATTCCCACCACGTGAGTGCGTGTAATATCCTGATTGGTATACACGGAGTATCCGAACCCGAAGGTGCCGGGCAGAGAGTTCTTGAAATAGTCGTATCGGTAAAACGCTCGGGCGTTGTGACCCAGAGTGTAGTCCACCCTTCCCAACAGTTCGTTGTCGCGGAAAGGAACACTAATACCACCGTTGTAAATGTCAAAGGGAGCGGAGAATAGAACAGGCGTAAGCGAATCCTGCTTGGCACGTTCACCGTCCATAAAGAAGAACAACTTGTCCTTAATGATGGGCCCGCCGAAGTTCCCGCCATACTGGGAACGCTGGAACGGGAGGGCCTGACCACCCGGAGTCGATGCTCCACCAACGCTCCGGTCGCGGAACAGGCCGAAGGCCTCCCCGTGATAGGTATTGGTTCCGGATTTCGTACTTACGTTGACGGCACCGGACGACGTCAGATCGTTAGAAAGATCGAGAGAAGACTGGCTGAGCTGAAACTGGTCGATAGCACTGGCCGGAATGTCTTGCGTGGTAGTGCCGACCGTCTCATCACTGATATCTACGCCATCCACGTCAATACGTGCGGTGCGGCCAAAGCGGCCACCGAACGAGATGGATGAGTACCCTGCCTTTGTAGGATCGAAGTTCTGCCCGTCCTGGATTTGGACACCCGGCTCGAGCTGGGCCAGATCGAGGAAATTTCGGCCACCTAAAGGGAGGTTTTCAATTTGGTTGGAATTGATAACCCCTTGCACCTCCGCTTGCTCCGTATTCACGGCTACGGTGTTCGCTTGCACCTCGATCACCTGGCTCTCCAGACCGAGCTGCAGTTTCGCGTTGGCGGTCGCGGTATTGCCAACCAGAACTGTCACAACTTGTGCCACCGAACTGAAGCCCTTAGCTGAAACCTGTACCCTGTATTGTCCAGGCGTCAGCGCACCGGAGTTGTACACTCCAGCAGAATTCGTCGTAAGGTTAATTATCTGTCCGGTATCCATATTGGTAACTGTCACTCTTGTTCCGGAGAGGACCGCACCTGATGGGTCGGTTATCGTGCCCACAATACTGCCGGTAGCTACCGTAGTTTGCGCTATTAATAGACCCGGGGACAGCAAGAGCGCTGCCATCAGCATCACCAGGATCGACACGACACGGCTGAATGTGCTTCGAAAGTAGTATTCCATTGCATTCTCCTGAAAACTAGACTTCGTCGATTTCTTTGATCCGGCGTACGAAGTGGGGATTGTCCCCGATTGGTGCTGGAACTAACAGCGAAGAGAGCAGTAAGGATGGCGAGTGGGTCCAAGATTGGGCGGGTTCGCCCGGGCTCGGGATTTCCAGTAGCTTTCGCAACGTCTCGCCACCGTATCTAAACCGAGCGAAGAAACGCACGCCAGCACCGCGGGCGCTGCCGCGACAGCTTCCGGTGCCGCGATCGAAAACAGAGGAGTGCCTTCGCAAGGCAGAGTCTCCGATTCGTCATACGGAGTGTCCGGCACATCTTCTGCCGGAACAGCCAGAGACACACCGAATGCCAAAAGCAAAAGAAGAACGAGAGTGGAGCGCGGCTTTCTCATACGCGCAGTCTATTTGGGACGGCTAGCGGCTGCCTCGGCGGGTGGGGTAACACTCCGACGCGATTGGAAGTGGTGCTCGTTCCGAAGAGGTCATCGACAGCTTTTTACCGCAACAACGCCCCCCTTGTCTGTGATGCTGGTCACAGTAAGAAGCAGTGCTTACTGGCTTTCCGGCTTGGCGTGGGCGGAAAGAGCGTGGTTGTGCGGGCGCAGCTTTTGTCAGTTGGTGAAACATCTCTATAGCACGCAATATGAAAGGCGCCCACTTTTGCGGTAGGTTGGGATTGTTGGCATCACCAACTACGCGAAAGGAGCGCCTTATGAGTCAAGACAAGTATATCGGGATGGACGTGCACCAGGCCAGCGTCTCGGTCGCCGTGC
>JBAUUQ010000046.1:0-13006 GCA_049582765.1 Terriglobales bacterium
GCGCACCGCGTCCGCCGCAAACGCCAGCGGCTTCCTCCTAGTCTCCTTATCGAAAACGCCTCGGATCTAGATCCCGATCCGCCCCTGCAGTCTGCCCCGAGGCGTTTCCGATCAAGGCTAGCGACAATACGTCCCGAATGTGAACTCGGCTTGGGGTGCATGTACTCCAGCCACCGTGCCCGCTTTTCGGCGCTCCACACATTTCATGCCTTTGGGAATTCTGAAAAGCCCCACGCAACAACGGCTTGCGGGGCGCCCTCGCGGTCAGTGACCTCAACGGTCAGGGCCGCCCGCCCTTGCAAGGGAGAAGGATTAAACGTCGTATAATCTCGTGCGCGCAACCAGGGAGCAGAACATATGAACGTACAAGAACAAATCAAGAAGTATATTACCAGCCAACCGGAGCCAAAACGTAGTGACATGCGAGAGTTGCATCGGCTCACACTTCAAGTGTCACCAGAATGCAAATTATGGTTCTTCGATGGTAAAGACAGCAAAAAACATACTGTTTCCAATCCTACGATTGGATATGGATTTCACACAATAAAATATGCCGATGGAAAAAGTAGAGAGTTTTGTCGAATTGGTGTGAGCGGAAACAAAACCGGAATCTCCGTCTATATACTTGGTCTCAAAGATAAGCAGTACTTAGCCAAAACGTATGGAGAAAAACTAGGCAAGGCGAGCGTGACCGGATATTGCCTTCGGTTTAAAGCTCTAAAGGATATAAACATCGATACGCTTGAAGCGGCAATACGAGATGGGCTTGCAACTCAGAATGAAAAAGGCAAGCTGATGAAATAATTCCACTGTTAAAGGCAAGCAGTTATCGATGTAAAGGCGCTCCGTTATACGACCCCTACAGCCCTGACCCGCGCCACAAGCCATTCTCTATAAAACGGGTCTCCCGCAACTCTTGGACTACTTCCGCACAGGTGTCGGGACAATTGTGCGGTATGAGTCTGCTAAACTGAGCTCCGTCGTGCCAGACATGATCGAAAAGCACTGGAACTCGACTGTGTGGTTGGGGTTTCTCCTCGCCCTCGGTGCGATGCTGTGCAATGTGGTTCTCCTCGCCAACCCTCCCGGACGGCGGGCTATACCGTGGCTGAGCTTGCTGCTGGCCGTAGTAGCCCTAATTCTCGTGGCGAGGGGACTGCAGCGCGCTTTCGGAAAAGCGCAGGTCTATCGCGGCAAAATTCTTAGCTCGATCCTGTCTCTGGTTTCGCTCCTGCTAGCCGGCGTAACGGTCCTCCTCTTTTTCCAGGCTCGGGCACTCCCAACCTCTGGGGCGGC
Organism: Terriglobales bacterium; assembly: GCA_049582765.1. GTDB lineage: Bacteria > Acidobacteriota > Terriglobia > Terriglobales > Acidobacteriaceae > JBAUUQ01. The sequence continues at coordinate 1,297 of JBAUUQ010000046.1, forward strand.
ACCGCAGGTGGGGCTATTTCGGAATTAGATACGATCCAGGAATATTCTCATCGAGGGTTGCTAGGACCGCATTATTTCCCGTCGCGAGTTTGCTTAAGTGACCATCAGTTATTTGCTTAGGCGCTCTGACCCAACCGGGAAGATGAGAAACGTCGTGTTCATCTGGAATGAACGTGAGGCGAGAGATCCGCCCCTCCTTAAGACGCAGCAACAACGTGCGCGCTTGAGCTACAGTGAATCCATAGGCCGGGGCTTGGGCTAGCACACGCAGAAATCCGAGCTCCGTGATCGAGCAACTCGCCAACTGCAGCGAATTACTCGCTTGGATCCATGAAGCAACACGAGGGTGGAATTCGTGATTAATGAACCCGAGAGCAACCAGAGCATTTACATCGAGCAAGTAGATCATGGAAAATTTGCCAAGATCTCTTCAACTTCCTTGCTACTTAATATCGGCGCGTTCGAGCCCGCGCTTAGAGCCGGTAGTCCCGTAACCGGGTCAGTTACAAGTCTTGCTCGATGGGGCCGTTTCTTGCGCGGCGTCAGCACAATACTCCCACCTTCTATAATGGCGTCCAGCGGATCTCCGGCACGAATATCGAGGCGGCGCCGAAGCGGCCCAGGTAGAACGACTTGTCCCTTGGTGGAGACTTTGGTCTGCATGGTAAGACAATCTTACCCTCACAGTCCCGATTTCACAACACATGATTCTCAGCACTCTGTCGCGGTAAAATTGACTGTCCAGCCACAAATAGGGGAAGGACACTGTCTAGCGGAAAGCCCATTCGCAGCGTGAGGGTGCATCATCGGGTGCCGGGGGCAAGCCTTCAGATCGTGACCAAGTTTATGCCCAAACTGGTCGCCGTGCGGCGTAACTTGCGATCCAACGTGGGCAGTTGGAGTGCTTCACGCAAAGCGAGTCCGAGGTAGGCGGCGGCGTGTTCGGTGAGGTCGTTTTGACGTGCGACCGAAAGGATCTGGTTAAACGCTGTGCTGGGCTTAATCGGTTCGACCGAGATAGGAAGCGCCGCAATACGCTGAAGGAAAGCGGTGCTTGTGCCAAGGTGATGCGCTTGCGCTGTTGGGCGACTAGCAAAGCATTCGCGACCTCAAACGGCCAGATGGCAGGCGTGAGCACCTCGGTTCCCGCTGACAGCAGATCGAGAACCCCCTTCCGTGAAACCCGTGCTCTCGTCCTTGAAGCACCAGGCCACGGCCATGGAGGTATCCAAAACCATGCAGTTTAGTAGCGGCGGCCTTCATTGATTAGCTCGCGGATCGTGATTTTTCCTGAGATGCGCCCTTGCGAAGCTGGCGAATCTCCTGCACAAGTTGGCTGGGGTCCGGTTTCTCAGCAGCGTCATCTGGAACCGAGACAACAACTCTAATCAAGCTTGTACGCCAGGTTGGTCTTCGGGCCTGTTGGCGGATCGGCAAATAATACATCGTTACACGATGTATCGTGGGGAATCAAGACCTGCGAGGTGGGAGTGAAGAATTGCAGGGGCTTTTTGCGAAACGAAGCCAATAAGTTGCCTATTTGCAACGAATGCTCGAGTGCTTTGGATGCATTGACCATAGCGCGACCTATTCTTGGGGTCGAAACCACGGGTGGATGATTGTGGCTGCAAGCAGGGAAGTGCTGTCAGGCGTCGCTCTACGGATGCGGAGGCCCTCTGAAGCCAGACAATGATATGGCGTGGCCGACGGTCGTCGCCTAAGAATCATTGTCATGGCAGTTCCTTGACAAGCTATCGGGCAGACAGAACTGCGCGATGCAGGAGTCAGGAATGAAGGCTACAAAAGCGATTGACCTCTCTGATGTAAACGATATTTCCTTAACGGAAGAGTTAACACACCTCTTGTTTCCCCTTTACCATCATAAGCGCCTCCCGTCTAGGAGTGAATTTCAGTCCGGCGGTCTTTGCGCGTCTTTCAACTCCGGCGCGATCTCGAACGCTTTCTCGAATTCCTGACGCGATTCCACCTCATTGCCTTCCTGGTGCAGCGTCAACCCCAAATTGAAATGTGCCTCTGCGTACTGCGGTTTCAAATGCACCGCATCCACAAACTCCTGTTGCGCTTCACGAAGTCTGCCGGCCTCCAGCAGCATCAATCCGAGATTGTTGTGCCCTTCTGCGAAATCTGGGTCACGCCGAACGAGTTCTCGGAACACGTTTATGGCGCCCGACCTGTCGTTTTTCTGATTGAGCGTTAACCCGAGTTGCACTCTCGCGTCGGTGTAGTTGGGGTTGATGCTGATGGCTTCGTTCAGTTCGTGGATAGCTTCGTCGAGATTTCCTGATTGTGCCAGCGCAAGGGCGAGATTGTAGTGAGCTTCTGCTAGGTCAGGATCGCACATGACGGATTCCCGGAACTCCTGGAGCCCCCGCGAATGATCATCTCCACGCCAGTAAAGTAAACCGAGGCTGGAATGTGCTTGAGCGTAGTCGGGTTTCAGTTCGAGCGCTTTCTGATAGGCTGCGAGCGCACGTTCGGGATCGTTCTTGCGCTCCCAAGTGAGACCCATGTAGTAATAGCCGGTCGGCAACTCTGGACTTTCGTCAATCGATTCTTGAAAGAGCCCCAGGGCATCGTCCAGCTTTTGCTGTTTCAGGGCGTCGACGCCTCGAAGGATCAGCAATTTTGCCTGCGCCAAACGCAGACGGAACTGCCGCAATCCGCTGATCTCATTTAGTTCCTTTTTTGCCGCGTCGGTCTGCCCCTGAGCGCGCAAGGTCGTACCGAGGTTGTAATGTGCTTCTTCGAAATCCGGTTTCAGCTTGATGGCGCGCTGGAATGCTGCAATAGCACCAGTCAAGTCGCCACCCCCCTTCAGTTCCTTGCCGAGGTTGAATTGTGCCTGTGGGTCACTCGGATCAATCGCCGCCGCTTTGCGGAATTCCGCAAGCGCACCCGCGTGATCCTGTTGGCGTCGCAGGGTTACTCCCAGAAGCACGTGGGCGGTGGCAAGCTTCGGATTCAGCTGGATCGCATGGCGAAAATTGGCTGCCGCAGCAGACAGATTCCCAAGCTGTCCTTCGGTCAGGCCTAGCTGAGAGTAGAGGTCCGCAGAGGGTTCTGATGCGACTGCGCGCAGCAACTCCCTTCGCGCGTCAGAAGGCGCATTCTGCTCCACATAAATGCGCGCCAGCAGCCGATGAGGTGCGGCTTTGGCAGGGTCAAGTTCCGTGGCGATCCGCAACTCCTTGAGCGCCGCATCTTGTTGGTGCAAGTCGTACCGGGCGGCGCCTAACCCGTAGTGGGCGTCGGCCCATTTCGGCTTGAGGCGAATCGCCGCCTCGAACTCCTCGACAGCCTGTACCGCATCGCCTTTGTATTTGAGCGCGAGGGCCAGGTCGTAGTGCGTGAGGGCATCCTTGGGTTCAAGCTCCAGTGCCTTGCGGTAATTGGCGATGGCCTGGTCCCAGGACTTGTGACGGGACTCTTCGATCGCCTGCTGGCGGTAATTCTCCGTGGTTTGCGCGAAACCAGGCGCTGCAATAATGAACACCAGAAGGAACAGAAGCATCAGGACTACAGCCTAGCATGTTGGGCCCGGCGAAAGACCAAGTTCAGCTGATTCGCTGGTCGCACAAAGATTGCGGGCGAAGCTGCGGCCTCGCCCGAGTTGGTCACATTTCCACATCACCAGATAAATTTCGCACTGACCTGCCCGATGCGCGGATCACGTGCATTCGTAATGTTTCCGAAACTAGAATTGCTGATGTCCCCGCTCGGATTCATGAATTGCGCGTGGTTGAAAATGTTGAAGAATTCACCACGAATCTCGAAAGACATGGCTTCTGTGACGGGAACGACCTTCGTTATTCCGAAATCGGTGTTGTTGATGCCCGGGCCGTGGAAGAATCGGCGGTTCGCCGTCCCGAAACTTCCGCAATCAGGACCGGTCAAAACCCCTGCCGGCGTTAGGCTGCAGGCAGTTGCGGTAAATGCGCTCTGGTTGAAATATGTGAACGTACCGGGAGTAGAGCGGGGGTTAGATTTGTGAATTGGACCCACGAGATTGGGCATATCGGTGGACGGGCTGCCGACAAGCGAGGCATCTCCCACGCACAGCCCCGACGGGCACAGTGGCCCGGGAGACACGGGATTCGATTCTCCCATCTGGACCGGGAAACCGCCGGCGAACCGCGTGATCCCTTGCACTTGCCAGCCTTTCGTCAGCCTTGGCAAGCCGTGGAAAAGCCGATTGAACGGTAACTCCCAGATATAGCTGACCACGAAGTTCTGGTGAACGTCCGTTGATGACAGGCCACGGCTAAGCTTGGCGTTTTCGAAGTTGATCAGTTCGCCGAAAGCTGAGGAATCATCGATGGCTTTCGCGAGCGTATAAGCGGCGAGGAAGGTTACATCACCGGCTTTACGCTCGACCGTCACCTCTCCAGAGTGGTAGATCGAATTTGCCACCAGCTTGGTGAAGGTGTTGCCATAACCAAAACAGAGGCTCTGGGCTGCGGGGCAGTAATTCGGATTCAAAAGACTATTCCTGGTGCCGTAAGCAGTATTTGAACCCCGAGTAAACGTATCCTGCTCAGCATTCGGTCCGCACCCGGGGGTACCGGCTGATTGGTCGAAGTATCCTTGCGCGCTGAACTGCTCACATAAGGCGGCATCGCCCGGGTTGGCCTCGGTCTGCGCGATAAGCCTGTGACCTTCCGTGCCGACGTAGGACACAGTCAATACGGTGGATCTGCTCAGCTCACGCTGGATCGAGAAATTGAAGTGTTCGGCATACGGGAGCTTGTTATGAATATCGTATCCGGGAAAATAAGACATCGGCTCATAAACCGCGAAACTCAGCGTCTTATTTGCCGGGCTGCCCGGAGTCGGGACGGTGAACGGGAAGCGCTGGCCTTCGCCGTCGGTGCCTCCGTCCAGCCGATTTCGGAAAGGCTCCGAGAACGAAACGGGACCCGGACTGCTCCAGTACAAGCCAAACGGAGCATCGGCCACCTCATAGAAGAGATTGAGGTCCTCAACCGACGTGTAGTAGATGCCAAAGGACGCGCGGATGCTGGATTTGCCGGGTCCGCCAAACACCTTGCCCAAGACTCCGTCCGTAAAGCTCGGAGAGTAGGCGATACCGAGGCGCGGTCCGAAGTTGTCGTATTTGGTCGGAGCCAGCGTCTTGGGAATGCCTGGATCGCCCGGATATACGAGGCCTGGGGGAGAATTCGGAAAGACCGTTGACTGCTCTCCCTTAACCCAAGTCTGGATCTTGCCCTGCGTGTCATACCAGGGCATGCTCACTTCCCAGCGTAGCCCTAGGTTCAGCGTCAGGTCGGGGGTTGCCTTCCATGAATCTTGTACGTACGCACCACCATAGCGCGTGCGCGAATCCAGAAGCTGTAAGGCGGCTTGAGTGTATCCGCCTTGGGCTGTCGGCGCTCCAATCAAGTAATCGGCGAAATCGACGCCAGTCACCGTGCCGTCGAATACAAAAGCCCCATCCTGGCTGGCTAAGTTGCGTTCATTGACTTGCAGATAGCGGAATTCTCCCCCGAACTTAAGGGTATGTCTGCCTACTACCTTCGAAAGCCCGTCCGACACCGTGTAGGTGTTATTGGGCTGGAACGTAATCAGTGAGGGTGCGCCAATGTCGAAGTTGTTGAAATAGAGTTGGGGCACATACTCCGGATATCCGGGATAGGCATCTGGGATAATGCCGAGGGTACCGGCACCGGTCACGAAACCGAGAGAGGAAAGCTTGGCTTGGCCACCCGTCGGGTTGTCCAGGTGGGTAGCAGTGCGGAAAAACGTCGCTCGCGCCTCATTCACAGCGTTAGGGCCGAGAGTTTTCGTATTGCTTATGACAAACTCCTGGGCGCGGGTCGGCGTCGAGGCGGGGAAGCCTGGCACGTTTGCGCCGCCGCTGGGCAGTGTGCTCAAGACCGTCGAATCGTCGAAGTGGTAGTAGAACGACCAGTTGCCCGTCTTACGGTTGTTAAAATCGACCCGCTCCCCAATTTTATTATCGGTAATTGAATCCCTGTGGCTGTTGTCTTGATACGTACCTGCGCTGGGATCAATATTGGGCGTTGGAATGTATGGGAGAATACCAATCGCCGCCGGCGACCACGCACTCTTCGGAATTATGCCGCGAGGAAAAACGCATTGCGACGTCGAAGTACAGCCTGCAAAACTGTAGGGCTCGCCGGCTGTGACCGTGTAACCCAACCGCTGGGAGAGTTCCGTCGGCCAGCCGCAAGCCGGACAAGCTCCGCCGGCGGTGCCATCGACTGTGCCGGTCAAAGTTGAAGGATCAAACTGACCCTGACGCTGGGCAGTGCTCGGCAGGTAAACGATGCCGGTTTCTGCGCCTGCAACGCGTCTTGTGCCCTGATAATCCGTGAACCAGAACAGTCGGTTCCTCCAGAACGGGCCCCCAGCGGTGAACCCGAACTGATTTTGTCGCAGCTCGGATTTAACCGGTGTGAAGAAGTTCGCGGCATCCATTTTGTCGTTGCGCAGGAACTCGAATACATCACCGTGGAAGCCGTTCGTACCCGACTTGGTGATGGCATTCATCACGGCGCCGCTGAATTTTCCGTATTCCGCGTCAAAGCTATTGGTGATAAGGCGAAACTCCTCGACCGAATCAAGGTTCGGAACCAGTCCGGCGCCCAGGTTGCGTCCCTCGCTGACATCGCCCCCGTTGACTAGAAAAGCGTTGGCCGTCTCGCGCTGGCCATTCACTGAGATATTGCCGGCGTTTGTGATGTAGCCGGAGACCGGCCGGTCGCCACCGATTGTGCCAGCCGTCGTCGGCGCCACACCTGCCTGCAAGCCCAGCAGGTCAAGATAGCTGCGGCCATTCAGAGGCAGGCTGAGCATCTTCTGTGAATCGATGACGTCGCCGAGTTGCGTGCTTTCTGTCTCCACGTGCACAAGGTTGGCGGTAACGTCGACCTGTTCGGCCACTGTGCCGACGTTAAGCGCGATGTCGAGCTTGAGTTGATCGTTCACCTGAACCGTAATCTCGTTGGTGGCATAAGGCCGGAAACCTGGAGCAGTCGCGCTGATCTTGTAGGTTCCCGCCGCCAAAGCCAGAAAGTGGTACGAGCCGTCGGCCGCCGAAACTGTTGAGTGGCTCAGATTGGTTTGTGAGTTTGTGATCGTGACTTTTGCGCCCACAACGACTGCCTGTGAACTGTCACGAACTACGCCCGTAAGCGAACCCGTCACATCCGCAAATGCAGGGTTCGATATGAACACGAGCAGCATTGAAACGATTGAATACGGAAGCGTGAAGCGCAGTAGCTTTTTCCCCACCGTCCCACCTCGCATCCCAGAATCCCAGTACATTGCCACAAAGGGAAGAAAGGAATCAAGCAGAATGTAATACCGGTAGTGTCCTAGGGCATTGGCGTGTGTGCATTGATCCTCTAACTCATAACTGGGATTGTTCAGTCGAGTGCAACTCCTGTGATTCTCACGAGCGGAGGGAATGAGAGGACTCCTGGTCTGTCGGCCACCCTTCCCTGACCGGATTTTGGAAGGTTAGCCCGGCATCTTTCAAACGGAAGATTTTCATAACACTCGCTCTACACTCGAGACAAAAGGGAGCGATACTTAGCCGAGCCCCGCCGGATAGCGCGGATTGCGCACCCTCGGCTGAACCCGCCACGGCCATTGTCTTGCAGGAACACGGGATGATTGTCATTGTGGAGGTAGTGCAAACTGTGTTTGAGGCGGCGGGTGGAATGGACGGCCTGCGCCGTCTTGCCGGCGCCTTGCATCATCGGGTGATGGCCGAGGACGTGGTCGGCCATGCGTTCAGCCACGGCGTCCACCCCCAACATGTCGAGCGACTCGCCGCTTACTGGGCCGAGGCACTCGGTGGTCCCAGCGTGTATTCCGACTCCTATGGTGACGGGACCTCAGTCGTCAAGATGCACAGTGGCAACGGCGAGCACGATGAAATGGATCGCCGTGCGATTGCCTGCTTCGATCAAGCTCTTGCTGATGTCGGACTAGCCGACGACGGCGCCCTGCGACAAGTGTTACACGACTACTTCGCTTGGGCGACCCTGACAACGATGTCCCGCTACCACCCAGTCCGCCGATGATGTGCCCAACGGCCTCAGCATCCCCCGTTGGTCATGGGACGGACTCCAGGTGTAGGACTCCACGACTGAGGCCAGATGATTGGACGGTCCCAGTGCGACCGCCCGCCGTGCGGCAGAGATTGCAGTCGCCGAGTGCCGGCTAGTGCGGGCTACCTGCGGTTCGAGGAGGCCCTTGTATTCCAGGCCGAATTGTGGATAATTGATTGAAAGCCGTACCGGTAAAGATTGTTTCTTCGGTAAGTATCCTTCTACCTGCAGGGTCTCCATAGTTCCACCCACAACTTAATGCGAGTTTCGGCTTTAGCGGTCTCAAGGAGACTGGTGCAGACCACGTCATTCTCCGCAGATTCCATGGGCACGCCGCCGGCCGCATGCGATCGGGGAGGGAGGCGTGAGGAATTTCGGAAACCCCACAAAGGCCCGGGTTAGGGAAACCTGCGGGGAAATATTACCGGACGGCACGATCGTCGATTTGGTGGCTGGACGGACGGGAGACGGCCTGCGACTCCTTCGTTCACACGGGAAAGAGGAGCCGTTTATCGGATCGACAGTCTCGTGCGGCACCATCGTTTATCAAGCCCCTACCCCGCATCCGAGCATTCTGGCGGCCATACGGTTCCCCCGCGGCGTTTCGCCCTATGGCACCAGCGCGCAACTCTTTCAGAGAATGCGCGGTGTGTACCAGAAATGGCTGCGCTGGCCGGAGGACTCGGCCGTACTAATGGCGATCTTCGCCCTTGCGACCTGGGTTCCGGAGCTGCTGCCGATCTCGCTGACGTTGTGCCTTCTCAGTCTGACCCCGCGTCAGGTTTTCAATCTGTTTGCGATCTCCGCCGCCCTATGTCGGCGTGCCCTGCGCACGTCGCAATTGAGTGATCGGCTTCCTTTTTTCTTGCATCCTGCTCTGCTCGTGGCTGACCCGCTCTTGAAGGTCGAGGATTGCCTTTTCTGGAGTGCTGTTAGCATCCGCGGTGTCCATGCCCCGGGGGCCGGGGGTAAACTCCGCGAGCTGAACGTTCCGAAAGCCATCGTTCTATACGATCCGGACCTGGTGGAGGCTTGGGGTGAAGAAGCGATCGTGGTTGACGCTCCAGTTATTGAGGCTCCAGACCTGGACGACGACCTCGTGGCACAGATTGCGGAAGAATTCCAACCACAGCTGCAGCAGTTCCGCCTGGACCGCTTGCGCAACAGTAGGGAACTCGGCGCGAAGTCGTCCCGGTCAGCGACTTCGAGTCTTGCGCAGAATCTCCTTGCCTTAGTCCAGGAGGATCCCGAAATCGTGCAGATCCTGACCCGGGCATTCCAAGCGCGTGACGAGGAGCTTCGCAGGATCCGCTACCGGAACCCCAGGATTGCGATTCAGAGCGCGGTGTGGGATCCGGCGCACCGAGAGAAGGAAATGGGCGTCACCGACATCGCGACCCGCGTAACTGCAATCGCTCGATCACTGGGCGGGAATGGCGAGTGGAACGCCAGGCAAATCGGCTGGATACTGCGGGGTCTCCAAATGAACACCATAAACTCCGGAAGCCGCAAAGTATTGCGGTTCACGGACGAGGTTCGCTCTCGGATCCTCCAGTATGTTCGAGAGTTCGGGCTGCGGCTGCCGTTTGTTGAGAACTGTCCTTACTGCAAGGTGCTGCAACCTGCTGAGCAGGAATCAGTTAAATAGTTTCTGCCGTTTCTGTCGTTTTTAAGGAGGACAAAATGCAAATTCGGAAACCGCGCTTCACTCGAGAGAAGGAAGACAAAGTTGTGGCCTGCTTGCGGCAGTTGAGAAGAGAGGGGCTCGACGTCGACATTCCCGAGGAGTCGGAAGAGAGCGCTCTCAAAATCATTGTGGCCGGGACAGGAGAAAATACGGTCCTCGAAACTGCCCGCGGCGCTATCATCTACGCTGTTCCAATGCGCTTGATCGCATTTCGATCTGTGACTCTAATGGATTGTGATCTTAGCACTGTGTATGACAAGCAGATTGTGCTCGAGCCGTTCGATCACCAAAATCCAGTCTACAAGGCGGTCGGGTTGGAGTATCAGCAACGCGAGGTGCTGAACGAGAAAATCGAAAATCTCTCACTCTCCCGTGGCGAAATACTCGAGGGCTGGCTCGTCGGCACCGGTTGCCAGCGGGTCCCGGCCAAATACGGCCATCTTGCCGCACCGTTCGAAGTCGTTTTCTTCGACTCGTTCGGTGAAGAGTTCCGCGCGGAGGGGAAGCTCAGCGTGGCGCGCATGCCGCGAATCCGAATCGTACGCAAAAAAGGAAGTCTTTATGAGGGAGCCATGCCAGCACCAGAGCTGTCCATCGGGCAAGAGTCCAGCCGGGAATACCGCGAGCTGATTGCCGAGGAAAAGCGTCGCAAAGAGGCGACTGCTCGCCCCGATTCGGAGGCCGGCGGCGCAACCCCAGGGTGCACCGCTGGCGGGGAACCGGGGAGGAAAAAACGATGAAAATGCCTGAAGGAGGTTTCCTTACTTTCAGCGTGTGCGTGGCACCCGGGATGCAATGGCCGTAATCTAACCAAGTTTCTCGAGTATAGCGGTAGTTGGACGCGCCGTGACTGCAAGCAGGGAAGTGTTGTTAGGAGTCGCTCTACGGATACGGAGGCCTTCTGGGGCCGGACAATGATATGGCGCGACGGACGTCATCGGCTCCAATCATTGTCCGCAGTTCCTTGACAACCGAATTACAGAAGGGCAGCCGCTTTTGCGGCTGCCCTTCGAGCCACGGGCCAAATCGGGTTGGCATATAAGGGCAGTCGGCGAAAAGTGACGGGGGCGTTTACTGAGCGCCTACTCTATAGAACATGACTTTTCCTGAGGGATCGAGTTGCTGCAGCAAGTCAAAGTCCCGAACGTTGCGGGACAACACCGCACATCCGTGTTTTCGGGCGGTGGCGAAGAGCAGCGCGTCGTTCAAGACGCGCCGCCGCTGCTCTTTTCCGTATCCCTGAGTCCGGGCCAACGTGCCGGACAGTACTCCGGCTTCCCGCCAAATCTTGGGATCGGGGGTGATCGTCCGGTAGCCGGGCCGCCGATCGATTACCGCAGTAATTTGCTCGATGATCACAGGCGTTTGGGGGTGAGCGGGATCGAGCAGGCCGCAGGTCGCCGCCAGTTCGGCTTCCGTGACTGGGGAATGCCATGCCTCGGTCGCCCGTAGCATCGCTTCGCCCTGTTGCGGAAAACGGCCTTGAAGGATGTCAATGTACACCGTTGTATCGTAGAGCAGCTTGGCGGGTCGATGGCTGGTCGTTGCAATGAACTCAAGTTCCGATTCGGGCCGCGGTCTGAGCTGCGCTCGCTGTTTGTCGGGTCTGAGCCGCCGGAGAGCATCTTGAAATTCAGAACTCAAGGTCAGCCTCGCTACCAATCGCGGCGCGCCGGGAAAGCAACCAGTCCGCGTAATCGTCGGCAACCGCAATGTTGGCCAGCGCCACCTCGATCAGGTCCGTGTCAGAATCAATTCCGGTACGCTTTTTGGCCCTCGTTACCAGGGCTTCCGGCATTCTTCCCCGGACCACCTGGGTGCGTTCGCCACGCAGGAGTCCTTGCTTCTCGGCGATAACCATCACGTCCCGTAACTTGGTGGAGCGCATGGGGCTACCCGACCC
>JBAUUQ010000047.1:0-196900 GCA_049582765.1 Terriglobales bacterium
AATCCGCCCATGTGCTCCTTGGTCTCGGTGTACGGTCCGTCGGTGACGAGCACTGTACCATCGGGCCGCCCCCGCAGCGTCTTCGCGCTGCTGGCCGGGGAAATGCCGCAGGCGAACTTCCTCACGCCGGCAGCAATCAGTTCGCGGTTGAGCGCGTGGATCTCTTCGATCATCGCTTCGGTTACGGTGGACGGGTCGAAGTCGTCGGGGAGGTAGTTAGCAACTAGATACTGTGGCATAAATTCTCCTTGTTTTCTGTGGTTTGTTTCCTGTAACTCAGAGCCGTAGCTCATCGTTCTGTTGCATATAGTCGTTCGGGAGACCAAAAATCGACAGCGACTCCAATTTTTTATTTCAGCTGCCGAATCCGCTCTTGCAGGAATTGCCGCTCGGGTTCCTGGTGGGTCAGCGCCAGCGCCTTCTCATACGAAGCACGAGCCTCAGCTGTCCTGCCAAGCCTGCGGTACATATCGGCGCGGGCGGAATGCGCCAGGTAATAATTGGCCAATTCGCCGTGTTCCAACACCGCGTCGATATGCGTCAGACCGGCCTCCGGACCATCGCGCATCGCAATTGCCACGGCACGATTGAGCTGTACAACTGGCGAAGGCTGAATTCGTAGCAATTGGTCGTAGAGCGCAACAATCTGCCGCCAGTCGGTCGCAGCGACCGATTCCGCCTCGGCATGAACGGCCGCAATCGCAGCCTGCAGTGTGTAAGAGCCGAAGCGGCGGGACTTCAGGGCTTTCTGCAGCAACGCCACTCCCTCCGCGATCTGCTCTTTGTTCCAGAGCGCGCGGTCTTGATTCTCCAGCAAAATCAGCTCTCCGGTCGGAGAGGTTCTCGCGGCGTGACGGGATTCCTGGAGCAACATCAGAGAAAGCAGCCCTACTACTTCCGGCTCTGGCCCGAGTTCGGTCAGATGAAGTTCGATCAGCAAGCGGCCCAGTCGAATGGCCTCGCTGGTTAGCTCGGCCCGCGTTACCTCCGCTCCCGTCGCAGCCGAATAACCCTCGTTAAAGACGAGATAGATGACGTGAAGCACCGCGCCCAGTCGCTCCGGCAATTCCTGCGGCGTCGGCACCTCGTACGGAATCGGTGTCTCTCGAATCTTTGCCTTGGCGCGCACAATGCGCTGCGCCAGCGTACGCGGAGTAGTGAGGAAGGCCTTGGCGATCTCCTCGGTGGTCAGGCCGCAAACTTCACGCAACGTGAGCGCTACCTGTCCTTCCGGCGGCAGAGCGGGATGGCAGCAGGTAAAGATGAGACGGAGGCGGTCGTCCTCGATTTCCTCATCCTCGTGAGGCGCCGCGTTGATGCGCGCTTCGAGATATCGCACCAGCTCGTCTTGAGACGCATCAAATCTTGCCCGTCGACGCAGAGTATCAATGGCTTTGAATCGGGCCGTCGAAATCAACCATGGTCGCGGGTTGCCGGGTATTCCACTCGTCGGCCACAGGCTCAGCGCAGCCGCAAAGGCTTCGTGCATCGCCTCCTCGGCAAGATCAAAATCACCGAGCAAGCGGATCAGAGTTGCCAGGATCCGTCCCGAATCCACGCGATAAAGGAAGGCGAGCAATTCGCGTATCGGCTCGGTGGAACGCTCGGACATGACACGCTCGGACATGAGGACGACCTTAGCAAACCAGCTACCCCGAATCAATTTGGCAAAGGGCGGTCGATGCTGGCAGATCGAGGCAAAGTGCCCAGGTCGTGACTCTGAAATCTGGACAACAGAACGCTTCCTCGTCGAGTCAAAATCGCCAACAGGATGAGGCTTCGGGGACTCGAGGCATTTATGAGATGGGTTGCAGACTGCGATAGAGGCTAGAAGCACGGCCCCGCCCTCAATCGCCGACTAAACGGATTCTCCTCGTCCCTGCTGTCTATGGTTTCGGGGAACGGCCCCGGCGCATGGCGAGCAGGATCATACCAGCGCCGAACACAAGCAGCGTGGCTCCCCAGACCAGATTGACATTGATTCCCAGCGACCGAGCATAAACGGCAGGGTCACTCACGAAGCCGTAAATCGTCAGAATGATGCCGAAGACGGAAAACATGAGGCCGATCGGTGTCCGGATATCCAAGCCCATATACCAACTCCGTTTACCAGAAAATAAGGTTCAGCACCAATGCGATGGCAATCACAATCGCACCGAGAACTGCGGGGCGCATATACCATGCCACATGCTCTTCACTTGGCCTTTCAGTTAAGGAGTACACCAGTCCAACCAAATCCTTATCCGCGCGCGCGCGAGTGCAGAGGCTGATGAGAATGGTGACTACGAAGCACGCTGACCAGGCCCAAATTGCGGTCCAGAAATTCTGTGCCATTTCACTGGGATAAGTATGGACCGCAGTTAGCCAACCACCCTTGATGCCGACGGGGGCGCCCAGCGGCAAGGTCAGTCCGTGATGAACGGCTGCCGCCGCGGTTCCGGAGAGCAACCCGAAGAAAGCTGCATGGCCGGTCGTTCGCTTCCAGAACATACCGAGCAGAAAAGTGGCAAACAGAGGCGCGTTCACGAATGCAAACACCAGCTGCAGGAAATCCATAATGTTGTTAAAGCGCGACGCCGCATACGCGGCGGCTACCGACAGGGCGATGCCGAACACCGTGGCCGCGCGCCCCATCCAGAGGCAGTGGGCATCTGTCGCCTTGGGATTGATATAGGACTGGTAAATGTCATAGGTCCACACCGTGTTGAATGCGGTCACGTTACCAGCCATGCCCGACATGAAACTGGCGAGAAGGGCGGTCAGTCCGAGACCAAGAATTCCCGTCGGAAAGTAATGGAGCAGCATGTTTGGGATGGCCAGATCGTAGTCGAGGATGGGTTTGCCGTTCGAATCCAATATCGGAGCGCCGGTGGTCTCGTCCACTTTTGCGGGGAGCAGTCCCTTGCCGTCCTGGTTGAAGACCTGCTTGTGGCCCGTCCCTGCGGTCACGGTAATTGCGGCCGGATTCGGCAGTGCGATCGCGATCATGCCCGGCAGAATCACCAGAAACGGAAACACCATTTTCGGCAACGCTGCGATCAGAGGCGTCCGCCGGGCTGCACCCATGGAGTCGGCGGCCATGGCGCGTTGGATCACCAGAAAATCCGTACACCAGTAACCAAATGAGAGCACAAACCCGAGTCCCATCACCAGGCCAAATGCGTCAACTCCCAAGGGATTGGTGTGCGCGCTGGCCATACCCTGCCAGGAATGAGTGAAGGCAGTGGGCAGTTGTTGTTTCAAACCGCTCCAGCCACCAACGTTCTTGAGGCCAAGAAAGACCAGGGGAAGGAAGCCGGCGACGATGAGAAAGAACTGCAGCACCTCGTTGTAGATTGCGCTGGTGAGTCCCCCCAGGAGAATGTACCCCAGCACGATCAATGCCGAAAGGAGGACACTGAGATGGAAGGTCCAGGCGTTCGAAATCCCGAGTCTCGCAAACGGGCCATCCAGAATGTGCATGGTTTGAATCAGCTTGGCCATGGCGTACATCGAGATTCCGGAGGAGAAAACAGTCATCACGGCAAAAGAGATGGCGTTCACGGCACGAGTCTTCTCGTCGAAGCGTAATCGCAGGTACTCGGGAACGGAGCGGGCGCGCGAGCCGTAGTAGAACGGCATCATGAACACGCCGACGAACACCATAGCGGGAATGGCGCCGATCCAGTAGAAGTGGCTGGTTGCGATCCCGTACTTGGCCCCCGAGGCGGCCATGCCGATGACTTCCTGCGCTCCAAGGTTGGCGGAAAGGAATGCCAGGCCGCAAATCCAGGCGGGAAGAGAACGTCCTGCCAGAAAAAAATCCGAACTGCTTTTTATATAGCGCTTCAGTACAACGCCGATACCAAGCACAAAGGCGAAGTACACCGCCATGAGCAGCCAGTCGACAGTTGTTAGATTCAAGCCCAGGTCCCGTCGCTGGGATTATTCGGCAGTCCGTTCTGGACCTGATCCCACAGGGCGCAGCACTCGCGCTCTCCGTCTGCATCGGACAGCCAGAAGAGCTCATGGCGTGGGGCGATCGCTTGCGAGTCGCCCGCGTATTTGATGGCGATTCGTTGACCGCCGACAGTATCCCGTGGTGCCACGGTTCTAGATCCTTCCAAGGCAGAATTGAGTGGTAGCCTACTTGGACAATTTAGGCAGTCTGCTCACAGGAATCAGAGGAAACATAACTTTCTCTTCTACCCTGACGTCTGTGTTCTCGTACATATGAGTCTTTCCGTCGTGCTGGCACTTGGCAGGGAATCGAGTCGGCCAACCTAGGACGACAGGCCGGGCGTCGATACCGGCGGCCTTTCTAATGGGAATTAAATGCCTCGAATCCTCATAACACTCCACCACCCAGTACTTGAAACGTTGCTTGGCCACGTTGCTCTTTTGCTCCCTTAGCGGTTCGTTAGATTCCCGGATGGCTCAATCCTCCACGCTCCCTAGATGGGCGGTGACGCCTGCGCCCATTGCTGCAAGAGAGGCCGCACAGTCCCCCGGGATTGTAATCGATTACAATTCAGCTGACAAACCTTAATCATCGCGGGGGGAATAGTAGTGGTAATCTGGGCCAGCATGAACATCAAGGAAGTCGCTGCCCGCGCCCGCCTATCGACCGCCACCGTTTCACGCACCATCAATCGAAGCGGACTGGTCCGGCCCGGAACCGCGGAGAAGGTACAGCGTGCCATCCGCGAGCTTGGCTATTATCCCAATACGCAGGCGCGGGCGCTGGTTTCGGGGCGCAGCCAGATGTTCGGTTTGATCATTTCCGATATCGTCAACCCTTTCTTTCCGGAGCTGGTAAAGAGTTTTGAGTTTGCCGCCATCCACCGCGGGTACGAAGTAATCGTCGCCAATACGGACTACAACTCCGAGCGCATGGGCGGGTGTGTGCGCCGCATGATTGAGCGGAAGGTGGACGGTGTTGCCATTATGACATCGGAAATCGACCGCCATCTTCTGGATGAGCTTTCGCATCGCCGGTTACCCATCGTGTTTCTCGATGTAGGCAAATTGAAGCCGCTGATCAGTAACATCAAGGTCGATTATTCCAAGGGGATAGGAGAGGCGGTTCGGCACCTGGTTTCGTTGGGGCACCAGCGCATCGGATTCATCAGCGGCCCGCTTACGTTGAAGTCCGCGCGCACCCGCCGCTCGGCGTTCCTGAAATGTATCGACGCTTGCGGTGTTGGTGAGCTTCAACGGAGCGTGGTCGAGGGAAACCATAAGATCGACGGGGGGGATGTGGCGATGACCCGTTTGCTCTCACTCCCGAAACCGCCAACCGCCGTGCTCACCTCCAATGATCTGACGGCAATCGGGGCGCTCCACGCCATCACCCGCGCTGGTTTGCATATTCCGGGCGATATTTCCGTCATTGGCTTCGACGACATTGAGCTCAGCCAATTCACCCAGCCGCCGCTCACCACCATTCGCCTTTCTCGTGATGAACTGGGACGCAGAGCTTTCGATTTGTTGTACGAGACGGTTGAGGGCCAACGGCGTTCAGGACAAGAAATCAGAGTCAGCACCGATCTGGTGCTGCGGGAGTCCACGGCGCCAGCCAAAGCAATGCCCTCCGGGCAGGAGCCTTGACGAGGAGTTTTACATCCCATCGTCCGCTTTTCCCGTTGAGGCGCGCGGCAAACCTGAGGCCGGGCCCCGAGGCCGGCATCTGATGTCTTGGCCGACTCCTCCGGGTACCGGTAGTCGAGTTACTTCGCTCCGTCGAGCTCAACCCTCGCGCCATCAGCTGCCGAGCAGATATAGACATCCGGCACTATTCGTGTCGCCTTTTGGTAGCGACTTGAGACTTGATCTGCGAAGGCCTCCGCGTCAGCAGCCTCCACCAGGTTTATTGTGGATCCGCCAAAACCGCCGCCCGTCATGCGCCCGCCATAGTAGCCCGGAAGTGCTTCGCCGGCCTCGACCATGAGATCCAGCTCACGGCAGCTGACTTCGTACAGATCGCGAAGACTGCGGTGCGATTCGCGCATCAGCTCACCAAACCCATTCAACTTTCCGGCGCGGAGGCAGCGAGCGCCCTCGCGCACTCGTTCGTTTTCCTCCACCACGTGACGGCATCGCTTATAGATTTTCTCGGGAAGATCTTTCGCGTGCTCGACCACTTGCTCGACCGAAAGATCGCGCAGAGCACGAATCTGCGGATACCACCTTGCCAGGAGTTTCACACCCTCCTCGCACTCCTCACGCCGCCGGTTGTACTCCCCATCGGTGTGCTGGTGCTTGACCATGGTGTTGCAAATCACCATCCGCACTCTGTCCGGAATAGGTATGAGCTCGAACTCCAGGGAACGGCAGTCGAGCAAGAGTGCATGGCCCGCCTTCCCCATGCAGGAGACGAACTGGTCCATGATGCCGACATGGGCGCCAATAAAACCGTTCTCGGTACGCTGGCAGAGCTTTGCCACCTCAGCCAACGGCAGGGCCACGCCATTCAGGCCGATGAGTGCGAGGGCGCTGGCCACCTCAATCGCTGCTGAAGAGCTCAGCCCCGCGCCGATCGGGATATCGCTTTCCACGAAAATATTCGCGCCCTGGGAAGCGTATCCCATCTGCTGCAAAAGGACCGCGATTCCCACAACGTAGTCGCACCAGTTTCCGGTTGCACGCTGAGGCAGGTTATCCAAATCAAATTCGAAGAACTGGGGAAACTCCTGCGACTGAATCCGTAGCTTGCGTTCGAGACGAGCAGAAATGGCCACGCGGGTGCGGAGACCGATTGCACTCGGCATGACAAAGCCCTCGTTGTAGTCGGTGTGCTCCCCGATTAAGTTCACGCGGCCAGGCGCGCTGAAGATAGTAGGCTCCGCTGCGAACAAACCAGTAAATTGCTGGGCGAACTCTATAGACTTCATCCTTAGGTCCCGACGAAGCACCCCGAATACGCCTGAAACAGCCGCGACGAAAGCGGAGGTGCAAGCGATTACATTTGAAGCAAAACCATAAGCTGCAAGTTGCGGCCTGTCAACCGTTCCCCGTCAAAAAGCGTTGAGCGGCGGCCGTTTCTCTCGGACTAAGCCCCACTCTCCCAGGCACAGGAATAAATCCAATGTTGTAAAAGAAAGGTATCCAAAGCGCCCGGAACGGGTGCTTAGTGTCGGACGCTCAAGCGGTCTCCGGGTAAAGAACGTTGGCATGCTTCAGTCCCGGATGATGACTCGACTGGGTAAACAGGAATTGGAGCAACGCCCGGGTGCTTCATGGGGGAGGCAGACTTTGGAGGGAGATTGATGCCCGCGCCAACCCCGAGCCTTCCCGAATGGTCACGACCTGGTTGGCAGCAATGCCTTTGAAGGTGTCCATCCCGCCTAGCGGCCAGCGTACTTCAATGTCTGCCGTCCGCTCAGCGCCCAGGCCAAAATGCAAGCGCGGATCGTTGGCCGAAAGATAGCTGGACTGGCTCATCACTTCTTGGGCCTGCACTTTCCCGCCATAGCGCACCGTTACGCGGCCGCCGATGGCGCTGCGGTTGCTCTTCGTGCCTTGCAGTTGCACCTTCAGCCAGCGGTTGGTGGCGGGAGCATCGTTGCGCAACAGTGACGGCAGCTCATTCTGGTTCATGACGAGTACATCCATGTCTCCGTCGTTGTCAAAGTCGCCAAAAGCACACCCACGGCTGACGTGCTTCGCCGCGATGCCAGGACCGGCCTCTTCGCCCAGCTCTGCAAATCTTCCGTTCCCCTGGTTGCGAAACACGATTCGCGGGCCACGCCTCGGGTACTTAGCGTAAACGGGTTCCAATTCCGGGTATACGGTTCCGGTCACCAACAGAATGTCGGGATATCCGTCATTGTCCAAATCCACCAGGCCGGTGCCCCAGCTGATGAACCGGCGTTCCGTGGCCAGGCCAGCTTGAGCAGTCACATCTTCAAACTGCCCCTTGCCCAGGTTGTGGTAGAGCCCCGTGGCCTGGTTTTGAAAGTGGGTCTTCACTACATCCAGGTGGCCGTCGAGGTCGTAGTCTCCCACGGCCACTCCCATGCCGGCTACCTCCCGGCCATCACTGCTCAGGGCCACGCCGCGTGTCAGGCCTTCCTCGCGAAAGGTGCCGTCGCGATTGTTCATCAACAGCAGGCTCGGCGTAGAGTCGCAGGCGACAAGAATATCCGGCCAGCCATCTTCATCTGCGTCAAATGCCGCCGCGGTTAAACCATAGGAGCCCCGAAGGCCTGCGATACCTGATGCCTTGGAAACATCCGTAAAGGTCCCATCGCCATTGTTGCGGTAAAGGAAGAATGCCGGCAGCGGTAAGCCGCTTGGTCCACAGTTCACCGGCACTCCTTCGTAGTTGCAGTTAGGCATCTGCAGGGAAGGCTTGGGAGCGTGGGCCAAATCGATGTCGGCGTAATTGGAGACGAACAAGTCCAGCAGGCCGTCGCGGTTGTAGTCCACGAAGGTGCAACCCGAACCAAAACGAGTGGCTGGATACAGCAGGCCAGCTTTCGTGGTTATGTCGGCGAAGGTTCCATCCCCGTTGTTGTGGCACAGACGATTCTGGCCATAGTAAGTGACGAAGAGATCCTCGAAGCCGTCGTTGTTGTAGTCGCCGACGCACACGCCGGTGGCCCAACCGGCATCGAGCAAGCCGGCCTTTTCCGTCATGTCGGTGAACGTACCGTCGCGATTATTCTTGTAAAGGCGATTGCTGGCGCCGGGTGGGATGCTCTCCAGGCGGCGTCCGCCGAGGATGAAGATGTCCATCCAGCCATCGTTGTCATAGTCGAAGAAAGCGCAGCCGCCGCCCATGATCTCGGTGACATAGGTGGCACTCACGCTTTCACCGTAGAACATCGTCTGCGTTAATCCAGCGCTTGCGGCGACATCTACAAAGCGGGAAAACAGAGGTGGGGTCTTGGCGGTCGCTGCGAGGTCGCCCCAGTTCGGCCGGAGGAAGGCCGAAACCAGCGCCGCCGGAGCCGCTTGCAGGAGGCGGCGCCGGGTCCATGGAACGGGCATCCGGGAACTCATCGCGGCCCAGTGTAGCACTGTCGATTTTTGGTGAGCGCGAGCCGGAGACGGACAACGTGAAGAATGTGCTTTGTTCAGTTGCCCTTGCTCCTGCGACATCGGTACACTTACTCCCCAGTTTTGTCTGGCTGAGTTTCCGCGATGCCTAACGCCCGTCCAAGTTTTTCCGACAAAGCATCGACTCGCTCGGCTCGTTCCCGCAATATCACCATCATCATGTTCATGGCGTTCCTGCTCTCCGGTACCACTCTCTTCGGACAATCTCCCACCGTCGGCGATGTCCCCCGAGCCACCAGGGATCGCGTGAGCGGTCCATACTGGTGGCCGACTAAGGGCACACCCGCCTTTAATGCGTATGCCGGCGAAAATGCTTGCAGCGAATGTCATTCTGAAGAAGCTTCGTCACAGGTGCACACGCCGATGGCAGAGGCTTCGTTTCGCATAAACGAGCGCACTCCATCTCTGAAACTCGCTGCAGCGACCCTGCAGAGTGGGTCCTATCGATATCAGATTTCTTCAGATCAGCGGGGCTCACGGCTAGTAGTCAGTTCTGGCAAGCAGTCCATTACCGCAAAGATAAGTTGGATCTTTGGTGCGGGCGTACATGGACAGACCTACATTCTCCAAAACCAAGGCTCGTTCTATGAGAGCCAAGTCAGCAGCTTCGCCACTTTGCAGGGCATGGATGTCACTCCCGGACATGCACAGTTAGAGGCGGGTGACCTTAAGAATGCACTGGGAGAGCGTCTATCGGCATCCGTGGCGGCGCTGTGTTTTGGCTGCCACACTACGTATTCATCGACCAATTCCAAATTTGACGTTTCACATGCGACACCGGGAGTGCGATGCGAAGCATGTCACGGGCCGGGCGTAAATCATGTCAATGCGATGAAGGCCGGCCAGATCGACGAAGCATTAAAGGCTATTCTGAATCCGGCGCATTTGAGCCCCGTGGATTTGGTTGACTTCTGTGGGGCTTGCCATCGGACCGGGGTGGATGTTGTTTTATCGGAAGGGGCATATGGCCCCATCAACGTTCGCTTCCAGCCATACCGCCTGGAGAAAAGCCGCTGCTGGGGAAGTCAGGGCGACGCTCGCCTGACTTGCATTGCGTGCCATAATCCACACCAACCCCTGGTTCAAAAAGAGAGCTCTTATGATGCGCAATGTCTGGCTTGTCACGGCCCCCGCGACAGCGGGTCGCAAGCAGCCAACCAGTCCCATGCGGTTTGTCCAAAAGCGACGGCGAATTGCACCACTTGCCACATGCCGAAGTACGATGTCCCCGGCATGCATGCGAAGTTTACCGATCATTTCATAAGAGTGGTTCGTGCTGGCGAATCGTATCCGAACTGAGATTTGCAGCAACGAGGAGCGCGCCGGGTTTTCACTTTTGGGATTGCGCTGCTTGCAACACACGGTTTAACTGCTGAGCTTGCGGATTGCCGGGTCGAGTTGCAGGGCATGCTCAACCGCTTCCTTCGCCTCTGGCAATTTGGACTCAAGATACAGTGTCGCCGCCAGATTTACCCAGGCTTTGGTGAATCCTCGAGAAGCCTGCACCGCCAAACGAAAATGCTCTTCGGCAGAGGCGGTATCGCCCGCGCCGGATGCCAAGTATCCCAACTGGTTTTGCGCCTCCGCCATGTCCGGGTCGATCTGGATCGCCTGCTCAAGTGCGGCGCGTTCGTTCGTGGTGTCGCCGGCTTTATCAAGTGCCATCGCAAGTTTGTAGGCGAGGGAAGCCTCTTTGGGGGCAGCTGCGAGAGCCTCACGGTAAAGGTCAACAGCCTGCTGCACGTCGCCCGCGGCCAACTTCTGATCCGCAAAGGCAGCTTTTGCGGCGGCCTGGGTCATGTCGGACTTTGCCTGTGCCTCTTGCTGGTAAAGCTTGAGTTGCTTCTCAGCCTCCTCATTTTCCCCGAGCGATCGCAACACCCCCGCCAGTTCAAATCGGACCTCTGGATCATGGCCTCCCAGAGCGATGGCCTGTTCCAGTTGCTCTTTTGCCCCATTCGCATCCTTGAGTTGGGCCAGAACGCTTCCCAGGTTACGGCGTGACTCATAGTGACTCGGATTCAATGCCACCGCCTGCTCCAGATGATCGCGGGCAGCAACATATTCTCCAGCGCGTCGTTCCAACACTCCGTTCAAATACAGCACTTCCCAATTATCCGGAGCTAGCTTAAGCAGCTTGCTTCCGAACGGCTGGGCTTTGGCGGTCTCGTCCTGCAGCACCAGAATCCGCAGGTAAAGCAACCGGACTCCCAGGTCCGCGGGGTGATCCTTCATAGCTGTTTCCAAAACGCCCGCAGCCTCTTCTTTTCGAGCTTGCAAGACGAGCATAGCTGCTAATGCTTTCGCCAGCGGCAGGGAAGAGGGGTGCGCGCGCAACGCGGTTCGCAGCACCTCATTGGCGTCCTGGAGCATTCCCAATTGGCCGTAAGCTAGTGCCAGATCCAGGGTGAGGTCCGGCGTCAACTGCCTGGAACCAACCGGGTGGAGCAGGGCGATTTCTGAACCGTAGTCCTTCTCCGCGAGTAGATCTTTGCTAAGAGCGCGCAGGGCGATCGCCGATTTCGGGTCAATCGCAAGCGCCGCTCTCCACTCGATTTCTGCCTCGGGAATATTCTTCATCTGGTCCAGGGTGGCGCCCAGGGTTAAATGAGACTGCAGAGCTTTGGGATCGAGCTGTACCGAGCGCCGCAATGAAGCGATCGCCCCATCTATGTCGCCGGCGGAATATCGGCTGCGGCCGACTAAATACGCAAGGGGGGCGGAGCCAGGCTGCAGGGCGAAAGCGTTCTCAAACGCCTCAGCTGCGCAACCAAATTCCCGGCGGTCGCGAAACCAGGTGCCGAGATCGGTATATGCCGTCGCGCTGGGGTGCATCCGCAGCTTGGCCTCGACAGCCGGAGGACCAGAACAGGATGCTCCAACCCAAGGCGCCGTACCAAACCAGGCTACCGCCAATATCAGGACTCTCCTCCGTCCGACGTGTCGAGCAAAGCATTTGGATCGCCGGTTGATCTCCAAAGGAAACACTCCAAAAAATGCCAGCGAGGACGTTCACGTTCCAAACCTATCCCGCGATGCGCGAAGGTGCAGGGGCGTGGGTGTGCGAATCGATCGCACGGCGCACAGTATACGTCAGAGATGCAACGCTCCAACTAGCCGCCTCAATTGCAGGAGGGTTTAGCGGTCGCCGACGCGAGCGCCCTTAAGTCGTACGAGGGTTGTGAGGCCCGCCGCAGTTATCTCTCCCGGAAAAAAGACCCCGATTTTGCTCGAAAATGGTGCAGCCGATTTCAGTCACCAGGCGCAAACCCAAGCGCTGCCATTCTCATCGGAGGACTCGTCATGGTCTACCGGGCAGGAAAAAACCTCTTGACAAGCAATCAGTGAATGTAATAACCCGAATGCCGGCATTTATGTAAACGATTACACCGTGGGGCGATTGGCAACTCGTTGCCACAGCTGGGGCGGAAAAGTTCTGACCCCGCATCGAGAGTGGACTATTTTCAGCGGCTGAAGTTCGCGCGAAAGTTTGGTTTTTGCGGCAAGAATTGTAAGCGCTTGCAAAACGACATCCTGGCCGGCGCTGTTCGAGTGTAGGCGGTTAGCTCCGCGGAGGCTTACCTATGCGACATTCCATCCATAGATTCATGCTGGTTTCGACCTTGGCGATGTTGTCCTATGGCGGAACTCTGGCGTTTGCCCAGGGTACGAGCGCCAGTCTCACCGGCCAAATTACCGACGCCTCCGGGGCTGCCGTGACAGGTGCGATGATCACAGTGCGAAACACGGGCACGAACCTGATGGAGACTTCAACCTCGAACTCGGTCGGTGTCTACATCATTACGCCTCTGCCGCCGGGCAACTACACGCTGACGGTGGAACAAAAGGGGTTTGAACGCTACGTGCAACAAGGCATCGTGCTGGCGGCGAACATCTCCGCGACGCAAGATGTCTCCCTGAAAACCGGCAGCACCCAGGAGACGGTCACAGTTACCGAGAGCGCCGAATTGATTAACACCACCACCGCGGAGTTGGGCACCACCGTCAACCAGTTCGCAGTTACGGAGTTGCCGTTGAACGGTCGCGATCCTTCGTCGCTGGTCCTTTTGGCGCCGGGGACGACGAGTGTGACCGTACCCGGAGGGTCGGGAGGCGGTATGGGGGGCCAGCCCGGCGTGCAATCGGGTTTCTCTTTCCCTACCGAGACCGGAGCGTCGGCCAACGGAGGACGTCAAGGCAGCACGTACTACCTTTTGGACGGCGTGCCCAACATGGACAATTACACCTTGCTGACGGCACCCTTTCCCAACGCCGACGCCACCCAGGAATTCCGCGTCATTAGCAACAACTTCAACGCTCTCTATGGATTCGCCCCGGGCGCGGTGGTCAGCATAGAGACCAAGTCGGGAAACAACAAATTCCATGGGGGAGCTTTTGAATTCCTCCGCAACAAGGCCTTGAACGCGGCCAGCAATTACTTCGATCCCACCAATCATGTGGTCGATCCGTTGAGGCGCAATCAGTTCGGTGGCTATTTGGGTGGGCCGATTATCAAGGACAAGCTTTTCTTCTTCGCCAACTATCAGGGCCACGCGATCCAACAGTGCTGCAGCTGGCAATCGGACCCAGACTCCAACCGCCGCCATGCTCAACGGAGATTTCAGCGGTATCAGTACAGTTCTCTGCACCGGGAGCGGCGCACCAGCGGGATGCCCGTTTCATACCGTCAACGGCAAACCGAACCAAGTGGACCCAGCACTGTTCAACCCGGCCGCAGTCACGATTACCAAGACCGGCCTGCCTCTGGGACAAGGGGCTGACGGCACCGTCTTCTACCCCGGCGGCGCCACGATCAACAGCTTTAACGAGGGCACGGCCCGCTTCGACTACAACCTCTCGAACAGCCAGCGTGTCTCGCTGCGCAGTTTCGTCAACAGTCTGATTGCGCCCTCTGGGGACGTTCCGGGAAATATCCTGTCGGTGCTCAATCTCAATCCCTGGTCGCAGACGTTCGGGGAACGGATGGAGTTCTACAGCGAAGCGCTCAATCATACTTGGACGATCAACCCGACAACGGTCAATACGGTCTCCGTGTTCTGGACACAGATGTCAGCCCACAACTCGGCCGCGGTGCAGGACAAGAGCGGGCAGAATATGTGCTGGTCGCGCTATATCAAGGTGAACGAACTTCCCGGCCAGTGCTACATGGAGGGTTTTTCGGTAGGCAATGGCGGATTTAACGGAGGTTGGACCGAGCCTTCGCAGGAGGTTCGCACCACCTACGGCTTGTATGACAACTTCAGTAAGACTGTCGGCAAGCACCTGTTTTCGTTGGGAATGAACCTGCAGCATCAATTCGCCGAGGAGCTGACGCAATATCCGACCACGCCGATTGTGGGCTTCAACGGCAGCTACACCGGTAATGGCCTGGCGGATTTCTTGCTTGGATACATGCAGTCTTTCACCCAGGGAGCGGGTGAGATCGCCAGCCTTGCGGGCTGGCAGCCGGGCTTCTACGGGCAGGATCAATACCGGTTGCGGCCGAACCTGAGCATTACCGCCGGCCTGCGCTGGGAGCCGAATATTGCTCCAGGAGTGGCGGGCGGACGTGGTGCGGCGTACGTTGCAGGGCAGCAAAGCACGCTTTACCCCAACGCTCCCCTGGGCCTTGTGTTTCCCGGCGATAAGGGCATAAGCAAGGGCTTGATGCCGAACTCCTACGGTTATTGGGAACCGCGCCTGGGCGTGGCTTGGCAGCCGCGCGCTTTACCGCATACTTCATTCCGGGCTGGCTTCGGTCTGTTCACTGCGCCCCTGATGTACTCCATGTACAACCATACCGCTGACATCAGCCCGTTCAGCCCAACCTATGCTCTGTTTGGAGGCAGCAACACACCACTGTCGCTGAGCGATCCGTGGTCGCAGAACGCGGGTACAAACTTCGCCAGCCCGTTTCCGCCTTTTGCTCCTTTCAAGCCACCGTCGAATGCTCCGTTCGCGCCGCCGTTCACCATTCCGGCGATCTTCGCCCAAGACTTCAAATTGGGCATCACTCAAAGCTGGAATGCTTCGGTGGAGCATGAGTTCGGCCAAAACATGGTGGTTCGGCTCGCCTACGTGGGCAGCGAATCCTACCACCAGTCCGACATCATCGACCAGAATCCTGGAGTTTTTGCCAAGGGAGATGCCCGCAGTAACCCGAACTTCCTCGCGATTCTCACGAATTTCAGCAACGGAACCGCAAGCTATAACTCCCTGCAGGCCGGCGTGGAGCGGCATTTGACCAAGGGTCTTCAGTTCCAATCGAATTTCACCTGGTCGAAAACGCTGGATACCGCCTCTTCGGGGAACATTTCGTTCGGGACCAACCAGCTTCCCAACCCCTTCGACCTTGGCTACAACCGGGGCATTTCGGGGTTGAATGTGCCCTTTATCTGGGTGAGTAACCTGGTCTACACCACGCCTTCGCTTCACGGAATGAACCCATTCGTCCGGCAAACATTGGGAGACTGGGAAGTGAGCGGGATCATCACTCTGCAGTCCGGTTTCCCCTTCGGCATTGCCGGCGGCTATAACAATAACTCCGGAAGCTTTCAGAACGGAGACCGAGCCGACGTGGTCCCTGGCCAAAGCTTCAACGTTAGGCAGGGAAGCAAGTCCCAGTGGCTGAATGAATACTTCAACACCAGTGCATTCGTTCCGAATGCCCCGGGCACCTTCGGCGACAGCGGAAAGAATATGTTCCAGGGTCCACCCATCAAGACCATGGACCTGGCCTTTGCCAAAAATTGGACGATTGTCGAAGGCTACCGTTTGCAGTTCCGTTGGGAGATGTTCAACGCCCTCAATCATCCCAGCTTCAGCAATCCCGACAACAATGTCGCCGATGGCAATTACGGCAAGATCACCAGTCTAGGCCCGATTGCTCCACGGCTCATGCAGGCGGGTTTGAAATTTACATTCTGATGCCCCTACTCGCGCACAGCCCGGGCTACACAGCCCGGGCTATCTTTTTGAAACGGCCACTATGAATCGACGCACGTTCACCCGGCGCTTTGCGGCTGCGTCCCTGACTGCCGCCGCCCTGAACCGAAAAGTTCCCGCGAAACTAATGGGAGGCGGATTGGCCCATCAGGCAGCCCCGCAGGATCCGCCCTTCAAACTTTCGGTCATGCTCTGGACCGTCTTTACGGATCTGCCGTTCGAGCAACGCCTGACAAAGGTGGCGGAAGCTGGTTATAAATATGTGGAACTGGTCGGGGAGTATGAGAAGTGGTCGGCGGACGACTTCGATCGCGCAAACGCAAAGCGCAAGGAGCTCGGCATCAGTTTCGACACTACAGCTGGCCTGAAGCACGGCCTGTCCAATCCAGCCGAGCGAGACGCGCTACTAGGCGGCCTGCGCGAAGCGCTCGCTGCCATGGAAAAGATCGATTGCCCAAGCATTATTCTTCTGTCTGGTAATGTGGTACCGGGCATGACCCGCGAAGCTCAACACCAGAGCTGCATTGACGGCCTGAAGGCCGCAGCCAGGCTCATAGAAGGGAAGAAGATCGCGGGACAGACGGTGCGGCTTCTGCTTGAAACCATCGATCCCGAGGAAAATCCCAAGTACTATCTGACCTCGGCGGCGGAAGCATTCGAAGTAGTCAAGGCGGTCAACCATCCGCAAGTCAAGTTTCTCTATGACTTCTTTCACGAGCAGATTGCGGAAGGCAACCTGATTGAAAAGCTGGAGAAGAATATTCAGCACGTAGCTGTGGTACACATTGCAGATGTTCCCGGCCGTCACGAACCGGGCACAGGTGAAATCAATTACCAGAACATATTTCGCAAGCTGAGCGAACTGCGATACGACGGCGTGGTTACCATGGAATTTCATCCCACGGGAGATCCTGTCATGAAATTGCGTGAAGCCCGCGAGATGGTTTTGCAGTCGAGCGGCGAGGCTGTGCGATAGTTTCAGGAGACGATCATGGGAGCCCGGAAACGGCCGCAAACCGCAGCCCTCGCACCGGTCGAGAAACGGGCCATTACGAACCTCAGCGTGCTCAACGAGGCCTATGACTACGCCAGGCCGAGTTCGTTCTCGCGCGGCATGCGTATCGATCTGGACGGTCTGGTCATTCTGCTCATTTCGGGCACGGCCAGCATCGATGAGCATGGGACTACAGTGCATGTCGGAGATTTCCGCGCCCAGTGCCGCCGCACTTTCCAGAATATTGCCGGACTGCTCGCCGCCGAGGGCGCCACATGGAAGGACGTCGTGCGCACGACTTGCTATCTGCGCGACATTGATCGCGACTACGCGCAATTCAACCAGGAGCGCACCGCGTTCTATAAAGCGCAGGGACTGAACCCGTTGCCCGCCTCGACTGGCATTCAGGCCAAACTCTGCCGCCCTGAGCTGTTGGTTGAGATTGAAGCGATCGCTATGTTCCGCGAGTTGCCCCGTAAGTGACAGCGCGGATCGCTATTGGGAAATGGCAGGGAAACAGAGAAATCATGTTACCGTTTACATTCATTTGCCTTCGGGCATCCGATATCCCAGGCGGCATGAGGTGAATGGGAGTGCATGGCCTGAACGCCCACCGTCTCGTACGATTGAGCCTCCCTCTCCTGGGAATGGTTTTCCTGTTCGCGCCTTTCGTGGCGCATGAGCGGTCTTCTCATCTGCTTAGGGCAGAATCCTTCTCACCGAGCACCGGCGACTCCATCGTTGTCGACTATCCCCGTGACGGCTCGATTTTTCCGCCTGAGATTACGCCGCCGACGTTTCTCTGGCGCGACGCCGATGCCTCCGCCAAGACGTGGCGTGTTGACATCACCTTCGCCGATGGCTTGGAGCCAATCCACGTCACTTCCCAAGGCGAACCGATGCGCGTCGGCGAAATTGACCCGCGATGCGTTTCCGACACCAACCAGCCCCCTTCCCTGACACCAGAACAGGCCGCTGCGCACACCTGGACACCCGACAGGGACACGTGGGCCACCATCAAGCGGCATTCGGTTGAACATCCTGCCACCGTAGAGATTGCCGGCCTGAGCGGCGGTGGCACGAGCACTCCGCTTTCGCATGGGCGCGTCACGTTGTCTACATCGAAAGATCCAGTGGGGGCGCCCATCTTCTACCGCGATGTTCCCTTGATGCCTTCTGAGGGCGCGAAGAATTTCATCCAGCCCCTCGCCCCGTCCTCGATCTATCTAATCAACTGGCGTCTTCGCGATATCAGCCAGCCCCAGAGCCGAATCGTGATGCATGACCTGCATTCTTGCGCCAACTGCCATTCGTTCTCCCTCGACGGCAAAACCATGGGGATTGATGTGGATGGCCCGAAGAACGACAAGGGGCTGTACGCCGTGGTTCCGATACGGCAGCAGATGTCTATCCGCAACGAAGACATGGTCTCCTGGAATACCGACATGCGCGTCGGGCAATCGCGGGTAGGCTTCATGTCGCAGGTCTCGCCTGACGGACGATACGTACTCTCCACTTTTGCGGGGCTGGGCCAGAGTATTCCCAGCTCTTATTACGTTACGAATTTCAAGGACTATCACTTTCTCCAGGTTTTCTACCCCACCCGCGGCATTCTTGCCTGGTACAACCGCGCTACTGGCCGCAGGGAGCCCCTGCCGGGTGCCGATGATCCGCGTTATGTGCAAACCGACGGGGTTTGGAGCCCCGATGGCAAGTACATCGTCTTTGCCCGCGCCGAGGCCAGAGACCCCCATCCAGACGGGCAGAAGCCTGCGCTCTACGCCAACGATCCCAATGAAGTGCAGATTCAGTACAGCCTCTACCGCGTCCCCTTCAACGACCGAAAGGGCGGGCAGGCGGAACCGATTGCTGGTGCATCGGACAATGGGATGAGCAACAACTTTCCCAAGGTTTCTCCCGACGGCCGCTGGATCGTCTTTGTGAAGTGCCGCAACGGCCAGTTGATGCGCCCGGACAGCCAGCTCTATATCGTGCCCGCCGGGGGCGGAGTCGCGCGTCGTATGCGTGCCAATACCCCGCTTATGAACTCGTGGCACAGCTTCTCGCCCAATGGGCGCTGGCTGGTTTTTTCTTCCAAGAGCCGTTCTCCTTACACCCAGATGTTCCTTACCCACATCGACGAGCAGGGCAACGACAGCCCGGCGATATATATCGACAACTCGACCGCTGCCAACCGCGCCGTCAATCTTCCCGAGTTCGTGAATATCCCGCCCGATCAGATGCAGCACATTGATGTGCCCGCGTCCGATCTCTATCGCATTATCGACAATGCTCTTGACCTGCAGAAGAAGGGCGACAACGTTGCAGCCCTCGCCGAGTGGAAGAAAGCCCTGGAGATGGATCCTGATGATGCCCGGGCGAACAATGGGATCGCGGTTGCCCTGTCTGTGGGGGGAAATTCGGAGGAGTCCATCATTTATTTCCGCAAGGCCACGCAGATGAACTCGAACTTTTTTGAGGCCTACTACAACCTCGGGCTCGAGCTAGTCAAGAGGAACCGGGTAAGCGAGGCCATCGATGCGTGGCAGAATGCCGTCCGTATCAGACCAGACTTTACGGCTGGCCACGAAAATCTGGGTTACGCGTTCTACTTGCAGGGTAAGTTCTCGGATTCTCTCACCCACTTGCGTCTGGCGCTTGCGGACGAACCCGATCGAGTCTCGGTCCTCAACTTGGCAGCTAGCCTGTTGGCCACGTGCCCCGACGCCTCGATTCGCAATGGTTCCGAGGCTATCGCTCTGGCAGAGCGTGCCCAGCAGCTTACCTCCGGACAAGATGCTTCCGTCCTCGATACGTTGTCCGCCGCCTACGCCGAAGCCGGTCGCTTTCCGCAGGCCATCGAGACCGAACAGCAGGCCGTGGCCCTGGCGATGCAGCAGGGCAAACCCCCGCTCGCAACCACGCTGAAGGCTCACTTGACGCGTTACAAGTCCAATGCGCCGCTGCGCGAACCGCCCGACCCCGTGTCCTTTTGAAGGTCGCCGGCAGTGCCGGAATCTCTCCGCGAGTGTAAAGATGCATGCATCTTGTCGGTATGGACAACGGGATCCAGCGAGAAAAGCTTTCAACGGATTGTGTCTCGCAATTGTGCGATCGACGGGCAAGGATGGGCACATTCGAGTAACTGCTACATCGCCGTTGCTGAAGGCTGCCAGCGTTACCGTCGCCAGCAAGCGATAATTCACATGATTAAGGCATTATGACCGCGCGGGTCAGAACGCGTACCATTCGTGTCATTCACATCGGTGAGCTTGTCCAGGGCGTGCAAGCCCGGTCAGCTGGAAGGAGCGTTCCAGTTTGAAAGTGCTGGTTACGGGAGGGGCAGGATACATCGGCAGTGTGGTGGTGGCCCATCTCGTGGGCAATGGCAGCGACGTGGTTGTCTTCGACAATTTGAGTAGTGGAAACGCTTGCGCCGTCCCGAAGCAAGCGCGATTAGTTACCGGCGAGTTGAGCGACCGGGATCTCCTCAAGAGTGTGATCCGGGAGCACGACATCGGCGGTGTCATGCATTTCGCCGCGTCGATCGAGGTTGGCGAGTCCATGAAAGCGCCGGAGAAGTACTTCCGGAACAACACCGCAAGTACGCTCACGCTGCTTGAAGTCATGCTGGAATGCAGAGTAACCCGCCTGGTTTTTTCCTTCACAGCAGCTCTGTACGGCGATCCCGAGCGAACACCCATCGAAGAGGACGATCCGCTGCAGCCCACTAATGCGTACGGCGAATCGAAGCTGCTGGTAGAGCGAATGCTCGCATGGTTTCATCGCATTCACGGGTTGCGTTATGCCAGTCTGCGCTACTTCAATGCGGCCGGAGCGGCTGCAGATCTGGGCGAGGACCATCGTCCGGAGTCGCATCTTATTCCGATCGTGTTGCAGGTGGCGCTCGGACAAAGAAGGAACGTTTCCATCTACGGCACGGATTATTCCACGCCCGACGGGACCTGCATTCGCGACTACATTCATGTGAGTGATCTTGCCAGCGCGCACCTGCTGGCCTTCGATCGCTTCGGCCACGACAATGATCCCGAAAGACTGATCTACAATCTCGGCAGTGGCCGCGGCTTCAGTGTTCGCGAAGTGATCGCAGCCGCCGGTGCCGTAACCGGCCGGAAAATTGAGGTGGAGGAATGTCCACGCCGGGCCGGCGACCCTCCTGTGCTAGTGGCGAGCTCGGAAAGGATCAAACGAGAACTGCGCTGGAAGCCAAAATTCTCGAAGCTGGAAGATATCATTAGCAGTGCGTGGTTGTGGCGGCAACAGCATCCACGCGGATATAAAGGTGACGGCTAAATGCAACCGGAGAACCTCTATCGAGAGCCCCATCGCCGTTTTAATCCGCTTACGCGCGAATGGGTCCTGGTGTCGCCCCATCGCACGGAGCGGCCCTGGCGCGGGCAACTGGAGACGACCGCCGCGCCGGCTGCTGTGGCGTACGACCCTGGCTGCTATCTCTGTCCCGGCAACGAACGGGCTGGCGGAGTACGCAATCCCAAGTATGAGACGACATTTGTCTTTACCAACGACTTTGCGGCCCTAAAGCCCAATGTTGAGTCCGCGAGACAAGATGAGTCCGGGCGGGGTTTGCTACTTTCCGAGCCCGAGGCCGGAACCTGCAAGGTGATGTGTTTTTCACCGCGCCACGATCTGACCCTGGCGCGTATGACGGTTCCGGAAATCACGTGCGTGGTCGACGTATGGGCGGAACAGTATACCGAGATTGGTTCCTTGCCCTCCGTCAACTATGTGCAGATATTTGAGAATCGCGGCGAGATGATGGGATGCAGCAATCCGCATCCGCATGGCCAAATCTGGGCCAACCAGACCATTCCTAACGAGCCCCGCAAAGAACAGGAATCGCAGAAGGCATACATGGAGAAGCATCGTGCTTGCCTTCTGTGTGACTACCTGCGGCTGGAGACGCAGGCTGGGGCACGTATTGTCGTCGAGAACGCACATTTCGTTGTGCTTGTGCCCTTCTGGGCGGTGTGGCCCTTTGAGGTGCTGCTACTTTCCAAGCTGCATACCGGCAATCTGGGATCTCTTGATCGCGCTCTGCGCAGTGGCTTGGCTGATATCTTCAAGAAACTGACCATACGCTACGACAATCTCTTCGAGATGTCGTTCCCCTATTCGATGGGTTTCCATCAATCTCCGACCGACGGCGAAGCTCACGCGGAATGGCATCTTCACGCTCATTTCTTTCCCCCGTTATTGCGCTCTGCCACGATTCGTAAGTTCATGGTTGGATACGAGATGTTGGCTAGTCCGCAGCGGGACATTACGCCGGAAGCCGCAGCGGCAACTCTCAGCGGCCTATCTGGGGTGCACTACGCAGAACCTAATCTGGGCTGAAAACGGACCCCGCTCTACGCGGTATCCTCATGGAACGAGGAAAAAAGATGAAGGCTGAAATCCTCGATCTCATGAAACGCCTGATCTGGCCGTTGCTTTTACCACGGGGTTCGATTTCGCGGGCGGCCTGCACTTTCTCATCGTTCCAGGCCTAACATCTTTCGATTCGCAGAGCGGTCGGCATCAGAGCTGGCGAAGTCCTCGAACGAGCGCTCAGCGGCGTGAATGATGTGCCTTGCTATAAACGGCGCACCCTCGGCTGCACCCTGTTGGCTGCCCTTGATGCAACACTCCCACTCCAGCACAGCCCATCCCTCGTAACCGTACTGGGTGAGCTTGGAGAAGATGGCGCGAAAATCGACCTGACCATCTCCCGGGGAGCGAAATCGCCCAGCCCGATTCGTCCAGGTTTGATAGCCGCCGTAAACGCCCTGACGTCCTGTCGGACGGAACTCGGCATCTTTTACATGGAACATTTTGATGCGGTCATGGTACAGGTCGATGAACTCCAGATAGTCGAGTTGTTGAAGAACAAAATGGCTGGGATCAAACAGCAACTGGCAGCGGGGATGCCCGTCGACACCTTTTAGGAACATTTCGAAACTCGCGCCGTCATGCAAATCTTCTCCGGGATGGATCTCGAAACACAGATCGACTCCGGCACTTTGGAATGCATCCAGAATTGGGCGCCAGCGTGCCGCCAACTCATCGAAGGCTGTCTCGATAAGTCCGGCGGGTCTCGGCGGCCACGGATAGAGGTACGGCCAGGCCAAGGCTCCTGAAAATGTGGCATGCGCCTTGAGCCCAAGGTTGGCAGAAGCCTTTGCTGCCATTAATAACTGTTCGACAGCCCACGCCTGCCGGGAGTTTGGGTTTCCCCGGAAGGACTGCGGTGCGAAGCCATCGAAGACAAGATCGTAGGCGGGATGCACGGCCACTAACTGGCCCTGCAAATGAGTAGAGAGTTCGGTGATCTCTAAGCCGTGACCCTGTACAAGACGGCGAACTTCGTCACAATAGGCTTCACTCTCCGACGCACGCTTCAGATCGATAAGGCGACTATCCCAACTCGGAATCTGCAATCCCTTATACCCAAGGGAGGCCGCCCACCGCGTGATATCGTTCAAGTTGTTAAACGGAGCCGTATCGCCCGCGAACTGGGCGAGGAAGATCGCTGGTCCCTTAATTGTTCTCATGGTATCGGAGTACCGACGGTTTCAACGGAACAGTGATTCGACAGGCGTTTCCGGGAAGCCGTCAGCCTGCAAGGAGATTGTATCCTGCACTCTACAGCGGAGGCCCCACCTTTCTTGCTGAGTAATTTGTTCCAGGATTTCTCGCGTCGCTTCCCGCCAAGTAATGACAAGTGAATCGCCGGCTAGGTTGTCTGGAATCATTTTCACCCTGTGATTTCCTGGCATCACGTTTACGCCAATTTTGATCCACAGAGCGATCGATGGGAAGGTGCCGCGGGCGATTCGGCCTAGCAGGTCACGTGTCTCTTTTACAGAGCAGCACTCGCGCTGGTACCGGCGGCGGCGAACACCTGGTCGGCCTCTTGCTCGGCGATGGGGATAAACGTCTGGACAACTTCACTGTCAAACTGCGTGCCGCTGCTGGCGAGTAGCCGGCGGATGGCCTCCGCGTGCGACAGTCCCTTGCGGTAGCAGCGGTTGGAGACCATGGCGTCATAGGCATCGATTACGCATACGATGCGCGACGCCAGGGGGATGTCATGACCCTTCAATCCCGCCGGATAACCGGTTCCATCGATACTTTCGTGGTGATGCAGGGCATAAAGACTGGCATCTTCAAGCCCGGAGAACAAGCGCAGGATCGACCAGCTGTATTCAGGATGGCGGTTGATAATGGCCCGCTCCTCGGCCGTAAGCGGTCCCTCTTTCTTCAGGATGGCGTCGGGAACCCCGATCTTTCCGACATCGTGCAGCAGGGCTGCCACTTCAACCTGGTACAAACACTTTTCCGGGATGTCCAACTTGCGAGCCACCCGCAGCGCCCACTCCGCCAGTCGAGTGCTGTGAACTCCGGTGCTGATGTCCTTCAAGTCGAGCAACTGATTGAAGGCGCAAATGACCGAGTCGCGGAACGTGGCATGGTGTTCTTCCAGTTCCTTGACCCGTAACAGCAACAGCGCTCTCTCGGTGTCCGCGATGAAGGCGCTGCTCATGTCAGTTCCGGTGACAGGCCTGCACCGCGTTGTAAGTATCCAGCCGGCCGAAGCCCAGATCGAGATCTGAAATCCAGTCGGCGCGCGCGAGTCCCGCCGGAACGAGGGGCGTTGGGCAGTTGCCATGCGCACCCAGCATCAGAGCTGCCGTGCCGGCGACCAGCGGCGTACTGAACGAGGTGCCCCAACCCGCGGCATACGTACTCCAGGGATAAGTCGTCACGACGCCTTCGCCCGGGGCCGCCAACCAAACCGGAGGAGCGCCGTAGTTGGTAAAGGTCGATTGAATGTCGTTGTTCGAGGTCGAAGCTACATCGATCACTCCCGCGAAGCCGCCCGGATACGTGACTGTCCGCTGGCCGTCGTTTCCGGCCGAAGCGACGGAAATCACGCCGTTGCTGTTCGCGTAACGGATCGCCGTGGCGAGTTCGGGTGAGTAAGTGGTGTAGTTGAAGCTCATGCTGATGACATCAGCGCCGTTCTTAACGGCGTAATAGATGGCGCGCAGAATATCCGAGTCGTAGGCAGTGCCATCAGCGTGGAAAGCCTTCAGTGGCATAATCTTCGCCTGCGGAGCGACCAGATGCACCAGGCCGGCGGTCATCGTGCCGTGCCCAAATGCCGCGTACTTCTGATTGTCGAGAACGGCCACCGTACGCTGATCAAGGACGGCGACGGTTCTCTGGTTGACGTAGGCAGTGGATGCGGAGCCCGAGTTCGGGGCTGCACCGCTGACGTCGTTGGTTTCCGAGGCGCCATTCTGGTTTCGCGTGAAGTCATATCCCGGTAGCAGAACCAGCTTCAACACCGGATGAGTCGGATCGACTCCAGTATCAATGACCGCCACCGTCACGCCGGCCCCGCCCACGTTGAAGGCCGAGTGGGCTGCGTCGTTGCGGATGAGTTGTGTGGCCGGCTGGACGACGTAGCCGTGCCAGGCGGTTGTGCCATAGTAGGAAGTAGGAGTTTCGTCCGTCAGGTACGAAGGAGTCGTGCTGGCGTCGGCGGGCTGCGTGGTGACGGTCTGGTCGATTTCAACGCTCAAAACACCCAGTCCCAGCTGCAGCTTCAGCAGGGAAGTGACGGGATCGAGCAGAGCCGGCAGGGTCACGACGAACAGCTGACCCTGAGGATCGCCCACTGCTTGCAGTACCTGGCATCGCAGCACGAGGCAAGTAAGATTGATTCCCGGAAGGCCCAGCGAGTCCCGCACGATCAGGCGAGTTTGCGCCTGCGCTGCCGATGCGGACAACAGGCTGAACAGAAGTACTAAACCAACCATGAAATATCGCGTTAAACCTGACTTCTGATTGTCTTTCATATGCTCTTTTCCCGCCCCCGGCGGGTTGTCTTGCTTGGCGCTGGGTTCGAAGAGTGTACGTTCCAGCGTCGGTTTCGGCTAATTACACGTGTAATCAGCGCGTAATCGCCTGCTAGTAACGGCCCCTGTTCTCTTTGGTAACGGAGCCGGTTACTTCAGGGTTAAGGTTGATCAGGGGAATACGAATCGGGTTGCGGCCGGCAATTTCAACGGACAGTCGTAGCCGGTCCTGGGGGACGAACTCCAGCTGAAATTCACCGAATTCGTTGGCTGAAGTCTCGGCCAACGGCTGGCCGGTTTCAGTCCACAAAATGACCGCTAACCGCCGTGGGGCGAGTTTGGTTCCGCCTTTGTCTACTACTTGGCCAACTAAAGAAATCGTTCCAGTCTGCGGTCGCGTATCAAGAACCATGTCCACGATGGTTCTCTCTGCGTCGAACACGAGCTGCCGGGAATCCGAGGCACCAGAACGCACTCCAGCGGTCAGCGGCTGGCTCAGACTGTCAAACACTAGCCGAGCCATGGTCCACGCACTCGGCTGCGCCCATTGGGTGGCCGTGAAGCCCAGCTTAACCATACGAACCAGATGATCTGGCGGTGTGAGACTGGGCTCGTTGGTTGCGATCGAGTAGACCCTCTTCCACATGCCGCGAGCTGTTTCGCAGTCCGGGCAGCCGCTCGCAATGTGGGCCTCGACCTCGCGCGTCGTTTGCGATTGGCCGATGCCGCGCACAAAATCGGTCCAGATTTGCTCCGAAAAATGCTTCACGCTTGTCCTCAATTCGGGGGAGTTGTTCTGAACAATAAGGGGGACGAACCGGGCCAAAAATATAGGGAGAAACAAAAAAGTATGGGCGACGCTTACCCCTTTCCTATCAACGAGAAAGGGGCCCAATAATAGGGATGGGGGTGGGATTGTCGTAGCTCAGCCATGGCCCCCTGCACGGCTGAAGGTTTCCCCATCCCCCGCGCCAGACGCGAGTAGAAGGCGATCATAAAATCCCGTGTACTGGCATCGTGAACGTCCCACAGGCTTAGCAGCAGCGACTGCGCCCCGGCTTGAAGCAAGCCCCGCACCAGTCCCATGAGTTCGTCCCCGGGCGTGACGGTATTGCGGCCGGTGGCGCAGCCGCTCAAGACAACAAGTTCCGCGGGCAGCTTGAAGTGATACAGGTCGTACAGACTCAGGTAGGAATCCCCCAGCCGGATGGAAGAGAACATCGGATTGTCCTGACGAAAATATCCGTGGGTGGCGATGTGAACGATCCGGCTGGACGGCCCGTGGCTCCGGAGGACCGCCTCGGAGGCCGCCTCGCCAACAAACAACTTCGTGTCGGGCAGAATGGCGCGTAATGCTTCCACTTCTTCGAGAATGAAAGGAGCCTGAGCGTCGCCAATCCCTAGAATCAGTGAGCTTCCCGTAATGTTCGCGTCCTTTTCACGGCAGATAGCGTACACGCTGGCGCTCGGGGCGTAGGAGACGGAGAATTTATCGATCAGATAGGACTCTCCGTCGAAGAGAGCGTGGAACGGGATGTTGTGCAACAATCCGTGTGGCGCGAAAACCAGGTGTTTGGCCTGCAGCAAGTCAGCGATTGGGGCAATCAATTCCTGATAAAAGCTCGCCAGATGCCCTTGAGTGGACTGGAGCATCGGCTCCTGGAACGCCGCCACATATTGTGGGTCGAGCCGGAATTTTGCCAGCTGGAATTGGAATAGTTGAAGTACCTTCTTCACCCGCGATTCCACCGTCACCGGGCGAATCTGCAGATCGTTGCGGCTCAGAACGCAGGCTACGTCGCGATCCTGGATGCGGAAGTACTCGACCAGAGCAGTGTCCACGGGCAGGAGCGAGCGGATCTTTTCCAGGGACACCGCGGTCGGCATTTGCACTCCCGCCTGAGTGGCCTCATCAAGGGTGGCTTCCCGCAGCGCATGCATCAGGTCGTCTTCGTGTGCCCGCGCCTCTTGCTCCAGTTTCTGAATACGCTGGGGAGAGCGCTCTTCGGGTTTCAACTGCTCCCGCTCGATCAGGTTGTAGTACCAGTTCAGCTCTTCGCGGAGATTACGGATGGAACGAACCAGATCGCTTTGTCCGGAATCGGCTTCCGTAGGCACGTGTACCGGCTGCCTGAGGCGATCCATCAAACTGCGCGATTTGGCCAGCTCGATGTACTGGAACGCTTCTTCCAGCCTCTGTGGTCCGGCCAGGCAGAGATCCGCCAGATTTTCATAAACCTCGAGCTTGTTTTGAAAAAACGCGATCTTCAATTCTTCTCCGCGCAAGTTACCACGCAGAGTCTCCAGCGCCTCGCGGGCCCGCCGGTAGCTTTCGTAGGCAAGATCAGCACTCCCCGCAGCCCGTTCCACTTCGCCCATCAGAAACTCGGCCTGGTAGATCAGCATCGGGGATTCCATCTCGCCGACTTGCTGGAGAGCCAAGTCGCAGTGCGTGCGTGCCGTGGCCGAGTCGTTCATGCGAAGCGCAATGCGGGCCAGCAACAGCTCTGCCAGCACTGCCTTGCTTTGCAGGGAGGAGGCGCTGAAAAAGTCGCGCGCAGCCACGCATAGCCGCCGGGCCTCGAAGAGGCGGCCTTCATTGAACAGGACCAGCGCTTGGTAGAGGTCAATCATCGCCGGCCAGACGTGATTCCTCTCGCGGATGAACAGCTCCTTGGCGGTGCTGAAAAGTTTGATCCCCTCGAACGCCTGCCCCTGGCGGCTGGCGGCGATGGCAGCGAAGACCAGGGCCTTGGCCGCTTCGTAGCCAATGCCGAGTCGCTGAAAGTGCTCATTGGCCTGGTGGGCGAGCTGCAGGGCCTCGGGAATCAGGTTGACTTCGATATAGATTTCGGACAAATCGAGACTACAGAGCGCAATCTGATAGGCGTCGCCGGCTTCTTGGCCACTTTGCGAGGCCTCGCGCAGCATCTGTATGGCGCGACCGTACTCGCCGCGCAGAAAGTACAGGTAGGCAATGTTGTAGTCCGCATAGGCGACCAGAATCGGCATCCCCTTCTGTTCGCAGTGCTGGCGCGCCTTCCGGTACATTTCAAGCGCTCGCGGAAACTCGTTGAGGTTCATGTAGCAGAGAGGAAGGTTGCTCATAACGGCGGCCATACCTTCCGCGTCGTCGTGAGCGGTTAACTCGTCGTAAGCACGCTCATAGCACACCAGCGCGTCCGCGAAGCGATCCTGCCGGTGGTAGATGTTTCCAATGTTGATGTCGAGCCTTGCCATCCGTAACGTGTTGCCTTGTTTGGCGAAGAGTGCGCGAGCGCGGTCGCCGGCGGCTAGCGCCTGATCGTAATTCCCGAGCAGGAGAAGGGGTTGGATTGATCCGCTGAGCGAGCGTGCGAGTTCCTCTTCGTCACCCTCGATTTCGAAGAGCGCAGCCGCCAGCTTGTGCATCTCGACAGCAGCAGCGTGTTGGTCAAGAGCGTAGAGCGCGTTTGCTCGGGCCCGCAGGCTCTTTGCCAAGGTCAATCGGTTATCGATGGTTTCCGCGATGGTGACGGCGAGATCGGCAAGTCGCTGCGCGCGGGCTGTGTCCACGCGGACCTCCTCCCGCACTCTCTCTGTGAGAGCGGTTGCAAACCCGATCCAGTCCTCTCCGGGATGCTGCTTTACGAACTCCCGGCGGCCAGGCTCCTCGAGCCCCAATAGTTGTTCGATGGTTGCGTCGACCTGAGTTCGCTGAGCTGGTTTGACGCTCACTGGAACCCCATTTTCTCCAGGCCTTTCTTCAAACGCTCAAGGCACCGGCCTCGGACGAACCCGATCGATCCGGTCGCAATGCCGAGTTCTTTCGCGATTTCCTGGTAGGGACGGGGTGGGGTTTCGAAGAACAACATGCTGACCATTCGGGCACAGCGGGGAGCAAGTCCGGACACCGCGTCACGGACGGTTTGCTCTTGTTGAAGCTGAGCCAGCATCTCTTCCGGGAGCACCGTGCCGGAGCTTTCCGCCGGAATGTTCTCGGCATCCTCATCTTCCAGCTGAACCTGCCTTTTGGCCCTGCTCCGGTGCGCGAGACACTTGTGATAGCAGACCTGCATCAGCCATTTTGGCAGCGCCTTCGGTTGCCGCAGTCGCGGCAGGTCCGAGAGCAAATCCACGCAAACTGACTGAAAAATGTCGCCGGCGTCGTCATACATGCCGAGCTTGATTGGAATCGAGTAGATGAGATTCTTGTATTTGTCGACTAGATCGGCCCAGGCTTGCTGGTCGCCTTTAAGACACAACGCGATCAAACAATCGTCGGACGAAGGTTTCCTCGGTTCGAGTTGCGTCTTCGCTGCCGTTTTCACCGGAGTCCCGCGCGCTCGGTATTGCGAAGGTAGAGTTCATCCGCATTCCACAACGTGTAATGGTCTAGCAAGGCCGGCTGGAAATTTCCAACTTCAGCTTGCGCGGCCGCCAGGATGTCGGGCGTCGCGAGGAAGATGAATGGGAGCTGTTCGGAGATGATCTGTTGCACGCGGTCGTACAGTTTCTTCCGCTGGGGATAGGCCAGCGTGACCATCTGCCGGTTCATCAGCTGGTCAATCTCTCGTTCCCATGCGGTTGCGGGCTGGGTTTCATTCATGCGCCAGAGATGCGTGCTGCCGCTCGACAGCCATACGTTCATTTCAGGGTTAGGATCGGCGTCCCCTCCACCGAGACCCATGACCGCAGCCTCGTAGTCGAAGCTCTGGAAAACCCGATTGAGCATGGCGCGAAAATCCAGCGGCACAACGTGCACCTGCATCCCCAGGTGGGAGAGATCATCCTGCAGTAACGTGGCAATTTTCATGCGCTGCGCGTTGGACGAGCTGGTCACGATGGAGAATTCAACAGGCTGTCCCTTGGCATCGAACAGTTGGCCGGACGCGTTCCACCGAAAGCCAGCAGACTTCAGCAGTTGGCGGGCGTTTTCGAGAGAGCGCTGGGGATGTGGGATCGATTGATTGACCCACATTTTGTTCCCGGGTCCGACATTTCCCCACAGTGGCGTACCGCGCGTCCCATAGACCAGTTTTACAATCGAGTCACGGTCCACCGCGGCCGAGACCGCCTGGCGAAATTTGAGGTCCTGAAACCAGACCTGTTTGCCAGTGATGTTGTCGAGTTTCTTCCCGGATAAATCGTTGAGGTTGAAGAAGAGAAAGTTGTATTCCAGGCTGGGGCCTAGGTCGGCTAGCTGCAAACCGGTTCTGGACTGCTCTTTCGATAGTAGGGCATAATTCTCGGCGCTGAGGCGGCTGATGAGGTCGGTCTCGCCAGCCTCAAAGCGCATGAGCTGCGCATCCTCACTGCCCACGAACAGGAAAACCAGTTCGTCAAGATACGGCAGGCGATGGTTTTCGGAATCGACTTTCCAGTAGTAGGGATTGCGCTCCAGCAAAAGCCGTTGACCTGGCGAATATTGCTTTACCCGAAACGGCCCCAGACCGACTACTTCGGTGGGCGGCGCATTCAGCGGCCATGCCTGCACGAACTTGCCCTCGCGATAAGTCTTTTCGAGAATGTGGCGGGGCAGAATCGCAAAACCGTCAAAAAGCCTTTCTGCAGCGGCATACGGACGCGGCAGCGAGAAGCGGACAGTGTACTGGTCCAGCTTGGTTATCACGGGCGGCTTGCCATCAATCATCAGCAGATCGCGCTGCGGAGAACCCACTGCTTCGTCCAGATAGACGGTGAAGGAGAAAATCACGTCGTCGGCGTCAAAGGGTTGGCCGTCCGAGAACCGCACGCCTTGACGTAGCGTGAGCGTGAAGGTGCGGCCATCCGGGGACATCTTCCAGGACTTGGCGAGGGCGGGCTCGGTTTTCTGCGATGCCCGGTTGATTTCGATTAAATCGGCGTGCAGGCGTCCGATGACCTCACGGGAAACGGCGTCCGTGGCAGTCACTGGATTCAGTGTCTTAGGCTCGGACCGCTGGCCCACGACCAGGCGTCCTCCGTAGCGTCCAGTCAAGCCTTCGACGCGCGCAAGTTCCTCGCCTTGGCTGGCAGGCTGGGGAGCGGAAGGACTGGCCACCGACGTGGCCACGCAAAGACACACTAGTAGGGCTAAGCGAGCTATGGCTTTCATGTTCACCCCCGCCCCACAGAACTGGTTAGATTGAGTTCGATTTTACTGAGGAATGAAGGGCATCAGCTAGCATCCCGTAGGTTACGGTCGTAACCGCAAGTGCCGCTGCAGGAGCCAGAAGCCAGCTGTACGATACTAGGACGCTATAGTGTTGCAGCGCGGCCAACATATTGCCCCAACTGGGGACCGGTTCCCCGATACCGAGACCGAAGAACGAAAGTGTAGCTTCCGCGGTAACATACAGCGGAACCAGCAAGGCAGCCTGGGTCAGAAGCACGCCGAGCGTCTCAGGGAGAATGTGGCGGCTCAGTATATATAGGTCCGAGCCGCCGAATCCGCGGGCGGATGAGACGTAGTTTCTACTGCGCACGCTTATCACCACGCCTCTTACCAATCGTGCGGGACGTGCCCAACCGATGAGTCCGATGACTCCAATCAGCAGCAGAAACGTTCCCGCCGGGCTGACGTGAAGCGGAAGAAATGCGCGCACTCCCAGAAGGAAGTAAAACCAGGGCAACGCGAGAAACAACTCGGACGCTCCCATCAGCGACTCGTCGATCCATCCGCCGTAGAACCCCGATATAGTGCCGATTACAGCCGCGGTTGCCAGAGTGAGCAATGTAGCCAGCAAACCCGCCGCCAGCGAGATCTGACCGCCAAAGAGCAGACGTGAGAATTCGTCGCGTCCAAACTCGTCAGCGCCCAACCACATGATTCGTGCAGGGCTTTCAACCCCGAACAAGTGGAGGTCCGACTGGAAGATTCCGAGCAGGGAATACGAACTCCCCTTTACGACAAAGTGGACAGGGTACTCCTGCCTGCGGTCTTCGCGATAACCGTCGCCATCGGACACGCTCGCGTAAACGAATGGACGAAGGTGAAACCCGGACGCTCCGGTGAAGTGCAGCTTCATGGGCGGAGCGTAGGGAAGATCACGATCCTGCTCTTTCGCGTCGTAAGGCGCGAAGAAACCCGCGAACAGTACAACGGCGTGCAGGCCGCACAGAAGAAGAACGAGAAGCCGTATCCGCCATCTATTCCGCATCGAGACCACCTGTGCGAATGCGGGGATCGGATGCCATCAACAACAAATCAGCGATGAAGTTGCCCACAACCAGAAACAGGGCGGAGAAAATAATTCCTCCGATCACGACATAGAGGTCG
Source organism: Terriglobales bacterium (assembly GCA_049582765.1). GTDB lineage: Bacteria > Acidobacteriota > Terriglobia > Terriglobales > Acidobacteriaceae > JBAUUQ01. The sequence goes on from JBAUUQ010000047.1 coordinate 33,107, forward strand.
CGGGCGAGCGTAGCTTCAAGCAGCAACGGCCCCAGTCCCGGCCATCCGGTTGCAACCTCTACCAGCAGCGAACCACTGAGCAGGGAAGCGATCGAGAAGCCGAAAAGCGAAATCGCGGGACTCGCTGCAACGGGCAATACATGCCGGAACAGCAATCGCGTGCGTCCGATCCCAAGGGCTCGTCCGGCACGTACACAAGGCGCATCGAGCACTTCTGCGACACTGGCCCGCACGTGCCGAACGACAGTGGAAATGCCCGCAAGCACAAGAATCGCAGTCGGCAGCAACAAGTGCCGCAGCACGTCCTCGATCCTTCCCCAAGCCGACAGGTCCTCGTAGCTCATCGACATCATTCCACCAACCGGAACAGCCCGGGATCGCACCGCGAACGCCAGCAGTCCCAAAGCAATCACGATTTCAGGTATCGAAATGAGCAGGGAATTGCCGGTGTCGACGACGCTATCCAACCACCGCCCCCGGTAGGCGGCGCTCCAAACTCCCAGTGGAACCGCGATAAGCCAGGTCAGCAGCATAGCCGTCGTCGTCAGCAAAAGTGTATTTCGTGCCCGGCTCCGGAGCAGCGACGCAACCGGGGCATTGTAGGCGATAGAGAGTCCGAGATCTCCGTGTACTACTGATGTCAGCCAACGGCCGTATCTCACCAGAAGAGGTTGGTCCAGGCCGTAGCGGGCACGCAGCGCAGAAATGGTTTCAGGAGAGATTTGTGGGTTGAGCCGCATCTCGTCGAAGAAACTCCCCGGTGCCATTTCCGTGAACAGGAAGCAGAGTACGGATACTCCGAATAACAGCACTACTGCCCGAAGTGCACGCCGAGCCGCATACTTCACAGTGTGACCCCCAGCGCGGCAAGGTTTGCCTGGGCCGCATGCGCCGATGCAAGCAGCGCGCGGGTTTCCGCATGGCTGCCCTCTGCCATGACGTAAGCTGCCTGTCCCTGTTCCACGATCCTGCCTTTCGCCATTACGGCGACTGTGTCCGCAAGCCGCGCCACCAAGGCCAAGTCGTGCGAGATCAGAAGATAGGCGAGTGAGTGGGATGCCTGGAGATCAAGAAGCAAATTTGCGATCTGGGCTTCGGTCGATAGATCCAGACCAGAGAGCGCTTCATCCAGGACCAGCACTTTCGGTTTCAAGGCCAATGCTCGTGCGATCGCCAGTCTTTGCCTCTGGCCGCCGCTGAAATCCATGGCAGAGCGATCCGCCCCCAGTGCCGACAATCCAACTTCCTGCATCAGTTCTTTGGCTCTGGCTCGGCGCGCAGATTTGTCGCCTTGCCCCTGAATCAGCAGTGGCTCCTCAATCACCTCAGATGCGGTAAATCGCGGATTCATGGAGGTGGCCGCATCCTGAAACACCATCTGCAGCCTCGACCGAAGTGACCGTAGTTCGCGGAAATCAAGTTGCGCGATGTCAGTCCCTTCCAGACAAATCTGTCCGGCATCGGGTTTCTCAATGCGGGTTACACAGCGGGCAACCGTGGACTTGCCTGATCCCGAGCTTCCAACCAGCGCCAGGGTCTGTCCCGGAAGAATCTCAAACCCAACTTGGTTGGCGGCGGCGATGACTTCATTTCGCTGCCACCCCGCGCCTTTGCGCCGGTAACTCTTGCACAGGCCACTTACTCGGAGCACGGGCAGAGCAGCCGGTATCACACTGGCATCAGTTGCCATATTTGAAACAACTCACTTGGCGGGAAGGTTCGGGTGTGGTTTCCCCGACATCACGTTCTGCGCAAACCTGCATTCTTTCCGGGCAGCGAGGCGCAAAACTGCAACCAATGGCGGGATTTCTCAAATCCGGCGATTCGCCTTCGATGGTCTGGAATCGCTTCCTAGCACCCATGTTAGGCAAATATCGTCCGCATAGCCGTACCAAAGCTTGGGTGTACGGATGCAAAGGGCGGCGAAATATATCTTGCGTGTGTCCTTGCTCGACGATACGGCCCGCGTACATCACAGCGATGCGATCGACGAACCCTGCAAGCGCGGTTGGGTCATGACTGATCAGAACGAAGGCGGTGTGGTGTCGCGTGCTAGCTTGCCGCATAACGGACAGGATCTCTGCCTGCAACGATGCATCGAGCTTGCTGGTCGGTTCATCGGCAATCACCAGGGAGGGCCGACATGCCATAGCCTGTGCAATGACAATGCGTTGCCGCTGTCCTCCGCTCAGCTGATGTGGATAGGCATGGTAGATCTGTTGTGGCTGATCGAAGCCAACCTCGGCAAGCAGCTCCTCCACACGAGTTCGGCGCTCTTGCCGCGTCATGCGCAGATGGGCGCGAAGAACTTCCGCGATCTGGGCCCCGACTCGAATGACCGGGTTCAGGGATAGAGCCGGATCCTGCGGAATCAAAGCAATCTCCGCTCCCCTGATCTGCCGCAACTCAGCCTCGGGAAGGGCGAGCAGGTCGCGGCCTCGAAGCCAAATCGATCCAGAGTCGTAGCGCGCATCCTTTGGCAGGATCCGCAACCAAGCCGCGGCGAGCGTACTCTTGCCGGAACCGGATTCCCCAAGAATGCCGACCAGTTCGCCAGGCCTTATTTCGAGGCTGGCCTGGTCCAGGGCCCGAACCGGTTGATCACCGTCCGGCAAGTAGGTCACCGACAACCGGTGAACGAGAGCGAGGGTCTCGACGGAAGGCTCAGCCGGGAATTTCATATACCTGAACCAGTTGACCACAAAATCAGGCAAGGCCAGCCGGGGGAAGATTACCGAGGTACCTCGTAGACCACGAGGACGCGTCGGACTCAAGAATGGTGTGGCCGACCATGAATATGGTCGAGGATGGCCCACCCCACGGAGTTCGCGGTGGCCTGCGGGGCGTTACTCTCGCAGAGCGATCAGGGTTTGCGCCTGGATTGTTCGGAAAGGGTTCTAGAAGCCTACAAAGACCGGCTCGGGTTCGAGGTGGATTCCCCAGATATCTTCGACCCGCTGCTGGATTTGGTCTTTGAACGACACCACGTCGGCCGCGGTGGCTTCGCCTCGATTCACAATGGCGAGAGCGTGCTTGCGGGAGATTCCCACGGGTCCGCTGCCATATCCTTTGGCGAAGCCGGAATGCTCCACCAGCCATGCGGCAGAAACCTTTTTCATTGCATCCAGGGCAGGATAACTTGGGATTTGCAGGTTCTTGGCTGCCGCCCTCGCCGCCAATTCCCGATACTGTTCATCCGAGAGTACAGGATTCTTAAAAAAAGACCCGGCACTACGACAATCTTCGTCTCCCGCCGTAATGAGCATGCCTTTTGAGGAGCGGATGGTCCGGATAGCGTCTCGAACCTGGGACAGCGTCGGACTCTCGCTCCACCCGGCGAAATACTTCTTGAGATCGGCATACTCCATCCGTGGCTTGCCTTCCCGCTCGAGGCCATAGGTCACGCGCAGAATAATGAAGCGTCCCCGCTCGGTGCTGTTGAAGATGCTGGTTCGATAGCTGAATCCGCACGCTTCACTGCATAATTCCTGCGTCTGACCGTGTCGCAGATCGAAGACTAGTACGGACTCAATGGTCTCGGCAACCTCCTGCCCGTAGGCGCCGACGTTCTGCACCGGAGTTCCACCCACGCTGCCCGGAATGCCGCTCAAACACTCGACCCCGGCATAGTTGCGCGCCACCGCTTGGGCCACGAACTTGTCCCAATCTTCTCCGGCTCCCACGTCAAACAACAGCTTGCCGTCGTGACTTCGTTCCTCGATTCCGGGGATCGCAACTTTCAGAACCAACCCCGGCCATCCAGAATCGGAGATTACCAGGTTGCTCCCGCCGCCGAGCACAAAGAGTGGAAGATCCCGCGCACGCGCCAGTTGAACGGCCTCAGACACCTCGGCGAGTGTTCTGGCTTCGACAAAGAGGCGTGCTGCCCCACCCACCTTGAGCGTCGTAAGAGGCGCCAACGGAACATTTTCGCGAGTCTGCATGACGGCTGCTTATCAATATAAACGACGCAAGCGAATGCTTTTCGCATTACGTTTCATGTCTGGTTCCAAAGCGCGTCCGGCCGGGGATTCTGATAATCTAAATAATGGGTGAGGAGAAGAAATGTATCCTGAAATCATGGTAGTACCCATGCGGGAAGAGTTGACCCGCCTGGGCGTAAAGGAACTGCGTACGGCGGAGGAGGTCGACCGGGCCATTGCCGATCAGGCTGGAACGGCGATGGTGGTGGTGAATTCGATCTGTGGATGCGCGGCGGGGAGGATGCGTCCTGCCGTCCGCATGGCCCTGCAGAATAGCGCTCGTCCCGGGAAGATGTTCTCAGTGTTTGCCGGACAAGATAAAGATGCCACCGAACGCGCTCGCAGCTATTTCACCGGATACCCGCCGTCCTCGCCCTCCATCGCCTTGCTGCGTGACGGCAAGCTGATTCACATGATGCAGCGCAGCGATATCGAACATCGGGAGGCGGCGGACATTGCTTTCGAACTGAAAAAAGTGTTCGAGAAATTCTGCTCAAAGCCGACCGAGGTTGCACAATAGGGGTCCTACCCGCCGACCGCGTAGTGCAGCTCAACTACACCGTCGGGATACTTCTTGCTCCCGCGTAGTCTTAGCGCGAGGTCGCGCCGACGCGGTGCGACCAACGGAATGCCCTCGCCGATCATCCTCGGGATGATGTGGACGATGAACTCGTCCACCTGACCCGCATCCAGAAAGGCGGCGACAATTTCGGCGCCGCCGACCAGCCAGATGTCCTTGCCTTTTTCCGCTCGCAGCCGTCCGGCAAAGCTGGCGACATCTTCATTCGCGATCATGACCTCAGGACTCGCGGCTTCCTTCAGAGTCCGCGAAAAGACGTAGTTCTTCTTCCCAGGGTAGAACTCAGGCCTGCCAAAGCTGACCGAGAAGTCGTAAGTCTTTCGCCCCAGAATACAAGTGTCGATGGAGCGGTAGAACGTGCCGATGCCGTAATTGCCCTTAGGTCTCGGTCGGTCGAGCCAGTCAACCGAGCCGTCGGGCCGCGCGATGAAGCCGTCGGCGCTGGTGGCCATATAAACGATGATGCGGCGCTTGCAAGGCGCGGGAGTCATAAGCAGTCGGGCAACTTTACTAAAAACTTCGCAATTCGATCCCGGCCTAGAAATGCTCTCGCAGTCCGGCGAAGGTCTCCACCACCAGCAACCGGCTGGGCGGTTGGGCTTCGGCGACCTCGTCGTGTTCGAGAATCCAGGTGTTGCCGTGAGGGACGAAGACGGCGTTGATGCCGGCGGCCAATGCTGGATTGATGTCGGACTTCGGGCTGTTGCCAACCATCCAGGTGGAATCGGCCGGCAGCTCGTACTTGGAAATAATCGCGTTGTAAGTGGGCACGTCTTTTTCCGGCACAATCTCCACGGCCGCAAAGTACGGCTTGAGGCCCGATCGCTCGATCTTTCCGCTCTGTTCCGCAAAAGCTCCTTTGGTCACCAGGATCAGGTGATGGCGTTCTGCCAGGTATTGCAGCGTCTCAGGCACGTTGCGGATGATTTCCATCGGGTGTTCGGCGATGGCATGCGCGAAGCCATTGATGGTCTCATGCAGCGCCGGAGTCAATGGTTCCACTGACAGATGCTCGAAGGTTTGCACCAGAGCATGTGCGAAGCTATGCAGCCCATAACCGTGACTGACGATGCATTCGCGTTCCACGTCGTTCAGTGTTTCCCGAACCTGCTCGGGAGTGTATTCGTGGTGATTCAGGAACGATATGAAGTTGGCGATGGCGCGCTCGAAGTAAATATTGTTTTCCCAGAGCGTGTCGTCAGCATCGACGAGCAACGTCTGCGAGCCGTTCGGGTTGGCGTTTCCAGGCATTCAGGGCATGCAAGAGAGGCTTCAGTTTTCAGCCTGAAGCTAGAAGCCAGAAGCAGTCCTAAGCTGCAAAGTCCACCTTGGCCTGTGGGCGAATAATCCCCGCTTTGTGTCCCATATCCAGCAGACGGCGCACCGCTTCCCGCCCATCCGGTCCGTAATCCAAGGTGCGCTCGTTCACATACATTCCTACGAACTTGTCCGCCATCTGGGGATCGAGGTCACGGGCAAACTGCATGGCGTAGGAGAGCGCTTCTTCGCGGTGGTCCAAAGCGTATTGGATGCTCTCCCGCAGGGCCGAGGCCACCTGCGACATGGTTTCAGGCCCCAGGCTGCGGCGAATCGCATTGCCGCCCAGAGGCAGCGGCAGACCGGTAACCTTCTGCCACCACTTGCCCAAATCCACCACCCGATGCAGCCCCGACTTGTCGTAGGTCAACTGGCCTTCATGAATGATGAGGCCGGCTTCATACTTGCCTTCCAGCAGCTGGGGGATGATCTGATCGAACGGCACCACCTCGGTCTCAATCCCGGGAGCAAAGAGGTTCAGAACCAGGTACGCGGTGGTCAAGGTTCCGGGAACGGCGATCCGCTTGCGCTTGATGTCGGCGACGGAGAAAGCACGTTGCGCCACAATCATGGGGCCATAGCCATCCCCCACGCTCCCGCCGCTGGGCAGTAACGCGTAATGGTCCTGAATATAAGGATAGGCATGGAACGAAATGGCGGTGACGTCGTAGACGCCCTCCATCGCCTTGCGATTCAAGGTTTCGATGTCGCATAGCGTGTGGGTGAATCGCAGACCCGCTCGACGGACTTTATTAGTGGCGAGGCCGTAAAACATGAAGGCATCGTCGGAATCAGGGCTGTGAGCCACGGTGATTTCGCGAATCTGCGAGGATGCGCTGCCGGACAGGGAAGTCTTAGTGTCGATCGAATCTATGGAGGTCATAGTTGAACCTTGGGGAAGCGCTGCCAGTTACTGGCCAGTGCCGCAGTCGACATGACCTTGATAACTTCAGCAAATACAAAGCCATACAGCCCAAAACGCATGGCTTGGGCGAAGGAGTGAGTAAGCACAGTCAGCCAGGAAAGCCCGCCGGCGAACAGCAGAATTTCGGCGAGAGTGCCGGCGACGGCAGCCCGCGCAAAGCTCTTCTTGCCACGTTCCCAAATCCAACCCGCAAGGCCGGCAACGAAGGGATAGGCAAGGAGGAATCCACCTGTCGGGCCGAGAAGCTGCGCCAGCCCGCCCGGGCCGGCGGGACTGAATACCGGCATTCCCATGACCCCTTCCGCGAGATACAACAGCAACGCCGCAAAGCCGCGGCGGCTTCCCAACGCCAGTCCCACCAGCAGCACGCCAAAATTCTGCAGGGTCAGAGGCACGGGAGTGAAGGGCAGAGGCAGCGAGATCCGGGCGCAAAGTGCCACCACCAGAGTGGCACCTACGATGATCGCGACCTGACGCACCCCGCCCAGAGCGCGATTGTCAGGGTTGAGAATCTCAGTTACGGGTTTTGCCATAGTGTCTGTTCCTCGATCTGCTCTTACAAGACGACCGCTACAGGTTGTCCGCTTCCCTGTCTTTGCCCTTGCTGGTTCCCGGCGTCATGTGGCGGCGCACCCGCAGATAAGCCGCGATGGCCGCCCAAAGCACTGCCCCCGCGCTTAGAGCCAGAATCAAGAACCACCAGATCATGCGCACGATGACCTAGGATATCAAAACGAGACGCCCGCTGCCGCCGACCCGGTTTTGGTTGGCCACGAACGGCGTATCTCTACACCCCAACCGGGAATGGTTTGGTGTGGCTTTCGGCACTGAGAGAGAGTCCTGAGAGGCGGCCTTGTAACAAAGACATCATTCCAGTGGTCCAATAGCCGACCACGAACAAGATCAGAAAGGGAACGGTGATGTAGTTCTCGTTTTCCACCGCGTAATAAACGGTCATAGCGAAATAGCCGCCAATCAGCAATTCCACCCACGGAACCCAGCCCAGACCACGCCTGTAGCTCCCGGCCTGCACTTTGTCGGTCCGTGACTCCACGCGGTACTTGGGGGTGCGCGCAAATGCGGTTTCCTTTCCCATGAGCGCCTCCAGAACCGCGCGTGTGTTGGTGACGGTCAGGCCTATCCCTAAAGCCATCAAAAAAGGAAGATACACTAGGCTGCGATACCATTTCCCCGGAAACAGTTCGCGCTGGGAGACCAGATAAAAGCTGGAAATCGAGAAGGTTGAGGCCAGGAACAGAGGCAAGTCGATATACAGCATCTGAAACCAGCCCTGGTAGAAGCGAATGATCATGGCGGGCAGCAGCAGCACCGAGAGCACAATCATCAGCGGATAGCTGAGGTTCGCTGTTAGGTGATACCAGGCCTCCAGTTTCACGTGGAACCGTTCCTTACTCCTGAGTACCCGGGGCAGAATCTTCTTGCTGGTTTGGATCAGCCCCTTGGCCCAGCGCGCCTGCTGGGTCTTGAAAGCCGTCATCTCGACCGGTAGTTCGGCCGGACACTCCACATCCTGCAGATACACGAACTTCCAGCCCTTCAACTGGGCCCGATAGGAAAGATCCGTATCTTCCGTCAGAGTATCGTGCTGCCAGCCGCCGGCATCGTCGATAGCTTGCCGCCGCCAGACGCCTGCAGTGCCGTTGAAATTAAAGAACACGTTGCTGCGGGCACGGCCAGAGTGTTCCAGCACGAAGTGGCCGTCCAGCAGGATAGCTTCCACTTCGGTCAGGAACGAATAATGGCGGTTGATGTGCGTCCAGCGGGTTTGTACCATGCCGATCTTGGGATCGGTGAAGTGGTGGACGGTACGAAGCAGGAAGTCCTTCGGCGGAACAAAGTCGGCGTCAAAAATGGCCACCAACTCGCCCTGGGCGGTTTTCAGTCCCTCCGCCAGCGCACCCGCTTTGAAGCCCTCGCGATTTCTGCGGTGATGGTATGTGATGGGGAACCCTTGCGCGGCATAGTGGTTGACCAGGCCACGTGCAACCGCCATGGTCTCGTCCGTAGAGTCGTCCAGCACCTGAACGTCAAGTTTGTCCAGCGGATAGTCCAAGCGGGAAACCGCGTCCAGAAGCCGTTCTACCACGAATTGTTCGTTAAAAATGGGAAGCTGAACCGTGACGCGTGGCAAGTCGGCGAAGTGCGCTGCGGGTTCGGTGGTGCGTTTGTCCTTATTCTTGTAATAGAGGTAGACCAGGACGTAGCGATGCGCGCCGTATCCCGCCAGCAGGATCAGGACTATGAAGTAGGGAATCAGCAACGCCAGGTCGAAGGCATTGGGGTGATAGAGACCCTGGAAAGTCTTGTCAAAGAAATGCTGGCGGATGTATTGCCCGAGACCCTTGGGGGCAATTGCAACAGCCAGCAGTGGCAGGGAAAAGGGCATATTCCAGAAGATGACATTCCCAGACGCCAGCAGCTTGCTGGTCTGAAACTTTCATTCTACCTGAAGGCGGCGTCCAAATCGGGAATCCGAAGGCCACAGTGTGACGGATGACCATGCTTTTCAGGAGAGTCGGCGAGTACCTTGACGGTGTGGGTCTGTGGTGTCAGCAGCACGCGATCAGCTTCTTAAGCAGAAGTAACTTGGTTTAGGGACGCCCGCGGAATCATTATGACGGTGACATTGACGGGGTGCTGTGCTTCTGGAAGCGGTCCCGACTTTTCGGGGCCGTTTTCATTTACTGGCTAGTTTAGGAAGTATTGTCGATACAACGTATCTCTCTGCGCCGGTTTGAATCCGGCGTCGCGGATGATTCTTCGCAATTCCTCTTCGGTAGTGCAGTTGGTCACGCCTGCCGCCCGCACCACGTTCTCTTCCAGCATCACTGAGCCCACGTCATTACCACCGAACTGCAAGCCCAGCTGACAGACTTTCAAGCCTTGCGTGACCCAGCTCGATTGCACGTTCTGGAAGTTCGAGAGATAAAGCCGCGAAATGGCCAGGGTCTTCAGGTATTCGACTGCAGTGGCCTCGTCCCAGTGACGGCCGCCCAGCGCGGTATTGGTTGGCTGGAAGCTCCAGGGAATAAATGCGGTGAAGCCTCCGGTTTCTTCCTGCAGATCATAGAGACAGTGGAAATGGTTGACGCGATGCTCGTAGCTTTCGCCCACTCCAAACATCATGGTCGCGGTGGTGCGCATGCCGAGTTGGTGCGCCGTGCGGTGGACGTTGAGCCAATCATCGGTCAAGCACTTCAGGCGGGCGATCTTGTAGCGCACTTCGTCGTCCAGAATTTCCGCGCCGCCTCCCGGAATCGAGTCCAGACCGGCGTCCCGCAGCCGCGCAATGGTGTCACGAATAGTCAAGGCGCTGTATTCCGCGATGGCGATGATTTCCGAGGCGGAATAACAGTGCAAGTGAACTTTGGGGAACCGCTGCTTGATACCGCGGAGCATCTGCTCATGCCAGTCGATTTTGAGATCGGGATGGAGGCCGCCCTGCATGAGCACGCCCGTCCCGCCGAGTTCCACAGTCTCGCGGATTTTCTCGTAAATAGTCTCGAAATCGAGGATGTAGCCTTCTTTGGCTTTTGGGCCTTTCAGCGGGCGATAGAAAGCGCAGAAGGTGCAGTACTCGGTGCAGTAGTTCGTGTAATTGATGTTGCGATCGATGATGTAGGTGACCACGCCCTCGGGATGCAGCTGGCGGCGCACGGCGTTCGCTTCCATGCCAATGCCGATCAGATCGTCGGAGCGGAAGAGATCAACGGCTTGTTGCTTGGTCAGGGACATGTCGTTACAAGATAGCCGTATTGATTTTAACGGAGCCTAGGGGCTTGCACCAAATTGTAGAATGCCAGTGCAGATTCTGCTCTCGTCATCCTGAGCGAAATGGCTGCTTCGCGAATGCGAAGCAGTTTTGCAGTCGAAGGCCCCCGTGACGGGCTTGCGCTGAAATGACTGTATAAGGGCATTCTTACTCGCTCTGCACCGTAGCCTCAATCTCACGCAGCGGTGCGACGAGTGGCCGAGGTGCCGCCAATATGACTCCGATAACGAACGTACTGAATCAGCGAAAGGATTGTCCCCACTACTGCCAAGCCAATCATTATGGCCAGGGCCGGCTTGTAATACTGAGAAAAGAATCTGGTGATGTGTCTTCCATAGTGGAAACCCAGGCCTGCCACGATGGTGTAGCGAACGCCGCGGCCGAGCACCAGAGCCGCTAAGAACTTCTTCCTGGAGTACTGCATCGCGCCGGCTGCCACCAGAAAAGGGACAAAGGGAAACGGCGGAGGCAGGATCGCGGGAATTGCGATTGCGCCGAATCCCCACTGTTCAAATCGCTTGTAAACTTTGGCGGCTCGTTTTTTCGAAAGCCTGCTCTCCATGGCCTGCTTGCCGCCCTTGCGCGCCAGACTGTAGGTGATGTATCCGCCGAGCACGGCGCCGACGGTCGCCATGACTGCGTAATACGGCCACGGTTCGCGATGACGGGCTGCCAGCCAGATGGTCAGAACATCGACGCTACCAGTGAGTGGAACCACCGAGTTGTCCGCGATGCCCAACAAGATCAAGCCCCAGCCGCCCAGCCGGTGCAGTTGTCCCAAAGCGGAAATGGCGAACAGGAGCGTGAGATGCGGCATATAAGTGGTTAGAGGCGGTTTGCGGCCCCTGGGTCAGCAGGAGTCGGAATTTGTCAGGCAACCGCGCTGTTCGCACTCAAGAACGATACTGGCGGTGCTGCCGGCAACGCGCCGCACTCCTCGGCATACTGATAGAAAAGCTGCAACCCCTCGAGGCACGCAGGATCCAGATAATAATAAATGTTGCGGGTGAGATAGCTTGTGACCTCGTCATGGCTCAGGTTCAGCCGAGGCGACCACTCCTGGGCGATTCGCGCGATGTTCGCCGGTAGCAGTCCACGATCCCGAGACTCCTGAAATATCGTTGCCAGGTCCAGGTTAGTCGGCGCGTCTTCTAACGCCGCGTGGCGTATCGCCCAAAAGGCGAAGACAAAGGGTTTTCCTGTAAATCGAATCCACTCTTCGGCCAGGTCGTAGGTGAAGTATTGCGATCGATCAATTTGCAACGCGGGATCGCCGATGAGCAACCCCGCGTCATGCTCTTGCAGCATTTGTCCGATGTCGGGTGCCATGGCGGAGAACTCTCTCACCCCACCCCAAAATTTGGCGAACAGAACACGGATCAATGCCACTGAGGTCATGGACGAGGTATCGAGCGCCACCGCGTGAATCTTCTCCAGCGGGGTCCTACTCACCAGAAGGATGGAACGTACCGGCTGGCGCGAAGCGATCGCTACACCGGGGAGGACGGCAAGCTCAGGGACAGTGGCATAGGCCGCCGCGGGAATGATGCCAATATCCGCCGATCCATCGCGCAAACTGGCAGCGCACTGCGAGGGGATGGTGTAGGAAATGTCGAAAGCGGCGCCCTGGGCTCCATGCTCGAAATCCCACATCAACGGCGCGGTATTAAGGTAGGAAATCGCTGAAATTCGCAGATGTTTCATCACGGAAAATACCTAATTCTAACAGCTTTTGGTCATCTGACCTTGACACCGCCTGTTCCCCATGCCAAAGATGCCGCCAGAACTCCGCTGGAGGATGCTGTGCCTGAAGCCGCCGCCACCGCTGGTAAAACCACCGAATCCGCCACCCTGCAATGGCTGGCGTTAACCCTTACGCCGGGATTAGGACCGACCAAGTCCCGAAGACTCCTGGAGTTCTTCGGTGGAGTGCAGGGCATTTTTCGCGCTTCCCTGACCGAGTTGGAAGCCGTGGGTCTGCAGGCGGTTTCGGCGCAGTCGCTCGGCACTGGGCGCTGCCTTGAGCTGGCCCAAGACGAACTGGCGCGGACCGTGGCTGCGGGGGTACATGTGGTGGCTCTGGAAGACCCGGAATATCCTGCCCAGCTGAAGCAAATCTACGATCCGCCACTGGTTCTTTACGTGCGTGGAGATGTGTGTGTGATTTCACAGCCGGGGATCGCATTGGTGGGCACGCGTCACCCCACGCCTTATGGCTGTGGAATGGCAGAGCGATTGGGATGCGATCTGGCGGCGCGCGGGCTGGTGATCTTCAGCGGCATGGCCCGCGGGGTCGATACCGCGGGCCATCGCGGCGCCTTAGCCGGCAAGGGTAGAACCGTCGCCGTTTTCGGGACCGGTGTCGACGTTCCGTATCCCAAGGAAAACACCCGCCTGATGGAACAAATGCTGGCGGCGGGAGGGGCGGTCATTTCGGAGTTCGCGATGAGCACTTTTCCTGCGCCGCAAAACTTCCCCATTCGCAACCGCATTATCAGCGGCATCTCGCTGGGAGTTCTGGTGGTGGAGGCAGCCGAATACAGCGGTACCCGCATCACCGCACGCTGCGCGCTGGAGCAGAATCGGGAGGTTTTTGCGGTCCCAGGGAACGTGACCAACAAAGGTTCCTGGGGGCCAAATACGCTGATCAAACAGGGCGCCAAGCTGGTGGCGACCTGGGAAGACGTTTGGGAAGAACTGCCCACGGATGTTCGACTTAAGCTAATGCCGCAAGGGGGCCTTGAATCGCCGGTCGGGCAAACCGCATCTCTATTCGGGGAGCCTGAGTTACCGCCTCACGAGAAGAAGATCTTCGCCTTGCTCAAAGCGGACGAATCCACCCACATCGATGAGATTGTCGAGCGGTTGGAGACGACGCTTTCCTCCTCGGAAATCTTTGCCGCCCTGTTCGAGCTGGAGTTAGCGGGGAAGGTAAAGCAGTTGCCGGGGAAGAATTTTGTAAAGAGCTTTTAGCTCTTGGCTGTTGGCTCTTAGGCTAAAGCTCTTCGAGGATGGTATGAGGAATTATCGCGATCTTCAGGTTTGGCTAAAGGCTCATACGTTGACGCTTGAGGTTTACAGAAGCACCCAGTGCTTTCCTTCTGATGAACGTTTCGGGTTGACTAGCCAGATGCGGCGATCATGTTCTTCCATCCCGGCGAACTTGGCTGAAGGATGCGGCCGGAGATCTGATGGGGAGATGGCTCGGTTCGTCCAGATTGCGATGGGATCGGGCGCAGAGCTCTCATATCATCTCTTACTGTCGAGGGATTTAGGGCTGTTAAAGCCTGCGGATTGCGCGCATTTAGAGTCGGAACTAAACGCCGTAATGCGCATGCTGTCTGCACTCTCACAGAAGCTTAGGAACACTCGTGCTGCGTAGGTTTCAAGCCAAAAGCGAACGGCTAAGAGCCAAGAGCCGCAGGCGGCACCTTGTTGCCGCCGCCACATTCGTGCTAGCTTCGAAAGCAATTACCTACTGAGGACACATTGAGCAAAGGTTTAGTCATCGTCGAGTCGCCCGCCAAGGCGAAGACCATCCAGAAGTATCTGGGCAAGGGTTTCACCGTCGAGGCGTCTCTCGGTCATGTGAAGGATCTGCCCAAGAGCACGCTTGGCGTGGATATCGAGAACGACTTCGATACCGAATACATCGTCATTCCCGGCAAAGAGAAAGTGCTGGCCCGGCTGAAGAAGCTGGCGCTGTCTGCGGACACCATCTACCTGGCGCCTGACCCGGACCGCGAAGGCGAAGCTATCGCGGCTCACCTGGCTGAAGAACTGGGGAACGGCAAAGGCAAGAAGAAAAAGAAGAAAGAGAAAGAAGGGGAAGAACGCATTCGCCGCGTAACTTTCAACGAGATTACGCAGCGCGCGGTGCGGGCCGCTTTCGAGCATCCCCGCAGCATCGATCAGCACTTGGTCGATGCCCAGCAGGCGCGGCGCGTGCTTGACCGTCTGGTCGGATATCAGGTATCTCCGCTGCTCTGGGACAAGGTGCGGCGCGGTCTGTCCGCGGGCCGCGTGCAAACGGTTGCGCTAAGGCTGATCGTCGAGCGCGAGCGCGAGATCAAGGCGTTCGAAAAGAAAGAGTATTGGACCATTGACGCCCACCTGGCTGGGTCGAAGCCTCCAGCCTTCGATGCCCGTTTTCTGGGCCGCGGGGAAGAGAAAGTTGAAATTGGCAACGGCGAGGATGCGGAAAAAATCCGCGCCGCGCTGGAGCACGCCGACTGGTTGGTACGCACCGTCGATCGCAAAGAACGGCGGCGCAATGCGACTCCACCGTTTACGACCAGCAAGCTGCAGCAGGATTCCTCCCGCAAGCTGCGTTTCAGCGTGAAGCGCACCATGATGATCGCGCAGCGCTTATATGAAGGCGTGGAACTGGGCGAAGAAGGTCTGGTCGGACTCATAACTTACATGCGTACCGATTCGACCCGCGTATCGAACGAAGCCTTGACGGAGGTCCGGGAATATATAAAGAGTCAATACGGCGAGCAGTACCTGCCGCAGGCGCCCAACACTTATAAGGAGAAAAAAGAAGCGCAGGCGGCTCACGAGGCCATTCGGCCCAGTTCGGCGATGCGGCATCCCGATCAGATCAAGCAATATTTAAAGGAAGACGAATACAAGGTCTATAAGCTGATATGGCAGCGCTTTGTAGCCTCGCAGATCATGCCGGCGGTTTTCGACCAGACCACTGTCGATATCGATGCCAAGTCGGGAGCCGACGCCTTCTGGTTCCGCGTGACCGGCTCCGTGATGAAGTTTGACGGCTTCCTGAAGGTCTACGAGGAATCCAAGGAAGGCAAGGACGAAGAAGACGAGGAATTGAAGCACAAGCTGCCGCCGCTCGAACCGGGCCAGAAGTTAGCCCTGAAAGAACTGAAGCCGGAGCAGCATTTCACCGAGCCGCCGCCCCGCTACAACGAGGCGTCGCTGGTGAAGGAGCTGGAAGAACGCGGTATTGGCCGTCCCTCAACCTACTCCGCCATTCTCAGCACCATCCAGGAACGGCAGTATGTGCAGAAGCTGGGCGGGAAGTTCGTACCGACGGAGATCGGGCTAGTAGTGACCGATCTGCTGGTGGAAAACTTCCGCGACATCTTCGACGTCCAGTACACGGCGCGTTTGGAAGAGGAGTTGGACGAGATCGAAGAGGGCAAGGAAAAGTGGACGGATGCGCTGGGCGACTTCTACAAGAAGTTCGAGAAGGATCTCCGTTACGCCGCCAAGCACATGGAGAACATCAAGCGGATGGAGAAGCCCACCGACGAGAAGTGCGAGCGTTGCGGCTCGCCGCTGGTCATCAAGTGGGGCAAGCACGGATCCTTCTACGCTTGCAGTTCCTACGACAAAGAAGATCCCAACAGCTGTACGTTCACCAAAGAAAATCCCATCAACTTGCCGGATCTCGATTCTGCCGACGTGCAGGAAACCACACAGGAAGAATACTGCGAGAACTGCGGCCGGGTGATGGTATTAAAGCGCGGCCGCTTCGGCCAGTTCATGGCTTGCACCGGGTATCCCGATTGCAAGACCACTCGGCGTCTGGATCAAGGCAAGAAGGTTCCTGATATTCCGCTCGATGAAGTCTGCCCCAAGTGCGGCCGGAACATGATGATTCGCCACGGCCGCTACGGAGAGTTCACCGCCTGCAGCGGTTATCCGGATTGCAAGTACGTGAAGCAGAATTTCATTGGAGTGAAGTGTCCGCTGTGCGAAGACGGGGAACTGGTGGAAAAGCGGGCGCGCAAGGGAAACACGTTCTACGGCTGCGGAAATTATCCCAAGTGCAAATTTACTTCCGCTCACAAGCCCATTGCCGAAAAGTGTCCCAGTTGCGGGAGCGATCACCTGGTGGAGAAATTCTTGAAGTCCGGTCCGGTGATCGCGTGCCCGAACAAGGAATGCGATTACGAACGGGCTGTGCCAGTGGAAACGACCGTCGCATAATTCGAGTCAAGAATGGGCGTCTGCCGGGCCACTCCCGGCTCGGCAACTAAATCAAGGAGACGGAGCATGTCGAAGAAAGCAACTGCTGCAGATGCTGAACTGATCCTAAAGTTGTATGACCTTCGTCGCGAAGCCGAGATGCGCAGAGCGCGCAGCTGGTGGCTGGGCACCTTCTGGCCAGAGAGCACCGACGATTTCACGAAAATAGCCGGCGCCATGGGGACTCAAGAGAATAACTGGTTACGGCAAGTCGGAGGCTACTGGAGTATGGCTGCTTCGCTGGCTCTGGCGGGCACCATCAATCAAGAGTTGTTTCTTGAGCCCAGCTTCAGCGGAGAGATGTTTTTTGTCTTTGCTAAAGTGAAGCCGTTTCTCTCCGACCTACGCGTCAAGACCAAGAACCCGCGCATGTTTGCCAACATCGAAAAATTGATTACCGGCTCCAAGCAGGGGCGCGAATTCCTGAAATATGTGGAAGGCCAGCTGGCTGCCCGTCGCGAAGCGATGAAAGTAGCCAAGGCGAGCTGAACTGGGTTCATGCTCGGCCGCACGGGCGGGGACGCCCGCGCCTACATTTCTAAGAAATGTACTCGCGGATGTATTCGTCCCGGGTGCGCGCCAGTTCGTGTACATCGCCGTCAAAGATGATCTTGCCGTCCCTCAGAATCAGAAACCCCATGGAGACTTCGGCGTGGGTGCCCGGCGGGAGAGGCTGCATCTGATTGGTCTTGCGGTCGAAATAGTGAGAGGCCATGATGAAGGCATCCTGGAGCCGGTGAGTCACCATGAGCGCGCTGGTTTTGTACACGTCACGCTGTTTCATGATCAGCTGGATAATGGTGGTCGAGGTGACGGGATCGAGGCCTCCGGTCGGGGAGTCATAGAGCAGAACCTCGGGATGGGTAATAATGGCGCGTGCGATGGCCACCCGCCGCCGCATGCCGCCGGAGAGCTCCGAGGGAAACAGATCGACTGTGTTTTCCAACTCTACGAAACTAAGCGACTCACGGACCGGCCGTTCCACCTCCTCCTCGGTAACGTTGCCTTCTTCCAGCAGCCGGAACGCCACGTTTTCGCGGACGGTTAGCGAATCAAACAGCGCGCTTTCCTGGAACACCATGCCGATCTTCCGTCGCAGGTCGAAGAGTTCTTCTTCACGCATCTGGGTTACATCGTTTCCCAGGACATAAATGTGTCCGGAATCAGGTTTCAGCAGTCCCAGCGCCAGCTTGAGGATGGTGCTTTTTCCTGATCCCGCAACCCCAAAAATTGCCTTGGTTTCTCCCTTCGCCAAGGAGAAGGAGATGCTTTTGAGCACCGGCTTGTCGTCGAAGGCGATTGACACCTTGTCGAAGACGATAATTCCCGAGGCAGAGCCTTGAGGAGACGGAAGGCGTTCTTCGATAGCAGTTGGAGGCGCGGCCATGGTTCACCGATACGGTTTACTGATACGCAAAAAGACTCATCAGCAATTTGGTGACGATTAAATCGGTTATCAGAATCATGACAGAAGACGCGACCACGGCCTGGGTAGTTGCCCGGCCTACACCTTGCGTACCACCCTTAGCGGTCATTCCGTAGTAACACCCTACGGTCGCAATGATAAAGCCGAACAGCAAGGGTTTGACCAGGCCCATAAGCACGTCCTGGAATACCAGAATCTGATAGGACGTGCTCCAATATTGACGCCAATCCATGCCGAACATGAAGGTCGAGACTACGGCGCCACCGAATAATCCCAGCAGATCGGAGATGATGGTCAGAAAGAAAAGCATGAACACCGTAGACACCACCCGCGGAGTGACGAGCTTCTTGAGGGGGTCGGTGCCCAGGGCGCGCATGGCATCGATCTGTTCGGTCACGATCATGGAGCCGAGCTCGCTGGCCATGCCAGAGGCGTTTCTGCCCGCAACCATGAGCCCGGTGATGATCGGGCCCAGTTCCCGCACCATGCCAACCGACACCAGTTGCCCGATCAATGAAAGTGAGCCAAACCGTTGCAGGGTGTTGGCGCTGTTCAGAGCCAGCTCAGCGCCGATGGATAACCCAGTGAGAACTACGATGGGCAGCGATCCAAACCCGATAAGATCCGCCTGCTGCATCGTATCGGCGAAGTACCGGGGCGGCCGGAACAGGTTCGAAACAGCCTGTCCTGCAAGCTGGGAGTATTCCTGTACGGCTTGCACCGTTTCTTTGGCGAAATCTGTGGGAGAAATGAGTTCCATCGCTCACGGAACTATAGCAGAGAAGAGCGCTGCGATCAGCTGTCAGCTCTTGGTCCTGGCTTCCAGCTTTTGACTCGCCTATGAACCCATGCTTCGTATGCCAAAAGCCAGGAGCTAGAGGCCAGAAGCCGAGAGCTTTCAGCTACTCCCGCACCTTCCGCTTAATCTCGATACTCAAACGCTTGATTTTCTGATTCAGCGTGGAAAGCGGAACGTGGAAACGCTCGGCGGTTTCTGTCTGGTTCCAGTTGCACTTCTCCAGCATGTCGATGATGATATGCCGCTCGCAGTCCTCGATGATATCGAACAGGGAAGCATCGGCGCGGTGGTCAAGAATGGGGAACGCGGCAGCGCGGCCCGCGATGTGGTCGGGAAGCAGTTCGGAACCGATATTGACATCGTTGGACAGCACCACTGCACGTTCGATCACGTTCTCCAGTTCGCGCACATTGCCCGGCCAGGAATAAGCCATGAGTGGCCGGAGTGCCTCGGGCATCAAACGCCGTGCTGGGCGCTCGTTCTCCTTGGAATACTTTTCCAGAAAGAATGCGGCCAGAAGCGGGATGTCCTCCTTGCGCTGCCGTAGAGGAGGAAGATCGATGGTGATCACGTTCAGCCGGTAAAACAGATCCTCGCGGAACTTGCCGTCGCGTACCTGCTGTTTCAGGTCCACATTGGTGGCGGCGATGATGCGAACGTCCACTTGCAACTCGTGCACGCCACCCAGATGCATGAACTTCCGGTCCTGGAGCACGCGCAGAATCTTGCTCTGGGTATCCATGCTCATGTTGCCGATCTCGTCCAGAAAGAGCGTCCCTCGATCGGCGATCTCGAACAGTCCCTTTTTCGAGGCGATGGCGCTGGTAAACGCACCTTTCACGTGCCCGAAGAGGGTGGACTCCAGCAGGTCCGGAGGCATGGAGCCGGTATTGACCGGCACAAAGGGACGATCCCGGCGCGGCGAGTGCAAGTGAATGGCCTTGGCGATGAGTTCCTTGCCGCTGCCGCTTTCGCCTTGCAGGAGAATGGTGGAACGGCTGGGCGCGATCTGGGCCACCAGATCGAAAATCTTGAGCATGGGCTCACTCTTACCCACGATATTCTCAAAGTTGTAACGCTGTTTCAGCGCCCGCTTGAGCTGGATGTTTTCTTCTTCGGCGCGGCGGCGGGCGATGGCAGCGCGCACGTCGGCCAATAGTTTTTCGTTGTCCCAGGGCTTCTGAATGAAGTTGGCCGCGCCCACCTGCATGGCTTTGACCGCATTCTCCACCGTGCCGTAGGCGGTAATCATGATGATGGAGAGTCCGGGGTCTTGCACGCGAATCTCCGCCAGCAGGTCAATGCCGTTGCGATCGGGCAGCGCCAGGTCGAGCAGCACCAGATCGAAGCTTTGTTCTCCCAGACACACCATGCCTTCTTCGCCGCTGGCAGCCGACTGCACCGTGTAGCCTTCCAAATGGAGCAGAGTTTCCAGGGATTCGCGGATGGCGACTTCGTCGTCGATGATGAGTACGCTTCCGGCGGACGAGGACGCCGCATCGCCGACGTGGTTATGCGTGATGACGGCAGCTTCAGACATTGACGGCCGTCCTGGTTAGAGGGAAGTCGAGATAGAACGTGGTGCCTTCACCGGGGCGGCTCTCCACCCGAATCTTCCCCGCATGCTCTTGAATAATTCCGTAGGTGACCGATAAGCCCAGCCCGGTGCCGCGCGCTTGGCCTTCACGAGCCGTCTTGGTGGTGAAGAAGGGATCGTAGATGCGTGGGATGTGCTCTTGCGCAATCCCCGTCCCCGTGTCCGAGACGGCAACGCTGACGGCATCACCGTTGGTAGTCGCGATGCGCAAGGTTCCGCCGCTGGTCATGGCATCCTTGGCATTCAGGAACAGATTCAGGAACACCTGCTGCAACCGGCCAGCATTGCCGCTGATCAGGGGTAGTTTCTCCGTCAGCGCATCCTCCACGCGGATTTTCGACGTCTTGAACTGGTGTTCGAGCAAGGCCAGGGTGTCGTGAATGATCTTGTTCACGTCAACGGCAGTGAACTCCGTGCCGCTGGTGCGCGAGAAGTTCAGCAGATTGTTGACGATCTCGGAGGCGCGGAAAGTCTGGCGGGTGATTTTCTCCATGAGCACACTCTTTTGCTGATCGCCTTGCAGTTGCTTGGAAAGCATCTGGGCATAGGAGGATATGACGGCTAGCGGTGTGTTCACTTCGTGGGCGACACCAGCCGCCAGCAAGCCGATGGAGGAGAGCTTGTCGGCCTGGGAGAGCTGGGCTTCGAGTTCGACGCGCTCGGTAATGTCGTCCATGATGATGAGCCGGCCGATCACGTTGAATTTCCGGGTCACCAGTGGCGCGATGGCCACGTTCACAATCCGGCTTTCGCCCGTCGGAGTACCCAGGCGGAACTTGTACAGGTTGTGGATGCCCGGGTTCTGCCGGACGTGGTAGAACTGTTCCACGAAAGCCGCGGGAAACACTTCACTGAGCGAACGAGTGAGAGCCTGCCAGCGTGGCAGCGCATACATCACTTCCATCTGCGAGTTCCAGGATTCGATGCGATCGGCCAAATCGACAGCCAGCACGCCCACGTTGATCGACTCCACGATGTTTTCGTTGAAGTCCTTCAGCCGTTCGTACTCAACGACCTTTTGTTCTAGCGAGGCATAGAGGCGCGCGTTCTGAATGGCGATGCCCAGGTAACCGGCGAGGGTCTCCAGCAGTTCGACGTCCTCACTGGTAAGGAAGTCCCCTTCCACCGTTTTGCCCAGGCCGAGGACGGCAACCGTCTGCTTCTGGGCCCGGCATGGAATGTAGTAGTTCAAGTCCAGCTTGGCGATGGTTTGTTGCGCGCTTGGGGTTTCGCGCGGGACTTGGTGAGTATTGTCGAAGAACATGTGTCCAGCGCCGATTTCCGGGCGGGGCGTCGCCAGGAAACTAAGGTCCAGAGCGCTGGTCTGCGTCATACCAAAGGACTTTGCCAGCATGAAGCGGTGAGGCGGTTCGTTGGCCGAGACAAAGATCGCCATGCGGTCGACCAGCAAGGTGCGGGAGAGGCGATCGACCACCGACCCGAGCATCTCGTCCAGATCGGTCTCGGCGCTCAGCTCACGGCCAAACTCGATCAGTGTCTTGCGGTAGTCGTAGCGAGTGCGGTAGAAGAACTGGTCGATGTGCTCCTGGATCCATTTGCGCACCGGGTCGAATAACAGAGCAGTGACGACGACCGCCAGCACCAACCCATACGGTCCGGAAGTGGGAACGCGCGCGTTCACCAGCACAGCTACTCCGGCCACGACCGCGAAATATGTGCCGACGATGGCCGCTGCCGCCAAGGTGTACACCATGCCGCGTTTAAAAATCAGGTCTACATCCATCAGCCGGTAGCGGAAGATGGCGTAGCCGAAGGTCAAAGGCAGAATTCCCAGAGACAGCACTGAGACCCTCATGCCGTTGGTCGGCAGCGCGCCGGTCAGGTAGGGGATCACGTAGAACAGCGTGAACGGCGTGATCGCCAGAATGGTGCCCCGAGTCACCCACTTCAATTGCTGACGCAGGATAGGAGTGCTGGCATGCCGGTAGTTGTACAAAAGCACCGCCGCCGCCGCGATAAACAGCAGCGCCAGGTACCCCATTTCCACGCGGTCGAGATTCCAGCGCAATACTTCGCTGGCCTTCAGCCAACCCAGGCTAACGACGTGAACGCCCAACAACAGCAGTCCGGGAACGTAGACGAGCGGCAATGCCCAGCGCCGTTTGCGCACAAACCAGCGCCGTTCGGGAAAGGTCAAAACGAAATGCAGAAACAGCGCGGGCTGTAACAGCAGGGCCACCACGTTGCTCCAGTAGATGGTCCAGTCAAATGCATTAAGCTTGCCGCTGTAGTGGAAGCAGTAAAAGACGAACGAGACCAGGCAGAAAAGGTAGAAATGCGTGGAACTCGGGGCCGTCCAGCGGCGCAACAGCACATAGAGGCCAATCCCCAGGTAGATCAAGCCGATGAGCCGCAGCCAGTTGTATTGCGCCCGCTCCGCTGGAGCGGGAATCACGGTTACGTCTACCGGAACCGACTGGCGCACCAGGGAGTAAGTTGCTTTCGACCACGCCCCCACCCGATATAGCTCGCGCATGAGCGCGGCCGTGCTGTTCACGGAGTGCTGATCCACGGCGGTGAGCCGATCGCCCACCTTTACTCCAGCTCGGGATGCTGGACCGTCCAGGTCCACTCTCTCGGCCAGGAGGGTTCCATTTCGTTCCAGCCACCAAGCTCCGTCAGAGGGAATCTGGAACTCACGTTCTTTTTGGAAGTTAATCCAGCCCAAAACCATCGCAGCCACCGTCAGCAGCGTGAGCAGGATGGTGGTAAACCGGATTTGGAAGTCCCTGTTCATGGACTGCTTGGGCGTTACGGGCCGCAGAGCAAGATTTTCCGAAGAGAGGTTCTGCACGTTCGCTGCCATGGTTGCGCCCACTCCAAAGCCGCTAAGTCGCTTGACTACAGTAGCTTCCAAGATTATAGAGGACTCTGTCGTGTAAGGATATGCAATTTGGAAGCCAGTCTTTGATATTTGGTAAACGCTTGGTTCGAGTGAGCTTAACGCACAACCGGAATTCCCATAACGGTAGCGCTACGCGGCGCGTTCCGTCCGTGGTCAGAATCTCGGTACAATCGACCCATGGCCTCCCAAGAGCTCGCCTTCAGTGCCGAAGACGTCATCCAGCGAGAGCGCAGTTTCCTGCTTCAGACTTACAACCGTTACCCGCTTGTGCTTCGACGTGGGAAAGGTGTTTTCCTATTCGATCTGGAAGGTAAGCGGTATCTCGATTTCGTGGCAGGTCTGGGAGTAAACGCGCTCGGGCACGCCCATCCCCGGATCGTCAAGGCAATTCGCGAACAGGCGGCACGAGCCATTCATCTTTCCAATCTCTATTACAACGAGTACCAGGGACTCCTGGCCGAAAAGCTTTGCGCCCTGTCGGGCCTGCAGCGGGTCTTCTTCTCCAACAGTGGTACGGAAGCGATTGAAGGCTCCATCAAGTTGGCAAGGCTCGCCGGGCATCGCGTCGGAGGGGAAGCGAAGAGTCGGCTGGTTGCTCTCGCGGGTTCCTACCACGGGCGTACCTTCGGAGCCATGTCATTGACCGGCCAGGACAAATACCGCAAGGGATTTGAGCCCCTGTTGGACGAAGTCAGATTCGTTGCCCGCAATGACGTAGAGGCGCTGCGCGCCGCCGTTGACGACAACACTTGTGCGATTGTGCTGGAACCCATATTCGGCGAAGGTGGCATTCACGAATGCTCGGTTGAATTCTTGCAGGAGTGCCGCGCCCTGGCGGACCATCATCGTGCGGCTTTGGTTTTCGACGAGATCCAGTGTGGCTTGGGTCGCACCGGAACCATCTTTGCCTTCCAGACTTTTGCTGTCGTACCCGACATCGTCGCGGTCGCCAAGCCCATCGCTGCTGGATTGCCTTTGGGAGCATTTCTTGCGAAGGAGGAATTCGCATCGGCGATCGGAGTTGGGCAGCACGGAACCACCTTCGGGGGTGGTCCGCTGGCGTGCCGCGTCGCATTGGAGTATCTGGCGGTGGTCGAAGAAGAGAAACTGCTCGAAAATGTAACTCGGGTCGGAGCGTACCTGCACGAGCAACTGCAGCTTCTGGTGAAACGGTATGCCGTCGCTCAGGAGGCGCGTGGCCGCGGCCTGATTCAAGGTTTGCAGCTTGAGGTTCCGGCCCGCCCGATCGTGGAGCAGGCGCTCGCCGAAGGGATGCTCTTCAACAGCACGCAGGATACAGTGCTGCGTTTCCTGCCTCCGTTCCTGTTGCAGGAGAAGCACGTCGACAAAGGAATGCGAGTACTCAAGAAATTCCTCGGCAAGAAGCAGGTCAAGGCCTAAGCTCAGATTCCAGGGAAAAGGGATGGTTTCAGCCCTCCCTGGGCGGAAATCACAGAGACATCACCTGAGATAGATGACGCAACCGACCAAAAGTCATTCGGAGGAGCCACCAATCCTGTGAACATCTCTGGGAACGCAGAACCCGGTCTGCGTGAGATCTCCGTCGAAGAACGCCGCATTGCGGTGGACGGCGTGACTTGGCGGTATCAGCGGGCAGGGTCAGGTCCCGCTTTGCTCCTGGTCCACGGGTTGATGGGTTACTCGTTCTCTTGGAGAAGGACCATTCCAGTTCTGGCCCGGCAAGCCACTGTTTATGCGGTGGATCTTCCCGGCGCCGGCTTTTCCGATTATCCACCCCGATTGGATTGCGGTCTGCGGGCGAGCGCCCTCCGGCTGCTGCGCTTCATGGATGAAGCTGGGATCGCATCCTGCGACCTGCTGGGCACCTCACATGGCGGGGCGGTAGCGATGATGGCGGCCGCGCTCGCAACCGAGCGCATTCGGCGGCTCATTCTGGTGGCTCCGGTAAATCCCTGGTCCGCACGTGGGAAGCTGTTGTCGGTTTTCTTGAGCCACTCGCTGGTGGCGCCAGTCTTTGTGAACCTTGCGCCGCGCCTTCCGATTCTCCGTGAGTACTACTTCCGGCGGTTATATGGCGATACGCTTCGCATTCAGCCGGGCACCCTGGAAGGCTATGCCAAACCGTTGCAGCGCCCCGCCGCGTTCGAGTATGGAATTGAAGTGCTGCGCACATGGAATCATGATCTGAAGGAGTTGAAATCAATCCTGCCGAAGATCGCCCATATTCCTACGCTGCTGATCTGGGGCAGCCTCGACACTGCGGTGTACGCCTCATCGTCGGCCATTTTGGAAGAGCACTTCCGAGACTGCCGGCTACTGATGCTGCAGGGTGTCGGCCATCTCCCCTACGAAGAAGTCCCCGAGGATTTCAATCGCGCGGTCACCGAGTTCCTAGGCGCTAAGATATAGGCGCGGGCGTTCTCGCCCGTGCCTACATCAGAATTGCTGCTCCACCAACCTGGTGCTAACCTCGAAGCAACCGAACCCTCGCATGGATGATCCTGTCAATCCGAAGCTGCAGCGGGTGTTGCATTTTCTGCACCTTGACATCCCCGAAGTCTGGGTACGCTTCCTGCTGGCCATTGTGGGACTGGTTCTGGCTTTCGCGGCGGCGCTTTTTTCCACGGTGTCAAGGGAGTCGGGGAACTTGTGGGCCACCCTGATTCTGGCCTCTGTCGCACTGTTGCTGGCGGTGATTGTCGGGCTGACCACTGTGCCGTATCTTGCCCGTCGCGTGGAGGCAGCCCGCATCCGCGATGCGATCGACTACGATGTGACTCGCATTGGCGTTATTTACGTGGTGGTTGTTCTGCTGATTGGCATTGCGGCCCTGAACACGGGCAACAATCTACTCTACATCGTGGTGGCGGCGATGCTGGCGGCGATCCTGGTTTCCGGTTTCGCATCAGCGCTGGTGTTGCGCGATCTTGAGCTCGAGGTCAACCTGCCCGAGCATGTCTTTGCTGACCGGCCCACGCTGGGCCGGATCGTGGTTCGAAATCCGCGGCGTTGGCTGCCTTCGTTCTCCGTGAGCGTGGTTTCATTCAAGCGCAAGAAGGCTGCTCACCACTGGCGATGGATCCCCTCGACGCTCGGATTCCCGCGGGACCGTCCACCTGACCAGCAGTGGATCAGGCTGCCAGACCGCAAACTCAGCCGCGAAATTGTGCCCGCCGCTGCCCCGGGCGTATTTGAGGGGACTGCGCATTTCCCTTACATTCCCCCGCGTGGCGAAGTGAAAGCAGACCTGGAATTGCGTTTCGATCATCGCGGACGCTATCAGCAGGAGAGTTTTGGACTGGCTACACGTTTTCCCTTCGCCTTCCTCACAAAAACCCGCCGGATTCCGCTGCAGCGTGAAGTCATCGTCTATCCAAAGGTCGAACCCGCTGATGAGTTCTTTGAGGTGCTACCCATGATCACGGGTGAGTTTGAGACCTTTGTGCGTGGTCGCGGCTACGACCTGTATCGTATCCGCGAATACCTGCCGGAAGATCCGGCGCGGCATGTGGATTGGAAGGCCACGGCCAAATCAGGCTCGCTGAAGGTCCGGGAGTTCAGCCGCGAGGATGAGCGCAAGCTACGCATTGTCTTCGACAATCCTGCGGGAGAAATGGTGTCGGACAAGGCGTACGAGGATGCGGTCGAACTGGCGGCATCCCTGAGCTGGCACTTCGTGGGAGAGAACACGGAGGTTTCCTTCGTAGCCCAGGGCTACGGCGGTGCGGCCGACGTGTATCGCTTCCTGGCCTATCTTGCCGTCGTCGAACCCCAACCGCTGCCCTCGGTGATCGATCAACTGCAGCCTTCCGATGACTACAACATCATTCTTACCGCCCGGCCCCGCGGCAGCATTCCCACGGCGCTATGGGCGTGTTCTTATTTCGTGTTTATTGGTCAAGAAGGCAGCACGGCTGCAGCCGCCACATAAGCCCAAACTGGTCTATCAGGCAAAAGACTACCCCACGATGCATACTTTTCCCTCTTCCCCGCCATCAGATTTCGGAATATACTCGCGCCCGCGTGAGTGATTTTGGCAGTTTTCGAGGTGCCAGGATGCGTATTTGCGATTTGATGAGCAACCAGGATACTTACCGGGCGGATGGAGCCCAAACCGTGTTGGAGGTAGCGCAGTCCATGGTGGCTCGTAACATCGGGGCCGTGCCGGTGCTGCGGGAGGGTCTGCTGGTGGGCATCTTCTCCGAGCGGGATCTCATGAAACGTGTCGTTGCCGAAGGTCTCGACCCTCGAACCACTCGAGTGGATGAGGTCATGACCCAGGATCCGCTAACGGTGAACCTGATGAAAGTGTCGAAAACTGCATGCTGGTGATGCGTCGCCATGGTTTCCGGCATCTGCCGATCTGCGAAGGCAAGCGCCTGCTCGCAGTTATCTCCTTGCGCGATCTGCTGCTGCATGATCTCACCGAGAAGGACCATGAAGTTCGCATGATGCGCGCTTATATTCAGGCCTCTCCGGAGCTGTAGTTATCTGGCCCCTCGCAGCACGCCTTGCAAACGAAGGATTTGCCTGCATTTCGCCATCTAGAAGTAACAGGTAACCATTACCTGCACGTTACTTTGGTTCATTGACCCTTAATCCAGAACTGTTAGTGTTACCTAGAGAGACGAGTCTTTCGTGCTCCTTTCTCTGTTGGCGTCAACTTAGCCCCATGCATGCCAAACTCCAGCTGGCGTTTTGGATCGCCCATCCGGCGCTTGAGCTAACCCTCGCCGGGATCATGGTTTGGCGCAAACTGAACCGGACCTTTCCTGTATTCTTTGCCTACGTCGTTTTTCAGCTGTTCAACTTCGGGATCATGTTTCCCATCCACCAATTCGGTAACTATGACCTTTATTTCTATTCGTACTGGATCGGCAGCGGCATCAGCCTGGCCATCGGATTCAAAGTTATCCACGAAATCTTTCTGAATGTGTTTCGCCCGTATCACACGCTAAAGGATCTGGGAACGGTGCTGTTCAAATGGGCCGCTCTGGTCATGCTGTTTGTGGCGATTGTGGTGGCCGCTGCCAGTCCGGCGGACTCGTCTCCCATCGTGCAGGCAGTCACAAATGTAGAGCGCTGTGTGCGGGTCATCCAATGCGGGCTGGTGCTGTTTCTTTTGCTCTTCTCCCGGTATCTGGGAGTTTCCTGGCGGCAGCACAGCTTCGGAATTATTCTCGGCTTCGGCGCTTTCGCCAGCGTTGAATTAGCCACGATTGCTCTTTATGCCGGCGGGCAAATCAAAAATCCTACAGTTGCCCTGATCAACGCTGGTACTTACACCTTCGCCATCCTGACCTGGGTCGGTTACGCGCTGCAGAAGGCACCGGCTCGCGACGCTTCGCTGGGGCTGCTGACTTCGCAACGCTGGGAGCAAAGTCTGGCGGACTTGCAGCGTCCCACTGACGCCGATTCTCTAATCCCCATGTTCGAAGGTATGGTCGATCGGGCGTTTTCTCGTACCTCGCCGGAGTCGGGACAAAAACTTCGGGCCGTCGAAGAACTGGCCGAAAAGGTTTCATCTTCACGACGTATGATGTCGGCGTTTCCCGCCGCGCAACTGACCTACCGCCGCTAGCGGTTCTCCAGTCCAATCTTTATTTTTTAGACCATCACGAAATTCAAGTATTACTTCCACTCCGCGAGCTTATCGTGTTGTAAATCCTGCGCGACATTCAAATAAGAAAGCTGCTCCCGGCTGGTGTCTTGCGGAATTCCTTGATGGTTCGGCAGCAAGGACATGGCTGATTGCTTGACACGAGCCTGTATAATTCCGTGCCATCTAGGGTTTCCGCTCCCAGGGGACCCGCACAAGGAGAACGAACCCATGAAACGTGCGATCAGGATGATGTTCCTGATGGTAGGTTTGCTATGCACCTACACGGCACTTGCAGCACCATCGCAGATCTTAACGGGCGACGGTGATCCAACTCCGCTTTGCCCACCGGGCTCTGGTGGGCACTGCAGATAGCCGAAGATGTGCATTTTATGAGCCGCCGTAAGGCGCTCGAAACTTCGTAGGCTGGCGTTCTCTAAACGCCAGCCTCTTTTCTTTGCGCGCAAATCAATTCAGCGGTGGTTGCCAAGAGCGGGACGCAGCGCTTGTGCTAGTTCCTCTGCACTCGAGATGGGCGGCTGGCAGGTGAAGCCGGAACAGACGACAGCGACAGCCTTCCCCGCTTGAACTGCGGGCAACTGAGGGATCGTTTGTGCCAGTGCCGGCGGCAGGTTCTGTGGAACCACCTTGTTGAACGCCAATTTGAGCACGGCCTTGGTAGCGGAGAATGGAGCTACAGCGGTGTGGTGAAGTTGCTCCGCCGTCTCTCCGTCGCCGATTACCACAACCTGCGTG
Source organism: Terriglobales bacterium (assembly GCA_049582765.1). GTDB lineage: Bacteria > Acidobacteriota > Terriglobia > Terriglobales > Acidobacteriaceae > JBAUUQ01. Next base: position 62,727 of record JBAUUQ010000047.1, read on the forward strand.
TGTGGCTGGGACAAGTGCACCCCGGCGATTGCATAGGTCGCGGCGAAAAGCCCGTACTGCCCGGCAACGCCTGCCATTAGTTCCATCGTCTGTTCCACCTTGTCGCGGTAGCCTGCTTCGTTGGTGTAGGAATAAAGCCGCATCAGTGCAATCACGGCAACAGAATTCCCCGCCGGGGTGGGTGAGTCCTGGAAGGGTTTGCGGCGAGTGCCCAGGACCCCCAGGGACTTGTCGCCAGCGCCCTCGGTATCGAAAAAACCTCCGGAGACAGCGTCGAAGAATCGTTTTAACATCGCGTCTGCGATCTTTCGTCCAAAATTGAAATAGCTTAAGTCCGCGGTTGCCTCGTAGGCATCCAGGCAGGCCACGACGGTAAATGCGTAGTCATCCAGCACGCCCGGAATCTGGCGGAATTCGCCTTGCGTGTCCGAGTAAGCGAGCACGTGCAGCAGTCTACTCTCCGTGCTCCAACCCTCGGACAGAATGCGATCCAGAGAGCGGAGGGCAAAATGCTGTGCGGCGGTCAGCCCGAGCACTTGGGCCGCGGCGAGATACGCCGAAACACACAGCGCGTTCCAGCCCGTGTACACAGTTTTGTCGACATACGGAGTGGGGCGTTTCCGGCGCGCGGCATACATTTTTTCTTTCGCCGACTGCAACAAAGCTTGGACTTCCTGCGACGGCAAACTCAAACGCGCGGCGATCTCCTCCACCGAAGCACGCACGTAGAGCACGTTCTTGGCGGGGTTGTGATGCATCTCGCCGATCTCGTTGATGTCGTAATGCAGGCTGGCTACTCGGGCTTCCTCTTCGGTGAGAGCAGCCTGCGCCTCTGCCAATGTCCAGGTAAAGTAGTCGCCATCGTCTTCCATCGAGTAGTCGGCATCCTGCGAGGCGTAGAAGCCGCCGCGTTCGCGGTCGCTCAACCATTCATCCATCCAGTGAACGGTGTCACGGGCAACGGCGGCAAAGAATTCCGAACCGGTCGCCTGGTACGCGTGAACGTAATTCTTCAGCAGCTCAGAATTGTCGTAGGGCATCTTTTCGAAGTGCGGCACAATCCAGCGCTCATCGACGGAATAGCGGTGGAATCCCCCGGCCAGCTGATCGTAGACCCCACCGCGCGCCATCTTCTCCAGCGTACTGACGAATACTTCGCGGATCCGCTCATCTCCCGAGCGTACATACTGATCGATCAACAAATCCAGCGCGGAAGGATGAGGGAATTTGGGTGCGCTGCCGAACCCGCCATTCACCGGGTCGAACATTTCCAACGCCGACTTCACAATGGCATCGACAACCGCCGGGGAGAACGTGCCGCCTTTTCCGGCGAAAGACTCGGCATGGGAAATGGCGCTTTCAACCATCTTGGCCTGCTCGACCACGTCACCGTGCTTCTCGCGATAAGCGTCGGAGATTGCCAGCAAGACTCGTTTGAAGCTGGGGCGACCATAGTGATCGTCGGGCGGGAAGTAGGTTCCGCCATAGAACGGCTTACCATCCGGAGTAAGAAATGCCGTCAGCGGCCAGCCACCCTGTCCGCTGATGGAACTCACGGCCAGCTGATGACGGCTGTCGATATCGGGGCGCTCATCGCGATCCACCTTTACTGCGATGAAACGTTCGTTCACGATCTGGGCAATCTCAGGATTATCGTACGACTCGCGATCCATCACATGGCACCAATGACACCAAACGGCGCCGATGTCGAGCAGCATGGGCTTGTTCTCACGTTGCGCTGCGGCGAATGCCTCTTCCCCCCATTCGTGCCACTGAATGGGCTGGTGCATGGCGGAACGCAAGTACGCGGAAGACGCGCGGGAGAGGGAGTTGAGCGTCTGGGTGGTCATCGGTTAAGTGTATCGCGGCGGGAAGGGGAAAGCTTTTGATCGGGGTGCCCCATCCTCTGGCGTTCTTTGCGAACAGTTGGGGTTCTTGACCCTCTCTCACCGGCAGGCATATTCCGATCTGGCCCGTGCGTCAGCCTGAGTCGGCCAAACCACTCGCCCCTTCGCACAGAAGGCGAAAAGGACGGGGCACCCGCTATCCAAGCAGCCGCTTCGCGATCCCGCAATACAACTCGACTGCCTCGCTCAGTTGCTGCTTCTCGACGTATTCCCCGTCAGTATGCGCAACGTGAATGGATCCTGGGCCGATCAGAAGAGGCTCACCCCAGTTGGTTAGCCAGGGAATGTCAGTTGTGAAGGCTGCCGTCATCGTGGGCAATCCGTCCAGAGTGCGCAACCTCACAAACGGAGTCTCGAGCACCGATTCGATACTGGCCAGACCGGAAACCGCTTGCTCGATCTCTCGGCGCAACGGGCTGCCCGGGCCCACCAGCCGGTACAGCAATTGCGCACGGGCGTAATCCGGAATGACGTTGGGAGCGCGGCCGCCTTCGATCATGCCGATATTCAGAGTGGACGGGCCAATGCCCTCGGCGAACGGCAGTTTCATGGCTCGCAGCCGACGCAACGCTTCCAGAAGCTTGTCGATGGCCGATTCCCCCAACTCCGGATAAGCCGAGTGCGCCATACGGCCATGAGCGGCTAAGTCGATCCGTAGTGTGCCTTTTGAGGCAACCGCGATCCGGTTCTCCGTGGGCTCGCCATTCACCAGGAACCGGCATCCGGGCGACTGCTGGTTCGCCGTTTTCGCGCCCTGACTTTCTTTTTCCTCGGCGACCACGAATAGCAGTCCGGCATAGACGCCGTCCTGGCGCAGGCGCTCGGCCGCGGCAATTTGCGCCGCAATGATTCCCTTGGCATCGCAAGATCCTCGGCCATACACGCGCGCAGCATCTTCCGAGGAGGGAATGAAGGGCGGAACCGTATCCATGTGCGTGGAGAACACGACTGCCGGCCGCGGTTCCTGCGGGGAAGTTGCGAAGATATTAAAGCGGGAGCCTTCCACTGCGATCTTGTGAGACCGGTATCCCAGCCGGGACAGTTCGTGGTGAAGAAACTCGCCAACCGGCCCCTCATTCCCCGTGATCGACTCGATATCCACCAACTGGCGCGTTAGCGCGACGACGTCCATGACGAAGAGAATACCCTAACTTTGCGGATGTGGGCGCGGACGTCCCGCCCGTGCAATACCCGGCAAGGCCGATAGCTTTTCTGATACTGTCAGAGCCAAATCAAGTGTCAACACAGCCTGCCACCATCCGCTCTTTCTTTTTCGACGGCCCTGCTGGACGCCTTGAGGCCCTGCTCAATGCGGGAATCAAAGGCGCCACGCACGCCGCCCTGGTTTGCCATCCCCATCCCCTGTACGGTGGGACGCTGCATAACAAAGTGGTCTTTCACGCCATGAAAGCCCTGAACAATTTTGGTTTCCCCGTCTTGCGGTTTAATTTTCGTGGCACTGGACTGAGCCAGGGAGAACACGACAACGGAGACGCCGAGGTCAGTGATGTAGGTGCGGCTCTCAATTGGCTGGATCGAGAGTTCCGCCTGCCAATTATCTTTGCGGGATTTTCTTTTGGGGCGGCAGTTGGCTTGCGCGCAGCGTGTCCCGATCCACGCGTAAAAGCTCTAATAGGACTCGGGATTCCGGTGGTTCCGGCGGACGAACGCGCTTATGACTTTGATTTCCTTCAGGAGTGCGGTAAGCCCAAGCTGTTCGTGAGTGGCGATCGGGACCAGTTCGGACCGAAAGCAAAATTAGAGGAAGTGGTTGGAGCGCTTCCCGAACCGAAGAAGCTGATTTTAATCGAAGGTGCGGACCATTTCTTCGAGGGAAGACTGCGGGAACTGCGCGAAGTCATTGACGCGTGGGTGAGAGAAAGGGTTGTGGGATGACGTCGGTCCGTGCGCTTGATTCGAAAATTGTAATCTTCCAGTTGGCCGAGAAAACGCTACCCGACCGTCGGAGGCCTGCTGGCTTCTATAATTCTCCGCATGTCTCCGTCGGACGGCAACCGCGAAAGACTCGCCATTGAGATGCGGGTCACGGCGCGGCATCTCTTTGAGCACGCGCTGGCGGAAGCTGGCATTGATCGAGCTTTTGAGCGGCACGTGGTCTGCGAACGCGGTGTCCTGCGGGTCTGCGAGGATCTCTACGACCTGCATGCCTACAGCCGTATTTTTGTCGTCGCGATTGGGAAGGCCGGACACACTCTGGTCAACGCTCTCCAGATGCAAGCCGGCGATCGCTTCGAAGGCATCGTTGCCAGTTCCGTGGAACCCTCGGCGCAGCGGCCCGGATTTCGCTACTTCATGGGCGGCCATCCCACTCCTACGCAGGAATCAATCCGCGCGTCCGAAGCCATTCTGAAGTCCCTGACCGCTCAAAATGCGTCGTCGCTGGTGATTTTCATGCTGAGCGGCGGCGGTTCCTCGATTGCCGAGAAGCCGGTCGACGATGAAATCTCACTGGAAGATCTGATCAGCACCTATCGCGTGCTGGTACATTCCGGGGCACCCATCGCCGAAATCAATGCTATTCGCAAACATCTCTCCGCCATTAAGGGAGGACGGCTTGCCCAGGCAGCTTATCCGGCGCAGCAGGTTTCGATCCTGGTCTCTGATGTTCCCGACGATACTCCGGATGCGCTGGCCTCGGGCCCCACCATGCCGGATTCCACTTCAGTCGAAGACTGCCACCGCATCGCGGCGAAATACGGGCTCGTCGAGCAATTTCCGGAATCGGTTCGCGAACTGTTCCAGCGCCACGCTCTGGAGGAAACTCCGAAGTCCGGCGATCCTGCATTTCATCGCAGCCGCTGGTGGACGGTGTTGTCGAATGCGTCATTGATCGAAGCCTGCAAACTGGAAGCTGAGCGCAACGGTTTTACAGTGGTCGTGGACAACAGCTGTGATGATTGGGATTATGCGCGCGCGGCTGAGTTTCTTCTGGGGCGCCTGGGTGAACTACGCGAGAACTCGGAACACGTGTGTTTGATCTCGGGGGGCGAGGTCACGGTGAAGGTTAGACATGGAGGTGTTGGGGGCCGAAACCAGCAATTTGCGCTGGCCTGCGCGCGCCAAATTAGCGGCGCGAACATCACCGTGCTTAGCGCCGGCACGGATGGCATCGACGGCAACAGTCCGGCGGCGGGTGCAATCGCCGACGGCACCACCCTCGCGCGGGCTCAAGTTCGCGGACTGGACTCGCAGGCTCAGCTGAACGGCTTTAACGCGTATCCGTTTTTTGACGCTTTGCGAGACACGATTGTGACTGGACCCACAGGCAATAATCTGCGCGATTTGCGAGTGCTGTTGGCCTACTGAACCTTGTTGTCAGCCCCAGCCAGGCATGGAATGTGGTGGTGCCCAAAACTGCAGTCCTCTTCGCTGCTGCTCCTCGGAATGGCAAACCAAAAGCTAGAAAAGCTGCGTAACGCCCTCTTCGAGAACTCTGACGCGGTCCTCGATTCCCGCTGCCTTCGCTTCCTGCTCCAACAGCTGCAAAGGTTCGTCGATAGGTTCGTGCGACAGGCGGAAGGTGCCGTAATGCATGGGCACCATCCAGCGGGCCTTCAGGTCGAGGAAGGCTCGGGTGGCGTCAGCAGGATCGGCGTGCACATTGCGGAACGAAGGCGGGTTGTAGGCTCCGATAGGCAAGAGCGCGAGCTCCGGGGCCAGTCTCCGGCCGATTTCGCGGAAGCCGGGAAAATATGCAGTGTCGCCTGCGTGATACACAGAATGTTTGCCGTCGCGCAAGACGTATCCACCGTAGCCGCGGTGCGAGTCCTTGATGATGCGCGCTCCCCAATGACGCGACGGCACGTGCGTAACAGTCAGCCCGCGATGGCGATAGCTGTTCCACCAGTCGAGTTCTATGACGTCACTGAATCCCAGGTCAGACACCAGGTCCTGAACATGATGGGGAACCACAATGACAGGCGGATTCGTTTGCCGGTGCCGCGTCAGCTGTACCAGGGCCCGCAGGGAAGGCCGATGCAGGTGGTCGAAATGCGCATGCGTTACCAGGACCAGGTCAATCGCGGGAAGATCGCGCAGTTTTATGCCCGGCTTCCGCAACCGCTTCAGAACAAATAACCAACGGGCAAAGTTGGGGTCGATAACGACGTTCTGGCCGCCGATCTGCACAAAGAAGCTGGCGTGGCCGATGAAGGTGACTCCCAGTTCTCCGGTGTCCACCAGTCTGGGCTTGTGAACCTCTCCCGTACGAGGCGTGACCGCCGAGTGGCGTACCAGTCGCCCGAAGGCTTGTGCGCGTTTGCGAAGGGCGGGGTTGCTGAGACTGGCTTTTATCATCCCGGTGTGAGTCGATTTGTTGCAATTCTAAAGCAAATCGTTGGCGATTGCTTGACCGTCTGCCGCGGGGTCAGTTCTAATTCTGGTTACGGCAGTTCATCTTCGACAGGGGTGATTATGCGCGTTGCATTTCTTGGTCTGGGAATCATGGGACGCCCGATGGCGTCGAATCTGGTTAAGGCGGGTCACGAGGTGGCGGTGTGGAACCGGACTCCCAAGGGTGTCGAGGGCGCCCGGCTGGCCTCGTCGCCGGCAGACGCAGCACGCGGCGCAGAGGTGATCTGGATGTGTGTCTCAGATACCCAGGCAGTGGAGAGTGTGCTCTTCGGGCCGCAGGGTGTGCATGAGTCGCTGACTTCCGGTCAGATCATCATGGACTCGAGCACGATCTCGCCGTCTGCCACTCGGCGCTTCGCCGAGCGGGTGGGAGCGAATGGCGTGCAATACGTGGATTCTCCCATGACCGGATCCAAAGTCGCGGCGGAGAGCGGTACGTTGATTTTTATCGTCGGCGGGGAAGAGTCCGTGATCGAGAAACTGAAACCTGTATATGCCGCGACTGGCAAGAAGATTTTCCGTATGGGCGAGACCGGCAAAGGCCAGGCGGCCAAGCTGGCCATGAACCTCCAGATTGCGCTGATCTACGAGGGCTTTGCCGAGGGCCTCACGCTGGCCACCAAGCTGGGAGTGGATGCGGCCACTCTGATACCGCTGATCGAAGCCTCCATGGTTCGCTCGGGAGTGGTCGAGTACAAGGCTCCTTTTGTGCTGAAACGTGATTTTACTCCCAATTTTCCGCTACGCCTCATGCGAAAGGATCTGCGGCTGGCGCTCGAAGCCGCCAAGGAAGTGCGGGTGAAGCTGCCCGCTCTCGAAACGGTGGAAGAGATCTACGACATGGCCACCGAGGACGGTCATGCAGATCTCGACTATGCTGCGACGCTTACCCTGCTGGAGAAATGGGCTGGCGTGGAAGTGAAAGGGGCCATCGCTTGAGGCCGGTGTGACGGCCACTTGCGCAAGTCGTCCATGTACTCTGGTAACCCCGCAACCTCCTCTATTACAGAACTATTACACAGGAAGCCAGGTCATCCTGTTAGCTTAGCGATAGCAGTCCAACGCTAAGTAAACAGGACGCCACCATGGAACTCGAAGCCCTCAATCGCCCGGCCGCAGCCGATAACGAGATCAACTGGGTAACTGCAAGCTTCATGGCCCTTTTTCACGTCGGGGCCGTCGCCGCACTTTTCTTTTTTACCTGGAAGGCTTTTTTTGTGGCGTGTTTCCTGTGGTGGGTTTCGGGAAGCCTGGGCATCGGCATGTGCTACCACCGGCTGCTTACTCATCGAGGTTACAAGACGCCGAAATGGGTAGAGTATTTTATGACGGTTTGCGCCACCACCGCTCTCGAAGGCGGACCGATCTTCTGGGTGGCCACGCACCGTATTCACCACCAGTATTCGGATGAAGATGGCGATCCCCACTCGCCACGCGATGGCAAGTGGTGGGCGCACATGGGCTGGATTCTCACCGGGAAATCCATGCACCATGACACCACGACGCTCGCTCGTTATGTCCCTGATCTCGCCAAAGACAGATTTCACGTCTGGATCACGAAATATCATTATGTTCCCATGATTGTTATGGGGCTGATCCTGTTGGCCATCGGCGGCTTGCCTTTCCTGCTCTGGGGAATCTTTATGCGAACCACTGTGGGTCTGCATGCTACCTGGCTGGTGAACTCGGTTACCCACACCTGGGGCTCGCGCCGCTTTGCCACACATGATCTCTCCACCAACAACTGGTGGGTGGCGACCCTTTTCACCTTCGGAGAGGGCTGGCACAACAATCACCACGCTCATCCGGTCTCCGCACGGCACGGTCTGACCTGGTACGAAATCGACTTCAACTGGTACGGCATCTGGACGCTCAAGAAACTGGGACTAGCGCGCCATATCTACCGGGTAAGGCTGTCGAAACTGCCCGCCACGCCTCCTCTGGAGAGCTCGCTGACGGCCCTCAACCTTTCGGCAACCACGTCCTCTGCGGCGTCTGCGGACTAACCGGCGCAGCCCGTAAATTCCGGCCGAGCCCTGGACTTGTAGTCCCGGGCCCACGAATTGTCATCCGAGCGTAGTCAGCCGAGCGTAGTCAGCCGAGCAAGAACTGCAGATTCCTCGCTGCTTCGCTCCTCGCAATGACAACCAAGCAAAGCAACGCGCAGCCTTCCCTCCTCGCGCTAGAATCGTGCTATGCGCATTATCAGCCGGCGCAAGACGACCATCACCTTCCTCGTGCTCGGAGTGGGTCTCGCCGGAATTGCGGTTGCGGTTGGGATGGGCTGGATCATCCTGAACTGGCGCCAGGACGTGAAGGTCGTTCTCGGCATTCTCTTCTTCGGCGCTATCAGCGCCGGGCTGGTCCTGAATACAATCTTTCTGTTGCGGGAAATCCGCCGCAATGAGCAGCATGACAGCTTCATCAATGCCGTGACTCACGAATTGAAGACGCCGATCGCTTCCATTCGCCTATATTTGCAAACTCTGCAGCACCGTACCGTCGACGAAGCTCAGCGCCGTGAGTTTTATCAATTCATGCTGGACGATACCGATCGCCTGATGGGAACGGTGGAGCAAGTTCTACGAGCTGGCATGGCCAGCCACAATCGGGGCGGCCAGCGGGTCTCGATTGATTTCGGAGGCCTGGTACGGGAATGCGTGGACCTGGCACGCAACGGCCGCCACCTTCAGCCCGAGGCATTGCGACTCGAATCGGCCAACGGAAGCGGTTTGATGGTCGAGGGCGACCCCGAGGAGCTGCGCACGGCCGTTTCCAACGTGCTGGACAATGCCATTAAGTATTCCGGAGAAAAAATAGATGTTTCTGTCCGCCTCGAGAGCCTCGACGACAAGCATGTCACGTTGCAGGTTCGCGATCACGGTGTCGGACTTCCTCAGCATGAACTGAAGCGTATCTTTCGCCGCTTTTATCGAGTTCCCAACCGCGCTCCGGCGCAGGTGAAAGGCACCGGCCTGGGCTTGTTCATTGTTCGCGCCATTGCCAAGAAGCACGGTGGCCGCGTCTTTGCGCAAAGCCAGGGAGAAGGACTGGGCACCACGGTCGTGCTCGAACTTCCGCGCCGCATCCTTCCGGAGAAGATGGCATGAGCCGGGTGCTGATCGTCGAGGACGAGGCCCACATCGCCAACGGTCTGCGTTTTAACTTGGAGGCGGAAGGACACTCGGTCGAGATTGCCGGCGATGGGGAAAGCGCATTGGAGCGCCTTCTTGGGCACAAAGGCAACGGAAAAAAGCCGGGCAAGCGTGACAATGCCACAACGGAAGAGTTCGATGCGGTAGTGCTGGATGTGATGCTGCCCGGCAAAGACGGCTTTGCCGTCGCTGCCGAGCTGCGAGCAGCGGAGAACTTCGTGCCCGTCCTGATGCTGACGGCTCGGGGACGTCCCGAAGACGTGCTCAAAGGATTCGCCTCAGGGGCTGACGACTACCTGCCCAAGCCCTTCGAGTTGCCCATCCTTCTGGCTCGCCTACAGGGGTTACTGCGTCGCCGCGCATGGTCGCGCGTGGGACAAAACCCGGTTACTCCCTCGAACCATTCCTCCAGCGAAACTCCCGGGTACGGAGTTTTCACGTTCGATGGCCGAACCCTCGATTTTGGCAAGCTCGAATTGCGGGTCAAGGACAATACCATCCGGCTCACTTTGATGGAGGCGGAGTTGTTGCGCCACCTGGTCCGCAACAGCGGGCGGATTGTTTCCCGCAAGTCCATTTTGGAGGAGGTCTGGGGATTGCACGAGGACACGGACACTCGAGCCATTGACAACTTCATTGTTCGGCTCCGCCGTTACATCGAGGATGACCCGGCGAAACCGGAGCATCTATTGACGGCCCGTGGAGTTGGCTACCGGTTCTTGCCCGAACCGCGGAAGCCTTGAGCGCAGGTCCTAATCGGGCTCGATGGCGGGAAGCGAGCGTCGCGCCACCGCCGGGGCATCTGGAGAAGCCTTTACGGGCAGAGGGATCTCGATAGTCCCGATGTGGCTGTTCGCCACATCTTCAACTCCAAGGCGCATCGCGACGCTCTTGACGGGCACCTCAATTTCCTCGTGCAGCCGGATACCTCCCAGTGCAATGTCACGAAAAACCTCGGGTTTGAGATCAGCGTCCAACTGGCTGATCTGGCTGGCCCCCAAGTGTCCGTCCTCATCAAAAGCCGTAATCATGAAGTGCAGCACATCGTGATACGTCCCCTCCGGGGTGGCGCTAAACCGAAGATCGGTGGTAGTCACCGCGTAGTCCACCGCATAGCGTTGCATTTCCACCGGCCCGGTCTCCTTGCGCTTGCGTGAGGGTTTTTGGGGAGCCGTATCCTTCACCAGCTTCGGTTTTCCCAACGGTACTACTTTCGCTGCGAAGACGATCTGCCGCGACTGCGGGGATCCTTGCTGCATGGCTGCCATGGCCAAACTGGAAGCCAGATTCCTGGTCGGTTTCACCGGGGCATACGGATCCACCGCGTAATAGCCGGTTCGATATGCCAGGTGGTACTTCGGCCCGGCAACGGCAACTTTTACTTTGCGGAACCCGCCATCATATCTTTTATTGGCGGGAGTGTAAGAAAGCGCGTAATAGTTCGATCCTTGCTCGGCTGCCGTGTTCACCGCCTGGGCGATATCGTTGGTGTTGTAGAAGGCTTGTCCACCAGTGTCGGCGGCAATTTGCTTCATCGTTGCCCGTTCTCCCATTCGGGTCAACGCGAATTGCTCGGCTTGATTCTGCATCACGGTGATCGGCACGGTGGTGTCGGCGATGCGGCGGCCTCCCGATGATGAGCCACTGCCGGCGGGCCCAGTCGGAGTCGTGCCCTGCATGGAGAGTGGCGAAAGAGTGTCATTGCTCGTGGCTGTGAACAGGGGGTCAGTGACCAATCCCTGTACGTCGACCGGATACACCGCCACATGCGCCTCCGCCAGCAGGTTGGACACTTTCTTGAGGTTGTCGCTGTAATTGCGGGCCTGGATGAACGGACTCTGACCGGTCGTGTCCGGGGAAATTCCCAATGTAAAGGAACCGGAGAGCCATACCAGGTTCTTCCGGCCAGGAATGCCAGAGAGATAACGCGCCAGTTGCGCGAAGGCATCCACGGTGATGTACATCCGGCGATCGGCATCCAGGACGCGGGTTTCCGATTCCTGCAACTCGATGGACTGCACGAAAAAATCCAGACTCGGAATCGACTGCGCGGTTGCCGTTCCCGCCTCGACAATGGGTTGGGCGGTATTCGAATCGAGAAGGGAACGATGCCGCATCGCGGCCTTCTTGCTGTGTGCTGCCGCCAGCAGGATACTCCCATCCTGGGTGAAGCCTTGAATCATCTGTAGCCGGTCGCCCAACGTGCAGAGGGCGAACTCCGAGCCTTTCGGTTTGTTCTTGAGAAATTTCACGAGCTCCGCTTGTGCATGGGATTGATCGGCCATGGACGTATTGAGCAGATCAAGCAGAACCACGGTGACGGCACCAGGTTCCGCGGGCTGGGCTTGATTGGAAAAGACATTCGGTGGCAGAGTTTCCGTCACCTGCCGTGATGGGGCCGCGGGCTGGGCCCCGGCATACTCCCGAAAAAAACGTACGCTCTGCGTCTTTCCATCCTCGGCAACCGTGAAATCGCTCTGCTGCAGGCCTTTGACGGGGTGTCCCTTGGAGTCCGTCACCACCACGTCCAGTGCCACCACCTGAGTGCTGGTTCGGATCGTGATCGCCGGAGGTGCTGCATTGGCGCCACCCTGAGGGGTTGCTGCGGGGGCGGCAGCAGTAGCTGACGTCTCAGAAGCCGTTGGAGGTGCGAGCTTGGGCGCGATCGTCGTCGCCGCAGTCGAGCTGGAAGCAGGATTCGGATCCTCGGCAGAAGCTTCTTCATTGGCAGCCGAGATATAGATTGTCTCCTCTTCAGCGGACTTCCCAGTTCGCAAGGGGACGAAGAGATTGGGCGCATCGGACTTGACCGCGAGGTACCTCGTCCGTTCGTCGCCAGACATCTGCCGCAAAGAGTAAACGTGTATCGAAGTGTCGTGCAGGAGAGCGAACTGGCTGCCATCCGGGGAGAGCGAGATGTTCTGGCCGTCCAGAACCGGTGGTTCGACCTGGACGGTGAGAACGGCGTTGCCGCTGGCGGTGTCGAGGACTTGCACGGTTTGTTCGAGGTGCTCTTCCTCGGAATCTGCGTCGGAGGGGCCGGCTTCACTGCTTGGCTCGGAACGGATGGTGGCCGTGCTGACGGCGAAACGGCTGCCATCTTCGCTGGTCCTCACGATGGGCGCGTAGCGGCATCCGTTCCAGTGCTGCCGCCACAAGAGGGTTCCGGCTACGGTGAATGCGCTTACACTGTAGGTGTCGCCGACCAGCGAACAGCGGCCAATCAACAGCGTGTTGGCGCTGCTGTATAGAATATTGGGAGAACGCCGGGCCCGAAGGCGGGCGATGTTGACCCGCTCCTTCACAGTGGGGCCGAAGCGGACCAGCCACACATTTCCTGCGTTTCGTACGTCGGCGAATCCCGAAGCGGTCGCCTGCAAATTGATCGCTCCCCGCGACTCGATGACCCGTTGCACCGCCAACGTATCCGCGTCGAGGAATGAGATCTTTACCAGCGCCTTGCTCTTGGGATCATGCGCCGGTGTTGCCTCCTCAGAGGTCTCCGCGATGATCTGTTTTCCGTCCGGAGTGACCGTGACCCAAAGCAGTTCTTTGTGGGGATCAAAGACAGTTTTTTCTTGCAGATTTGAATCAACTTCGTAGAGTGTGTTCAGCCTTCGCAACAGAACCCGGCCAGACCCCAGCGGCCACAGATAGCGCCGTGAGTCGTGCAGGTACCAATCGGCCTCCTTGAGCACTCTTCCACCGGGTACCTCTAGAACGACAGCGTGAACCAGGCGGTCCTTGTGGCTTGGCGGGCAATCGGGTAATCGGTTGAAGAGCTTCTTGGGATTAAACGTCAGCAACACTCGATCGGCCGCCAGCATGTCGAGTGAGACATTGGCATCCGACAATTCCCGGGCTGCGGCCGAGAGCCCGCGATATCCCAACGGCGAGAGATCAATCTGCGCGCTTGGCGTTGAAACGAGCGCGCTCTGCGGGGCGGCTTCGAGTTCAAGACAGGCACAGACCGACAGAAGCAGCAATCCGAGAAACCTCTGCCCGGTTGGCCAATGCGGGAAAAGAAAACCTGGAATGCATCGCACGCCACGTTCGCGGCGTGAAGAGCACGCAATCATTACTGCCCTCTCGCTGCTGGGAAAACTTGATCGAGCAACCGCCTGAGGCTACGCACGCCAGAAAAAGGCGTACGGTAGTGTAGCTGATATTAGGTAGATTTGTTCCCGGCTCAATTCACAAACTGAGAAATGTGTCGCTCATAACATAACCATTGTTCGGTGCTATGCAATGCCGGAGTTCACGCTGAAGATTTATATCGGAAGTCTGGATTCTATCCCGAAAGCGGCCACTGCCGGGAGGTTGACGCGCCGCTGGCCAGATCTCGCAGCACACCCAGGAAACCGGCGGCGGCATCTTCACCGGAGAGGGCCTCAAGCGCGATGGTGGCGGCCAGTTGAGGGGACTCCGGACGAAACCGTACATTCAGCAATTTGTGGCCGCGTGAAGTCATCAGTGTACCCACGATCGGCGGGAGTTCTCGTTGCCACCGGGCGGAGGTTGTGAGGACGACAGGGCCGGGACGAGCGACTTCCCAGTTTTGCGAATTTAGATCTGCCCTCTTGCCGCGATGCGTCAGCCACTGATGCCGGATTACTTCCAGGCGCATCCCTGGCACGTAATCCAAATCGGCTTCGAAGGTCAGAGTTTCCTTCTGTTTCTTGCAGTAGCTGAGCAGCCACTGAAGTGGATGTGGGCGCGGCAGCAGACGGATGGTCACGTTGGCGTTATCGAACCAGCGGTCCGCAAACCGCAGACGCGCCTGTAAGCGCGAGGAGCCTATCCATTCCGCTTCGAGAATGCGGACACGACTGATGCAGGCAGTCTCTACCCAGCATAGGGCCTTCATCCCCCTACGCCGGTTGTAACCGGCAAAATGGAAATACCAGAGGCCCACCAGGACGATGGCCGCTACCACGCCAATGAAGAAGATGTTCTCCACAACTCTCTCAGATGCGAATGGTACGTCCACGGGTGCGGCCCATGCAATAGTTTCGTGAAGGGTTTTTGTCGAGCCGTAAACTACTGTGCCGCATAGCGAAAGCGGCTCTTCACCAAGTGGTCCGCTACAATGGCGCAGTGGATTTCCTGCTGCGAGACTACCGCCCCGAGGATTTCGACGTCCTGTGGCGGATCGACCAGAAGTGTTTTCCGCTCGGCATCGCCTACTCGCGGAGGGAATTGACGGCTTATGTTCGCCGCCGCGCGTCGTTCACCGTGGTGGCAAATCGTGCCCTAGGGAGCGGAATGCCGGTCACATCGAGCGGGGAAGTGACCGACGATTTCATGGGTATCTTGGGCTTTATTGTGGCCGAAGCGGGCCGCCGCGGCCTCGGCCATATCATCAGCATCGACGTCCTGCCGGAAAGCCGGCGGCTGGGGGTCGGCTCCAGGCTTCTGAACGCGGCCGAGGAGCGTTTGCGGGCCGCTCTCTGTCATACCGTGGCTCTTGAGACCGCGGTCGATAACGCCACGGCTCTGGCTTTCTACAAGCGGCATGGCTACAGTGTGGTGCAGATCGTTCCGAGGTATTATCCGAACGGAGTGGATGCCTTTCTAATGGACAAGAGTCTTTCGCTCGCTCAGTCAGCCAGACGCCAGCCATGAAGATCGCGATCCAAGGCGAAGCCGGTTCGTTCAGTCACCAGGCCGCAATGCGGATGGTTCCGCGCTGCGTGATCGTGCCCTGTGCGCGCTCGGTGGAAGTGTTCGACCGCTTGCAGCAGGGTTCGGTAGCGGCCGCGGTGATTCCCGTCGAAAACTCCCTGGCCGGGTCGGTTGCCGAGCATCTGGACCTGTTGCTGGCCCGCCAGGTTTTCGTCACTCAGGAATTCCGGCTGCGCATTGCCCACAACCTGATTGCCGCCCGGAATGCCCGGATGAAAGACATCCGTCGCGTTTATTCTCACCCTGTCGCTCTGGACCAGTGCCGCGACTTCTTCCAGTGCAATCCGCAAGTTCAGGCCGTGCCTTTTTACGACACTGCGGGCAGCGTGAAGCATGTCATCGAATCCAAATTGCCAGACGCGGCCGCCATTGCCGGCCGCCAGGCGGCTCTGGTCTACAAGGGGCGAATCCTCGCATCCGGTTTGGAGGATGACAAACGGAATTTCACCCGCTTCTTTCAGCTTCGCAAGAAGCGCCACTTGGTTCGTGGAGCCAACAAGACCTCGATTGCATTCATTACACGAAATGTACCGGGCGCTTTATTCCAGGCGCTCGGAGTTTTTGCATCGCGCGGCATTGATCTAAGCAAGATCGAATCCCGGCCGCTGCGAGGCAAGCCGTGGGAGTACGTGTTCTACGCCGACTTTCTGCGAGGAGACGACGAGGTGGCGCGCGGCGCCCTGCGCAGCCTGCGGAAGCTGGCTGACTTGGTCAAAGTTCTCGGGATTTACCGGACCGTCTAGAATCCCGATTCCAATGTAGGCGCGGGCGTCCTCGCCCCTGCGGAGCTAAGTTAAGAACTCGTACTTAATCAGGAACTGTGCCCGGCAGATCATCTAATGCTCCGCGGCTGAGGACGCCCGCACCCACATCGGACCCGCTCGAGCCTTTGCCGATGAACGGTCCTACCGTTTACATTAACCATCGCCATGCAACCGCAGCCGGAGCAGGAAATAAGTCCGATTTCTTTGCCTGCATATCTACGCCTGGTGCGCCAGAATCATAACTTCAGGCGGCTTTGGGTGGCGCAAATCGTAAGCGAGATCGGCGACTGGTTCTACTCGCTTGCCATCTACAGCCTGTTGCTGCAAATCACCGGACAGGCGCGGTCCGTGGGAATAGCGCTGGTATTGCAGGTGATCCCGCAGACTCTATTTGGGCCGCTGTCAGGAATCGTGAATGACCGCATCCGGCGCAAGCGTGTGATGATCACCAGTGATCTGGCGCGTGCAGTCATTGTTTTCTCGATGCTGCTGGTGCGCTCGCGGTCTACGGTATGGCTGGTCTATCCCCTGTTGTTTCTGGAAAGCGTGATGTGGGCCTTCTTCGAGCCGGCGCGCACCGCAGTGATTCCGAACATAACCACCGAGGAAGACCTCATCGTTGCCAACACTTTGTCTTCAACTACCTGGTCGCTGAATCTGGTGGCGGGCGCCGCGCTGGGTGGGATCGCGCTGGCCCTGCTGGGGCGGGACACTTCGTTCGTTCTCAATTCGCTGTCGTTCCTGGTCTCCGCGTTCTTTCTCAGCCGGATGCATTTCGAGGAGCCGCACGCGGCGTCGTCCTCGAAGTTCCATGTTCGTGAGTTACTGGATTACTCGCCACTGGCGGCCGGCTTGCGTTACGTCCGGCGCGATACTCGTTTGTTCGCCACGGTGCTGGTCAAGACCGGGTTGGCACAGATGGGCGTGAGTTGGGTCCTGTTTACGGTAATGGGGCAACGGGTTTTTCCTCTGCGTTGGCCGGGGCTGGAAGCGCAACGGGGCGCCGTGCTGGGCATGAGCTTCCTGATGGGAGCGCGGGGAGTGGGCGCATTATTCGGGCCACTGGGGGCGGCGCGCTGGGCCGGCCATCAGGAAAACCGGCTAAGGCTGGGGATTCTGATTGGATTTCTGGCTGTTGGCTTGGGCTACGGGGTTATGGGGATATCCGGTTCCCTCTGGGTCGCGTGCTTCTGGGTCGTACTCGCGCATTGCGGCGGCTCGACTGTATGGGTGTTTTCTACAACCCTGCTCCAGCTCCACACCGAAGATAAATTCCGTGGGCGGGTCTTTTCCGCCGAGCTGGGCCTCTCTATGCTGACGCTGGCGATCGGCGCCTATCTCACGGGGTTTCTGGTTGATCGTGGAATCGACCCCCGAGCTGTGGCGATTGGAACCGGCCTGGTCATGCTGGTTCCCGCCGGCCTCTGGGCGTGGACGATGCGACTCTGGAAGGCCGCGGTATAAAACTGTCAGCTCCTGATCATGCAGGGTTCGGCTCAGGCGTGTAGAGCGAGTCGATCTTAGCCGCCATAATGAAGTCGCTCTCGGTGAGCCCGTCAACTTTGTGCGTCCACAAAGTAATCTCGACCTTGCCCCAGGCCAGCACAATGTCGGGGTGATGTCCTTGTTCTTCCGCCACCGCTCCCAGGCGATTCACAAAGTCCAGCGCCTGCTGGAAATCCGGAAAGGTGAAGGCGCGGGTAATGTGATGCTGGTGGATGACGCTCCAGTTCGGAAGCTGGTGACTGAGTGAGTGCAATGCTTCATCCTTGAGCGGCGGCATGCCGCCACGGCAGGGTACGCAAGTTTTGCTGGCCAGCTCAGACATAAGGACCTCCGAGACTAGGTTAGTCGAACCGGGGCCTGGGTGCCAAATGAGGCGGAGGGTACGGACACTAGAGATTCGACCCATTCGATTGGGCGGGGGGCTTCAACTCTTCACCAGAATTACTTTCCCGCTCTCGCGGAAAGCATGTTGGCGGGTAAGGCTTCAGGTTGATCCGCGCTGGTCAATATGGGAGCTTCGAACCACAGGCGCAGCTTCCACACGGCAACGCCAGTCACAGCAACCAGGCCCCACGGTAATGCCGGCGAGACCAGCATCCACCGCGCTCCGAAACGAACCAGCAGAAGCCAGCTCAGAGTCAAGGCAAGTCCTGCGCCGGCTACGATAGCGCGCTTGGAAGCCTCTGGCTTGGTTTCCGGTGAGACCACAGACTGAACGAAGAATGCAAAAGGAACTCCGGCCACCAGATCGACGAAATAGTGTTCACCGGTGCCCAGCGTGGAGACTATGGTCAGCGCCAGGTAGATCGCCATGAAGACGCGCAAAAATCGGGAAAGGCTCTTCGTATTCCAGTACAAGAGCAGGACCCAGGCCAGGTGCAGCGAAGGAATTGCGTTGCGGGGGATGTCGCCGTTGACTGGAATCTTCTCTAGAAAAAGTTTGTGAAGCGAGTGGTAGGGCAGGGAACGCCAGGGAAAATCCATCCCGAAGACATACGCCGGCCCGGTCGCGGGAACAATGTTATAAAGTGCCCAACCTCCGAGCCCGCCCAGCAGGAACAGAGTGACGATGTCCCACGACGGTCGTTCTGCATCTTTCGGCTGATGCAAGGCATAGACCAGCGCCATGACAAACGGCAGGGAAACGTAGGTCAGACTGGCGGCAACTCTTAGAACAGCGGAAGCTGCCATGGCTTTTCCCGCCACGAAACTAGGCTGAAATCCCAAAGAACCGTCGAACAGATAGAGGTAGAGATCGAACGTCTTCGGGTATAGAAGATTCGCCAGGCTCAATGCGCGTTGCGCCGAAAGCACGAAGCACACCAAAGCTGCAGCCGGAGCCAGCACGGCATAGGTTTTCCTGCGCTCAGCCGATTCTGACCACAGCCAGCGCAGGCCGAGCATCAGGAAAGCTCCCAACCCAAAGCCCGCCAGGATGCCAGATCCAGAGTTGATCGAGTTGTGATCGCTGGGAAAACGGATGACCAGCGCAAAGCCTGCCGACAGCACAACCCATGCCACGAAATCGGCAGTCTTCGGCCAGTTACGCAGATAGAAAACCAGTGCCCCTGCGACTGCAAGCGGCAGGTAGGGCACCGACAGATCCAGGGAGTACGCCGCCAGCAGGAGAAAGGCGGACCACAGCGCGCTGCAGACGATCCAGAGGAGCCTGCGCTCCGGGCTACACGATTTCCAGGTTTCCCAGGCCATGGGGTTGAAATCCGCTGGTTTAAGAGCTGTTGCGATTATGCACTGCGACGAGGGGAGAATGGGTTGGGCCGGGGCCGGCAGTGTTCCTTTGGTAACCTTCCGCCCAAGCAACGATTCAATCCAGAGGACCGGTGAAAGCTTGACCTGGTCCGAGTCTCAATGGGATCTTCCATGGGCAGGCGCGGAACCGGTCTGTGTGGCGTGCCCAAGACTCGCCACAGTGGCAGGTTTTCGCTGGTCACCCTTGTCGGCGTTCCGAGTTGAAGGGCCCATGGACTCCAGGCAGCTGATCTTGTCGGTAATCCGGGCGGCGACTTCGTTGGGATCAGCTGGGATTCGAGCACGCGCCGTATCCGGCAATCCGCTGACCAGCATCTGGTAACTCTCGCGCTCCGGGTTGGCCACGAATTCAAATCCCAGGGAATCGGCCACTCTGCAGCTCAGAGCTATCAACCCTGTCAGGTCAAGAGGCTGTTCCTTCGGTCGATCGTGATGATGCGACGTAATGTCTACAAAAATTTGAGGCAGTTTCCAGGCGGTGGTCAGCATACGGCCGGCATCGCAGTGCTCTACTCCAAATAATTCACGTTCTCTTTGAAGCAGATACTCGGGAGTGCCCGTGGCGGTCTGGAAAAGCTGGGAATATAAATCGGGTTGCATCACTGCCAGCGCCAGGCGTCCGATATCGTGCAGCAGCGCTCCGGTATAGGCGGAATCCTTGTCCATCAAACTGGCTGCCGCCAGGTCCTCAGCCACCGCGGCGCAGGCCAGACTATGACGCCAGGACGCGCGCAAAGCCGGAATGTGCAGAAAGTCCTCAATGTAGGCTCGCATCGCGATGGTAAGGGCGAGACCTTTCACACGTTCAAAGCCGAGCAGAATCGTAGCCTGCACGGTGCTGGTGATCTCGACGCGAATTCCATACAACGGAGAATTAGCGAGCCTGAGGATCTCAACGGCAAAGGCGGGATCCGCGGAGATCAAGTCGTGTAACTCGGAAAGCCTGGTTTCACTTTGCGAAACCAGTTGAAGGGCGCGAATCGCAACTGCCGGGAACGGCGGCAGGTCGATTAGCTTTAATTGCGTGGCGATTCTGTCGGTCTGGGCTGGCGTGGTCATATGAACTCCAGAAGATCACACGCTTAAGGCTCTCCCCAGTCATCGAACAACTTAGTCAGCAGAGCCTATTGGGTACCCGTGTGCTGTGATATCGGCATTCCCGGGGCGTTTCTTTACTGCAAGCGGCGAAAACCGGAGAAAAGCCGGGCAAGAGCCGGTTGGAGCGTTCAATATTGAAGGTAACTGCCGGCTGGTTACTCTTGGTGGGGTTGCGTAGTGTTTTTCCGGGCTGAGTTGGCCGATATTCTTCGCCATGAGGGCAGAAACCCTTCCGGCGTCAAGCTTCTCGTTCCAGGTTTGTGATTTCTGCAATCATGGGATGTTTGTCAAAGCTTACGCCTGCCATTCCTTCGTATACCTCAAGGGAACTCCCATGGAGCATTACCGGTGTGAGGAATGGACGGCGTGCGCGGAATGCGCCACTCTCATCGATAACGAACAGTGGACTGCGCTCACCGACCGCGCCGTGCACGCTTTTGTGAGGCAGCACCGTCCCGTCGATTACGATGTTCCCGCGCTGCGGGAACATGTGAACGAACTTCACGCCGCATTCCGCCAGTACTTGATCCGCGAATCCTGATGCAGGCACGGGCGTCCCCGCCGGTGCGCTGCTCACCTGAGAAATCTCTGATTTAAGTAGGAATCCTTAACTCGGCCCGGCAGGCGCGCACGCTCGCGCCGACATTGGAACGCTAGACGCCCTTCCCGGCTTGCGGAACCGCCAAGGCATCCCCGCATTCGGAAATGCGACTGAGCATCTGGTAGATGGTGTTACGGCCGACTCCCAGAATCTCGGCAGCTTTCGCCTTGTTGCCTCCTACCAGGCTCAGCACCCTCAACAAATAGCGCTGCTGCATCTGGTCGAGGGTCATGAGTTCCTCGTCTTCAAATTCTTCCACCGGCGCGGGCATGCGCAGGATTTCCGGCAAATCCGGCAGGTCGATAAGGCTGCCGGCACACATAATGCAGCTGCCACTGATGACGTTCTCCAGTTCACGGACGTTTCCCGGCCACGCGTGAGCGGCCAGACGGGCTTGCGCCCGGCGAGTAATTCCCGTGATATCCCTCTTGTAGCGAGCTGCGTACTTTTCCAGAAAATGCCGCTGCAGCAGGGGTAAGTCTTCTTTACGCTGCGCCAGGCTCGGCACTGAAATTTCGACCACCGACAGACGGTAGAAAAGGTCTTCGCGGAATTTTCCCTCAGCGACCATGCCGCGAAGGTCGCGATGGGTGGCTGCAATCACGCGCACATCGACATGGCGAGTCGCCGGAGATCCCACGCGCTGGACCTCATGGTTCTGCAGGACGCGCAGCAGTTTGGCCTGTGCGGCTAGGGGAAGTTCGCCCACTTCGTCCAGAAATACAGTGCCGCCATCGGCGTACTCGAAGATGCCTTGCTTGTCTTGTGTTGCGCCCGTGAACGCGCCGCGTGTGTAACCGAACAGTTCGCTTTCGAGCAGAGTCTCCACCAGCGCTGAGCAGTTGCATACCGCAAAGGGCGCAGACGCAACCGGGCTGAGCCGGTGCAACGCCTTCGCCACCAGTTCCTTCCCGGTGCCGGTTTCCCCGGTCACCAGCACCGACTGGAAATGCGGCGCGATGCGGCGGATCTTGGCGAAGACCTCCAGCATCAGCGGACTGCGCCCGATCATGCCTTCAAACTGGTAGGCATCGATCAGGTCGAGATCCAGACGGAAGGTTTTCTGCCGGGTCATGGCTTCGTTGACCAGGTTGCGGACGCAGGCACGCAGCCTGGCCACGTCCAAAGGCTTGGGCAGATAGTCGCATGCCCCCTTGCGGATGGCGTCGACCGCGGATTCCGTCGAATAGTAACCGGTCATCAGGATAAAATCGGTCCCCGGATCTTTCGCTAGAACACGCTCCAGCAGCTCCAGCCCATTCATGCCCGGCAAACGGAAGTCCGAGAGGACGATGCGCGGCCGCACCTGCATGAATCGTTCCAAAGCAGATTCCGCACTGGGCACGGTGAACAGTTGGACTTGCTCGTTGGCCAGCACCTCTCGCACCAAGTCGAGATTGGCAGGGCTGTCGTCGACTACCAGCATTTTGAGTCTGGCATCGTTCTGATTCGCAATAATCCCGGGCATGCTATCCATTACGCCCAGACTAATGCCATAGCTGCTGGTCTGCAAGTTTGTGTACCGCCCGAAAGTAACGTCCAAACTTCGCCCGTCATTGCGTTTTGCGGCGCTGATTGGGAAGTTTTTAAAGTTAGGATCTTCACCGGCGAGGCAAGCTTAGACCCTGTGAGCCACAGGGCCCGCAGAGAATCACCCGCTTCGCGAAGCGACTGAGGGCGGTACGTAGGGATTCGGCAAGGTCAGATCAGGATGTGTTCCGGCCGGATTTCGCGGCCCTGCCCCACCACAATGCTTGCCCGTTCGAGAACATTTCTCAGCTCCCGTACGTTCCCCGGCCAGGTATGTTGTTGCAAGACTGCCATGGCCTCCGGGTGAAGCGCCACGTCATGCGGGCAGAACTTGGTCAGAAAGCTTTGTGTCAGGAGATGCAGGTCGTCCAAGCGGTCGCGCAGAGGAGGCAGTTGAATAGGGAAAATGGACAGGCGATAGAACAGGTCTTCCCGGAAGTTGTGCTCTTGAACCAGACGGCGTACGTTCGCGTTGGTGGCGGCAATTACGCGAACGTCTACGCGAAAGGTGTCGGTGCTGCCCAGGCGCTGGACTTCGCCCTGCTCGAGGAAGCGCAAGAGCTTGGACTGCAGGCCCAAAGGCATGTCGCCGATTTCGTCAAGAAACAACGTGCCGCCCTGGGCAGCGTGGATCCGGCCAATTCTCGACTGTACCGCTCCGGTGAAAGCGCCCTTCACGTAGCCGAACAGCTCAGCTTCCAACAGAGCTTCTGGTATGGCTGCGCAGTTGATGACAACGAACGGTTTCAAACGGCGCTGGCTCAGCTGGTGCAGGGCTCGGGCTACGACATCCTTACCCGTACCACTCTCACCCGTGATCAACACAGTGGTGTCGCGCTGTGCTACCAACCGGACCATGGAAAACAAGTGTTGCACGGAATGCGAACGGCCCACGAAGCCGGGCAGGCCGTCGGGGCTATGAGGTTCGTCTTCCGCTTCGGAGATGGTTGCTTTGTCGCTGACGCTGAAAGGTGCCCCACGCTCGATCTTCCGCACCACATCGAAGGTAATCGAGTTCGGCGACGCGGTCGCTACGATGGGTCTCCCCGTGTGAGGATTGATGGGGATCACCGTAACCGCCGGATGCTGTGATTGCACGATGTCCCTGAACTCGTCGACCTTCAGGTCAGGCAGGCCAGGGTCGAGCAACACGATATGAATGTCTTCTACTTCGATCTTCTCCAGAGCCTGGGCGCCGCTGGTGGCTTCGTACAGGACCCAATCCTCCGATTCCAGCCGTGAAACCAGGTTACGGCGCAACTCCATGCTGGAACTGACAATCAAGAGACTCGGCAGACTACTCTTTCCGACCAGGCTGGCGGAGGCCTGGACGGGCATGGTGGCGCTAGACATGGCGTGCAGTCCTCTCTCCTGACGGAAGGGCCGCTGATTGCATTGCGCTTGACTCTTGGGTTGAGTGAATGAGTTCGCGGACATGGTCGAAGCCAGCGACAACTCTTTGTAGCTCATCGATGGCACGCTGTAGGGAACTTCGGTATTCCTCAACCGTACCTGACTTAAGCAGTGATAGCTCAAGTAAACCTTGAAGTATGGTGAGGGGCTGGGCGGTCTGATGCAGCTCGCGCGAAAGCGCGCTTGCGATCTCGAGGCTCATGGACTGCATTCGTTCTGCGTTCTGCGGGGCTGTTGACATGATTGACCTGTTAGTTATCGGCAAGAACGTAACCCACACCCCGGATGGTCCGTACAAGCTTGGGGGAGCAATCCGCGTCCACCTTGTCCCGGACATACTTCACGTAGACGTCGACCAGATTAGTGCTGCCGTCGTACGCTTCTCTCCAGACATTCTCCATAATCATGGCCCGGCTGACCGGATGCCTGGCATTCATCATGAGGTACTCCAAAAGGGCAAACTCCTTGGCGGTGAGATCGAGCTTCCGCCCCCCTCGCTCCACGCGAAATTCAGACCGGTTCAGGATTAGGTCAGCCACCTGTATCGGTCCTGACATCACGTGACCATTGTTGCGGCGCATGAGGGCGCGCGTTCGAGCGGTAAGTTCCTGGAAGGAGAAAGGTTTGATCAGGCAGTCGTCGGCTCCACTGTCCAGAGCCGTGATTCGGTCCTCCAGCCGGTTTCTGGCCGTAAGCACCAGGATGGGCAGACTGGGAGCATGGGGCCGAACCTGTTTCAGCACCGCCAAGCCATCAAGCTTGGGAAGATTGAGATCAAGAATGAGCAGGTTGTAAGAGGTTTGGGAGAGGGCTTGAACTGCAGCCTCGCCGTCGTGGGCCAGGTCCACAGCATACTGGTTGCCGTTGAGTCCGCGGCGCAGGAAGTGCGCCAGCGGGATGTCATCTTCAGCTACCAGGACTTGTACTGAGGGAAGGGAATGCCCGGCGGACTTGCTCTGGTTGTCTGACACTGTGTGTTCCATGACTCTCCTAATTGCAAGCGTTGAAACTTAGCTACAGCGACAGCAACTACAAAAGCAGAATTCGCGAAGCAGATGCGAACCAGGGGAATCGGAGGAGGTGAGATCAGGCTGGTTTTCCCGAACGATAGGACCATTGCAATTAGAGAGCCTTAACGCACAGCTAATCTAACTCTATGATTCTCATCGATTCCACATCGTCGGGCCGAGAAATCGGCGACGCAATTACGGCGGGAGACTGTTCTCGATCAGGACAGTGTGTCATGAATTCGAACAGTTGGTAAGGTGAATAAGCGCGGCAGCGGCCGGGGAGAACGTAAGGACACGAAGTTACGCAAAAACTTAAGTTCAGATTCCCTGTGCGTCCACTGAGGTTGAATTCCTGGGCCTATTCTTCTTTCTTGGGCACGTCTTTCGCAGGGGCGTCGCTGGGTTGTGTTTCCGCCTTGTCCCCGGCCGTGTTGACCGGCGCGGTTGCGTCCACGTATTGAACAATGAGGGAGATGCGGCGATTTCCGGGATCGAACGGTTTGTCCGGCGTGCGCAACCTTTGATCCGCGAATCCTCTCACCTGGGCTACCTGATCTTCCCGGACGCCGTTTTCCTGCATCAGCCGCCGGGCCGAGTTCGCCCGATCCGAGGAGAGCTCCCAATTCCCGTACTCTCCCATCTTCGCGTAGGGTGTGGAGTCGGTGTGGCCCTCGATCGAGAGCTTGTTCGGAAGCTTTCCCAGTTCCTGAGCCAGAAGCATCAGCAACTCCTTGCCATCGTCGTTGGGCCGCGAATTGCCGCTCTCGAAAAATGTTCCGGAGGCGGTCTCCAGCAACTCGATGCGGAGCCCCTCGGAGGTCACCGTCATTTTGATCTGGTTTTTCAGTTTATCGAAGTCGTCCATGCGGCGAACTGCCCGCTGCAGCTGCTCTTTCAGCTCCGCCATGTTGTCTTTGGTAATGGCAAAGTTCTGCCCGGAGCCTCGTTGGTCCGTTCCCACCATTTTGGAGGTTCCGGAAGGGTCCTTGAAATACCCTCCCACCGCATCCTGTACTTGCTTGCTGCTGTTCATCAGCCAGAGGACGATAAAGAGAGCCATCATGGCGGTTACGAAGTCGGCATACGCAACCTTCCACGCCCCGCCATGGTGTCCGCCATGGGCGCCTTTTTTCTTGATGATTATGATGGGACGGGTTGTGGTCGCCATGGCCGTAGATCCTTCTTAGGCTGAGGCCGCCTTGGCCGCAGACGCATCGGTTCCGCCTCCGCCGCGGCAGGCTTTCTCAACCTCCTGGAACGATGGGCGCAAGTGGCCGGGAATCGCTCGCCGTCCAAATTCCACGGCCATGATCGGAGCGCTTCCCTTGAGAAACGAGATCATCACGACGCGCAACACATAGAGATAGGCGTGCTCCTCATCGGCCGCCTTGGCCATGTTGGCGGCAAGTGGTCCCACCAGTCCGTAGCACAGCAGAATGCCGAGGAATGTGCCCACCAGGGCGGCGGCAACCTTCTTCCCAATCTCTTCCGGGGGCCCGCCCAACGCGCCCATCGTGATCACCACGCCAAGCACGGCGGCAACGATTCCCAAACCCGGCAACGAATCCGCCATGGTGCTTAACGCAGACACCGACTGGCCGGACTCGTGATGATGGACTTCCATATCAAGATCCAGAAGCTGATCCAGGTCAAAGGCCTCCGTGCCGGTGATCGCCATGCGCATGGTGTCGCAAAGAAAGTCGCGCGCGTGGTGATCGTTCAGGAAGGCCGGATATTTGGAAAGGATAGGACTCTTGGAAGGTTCCTCGACGTCGCCCTCCAGCGCCATCAGGCCTTCCTTACGCGCCTTGTTGAAGAGGGTGAACATCATCTTGAGCAGTTCGATGTAGCGCGCCTTGGTAATTCCTGATCCCTTGAAGACGCCAACCACGCCACCGACGATTTCCTTCAGAATGTAAAGAGGATTCGCAATCAGAACTGTTCCAATTGCCGCCCCGCCGATGATGATGAGCTCTGCCGGCTGCATCAGCACCTTGAGATTGCCATGTTCCATCAGATAGCCGGCGCAGATGGCGCCAAAAACCACGACGATTCCGATAATGGCGAACATAAGGTCTCAGTTAGGCAATTGCCCTGATTGCCTCCCTCGAGTGCGGATGACAAAGGGCCATCTCTTATCGGCAGTATGGCCATTAAACATTAGGACGCCTTTGTTTACTGGGCTTGGTTGGAGGGCGCGGAGCCGGCTCGGGACGTGTGAGCCACGATGACCAGATCGACGCGGCGATTGGTTTTTCGGCCCTCCTCCGTATCGTTGCCGGCGATGGGCCGATACTGCGAGTACCCCGCCGCGGAGATCATGCGCGGGTCAAACCCATGCTGTTCGACCAGTAGGGAAACCACTTCCGTAGCGCGTGCGGTTGACAGCTCCCAGTTGGACTTGAATTCACTGGTGTGGATGGGCTTGTCGTCGGTGTGCCCCTCGACTCGAATCTGAAAGCCTTTCTCGTTGAGCACTTTGGCGATACGGGTCAAAGTAGATTGACCGTCGGTGAGCAGGACGGCCTCTCCACTATTGAAGAAACCTACTTCCCGCAGGCTCACGATCAAGCCTTCGGGAGTGACTCTCATTTCAATCTCATGTTTCTTGATCTGTTCACCCAGCGCGTCCTCCAGGTCATGCTTCAGTTTGCCGACGTCTGGGCCGTAACCGTTACCCGACCCCTCGCCATGCAGGGTGTTGGCAATCTGGATCAGCTCGGGCAGCTTTGCGGGGATGGCCTGAGTCGAGGGAGCTGTAGATTCCTGGCGTAGAACCACTCCCGATCCGTCGCCACTGAACACTCCGAGGTCCTGGAATGCCCCATGAATCGCCGCCGAAACCTGTGCGACCTTTTTGTTGTCTACCTGCGAAGAAGCGTAGAGCACGACGAAAAATGCAAACAGCAGGGTGATGAAGTCAGCGTAGGAAACCAGCCAGCGTTCGTGATTCACATGCTCATGTTTTTTCTTACGGCGGCTCATGCCGGCTGAGCCTCGGCCTCGGGCTTGTGTTCGTGGAGATAGCCAAACAGCTTGGTTTCCAGCATGCGCGGATTCATGCCTTCCAGGATCGAAATGACTCCCTCCAGCGTCATCTCATGCCACACTTGCTCTTGCCGGCTCTTGATCTTGAGCTTCCCGGACGAGGGTAGAAAGAGAAGATTTGCCGAGCCCACGCCGTAGATGGTGGCCACGAACGCCACCGCGATGCCTCTTCCCACTTCGTCGATATTCTGCAGGTGTTGCATCACCTGGATAAGGCCGAGTACCGCCCCGATAATCCCAATGGTGGGCGCGAAGCCGCCGGCGGACTCGAATACCTGGGCGATCTTCTCCGCGTGCTCTGCCTGGTTATCCAGTTCGAGCTCCATCATCTTGCGCAACTCCTGGGGGTCGGTGCCGTCCACTGCCAACATCAGGGTCTTCTTCAGGAAGGGGTCTTCGATCTTTGGCAGCTCGGAGTCGAGCGAAACAATCCCGTTCTTGCGTGCCCGCTGCGCGTAGCCTACTAATTCGCCGATCAGCCGGGTTGGATCCTGATCTCTGTCCAGGAAAACGTGCGCCATCTGCTTGAAGGCCTGGATCACAATCGGCATGGGAAACTGCACCATGACCGCACCGATCGTGCCTCCAAACACAATCATGGCAGCGGTCGGTTGCAGAATCTGAGCGATTTTGCCGCCTTCAATGAGCAGGCCGGCGACAATACCACCCACGGCCAGCAGGATGCCTACGATCGTGCTCTTATCCACGAGAGTGGTCCTCTGTCGAATGGTTAAGGTGATGGTCTTCTTCCGGACGCTTGGACGCCGCAAGAGCAGAGGTGGGGTCGACGACGGCTGAGAGCAGGCCGCCCAGCACCGCGCGACGGAATTCGATGACTCTTTGAATCACTTCGTCGGCGCTCTCCCGGACCACGATCTTCTCGCCGTTGGTAAGG
Source organism: Terriglobales bacterium (assembly GCA_049582765.1). Classification (GTDB taxonomy): domain Bacteria; phylum Acidobacteriota; class Terriglobia; order Terriglobales; family Acidobacteriaceae; genus JBAUUQ01. The sequence goes on from JBAUUQ010000047.1 coordinate 91,483, forward strand.
GTGAGCATCGTATCGGGCGCATTCTCGACAAACTTGATCAGGTCCGAGTTGACGGTTAGCGCGTGGCTGTTGAGTCGGGTGAGACGTATCACATTGGCCTTCCATCCGCTGGGCAGAGCCCGGCTTACCTGCAAGACGCCGGGAGGACTAATCGGCACAACCGGGTCGGTTTCTCATTCTGGCCTTGTGCACCGAAGTAACAGTCGCCAATTACCTCGGGAGTCCACAAGGCAGTCATCGGATCGGCAGAGGCGGTTTGAGAGAGGCGGCGGACCATATAAGCCTGAGTCACTTTTCAAGAATGATGTACAAACCGTTGTTGTCGAAATGTGCTCGGCCGGGATAAAGGGTGGCAAGCGCACTCTGAATATTTGGTGGTACGGGAGCGGTGAATGGCCGCGCCAGATTGATCACCTTGAACGGGGTCTGTGCGATATAGCCCAAGTAGTCCTCGGTGAAGAGCCGATTAATAAACGGTGCTTGGTAAATGTAATAGACCATCCTCCCGGCCGTCTCAGGATCGGTCCGCGTGCACAGGTAATGGTACATTTCTGGAGGACGCGCAAGCAGGTGTCCCCAGGGAGGGATGACGCTTCTATCCACTCGCTGTCCGGACGCATCGGCCATCTCCGGCAGGTGGTGACCATCATAGGCCGACCATATGGGAGAAAATAAAGAGAACAGCTTGCCTCCCGGCTTCAGAGCCTGGTACATGCGGTCAAGCGCAGCGGGCATTTTCTGTACGTGCTCAAAGGTCGCGATCGAGAAAACCAGGTCGTATTGTTCGCGGTGAGATTCCGGAAGGTCTTCGATATTGGCAAGCAAGAAACTGTATCGTGCAGCGAACGGTGTGCCGAACCCTTTAGTCGGGATGACATCGGTCTCCGCGTGCAGAAGCGTGCCTTTATGGGTGATCCCACCGGCTTCCGCAAGCGAATCCTCGTAGTCGGGGGTTTCAATCGCCGTCCAGGTTTTGGCACCCAGGATGTCGAAAACGAACTCGGGGGGGAGACTTCCGCCAACCTCAAGAACGTTCTTTCCCGCAAAGGAAACACTCTCTGCGCAATTGAACGCATAGCTCACGTGATACGACAAGCCGAAACGCTGGCGGCACTCTTCGACGAATGCCGGACTCCTGAAGATATTCGTCTCGGCCGCATTGACTGCAAGTGTCTCGCCCATTTCCTCACCGTCTCTAGCGGAAACCCCAACGCTTGACTGCAACATGATGCTGTTCTGGTAACTGGTCAGACCGTTGCGCCGTGTCCTGCCATCGTGGGATGGGTTGCCACTGGCAACTGCCTGGTCATGGCCAAGACGGTCTCAATGACGTAACGCGCCATGGCTCGTGTCGTGCACTGCCGCCGCAGGATTAACTCGACCTGCTGCTGTAAATCCAGCCAGATCTGCAGACCTTCTCTTGTTCCGAAAAACTCCACGCCCCGCGAATCCAACAGTTTTTTGGCCTGCAAAAGTTCCTGCCTGGGCAGAAAAACCATGGTCGTGGGGGAACACTTGTCCAAATCGAGGAACCAGGGAACGCAACCGTTGGCCATGATTTCGTAATGACGCAGGCAATCCCAGCCTGCTTTCTTCATGGTGACGCCAAACAGGCTCTCGGCGTAATCGCCGTAATAGCTGGCCTCATTCTGATGTATATAAGTTCGGGTGTCCCTGGGATCCACAAAAGCTTGCAGCTTTAATTTCGGGCGGGGGGCGGTGCCAATCCGTTCTTGTGGAATCGCAAATTGGATGGGCCAGACGCCCGCTGTCGCAGACGATAGCTCGCGCTTGAAGTAAATGCCTCGCCCCAGCAGTTGGGAGATGACCGCCGTGTGATCCTCTCCATCGACAAAAAGAATCTGTTCTGGGGGGTAGGCAAGCAATACTTCCCGCAGAAAGCGACTGCAACGCTGGATGCTGCCATAAACCACAAGGTCGAAATACTTGGCCAGGATCTTGCGCTCCAGGTCAGTACGGTCGACGCTCGAGTCGGAGCCCAGCAACCCGTATACGGTGAAACCGCGTCCGTAGAGTTTTGACCGGTCGTGCCGCCCCTCGCCAAACTCGCCGGCGTACATGTACCAGATGCGCTCGGAGTCCACCACGTCCGCGCCCAGTTCACTCCTGAGCCCGTGAAACAGCATGTCGCAGAGGTAATCCGGTCCCTGCGCGCCAGATATGTAGAGGATGTGCATATCCGCCTAACCAACTCGGCTGCAACTAAACCGGCACGGCTTGGGCCTGAAGCTCATCGACGTAGCTAACGACTTTCTGGGCCTTCGGCTTCGACACCACCGCGATGAAGTATCCGTTATGCCAGTCGCTGGCCTGCCGGGCCAGCGTGGCATGTGACCCGTCCATGGTGGTGCGAATTTCGAATGAGTGCAGAACCGACAATTTGAGGTCGTCCAGAGCCTTCAGGGTTCCCTGGCGCGCCGGAGGATGGTTCCAGTCATCGACGATCAGGATGAACTCGTCGTCCAGTGCCGGCAGGACAAGACTGATTCCATCGAACTGGTCCGCTGCCGTATGCGGTCCGTCGAACATATAGACGTTAAAGCGACCCAGCGCGGCGAAATCGACGCTTCGGAAGTCTCTCTCGATAAAGGAAACCTCGGCGCCGGGGGTCTTGAAACGTTGCAGGTTCTGGAGAAACTGCGCCTTCGGGCCGCCGAACTCCGACCAGTTGTCGATCGCGGCCGCCCGCACCGTATTTCCGTTGATGGCGGAACACAGCGTGGAGCCTGACCAGGTACCGATCTCCAGATACCGGGCATTCGGCAAGGTTGCGACAAGATTGTTGATTAACAGACGATATTTCCGTCCAGACATGCCGTCGATTTCAAGTACAGCGGGATCCATTCGACCCGCTCCTGCCATCGCTTTGTTGAACGCCGATTGCAGATATGCGATGAGTGGCGAGTCGGTTGCTCCTGCGATCTGGGTGACTTGGGCTTGGACCTGGAGCGGAACGGGCGATGCCTTGGCCATCACCGGCGCGGCTACGCTGGATTGGCTCGCGGCAGTGGCCTTGCGGTCCGGACGCTTCAGATATTTCAACACTTGTTGCTTCTCCGCTTCCGTCAGCAAGCGCTTGCGCAGCACCACCCGCATCTGGTCAACCGCCCGGGGATGACGAACCAGGTCTTCGCCTTTCACCTGTTGTAACTTCAAGGCTTCTCCCACGGGGCTGAGTCCAAGGTCGAATCCGGCAATATCAAAGCGAGCCTCGGTCCAGCCCAGGTACCAGAACCAGTCTGTGTAGTAGAGCCAGCTGCGCTCGTTGAAGGCCCGCACATGGGTCGGGTCCTGCCACGCGCCCCAGGAAAGATCGTAGGGCACGCTGATGCGGAACAGGCCGCCCACCTTGAGCAGGTTCAGGCAGGAAGTCATCGCGGTAGTGAGGTGTGGAATGTGCTCCAGCACATCATTGACGATGATCTCGTCGAAGTAATTGTTTTCCAGAGTGACAGCGCCGAAGCGCTCGGTCTGCAGTGTCTGTCCGATGGGCAGAGGGTGATCGAAATCGAGCACCGCATCAGGCTGCCAGTAGGGATCGATGTCGGCATTGAAACAGTCGGCACGCCAGTCTTTGCCGCTGCCCAGATTCAGCGTGCGGGGGATGGCGATACGTTCCGCGCAGGTTGGGGCTGGGACAGCAACTTGGCTGAGCGCTCTGGCAAGAATGCCGGACTCGCGTTGCCGCGAGAACCACTGCAATCCCCGAATTTCCAGCTTTCGTCGTTCTTCTTCATTGCGGAGAACAGCCTGGCAGCTCTCGACCAGGGAACCATAAGGAACAGCCAGAAAGGCGCCTTGGGCGTCCTGTTCCATCTCGTTTTCTGAGGAGCATTCGCTGACCACCGCTTTTGAATTTGCCAGGAGATAGGAAAGACGGACAATCTCGAAGACTTTGGTGTCGTAAAAATGGACATTGAGGACAATTTTCGAACGGGCGATCAGTTCATCCCGCTCTTTGCCGTAGACCCCGAACACAGCGTGCACTTTGACGCCGGAATCCCTCAGCGCTTTCAGAATTGCACTTCGACGCTCGTTGAGCGATCCGTAGAAGAGCACGTCGATGTCCTGGACCGGCGCAGCCTGGATGCGGCTCAACTCGGGCACATATCCCAGAGGCACGTGAACCGGAGGGCGCAGACAGCTCATGGTCCTCCACTGCTCGATGTTGCGAAGGCTGTAATCCCATACCTGGTGCCGTGAGGCTAACTCGTAGTATTTCGGCGAAAGGTTGGCTCCGCCCAGCTGTTCGAGGTTGTAGAGAATTGAATTGGCAGGAACCATGTTGGCGTCGACAGCGGGCAGCAGGTGCGCCCCCAGAAGAATATTGGTCGCGTTGGGATCGATGGCATTTTCGCCGATTTCTGCGGCATGACCGATGCTGCGCAAACCGAATTGAAGAGTCTCGGCAACCTCACGGAAACCTTCGCTGTGGATGAAACCTTGCGGACGGATCAGTGTGATCTGAAATTTGCTCATGTGGCTTCCCGAGTAAAGCTCACGCCGAGCAGGGATCTCCCCCGGAATGAGTCCACTCCATCGACTGAAAAGGTGCGCTAGGGGACGTGCAATTCCATTGCCTCATCTGTCTCTAATGACTCTCCGTCCCGCGAGTCAGTTGGAACTGCGAAAGTATTGACCGCCAATGCTGGAAATCGGTGTTTTCGGCGCCGCCCGGCGAATCGTTGCGATAGGACCCATGGCCCGGGACGTGCAGCCATGTAGGCTCAGGTATTCGTCTCGCGCTGGTTTTCAAATCAAGAACTAATGTTTTGGAAGGGCCGCTCATGGCAACTGTAGGGCTCGCGATGATCGCAAAGAACGAAGCACACACACTGCAGCCTTGTCTCAAGAGCGTGCAGGGCGTGGCCAGCCAGATCGTGGTTGCTGACACCGGTTCCACCGACAACACCCCCGAGATCGCCCGCGAATGCGGGGCTGCGGTGATTTCGTTTCCTTGGGAAAACGATTTTGCCAAAGCGCGAAACGCAGCGCTGGCGGCGATGACGACCGACTGGGTTTTGGTCCTCGACGCCGACGAGGAGCTGGATCGTGATGCCAAACAGCATATTCCTGGCCTGCTTTCGGCGGCGGATGTGGGCGGATACGTGACCCCGATCCGCAACTACATGCCCAGCCGCTTCAACCGCGGATGGGACCGAGTCGGCGTGCCCAATGATTATCGCCATGAGCGTGCCAACAACGCGCCCTCCTATATCGCTCACGGGAACTGCCGGCTCTTCCGCAGGTGTCCCGAGATCTTTTTCACGGGCAAGGTTCACGAACTGGTTGAGCCGCAGATCAGGGCATTAGGCCTCAAGTTACCGGTGGCGAACTTCTTCATTCATCATTTTGGGCAGCTGGTCGACCAGGAGGTCAGAAACAAAAAGAGGGCCTTCTATCTCGACCTGTTACGGGCCAAGACTGAGGAAAACCCGGAAGACGCGGGGGCTTGGACGCAGCTCGGCCTTCACGAATTCGAATGTTTCCATCACCCCGAAGAAGCTCTGCGCTGCTTCGATCGCGCCCTGGAACTGCGCCCCAACGCCCCGGAAACATGGCTGTTCAAGGGAATGGTCTACGAGAATCTGGGGCGATACCAGGAATCCCTGGAGGCTTTGGAGCGCGACACACGGAGTGACGGCAGCAGCGCGCTGCGCGAGGATCTGCGGGGAGATGCGCTCTCCAGCCTCGGCCGATTCAAGGAGGCGCGGCTGGCGTACCGTAAAGCGCTGAAAGTGACCGGTGACAACGCCCTTTTGGAAAGTAAGCTGGGATATACGGAAGTAAAACTCGGTCAAAAGAGCAGCGGCTTGGCCACGCTACGGCGTGCGGCGCGATCTGCGCCGAATATGTACGTGATTCAGGACCGGCTCATGAAGGCTTGCATTCTCGTGGACAGGCTACCCGAAGCCGCGGAAGCGGCGGAAAAGATCATCACGGTGGCGTCCCATCCCAAGTTGTTCTTGCGCGCCGCCAGCATCCGCGCGCAGCTCAAGCAATGGGATCGAACGGAGGGCATTTTGTCTCGTGGATTGCAATCGTTCCCGCAATCGCCGGAGCTGCAGGATGCTTATGCGGAAGTGATAAGCAAGAAATCAAAGGAAATCGAGGAACCCGCCGGCTCGTGCCAGGTGGCTCGACAATCCCCGTGAGCAGGCAAAAGCCAGGTTGCACGGGGGGCAGTCCAAACCGAGCAATTTGTTGCCAAAGTCCTCTGTCACTGACGCTCGCAGGTTAGAAGATGATGAGGCTGTTTGATTGTGCGTAGAGGTGTTCGTCGGATGGTGATGCAGTGTTTCCTTTTCGGATCGTGGTTTCAGGGTAACCCCTGGTTGGTTACTGACGTAAGTGACGAAACGAGGCAAAAAATGCCGATAAGTCAACCCGTCAGAACCAAACCTCCTGCTCGAACCAGCGAGACTGGGCAGCGAAAACGGGGCCCCCAAGCGTCCGTGCAGGCGGAATTCGAAAAGGAGAGTTTTCAATGTCGATTAGTATCCTGAATAACATTTCGTCCTTGCAGGCGCAGAACTCGCTGAGCATGACTCAGACGTCTCTCAGCCAGACTCTGGAACAGCTGTCCACAGGCCAGCGGATTAACTCCGGCGCAGATGATGCGGCCGGTCTGGCCATTGCCAACGGGTTGAATGCCAACATCACCGCGCTGACGCAGTCCGTACGAAATGCGTCCGACGGCGTGGGCATGTTACAGGTCGCCGATGGCGCCCTGTCTCAGATCACAACCCTGCTGAATCGTGCGGTCACGCTGGCAACCGAAGCATCGACCGGCACCGTCAGCAACACCCAGCGCAGCGCTCTGGACGCCGAATTCACGGCGATCAAGAACGAAATCAACACCATCGGCGGAAAGACCACCTATAACGGCCAGGCAATTTTCTCCGCGAACACGCTGACCGTTTTCATGAGCGATTCCTCCGGCGCTGGTACCACGAGCATCACCGTAGGCATGGTAACTGTGGACGCGGGTCACCTCAACGGAGCTACGCTCACGGCAGATGCGCTCACCACGGCAGCGGCCGCGAATACTGCGTTGACCGACATCAACGGTGCGATTGCCGACGTTGCTGCTCTTCGTGGAACCCTTGGAGCCAGCTCGAACCAGCTTCAGGCAGCTACGAACGTTATGAACAACCAGATCACCAACCTCACGAATGCTGAGGACGGGATCATGGCGGCTGATATCGGACAGGCGACTGCAAACCTGTCGAAGTACACCATTCTGCAGCAAACCGGTATCGCTGCCCTACAGCAGTCGAACGCCATGCAGCAGAGTGTGTTGAAGTTGCTCCAATAGTCCTACATCCGGAGGGTGGAACCTCACGGTTCCACCCTCGGTTTTCCCTGGAGGGCGATTGGTGAAAAAAAAGGAGTAAGTGGAACTCATGGGATCGATCTCAGGGATCAACCTAAGCTCAATTTTGTCCGCCCTCGGCTCCTCTTCAGCAGGAATCGATGTCCCGTCCGCCGTCGCTCAAGCCCTTGCCGCCGAATCGGGCCCGTTGACGCAATGGCAACAGGAACAAGCCCTCATTCAGAGTCAAACCGGCGACATCAATCAGATTGAGAGCGACCTAACGGCTCTGCAAAATGCCCTGAACTCACTGGGCGACCCAGTCGGTGCGCTCCTCTCCATGGCCACCGCCTCTTCGAACTCAAGCGTTGTGACCGCATCGGCAGCCGCGGGTAGCGTTCCGGGAAACCACGTAATCGTGGTGAAGAGTCTCGCTTCCACCGCTTCGTGGTACTCAGACTCGGTAGCCAGCAGCAGTACTGCCCTGGCGGCAGGCAGCTTCACGCTTCAGGTAGGATCCAACGCACCCATCCAGGTCAGTATCGGGGGCAGCGTGGATACGATGGATCAGCTGGCCAGCTATGTTAACGGTCTTGGCGCCGGAGTCACCGCCAGCGTGGTGAACGACTCCAGCGGCTCGCGGCTCGCGATCGTAAGCGCCAGCTCCGGCGCCGCCGGCAATATCACCATCAGCAACACAACGGGTCTGAACTTTACTCAGGCGGCGACCGGACTCGATGCGTCCCTCACGGTCGATGGAATCCCCATCGACAGCGCTTCGAACACGGTAACGGGCGTGGTTGCCGGAGTGACGTTCAATCTCTTAAGCGCCTCCCCGGGGACTCAAGTCAACGTTTCCGTGTCTCCGGATGTGACCCAGATCACGCAGGCAGTCACCAGCTTTGTGAACGCGTATAACACCGTCATCGGTGACGTGAACCAGGAATTCACCGTCGGCGCCAACGGCGTGCAGGGACCACTTGCCGGTGATTCGACCCTGCGCATGCTGCAGGATCAGCTTCTGGGGTCGGGCAGTTATTCGGGTTCGGGGAGCGCGATTTCAACGCTGGGCGGCCTGGGTATAACCATGAACGACGATGGTACGCTCACTCTCGACAGCGGAGCCTTGAGCAGCGCGGTTCAGAATAATTTCAGCGATGTGCAGAACTTCTTTCAGGGCACCTCTTCCAATGGGTTTGCGTCCTTCCTGAACGATCAACTCAATACCATGACGGATCCTGTGAGCGGAGCCTTCACGGTAGATCTGCAAAGCCTCAGCAGCGAAAACAGCGACCTGCAGAGCCAGATCGATGATTTTCAGGTTTACCTGCAGAGTGAGCAGACACGGTTGACCGATGAGTACAACCAGGCGGACACGCTATTGCAGCAGTTGCCAATCCTGGAGCAGCAAATCAACGCCGAACTCGGCAACACCTCCAATAACTCGAACAACGGTGGCTAATGAAACGGACCCAGACTGAATTGGCCTATTTGCGTGCCACGGTGCAGAATGCCTCCTCGGTGGGGCTAGTCATCATTCTCTTTGACCAGCTGATCAGTGACCTGAAGCGTACGATTGCCGCCATGGAGAACCGTGACGTGGAAACGCGGTCCGCTGAGCTCAAGCATGGATTCCTGGTGCTGGCGCAGTTGCAGGGATCCTTGGATATGGAGAATGGGGGAGAAGCGGCCGTAAACTTCGCCCGCTTTTATTCCGCAGTGCGCAGCGCCATGATGGAAGCGCATCTCAAGGTGAGTCCCGAAATTCTAGTACGGCAGATCGGACTTTTGTTGGATGTACGGCAGGCATGGCAACAGGTCGATAATCCCAATCTCACTGCCGCGTCCGCAGACGCAGGGGCTTCCGCAAAAGCGCTTCCGCAGACACCCGCGATGACGGAAGAACAGACTACAATGGCCGGCGACTGGACAGCCTGATCTGCCGGCCCCTCCGGAATTACTTTCAGAGACACTCCCTGTAAGATTCACTGCAAGACGGGCGTTCTCGCCCGTCGGGCCCCAGGCTCAACGCCGAGACCCTGACTGATGCTCCGTTGGTCCTGAGACGGGTGACAACGCCCGTCCTGCCTTTATTTCAAGTAGTTCAGCAGGGTAACCGGAACTATTTTGGCGAGTGCAGCCAAGGTGGAATTCTGCGTCAGCTGAGCTTGGGACAGATCGGTGGCAGCCTGTGCCATGTTTACCGCATCGAGGGTATTCTCCTGCGACTGCAGGTTTACCTGTTCCTGCTGCAGAAATGATTGGTTTGAGGTGAGCTGGCTTATGACATTGCCGTAGAACACGCGTTGTTGCGACACGTAATTGAGCGCCGTGCCAAGCTGGGTCGTCGCGGTGCCGATGCTGCTAAGGTCGCCGCTCTGCAGCGCAGTCACGAGCTGCTTCAGGGATCCCATCACGTCACCACCGGCGCCTTGAAAGATTTGCGCTCCCGGAAGGTTCGTCTGCACGCTCCTGCCTTCGGCAACCTCAACCGTGTTGGTATTGTTGTTTCCGTTGTACGTGACCCCGTCCGCAGCGGCAGCGTTCGCGCTGAAGGGTACGGTCGTGGTTGCAGTTCCGGCAAAGACGTAATTGCCCTGGTAGGAAACATTCGCCAGCTGCAGGATCTGGCTTTGAATTCCTTGAACCTCCTGGGCAATTTGCTGCTGATCCTCGAACGAAACCGTGCTGGTCCCGCCCTGGACCCCCAGGGAGACCGCTTTATTGAGCGCCTCCACGACTGAGCTGAGAGTAGAATCGGCAGTCTGCAGCAGGCCTTCGACACTGCTTGTATTTTGCAGAAATTGATCGGTCTGATTCTGCTCCGACAGGTTCTGAACCAGAGCGGCAGCGCCCGCCGGATTGTCCGAAGGCATGTTGATCAGCTTGCCGCTGGCAATCTGTTGCAGCGTGATCTGTTCCTGGTTTTGGGAAAGAAAGAGCTCGGTAAGGATGTTGGGAGTGAAGTTGGGGTTCACGCGCATAGGTTTATGCCACTGGGTTCACGCCAGAGCCCATATTGAGCACCGTTTGGGTCAACTGATCGACGGTTGACACAACCCGGGCGGCTGCTGAGAAGGCGTTTTGGAAATTCAGCAGGTTGGTGGTTTCTTCGTTGATCGAGACACCGGAAATCGAGCCCAACTGGTTGCTCAGTTGATTTAAGTTGGTGGTGCTAGCAGCGATCTCGGCTTGCGCCTGTCCTGCAAGATTCCCGCTTTGCGACACCATGTTCGCATAACTGACTGTCGGGGTCTGGCCGGAAGGCAGCGCATTTGACTGCACAGCCATGAGGTTGGCAATGTTCCCGTTGCTGCCGGCTGTGCCGTCGGAACTGGCAGCGATCGCATTGGGGTCGGTGGTCGCCAGGCTGAAGCTGGCCGCCGCGCCAGGGCCCGCGGTCACCGAGAATATAGCCTGCCCTACATTGCCATTCGCGTCAAAGCCGGTGGTTTGTGCTGCATTAAAGCTGGTGCCAAACTGGCTAGCGAGTGTATCCAGCTGAGTGAGGAGGCCGGGAATATTCTGGTCGCGCACCTGCACTGTACCAGCCAGGCTGCCCCCCGATATGGTGCTGGTGATGTCCTGGCCCTGGGAGAAAACATCTTCCATTGCGGTCGAGGGATTGGTCTGAGTTTGGAGTGCAAAACTCTGATTGCCGACCACAAGCGCAGATCCATTTCCCGTGGTCAGCGTCAACCCATGTTCGGTCTGGATCTCGTTGACGTTGGTCAGCTGGGAGAGCTGGTTGATCAGCTGGTTCTCCTGATCCATGAGGCTGCCCGGATCCTGCCCCAGCTGTTGCATTTGCCCCACCTGCGCGTTGATCTGAGCGATTTGTTTGGTCAGGCTGTTGATCTGGGTGACTGTGGAGGAAACCGACTGATTCAAATTCTGCTGGATCGTGGTCAGGTTTTGCGACGTCTGGTTGAAGGAAGTGGCAAGGTTTTGCGCGGCGGTAATCACGGCCTGGCGCTGCGCCCCGTCGGTCGGGTTGGTGGAAAGCTGGCTGATGCTGGTGAAGAAGGCCGATAGATTCGCGCCAATGCCCTGGTTTGGGTCGGAGAACATGGCCTGGACCTGCTGCAAGGCGTTGAGTTGAGTCTGCGAGTTGCTTTGCTGGGAGGTCTGTTGCTCAATTTGCAGGGTGAGGACCTGATCCCGAATGCTGCGAATCCTTTGCAGGGTTACACCCGTCCCGTAAGTGATACCTCCCTGAACCACGGGCGTTTGTTCCGACAGGTCCACGACCTCGCGGCTATAGCCCGGCGTATTGGCGTTGGCGATATTGTTGCTGGTTGCATCCAGAGCACCCTGATTAACATCCAGGGCCAAGGCCGCAAGCCACATCGATGACATCAACGAGCCCATCGTTCTAAACCTCGCAAGACAGTGTTTGCTTTTCTGCCACCGGCGGAGCATCTTCGGCGTAGCCCTGACCGAAGCTGCGATAAAGCGCGGTCATTAGCGCCGCAGACTTTTGCGCGTGTTTCAAAACTCTGGCATAGATCCGGTTCAACTGGGCCAGTTCCATTTGGGCGACGCGAATGTCGTCAAGCACTGCCGACTCTGTTGCCCAGGTCGCCAGTGGCCACTGCACACCGGTCAGTTCGCAGCACAACAACTCTTGAGCTGCGATACTGCTTTCGAACTGTGCCAGGTCGTTGTGTTCGATGGCGGAAATGGCCGTGCCGAGCTGTTGCGACAACGCACGCAGCCGAACCGCATGCTTCCTTAGTTGGATTTCGTTTGCGGGTCTGGGCGAGCTCATTTCTGTTTCTTCCTCGGGCTATGCCTCAGCGGCCTAGCATGGCAGCGGCAATGCTTTGCGGGTCCACTTGATACTGCCCGCTGATGATGCTTTGCTGCAGGCTGGCAACTTTGTCTTGCCGGATCTCCGGCATTTGCAGCGCACGGCTCGCCAGCGCACTCAGTGTCAAGGAATCGCTCGAAAAGGTGTCGGCGTTCTCGCCTGCCGCCCTGGCGGCTTGGTGCACAGTAGACGAGGTTGACGTCTGGTCCGTCGATACCCTTTGAGGGTCGGGTGGATTCAGTCCAATTCTCATAATCAGGTCCTCACGATTTTCTAACGCTCGGTTCTAATCGGCACTAAGGGACCAGAACTTTAGCCACTTGTATGCTTTCCTGTCACTTTCAATAACTCGTGTGTTTTGTGCTACTTCTGGACCCCCACCTTGGAGCCAGAATTCTCCGTATGTGCTTGTGCTGCCTGTTGTTGGCGGATCGCCTGCGAAGCCTTCAATTGCTTGCTGATCATGGCCGCAATGCCAAACCCGCCTGCCTTACTCAGGCCCTGGGCCAGAGACTGGCAGGCAATGCTTTGAAACTGGTCGTGACCGGAATCGTTCTTTTGGTCGGGGTCGTCGCCCGGCACGGTCGCAAAGGACTTTTCCGCCTGATTGAGCCATTCCCCCACCAGAATGCTCTCGAAATCCCGTGATGCCTTATCGATCTTGGCGGAGGTGGTGGCCTGAGATTGCGCTCCCCGCAGGGCTCGAATAGCCTGCCCTCCCTCCGCCTGGTTCAAGCTCGGAGTGCTCGCAAGCGGTGCGGCGATGCTCAGATCACTCATGTTTACAGCACCTCCAACTCGGCCTGCAATCCGCCGGCAGCCTTGATAGCTTGTAAGATGGCAACAATGTCCCGCGCGCTTGCGCCCATGGCGTGTAAGCCGTTGATCAGTTCTTCGACGCTCGCCCCCTCTTTCAACTCAATCGACTTGGCAGGGCCTTCGTGGGCTCGCAAGTCCGTCTGGGGTACGACTTCGGTGGTGCCGGTTTTCGAGAACGGCGCCGGCTGGGAAACCGCAAACGTAGTGGAGACCTCCACCGTGAGATCGCCGTGTAGCACCGAAACCGGTGAAAGCTTCACGTCGCCGCCCATCACAATGGTGCCGGTGCGCTCGTTCATCACCACTTTGGCCGGAGGATGGATCGAGACACTCAGGTTTTGCACTTGCGAGATCAGCGTCGGAACTGATGTAGCGCCAGTTTCGGCGACGTTGATGTCCACCTGACGGCTGTCCAGCGCTGCCGCCAGATCCTTGCCGTACTGGTGGTTGATGGCTGTCGCAACGTCACGGGCTGCGGTGAAATCGGGTTCGCGCAGAGAGAGCGACAGAACCTTCAGATGACTAAGATCGATCGAGGCATCGCGTTCGACCACCCCTCCGGCAGGCACTCGGCCTACGGTGACGTGATTCACTTCCTTCGCATTCCCGTTCCCGCCCACGGTATAACCACCCAGCGTCAGCGGGCCCTGCGCTTCCGCATAGACCAATCCATCGGCCGCATGCATTGAGGTGAGCAGCAGTATGCCGCCTTCCAGGCTCTTGGCATCACCGATAGACGATACGGTCACATCCAGTGTCGTTCCCGGACGCGAAAACGGGGGAAGGGAAGCCGTCACCATCACGGCGGCAATATTTCGCACCTGCACCTGGGCAGCCGAGATCTGTACGCCCAACCTTTGCAGGACATTCGCCAGAGTCTGCGTGGTGAATAAAGTCTGCTGGCTGTCTCCGGTTCTCTTCAGACCAACCACTACTCCATATCCAATGAGGGGATTCTCCCGGATGCCTTCGACCGTGGTGATGTCGCGAATCATTACCTGGCGAGTTTCTTCAGCCTGGGCCGTATTGTGCCCCGCCGGTATCAGCAGACAAGCGAGCAAGACGTACAGCACCGCAACCAGTTGGCGGAATTTTCGGGCACGGTGGGACAATTCGAGACTCCTCCGATTTAGAAACCAATCAGCCAGAACAACGTTCGGATAATCGGGTTGGGACGTTTGATGGAATCCGAGACCACGCCCTTGCCCTTCAATTCAATTTCAAGATTCGCCAGCGCGGTGGATGGAGCTGTGTTATTAGGCCCTACGTCGCCGGGGCGCAACACACCGCGGACCACCATAGTTTCATGCTGACTGTTGATGTCTACGCGGCGCTCTGCTTCCACCACCATGTCGCCGTTCGGCAGCAAGGCAATGACCCGGGCCGAAAGTGTGGTAGTGACATTCGAACCCGCGGACGTTTCTCCCTTTCCCGCGAGCTGGTTGGAAGAGTTGGAGCCGAACAGCGGACTCACTCCGCTGGTTTTCAGTTTTCCGGGCAACGCGGTAATCGCCGCCGCGGTTGTGGTTGCTCTGGAGGTGGTGACGTCCCCGGTCGATTGGGCTGTAGTGTTTTCGAACACCACCAGTGTAACCACATCGTTGACCCGCCTTGCTTTGTAATCCGCGACCATGTCGGTGAAGGCCCCGTTCGGCAAATACAGGCTGCCGAGAGTTCCGACGTCCCGCGTCGCCGGCATCTGCTGCTGCATGCGGGCAACGTAGTCAGACCGTAGTTTCTGAGAATCAGCTTTCACCTTGGTGTCGGCCTGCCCCGGCGGTGCAGTCGCCAGCAACGATGCAGCCGTCCACAGCACCAGCGTCCATCGGGATGCACCAAGCATCGTCGTGTGTTTCATGGCTTAGAGGCTGCCTTTCAGCATGCCGGTTCCAACCACTTCTCCTTCGAAGAACCGGCGATGATCTTTGCTTGCCACGCGGATTTTCTGGCCGCGCGCACCGTCTTGCAGACAGACTACCGGCAAGCTGATGCGATAATCCGCATCTTGAAGAATCAGGGTTGCCGCATCTCCACCACGAACAACCCGTGGGAAAGAGGCATTGACATCCAGCGGCTTTTGGTCGCTGACAGGTTGCAATCTTGTTCCGCCTGCCCCGGAATTCAAAAGCTTTGCCGGGGATGCGTGGACCAATACATAGAACGGCAGACATTCCTGATTGTCGCGGCAGCGCAGCTTCACGACTGCGTCGCCGACAGCCCGGTTGGCGGTACCGACGACTTGCAACAATGCATGCCGCGAAGCTGCACTCACCTCAGAGAGAATCTCGACCTGGCCAACCCTCGCCGTAAGGCCCGCCGACGCCAGCGCTTCGGCCACCTGCTGCGTGGAAATCGCGAAACGCTCTGTGTTCTGACTGGCTGAAGCAAGCAGCGGTGCCAGCAGCAACATCAACCCGGCGAATTTGTTATGTGTTCGAATCAGCATTAAGGTGACCTTTAGTGACCGATATTCGCAAGGTCCTGCAGCATCTGATCTGCTGAGGTGACAACTCGTGAGTTTGATTCGTACGAACGTTGCGCGACGATCATGTTGACGAACTCCTGCACCACGTCCACGTTGGACTGCTCCAGCATGCCTTGCTGCAACGTGCCGATGCCCTCGGCGGCTCCAGGAGCGCCCACAATCGGATCGCCCGAGGCCGTCGTTGCCAGATAAAGATTGGTGCCCACACTATTCAGCCCGCCGGGGTTGGGAAACATTGCCAGCTGGATGCTGCCGACCTGCTGCGCCGCGGTTTGTCCAGACTCGGTGACCGAGACGGTTCCATCGGAGCCGACGGTGATCGAAGTCGCATTCGCCGGAATCGTAATGTTCGGTTGCAGCGGGGTTCCGTTCGCGGTGACGATATTGCCTTGGGCGTCAAGATGGAACGAACCGGCTCGCGTGTACGCGATCGACCCATCCGGCAGCGTTACCTGGAAGAAGCCGAGACCCTGAATCGCGAGGTCCAGCGGGTTGCCCGTTGTACTGAAGTTTCCCTGCGTCTGCACCACCTCTGACGCGGCCGGCATGGTTCCCAATCCGACCTGAAGGCCTGCTGCAACGGTGGTCTGCGACGTCGCCGCGGCGCCCGGCATGATGACGTTCTGATAAACCAAGTCAGAGAACTGCATGCGGCGCGCATAGAAGCCGGCAGTGCTGGAGTTCGACAAGTTGTTGGCGATTGTGTCCAGATTAAGTTGCTGCGCGGACATTCCGCTGGCTGCTGTATAAAGTGCACGAAGCATGTTTGGCTCCTTTAGCCGTTGCTGTTGTTGTTGACTCTTGGTATTTCCTGGGTTGCAACCTGATTCATGTCAGTATGGAACAGCGACAAAGCTCGCTGCATGAGTTCGGCGTATCTCTGCACTGTGACCAGTTCGACTGCGCTGGCTACGGGATTCACGTTGGAACTCTCCAGCGTTCCCTGTTGCACGCTGGCCTGCGTGGCAGGTGTCGCGCTGGCTTCGGGCGCTGAATAGTAGGTATTTCCCATGCTCTCCATCGGCGTGCCGGCGGGAAAATCAACGATCTTCAGTTTCCCCGCCAGCGCACCATTCACCGAAATCGTTCCGTCGGGGCTCACTGAAATCGGAGCGCCGACAATGGGAATGGGCTCGCCGGTGTCACCTACGACTGTGTCTCCGGAGGCCGTGACCAGTTGACCCTTACCCGAGACGTGAAAGCTTCCGTTGCGGGTGAAGGCCTTCCCGGCCTGGGTCTGAACCACAAAAAATCCTGATCCCTGGATTCCCAGATCCGTCGCGTTGCCGGTTTTCTCCAGGTTGCCTTGGCTCAGATCGACCTCGCTGCCGCCTAGAACCGAGTAATTGTTGACGGCATAATTCAGATTTGAAACAGGAAATGGCGAGGAGGTGGCGAGCAGGGACCGAAATACATTGTGCCCGGCGCGGTATCCCGGAGTGCTGATATTCGCCAGATTGTTGGCCACCATGTCCAAGGCCTGACTGCGAGCCAACAATGCCGTGCATGCTGCGTAGAAGCCGCTGTCCATGAAATCTCCCCGAACAACAAGAAGCACGATCAAGGCCACGGGAGATTGCCGCGTGGTGCCGTAAGTGATTGAAGATTCGTGGCAGGTGGGCCGGCTGGATGAGATGGAGATTAACCCAGGCGTGGTGGAGACGAAACACCCCAGCGATAGATCAGGATTTCTAACCCGGCCAGGTCTTTCAGGAAGTCAAAGCTGCGTTGCGCGGATAGTGAGAAATCATGGTCCTGAGCTGTCTGAGTCCGAGATGGACCACAATTTCGCTGATTTCGAAAACGCCGGGAGGAACCGTGGCTGGCAACTCTGAAGCCAGCTGGAATAGCTGAACCGTCAGGCCGAAGTCGCTTTCAATGGCTTGCGTGATCGCTTGCAAGTCGGCGGTTTGCCGGGATAGTAGTGTGCGCAGAAGTCCGACCGCATCGGGTGCAGCCGACACCGGCGGGTGCTTCTGACGGCCAGAAATAGAAAGGTGAGGAAAGTTGTTTTTTTCGTTCGCCACCGAAATGCTCCGGGTTACTAATCGGCAGGGAACGGTCTGAACTTTAGTCCTTTAATCCGGCTGCAGGCGGAAAAGCAGGTCCATTTCGTTGCGGCTACCCCAGATCCTCATCCAGAGGTAATCCCGGCAGATGCCGAATCGAACCTGGTGGGCGCCGATCTGGTGGATATAGTTGCGCGCCAGCTTGGCCATTTCCGCGGTTCCACTGACCCGGTCGAACACAACCTCATTGTCGCGTTCGCTGAACGTCGGCGAGTGTAGATACTGGTCAAATTCCCGGGCGGTGATAAAACATGGCGTCGCCGTGCAGGAAGTGATGTGCTCGATGGTGCGCAGGATATGATACTGCACCCGTGTAACGAAGCCCACCATGAGTCTACGGTCGATTTCTGCAAAATGTACCGGCAGCATTCCGTAGGTCGCGAGCAGACGCCGGGGGACATGGATTGCGGGCGCCAGGACGCGGTCGCGCAAGGGAAAAACCGCGCAAGACCACTGCGCGGCCACCGCGGCGGTCACTTGTTCCGGAGTTGCAAACCCGAACTGCTGCGCGATATCGCCGACATTCGCACCGCTTCTGCGCTGCTCTTCAAGCACCATTTTTAACTGCTCGCCGGTCAAGTCACCGCGGGAGACCAGAAACAAGCCGAGCGGCATGCGCAATTTCGGAGGAGCTTCCTGGGCATGACGGGACGACATGATCGCTGACAATTGTTCGCGAGCCAACTCCTCGAAGCAGTCCGGACCACATGTCCATTTGTCCCCGACCGAGACTCCGGTATTCTGCCGCGCAATCGCTCGTGCCAGTGGCTTTTGGGTGCAGCCGGGGTTGGAACACTGGGGCAGCCAGTCCCGCCACAGCGATCGCACCCTGGCCAGAGTCCGCACGCCACGCGCTTTGAGAATCTTGTCTTGTACGGAACCGCCTGATTGCATGTCATTCCTCATTACAGCTGGGTCTCATCGAACGACGATTTGCGCAACGCTGCCCGCAGCTTGGGCAGGGCGAGCGAGTGGATCTGGCACACTCTGGATTCTCCGAGTTGCAGCACAGCCGCGATTTCTTTCATGGTGAGCTCTTCCTTGTAGTAAAGAGAAATCACCATTTGCTCTTTCTGGGACAGCGTTACGATGGCCTCGGCCAGTTGGTCTTTGATTTCCGAGCGCAGGCAAGAATCGTACGGGCCCTCATCGTGGCTGGGAGCGGATTCGATCAAGTCGGTTTTCTCCGAGCGGTCGTAGGCGGCGCGAACCTCCTGTCCGATCAGAGTCAATCCATCCAGCCGAATGGCTGTCGCGTAGAGCTGTTCCAGCGTGGTGCCGAGTTCCGCGGCGATCTCCTGCTCTTCGGGCTGCCGCCCAAGTTTGGCGGATAGTTTGGCGATGGCCTCTTCAATCTGGCGCCCCTTCCGGCGGAGCGGTCGGGAAGCCCAGTCAAGCTCCCGCAGACTGTCGAGAATAGCGCCGCGAATGCGGAATTTCGCGTATGCCTTGAGGGGAACGGATTTGCTGGGATCGTAGCTGCGCACCGCTTCGATCAACCCGATCACGCCTGCGTTCACCAGATCTTCAAAGGGAACGTGTTGTGGCAGACGCTCGTAGATCCGCCGCGCGATGTAATACACCTGGGGAACTTCCTTGAGGATAACCTGGTCTCGTTCCTCGGTTTCTTCCACGCTTTCTCTGTATGCCAGTTCTGCCTGTGTCATAAGGGCCCTCAACTCCGTTCACACTGTATGGTTGTCAACTCAGCGCACCGCTCCAATGGCTTGCACGGCGATCATTGGAGGTATTTCTGTGGGCGCCAGTACCACAATCTTGGGGAAGAATGGTTCCAAGAGCCGGCGAAGATGAAACCGCCCCGGCGACGCGCATAGCAGCACCGGCGGAGCATTTATCACCTGCTCTCCGAAGGCGCTCCGCAATCCGTCTAGCACTCGCCGGGCGATGTTGGGCTGCAAGGCGGTGGCCGCGCTTCCGGGAGCCTGCGGATTCAAAGCCCGGGCGCATTCTTCTTCGATCGAGCGATCCATGGTCACCACTTTTAATTCGCCGCGCTCATCGAGCAACGGACGCACCAGGGCGCGCCCCAGGGCGTGACGTACCGCCTCGACCAGCAAAACGGGATTCTTGTTGACCGGCGCAACATCAACGAGCGTCTCCAGAATCGTTCCCAGGTCACGGATCGAGACTTGCTCACGCAGCAGCTGCTGCAATACTTTCTGCACCTCACCGAGCGTGAGTACTTTGGGGACCAGTTCCTCGATCAGCTTGGGGTGGGAGTCACTCAAGCGCTCGATCAAGCGCTTGGTTTCCTGACGGGTCAGGAGCAAATGTGCGTTCTGTTTGACGACTTCTCCGAGATGCGTCGCCAGAGCCGAGGTATGATCGACAACTACATATCCAGCCGCGATGGCCTGCGCTTGCATGTCAGGGGAAATCCACTTCGCGGCCGCGTTGAAGGCCGGCTCGCGCGTCTCCTGCCCCGGCAGAGCCGGCGGCGAAGCCTGCGAACTGATGGCCAGCAGACAATCGCGGCACATCTCCCAACGGGCAATCTCCACGCCGCGCAGATAGATGACATACTCGCGTTCTTTCAGAGTCAGATTGTCTGTGATGTGGATGGCCGGCACCAGGAAGCCGAGCTGCGAAGCCAGTTGCTTACGCAGCGACCGGACTTTGCCCAGCAGCTGGCCACCCTGTTTGGCGTCGACCAGAGGAACCAATCCCAGGCCCACTTCGAGCATCAGCTCGTCCAGCTTGATCGCAGAATCCAGTGGGTCGGATGGAACCGCGGCCGCAGCTTGTCCCTTGCCGCCGGACAATCCCGGCGTCACCTGACCCTGGAGCGGCGCTTCATCTTTGACCCGGCGAGCCAACACGATCATCAGCGCAGCCATGAGAACAAACGACAGCTTGGGCAATCCGGGAATGAGGGCCAATCCCAGCATGACTCCCCCGGCAATCCACAAGGGGCGGCGCTTGCCGAACAACTGGCGGCCCACATCGACTCCCAGCGTGCTGTCGGAAGAAGCACGGGTCAGAACGATCGCTCCCGCCACCGAGACCAGGAGGGAGGGGATCATCGTGACCAGACCATCACCTACCGTGAGGACGGTGTAGGTTTTGAGGGCTTCGAGAAATGGCACACCGTGCTGGAAGACACCAATCAGGAATCCGGCGATGATATTGATGGCAGTGATCAGAATGGTGGCCAGCGAATCGCGCTGACTGAAACGGGCCGCGCCATCCATGGCGCCGTAGAACTCGGCTTCGTGCGCAATCTGTTCGCGGCGGCTGCGCGCCTGTTTTTCGTCGATCAGGCCGGCGTTCAAGTCGGCGTCGATGGCCATCTGCTTTCCAGGCATCGCATCCAGGGTGAAGCGAGCCGTCACTTCTGCAGTGCGGACCGCGCCGTGGCTGACCACCATGTACTGGATCGCAATCAATGCCAGGAAGAGGACAAATCCGACGACGTAGTTGCCGCCCACCACAAACTGGCCGAAAGCCTCGATCACCTTGCCGGCTGCGGCCGGACCTTCGCTCCCGTGAAGCAGGATGCGGCGGCTGGCGGCCAGATCGAGCGATAGCCGGAACAAAGTGAGCAGCAGCAAAAGGCTGGGAAAGACGGAAAACTGTACTGGCTTGAGAATCTGAATGGCGACCAACAGCACCAGTACGGCAGCTGTCATGCTGAGAGCCATGAGCAAGTCGACCATTAAGGCCGGCAGAGGAATGAGCATGACAAACACCATGCTCACCGCGAGTATGGGAACAATCCAGTCGCTGCTTTTTCCGGCTACAGACGTTAGTAATTTTGGTTTCGCTGCCATTTGTTCTTTCACTTTGCTCTAACGAATCGGTTCTCCGTTGGTCTGCTGCCGGGCACGAGCTTGTGCTTGTGCCTGCGCTTGTGCTCGGAAGACGAAAGCCAAAATCTCGGCGACCGCGGCGTAGAGCGCCGCCGGTATCGTGCGTCCGACTTCCACGGTGCGAAAGAGAGCTTGCGCCAGCGGAGGGTTCTCCATCACTGGAATGCCGTGCCAGCGGGCGACTTCCTTAATCTCCTGCGCCAGCAGGTCTCGCCCCTTGGCAACCACGACGGGCGCCTCCATCGTCATCTCGTACTTCAAGGCCACCGCAAAGTGCGTCGGGTTGGTGATGACGACGCTGGCCTTCTCGGTGTCCTTCAGCATTTGGCGCCGCCGCATCTGGCGCTGGATTCGGCGAATACGTCCTTTCACCGCCGGGTTGCCGTCGGTCTGCTTCAGTTCGTCCCGCAAATCCTGGCGGCTCATTTTCAAGTCGCCTTCAAGCTTTTGCTTGACCAGGAGGTAATCCACTGCGGACCAGGCCAGAAGCACCAGGCCTGACTTCCAACACAACTGCCACATCACCCCCAAGAGAAAACTGGCGAACGGGCGAACCCCCAAATCGGAAGCATGCACTACGCGCTGCCACTCACCCGTTACGGTTGCGACTCCGATCCAGAGAATGACCGAAAAGGGCAAAAGCGACTTCAGGATCGCGCTCAGAGCCGTCAGCGAGAACATCTGCTTCAGCTTGCTGGCCGGGTTCAGCCGGTCGGGCTTGAATGCCAGAGCCTCAGGCGCAAACACGAGCCCGCCCTGCGCGAGGCCGGCGCTCAGCGACATTACCCACGCCGTCACCAACACCGGGATGATCCAACGCATGATTCCGATAGAGGTCCAGAACAGGACGGGTCCGCTGGGTGTCACTGCCTCCCGAGTGGAGAGATCAAGCGAGCTCTGCAGCAGACCGCGCCACTGGCGGGCAACCTCGGGCACTTGCCAGGCGACCAAAGTCAAAGCGCCGCTCCATGCGAGGGCGCTGGAAAGCTCACGGCTGCGGGCGACCTGGCCCTGTTCGCGGGCCTTTTTTCGCCTTTGCGGTGTCGCTTTCTCTGTTTTGCTCTGATCCGCCATAAGGTTTCAATGCGCCAGGTGCAGAATCTGCTCGGTATATGAAATCGATTCCGAAAAATAGCGTTCAAACAAACGCGGCCAAAAACCGATCGTCGCTCCCAGGATCAGCACCCCCAACATGCTTTTGACCGCCGGGCCAAGCAACATCAAGGGCATTTGGGGAGAAGCTTTCCCCAACAGACCCAGCACGACATCCATCAAAAGAGTGGCGGCCAACACCGGGGCGGCGATTTGAATTCCGAGTTCGAGAACGATCGCTCCCTCGTGCATAAGAGCCTTTGTGAACATTGGGTTCATCGTTGCGGTCCCCGGTGGCAAATACTGAAAGCTGTGCGCGATTGCCCGCAGAATCCAGTGGTGCACATCGAGCGCAAGAAAGATGAACATCGCCAGGATCTGGTGAAACGTAGCCACCACCGTGCTCTCGACTTGCGTATTGGGATCGAGGATATTCACCAGCGAATAGCCCATCTGCACGCTTAGCAGCTGGCCGCCAATTTGCGCCGCCTCGAATACCGCGTTGCTGGCCAGCCCCATGGCGATTCCCACCAGGGTTTCACTGGCAACCAGGGCCGGCCAGTGTGGCAGCGCAACCGTGCTCAACTGCGGGGCATACGCCGGATACAGAATGGCGGTAATTGCCAGAACCAGAACAATCTTGACCCGCGGCGGAATCGACACGCTGGAGAAGAACGGCGCAAACAACATCAGGCCGGAGACGCGCAGGCCGATGACCATGACGGCGCTGATGATCTTTGTGAGTGAAATCTCCATGTCTTTATCGCAAGTACGGATGAAAATCAGACAGCAACTGAAAAGTAAACTGACAAATCTGTTTCCACATCCACGGCATCAGAAAAAACAGTCCGCCGCCGACAGCCAGCAGCCGCGGCACGGCGGAGATCGTGGTTTCCTGCAGTGAGGTCAGCACCTGAACGATGTTGATCAGCAAGCTCACCGTAACCGCCAAGGCCAAAATGGGGCTGGCCAGGAGGAAAACTTCCTTCATGGTCATGCGTCCCAGATCGACGGCTAGTTCAAGTGGCATATGGCCTCAGCTAAAGCTCCTCATCAGCGAGCCAACCAGCAGATTCCAACCGTCGACCATAACAAACAGCAGCAATTTCAGCGGTGTGGAAATCACTACCGGCGGCAGTTGCAGCATTCCGACGGAGGTGGAAATGGAAGCTACGATCATGTCAATCGCCAGGAATGGGAGAAACAGCACAGTCCCGATCTGAAAGCCGGCTTTCAGCTCCGACAGAATGTAGGCGGGAGCCACAATGCGCATTGACAAATCTTCTGGAGTTCGTGGCCGCGGCTCTTTGGACAATTCGACAAACAGAGCGACATCCTTCTCGCGGACGTAGTGCAGCATGAATTTACGAATGGGGCCTTCGCCGCGGTCGAGCGCTTGCATGGCGGTGATCCGTCCGCTCTCCAGCGGCACTACCGAAGCCTCATAGATGCTGGCGCCGACCGGTTGCATCAGAAAGAAGGTGAGCACCAATGACAAGCCAATCAGCGTCTGATTGGTGGGCGTGGTCTGTAACCCCAGCGCCTGCCGCAGAAAGTGGAATACCACCAACAGCCGTGCGAAGGGCGTCATGCACAACAGCAGGGAAGGAATCAGCGTCAACAACGTCAGCAGGACGATGATGGTCCACGGCATCGACCCTTGTCCGACCCCGGTAATGCGTATTTCGTTCGGGTCTGGCGCAGAAGGAAACGAAGAGACCGGCATCGAGATTGAGTCCGGAAGCACCGAGGAAGTCGGCTGCGGCCCAAAGGATGAAGCATTTGCGGAGAGCGATGTTTGGGCGGCAATCAGGCCACTGCTTAGCAGCAGCAATGAAAGCGCCACCATCCGCAAGTATCGGAATCCCAGCTTCATGCCTGCATCCCGCTTGGTCCATAGCGCCGGAAGACGTCAGAGAACTCACGAGGTTGTTCCAAATGGGCGAGAGTGGAAACTGAACTGGAGGACCCGCCCACGAGAAACTGCTCCCCATCCACCTGTACGACGGCAATAAACCGCTTTTCTCCCAAGGAGACGCTCTCGCACACCCGCAGACGCTTCTTGGCCTGCTGTTTCTTCAAATGCTGTTGCAGCCAAATCCAACCCTTGGCCAACACCTGGAGAAAAACATTCCACTGAAACGCAAACGTTCGACGGATGTTCTCCGGTTCGGCGAAGAGTGCGCTCTGAGTCAACGTCTCGCTGGGAACAATCGTCTCAAGAGCAGGGTCCGGGTAAGGTTCGGTGATTCCCTCAATTTCCATGCCGCTGTCTGGCGGCGGGGAGAGATCCAATTCACAATGAACCTTGTCCTCAACTGCGGGTTCCTCATCCACGACCATTTCGTCGGCGAAGGCAAGTACCGGAGTAGCAGGGATTTCTTCAACAGAAGAGTTGGACTGAAGTTCGACGTCGTCCGTCTCACGGATCGTAATCTCCATTTCGATTGGGAGGACGGGTGCCATCACCATCTCAACCTTGGGTTGTCGAACGGGTTGGCGGCGGATTGCTTTGCTTTGTGCAACGGCACTTGATTTTGCCGTTCGGGTCACAGGCTTTAGTTTTGCCGTTGAGTTCGAATGACTTTTACCGCTAACACTTCGTTTTTTGCCAGACTTGCCACCGGTCGTGGATCGAGTAGGCTTGGCAGTCGAATTCTTAACGGTCGCCACCGTCGCTGACGTTCGGCGAGGGGCCGGCTCAGTTACTTCGACAATAGTTAAGCGACGTCGGGTTTGTGGGCTCATGCCAACTCCGTGATGCGAACCGCCAGACGATTTCCGATCACTTCAAATTCGGTCCATCCGATGAGTAGCCCATTGGCACGAAGCGGGACGTCGCTCGTGTAAGGAGATGCTGTCGCAACGACGGATCCTTTTTTCAATCGCAAGAGGTCTCCCACAGTGAATCCCGATATGGCAACTTCCAGAGACAACTGGCAGGGCAGCCAGCCGAATTGCTCGCACGGATCCTTGGCAACTTCTTCGCTCAGGCCGGGTTGCGTTTCCTTCGCTCGTTGTACCGCTGCGTCCATGTTTGTTCCTGTCTTCCTTGCTCACTGCTGCATCAGAAATTCCGTGTAATACACTTCCTGGGAGCCAAACCCCGGGGCTCTGCGGTGGGGGGCGTTGAGGATCTTCTCCTTCAGCTTTTGCTTGTCCTCGCTGGAAATCAGTTCGCCGGGCCTCGACGTCATTAGCACGCCGAGAATGGTGTCGCGTACCAGCCCCGTGGGCGTACCTCCGTCATCCTGCCCCTTCAGATCATGTCCCAGGCCGAGGGCA
Source organism: Terriglobales bacterium (assembly GCA_049582765.1). GTDB lineage: Bacteria > Acidobacteriota > Terriglobia > Terriglobales > Acidobacteriaceae > JBAUUQ01. The sequence continues at coordinate 117,212 of JBAUUQ010000047.1, forward strand.
ATCCCTGGAGAACTCATGTCGACCGTGAATGGGTCAAGGTGGAGAACTGCTTTTATGCCGCTGGTACTTTCAGATTCATGGCCTTTGGGTAGGGACGGATGAAGGAATGCGATGGCGGCAGCGCTTCCCCCCAGGCTTACAAGCAGCGTGAGGGTGACGATCAGGAATGGAGATTTTTTCTTCTCGCTAGCTGTCATGTCTGACTTTGGCTCTTCGACGGGATGAGACGTCAGACAAACGAATGCAATTGGAGAACCGCGGAAAGGGTTAGCCGGCTCAGGCCTGGCTCCCGTCTAAGCTGATGCAATTCCAACAACTTGAAGCTTGCCGATTACCCCCGTACATGTACGCGAAAGCACCAGGCATTAGAAGACAAGTAGAGAAGACGGCGCTCACGGACGCGGGAGCAGAACGCGTCCGTGAGGCCTCTAATCATCCGCTAACGCTCAGGCCCGGGTTAGTTGCCTGGCGCAGCTTGCAGATTGATGGTGTCGTTACTGACCGAGTCGAACGTTGTCACCATGCGGGCGTTCGCTTCGAACCCCCTCTGTACCACAATCAGATTGGTGAACTCAGTGGAAATATCTACGTTGGATAATTCCAACGCTCCACCGGTCATCGTTCCACGTCCGCCGGTACCGGCTGCGCCGATGACCGCCTGACCAGAAGCCAGCGTGGGAGTGTAACTGTTCCCTCCCATGAGCTGGAGGCCCTGGTAGTTCGCAAAGTTGGCCAGCGCAATCTGTCCGATGGTTTGCACCTGCCCGTTGCTGAATGCACCGGAGATCGTGCCATCCGAGTTGATCGTGTAACTCTGCAGGGTGCCGCTGGCATACCCATTTTGATCGGTTGCCGAGGTCGAGCTCTGCGAAGCCACCTGGGTTAGCGTCGCCCCGCCGTTGGGGGTGGTGAGATTCCAGGTCAGGTTCATGGTTGCCGCCCCGTCGGCCAACCCGGCAACGCTAATGCCCGCGACGGAACCCGTCGGTGACGTCAAATTGCCACTGCTGTCGAAGGTCAAGTTCCCGCTGGTAACGACGGTTGGATTTCCGCTGCCTCCGGTGTCGGCCGCCGGCAGGGTGACTTGATAGCTCCAGGCATTGGTCCCAGTCTTGGTGTAGTTGAAGGTAAGAACGTGGGAGTTACCCAAGGAGTCATAGACCGTCAACGGAGTGGAATATGTGTCACCGACGTTGGCGCTGGCATCCAGGTTGGTGGTCTGATCCATGGTGGTGGTCGGCGAAGGGGGGCTGATCTGGCCCTGGCCCAGCTGGATCGGCGTCAGACCCTGACCGGCGTTCACCACGCCGTTCACGGCAGCGTAGCCCATTACATACTGCCCGTTGCTGGCAACCAGGTTGCCTGAGGCGTCGACCGTGAAGTTGCCGGCTCGAGTAAATTCGTAGGCCCCGTTAGCGCCCTTCGTTACAAAGAAGCCGTTGCCGGTAATCGCCGCGTCGCTGGGAATGCCGGTGGCTTGCAGGTTGCCGTTGGTGAAGTTCGAGGCGACGGACCCCACCTCGGTGCCAGCGCCCTGCTGAATGGGATCACCAGAGCCCGTGGTGCCCAGCATCTGGTAGAAGAGGTCCTGAAAGTTTGCCTGCTGATCCTTGAAGCCAACCGTATTCAGATTGGCAAGGTTGTTGGAGATGATGTTGAGGGCGTCGGAACTGGCCGTCAAACCGGAAAGTGGAATCGAAAAAAGAGGCATTAGTGTGCTCCTGAGGTGGACTGGGTGGTGTTGGAGGAGGCTGAGGTTGTAGAAGCAGAAGTCCCCGAGCTCAAACCGAGCACGATCTGCAGCGATTGGTTAATCGAAATCAGCTCGTTCAGCTGGTTCATCGATAACATCTGGCCCACCATCTGCGTGGGGTCCATGGGTGAAGTGGGATCCTGCGATTTCAGCTCGGTTACGAGCAATTGCAGGAAGGCACTTTCAGCGCTGTTCGCGTCCGAGGTCGGCGTAGGATTCGACGAGGTCGGCGCGTTTGTCGCTGCGCTCTGCTGCGCGCTGCTGGCCGCCGGTAGCGCGGTCGTGAGTTGATGGATATTCATAGTAGTTTCTCTCCTTACTGCCCTTCCGTTACGAATTACATGTGAACATCAAGCCGTCCCGAGGAAGTACTCGCCTCTGCCAGAGCCGCAAAGGACGGAACAAAGTCTGCTTCCGAACTTTGGGGAATCGACATCTGCTGCATCCTCTGGTTCTGTTGCGATCCCTGTCCGGAACCGGCAGAAGCGCCGCCGGACTGGTTCTGTAGAGTGATGTTGGCCATCGGCAGCCGCTGCTCCGATAGTTTGTTCTGCAAACTCGGTAGCTCGGCTGCCAGAACCTTGCCCAGGTCACCACGCTCGACTGAGATCTGCGCTGTGAACTGGTTCCGCACCATCGAAGTACGGATGTCCACGTTTCCAAATTCCCCTGTCTGAACGCCGACTCGCAGTTCGGTTTGTCCGGCGCGCTCGACCAACCGTGCCGAATGCAAGAGTGAATTGGCATAGCTCGCGGCTGCCTGCACACGGGCGTCCGCCTCGGTAGTTCCGGCGGTGGGTGAGCGCAGGGCCTCTGCCGCGGGTGTACTCGTCTTGGCCGATGCCGCAGAAGCATCGTTAGTGCTCACCGCTCCGTGTGCGACCTGCACTCCAGCCAAAACGCCGGAGGTAGTCCCATCGCCTGCGTTGCTTGCGGGCGCCACGTTGGTGTCGGGCTGGCTGCTCAGGGACGTGGACCCAAACGAAGTTGAGGTATTGCCCTTGCCGGCACCTGACTGCGTGTTCCCATTTCCGCCGGCGTCACCGTTTTTCTTCGGTATTTCCGTGGCCGGCGTAGCGGAGTTCATAGTGGAGTTCCCAGTCGGGGCAGCCGTGTGCAGTGCATCCTGCGGCCTCGGCGATAGCTTTGTGACATTGATATCCGGCGTGACCAGCTGGAGCGGAATCTGAGGAGCGCTGGAAGCGTCGGGTGCGGCAGCAGCCGGTGCATTGTGATTCTTGGCGTCGTTGGTGCCGCTGTGTTCCGTCTGGTTGGGCACCGATTGCCCGGCGTTCGCGGAGGGCGTTGCGCTGGCGGTTGCCGGAGGAGTGGCTGGAACAGGCGGCGAAGCAGGGCTGGCCGGGTGCGCCGGTAGCGTGTGTTGATTTGTCAGTGCATTTAAGGCAATCGGTGAGTCGGCTGCTATCGAGGCTGCTTCTTTTTTCCCCGCCGCGAGCGGTGACAAATCGAGCCCACTCCAGGGTTGCGGCTTGGGCTGCTGGATTACATCCGGAGTGTTCCCCTTAACGGTGGGCTGCGCCGGTCCGGATACTGATGCGGGCAATGGAGCCATTCCCAAACCAGCAGGAACATCTGTGTTCGCGGTTGGGATGCCTGCGGTCCCCGGCCCGAATTGCAACGCCACCGGCACAAACTGTCGGGCCCCGATTGGGCCGGACGGCGCCGTCTGCGTGCCAGCCGCAGCGATGCCGACTCTTGCATTCTCTATTGTGGATTCGTTCTGCTCTGCACTCAGTGTGGCGGCTTGTAGCTTGGCTTCGTCGACAGTCGGAGGTTGCAGAAGAGCTCCCGCGAGAGGAGTTGGCACTGCCGGAATCAGCAGACTCGCCGCCTTGTCATCTTGATTCGGGCTCTGCAGCGAAGGGCTGTCGGTCTTTGAGTTGACTGCAGGTTTTTGCGGCCCTAGGTTCGTCGATCCGACTTGCGACTTCGGCGAAGGATGCAACAAGTTTCGAGTCGCTGCCTGCAAAGCGGCGGAGAACAGATCCCCCGAAGGGCCCGGGGACGAGTTCGCCGGCTGCCCCGTCGTCGGGGTTGGGCTGATCACGATTGTGGGCGAGCAGGCGATCAAGGTTCTAGCCTCGGCAGAAGAATTTGCAAGTGGGTCGCCAAAAGTTCCGGATTAGAACCGAGTCCCGCTTTGCAACCGCGCCGAGGCAATTAAAGAGTTTTAAGGGTTGTGCCGATTAGAAGGGAACGCCGATTGTCTTCGGTTTCACGTGCTGGGCAACCCTTGCCTAGACCGTGGTGGGCAAAGTCTGCCTACTGACTGCGGCGGCGCCGCGCCAGAAACAGCTCATCGAGGAGATATTGTTGCCGTCGAGCCTGGTCGCGAGTGTATGTCTCGAACTGGTGGCCCCGCAGTTCATCCAGCACCCGCCGCTTTTGCCTGGCCAATTCATACGTCTTCAGCTGCTGCTGTAACCGGCTCTTGAGTTCGCGCAGTTTGTCCCGCAACAAATCGCGCTGTCTTTCCAGGGCCAGTTCGTGTTCGTAGGCTTGCTGGAGCTGGACAGAGTGGATTCCGCGGGCAAGCTCTGCCGCCCGCTGTTGGGCGGCAGTGGTACGCCATTCCTCGACCTGGAGAATCTGCGCTTCGGTGCGAGTGATCCCCTGCTGAATCTGTTCCAGAGCGATGTACTCGCGATGCTCCAGGCTTTCGCGGTAGACAAGGACAGCGGCGAGAGTGAATCGGAAGGCCATCTCAGCAGGGAAGGGCCATCAGCTTCTTCAAGGTTTCATCCAACGTGGATCGTTCATCGGGAACTTGCTTCAAGAAATCATTGATCTGGGGCAAGGCGCTGATAGCCCTGTCCAACAAGGGATCGGAGCCTGGCTGGTAGGCTCCGATGCGGATCAGATCCTCCGCCCGTGCATAGGCCGCAAGCAGCATTCTCAAGGCGCCGGCTTTGTCCAGGTGCTCACGCGAACAGACACTGGGCATCAAACGGCTGAGGCTGTCGAGAACTGAAATCGGGGGATAGTGGTTGTGCAGGCTGAGATTGCGATCAAGCACGATGTGGCCATCGAGCAACGAGCGCACCGTGTCCACAATCGGATCCTGCTGGTCATCGCCCTCCATCAGGACGGTATAGAAAGCCGTGATGCTGCCCTGCTGGAAGCGGCCGACACGCTCCGCCAGCCGGGCCAGCATGGAGAGTACCGAGGGAGTGTAACCTTTCGCCGTCGGCGGTTCGCCAGCGGCCAGACCGACCTCGCGTTGCGCCATCGCGAAGCGGGTAAGCGAATCCACCACCAACAGCACATTCTTGCCTTGTTCGCAGAAGTATTCTGCGACTGCTGTTGCGGCCAGCGCAGCCCGTATGCGAAGTAGTGGCGACTGGTCGGAGGTCGAAACCACCACCACGGATCTGCGCCGCCCTGCTTCGCCCAGGGTTTCCAGAAACTCGCCGACCTCGCGGCCACGCTCGCCGATCAGAGCCAGGACGGTGAGGTCAGCGGCTGTCCCTCTGGCCATCATGCCAATCAGCGTGCTCTTGCCCACGCCGCTGCCTCCAAAGATACCGATCCGCTGTCCCCGGCCGCAGGTCAGGAATCCGTCGACCGCCCGGACTCCGCAGGCTAGTGGCTCGGTGATGAGGGTTCGATCAAGGGGCTGCGGCGCAAAACCATCGACTGGCATTGATCTTGCTGCCCTGTATTCTCCCCTTGAATCCAGCGGTTGTCCGGTGGCGTCGATGACCCGTCCGAGAAGCTCCGGACCAACGCGCAGCGCCGGTCGCGCTCCCCACGCCACGATCTGATCGCCGAAGCGGATGCCTTGCGGCTTCTCCAGACTCATCGAGAGTACGCTGGAGCCGCGGAATCCAACGATTTCACCGGGGTATCCGGAACCGTTCGAGTCCAGAACTTCGCAGCATTCCCCGACTGAGCTGAATGGTCCGGCAGATTCGACCAGACTGCCCACCACCTGGGTGACCCGGCCGCGCCAGCGCAGCGTCGAGCAGGTGCGCAGCCACGTCTTGCACGAATCAATAGGACCAGTGGTCATTTGGGTTGCGGCTTTTGCGCCAGCAAGTCGAAGAAGCCTTTCTCGATTTCTTTGAGTTGCGCCTCCAGACCCAGGTCGGCGGTGCCGAGTTCGGTCTCCAGCTTGCAATCTCTGGGCTCGAGCGAGGAGTCCTCCACGATTTCCAGATGGTCGTTGCCGTGGAAGTAGTTTCGCCAGCCTTCCCCTTCCTCGGGACGCACCCGTACGATGACTTTCGTCCCCTGTTGCAGTTTTTCCAGGGTTACCTTCACCAGACCGGCCACCACCGTGCGGTCAACCAGCGCCTCCCGGTGCAGAATCCGGGCGGCGATCGCTAACGCGAAGTGCACCAGCTCCACTTCAACTTTGGAATAGTATTGAGCGCGCTCCTGCTCGAAGGCGGATAAAGCCTGCATGAGCCGCTCGCGCTGCTGGGCGAGCTCTTTCTCCAAGATTGTCCGAGCCTGCCGTTCTCCCTCTCGCACCCCTTCGGCGCGAGCCTCGGAAATAAGCTTGGTGAGCTCCTGTTCGCTGATCCGGGGGACGCTATCGTTTGTCTCCTGCGCCGCGGACGGATCCTCGCCCGGCGGACGCTCCGCACCAGACGTGAGTTCCTTGCCCGTGTTCTGGTAAACGAACGACTCAACATCGGTGGCCGGGGCAATGCCGGTGGGGTGGCTAGACGACATACTCGTCGTCCCCCTCGGTCTTCAAAATTACTTTGCCTTCGGCCTCAAGTTTCCTTAGGAGGGTCACGGCTTCCTGTTGGGCCTGGGCCACATCCTTGGCGCGTACCGGACCGAGTGCTTCCATATCTTCTTTGAGCATTTCGACTGCGCGCGAGGACATCGCCCGGAAAATGTGGTCCTTGAGATCGTTGGTGGCCCCCTTGAGTGCGAGAGCCAACGTCTTCTTGTCCATGGTCCCAAGCCATTCGCGGATCGATACATCTGGTACTCCCAGGAGATCCTCGAAGGTGAACATCAGATTGCGGATGTTGATGGCGAGTTTGGGGTCATCCTTTTCGATGGCTTCAAGAATCGCTTTGGAAGCGGTTCCTTCCATCCGGTTCATCACATCCGCAACATTTTTGAATCCGGCATAGGTCTTGCGGGTTTGTTCGCCCAGCGCCAGCAATCGCCGGTTGAGAACCACCGAGACTCTTTCCGCCATTTCAGGAGAGAACTGGCGAAGCTGTGCCAGACGTTTCACCGACTCCGCTCGAATTTGCTCCGGCAGCCTCATCAACAGGGCAGAAGCCTTCTTCCCGTCGAGGTGGGCGAGGATCAGGGCGATGGTCTGCGGGTGCTCGCCTTCGAGAAACTTCGCCAGCTGGGGCGGGTCGGCTTTTTGCAGGGAATCCAATTGGCCGGCGCTCAATTCCTGCAGACGCGACACCTTCTGCAGAAGATCTTTGGCGTTGGTATCACCAAAGGCTTTTACCAGCAGTCTTTTGGCGAATTCCAATCCGCCCTGGGCTACATATTCCTGGGTTATCGCCAGGCGCGCGTACTCCTCGAGAATCTCGTGCGCAACCTCCGGCGACACTCTACCCATCTCGGCGATTTCCCGGGTTACCGTCTGCACGTCCTTGTCCGGCAGATGACGAAACACATTACTGGCGGCTTCTTCTCCCATGATGGCGATGAGGATGGCGGCCTTGCGCGGTCCTCTTAGGGGCGCCGGCGGTGGGGTGGTCATTTCGCCTCCTCATGGATCCAGGCTTGTACCAGTTGACTGGTGGCCACAGCTTCAGCTTTTACCTTTTCGAGCAGTTGCTTCTTCAGAGTGAGGCTGCGCTGTTGTTCTGGAGGTAGAGCCTTGGGGTCTTGTGCTGGACTCAGTTGAGCGCCAACAACACCGTCGATCTGAGTTTGTTCAGGAACCCTCCGGGCAGGTAGCTCGCGCAGCGTGGTCAATATTTGTTTCTTCATGGGTCGGAGCAGCAGAGCATAGGCCAACAGGAACAACAGGATCAGAGCGGCATAGCGCACAAAACTCGACCAATCGTTCAGGGTGACGCGCACTCGCTCCAAGGCTGTCGGCTTTGGCAAAGTCTCTGGGTTGGTCTGCTCAAAGGAGAGATTTTGCACCGTCAGCGTATCGCCGCGGTCGGTGTCGATTCCGATCGCCGCCGTGGCCAGATCCGTAATCTGCTTGAGTTCATCCGGAGTGCGCTTACGCCGTGTCTCTATGGACTTTCCGTTTTCCTGTTTCACGTCAACGGCGTCGTCTACCAGCAGGGCCGCGGAGATTCTGCGAAGCCGGCCTGGCGGTTCGAGTGTATGGCGAACCAGTTTGTTAACGGCGTAGGTATTACTCTCGCTCTTGGAGATCTGCGTCTCGTCCCCGCCTTCTGCTACCAGAGTCCGAGACATCGCATTGGCGGGCTGCGCATTGCCCGACTGCGCATTAGCGGGCTGCGCGTTGCCCGGCGGAGCCGCGTTTGCGGATGCAGGAGTGGCGCCGGCTGCCGGAGTCTTGGGGTTGGCCGTGGCGGCTTTGCCGGTTTCGGTTAGATTGTTTGCTGAGGGTACATTGCTGGACGTCCCCGGAACACCGCCGGTTATCGCGCCTCCTACTCGCTCTTCCGAGCTCTGGGAGGAGACGGCTACTGCGCTCTTTGGGTCGTAGGTTTCCTCGTTTTCTTCGCTGGTGCTGGGATCGTACTCGACGTTCACGCTGGCCCGCACGTGCTGCGGTCCGACAACCGGCGCAAGAGTCTGCATGAGGCGGGCGGTCAGTGCCTGCTCCAGGCTGCCGTCTCCCGCAATCGAGTCACGCCGCGCCATGCCCAGCGGACGATTGGTATCGGCGTCGATAACAGTCACATTTTCCGGACTCAGATTGTCAACCGCACCCGCCACCAGGCGCGCAATCCCGAGTTGTGTTTCCTCAGGCAGCCGGCCGGAACGTAACTTGAGAACAACCGACGCTTTCGCGGCGCGTTCCCGATCGATGAAGACAGAATCTGTGGGCAAAACCAGGTGGACCCGCGCACTGTCCACATCTCTAAGGGTTTGAATCGAACGTTCCAGCTCGCCTTCGAGCGCCCGCTGATAGTTCACTTTCTCGTCGAACTCCGTCTGACCCCAATTCAGTTTGTCGAACAGCTCGAAGCCCAGCCGGCCGCTGCGCGGCATGCCATCCGAAGCAACTTCCATTCGGCTGGCGTCCAGCTTGTCGCTGGGCACATTGACGGTTTTGCCATCGGCGCTGAGCTGATAGGGGATGTTCTTCGCCGCCAGTTTGGCGCTTAGCGCCTGGGCATCGGAGGGTTCCATCCCGCTGACCAGGGGCTTGTAGTCCGGTGTGGCGATCAGATTGACGAATCCCACCAGGATCGCAATGGTGAGCAGCACCGCCCCCGCGAGCAGCAGGCCCTGTTTAACAGAGAGCCCCGAGGTAAATTCTTTTAACTGCTTCTGTATCTGGTCGAATGGCGGCATGGGCTTGGCAAATTAGAGTGCTGGTTAAAACTGCAGCTTCGATACTTCCTGATACGCATTCACGATTTTGTTGCGCACCTGCATCATCAGCTGAAAGGCGACGTCCGCCTTCTCAACGGCGATCATGACGTTGTGAATATCCTGCCGGTCTCCCTGCACCAGTTGAGTCGCCGACACGTCCGAGTCCTGCTGCAGCTGGTCCACTTTGTGGATCGCACTCTTCAAGGTGGCGCCGAATCCGCCGCTTTCCCCGATGTCAATACCCGTAGCTGGCGTTGGACTGGTCGGCAGACTGGCTGGCAGGCCAAGTCCGGTAAGAATTGTGTTGCTCATAGTTGTTCCCTCGATACCTTTACTTCAGAAGATCCATGGCTTGCTGAATCATCTGTTTGCTGGCGCTGATCGCGGAAGCGTTGAGTTGATAGGAGCGGACCGCTCCCATCAAGTCGACCATTTCCTGAATCGGGTTGATAGCGGGATAGGCCACGTAGCCATCCTTGTTAGCGTCAGGATGCCCCGGCTCGTAACGCATCAGGGGCGGCGTGGGATCATCTACAACTTGCCGCACCCGGACTGCGGGCATGGCCCCGCTTAACGTGGAATGAAATCCCGCCAGCATCATGCGGAACGGCAGATTACCTGAACTGGAGAAAACTACTTCCTTGCGCTGATAGGGCCCGCCGGTTGGCGTGTGCGTGGTTTCCGCGTTCGCCATATTGGCGGCTACGATTTCCGCCCTCTGCCTTTCGGCAGCCAACGCCGACCCGCTCAGTTCAAGTGCGCTAAAAATGCTCATGCCTTGCTCCCTTCATTGATTGCCATTAGTAGGTTCTGAAATTCGTGATGTAGCAGCTGAATGCCAAGGCCAAACTGCATCTGCACCTCCGCCAGCAACAGACCTTCGCGGTCCAGGCTGACGTTGTTGCCGTCGGGCCGCTCTAGCAAGCCCGGCACCGAGCGTGCAACCGGCAGGAAGTTGGCGTTGCCGTCTGACACGGCGCGCTGCAACTCTCCGCGAAAGTCCAGATCCTTGGTGCGATATCCCGGAGTATCGATGTTGGCCATGTTCGCGGTCACCAGTTTGTGGCGCTGGGAGGTGACATCCAGGAACTTTTCCAGAAGATTCATCATCGGTGTAGCTAAGTCGTTCATGCGTATCTCCGTGGCGGTAAACCATACTCGCGAATTTTGTTACGAATGGTACGTAGACTCACACCCAGCATTTCGGCTGCTCGGGTCCGGTTTCCGCCGGTGACTTCCAGAGTGTTTTCCAAAAGTTGCCTTTCAAACTCGCGCATCGAGGTCCCGGGACGGGCATGCGCGGCCTGGGCCAAGTAGCGGAAGGTTTTCGCCAGCGCCGGCGTAGACAACTCAGACGCTAGATGCTCGGGACCGATCTCGCCGCCGTCGTGAAGGGTCATCACCCGGCGCATGAAATTGCCCAGCTCGCGCACGTTCCCCGGCCAGGCTTGATGCTGCAAACCAGTCACGAATTCGGGATGCAGTTGGGGCGCCGGCCGGCCGGCCTCCTTTGCAAACAAGGTTGCGAAAAACTCTGCCAAGGCAGGTATGTCTTCCCGGCGGTCGCGCAACGGCGGCAAGGACAGGGGAATGACATTCAGGCGGTAGTAGAGATCAGCTCGAAATCTTCCGTCTTCAACCATCTTATGAAGTGGGACGTTGGTCGTAGCCACGACCCGAATATTCACATCCGTGGTCCGCGTGTCTCCCAGGCGTTCAATTTCGCGCTCCTGCAGGGCGCGCAGAAGCTTGGGCTGCAGATTGACCGGCATCTCTCCAATTTCATCGAGCAGCAGGGTGCCGCCTTCGGCTAATTCAAACTTTCCTGCCTTGGTTGCCGTCGCGCCGGTGAAGGCCCCGCGCATGTGTCCAAAGAGTTCGCTTTCCAAGAGATGTTCCGGCACGGCCGCGCAATTCACCGCCACAAACGGTTTGCTGGAGCGGGAACTGCTGTCATGAATGAACCGTGCCAGCAGCTCTTTTCCGGTGCCGCTTTCCGCCTCGATCAGCACATCGGCGTTGGTTCTTGCGGCGTGGCGCGCCCGGTCCAGCGCTTTTAACAATGCTGCTGAGTTGCCCACAATCGCGGCGGCTGGAATCCCAGCGTCCGGTGAAACGTTGCCAGCTGCAAGCATGACCCGCTTCACCGCGTTGTGCAGCTGCTCGAAGGAAATTGGTTTGGTGAGGTAGTCGCATGCGCCGCCCTGGATCGCCTGCACCGCCTCCGGGACATTGCCGAACGCAGTGAGGACGATGACCGCGGTCGAGGGATTCGAGTGCCGCACCGTGCGCATCACCTGCAATCCATCGCCGTCGGGCATGCGAACGTCAGTTACCACGAGAGGGAAGCAGCCAGCGTCGAACTTGCGCAGCGCTTCCGATGCACCCGCGGCGGTCTCTACGTTCCAGCCTTCACGTTGAAAGTTGGCTCTGAGCGCCATACGCATCCCAGGTTCGTCGTCCACGACCAGTACCGAATTGACGGCCTCACTCATAGAACCGGAAACTCCATCCGAAATGTGGTGCCCTTACCCGGCTCGCTTTGTACGGCGATGCTGCCGTGATGTTGCTCAACAATTCGCTGGCAGATCGTCAGCCCCAATCCCGGACTCTGCCGGGTGGTGGTGAATCCGGCTTCAAAGATGTGCGCCAGATCCTCAGGGCGAATGCCGCTGCCGTTGTCGGTGAATTCGACGACGGCGGCTCGCGCCGCATCCCGGGCTTCCAATCTTGCAGAGACTGTAATTTTGCCGTCAGCCGGAGTGTGCCGCAGCGCGTTACACGCCAGATTGAGGATTACCTGCTGCAGGCTGCCGGGATCACCCACGATTTCCACGTCGCCCAGGGGCAGATTCACCAGCAGAGTCACGCCGTTCTGCTGTGCCAGGGGCCGGACAAACTCCACGCTACTCTTTAAGGCCTCACCTAACCGCATGGGCGCCAGCGTGGGTGTGCCGAGGCTGTAATACTGAAGAACATTGTTTACGGTCACCGAAAGCGACCGGACACCTGCTCTCAGGCTCTGCACCCATTGTCTCGAGTCGTCGCTCAACCCGGAATCGCTGGCCAGTAACCCGGTCAACAACTCGAGGCTGCCCAGGGGATTGCGTATCTCATGAGCCAGTACGGTGGCCATCTCGGCCAGGGCCATCATGTGGCGCGAGGATTCCCGTTCCTGCTCCGCCTGTTTGTGAGCTGTCGTGTCCCTGAAAATTAGAATCACTCTTCGCGAAGCGGTGGCATCGTTGGCCTCGCCAGTTTCTGGATCCATTGCACTGGCGCGAACCGTCAGCCAGCGTTTCGCGCTCGCTTCCTCGACGCAGAATTCCTGTTCGTCTCCCTGCTTCAAGGTGTGCCACGACAGTCCCTTCACCAGGGTGCGAACCCGCTCCGGGATGTCCATCCAACCCAGAGTCTTGGTCTGAGCTATGTCCAGAAGCTGTCTGGCCTCGGGATTAAGGAGAACCACCTCTTCCCCCTGGCAATCCAGAACTGCCACGCCGCATGGCAGGGCGTCCAGAACCTGCCGCAGCAGGATTCGTATCCGTTCGTTTTCCGCCTGGCTGGAGGCCAGTGCCCGGTTGCGCTCTTCCAGTTGCATGCGCAACTGGGCAACCTCGTCGTGCAACTGCCAGTGGGAGTTCTCCAGCCGGTTCGCCGCGCTGATAAAAGCGGCGAACGCGTCGGTTAATGGATTCTGCGCCGGGCCCGAATTTGTGACGAAAGCATTCATTGGAATCCGATGAGAGCTAGGCAACATCTGCCTAGCTGGAATGCAACGGCTCTGCCAAAGGCGGAGAATCGCACTGGGTCAGTGTCGAAGGTAATCAGACCGCCGGACGGATAGTGTTCCGACGCTAGGGAAGACGGCCCCAATTGCCGATAACTAGTAGAGACGGTGAGGCACCCTTGCCATCTTTGGAAGAATCAAGACCGCGGTGCCTCCTTAGACGACGATGAGAACGACGCGCCCTCGTCGCGGCTCTTATTACCGGGCATTACCGATGGCACTCGCTTTGCTCACCTACTGTGTGGTTATGTAGTCGATATCGATAGAGGACGATGAGCGGAATCTACGAATTCGGTTATCGCACGCCCCGTTTCCGGGCGGACTTTCACTTCTTGCTACAGACTGATGGCCCCGAACCGCGCCTGCTGGACGCCCGCTGTCTCGACATTAGTGAAGAAGGAATCGCAGCCCAGATCGCGGAGCATCTCGCCGTGGGGTCGGTAGTAACCTTAATGCTTACATTTCCCGGGAATTCGACCACCTGGCGAATCCCGGCCAAGGTCTGCAACCGGCAGGATGAAGATCACGGGTTCTTCTTTATGTTCTCCACTCAGAGCGAGCGCGATGACGTTCGCAGATATGTCGCCAGTTTACATGGCGATACTGTCCGCATGATCTCGCGATCCAAATAAGGCAACCCCCAGGCTTCTCAGTTCAAGAGATTGTCTCTTTGGCATGTGCCGTGCATTCCAGCTAGGCAGATGTTGCCTAGTGCTCATCTGGTTCTAATACTGGCTTTTTAGTTCGAGTCTCAAGCGCATGCCTAGAGTTCTAAACCAGGACGAAATTAATGCCATGGTGGACGCGGCCCGCGACCGGGGGGAACACCTGGAGCCCGGGCAGCATAGCATCAAGCCGTGCAGTTTTCGGCAAGCCGGTCAGCTTACCGGCGGACAGTCTCGGGCCGTTAGCGCACTGCACGAAGCCTTCGCCCGCAGCCTTACGCAATCGCTGGGAGCCTACTTGCGGGTGGTGTTCGAGGCTACCTTAGTCTCCGTCGAGCAACTCGCGTATAGCGCATTTCTGGAGCGGGTACCCGAAGTCACCTACATGATGTCGTTTCACGTGCCGCAGATGAACGCCGCTGCTGCCATGCAGATTGACCACTCCCTGGTCTATCCGTTGGTGGACATTTTGCTCGGAGGAACCGGTCAATGCGAGGCACTGACCAGGGAAGTCAGCGAAATCGAAGAGCAGATCATGGACGGAGTGGCTAGAATCATCGTTCACGAACTCGCCGTTGCCTGGACGCCACTGGCCGGGGACCTCGAGTTGGAAGGACGCCAGCCGGCAGCGCAAATCCAGCGTTTCCTGGCTCCAACCGAAAAGACCCTCTGCCTTAGCTTTGAGATTAAGCTGGCGGAGACTAAGGGAAGTTTGAACCTGGTTCTGCCTGTCTCGATTTCGAACAGTCTGCTGCGAAAACTGTCCTCGGATGTCTCTTACGGCAAGCCTCGCACGACCAACTACTCGGGTCGAAAGCTGACTGAGACCATGATGCAGTGTCCGTTTCCGGTGATGCTCAGCCTGACCGCGGAGAACATTCCTATTCAGACATTGTTATCGCTCTCGCCGGGGGAAGTCTGTAACTTGGCGGTCACGGCACGCACTCCCGCGTCACTTGCTATCGCTGGCCGGGGCGCTTTTGATGCCAACCCTGTCCGGTCCGGGCGCCGTCGCGCCGCGCAGATTACAATGCCGATCGCAATTTCTAAAGAAGAAAGGCGACAGTAATGCCAGTCATCTCACCGGGAACGCCTCAATACTCGTTTGTAGATGCCATTCGCAAGGCCATCGCCGACGCATTCACGCAATCCCTAGCGGCCTCGTGGAGCGTTGATGTGGACAGCGATGACGCACACCAACCGGACCAGGCACCGCGAATCTGCTTCGGGTTGGCGTTGTCCGGCGCACTTCGGGGGAACGCGGCCATCCAGATTCGTCAGGCCGACGCCCTCATGCTCGCTCAAAAGCTACGCTCTGAAGAGGCTAATCCAACCTCCGAGTTCAGTGCGGAGCATACGCAGTTGTTGCAGACTTTGTTGCAAAAGGTTGCGATCGCCACGGCCACCGCCCTTAAGGATCCACTGGGGGCAATCGAGGCGCAGCTTAGCAGCATTGAATCTCCGGCCTGGCCGGGTGAAGCAGTTATTCTGCAAGCCTCGGAACCATCGGCCGGCAAGCTGGTGCTGGAACTCCGATTCGATCCCGATTTGACGGCGAGCCTGGCCGAAGTCAACCCGGCTGCCACCGCATCCCCAAGCGCCACGCCTGAGACGCCCGCAGTGCCGGAGAGCAAGTTGGATCTCCTGCTCGGAGTGGGCCTCAGTCTGACGCTGCGCTTCGGGCAGCGGGTGTTGACCCTGCGCGAGATTTTGGACTTAGGCTCCGGCTCCGTGGTCGAGCTCGACCGGCAAGTGCAAGAACCCGCTGACTTGCTTCTAGGCGACCGCTTGGTCGCCAGAGGGGAAGTGGTCATCGTGGATGGAAATTACGGTGTCAGAGTTACGGAAGTGGTCGATCCAAGGCAGAGAATCGATCGAGTATAGGGGTTCGTTACGGCGGAGACCGTACAGGTCTCCCTCAGGATTCGAATCGAGTGACATGCGCCGGAGGTATGGCGCAAAATGGATCTATCATCAGTTACCCCGGTGCAAACCATGAAAGTCGAACTAAACAGAACGGTGCTCGATTCGGTAACTTCCACCCTGGGAAGTACTGCTGAAGTAACTGCAGATAACTCGCTCCAGGCTCCAGAAGAGGACAAGGCAACCCTCCACACCGACAAGGCGAGCCTCGAGGCGCTGGCTGCGCAGGCCCTGAATTCGCCGGAGATCCGGCAGGACAAGGTTGATGCCTTGCGCCAGGCGATCAAGAGTGGGCACTATCAGATCGAGCCCCAGGCGATTGCCGAAGGCGTGATTCGGGAGTCCCAATAATCGGATATTCCGGCCAAGTGTCCGCCCCAATTGTCAGCAAAACATTTGGTATCGACCTTACGGAATCTCGACAATCGACTCCGTCTGCCGCAGTGTAATCACACACAAAGGATACGAAGGGAATCCCGGGAACTAAGACCTTCGTCTCCTTCGCGGCGTCGGAGTTTCTGCCGCCATGGGGAAACCGCGACGGAGACTCCTCTAAAGTTTTGCTGGCACTGAGCCGATAAGAGAAGGCTGTGGAATCCACCGGCACCAAACCTCAAGCGATCAAGGGAAGGAATACCGCCCTGCGCTACGTCGCCCGGCAGCCCATCCTGTCACTCGACGAAAAGGTCTTCGGCTACGAACTGCTGTTTCGCGACGGAATTGAGCAGTACTTCCACGAGGCTGATTCCGATGCTGCCTCTCGCAGCACGCTCGATACCTCCATCCTGATGGGGGTCGATGTATTGTGTGACGGCCGCCTGGCTTTCATCAACTGCACCCGTGAGATATTGCTCAAGGATTACATCACTCTTTTGCCTCCAACTCAGGCAGTGGTTGAAGTTCTGGAGTCTGTGCCCGTCGATGACTTGGTGATTGCTGCTTGTCAGAGGATGAAAGCGGCAGGGTACCTGGTGGCTCTCGACGACTTCGATGTCGACGACGATCGTACGCCACTGGCTCAAGTGGCTGACATCATTAAGGTAGACCTGCGTGCCACCACGATGGAGGAAGGCGCCGCGCTGGTAAGGCGCTTCGGATCGGCAAAGTGTCGCATGCTGGCGGAAAAGGTGGAAACCCGCGAGGAGTTTCTTGCCGCTAAAAAGGCCGGGTTTACATACTTCCAAGGCTATTTCTTTCGCAAACCCGAGCTCATGCACGCGCGGGAAATTCCCGCCAACCGCATCAATTATCTTCGCCTGCTACAGGCCATTACTCGTTCCGAACCAGACCCCAAAGAGATCGAAGATGTCATCAAAGGCGAAGCTTCTCTGGTTTACCGGCTGCTGCGTTATTTGAATTCCCCGGTCTTCGGTTTTACCCGGGAAATCCGGTCCGTGCGCCATGCTCTGGCCATGTTGGGTGAGCGGGAAGTGTGCCGCTGGATCCGCCTCGCGGCAACCCTGGTGGCGGCACAAAACAAGCCCACCGATCTGGTGCTCTCGGCTTTGGTGCGTGGGCGATTCTGTGAACTCTTGGCCCCCAAGGTGAAGCACGACGGTTCCGATCTTTTCCTGACCGGCTTGCTCTCGCTTATGGACTCCATCCTCGATATCCCCATGGGCGTGGTGCTGGAAGGAATCTCGGTCGACAAAGAGACCAAAGCCGTGCTCCTCGGCCAGCCAAGCCGGCTCTCCTCCGTCTACCACTTGATGTTGGCGCAGGAGGCCGCGGATTGGGAACGGGTTACCAGCCTTTCGGCGCAAATGCAGGTTCAGGAGAACTTCGTGGCTGAGTGCCGATGGGAAGCGATGGAGTGGGCGCGTCAAATGACCACCTAGAAAAGCTCTTCAGGCCACGGCGCTTGGTTACCAAAGTCACGCTCACAGCTTTGACGTTGCCTCCAGAATTTAAAGTCCAACCCACCCCTTGCCGATAATTTCACTTGCATGGAAGCAGCCGGATGAACGAAATACGTTTTCGAATCGTCATGCCGACCATATCGATAAGGACGTATGGATCAGTTTTCTATCACCGATCGCCTGGAGTCCACAACCCCGGTCAGAAACCCTGGACCGGAAAACTCTTCGCACGGTGATGCCCAGCCTCAGCGCCGCAAGCCGGCGCCCCCTAAGACCGAAGCCTCCGAAGAAACCCACGAATCGCCGGATACTCCCGAGTTGAACGACGATCAGAATTCCCATCAGATCGATGAACTAGCCTGAGCCAGGCCATAGCGGCGCCGGCGCTACCCTAGAAGGCGAGCTTGAGGCCGAACTGCATAGTGCGAGGGCGATGAGCCTCAATCGGATGCAGGAAAGAATTCCCCGCCAGGCAAGTGGGATCGCCGGGAGAATTATTTACGCCGCCAAAGCAACTGATCGTGTTGTTGGCCTGGTTTCCTTTGTCCGGATCATAGACCAGAAACTGGGTGTGATTGAAGACATTGAAACCCTCCGCCCGAAATTCAAGCGTGGTACCCTCCGTCACTTTGAAATGCTTGAGCAGCGCTACGTCGAAATTCAAGCGGTGGGGGTTGTTCATGAAATTTCGGCCAGCATCTCCGAACGTCAGCCCGGTGGGAGCGGCGAACGCTCCTGCGTTGAACAGCGCAGGCCCGATGCTCTTTGGATTCGTGGCTCCATACGGTGGGCGAAGATACGGATTCCCAATCACATCCGGATAGGATCCAGCGCCTAAACCGCTGGCCACTCCGGCGTTGTCCAGCACGGAAATACCGGCCGGGATGGGCGCACCGGAATTGCCGATCGCCGTTACCTGATCAACGCTGGCGCCGTAAATCCCGCTTGCGCTGGCGCCGTTTACCACGCTGAACGGAGTACCGGACTGGAAGGTCGTAATGCCAGACAACTCCCATCCATTGAACAAGGCATGCCCGAAACCAGAGGAGACTTCCGGCAGCGCGGAGGAGCCTGCCGGGTCATCGTTGCCGATGTCGGAGAACCAGTAACGAAATTTATTGACGACGTGGTCCAGTTTGTAGAGGTAACTGATGTTCAGCAAATGGCGCTGATCGAAGTTGGAACTGGCTTTGTTGGAAGCCAGATCGAAGGAATTTACCAAGGTTGTGTCGGAGCGGTCTGAGGAATCGTCGATCGAGTGACTGTAGGAGTAGGCCACACCTAAGGTAAACGGTCCGGTGGCCCTGCGCACCGTGACTTGCAGGGCGTGATAGGTCGAATAGGCGACGTTCTGCAGAGAAAATATCCTACCGATCCCGGGGGCGAACTGCCGCAGGACATTGGGGTCCGGGAAGGAAGAGTTGCCGGGAGTTCCAAAGCACGCGGCTTGCAGATTCACGAATCCTGGATCGACATTAGTCACCGTGGCCGTTGCTGGTGCCTTGTTGGCTGCTAGCGGGTCTGGGGGACCATAAAGGGTGAACCTGGTCCCATCGTAGCTGTCACACACGGCCGCCGTCAGCGGCTGTCCCGGCTTAAATGGATTCTGGCCAGCCGGGACCGGGGCTAATTGGTTGATTTGCAGGTCGGTAGTAAGGTGAGTTCCCCGGCTGCCAACGTACGAGACCGTACCGACGGTGCTCTTGGTGAGCTCTCGTTGAACACTGAAGCTCCACTGCTGGACATAGGGCCAGATCGCTTTGGTTGGAATTTCGGTTACATTGAGCGGATATGCTGCGCCGCGACCGGGACAGCCCTCCCCGACTCCGCCGACGCAGGCATAGCTGCTGGGACGGTCCTGCGTCATATCCAGCACCAGAGGTGCGCTTCCTTCCAGCGAGCCGGTGTTAGCCTCGTTTCCCGTTTCGTGGTGGAAAAACATTCCGTAGCCTGCGCGGATGGAAGTCTTGCCATCGCCGCGCGGGTCAAAGGCAAATCCGATCCGCGGAGCGGGATTGAAGAAGTGACCCTGCATGCACCCAGCGGGCACGCCATTGACGCCACATCGAACCAGACCGTTGGTGATCCGAGGATCAAGGTTGTTCATATCCAGCGGAATCGGAGTACACAGCTGGCCGACACTATTACAGGTTCCCGGAACCGCCAGGTAACCCTGGGCGCCATCCACCGTGGTCGCAGCCGCCAGCGATTTGTTGAATGCCGAGGGCACCCAATTGTAGACATTGTTGTATTTCTCGTGCCACAGTCCGAACAGACTCATGCGCAGGCCCAGGTTGAGTGTCAGACGGTGGTTCACGCGCCAGTCGTCCTGGAAGTAGGGTTCGGTGACGGTGTAGCGGTTGTAGTAGTTACGCTGCGCGCTGTCTTGCTGGAAGTACTTGATCCCGTTGGGTGCGTTCGGCAGAAAGCTGCCTGGTCCCACGAGCAGGTCCGCAAACGCGTTGCCCGAAGTGTAGAAGCTGCCTACGTTGCTGAACCCCAGAATTCCCTGCAGGTCGCCCGTGTTGGCTCCGACTGCCTGGTTCAACTCGCTGCGCTGCGAAAGGACGATCTGAACTCCCATTTGCAGCGTGTGCTTCCCGATCACCTTGCTCAGGTCATCACGAAAGTTAGAGGTTGGATTGGCGTGGTGCCAGGGCAAGTAGCCGGGATCGACCCCGAAACCGAATCCACCATAGGCCAGGTTGTTGCCGCCGACAACCACGCCCGGCAGTTTGCCCCCGAAGCCGTTATTGAAGATGTATCCCACCCCGAGATTTGGTGGGCGCTGCCATTGCGACGCATTGGAATCGACGTTTTGCAGCGTGATGTGATCGGTGGTGTAACTGAAGATAAACTCGTTCAAGAGCGAAGGCGAAACGGTGTTGGTCAGATGGGTCAGCATGCTTAACCCAGGCCCGTTGAAGGTGCTCTGAACGGTAGGGAAGCTGTTCATCACCGTTCCCCACTGGGGGGTAAGAATAGTGGTGTCCCATGAATCGTGGATGTAGCGAAAGGTCGCCTTCATCTTCGGCGTAATGTTGTGATCGATGCGGAACAGTTCCTCCCGCCAGTAAGTGCTGGGGGAAACTGCCGCCACGAAGCAAGAGCCAATGCTCGAATTGCAGCCAAGAGTCGAATTCGGGTAAGGCAGGATGTTGGTGCTCAGAATAGCTGCCGCTGTAGGATCAATCGGCACGATGTTGCCCGGATAAGTAAGGAACGTGCCTGGCTTCGCGGAAGAATTGTTAATTCCCGGGCAGTCAGGAAACTTCGCCCGGGTAAACGCCGCTTCCCCTCCAGGAATTCCGTTCATCGCCGGCAGCACAAAGGGGCACACGTCGCTGAAGTTTCCTTTTCGTTCGGCTACCGACGGAACCGCCTGGTTGTAATCCGTGGGCGTACGTTCCAGGCGATACTCCTCCGAGAAGAAGAAATAGGTCTTCTCTTTGCCGTTGTAAATCCCGGGGATCGAAAACGGCCCGCCTATAGTCGCCCCAAAATCGTTGCGCCGGTAGAGGGGGGCCTTCTTAGTTTGGTCGAAGTAGTTACGGTCGTTAAAGAACTCATTGCGAATGAATTCGTAGACGTTTCCGTGGTATTCATTCGTCCCCGACTTGGTTTCCGCCAAGACGGTTCCGGAAGCGCTCCGGCCGTACATGGCTCCGTAGTTGGAAGTAAGCACCTGCACCTGGTTGAGCGAGTCAAGGCTGGGATAGACAATCAGGGTGCTTTGCGTCCCATTCAGGCCGGCGTTCAATACATCGCCGCCGTCCACGTTAAAAGAGTTGTACTCGACGCGGCCGCCATTCACGCTATAGCGCACGCTGCCAACCACTCCGACCTTCGCTTCGTCCTGCCCCGTCTGATTGCTGACACCAGGAGTCAAGGTGATCAACTGGGTGAAATTCCGCCCATTCAAACCCAGTTTGGTGAGCTCTTTCTCGGTAAGGACTCCTGCGATCTGCGAGGTTTCAGTCTCCACCTGCGAGACCTTCTGCCCCTCGACATTCACTGAGGTAGACTCCCCGGCGGGCTCCATCACCGCATCGATAGACACGCCCTGCCCTGCGCTTAAGGTGAGGTTTTCAGTGTGGAAGTCCTTAAACTTCGGTACGGAGATCTTAAGGCTGTACGTGCCGACGGAGAGGCCGCTCACCGTGTAGTCGCCCTTATCGTTGCTGCTGGCCGTCTGGCCGAGCCCGCCGGCATTGGTTACGGTCACCACCGCCCCAGGAAGCACAGCTCCCGTCGGATCCGTGACGGTACCAGTGATCGAGGCTTGCTCCGCGGAAGAATTGGGCGAAGCTGACTTCGACTGCGCCCCGGAGGCCGGGAATGCTGTCAGAGAAACGGCAAGCAAACACAACAACACTGAAGCCAGTCGCACAGGGGTGCCCTTCGTCTGAAATCAAAAAGAGCCACATAGTTACAGACCGAACATGACGAAATGATGACGGGAAGGTTAATTTCCGATGAAAACCGGAGAAATGACCGTTTCTTTGCATGTACTAGCGCGGGCGGCGAAAGAGCCACTGGGCAAGTCTTTTGAAAGCTTCGGCTGCGAGGAATTCACGGGAAATTAACCTTCCCGTCGTTTTCCTGCAACAAACATCGGCGATATTGCCGCGACTCGTCTTAACAGACTTGATGGTTCGTCTCCACGGTTCCCCCGGTTTGCCCGTGACACGAGTCGGTTCTTTAGTTTGCTGGGCCACCAACATCCTGGCGTGCGAGCGAAAGACGCGCACTGCCGCAGCTCAACACGGGGTCCTTCCCCTAGCCGCGCAAACTTGCGCCATAAAGGAAAAAGAAATGACGAAACGAACCACAAAACTTGTGACGGCCCTGTCGTTGGCTGTCATCGTTTTTGCCGGAATAAACTGTTTTGCCGCCACCAGTGTATTGGTGAACGCGGCCGGGTCAACCGGAGCCTTCAACGCTTTTGCCCTGGCTGCGGATAACGCCAGCTCGGAGTGCGGAAACCACATTTGGACCAAGAAAAACGGAGCTTCCGGAATCGATAACCGGTCGGCCGCGATTCCCGCGAACACCGCAAATGTCTGGATTGTGTGGAACACCGCCCAAACCCACGTTTGCTCCTATCTGGCGGTGGATTCAGTCATTGGCCAGCAGTTGTTTTTTGCAGTTCCCCGCGCAACCCTCTCGATTCCTTCTGCCGAGATCGGTTCCGCAGGCGATGGTCTGGTGGCTACCCTCACCGATGAACCTCTGCCCACGACCGTCTATAATGCCCTGAATAATCAGACATTCAACGCGGCTCCCACCGACATCCGGGCGGAAGACGCTCTGTTTGAGGCCAACCGGGTTCTGGCGCCTCTGGACACGAAAAACTACAACGGTTTGGGCTGGGGTCCCGGACCCATCGGCACCACGATTCTGACATCTCAGGGAAGCGGCAAGAGTGTGACTCCGGTGGCTTACGCCATCCTGGGCACCGATCCCATCAGCGGCGCCGCGATCCCGAAATTCGTGAGCACAAACGTGGGGGCCCAGTGCATGATGTTTTTTGTCAATACCACAGACACTAACGCTGGCGGCTTTGGCACTTCGGCTTTCCAGAATGTGCCTCGTTTCGTTTTGGCCGACATGCTGAACGGCACACTCACGCGGACGCGTGACATGGCAAACCAATCGGGTCTGCCTTCCATCGGCGCCCACGTCTTCTTGCGTGAACCGACCTCTGGCACCTACACCACGACGGAGTTTACGATTCCGCGCACAGTAGAAATCGCCTCGACGCAGGAACTCAATGTAAACCCAGCGATCAATAATCCCACGAACATTGCATACGCCTCGGGCGGAACCCGCCAGCGCGTGATCGGCAGTGGCGAAATGGTCTCCACCGTTGGCGCCGTTCCCGATTCTCTGGGCTATGCGTTCTGGAGTACCACTAGTTTCGCCAAGGTGCTCAGCACCACCAAATACCTGACGGTCGACGGTGTGGATCCGTTGTTCTCAACCTATCTGTTGTCCAACGGGGTTTTCCCCAACTGCGTGGCTCCTTGCCCAGGTCTCATTACGTTTCCGAATATCGCGAATGGCAGCTACCCGGCATGGAACATTCTCCGCGTGATAACTGCATCACCGGTCCCAAAGGCAGTCGCAACCTTGATTACCCAGTCCCAGTCGCAGGTAGCCAATGTCACGCCTGACTTTCTGCCGTTGGCTTCGCTGCAAGTGTTTCGCTCTCACTACACCCAATCCGGCAAAGGAGGCACCAACGGACTTATTACGGGACACAGCGAGTCCGGCGGTGATGTCGGCGGCGCAGTGTTCACGATTCAGTCCGACCTGGACTATTACGCGGATACTGGCCACGAGATCCTCAGCAAGAAGCAGTAGTCGGTCTGGATCTTGACCCAACGGCTGGAGGCAGACCGCGGTTTCGCGGCTTGCCTCCTGTCTGCTTCCGTAGCCTAGGTTGTTGCAGAAACCAAATGTTTTGAGAGAAGGAGTTGAATGAGGAGGAGACTGACTAGCCGGTTTTTGGTTTGTCTGCTGTTGTTGCCGTTACATCCAGGGGCAGTTTGGGCGCAAGCGCCCAAATCGGTTGGCCACGCTTCTGCTCGTCCCTCTGTCCCGGTAGAAGATTGGAGTTCGCTTTCGCTCGCCGGCAGTCACCTGCGAGCCGAGAAACCGGTACCCGGAGGCCGGGCAGACCTTCCGAAATTCACCCGCGAGCTGGTGCAGGTGAAGTGGCGGGAGGGAGATCCCATCGATCTCTACGTGATCCGGCCCAAAGGAGTCGCCAAGCCGCCGGTGGTGTTGTACCTCTACAGCTACCCCTCGGAAACGGATCGCTTTCGCGACGACGACTACTGCGTTCGGGTCACCGCCAACGGATTCGCGGCGGTCGGTTTTGTATCCGCCCTGACTGGTCATCGCTACCACAGCCGGCCGATGAAAGAGTGGTTCGTCAGCGAGCTGCAGGAGGCCCTGGGCAGTTCCGTTCATGATGTGCAAATGGTCCTCAATTTTCTCTCCACCCGCGACGATCTGGATTTGAGCAACGTAGGCATGTTCGGGGAAGGCTCCGGAGGAACCATCGCCGTCCTGGCCGCCGCCGCCGATCCACGCATTAAAGTGCTCGATCTTTTGGACCCCTGGGGAGACTGGCCGGACTGGGTACGCGACTCCAGCGTCATCCCGGATGAGGAACGCGCAAACTATTTGAAGCCAGAGTACCTGCACAAGGTGGTTGGTCTCGATCCGGTGCAGTGGTTGCCTCAACTGAAAAACCAGCACATCCGTATTCAACAAGTGATAGACGATATGGCTACGCCGAAAGCAGCCAAGGAGCGGATCGACGCTGTGGCCCCGCCCTCTACCACCGTCCTGCGCTACGACGACAGCATGGGTCTGTTCAACGCGGCGTCCGGGGGAAGGGTTTTTGATTGGGTCAAGGCACAGCTTCGGCCAATTCCCCCATCGCAACCGGCCGCAGCGGTCGTGCAGAAAAATCTCTCGACGCCGGGGACGGCGGCGGAACCCGGACACAACGATTGACAGGTGCTAGCCGGTAGGTGCCGGGTCTCCAGATGGCAGGCGCAGTGACGAACATCGAAATAACCGAAGTGCGGGATATATTCGACAAGGAGGCGGGGAGCCTTTGATGACTAGGAACGCTCCGCAATTATTCTGGATGGCTCTCATCCTCGGCACGATGGTTGTTTTGCCCGGGTGTCCGGGAGCGAAACCTGCGCCCATCAGCGGCTACAATCCGTTGGGATCAGTTAACGTTGTGGTCATTGTTCCCGACTCGACCATTGTCGGAACCGGCAGCCAGCAACAGTTCACCGCTTTGATCAACAACTCCGGCGTCAGCGCCGTGCAGTGGGAGGTCAATGGATCTGTCGGCGGGGGCGCTGACGTCGGAACCATCAGCAGTTCGGGAATGTACACGGCGCCCCAGTTTATTCCTTCCAACCCCCACGTCACCATTACCGCCTTGGCGGATGCCGATAACACCAAGAGCGGGAGTGCCAAGATCACCATCACCGGGGCGCCATTCCCGGCCACCGTCACCATCTCTCCGGTCATTGCGGCGGTGCAGATCGGGAAGACGCTTGACTTCTCCGCGGCAGTAATCGGACCCGCGGTCAAGTCTGTCCACTGGGCAGTGAACCTGATCGATAACGGAGATGCCACAGTGGGGCGGATCGTCGCGACCGGCAAAGACACTGCCGTTTATACAGCTCCCGAACTAGTTCCGAACCCGGCCAAGGTCGAGATCGAGGCAATCTCCAATTCGGACCTGACCTCGCAGGCAGTCGCGCTGGTCACCATCTCAAAGAAACCTCCGAACATTGCCAATGTCACCATTTCTCCGAGTACCGCCACCGTGCAAGCGGGCCACAGCTTCCCCTTTACCGGCGATGTCACTGGAATCAGCGACACCGGAATCATCTGGGAGGTGGGGGCAGCCACAGGAATAGGTCAGGTCGGAGGAAATGTAGAGGTCGGTACCATTACGACCACTGGGGTGTACACCGCGCCCACGCAGATTTCATCAACAAAGACCGTGTTCGTCACCGCCGCCTCCAAAGCGCAGCCCTTGAGGACCGCCAGCGCAACGGTTACAGTAAATCCGCCTCTGATTAACTCTGTAACCATCAAACTGACCCCTAGTTCTGTTCCTAACCTGCGGGTAGGTTCAGAAGAGGAATTTACCGCGATTGTCGGAAATACCGCCAATACGGCGGTCACGTGGAAAGTCAACGGGGTGGTGAACGGCAACTCTGCAGTTGGCACCATCTCGCCTCTTGCCGATTCGAGTACGGCCGTGGTCTACCTTGCTCCTGACCTGGTGCCAGCCGTCAACCCGGTCATCATATCGGCAACACCCGACGCTGATCCGACCATCTCGGCAACCTCTAGTGTCAACATCACCTCGGAACCGATCTCCGTCATGGTGACGCCTCCGAGTGCCCAGGTACAGATTGGGACCACTCAGCAGTTCACCGCTGCGGTGCAGAATGCTCTGGAGGACATGACCGTAACGTGGCAGGTTGTCCCCAATTCGGGCTGCGCCGGTCTAGTCGGTTCGATCGTAGCGAGTGGTTCCATGGGCGGTCTCTATACCGCTCCCGACGCGGTCCCTCCCAGCAAGTGCAATCCCGTGACCATCGAGGCCATCTCCAATCAGGATCACAAGACATTTGGGACGGCCACCGCGACGGTGGTCAATGAGCTTTCCGTTCAGGTAGAGGTGACACCTGCGGCGCCGACGGTACAGGTGAACAACCAAATAGAATTCACGGGGACGGTCACCAACAGCAGCGATCCAGTCATCAGCGACTGGCAAGTCAACGGTATCGGTCAGGCCAATGGCGGGGGCAATTCGACCGTTGGCATAATTACAACCGAAAGCTTCAACACGGCCATGTATCTAGCGCCCGCGACTGTCCCGAATCCGGTGGATGGAAATGGCAACGGACATGTGACCATCACAGCGGTTTCCGATGCCAATCCAAACGCGACCGGCTCTACCACCGTCACGATCACTCCGGCCCCGCCCGCCATATCGGTCACGGTGAGTCCGGCAACTGCGGTTCTCTTGCCGGGGCAGAGCTCCCAGTTCAGAGCTGACGTAAATGGCACCCAGGACAAGATCGTAAATTGGACACTATCGGGCGCTCCTGGGGGCTGCACACCAGAGGTTTGTGGAACTATCGTCCCCTCCACGACCAACGGGCTGAACACCACCTATACGGCGCCGCAAACTGTTCCCAGTAACCTGATCATTACCATCACCGCCACCGCGGACGCTGACAGCACCGCCAGCGGAACCGCCTCCGTGACGATTTCCCAGAACACCACCTTGTCCATCTCAGTTTCGCCTGCCAACCCTGCCCCCATCGCGGCCGGCACCGCCAGCCCAATCGCATTCAATGCCATCATTGCCAATGCGCCCCCCGATACGAACGTGGATTGGGGCTTGGGCTGTATTTCGCTGTTCGACTCGAGCCACCCCGCCTGTAGCATCTTTCTTAATAATGGTGGCCCGGGATGTACCGTCATCAACGGTGCCACGACACAATGTGCAATAACTAGTGAAGGGCCAGGAAACGATACCGCCCTCTATACCGCGCCTGCAATGTTGTATACGACTCAGTTCTCGCCCAACGCTTGTGAGTTATCGAACGATGGCAGCGGGAACGGCGAGGTGCCGTTGACTGCTCACGTGTCCTACAACGGGAACGATGCTAGTGCGACCATCTGTATCACGGTCACGCCACCGCAATAGCCTGGGCTACTCCTCTTCGGCGGGGGAAATTCCCCGCCGATGAAGGTTCTCTCCTCCTCATGGTTGTATACGCAAGACCCTAAAGATGGCCCGACCGGGACTCCATTAGCCATGGGTAAAAGGAGGCGATCTTCCCCGAGTTGGGTGGCTCCAGTGGTTTTCCAACGCATTGACATTGGGTTGGAACCGGGGTACTTTCTAGCCCACGTGGAGGCGGCGCCTCGTTGGCTTGGGGTGAAGCGTGCGACCTGCCTCGTCTTACCCGTTGACCGATCTTCTCGCGCGCTGGAGCGAGGGCGATGCCACGGCCAGGGACCAACTAGTTCCTCTGGTTTACGACGAATTGCGCCGTATCGCTCGCAGGTGCCTGGCCGGCCAGCGAAGCGGCCACACTCTCCAGCCCACGGCGCTGGTCCACGAAGCGTATCTCCGTCTTGCCAAGGTCGATCGAAATTCCACACCTTGGAATGACCGGGCCCATTTTTTTGCCGTGGCGGCCCAGATGATGAGACAAATCCTGGTTGACCATGCTCGTAAGCAAGCAGCGGCGAAGCGCGGGGGCGGTGCCATCACTCTTGTTCTCGACGAGACTATGGCTCTGCCCGAAAAGAAAGGCTTGGACCTCCTGGCTTTGGATGACGCGATGAAGCGCCTGGCTTCTCTGGATGCGCGCCAATGCCAGATTGTGGAATTGCGTTTCTTTGGAGGACTCTCGATTGAAGAAACCGCACAGGTGGTCGATATCTCCCCGGCCACCACAAAGCGGGAGTGGGCTACCGCGCGTCTCTGGCTGCACCACGCGATGAGCGAAGGCAGTGCGACATGACTCCCGAACGCTGGCAAAAAATAAAGGATGTGCTGGCGACCGCGCTGGAATTACCTCCCGGCGAGCGCATTGCCTACCTGAACCATAGTTGCGCCGGCGATGCCTCGCTCCGGCACGACGTCGACGTTTTGCTCCTGGATGAACAGAAGCTCAGCCCGCAATTTCTGAACGACACCGCCCTGGCCACCGCAGCCGCAACCCTGGTTCCGGAAGAGACCAACCCATGGATTGGGCGCCGTATCGGCGTGTACAGAATTGCCGAACTGATCGGGGCCGGTGGCATGGGCGAGGTGTATTCCGCCTTCCGGGATGACGATGAGTATCGGAAGAAAGTTGCCTTGAAACTTGTCCGCACTGGTCAAGACTCGGGTTTTGTGGTGTCCCGCTTCAAGAACGAGCGTCAGATTCTGGCCGGACTCGATCACCCAAACATCGCCCGGCTGCTCGATGGCGGCACGACAGAAGAGGGTACGCCCTATTTTGTGATGGAACTGATTGAAGGCCAGCCCATCTCGGAATATTGCGACGTTCACAGGCTTTCGATCTCTGATCGTTTGAAACTCTTTATCCGCGCCTGCGCGGCGGTACAGTACGCCCACCAGCGTCTGATCATTCATCGTGACATTAAGCCCGGTAACATTCTCGTCACCCCGGAGGGTACACCCAAGCTGCTGGATTTCGGCATTGCCAAGCTTCTCGACCTGGAAGCTGTAGAGCAAGGAGACCAGGCGACCCAGACGGTATTTCGAGTCCTGACTCCGGGGTATGCCAGTCCGGAGCAGATCAAGGGTGAGCCTATGACTACCGCCAGTGATGTTTATTCACTGGGCGTAGTCTTATATGAGTTACTGACCGGATGGAGTCCCTACCGGGTTCCCACACGAAGCTCCCAAGAAGTCGCCCGAGCAGTCTGTGACGACGAACCGGGAAAACCGAGCCTTACAATCCAGAAGTCGGCACCGCAAGACCATGTCGAGCCCAAGTCACGAAGCTGCGAGGAGCGCAGCGCTGCTCCCTCTAGTTCGCCGGAAAAGCTTCAAAAACAGCTCACCGGTGACCTCGACAACATCGTCCTCATGGCCTTGCGAAAGGAACCGTCGCGCCGTTACGCGTCGGTAGAACAGTTTGCAGAGGACATCCGGCGACATCTTCAGTCCCTTCCGGTCGTTGCCCGCAGAGACACTGTGGGATATCGCGTCTCAAAGTTCATTGTCCGGAACAAGGCCGGGGTTGTGGCTTCGGCGGTGGTGGTTCTGGCTCTTTTGAGCGGTCTGGCAGCAACCTTGCACGAAGCTCGGGTTGCCCGCGAACAGGCCGAAGTGGCTCGCGTACAGCGCGCCCGCGCCGAGCGCCGTTTTAACGACGTCCGCAAATTGGCGAATTCGCTGATGTTCGAAGTCCACGATTCGATCAAGGATCTTCCCGGAGCAACTCCGGCGAGAAAGTTGCTGGTGACCCGGGCGCTGGGGTACCTCGACAGCTTGTCGCGTGAGGCGAGCGGCGACCCAGCTCTGCAGCGCGAATTAGCCGCCGCCTATGATAGGGTCGGAGACGTTCTGGGCTATGACGGAGCCGCCAACCTTGGCGACTTCCCCGAGGCCCTGCAAAGCTATAACAAAGCGCTGGCGATTCGAGAAGCGGCCGCCACCGCGAATCCTGGCGATGTGCAGATTCAATCTGATCTCCTGAATGAATACTTTCGCCTGAGCTTCGCGCTCAATAGCACCGCAGACTATACGGGAGCTCTGAATATCCTGCACAAGGCGCTTCCGGTGGCGCAAACACTTGCTGCAACGCGCGCCGACCCCCGGTTTCAAGACTGGCTGGCTGGTGTGTACTGGCAGATAGGCAATGTTCTGAAACAGAAGGGCGACGATCCCGGCGCACTCGATAATTACCGCAGAGCAGCCTCGATTCGCGAGCCGATCACCCGGGATCCTGACGCAAATAGCCTGTTCCGCACCCATCTTGCCGGCGACTACCACGGTTTGGGTCAGATGTTGTTTCGCACCGGTGATGTCAATCAAGCCCTGGAGACATCGAGGAAGGGGCTGCGCATTCTTCAACAGTTGTCTCAGGCTGACCCCAACAATGCCACCCTGCGCGAGTATCTCGGGGAATCCTATATCGATCTGCAGCCAGCCCTGGAAAAACACGGCGATCTCGATGAAGCCTTGGAAACTAGTAGAAAGGGGCTGCAGATCTTTACCGAGCTGGCAGCCGCCGATCCGGCCAACTGGCTGGCCCGAGCCAATATAGGCGCGTCCGAGCTGAGTATTGGAGAACTGCTGATGTTGAAGGGAGAGATACTTCAGGCCATGCCGCATACTCGGCGCGCGATCGCGATCTTCGAGGCCGAGAAGCACGAGAGCCCTACCGAAATGGTATCCCGCGCGGAAGCCTACTCGATTCTTGCCAGGTCGTATTCTTCACTCGCCGACTATGCCGCCTCGCCCGGCAGAAAAGTCGAGCATCTCCTGGAAGCAAGATCGTGGTATCAAAAGAGCTTGCACGCCTGGCAACTGGTTCCCAGTCACGGATCCCCGGATGCCTTCGAGAACGATGAAGCCAAGCGAACTTCCGAGAACCTTGCGAAGTGTGATGCGGCTCTGGCCAAGCTGAACGCCCAAAAGCCGGTTGCCAAGCTGAATTAGGACTGCATCGCACTCGAAGCGTCTTCCAGCCTTATCTTTCCCCATTCCCCGGCCCTCCCACGGCATAGAGCCGCGGGATGCGTTCTTCGAGAGCAGGCAGCCGCGGGAACGCGGCATGAGGCTCGTTCTGGTACCAATACGCAACGGAGAAATAATTGTCCGAGCGATGATTGCCATGGCCGTGCTCGATGGTGGCCCGCAAAGACTTAGTGAAGGGTATTGGCGAATCCAGGTGAAAGCGATACACCGACGAACGGCTGCCCGCCACTTCGTCTCCCTTGAGGGGCGCGCCAAACAAGCCGTAGGAGAACGAATGATGGCCGAAGTCCCAGGCTCCCAGAAAATAATCCTCTGAGCCGGTTCCGTTGATGACAGGGGTGTTTTCGCCGTCGACGAAGAACATATCGTCCCCTTCGCCC
This sequence comes from Terriglobales bacterium, assembly GCA_049582765.1. Lineage (GTDB taxonomy): Bacteria > Acidobacteriota > Terriglobia > Terriglobales > Acidobacteriaceae > JBAUUQ01. Next base: position 148,853 of record JBAUUQ010000047.1, read on the forward strand.
CACCAGCCGTCCTGATTCTGCAGCACGGACATGGTCACGCCCACGAAGTGACCTTGCCCTGTGGCTTCCATCCAAACGTAGTTGCCCTCGCCGTCCGGATTTTTTCTGCTCTCGACCAGCGGATCTCCGTTCGACTTCCATTGGTTGGTCCAGCCCCTTGCCGGCGCGGCTTGGCGATACTGGGCGTGGAAGTAGAGCGTGTCGGCAGGGAGGGATTTGGAGTATGCACGATAATCGATGTTGAAGTAGAACGCGTCCACCTTTTGCGAACCTTCATTGGTCACCGTAATTCGCCCACGTTTCCGGAACGGCATGGGGAAGAAACAATTCAATGCCTTATCGGCTCCCACCGCCAAAGGAATGGATTGATAGAGAAAGTAGTCGCCCAGGCCGAGGCCAAAGAAATCGCCGATGGGAGTCTCAACGCTTGGAGCAGCCTCGCCATCCCAGTACATGCGGAGAACCAATGCTTTCAGATGATGCGGATCGTCGCTGGCAATGGTGATCCAGATGTGGCTGATCAGCACCGGGCCGGATTCGTCGAGCAAGGTGAGAGTTCCTCCGGCCGCGATCTCACGATAATCGGCATTGCCGCCACTTCGGTCGTAGCTCGAAGCCCGCTTCTGAACATAGTCCTTGGTTTGGGGAAGCGTGGAGAGCCAGGCTCCAGGCTCCTGGGCGAGGCTCGGTAGTGTGACCGCACAGAAGAGCGCAAGTAGCAAAGATTTCTTCATCACATCTCCCTGGGCGATGCATTCTATCAACTTGGCAGCGAGAGCAGCAGTAGGGCGGCGAATCGATCGTCAACCAGATTGCAGACTTCGGTGGGTACTCCATTTCAAAACCGGCACGGCCTAATTTCGCTGGATGCTTGAGACAGAGAAGCTGATCGAATGTTAGATGGGGCTCGTTTTCCCTGCTAATCCTTTCCTCTGGTCCTAAAGTCCCACCTCGCCTCGCCGATATAACAAGAGGCGGGCGTCAGAAAAGAAGCCATCGGCACTGCGCCTGCACAGAATGAGTACTGCCTCATGAATAGCATACGAGCCCTCATAGTGGATGATTCCTCGGTGATGCGGAAGATCGTGGAGCGCTCCCTGCGCCAGGCAGGCATTGATCTTAAGCAGGTCCTGGAGGCCGGGAACGGGGTGGAGGCTCTTACCGTTCTTCAGGATAACGCTGTCGATCTAATTCTCTGTGACATCAACATGCCGGTGATGGATGGTTTGGAATTTGTCAAGAAACTCTCCGGAGTCGCGAACGCAGCGGGCGTGCCCGTGGTCATGATTACGACCGAGGGTAGCGAGTCTCATGTGGTGCAGGCCCTGTCTTGCGGGGCCAAGGGCTACATCCGCAAACCGTTTACACCCGACCAGGTCAAAGAGCACGTCATCCCGGTGTTGGAAGGCAAATCATGAAATCTACAAGCGAACTGCTGGCCACCGAAGGCCGCCACGAAGACTGGGTATCTCTGATGGACGTCGCGGTGCGGGAGGTTTTTGAACTCATGTTGAGCTGCAAGCTGACTGTGCCCCCGGCACCTTCAGAAGGCAAATTACACATTACTTCGATGGTGGGATTGGCTGGGAAACTATGTGGGGTGCTGAGTGTCCGCTGCGACGGCAAGGCGGCGGCGCTTATGGCTTCCAAGATGCTGGGTGTGCCCGTGGACAAGGTCGGCGCAGAGATGTCAGACGCCATGGGTGAGATCGCCAATATGGTCGCGGGCAACTTCAAGAACAAGATTTCCGGTCTGGGTGACAGTTGCATGCTCTCCCCACCTACGGTCATCACCGGCAGCGATTACGATATGCGTTCCATGGCAGACTCCCCCGCGGTCGAACTCAACCTGCTATTCGAAAGCATGCCCATCGTCATTTCCCTCCAGATTCACAGCTAACCTATCAAAGGCGCCGACCCGTCAAGCTTTTACACCCCTGCGCACGCCTGCCAGGCGGTGCCCCGTCAACATTTCTCTTCTGCGTGGGTGGATCGGTGCTCTCCGAATCAGCTCAGGTGCGCTGCTGCGGTCGCCCCGAAAATGGTGGCGACCAGTTCGAAGATTTCTCCCACTTCTTCGTCCAGTTCAAAGGTGAACCGCGCCAGGTCTACGCCCTCGAGGTCGTGGTATTCCTTCTGAAGAATGGTCCAGGCGGGGTTGTGAGCCAGGTCTACTCTGTGGGACTCGTAGTAGCCGTAGCCCATGCCTCGTACCCGGCAGAGCACATCGCTCAGATGCACCAGGGACACCAGCGGCTGGGCGCTCTCGCTCAGTTCGGGCGCATGATGGTGGGCGATCGCCTGAATCATGTCGGGAGCGAGATGCCATTTCTCCGCCAGTGCGCGCCCGGTCTCGCAGTGGGTAAATCCCATGGTGGTGCGCTCCGCTTCATCGAGCGGCATCTGTTCCCGCAGGGCGTGCTTAACTGCGCCGGCGAATTCCTCGGGAAAGGCCATGCAGTTCACCATGAACCCGATATCATGGAGCAACCCGGCCATATAGGCTCCATCGTGGTCGTGTGCGCCCATTTTTTCGCTGAATTTCCGGCATACCATAGCGCAACCCAGTGAATGCCTCCAGAAGACAATTGGCTCCAAAGCCCAGTTTTTCGCAGGGAAAGCGGTGCCCAGGCAGCAAGTCAGAAGGATGGTTTCTACCCGGCGCAGCCCCAGCGTGATCACCGCTCCCTTGATGGATTCGGGGGACTTTGCCAGCCCGAACAAGGGGGAACTGGCCACCCGCAGACATTGCGCTGCGATGGTGTTGTCATAGGACACCAGCCTCACCACCTCTTCCAGTTCCACGTCTTCCGGGGGGGCATTCAACAGTTCCAGCAGGGGCAGAAAAACCGCCGGGATGGAGGGTGTGGTCTCAATGCGCTTCACGCGCTCACGAATCGTGTCGGCGAGGACCGCTGTGGTCATAGCTTGTCACTCTTAAGGGATGGTTTCCAATATCCGATCGCACCAGGAAAGTGGACCAGGTGAAACTGATCGTTCAATTTCATCAGCGACTCCGAAGTTCCGAGGAAAAAATAACCGCCAAAATTAAGATTGCTGAAAAAGTGATCGATCACCTTCGACTTCGAGGGTCCGTCGAAGTAGATCAGCACATTGCAGCAGAAAACTATGTCCATGCCCTTCATGAACAGCATCTTGGAGTCGTCTTGCAGGTTGAGGCGGCTGAAGGTGATCAGCTTCTTCACCTCCGGTTTCACCTGCAGTCTCTTCTCATCCAGGGTGACAAAATACTTGCGTTTGAAGTAGTCGGTGGTGGCGCGCAGGGCGTAGTCGCCGTAAATGCCGGCCTTGGCCGCTTCCACCGAACGGTCATTCAGGTCGGTGGCCACGATCTCCACCGTCCAGCCCTTCAACAGACGGTCACTTTGTTCCATCATATTCATGGCCAGAGTGTAGGATTCCTCGCCGGTGGAACAGCCGGCGCTCCAGATGCGCAGACGCTTGGTGATCTGCTTGGTCTTTTCGACGACCAGTTCGGGGAGAATGATCTTGTGCAGGGCGTCGAGCTGCGGCTGGCTGCGGAAGAGGCAGGTCTCGCCAATGGTGATTTCATTCAACAGTTGACGCAGTTCCGCCTCGCGGCTGGCATGTGCGGTGAGCAGTTCCCAATACTCCCGCGAGCTCTTGAGGTTCAGTTGTTTGATTCTCCGGCCACAGCCGTCGGCGAGCAGGTAGAGTTTTTCGTCAAGCTGGTAAATGCCGGAGACTTTGTACACCAAGTCGCGGATCTGCCGGAAAATGGGATCCAGTGCCGCCTTGATGGGAGCAGCGGCCAGAGCGGGTTGCATGCCGGTGGTCATTTGGCTGGAGACTCCATAGCGATGTAGTGGGGAGTGGCGGTGGCCGCCTGCCGGGTACGGCTCTCGAGCACGCGGCGGGTGATCTCCGGCGCTAACTGATCCAGAGGATAGACAGCATCGGCTTGGCCGGCCGCGTACACCAGGCCGGGCATCCCCCACACCACCGAGGAAGCTTCGTCTTGAATAATCACTTCTCCTCCGGCTTCGCGAATGTGTTGTGCCCCGATCACGCCGTCCGATCCCATGCCGGTCATCACCACGGCCAGGACGTTGGCTCGAAAGACTGCGGCCACGGAGCGAAACAGTGGGTCGACCGCCGGCCGGCAAGAGTGCTCGGGGGGATTCTGGTTGAGGTCCAGCCACCGCTTCAAGCCGGCGTGGGCCACGGTCATGTGAAAATTTCCCGGGGCGATCCAGGCGCGGCCCGGCGTGAGCATGATGCCGGCGACGCCTTCCGTTACCGGAATCTGAGACTGGCTGGCCAGCCGATCGGCGAGCAGGCGGGTGAAGATGGGCGGCATGTGCTGGACTATCACAATCGGGACGGGCAGGTCCCTTGCAATGTGAGGCAGGACTTCGCCTAACGCGTTCGGGCCGCCGGTGGATGTGCCGATGGCCACAATCTCAATCGGCTGTTTCGATCGCGGCCGTACTTTGACCGCCACACGGGGCGGTGGAATGGTTTTCAACTTCGGGGCAGCGCGCGCACAAAGCGCCTTGATCTTGGGAATCAGTTCCGCGTGAATGGCTGCGATCGCCGCTTCCTGGCTGCCGGTGTTGCTGGGTTTGGTGGCATAGTCGGACGCGCCCAGAGAGAGCGCATCCAGGGTTGCGCTGGCGCCGCGCTCGGTCAAGGTGCTGAACATAATGACTGGCAGCGAGGGATATAACTTGCGCAGTTCCTTCAGGGTTTCCAGACCGTTCATCACCGGCATTTCGATGTCGAGCGTAATCAGGTCGGGTCGGAGTTGTTCGATCTTGGAAAGCGCGATGCGGCCGTCGCTGGCCGAAGCCAGGATCTCCAGGCCCGGGTCTTGGGACAGCGTGTCGCACAGCACCTTGCGAATCACCACCGAATCGTCGACCACCAGGACACGTATTCGGGCCATCGCCAATCGTCTCCGTCCTTAATACTTCCAGAGCGCGCGCAGCCTAAGCCCCCGCGCCCGCGGTCATGCTGCGTCCGGCATCGCTTGCCATGCCGCCACCACTGTGGATCTTGAACTTCTCCACTAAACGGCGGAGTTCGGCGGAAGTCTCTACCAATTGTTGTGCCGCTTTTTGCGTGTCGCCCGCGCCTCGTGACGTGCTCTCCGCTGCTTGCGCCACGCCCGCAATGTTGCTGGTAATTTCGCCGCTGCCACGCGCCGCCTCGCTGACGTTGCGCGCCATCTCGTTGGTAGTTGCGTTCTGTTCTTCGACGGCGGTGGCGATGGTGTTGGAGATGCCATTCACCTGGTTGATGACCTCGCTGATCGAGGCGATGGCATCCACGGCCGCCTTGGTGTCGGTCTGGATAGCTTCAATTTTGCGGCTGATGTCCTCGGTGGCCTTGGCGGTTTCTTTAGCCAGTTCCTTAACCTCGTTGGCGACAACGGCGAAGCCTTTGCCAGCTTCTCCGGCGCGTGCTGCTTCAATGGTGGCGTTCAGGGCGAGCAGATTGGTCTGCTGCGCAATTGAGGTAATGACTTTGATGACCTGGCCGATTTCTGTGGAAGAATCGCCCAGCTTGGCCACGGTTACGTTGGCGTTCTCCGCCACCTTGACGGCGCCGGTAGCGACTTTGGCCGCCTCGGTGGCGTTTTTGGCAATTTCCTTAACGGTGCTGCCCATCTCTTCCGCGCCGGTGGCCACGGTCTGCAGATTCTGGCTGACCTGTTCGGTGGCGGTCGAGACCACCTTGGCCTGCGCCGATGTTTCTTCCGAGTTAGCCGTGATCTGCTGGCTGGTGCTCGAAAGTTCCTCACTCGCCCCGGCCACCTGGATTGCGGTGGCGGAGATGGACTGGATCACTTCGTGCAGGTTGTTCTTCATCTTGTTGAGCGCGATGCCGGCCTGGCCTATCTCGTCCTGTGATTTGATCGCCATGTCGGCAACGGTCAGATTATTGGCCGCGACCTCCTGGATCATCGTAAGCATGCGGGAAACTGCGGAAGTGATCGAGCGGGTCAGAAACACCGCTACCACAATGCCCACAACGAAGGCCGCCAGAGCCAGGATCAATGCCATCGTCTTGCTGCTGGCCACGATTGCATTTTGTTCCTCCAAGGCCTTGCCTTGGAGCTTGTCCGACAGGGTCAGGAAGTCGTCGATAGAGGCACTCAACTCGGTTTCTACTTGCTTGGTTTCCGGGCTGAATGCCAGACTGACTGCCTCCTTAGTCTGCCCACTGCCGCGGAGTTGCATCTCCTGGTTCAACACGGCAGTGTAGCGCTCCCCAGCGCTGCTAATTCTGGCGTGGGCTTTTTTTCCCTCGTCTGTGACCAACATCTTGGCCACGGCGTCCATGTGGTCAGCGAATTCCTTCCTTTGTTGATTGAGGAGATTTAGGGAATCGTATTCGCCGGTCAAAAGGTACCCTCGAACCGCTGCGGACTGAAGGTTGATGTCCGAGTCGATGGCATTAGCCAGCGATTTTTTTTCCAAGTGGTCAACCGCCTGGTCGGTGACGACATCGATCCTGACGATTGAGCGATAGCTGGTTGCCGCGACCGCCAGCGTGATCAGCAGCAGCACCCCAAACCCCATCCCCAGTTTCATCTTCAGACTCATCTTGCTCATCGCTTTATCTCCTGTGAAATAACCTTCCGTGCGACCTCGAAAGAGTGGCCGGCAAGCCAAGCGCACTTCGAGGTCCCGACCCGAGTTGGGTGACTCCGTCCAAGAATTCCATCGGCCCAGTCGGGTTGAACTTTAGTGAGAAGAACCAGGCAATAAGAGCCGCGGCCCCCCCGGATCCACCAACAGTCTGTCCGGCTGGCTGGCGAAACGCCTCCGCCAGGATGCCCGCCAAATCAACGTTGCGGGCGCATCCACGCATACAGGTTGGCGACCGCGTACGTGACGCCGACGAACACCCGCTTCAACGGAGCGCCCGAGGTGACTCCCACGTCCAGCCCGGTGTCCAGAATCAAGCGCGGTTGGGCCTGGTAAGTAAATCCCAGCATGGTGGAAGCAAAGGCTGGGTTGTCATGGTTCAATCCAGTACCGCCATAGCCCTCGGTGACGACTCCGAAACGGCGGGTCAGAGGCACCGCCGCTGACAGTGCGAAACCTACGTTCTGATCAAATCCGGAGCCTGCGGGACGGCCTGTCCACAGCGGTATCACGTTGAAATCGATGTCTACGGTGTGAATCTCTTTGCTGATCAAGAGCGAAAGCTGGTGATCGACCCGGCCCGAACCTAAACTGAGGACCACGCTAGCGGAGGGTATCTTGGCCTGGTAAAAGAAAGCCATGCCCGGCCGGTGCTTTGTCTGCTTCAGAAACCGGTATCTCAAGCCCAGCCAGGTATCGCCAAAACCAGTGCGGTTCCCACCGCCGTTCATCAAGTGCAGAAAGTCGGTGGAGGACCAGTGAAGATCGAGGTTGGGTGTCAATCCCCACCGCATGCCTCCGGAAAGGTCATCACGATTGGCGCCTCCCCCGGGCCATTGCCGCTCCAGGCCGTACTCGAGTTCAACCACACCGCACTGCGTCGGGTCGGCGGCGCTGGTTACGGTCGGCCGGCTGGGCACGGAAACGATGGTGGTACTAAAGCACGACGCCTCGGAAGAAGATTGTTCCTGTGCCCAGGCCGGAAGGCAGGAAAGACAAAGAACCAAACCACGGAATATCCAGTTCAACGGAAATCGTCGACGGAAGCTCATAGCTCCTCCTAGAGCTTCCGTCGGCAAATGTTCGCCGGTGGAGGCGTTTAGAAGGTGATGACTGGCCAGGAAAAATCCACAGCTTCCCGAAACGGATCGTTTCCCAGTCCTGGAACCTGACTGCCTTCATCGATCGCCGCAGCGATCAGCTACCCGCAGCCGCCTCAACCGTTTGCGTCATCTCGCAGGCCTTTTCGGTATCCAGCACGTGCATGAGGCGGTCGTTGAGCTTGTGTACTCCCAGAATCATGCTGCGAATGCTGGCGGGCAGCATTTCAGGAGCGGGCTCGAACGTGCTTTCTTCGACTTCCACTACATCGCCAATTTCATCCACCAGGAAGCTGACTGCGCCGTCCTCGGAGCGGACCACGACATTCATGGGTAGTGCGTCGAGCGGACGAGCATCGAGCTGCAGACGCCGCCGCAAATCAACCGCGGTCACGATCTGGCCGCGCAGGTTGATCAGGCCGCTGACCACATTTGGAGCCAGCGGAACCTGGGTGATGTCAAGAGAGCGAATGACTTCCTGTACTCCCTTCAACTCGACGCCGAACAGAAGCTTGTCAAGATAGAACGTACAAAACTGCAGAGCGGGCATGGTTAGTGTGCTCCCTGAGCCGCCTGCTTTGCGGCGCCCGCTGGCGGCACCGGCGTGGCAGCAGCCGTCTTGAGAATGGCCGGGATGTCGAGCAATTCCGTGACCCGGTCCCCGATGAGCACGGAATAAAGGACGGACTCCCGGGTGGCGGCGGACTTCACGTCGGCCCGGTCTTCGACAATGTCGAGAATCTCCTCCACCACCAGTCCGAAGGCGCGGCCGTCGTGATTCAGCACCAGCACCTGAAGCGGGCCCGAGCCCGGCGCCGGCGCACCCTGCAAACCCCGCAGTTTGTGACGGCGCTCTTCCATCAATACATTGAGGCGGATCAGGGGCAGGATCTGGCCTCGGTACTGCGTGACCCACTGGCTGCCGGACGTTTCCACTTGCTCGATGGGGAACTCTTCGAGCCGCGCCAGCATGCTGAGGGGGATGGCCATGCGGGAATCACCCAGTCCGGCAAAGAGCAGGAAGGTTTGTTTCTCTGTGCCCGCCGCCGCTTCCTTGGGTTTTTCAGACATGGCGCGGTCCCGGGTCTCGCTCACCACGTTGGCCCGCTGCGCCAGGCCCAGCACGTCCAGGATGAGCGCCACTTTGCCATCGCCCATAATGCTTGATCCGGCGAAAGTCTTGACGGTCTTGAGCTGCTTGCGCAGGGGTTTGACTACGATTTCCTCGGTGTCGTTGATCTGGTCCACCACCAGGCCGAACTGGCGGTCATCAGCTTGTAGCACCACGATATTGACGGCGTTGGATTGCTGCTTCTGGGCGCTGGAGCTCCCCGCCAGTTTCAGCTCCCGCACCAGGTAAACCAACGGCAGCAGACGACCGCGTAGGCGGTACACGGGAGCGCCGTGGACCATCTCAATGGCGGTACGTGCGTGCTCGGCCTCCAGCCGCACCAGTTCGAGCAGGCTCACCTGGGGAATGGCATAGCGATCTCCTGCACAGGTAACGACCAGCGCCGGAATGATGGCCAGAGTGAGCGGAATCTTGACGCGGACGGTGGTGCCGCGGCCGGGCGACGACTGTACATCCACCACGCCGCCGATTTTTTCGACATTGGTCTTCACCACATCCATACCGACGCCGCGGCCCGAAACGTTGGTGACTTTCTCGGCGGTGGAAAATCCCGGCAGAAAGATCAGATTGAATATCTCGCGTTCGGGTATGCGCGCCGCCTGTTCCGGGGTGATCAAGCCACGCTCGACGGCTTTTTGCCGGATGCGTTCCCGGTTCAGTCCGGCGCCGTCATCGCTGATTTCGATGTTGACCTGGCCGCCCTCGTGAAAAGCGCGAAGAACCAGGCGCCCGGTTGGGTTCTTTCCTGCCTTCACGCGGTCGGCAGGCAGTTCGATGCCATGGTCCACGGAGTTGCGCACCAGGTGCGTCAGTGGATCCTTAATGGCCTCAATGATGGTCTTGTCGAGCTCGGTCTCTTTGCCCTCCATCTCGATGGCAACTTCCTTGTGACAGCCCAGGGCGACGTCGCGCACCGTCCGTGGAAACTGCCCCCAGATGTTTCCGATGGGCTGCATACGGGTCTCCATGACCTCTTCCTGCAATTCGGTGGCGATCAGATCCATGCGCTGCGAGACCGCGTGCAGCCCGGGGTTCTCGATGGCATTTGCGAATTGCAGCAACTGGTTGCGTGCCAGCACCAGTTCGCCGACCAGGGTCATCAGCTTGTCCAGCAAACTGACACCTACGCGAATGGTCTCCGGCGTCGTGCTCTCGCGCGGCTTGGCTTCGAGAACCTGCAGGGCCGCGAGCACATCTTCCGGCTTGGCCAATCCCAGGGCCAGGAGAATTTCGCCCAGTGGCCGGCGATCGCCCCGTTCCTGTTCCTCCAGAGCGCGGGCGATGTCGGCAGGTTGCACTACCCCGCGCTCCACCAGCAGTCCGCCGATTTTTCCGCGTGTAGGTTTGCGCTGGGAAGGGTCGCTCTTGCCCCGAGGCGCCGCCGCAGCCTCACGCGGTGCGGGCGGTGCGGATACTATCGGCGCGGAAACGATTTCTTTTGCGACCACAGGCATGGGGCCCGGTGGGGCTGGAATTTGTGCGGCCGGTGCAGCCGGCAGAACGGCAACGCCTCCGGCGGCAGGGGTTTGCAGCCGGGTCAGCGTTCCCGCAGTTCCGGATAGTCCGCGTCTCCATCCTGGCCCGTAGAGTCGATCTCCTTCAGCATCTGGCGGACGGCGTCCACCATGCCCAGCAGCGCGGTGGTGATCTCCGGATTAAGCATGAGTTGGCCATCGCGCAAGCGCGTCAGCAGGTTCTCACCCACGTGCGCTACTTTTTCCAGCTTGTTGAAACCCAGAAAGCCGCATGTGCCCTTGATGGTGTGAATGGTCCGAAACACCCCGGCCAGCGCATCTTTGTCCTGCGGGTTTTTCTCCAGGCCAACCAGGTCGCGGTCCAGCCGGTCGAGGTTCTCACTGCTCTCGACCAGAAAGTCTTTGACGATGTCACTGTCGCTCATCGTTGCCGTTTCCTTCCCCGTTTGGAAGATGCGTGTTACTGATTCGCCAGAGGGCCCGGGAGGTAGCTTTCCCGCCCAGGAAAACGCTCCCACGAAGGAGCTGTGAGACCCCAAAGCGGCTAGGAACAGCCCTCTAGCCTCCTTGAGTCTTCATCGTCCGCTTAAGAGTTTTCATTAGGGACGATCTTCGGGATCGGAGAGATCCGCTGGCTGTGGTGATTCAAAAGTGGTTAGAGGGAGTTCGATTATCGCGCGTCGGGCAGGAACTTCTAGATGATTGAAATCTGGCGGAGAGGGGGGGATTCGAACCCCCGATACCCGTTAAGGTATGTCCGCTTTCGAGGCGGATCGTTTCAACCGCTCACGCACCTCTCCGCGTCAACTACGGTGGTCGATGGCCGGCGGTCAGCTGCCAGAGACCCGTTAGATTGTGAACCGCAGCCGAACCCACGACGAAACTACCAGCGACTAACGACGATTTCTGAAGAACGTCTGCAACAGCTCTGCCGTCTTGCCCGCCAGCACGCCTCCGCGTACTTCCATGCGGTGATTCAGCTTGGGATGGTTCAGCACCATCACAGCTGAATGAACCGCCCCTGCTTTGGGGTCATCCGCGCCGTACACCAGGCGTTTGATCCGCGCGTGCACCAATGCACCCGCGCACATGGCGCACGGCTCAATTGTAGCAAACAGAGTGCAGTCTCCCAGACGATGGTTACCGACGTTTCGTCCGGCTTCGCGCAGGGCGACGATCTCGGCGTGGGCGGTGGGGTCGGAGTCTGCGAGGTTGCGGTTCCACCCCCGGCCCACGACCTTGTCTTCCATGACTACGACGGCTCCCACCGGCACTTCACCCGCCTCGAGAGCACGCTGGGCGGCGCGCAGAGCTTCTTCCATCCACAGTTCGTCGGAGGAGGATCGATCTCCGGCTCTTGAGTTCGGCATATTCATTGGCATTTTAGCCGCAACCGGCCTGCTGGGCTTGCGCTCGGCGAGGGCTCCCTCCCACTTGCTCTTCTCCTCGGCGGATGGGCGGCGCTAATGGTATCCTTACTGCGTTATGGGATTGCCGAGCCTGCTGCGCAAAGTGTTCATGGTGGACCTGCTTAAGGGCCTGAGTGTCACGTTTCGTTACCAGGACCCCAAGGAAATTTATACCGAGCAATATCCTCTTCAGCGGCCGCAAGTGGCCGAGCGCTATCGCGGCGCCCCGCGGCTGAATGTCAATCCCGATGCTAATGAGACCATGTGCATCTCTTGCGACCTGTGCGCATTGGCCTGTCCCGAACACCTGATCGTGGTCACCAGCGAGCGTAACGAGAAAACCCGTCGCAAGGAACTCACCACTTTCACCTACGACCTGAGCCGCTGCATGTTCTGTGGCCTGTGCGAGGACGCCTGCCCCACCGACGCGCTGGAGTTGACCCAGGATTTCGAGCTGGCCAGCTACACCCGCGAGGGCGCGATCTGGAATCGCGAGATGCTGGAAAAAGGCCCACAGCCAACGCAATATAGAAAATAAGCTCTTGGCTCGTAGCTTTCAGCCAAGAGCCAAGGGCTAAGAGCCGATCTGTGGCTGCTGTTGCGTCATGCAGTGCATCGCTCCAAATCCCCAAATTAAATCTCCCGAGTAAATTCCGACCACCTCGCGGTCGGGGAAGAGGTCGGCGAGAACGTCCAGTGCAATGCGGTCGTTGGGATCGTTGAAGACCGGCACCAGCACCAGGCCGTTGGCAATATAGAAATTGCCGTAACTCGCGGGCAGGCGGCGTCCCTCGAAAACCACAGGCGCGGGCATGGGAAGCTCGACGATGGCCAACTGCTTTCCGTCTTGATCCGTGGCCGCGCGCAGGCGGCGGATGTTCTCCCGCAGCGGTTCGTAATTGGCATCCTCGGGATCGGACTCGACGGCAGTCACTACCGTGTCAGGAGCCACAAAGCGGGTGATATCGTCGACGTGCCCGTGCGTGTCATCGCCGGTGATGCCCGCACCCAGCCAGATCACGTTGCTGATCCCCAGATATTCGGCAAAAACCTTTTCATAGTCTTCGCGCTTCATGGCCGGATTACGCTGCTGGATTTTGCTCAAAAGACATTCTTCCGTGGTGAGCAGAGTTCCTTGGCCGTTGACATCGATGGAGCCGCCTTCGAGAACAACGCGATTTTTCCCACAGATAGCGTGGACTTCTGGAGCGTCGGCAGCTTTGGCCATCAAGCTGCCGATCTTTTCGTCATGTTTGTAGTTGGGATATTTAGCCCAGCCATTGAAGCGCCATTTGACCGCGCAAAGATCGCCGGCGCGGGCGTCCGCGCTACCCGCCACAAACGTACAGCCGGAATCGCGGGTCCAGACACGGTTGGTAGGCCAGCGATGAAAACTGACGTTGTTGCCGAGGGCATTGGCGAGATCCAGAACTCTGCGGGCGCGCTTTTCTGCGGCGGCATCGTTGACGATCAGCTCAACTCGTTCATGACGAGCCAGGTGGCGAACGATTTCGGCGTAAACCCAGGGAATCGGCTCGAACTTGCCCGGCCAGTCGTCCTTATAATGGGGCCAAGCCAGCCAGGTGGCGGCGTGAGGTTCCCACTCTGCGGGCATGCGCAACGAACTCAAGCCCTGATGCCCCGGCACACCTGCGTTGCTGGCGGAGAGACGCTTCATCCGTCGATCAACCGATTTGTAATCGGGGCATAGCTGTCGATACGTCGATCGCGCAGAAACGGCCAATTGCGGCGGACGTCTTCCAGGGCACGCAGATCCACTTCTCCGACCAGGATCTCCTCCTTGTCGTGGGAAGCCTCAGCAAGGACGCGGCCAAAGGGATCGCACAGGAAAGAACCTCCCCAGAATTCTAGTCCTGCGCCTGCTACAGACTTGCCGCGAATGTCGCCGGTTTCGATGCCGACGCGATTCACCACCGCAACGTAGACGCCGTTAGCGATGGCGTGTGCCCGCTGAATGGTGCGCCAGGCATCGTGCTGAGCTGCGCCAAATTCAGCTTTCTCCGCAGGATGCCAGGCGATGGCGGTGGGGTAGAAGAGCACATGCGCACCCTGCAAGGCGGTAATCCTGGCGCCCTCGGGATACCATTGATCCCAGCAAACGAGCGTGCCTACGCGTCCGAAGTTGGTATCAAAAGCGCGATAACCCAAGTCTCCCGGCGTAAAGTAAAACTTCTCGTAATAGAGAGGATCATCCGGAATGTGCATCTTGCGATACAGGCCGCGCAGCGTCCCATCGGCGTCGAAAATCGCGGCCGTATTGTGGTATACGCCGGCAGCCCGCTTCTCGAAGAGCGAAGCGATCAGAACCACTCCAAGTTGCCTGGCTGTCTCTGACAGCCGGGCCGACGCCGGCCCTGGGATGGGTTCGGCCAGGTCGAATAACGCGGCATCTTCCCGCTGGCAAAAGTATTGCGTCTGAAAAAGTTCCGGCAAACAGACCACCTGCGCGCCTTTGGCCGCCGCCTGGCGCACACGCTCGATGGCACGCGCCAGGTTCTCCTCCGGGTCCGGTGTAGCGGACATCTGTACCAGTCCTACGCGAAATTTCTCAGGCGGCAAAGTCGATACCTCAGCGAGGAAATAGAATACCAGTTCCTGGTTCCCGGTTTTCAGTTCTCCGTGGTAGCAGCGAAGGGTGTGCTCTAGTAGAGTAGAGATTCACAGAAATAAAGACGTTGGGGGCAGGCATGAAACACAACAATCATGACGGCGCGGGGATTGACCGCAAGCTGCATAATCCGGTGGAAGACCGGTTGGTCCCACTGGAATCTTTGGATCTGAACCGGGTGCGCTCGATTGACGACCTGGTGCGCGCCATGGCGAAAACGGCGTTCACCGGCCGGCAACTGGGCGAGGCGGCCGACGTGCTGGAAGCCATGGCTCGGGATGAAGACTGCTTCGTGGTGATGACCCTAGCCGGAGCTATGACCGTTGCCAAGCAGAGCCTGATCATTGCCGAACTGATCGATCGGGGCATCGTGAATGCGATTGTTTCAACCGGCGCTTTAATGGCCCATGGCCTGGTCGAAGCCACCGGCCATGCCCATTTCCGCTACAACCCGGAGGTTCCCGACACGGAGCTTTACGAGCAGGGTTACAACCGCGTCTACGACACGCTCGAGCCGGAGCAGAACCTCGACGATGTGGAGGAAGTCATGTCCCACATTCTTGAAGGGTGGGACCACAACGATGTGGTCTGCTCCTACAAGCTGAATCATGCAATTGGGGAACATCTGGCGAAACGGGACAAGGACCAGCGCGGCATTTTGAAGTCGGCTTACGAGCAGGGAGTGCCGGTTTTTGTGCCGGCCTTTACGGACTCGGAGCTGGGGTTGGACCTGGCTCTGAACAATCGGCTGCGTGAGTCCACGGGGAGGCACAAGCTGCGTTTTGATCCTTTTGAGGACTTGGAGCATTTCGCCGCTACCCTCCTAAGGCAAAAGAAATTGGGGATATTCACCATTGGCGGCGGAGTCCCGCGCAATTGGTCGCAACAATTCGGTCCGTTCATTGAGCTGCGGCATCGGCGGTTGGGGGAAAATGTGCCCTTGAAACGCTACCACTACGGCCTGCGCATTTGTCCCGAGCCGGTGTACTGGGGTGGATTGTCGGGCAGCCCCTATAGCGAGGCGATCTCCTGGGGAAAATTCGTCCCCCCGGCGGAGGGTGGACGGTTTGGCGAGGCGTTTGTGGACGCGACCGTGGGGCTGCCGATCATTGTGGCGGCAGTGCTGGAGCGGCTCGGCAAGGATAAGCGCAACTCGGCGGGTAAGAAGAAAGATAAGGCGGGGGCGAAGAAGTAACGCGTCGGCACGGGCGGGTTCTGAGCCTGCCCTCAGCAATTGAGCCAGGCGAATCTGTCGAACGGGCCCGCGCCTGCATTCGCAATCGTGTTCCTAATCGAAAATCAATACTGCCGAGGCAATTACCGTGGTCCACAGGCCGCGTTTGTCTCCCACCGCTGACTGGGTGATATTCGCGGTGCGCACGATCTTGTTGGAAATCCGGTAAATCTCTTTCTTCTCGTCCCAGGAACGGTCCGGGTCGAACTCGACGTTCAGCGTTGTGGCCAGCATTTCGGCCGCGAGCTCCTCGGCGTATTCTCCGGCGGCATTGTCGGTTTCCCCAAAGGAGTGATGCTCGCTGAGATAACCGTAGGTATTCCGGTCGGCGGGAATGGCGACTCCGATGCTGGAGGCCAGGAGGCGGTGCGGCTCCCGGGTAGAGTTCTCCGCGACGACAGCGAAGACCACCTCGCCCGGACTCAGGTATTTCAATCCCTGAGAACGGGGAACCAGCTTGCATTGTGGTGGAAAGATGGATGAGACGCGTACTAGATTCTGGGCGGCGATACCGGCGTCGCGCAGCGCCAGCTCAAAAGAAGTAAGACGTTCGCGGTGTTTTCCGACCCCCTTGGTGAAAAAAATCCGCTTGGGGACCATGTCTTTTCCCAATTCTTTGCCTCCGCTGTTGTGTGATTGAGGGTCAAATCTAACACAGCGAATTGTAAAGAGAATGTGAAAATCGGGTTTTTGCGGGGAAAATTTGGCGGAGGGCCCCGCTTGGGGTTCTCCGCCTCATGCCGGGACAAAACAGCTTCTACTTGGCGGGGGCGACGGAGCTGACCTCAATAGTGTCGCCACCGGCTTCGCCACTTACCTTGGCTTTCTGCCCGGCCAGCTTGTAGAGAGCGTCAGTACTGGCTTTATCCTTAGTGTCCAGCGTGTAAACCTTGTCCCCGACCACCAGAGCATACTTCGAGCCCTTTTCCACGCACGCCCGCAGGCAGGCGACCGGATCGCCCTCCATCATGTGTTTGGCGCCGCACATCGCGTCACTCACGATGCCGGTGAAGGTCTGAGCCTTGGCGGCGAACGCGGTCGAAGCCCCCACTACTGCTGATAGAGAAATCGCTCCCACCAGGGCAAAACGTCTCACAAGGCCTGACTTCATGAATTGTTCTCCTTAATTTTATTGGACAATTTCCGGATACCCTTTGAAAAGCGTATCAAAATCCAGTTCCACCGTTGTCAAAAATGCCAGATCTCAGGAGTTCGGGTCGAAACGAACGGTTACATCCACAGTCTTGTCATGCGGATCAAGTGATTCGTGCACGCTCACATGCCAATCGCCCAGTTTCTTGTAGGCTTGCTCCACAAATCGCCCTACGTAGCTGGCGTCGTAGATATCGCCGGTGCGCAGCGTCCAGTCGGTCTGCAGACCTGCCGTTGTCTTGGAATCCAAGCCTCGAATCTCCACCTCGCCCATCTTGTAAACGTCTCCCTCTACGACGGAAACGACGTAGGCGACGGTCGACTGTGCATCCTCTATTTGCGCCTCGGCCTTCACGCTGGCGCCCATATATCCCCTGGTACCGTAGAGTTGGCGGATGTTCTCAAGTCCTTTTTCCAGCTCAATCGCATTTGCGACTTCACCAGTCTGGAGATGAAACGCGGAATGCAACGCGTCTTCCGGGAAGGCCTTGTTTCCTGAGATTTTGATCGTGGCCAACTTATATTGGCGGCCGGAGTCGACCGGAACCCTAACGTCGACTGAGGTGTCATGCGCATCATTCTGGACCACCGTCGGTTCGGGATCGCCAACCACCGCCTTGAGGTACCCGTGTTCGCGATAGATGGGCAGGAAAACCTTGTCTTCGAGAGCCCGGATCGCTGGCCGGGCGTATTCCGATCCTTCCAGCCTCTTCGCGGCGGTCGTGAGCATCGGTAATTCGCCCGGACCAGCTCCGGAGAACTCGACATTGCGAATGGTGATGTTGGGACCCCTGACCGAGTAAACGAACGCTTCGACCGGGCTCTCGTCCTGGCCAGGACGCAGGTACTCGACCTCCCCTGCTACCTTCTTCTGCAGCAGCAAAACTTGCAGAGCCTCGGAAACCTCGCTTGCCATTTCCCCATTAGCCGGAAGTTCTCCGGTGAAGAGGGGTACGGTGGCGTTGAGTTTCTCGAGAAGTTCGTGGTCGCTAAACCAGACCACATTGTCGAAGTGGATGGGGAAAAATCTTTCGGTATCCCGGAGTTTCAGTTCCACCTTGGTGCCGTCCGGGTCGAACTGGGAGGTGTAGGAAACGGCTGTAAAAGCGCCACTCTCGCCTAGCAGCCGGACCACATTCTTGAGGTCGTCGTCGTGGACCGGCTGTCCCAGCTGCAAGCCGGCGGCATGCATAATGTCCTCCGGCTTGTAGCGGCTCGTCCCGGTTACCTTGACGGATATCAGTTTGAAGGCGGATGGCGGAAGATCACTGGAGCGGGGTTTCCTCGTCTGGGCGAACGCGAACGAGAGCGAAAAGCAAACGGTTACGATGGCTGGGACTCTGGAGAACTTCACACATCGAGATTTTAACGCAGATCGGTCGAAGGGCGGGAGCGCCTCAACGCTTTGGAGTGGCAGATCAATGCTTCGCCATCGCCACGGAGTCCACCTGTTTTAGCCTTACCGTGATGTCAATGAAGGCCAGAGCCGCGCGGCTGAGGGCCTTATCTTTGCGGAAAACCAGCGCCAGGTCGCGGCGGACAGTAGCATCGGAGATCGTAATCGCCACCAGGGCGTTGGCGAGGACATCCTCCTGAACGTTGGAACGCGCGATAAACCCGATCCCGGCATCAGCGGCCACGAAGCGTTTCAGGAGTTCGCTGGAGTCGAGTTCCATCGTGTAGCGTGGCTTGAGCTTGCGTTCATAGAACAGATTCTCCAGTGCATCCCGGGTGTGGCCCGCTTTGGGCACGATCAAGGGAAAATTTGCCGCCTCGGCAATCGCAGCAGCCTTCACTTTGGCCAGCGGATGTTTGGGCGGGACGATAATGGTCAGTTCGTCGCGATGAATCAGCACCACCGTCAGACGGGGATCGCTCACCGGAAGCGAAACGACGCCAAAATCCACCGAGTTATCAATCACCGACTCCAGGATTTTGGCGTAGTCGGAGCGATTGATGCCGATATTGACGTCAGGATATTGCTTCTTGAACTCGGCGAAGACCTCGGGAAGGATGTGCAGGCAGGTGCCTTCATTGGCGCCAACCACAATTTCGCCGCGGGGCACGCGCTCGGTTTCCGCGATGGCCGTCAGCATGGTCTTGCGCGATTCCAGCAGGTCCTCGGCGAATCTGGCGAAAAGCTTGCCCGAGGCGGTCACCGAGACCTTCCCGCCGGAGCGATCCAGCAGCTTGGCGCCCACCTCCTCTTCGAGCGACCGAATTTGCGACGAGATCGCCGGCTGCGTGCGGAAGCGCTTCTCCGCAGCCCGCGAAAAGGAACTCAAGCGCGCTACTTCGAGGAAGGTTTCGAGCTGATCAAAATCCATAGGAGCAGCACTTGGCTGCCGGGGTTGAGCGTCTGGCTCTTCACGCCCAAAGTCTAGAGGAGCGCTGCCGTCGGACGCAATGATAGTTTCACTGCTGCGAAACGCTTGCCTCCAGGCTGGCGGCCTTCTTGCGGGCAGTGATGAGTTCGGAACGTTCGTCGCCGACGGCGATCTCGGTCAGTTTCCGATAGTACTGTCTTGCGCCGGCTGCATCGCCTGAGGCCTCGGCAGCGGTTGCGGCACCATACAGTGCATTGAAGCGGTTGGGAGAGGTGGTCAGCACGGCCTCAAACTCCGCCAACGCCTGCCGTGGCTGTTTGTGCTGCAAAAGAATCTCCGCCAGCATCTCGCGGGCGGGCGTGATGGGACCCGGCGTGACCGCATGCTTATCCATACTTTCTTCCAGTTCTGCCGCCGACCGAGCCGCAGCGAGCGCAGCATCTTTGTCTCCTGACGCTTCTGAAATCCAGGCCACCACCTCGCGGCGTTGCACTTCGATCTGATTCGACCAGTAGACATTGTTCTGCTCAGCGGCGGCATCGCGCAGAGCTCCTAACTTCTGTTCGGCTTGGCGGGCACGTTCTACGTGGCCAGAACGTGCGCTGCCCACTCCGATGGCCATCCAGGTGATGGCCTGTGCCCAGGGAACGCCTTCGGAACGCACCGGGAGATTACCGGCTCGCTCCCAATCCGCTAATTCGATCGTCGATCGTGCAGGGACCGCGGCCAGCGCGTAATCCCCGGTGAGAGTGAGCCCACCGACCGGGCGGAGTGCGTTGATTTCGTCCACAACAGCTTTGGCTTGTTTCACCCGTCCGCTCTGAAGATAGGCATACTCTAGGTAATCCAGAGCATGGAGCCGCTGATCGCGCGCCTCGCCGTTCTTCGACGTCTCCTCGTCTGTAGCGGCCAAAGCCGCCGACTTGGAATTGGAAGCAATGGACTCATCCCACGATCCTACCCGGGTGAAAATGTGGGACGGCATATGGTTAGCATGCGCTGAGGCAGGTGCAATCTTCGCGTAAAGGCGAGCTGCGGGGAGGGCGCGTTCGGCCAGAACCGGATTGTCGTAGCAATGAATAAGGTAGTGGGCGACGCCGGGATGGTGTGGCTGCTTCTGGAAGATGGGCTCAAGAATTTCGCCACATTTGCGCTGGTTGGCGAAGGTCTTGTCGGTTTTGGGCGCGGTGATCGCCAGAGCCAAAGCGTGAAAAATAGCCGCTTCGCTGTCTTCCGGATAAGCGGCCTGGAGCGCACCCATCTTTTGTTCAAAAGCCTGGGCATGCGCCAACTTGCCTCCGTCGTCCTGACGGTAAATCTCAAACAGAGCCTCGATGTACGAACGCTCTCGAAGAGTTGTCTTCGGGTTGGCGGCAGCGGCTGCCTGGGCTTTGCGAATCGCCTCACGCCCGGCGTCTATGTCACCGTTGTCCCACAGACCGTGATAGTGCGACATGGCTATGCCCCACAGGGCCATCGCACATTGCGGATCCTTGTCCAAGATCTGGCGGAACGCCTGTTGCGCCTGCTCGTACTGGAAGGAATGCAACAAAGCAACCCCGCGATTGAACTCTGCGGCGTCGGCGCACGAAGTAGAGAAATGGACAGAGCCGATCTCTTCTTGGGTAAGAACATGCTGATGGTTCTCATCACACAGCGCGAACGACGCCAGAAGAACGACTGCGGTCAAAATGGCGAATCGCTTGTGCATAATCGCCCTCCCTGAGCAAGGATTGGCAGAATTCTACGCCCCCGCGCCGCGAAATCCGAATCTGGGGATTGCCACAAATAACCGCCGGTTATGGCCCTCATAAAGACTATTGATTTCTGCTCCCGGAGTTCGCCTTCTAAACTGAACCCCTCCCGCAAGCCGACTGAGCGCTCTCGCGCTGGCTGCCCTGGAGAAAGATCACGACTTTCTGTTGAAAGGCGACGTCTTCACTGAAGAAGTGCTGAGTACCTACATCGACTACAAGCGCTCCAAGGAAGTAGATGCGGTGAGGCTGCGGCCGCATCCGTTCGAGTTTGCTTTGTACTACGACATCTAGCGCTATTCGGACCGTTCACACTTTCACGGGTCGTCTACGTCGTAGCGTGACGACTGCCCCCGTTCATCTGGTTTGACCCTAAGCCTTCGCGCAGTATAATCACTGCAGCTTGTCGTGGGCTCCATGAAGAACACGGAAACAGTTGGCGTGGTGGCAGGCCGGCCGCGGTGGCGTTGGGTACTCGTCAGCGTCGTCATGTTTTCAGTGGTCATTAGCCTGGCTACTCGCACTTTCCGATTCACAGTTCCTCACGGCGTTACTGCGCAGTCCAGTGCCGCCCAGGCAGTTCGGCAACATATGGACCGCGCCGTGGCGTTCTGGACACCTCCCGTCCACGTCTTCGCGCCGCTTGAATCGCCAACGTTTTATCCCTACATGGCGCCGGCTGGTCCGCCGATGAGTGCTCTTCTTCTCGACAAGAGTCTTTACAACCGTCCACCTCCATCCTGCTGACAAACGACTCCGCTCGTGTTGAACTCAACCTCCGTCGTAAGCGCGCAGCTGAACTGAATTCGAAGCGGACGCACGCTATTCCACGGATTCGTTGCGGCCAGATTTTGCCCTTCCGTGAACCGTTCTCCTGGAGGGATCATGAGAAAGAGCTTGTGGTTAGTTATCCTTGGGTTCGGAGTTTGTCCGTTTGAGGCACACACCACTGCGTCCAGCGATGTGCATCAGGGATACCAGCCAGCGGTAGTCGTCAGCGTCGTTAAACACGAGACGCCGTCGAACTATATTGGAGGCAATCCCGCCGACGGCCCTCTCCAGGCACGTAACTATGCGTATGAGATTGGCATTCGGCTGGACTGCGACGTTTATGTCGGACTTTACCAATCCGCCGTTCACTATCTACCGTCTGGCTTTGCTCCTAACAACAGGGTAGATGTTCGGCTTCGGAAGCACGTAATGTACGTCAGCCTGCCTTTCGATGATTGGGACGTTAAGATGGGCATTCTGAGCCACCGCCGGATTAAGAACGAGTCATGTTCGGCAAGAGGCTAATATCATTTCACCCGTACTCGAGCCGCAGGACCGGGAGAGCCAGTTCGCGGTCGGCTACTTGAGATACAGATTCCAAGGAGGAATTCGATGAATCGGATCATGGGTTCAATTGCGTTGTATGCGGTTCTGTTCTTCGCACTGGGAGTCGTCGCGCAACAGTCATCTAACCCGCCGGCACCCCCTAGCGGCAGCACCACGCCGGTTCGTGGAGCTTCCACCCTGCGCGGTTGCCTCGACGGGGAACGTGGAAACTACATCCTCATCGAAGACAACACCAGCATGGCGTATGTGCTGAAAGGGGTTGGAAACAAACTGGACCAGGACCTCCACCATGAGGTCGAGGTGAAGGGCCGCATATTGCCGGGGACAATCAAGACGGGAGTAAGGGCGGAAAAGACGGGCAGTAATCCCAGTGATACGGTCCACGGTGTGGATGGCGTCCCGTTGCAGGTGGCGGACGTGCAGACCGACGTGCGTACGATCGCGAAACACTGCAAGGCCGCAGACCAGGAATGAGGACTTTCCCAGCGAAATTGAAGTCCAGGATTGACGAAGCTACCTGTGCGTAAACCGTATGTCCCGATTGTGCCGGGCTTGACCTGTCGGAATCGGCACTTGATAATCGAGCGCGCGCACCTGCCAGCTGACGATAGGACTGTGCGCTAATCAGGCCAACAACGAGAAGCCGCGAATGTCTGATCCCAAGTCCGCCCTGCCCGGTGACAGTGCTCTGGGCATGGACGAGCCCATTACCCGCCGTGATTTCCTCGGTTCCGTGCTGCTGGCCTCCGGGGCGGCTTTGCTCGAATCCACTACCCCCTTGGAACTGCTGGCCGCCGAAGACGAATTCACCGGCTATGGTGGAGTCGGCGAATACAGTGCCTCCAATGGAAACACGCTGGCAGTTCTGCAGGCCGGGCATACAATCCGCGACGGAATTTACGATCCTCTTCCCAGGGACACGATCGACACCGGAGAGACCTACGATTGCGTCATCGTCGGTGGCGGAATCAGCGGACTCGCCGCAGCTTTGTTCTTCCAGCGGCAGGCCCGCCCGGAGATGAAGTGCCTGGTTCTCGAGAATCACCCGATTTTCGGGGGCGAGGCCAAGCAAAATGAGTTTATGGTGGATGGCCAGCGGTTGGTCGCACACCAGGGTTCTGCGATCTACCAACTCCAGTATCCAAACAGTTTTCTCGCTCAGTTTTACGACTCCATCGGTCTGAAAACACCCAGGCTTGAATATCAGAAGTGGGCGGGACCAGCGCCGGAGATGCCGCTATCCCGGACTCCCTACGAAGCCACCGGCCTGGGGCACGGGCAATACGGTTTCTGGTTCGGCTCCGGATTTGGGCTGAAATCCGGGATGTGGCTGATTGACCCACTGGGGAAGAATCTCGACGGTGCTCCCATTTCTCCCGCCGCGCGCACCGAGTGGCTGCGCTGGCTGAAGGGCACACCGCTGCCAGGAGACAAATTCGTTCACCCCAAGGTGGAAGGCGATGCAACTTGCCGCTACCTCGATTCGATCACCCTGGAACAGCATTACATGGAGCGGTTCGGGCTGAGCCGGGAGACCATTCGGACGTTTCTCTCTCCGGTGGAGGGAGGCGGCTCGGGCCTAGGCCCCGACGCTTTGTCGGCGTACTCGGACTACGCATTTGAAATGCTGCACCCCTTGAAGGACGAGAGCAGCGGCACCGACCAGATGTTCCCGGGCGGCAACACGACAATCGCCCGATTGCTGGTGAAGGGTTTAATCCCCGGGGTGATCGATGGCCCGGACACGGTCGAGGGAGTCACCCGCAACCAGGTCAACTTCTCGGCGCTCGACACTCCGCAAACAAGCGCCCGGATTCGGCTCTCTTCTACGGCTGTCGCAGTGCAGCACATTGGCGACCCGAGCCACCCCACATCCGTCAGCATCGCATACCTCAAGGACGGCAAGGTTTACCGGGTCAAGGCAAACTCCGCGGTCTTGGCGGGCGGAAGCTGGACCACCAGGCACATCGTGAAAGACCTTCCAGAAACCCATCGCAAGGCGTATGCCGAGTTCTACCGCTCTCCCTGCATGATGGCCAACGTTGCCGTAAAGAACTGGCGTTTTCTCTACAAGATGGGCATGAGCGGATGCCGTTGGTTTGAAGGCGTCGGCAACTATATCGAAGTACGGAAGCTGGCGCTTACCGGTATCGCGGATTCCACCATCGGTCCGGATTCGCCCATCGTCCTTTCCCTGAAAGTCCTTTATTCCTATCCCGGATATTCCGTCGAGGAACAGGGAAATCGCGGCCGGGCGGAGATGCTGGGAACGTCCTTCAGGGAGTATGAAAGGAGAATCCGCGAACAGTTTAGCGAGATGTTTGCGGCTTCGGGCTTCGACGCCAAACGGGACATCGCGGGCATCATTCTGAACCGCTGGGGTCATGCCTATCTCAGCCCGCAACCCGGGTTCTTCTTTGGCCGCGACAGCCGGCCTGCGCCGCGAGAAGTTCTGCGCAGCGCGCCCTTCGGCCGGATCGCCTTTGCCAATACCGACCTCGCCGGAGCCATGGACCATCGCTTCTCCATCCTCGAAGCGCAGAGAGCCGTGAGACAGTTACTCGAACGCGTCTAGGTGACAGCCTCCTGGCTCAGATCGGCTTTTCTGCTGGCCGCCGGGTTGCAATTGCAACTCTTTGCACATTGACAAGCTGGGTAGTCGAAAGCATAATCCTCCGCACGTTTTAGGCAGCCTTTCTCCCCGGGGTTGGCCGGCGGACAGTGCTCGCTCGAAAGGCATGTGTTGCAGCTCAAGGAGGAGCCGTGAAAAATCTGAGGATGTCATGGAAGCTGGTCGCCCTTTTCGTCCTGGGCGCAATTGGAAGCTGTTTTTACGTAACGCGATCGAGTGCTTTTACTCTGATCGAAAGCCAATACTTACCAGCCGTGCAGCTGGTGGAATCACAGTCGGCAGCGGTCGAGGTCTCGAATATTTCGAGTGAAGCCGTCGAAGTAGAAGTAAAAATTATCAGCGACAGCGGCAGGGTGTTGCGCAAGGCCGGAGCGACCGTCGGAGCAGGTCGAACGTTCACCGTGAACTATACACAACCGGCTGCAGTCCCGCCATCCAGTATCAGGGCGAGAGTCGAACTGGGCACCGCACAGGCTGCCGTTTCCAGCCTTCTGACATTCGATAAGACTACCGGGCAGACAATAATCTCGATTCAGCCTGGTATTTTGCTCCCCGCTGTCCAGTGAACAAAAAGGATTAGGGGACCCCATGCGCGCATCCTTTCTCCAGGGCGGGGATGGATCGCATTACAAACGTAGCCGACACAGGAGGAGCCATGAAAAATCTGAGAATCTCGTGGAAGTTAGTAGCTTTTTTCGTCGTGGGTACGATTGGAAGCTGCTTTTATGTAACTCGGTCAAAGGCTTTCACTCAGGTCGAAAGCCAATACCTGCCGGCGGTGCAGCTGGTGGCATCACAGTCAGCGGCGGTCAAAGTCTCAAACATCACGGGCAACGATCTGGACATCACGATAACGATCTTCAAGGGAAACGGAGAAGTTCTCTCCCGCAAAAGTGAGACGCTTGCCCCGTTGGCCACGGCCACTCGTATGATCACAGTAAAAGATGCTACAAGGATTCGGGCCGTGGTTGCACTGGGCAGCGCCCAGAGCGCCGTATCCGACGTTTTGGTTTTCGACAAAACGACTGGGGAGGTAAGCTCGGCTCTGATCGGTCTCTTGCTACCTGCGGTGCAGTAAACAAGAACCATCGTACCTGCATCCCTGCCAAAAAACGGAGTCTAGCGGGGCGGAGTGGACGACCTCGCGAAAACCGCTGAAACGACTCCGGACGCTGTGCGCTCGGCGAGTTCGCTTGCTTTGCGTCGGGAGGTCTTGCCACTCGTGTCTTCCAGTCACCAGGACTTGCTTATAAATTCTCCGGTCATCGCCGATGACCGGGCGGTCACGAGTACCGACGTGTGCCGTGCCCGCCTGGCGCTCTGGCTGGTCACTCCTTTTTTTACCGGCGCGGTTATCATGGCCCAGGAGCTGGTGGCCTTCCGCCTTTATGCCCCGTATTTCGGATACTCGATTTACGTTTGGGGCAGCATGATTTCGGTGGTCATGGCTGCGTTGGCCATAGGATATGCTCTCGGCGGTTGGGTCGCCGATCGCAGCCAGACCGATCTTCCTCTTTACTGCCTGATTCTGGCCAGCGCCCTCTATCAACTTGGCATCCTCTTCGTCGTTCGTTCCGTCCTGCGATCTCTGGCTCACAGCGTGGATTTTCGCGGCGCCATGTTCGCCAGCCTGATCATCTTCGCCCCATCCGTGACGTTAATGGCCACTGCGGGGCCGTTTCTGATTCGTCTGTTGGCGCGTTCCGGGCGAGTGGGATCTGCCGCCGGAGGGATTTATACCATCTCCACCGTCGGCAGCATTGCCGGGATTCTTGTGACCAGCTTTTTCCTGGTGCCGCATTTCGGCACGCAACGAACGCTCGAAGGAGTCTGCGCAGTATCCGCTTTGACCGGCCTGGCCGGGCTTGCGCTGCGTGTCCCGGCAGCCTTGCTTGCGCTTGGGTTGGTGGCGGTGACGCTGCGTTTTGTGCCGGCGGCAACCTGGCCCTCTACCACCATTTGGGCGGCGGAGTCTCCCTACAATTTGGTGCGCGTAGTTCGCAACGGCACCTGGATGATCCTCAAGCTGAATGACGAAAGAGGCGTACACACCATCCGCGACCAGCGCACGGGGTGGACCGGGCATTACTACGACGACTTTGCCCTCGGCCCGCTGCTCGCGCCTTCGCAGCGTCTGCTGGTTTTGGGAATGGGCGGCGGAGGTTCTATTTCTTCCACCCGAGTTACCGCGCCGGAGATTGACATCGACGCGGTCGAGATCGATCCCAAGGTGGTCGAAGCAGCGCAGCGCTTCTTCGGATTGAGCGCCACAGATGGAAAACTTCACATCCATGTTGCCGATGCTCGTCCCTGGCTGGCCCGTAATCCGGGCACCTACGGTCTGGTGCATGTCGATCTTTACCAGGGAGGGCCTTACATCCCCTTCTATCTCGTCACGGAGGAGTTTTTTCAGGCGGTTCGCGCCCACATGACAGCAGATGGGCTGTTGATGATGAACCTGTTCGACACGGGCGCGAAACAGGAACTGCTCAACTCTACCGTCGCCACGCTCAAGCAGGTTTATCCTACCGTGGAGGTGCTCGCGGTGGGTAACGGCAACCGGATGCTGCTGGCTTTTTCGAAACAGACCGATGCGGCCGCCATTCGCGCGCGCCTGCAAAGTTTCGACGGGGATGCGGTCGTCAAACGCCTTGCCCGGCGCACCGCAGCGCAGGTGTCGGATTTTGAAGTGCCCACGGGAACGGCCATATTGACGGATGATCTCTGCCCAGTCGAAGAGATCACCCGGCGCATGTTGGACGAAGACTAGTGGAACCGCGCGAGTCTAGAAGGGAATATCCTCGTCGCTGATGGGACTCGACGCTATCGCCGGCTCCGCCTCCGGTGACCGCTGATCAAAATTGTTGCCACCAGCGGCAGCCGCGCTTCGTGCCGGCTCTCCTGCGCCCTCGCCACGTCCGCCGAGCAGGACCAAATCATTGACCACGACCTCAGTCATATACTTCTTCTGGTTGGTCTGCTTGTCTTCCCAGGAGCGGGTTTGCAGCCGTCCCTCGACGTAAACCTTGCTGCCTTTCTTGAGATATTCCCCGGCGATCTCGGCCAATCTCTGCCATAACACCAGGTTGTGCCATTCGGTGCGGTCCTGCCACTGGCCGTCTTTATCCTTGTAGCGCTCGTTGGTGGCCAGCGCGATCTTGGCGACCGGTGTCCCTTGTGGGGTGTATTTGACTTCAGGATCTTTCCCGAGATTACCTAGGAGAATGACTTTGTTAACACTTTTTCCTGCCATGATGGCCGCTCCTTCCGTTGACGGCCCAATATATCAGAATTGGCGGTGGACGATGTGACGGTTGAACAGCAGCCGAAGGCTCGCAATCAAGATGCGCTGGCTAGCCAGGTCCGAATCGGGCAATGCTATAATCCCCTCCATGCCTGCCGACATCAAGGCCGTCGGGATGGTGCCCGATGAGCTTAAGTTCGAGCCCCGTTCCAAGGGAATTGACACCCCTCGCAAGAAGAAACCAAAGGAGTTGGCAGTCATTACCGAGTGCTGCACCGGCTGCGCCGGATCTCCGGCCTGCGTGGAGTATTGTCCGGTGGAAGACTGCATGTTTTGGGTTCCGGACGAAGATCACCCGCCTTTCGGCAGAATCCAGGTCGACCCGATTCTCTGTATCGGCTGCAAGAAGTGCGTCAGCAAGGGCCCGGATGGAGCGTTCCTGGATGGCTGTCCGTGGGACGCGATCGTGATGGTAGAAACCGTCGAGGTCGAAAAGGAAGTCGGCGTGATGCCGATTTAGCTGTCAGCTTTCGGCGGCTGCCCCCTTCGTCAAATTGCCGAGCCGGGTCCAGGGGAGCCTCTCTGAGAACTGAGAACTGACCACTGGTTCTTGATTACTTCTCTCTCCCCCGTATCGCCTTCTCAGTTTCTACCGCCTGTTGCCGCACGTGATCCGGAATATCCGGCAATTCGCGTTCATAGGGAAGCACAGCCACAACATCCTCCGGCTGGCCGATCAGGTAAAGCGCTCGTAGCGCCTCCCAAACTTGTTCGGTCCCAGGGTCAATGGTCGCGATCTCAGCACCGCTGGCAACCGTCTGCCCCGTGGGCGCGGACAATTGGCGCAGACGGCCGCTGATCGGGGAGCGCACTTCGATGGTTTGTTCTCCCTCTCGTAACTTAGCCACCACTCCGCCTTGGTGGATCGCAATTCCGACCGCCGCTGCATCGACGATTTTCCCCGCTTGCGGGGCGATCACCTTGGCCGGCTGCAGTAAAGCGAGGATCTGTGGCCGTCCGCTGGCGTCGCCGAACCGCACCAGAGAAAGCGCAGCGTTGCCGCGCACGGTTGGGGACGAATCGCCCAGCATCTTCAGCAAAGACTCGTGAAACCCAGCGCCAGACGTATCTTGTCCCATGACCCAGGCATCGGTATTACGCACTTCCTCAACTGGATATGCAGCCAGGCGCACGGCATCGGGATACCAGCGTTGAACGCTGGTGTCGTGACGACTCATGCGCTCACCGATCTGCACCAGGGCATGTTGAATGTGCCTGGGATGTTTTTCGTCCTGAATGTATTCGGTAAGCTGCTTATCGGATAGATTTCGTCCGAACCAGGTGTTCCACCAGAATAGAAACGGCATGGAAACGATCAGCCAGCCGGTCAGGAGAAACAACAGCCGGTTGCGGGTGGACATGCGCGGACGGGTACGAGAACCCGACGCCTCGGGTACCTTAGATCGGGCAACGGATTCGGGCAAGATATCCACGTCAATGTCAATTCGGAGTAATGCCAAGGTTGTTTGTCGTCCCGAGCAAAGCGAAGGATCTATGCATTCCCCGCCATAATGCATATGCATTTACCAATCAAAATGCATAGATCCTTCCCGGGCCTGACGGCTGGTCAGGATGAGATGCTACAAAAATGCCTTCTATTCCACCACATCGGCGTCCAGCACGCGCTCCTGCTCCAGATAGTGTGAGACCGCGTACTGTGCCAGAAGTGGCGTCTGCAGCCGGATTTCAGCTCCGATCCACTCTCCCTTATTGTGGGGAGCATCCGGCGGATGATTGCAGCGTCCGCCACTGCCGAACTGGGGCCCGAAGTCGGCGCTTTGGATCTGATCAAAGGGCTGGATCTGCCGCCAAGCCTGGTCGCCCACGGTGCCGGAAACGTCGATCTTTAATCGTACGATTGCCATCGAGCTTCGTTCACGGCACAAAAATCTGATAAAGCATAAAGTACACGATCACCCCGGTCACCGACACGTACATCCACAGCGGATAGGTCCAGCGGGCAATCACGCGATGGCGATCGAACCGTTCCCGCAATGCGCGTATGAGCGTAATGATGATCATGGGAACAATGGTTATAGCCAGGATGGTGTGCGAAATCAGAATGCTGAAGTACACCGGACGCGACCAGCCCTGCCCCTGGAAGCGGACGTTCCCCACATGCCAGTGGTAATACAAGTAGAGGACCAGAAAAACAGTGGAGCAGCCCAACGCTGTAAGCATGGTGGCGCGGTGCGCGGCCATGCGTCCGCGCTTGATGAAGTTTCGGCCGACCAGCAAAAGCACCGCACTGCTGCCGTTCAATCCGGCTTCAATGACCGGATAGGTTGCGTATTGTGGCGGAACTTGCATCATGCGGCTGGCCTCGTCGTGCGCCGGTTCACCATGATGAAAGACAGTATGAACATGACCAGCGTAAACATCCCCAACGCCGCCAGGCAAACGGGAAGGGAAGACACCGCGGGGCTCTCGGGAAACAAGAGTATCCGCAGAGCCTCGACTCCATAAGTCAGCGGATTGATGCGCATAAGCAACCGCAGCCACCCCGAGGCGCCCGATATCGGAAACAGCGCCCCTGACAGCAGCCAGAGGGGAATCAGAAACAAATTGATGATGGCATGGAATGCCTGTGTGGAATCCATGGGCCAGGCGATGACAAATCCCAGTCCAGTGAGCGCAAACGAAACCAGAAACACCACCAGCACCACTAGCAAGAAATCCGCGATGCCCAGGTGCACGCCGACAAACGGCGCGAAGGCCAGAAAGATCAGCCCCTGGATTGTCGCTAACGTCGTCCCACCCAGTACCTTCCCCAGCACGATCGCCGATCTGGGCACCGGAGCCACCATCACCGACAACAGGAATCCTTCCTTGCGATCTTCGATGACCGACATCATGGTGAAGATCGAAGTGAAGAGCACGATCATGATCAACGCGCCGGGATAGAAATAGTCGAGATAATGCTGCTGCCCGGGAGAATTGCCCGACCGGAAAGACGTGCCAAAGCCGGAGCCGATCACCAGCCAGAACAGCAGCGGCGAAGCGATCACGCCGACCACCCGGCTGCGCTGCCGGTAGAAGCGGACTACCTCCCGCCACCACAGCGTGAAGGCGGGCAACGCCAGGCCGCTCGAGACCGGCACGGCCTGCGCCGGGAGAGTTGCAGCTTGTGTGACCACGTTAACTCGGTTTCTGCGCCGCAGGCGCGGGAGATTTCTTGAACTTACTGCGAAGTTCGAGAAACGCATTCAGAAACAGAATGCCGGATAGGGTCAAAAGAATCAGGCTGAGAAATAGCCCGTCCACCGTGGTGACAGAGCCCTTCATTACCGTCCACACGATTCCCAGCAGGGGGATTACACCCAGCACGATAGAAAGTACCAGCATCATAATCGTTCCGTTAGAAAATCATTCCGGCGTTTCAGACAGTCTCACCTTCCGTCCAGAACCTGTGTCCGGTGCGGTGAATGAAGACATCTTCCAAAGTCGGTTTGCTGACGGAGATCGCGTCAATCTCGCCGGGAAAAGCCTCGACCACATCGGTGATGAAGCGATGACCGTTTTCCCGTTCGAAGCGGACCTTCCCCTGCAATACCTGGGCATCTACGTGGAAGCGCTCGCTGACGCGCTTGGCAAGCGACTCCGCATCTTTGGCATCCATCAGGATGACATCTCCGCCAATCTCGTGCCGCAGATCGTTGGGCGTTCCCAGGGCAACCACTTTTCCGGCGTTGAGAATCGCCAGCCGGTCGCAGCGCTCAGCTTCTTCCATAAGATGGGTGGTCACAATCACTGTGACCTGTTCTTCATCGCGCAGAATTGCCAGATACTGCCACAGATCGCGCCGCGCTCCCGGATCGAGGCCGGTTGTCGGCTCATCCAGCAACAGAACCGACGGATGATGCAATAATCCCTTGGCCAGCTCCAACCGGCGCTGCATGCCGCCGGAAAATGTTTCGGCCTTTTCACCGGCACGATCGGACAGACCCACGCGGCCAAGCATTTCCCGTATCCGCGCCTTCAGGGCCGAGCCATGCAGGCCGTAGAGATGTCCCTGGTGCATCAGATTCTCTGCCGCGGTCAACTTTACATCGATGCTCTGGGCCTGAAACACCACGCCAATCTGCCGCCGCAAGCCGTTGGGATCACGCGCTACATCGAATCCCAGAATACTGGCACGGCCTCCGACGGGAATCATCAACGTCGAAAGAATGCGAAACAGCGTGGTCTTGCCGCTGCCGTTGGGACCCAGAAGGCCGAACAACTCCGCCGCCTGCACCTCAAACGAGACGCCGTCCAGAGCCGTTCGCTCTCCGTAACGATGCACCAGGTTTTGAACGGAAATGACCGGAGTGGTGAGCGGGAGGTTCGTCGCTGAACTGGAAACCGCAGGTTCGTAGGTCGGGGAAGCCACAGACTATTTTACAGGAAGGCAATCCAGTCGCACGCTTCAAATATGGGTTCATTGGTGGTCCCGAGCGGAGGGACTGGTTCGCGAATGCGAATCAGTCCTGTAATCGAAGGACCCCTTGCTCCCGTGCGCTGAAATAGACTTATAACGGAATTCTTACCTCTGCCTGAAGGGTGCCAAGAGAACTCCCGGAAACGCCGCTGCCAGATTCGAGCAGCGCGAGGTCTTTCGATTGCGTTGCCGTCCGCTTCGCGAACGACAACTTCGTTCAGGATGACAATTACTAGTTAACGATTGGCGGACATTTGCTCTCGCGCTAAGCTGGCACTGCCGTTTGCTCGCGTCCCGGCACACGTTCTTCGAACGAGACGGGAACATGCCGCCACACTTGTATCGCCAGGATGACCGCTGTCGCCAGTAACAGGGCGCCTACGGCCACATGGGATACGGTTGAAACCACCATGGGAAGTTCGGGCTGGACCGCATCGCGTCCCCAGGCCACGCGGGTCATGAATGCCAGGAAGCCGAGGCAGAGTTGAGTGATGAGCAGGCCGAGCAGAGCGATTGCCGGACGCCGCACTGCTTCAATCCTAGAGTAAACCGATAGTGCCCTGACTGCAGTCCAGGTCAGCACCACGGCAACCAGCGGAGCATTCAATACGTGCGGCCACCAACTCATCCCATGATGCCGGAACATGGCCCCAAAAATGAGCTGCACATAAAGCACGAAGATGGAGAGCTGGGTCAGAGTGATCAGGCTCGGGCTTCGTTGGTCGAGTTCAACTTCTGGAACTTCTTCCACCCAGCGGCGTCCGGTAAACAAGGCGATCGCCACCGCGATGCAAAAGAAGGTTTGTCCCACCGCGGCGTGCGCCGAAGAGACCCATGGCGGCTGCAGCAATAAAACAGTGAGCCCACCGAGGATGGCCTGCGTTATCACCGTACCCAGGGCGGCAATGCCCAGCCACTTCATCCAGCGGCGGCGCTCTACGAGCCACGTCCACGTAGCGATGGTGACGGTCAGAATCACGATCGAGCCGGCAATGGCGCGATGGGTCCACTCGTAGCGGATACCACCGTGCAAAGGCGGAACGGTGAAGGACCCGAACGAAGTCGGCCAGTCGGGGATGGACAGCCCGGCATCATTGCTGGTGACCAGCGCGCCGGCGATCAGCAGGATAAACGTCGCGCCCGCCACAAATACAGCAAAGGAGTGGTGGGCTCGATTGTAAGGTGCGGCTAAGCCTTTCAGGTTTCGACTCCTTGACAGTTAGGCTGCCCAGCAGGACGGGCGAGGCGCCCGTCCTCCATTGGCAGACACTATTGTGCCTTGAAGCTCTGATCCACTGTCTTGCTGTCCTTGGCGGCCAGCGTGACCTTCTGGGTCTGTTCGCCCAGCTTTTCTTGCACGAAAGCCAGCGTGTAGTCGCCCGGCGGCAGTCCCTTGATCTCGTACTTGCCATCTGGTCCGGTCACGGCGTAGAAGGGACTTTTCACGACGTTGATGTACATCTTCATCCACGGATGCTGGTTGCACTTCACCGGCAGCATGATCTCCTCGCGGGCGAAGCTCTTCTCGATCGGCGCCGAGGCCGGCGGCTGAGATTCGTTCCATTCGCGGTTGTCGGCGGGCGTGGGGTGAATGTTGTGCGTGGTCTGGTCGTCGTTCTTGATATCGATGTTCTGGCCAGCCATCACTCCCAGCACGTGGGGATGATATTTGCAGCCCTGCTGATCGATAGTCACAGCGGTCGTGGGAACATCAAACGTACGGGTTCCGAATCCATCCTTCACATAAACGAAAACATTCGCCAGATTGCCACCATCGGCGACGACGGTCTCCGCGGTATTGGTTCCTTTACAGGCAGGGTCCTGGCTCATGTCAATCTTGGCGGCCTTGGGGGCAGCGCCGTCTAGTTTTACCGTTCCGCTCACTGACGCGACCGTGGTGGGATCAATCGGTGTGGCTGCCGGCGCCATAGGTTGCGATTCGGCCGCTGGCGCCGCCGGTTGCTCGGCTTCCTTCTTGGTGCAGCCCACCAGCAGCCACAAGGCAAGGCAGAGCAGACCGAACGTTGCAATCCATGTCTTCTTATTCATGATGTCCCTTTCGTGAAAGTAGTGAAGTGCAGAAATTTATGTGGAGGACGGGTGTCCTCGCCCGTCCAAGTCGAGCACTGCTCGACAGCACTAAGCCTTACGGAACTCAGTATTCTACCGCGAACTGCTGCTGCTTGCAGTCAAACCTGCAGCCACAACCTGCTTCCGCTTGTGCGGCGGCTGGTTTGAGGCGCTCGGACGTCCCATGGAAGCCGCCACCCGACGCTGTTCTTCCGGAGTGAGCTGGAAGATGTAATCCACCAGCAGCTTGTTGTGGTCCTTCTGGTAACCCTGGAACGAAGCCGGCGTCGGCCCGGCGAACACCCACTGATCGCCCTGCTTACGGAACAGGCCGGACGGCATCGACGTGCCCGGGCTGATAGCCTGGGGATCAAGTACCCAGCGCTCCGCCCAATCGGGTTTCAAACGCTCTTTGGCCAGTAGGAAATTCGGAGCCGTCGCGATCCTGTCGTGTTGTGGATCGCCCGTAGCGTGGCACTTCAAGCAGGGCGCAGCCGTGCTCGAGAACAGGCTGCGCGCCATCTCCGTTTCCTTCGCCGACAACACTGGCACTTGCTCCGGAATGTATGGCATGGGCTGCTGCGAAAGCGCCTGGAAGAAGCGCACCAGGATACGCAGTTCGTTGTCCGAGAATGAGAATGTCGGCATTCGCACTCTCAGATACGGGCGCACCCCATCACGGTTCGTATCCGTCTCGCTCAGCGCGGGATTCGACAAAAATTTCCGCAGCCACTCGGGATCGACGCGGGCTCCCTCGGTCAAAAGTTTCGGAGGCAGCTGCTCCGGCGTGTCGCGGTATTGCGGCAAGCCCATGAGAATCGTCTTTTGTCCGGGGATGAACTGGTGGCAACCCATGCAGTTGTACTTCTTAACCACCCACCAGCCCCGCTGAATATCTCCCCGCGCATCCTCCGGCTTGTATTTGTAGTTGTCGGGAAGGGAAATGTCTTCGCTTCCCAGGAGGAATGTGGTCAGGGCCTGAATCTGCTCCTTGTTCAAATGCAGGTTGGGCATGCGCAGCGCTTCGGTCTCTGACTTGATCATGCCCTTGTCGTAGACGTTGGGTTCTGCCAGCTTGTGCTCGAAGAAGCCTTTATGGTCGTACCATGGACCTTTCGCAGGCCCCTCGGGCAAGCGCGCCAGATCCTCGGGATCGGTGATTGGCTCCTCGGTGCCGCGCTCTGCCGGCACAGTGAAGCGCGCAAAATCCAGACGCTCGATCGGTTTGCTGCCTTCGGCGGTCAGCTCGGTGCCGATGCGGCCTTCGTCTTCCAGTCCGGCGATTTCATGGCACCCGGCGCAGCCATATTGCCGAATCCACTTCTTGCCCTCGTCTTTGAGTTTCGGATCGTCCATGAAAGATGCTTCGGCGTAGGCAGAGGGCTCTTTTCGCCTTTGCGTCATCAGGTAGCTGGCGATATCCTGCGCATCCTCGACCGTAAGCCGCAGGCTCGGCATGACGGTCATGTTCTGCACTTGCAGTTCATCGCCGTCATTCGGACACTGGCTGTGTTCGAGATCGAACTGGTACGGCAGCCCCTTCTTGGCGTAATCCTCCGGACCAATATCTTTCTTCTCGTAAGGGCAGTATGGACGAGTGCGCTGGCGGGCGTTATGGATCCAGCGGACTAGATAATCGTAGTTCGCTTTCTCACCTTCGCGGGTAAGATTCGCAGCGAAGGTCCCACCCATCATCTGATTGCCTTCCCCGATCGAGTGGCAGGCCAGGCAGCCGCGCGTTTCAAACAGCTCTTTGCCGTGTTCGGCATTTCCAGATTTCTGCTGGGGAAGCGGGTCCGTCAAAGCCGACTGCCACAGATATGCCGAGATGGTCTCGATCTGGTGACCGGTCAGGCGGAAATTCGGCATCTTGGTGGTCGGACGGAAATCGGTGGGTTTGTTCAGCCAAACTGGTATCCAGTTCTTGTTCAGCTTGAGCCGGATATCTTTCAGGTTTGGTCCTACCTTCTTCTGGTCCTGCATCAAGCTATGCGACTGGAAGTCGAGCTGCTGCAGACGCCCGTCGATCTTGCTATTGGCCACCCTTAAGGCAATCGCATTCTCGTTCAGCCGGTTGGCTTCTTCGTTGCTTTCGGCGGCGTCCGCCTGCTTCATCAGATAAGCCGCCTGCTTGAGGTTGTCGATCTTCTGCTGATCGAAAAGCTTGATCTGCTGAGTGATGGAGTTCAGCTCCTCGGGCTCCTGGTCGTATCCCTGGTAGCGATGACAACCCATACAGCCTTTTTGGCGATAGAGATCTTTTCCTTCGTTGATGACCGTCCATTCCGTGTCCCCGCTGGCCAGGAACATATCAGCCGCGTGGCAGTTCTGGCACCCGGCTTGTACGTTTTGCCTGGGAAAAAGTGGCCACAGCCAGTGCTCGTAGTTGCCGTGAGCCTTTTCCACGCTGGTGGTAGCTCGCCCGTTTCCCTGGTGGCACGGAGAACAGCCAAAATTGTCCGGGTCGTGAATCTTTAAGAGTTCAGGTTGAGGATGGCTGGTAAAAGCCAGAGCATACTCGTCTGGATGTTTTTCACCTTTGGGCGTCATCGAGGCCACAGTCAACTTGACCGGCTCGCGAATTCCCATGTGGCAGGATTCGCAACGGTCCACAATGTTGGCCTCGGCCACATTGATCTGCACGATTGCCGGGTACCAGTCGGCCGTCTTCTTCTTCAAGCCGTCAATCTGCGCCGGCGTGAGGTCCACCATGTGATTTGTGATGTACGCCAGCATCTTGGTGTTGGCTTCCGTCACCGGCTTGAGGACTTCGCCCAACTCGAGGCTAAGCCGGGTCTTCTCGGCGTTGTATTCGTTGAACGCCTCCTCGAGCTCCTTGAAGGTGTATTTCTTTCTCGAGTGATCGGGAAATTCCACGGTGGCCGGCTCGCTCTGGTATTCCGTCAGCTTCTCCCTGAGGCTTTTCTTGGCCGAGGCACTGGTTTCGGTTTCGATGTCGTAGATGAGGGCGTTGACGTAGGCCCGCCGATCGGTGAACACCGAGCGCACAGCCAAAAGCTTGCCATTGGCGTCTGCCAGATCCTCTCTGATCTTCGTCGCCTGGCCTTTGGTCTGCTCCTCGGCCTGTTCGTAGGTCCGCTTGAGAGCCTGGTAATCCGGGCTGTTCTCCACCGCAGCCTGAGATGCTTCGGACTTCGAACTGGTGGTATTCAGCACCGCCGTGTAGCGCTGTTGCCATTCGTGCTGAAAGGCTTTCCAGGGCCGCTGCCCGAAGGCCTCATCCCACAACGCCCAGAACAGCGAGGCCATGAGAATCACCATGGCGATCACGTAGTGCAGCGCGTACGACTTGGTGACTACCGGATCTTGCTCGGGACTTGGTTGTTCAGGCACCAGATTCTCCCTGACTGTCGTTAGTCGTTCGTCGTTGGTCGTTCACTTCAAAACCGGACCGATATGCCGTGCGGCCAACGACCGACGACCATCGACCAACGACGGTCTCACACGTTGAACCACGGCGTAATCCACACGTACTTGATATGCCAACCCAGGCGCAACAGCATCTTTAGCGGCAGCGCCACCATGGTCAGCAAAAAGAACTGCATGATGGAGTACTGCAGCAGGCTCATCCGTTTGTAATCCTTCGGGTTATAGCGCCGGAACAGTGCATGTACCAGGAACCCGCCGGCCAGATAATACCCTCCGACCACGATCGCGCCGAAGATTGCCTTCGCCAGGTTCGACGTGATTCCGAAGATATCCGGCAAGTCCCGGTTCACTTCGTAGATCTGGCGATTGTGATCCCAGGTTTGTCCCGGCCAAAACCACTGCCAGCCAGGGCCGCGGATAAAGGTACCGATCAGGATCATGGCCACCCACAGCACGATGAAGCCAAACAAAAATGATCCGATGGCAAACTTGCGTTGCTTCCAGGTGTAGTAGCCGCTGCCCAGAGGATTCGTATCAATATAAGGAATGACCATGAGGCCGACGATGATCAAGGTAGGCATTACTACGCCGGCAATCCACGGGTCGAAGTACACCAGCATCTCCTGCAGTCCGAGGAAATACCACGGCGCCTTCGCCGGGTTCATCGTGAGGTTGGGATTGGAGGGCTCTTCCAGAGGTGCGTAAAGCGTGATCGACCAGACCATCAGAATGATCGTGACGATCATCGCGGCCAGAAATTCAATCCGGAGCAGGAATGGCCAGACATGGACTTCCTTCTGCCAGCCGGGACGAAACGGCCAGGTCTTGCGATGATGGGTTTTGGCCATCGCGGGATTGGTTTCGAGCTCCCCAATCAGCACATCGTTGGCCTTGGCCTGCTTCAACGCCAGGTAACAGTAGAAAACCAGCAATGGAATCAGACCGACAATGGGCACATTGTCGGGCGCGGACGCAATCTCCCAAAGTTGATGCCAGTCCATAATTGCTCCCCAAACCATTTAGGAACGGCCGCCGCCGGCCGTTCAGGTTGAGTGAAACTCGACAGCGGAGCCTCGCTTCGCGGACAGCCGCGGGCGGCTGTCCCCACCCGATTAAACTGTCCGGCGCGGCTTATCCGCTTCCGCCTCTAACATCACTGGCGCCGGTCCGGAAATGCCGCCATCTTTGCGCACGCGCCAGAAATGCACGATCATCAGAACCGACGCGACGATGGGGATGCCGATGCAGTGCCAGATATAAGACCGCAGCAGGGCATTAGCGTCCACGATGGATCCGCCCAGCAAGCCAAATCGCACGTCGTTGTAAGGTGTCATGCCTAACATGTGTCCAAACGGGCCTTCGTGGCCCAGCAACGGCGTCGCCCGGGCCATGTTTGTTCCCACGGTGACCGCCCAGAATCCCAGTTGATCGTCGGGCAGCAGGTAGCCGGTAAACGAAAGCAGCAGGGTAAATACCAGCAGCAGCACACCGATGTTCCAGTTGAACTCGCGCGGTTTTTTGTAGGACCCTGTCAGGAAAACGCGGAACATATGTAGCCATACGGCAATCACCATCAAGTGCGCTGCCCAGCGGTGCATGTTGCGCAGCAGTTTGCCGAAGGGGACATCGTGTTCGAGGTATAAAACGTCGCGAAACGCCTGCACCTTGGTCGGGTGGTAATAGAACATGAGCAACACGCCGGTGAAGGTCAGCACAATAAAGAGGTAGAACGTAATTCCGCCCATGCCCCAGGTGTAGCTATAGCGCACTGCGTCCCGGTTAATCTTGGCCGGATGCAGATGCAGGAAGACGTTTGACAGCACACCCAGCGCGCGATTGCGCGGCGTGTCATCGTGCTTGTGGCGAAATATGGAAGTGTAGACCTGGGTCTTGGTCGGATCCTTGAGACCTTCTATCTGTTCCTTCGCCTTGGCCGGCATGTCGGTCTTAAGCGACTGAACATCCTCTTTGACCCCGGCTTTCACCCGGTCCAGCAATCGGACCCGGTCCCCGTTGGCTCCGTTACCCTTTTCCTCAGCCATTATGGTCCTCTGATGATGACGAAACTAAATGCTCGCGGTCGAGCTCTGCTTGGGGCAAAGTCACGAGAGCGCCCGTCACAACACAACCCGTTAGCCCGGCAAATATGCGCCGGGATCATTAAAGTGACTCGGTTGACCCTTGGGCCACTGGTACAGCTTGGCCGCATCCACCAGAATCTGGCCATCGGCCGCGATCTCTAGATGACATCGGTCCATCGGTCGCGGCGCCGGTCCCTCGAAATTAATGCCCTCGCTGTCGTATCCGCTGCCGTGACACGGACACTTGAATTTAGTCTCGCTGGGTTTCCAGTCCGGCGTGCAACCAAGATGGGTGCAGCGCGCGTAGATGACGAACAGGCGGTCTGGTGTGCGGTCTACCCAGATGCGAAATTTCTGCTGGAACTTTGTGTCTACCCCCAGGCCGTAATCCGAGGGATAACCGATCTTGAACGAGGTCGCGGGCTCGAATAAAGTGCGCGGCAAGAAGAAGCGGAAGAAGGCCAGCAGCCAGGCTGTTAGAAAGGCAGCTACGGATGCCCACACCAACCGCCGTCGGGCGCGATTGATTTCGTTGTCTTCCGGACCGATCGAGGCAATTCCTCCGGCCGATGCTGCCTTGGAAGTGCCTACCGCCGGAGTGCCGACGTATCGGGTGGATTCGCCGCTGCGTGCCACGGACGCGGCTGCGGACGCTGCCAGCGCGGGTGCCGCCGTTCGGGCCGCAGCCGGTGCCGCGGTTTTCGCGGCAGCGGATGTTGCTGCAACCGCCGGCGCCGCTTCAGCCGGCTCGCCGAGCAGGGCAGTGATTTCTGCATCATTCAGCGCGGGCAGGCTCTTGCGTCCGCGCCGTGCCTGTTCCGCCGCGATGGCGGACTTGCTCCACTTCTTGCCGAGGGCCACCCACTTGGCAACCTCTTCGCTGATGCCCGCGCCAGATGCTACCGCTACAGCCACCGGTGCCGCTGGTGCAGCAGCGGCCGGAGCCGGCGCAGCAGGAGTTGCCGCCGCACTCGCCGGCGCCGGTCCCGATCCACCGTCTTCCCATGACATCGGCTGTCCGGCCTTTAACGCCTCGATATCGGCATCACTGAGCAAGGGCAGGCCCTTGCGCTGTCGATACGCCTGCTCCATCCCAATGACCGAATTGTTGAGTTCCTTCCGCGGCAAAGGCGGAAGATGCCCAAGGATTCCTTTGGCGGACTCGTCTGCCATTTCCTCCTCACCCCTTCGCAGCAGCTAAGGCCGCGAATTCAAGGCGCCATCTCAAGCGCCACACTAGGACTTACGACACTTCCACACCCCACTTCACGAGACAGACGCAGCCAGCTGTGCCTCTGCCAGGTCGTACCGATCCAAATTGTTCCTGCCCAGTGCCGTCGTTACCAGATCCGCCAGCGCGGAAATAAATGTTGGCGAATTGTTCAGACCAGAGGTCATTTCGAACTGGGTGAATCCCAGCGCCGCCGCCTGTTCCCGGGCCTCGTGATCGATCTCTCCCAGGGTTTCGACATGATCCGAGACAAACGAAATGGGCACAATGCAAACTTGCTGAATGTTTTCCGCCGAAAGCTCGCGCAAGGTTACGCGCAGCGAAGGTTGCAACCACTTGCTCGTGCCTACTTTGCTTTGGTAACACAACCGGTAACGATTCGGCCATCCGCCGCGGCGCATCAGCAGCTGAACGGTTTCTTCGATC
Source organism: Terriglobales bacterium (assembly GCA_049582765.1). Lineage (GTDB taxonomy): Bacteria > Acidobacteriota > Terriglobia > Terriglobales > Acidobacteriaceae > JBAUUQ01. The sequence goes on from JBAUUQ010000047.1 coordinate 190,595, forward strand.
TGCTGCCGGTAAGGATCACCTTTTTCGATCACCGAGACCGGAACGCTGTGTGCGCTGAAGACCAATTCCGGCCGGTCCGGGTCAGAAAATCGCGTCAGAGTTTCCCGGACTCTCTCCGCCAGGGCTTCGACATAAAGCTCATGGCGATAAAAGGCGTCAATGCAGCGCACCGGCAGGCGATCCCGGAAAAGCCGGCGCCATTCGTTCAGGCTGCTGCCGGTAGTGGTCGCGGAGTATTGGGGATAAAGCGGAAGCAAGACTACCTCGTCGCAACCGGCGGCACAGAGATGCGCAATGGCTTCAGCGGTAAAGGGATGCCAGTAGCGCATGGCCACAAAGCAGCGCGCATCGATGCCCGATGCACACAATTCACGTTGCAGAGCCAACGCCTGTTGCTCGGTGAACCGGCGTATCGGCGAGCCCCCGCCGATCACCGAATAATGATGTTGCACCTTCCGGGCACGGGTACTGGAAATCAGCTTCGCCAGAGGCTTCCGGCCGAGGCGAGCGAAGGGGAAATCAATAATATCGGGGTCGCAAAAGAGATTAAAAAGGAAAGGCTCGATGGCTTCCAGCGTATCCGGACCGCCTAGCTGGAACAGGACCACACCTATGCGCCGAGTTGAGTTTGCCATCCCCCGGGGTTCCTTGGAGAAAGAGGATGTTACTCAATGGACGAAGCTTTCGTCAACGCGAAACCGTGGCAGACTTCAGGCTGCTGCGAGGAAGTCTGACTCCGGATCAGACAGGCGGCCTTCGGCTGGCGAATTTTAATCCCTGGATTAAGTCCGCGAAGGTCCATTCCCGACGTCCCAGCGGAATCGAGGAACCTGTTCGTTACTGCGAAGGAAAGATGCCCTCAAGAGCGATGACGCAAGTCATCGCCAGGAAGGGCGGCATATTCTCATGCGGCGCGCCTCCGCCCGTCTTGCCGACTGACCCGGGCTTCAAGGTCGCGTCCGGCGATTGCGTGTTGTAGATTGCCTGCGTACTATCCGCGAGTACGGAACCAGCGGGCGCCAATGAATTTGCGCCGGCGCTCGAGGCGTGCAGGGAATGGCGATGCCTCGGCATTTGGTCCACGGTCAGGGCCACGGTTTCCTGTCCCCCCAGCTGGCCGATTACGCGGTTCGACAGATTAGTTCCTTGTCCTGTTGCCACGGGCACGCGGCCACGCATATCGGGCAGGGCAAAAGTACGGACGCCGTCCCCGCCGTAGGTTGTTCCAATCAGACTGAAAAGGGCCTGGTTCTGGTTGATGGGAAGGATCTGACCGTCGCACAGTCCCCACCCCTGCGGAGCGAAGTTAAAAGCCACGTACCGTATTTCCCCTATATACGGCTGCTGTGCCTTCGCAGGTATGCTGGCCAGTGAGGACAGCGCGGCGACAAACGTCAGTATGCAATGGTATTTCATGGATTCACCTCAGGACGGTCTTGAGTCAACTTACTGGGTTGGATCGTATGCCAGCCGCTGCAGCCGCCGCAAGCAACATCTGTTGTCGCAATCAAAATTGATAGGAAGGAGTGCAACGAGGTGGTTAGTTAGGCTAAATTAATGCATATCTGCGCTCTGGGAGGTCGAAAAGCAGGGCGCTTCGCCCAAGAATCCTCGATCAATAGGAGGGACTTGTCGGCACCGACGCCGGGACTGAAGCGGATTCCATGGCCTCAATTATCGAATCCGCAAACTCTAACGTTCCCGCTTTCCCGCCGATATCCCGCGTCAACTTCTCGCGGCTGCGGTAAACCATCTCCAGCGCGTTGCGAATCTTGAGCGCCGCGTCGAACTCGCCGAGATGCCGCAACATCAGCAGGGAACAGCGAATGACCGCCGTCGGGTTGGCGAGATCCTTCCCGGCGATATCGGGCGCCGAGCCGTGCACCGCTTCAAAAATCGCACAATCTTCACCGAAGTTGGCGCTCGGAACCATTCCTAGGCCGCCGACAAATGCCGCGCAAAGATCAGAAATGATATCGCCGTACAGGTTCTCCATCAGCAGCATGTCGTACTGGTAAGGATTCATCACCAGCTGCATGCAAGTGTTGTCCACGATGTGCTCGTGGTAAGGGATCTCGGGATATTCTTTGGCCACATCGCGCGCGCAGCGCAGGAACAGCCCGTCCGACAGCTTCATGATGTTGGCTTTGTGGATGGCGTGAATCTTCTTTCTATGGTTCTTGCGGGCGTACTCGAAGGCGAATCGCGAAATCCGCGTGCACGCTTTTTCCGTCATGATCTTCAGGCTTTCCACCACGCCGGGAACCACTTCATGCTCGATGCCGGAGTAGAGACCTTCGGTGTTTTCCCGCACGATGATGAGATCGACATCCGGATAGCGGGTTGGGATATGGGGAAGGTTGCGAATCGGCCGGAAGTTGGCGTAGAGCTCGAAGCGCTTGCGCAACTCCACGTTGATGCTGGAAAATCCGCCAGCGATGGGCGTCGTCACCGGCCCTTTCAAGCCTACCTTGGTGCGCTCGATGGACTCGATCAGCTCCTTGGGAATGTATTCACGGTACCTCTCGTAGGCCTCGGCGCCGGCAGAGAAAGTCTCCCAGTCAAATTTCAGGCCTGTGGCCTCGAGAATGCGCACCGCTGCCTGGGTGACTTCGGGGCCAATGCCGTCGCCGGGAATGAGTGTGATCTTGTAAGCCATATCTTGAAGGGACGGGAGTCCGTCTTCCATTACTATTGCGTCTTCTGCGCGCTCTTCTCGCGAACCTCAGGCGTGTCTTTCGTCTTGAGCAGATCCTTTAACTCCGTCATAAATTCCTGCACATCCTTGAAGTCCAGGTAAACCGAGGCGAAGCGCACATAGGCCACCTTGTCATAGCGGCGCAAGCGGCTCATGATCAGTTCGCCCAATTCGCTGGTTTTGCGCTCGCGCTCGGCAGACTCGATGACGAAGCTCTCCGCTTCGTTCACGATCTGCTCCAATTTTCCGATGGGCACCGGGCGTTTCTCGCAGGCTCGCAGCAGACCGTTCAGAACTTTCTGCCGGTCGAACTTCTCCCGCCGGCCGTCTTTCTTGACCACCATGTAGGGGATTTCGTCGATGCGCTCGTACGTGGTGAAGCGCTTCTCGCACTTCAAGCACTCGCGGCGGCGGCGGATGGAATCCGCTTCCTTGCTCTCCCGCGAATCAACCACTTTATCGTTGGCAAAGCCGCAAAAAGGACACTTCATGGCGTTGGGACGGAACTTTGATTGTAACAGGATGGGAATGTGTGCCCGGACGCACTCATGCATTGACTCACCCTGGGTAGCCTTCTAATATGGTCGTGCTTAGAGCGCCCTTCTTTGATCGGTCGAACCATCTCGCACTATCGCATTGTGGAGAAGCTGGGTGGTGGTGGCATGGGCGTGGTCTACAAGGCTGAAGATACCCGCCTACACCGTTTTGTTGCCCTCAAGTTTCTCCCGCCGGAAGTGGCTGGCGACCCCCAGGCGTTGGCCCGTTTCCAACGCGAGGCGCAGGCTGCGTCCGCCTTGAACCACCCCAACATCTGCACCATCTACGACATCGGCGAGGAGGATAAGCAGGCCTTCATCGTCATGGAGTTTCTGGACGGCCTGACGTTGAAGCATCGGATCGCAGGCCGCCCGCTGGAAATGAGCGATCTCCTTTCATTGGCCATTGAAATTGCCGACGCGCTGGATGCGGCGCATTCCGCCGGCATCATTCACCGCGACATCAAACCTGCCAATCTCTTTGCCACCCGCCGCGGACATGCCAAGATTCTTGATTTCGGACTAGCCAAAATTGAGCCAGCCGCAGCTGCGCAACTCGGCGCATCCGGAGCCACGGCCGGCGTGAGCGATCAGCACCTGACCAGCCCCGGCACGGCTTTGGGCACGGTGGCATACATGTCACCCGAGCAGGTTTTGGGCAAGCTCCTGGACCCACGCACGGATCTGTTCTCCTTCGGAGCAGTTCTCTACGAGATGGCCACCGGTGTTGTGCCTTTCACTGGAGAGACCTCGGGAGCAATCTTTGACGCAATCCTGCATAGTTCTCCGACCGCGCCTGTAAGGCTCAACCGGGAAGCTCCCGTGGAACTGGAACGCATCATCAACCGGGCTCTGGAGAAAGACCGCGAGCTCCGTTACCAGCACGCATCCGAGATGAAAGCCGAACTGATGCGGCTCAAGCGGGACGCAGGTTCGGCGAGTTCGATGCGAACCGGTTCGGGAGTTACAGCTTCTTCTGAGGAGCCGGCGGGAGGGGAGGTTTCCGTTCCTCGTCCTCGCTCTAGCAGTGCGGGTGTGTCTGCTCAGACCAGTCCGTTGGGCGCAACCCAGACGCCTCCGTCCGCTCCTCCGCCGGTCGCGGAGAAGAGTTCACGGGCCAAAATTCTGACAGGCGTTGCGGCGGTCATAGTCGCGGGTGCAATCGGCGGCGGTCTCTATTGGAACTCTCATCGCTCTCCCAAGCTCACCGACAAAGACAAAATAGTCATCGCCGACTTCACCAACTCGACCGGCGACAGCAGTTTCGACGACACCCTGAAGCAGGCGCTTTCGGTCAGCCTGGCACAAAGTCCTTTCTTGAATATTCTGTCGGATGAGGAAGTTGGCAACACCCTGAAAATGATGGGCCGCCAGCCGAGTGATCGCCTCTCCCGCGAAGTGGCGCGAGAAGTTTGCCAACGTACCTCCAGCACGGCGATGCTCACCGGTTCGATCGGCCAGGTGGGCAGCCGTTACGACCTTATTCTGGGTGCGATGAACTGCGCCAATGGAGATTCCCTGGCCAGCGTGCAAGCTGAAGTGGTGGACAAGGACCACGTGCTCGGGCAACTCGGACAACTGGGAACCCAGATGCGCGAGAAGCTGGGCGAATCGCTCAGCACCATCCAGAAATATGACGCACCCCTGGAGGAGGCTACGACATCTTCGCTGGATGCCCTGAAAGCGTATTCGCAGGCATCGAAGGTCCGCTTCCTGGGAAATCCGGCCGCTGAGATTCCACTCTACAAGCAGGCCGTTGAACTGGATCCCAATTTCGCCAGCGCCTATCTCGGTCTCGGTGTTGCCTACTCCAACCTCGGAGAAATTGGGGTCTCCAACGAATACATTGCCCGGGCCTTCGAACTACGAAATCGGGTAAGTGAACGAGAGCGCTTCCACGTTGAAGCGGATTACCACCAGTTCGTGACAGGGAATCTAGAAAAGGCGCAAGCGGCATTCCTCCAGTGGAGCCAGGCGTATCCCCGCGATTTCACTCCGTTCCTCGACTTGGGCGTGATTGCCGACTCCCAGGGGCAATACGATCAAAGCGTCAAGGAAACGCTGCAAGCGAGGCAGGTGTCCGCCGATCCCTCTCTCAGCGACGGCAATCTCGTCGGACAATACATCCTGGCCAATCGCATTGATGAAGCCAAGGCTGCTTACAAGCAGGGAGTCACAGAGAAGAGCGAAAACTCGACTCTGCATGCCAACATGTACGCGGTGGCGTTTCTCGAAGGCGACAACGCCGAGATGGCGCGGCAGGTTGCCTGGGCGATGGGCAAACCGGGAGCGGAAGACCAGCTTCTCTCCATATCGTCCGACACCGAGGCTTATCACGGCCGGATGGGGAAGGCTCGTGAAATCTCGCGGCGCGCTGTCGATGCGGCCAAACGCAACGACCAGAAAGAGACCGCTGCTTTATGGCAGATGAATGCCGCGCTGCGAGAGGCCGAGGTTCAGAACGTGGCGGGGGCTCGAAGACTGGCTTCTGACGCCTTGGCATTAGCCTCGGAGCACGATTCACAGACTCTCGGCGCCTTGGCCTTGGCGCGGGCAGGAGATGTCGCCCAGGCAGAGAAGATGGCCGATGACCTGGCGAAGCGCTATCCGGAAGATACTCTGGTAAACCGATATTGGCTTCCCAGTATCCGGGCCAGTATTGAAATCAGCCGCAACAACCCAGCCAAGGCCGAGGAAATTCTGCAAGCCACCGGTCCTTATGAGTTCGGCGCGCCGACTCCCACCCCGAATGTGGAGGCCATGATGTACCCGACCTACGTCCGCGCGCAGGCCTACCTGGCGATGAAGAAAGGTAGGGAAGCCGCTGCCGAATACCAGAAAATCGTGGATCGCCGTACACTGGTCGCCAATTTTGTGATCGGCTCGCTGGCGCACTTCGGACTGGGGCGCGCCTACGCCCTTGCGGGCGACAATTCCCAGGCCAAAACCGCTTACCAGGACTTCTTCGCTCTTTGGAAAGACGCTGACCCCGACGTCCCCATCCTCAAAGAAGCCAAAGCCGAGTACGCCAAGCTGAAGTAGAAATGTAGGCGCGAGCGTCCTCGCTCGTGC
>JBAUUQ010000048.1:0-20551 GCA_049582765.1 Terriglobales bacterium
GCGCACCGCGTCCGCCGCAAACGCCAGCGGCTTCCTCCTAGTCTCCTTATCGAAAACGCCTCGGATCTAGATCCCGATCCGCCCCTGCAGTCTGCCCCGAGGCGTTTCCGATCAAGGCTAGCGACAAACCGGGAGTTGGCCCTACTGCGGTTTGCGTTTCAGCGGCTTGCCAATCGCAAGCAGGAAGATGGCACTTTTATCTCCTGCGTGCGGTGAAAAGAAGCTAATCAAATCATCGTCGAAGAAGGTCAGCCCGGTCGCACCCAGGTGCAGGGCATACGCAGCCAGGTAGATTCTGCCCCCAATGGTACCCGCCTCGAGCTGGACGGCCCGGTAGCCGCGGTTCCCGTATTGCTCCAGAATGCGCTTTAAATCGGCGAGAAAGAAGATGTCCACGCAGGCGTCCGCGGGCAGTTCCTGCTCCAGCCCAAGGTGATGGGCCTCGGCGCGAAATTTCCCCTCCTTCAAAAGTTCCAGAGCGTTGTGCTCACGCCCGAAGAAGTAAGCGCCCGGCTTGAGCCCCTGCACCGAATGCACGATCAAATAAAGATCGTTGAGCTGTGAGGCGGTTGGTTCAAGGAAGTCAGCCGGAAGCCAGCGGGTGGCACAGTCGAGAATGGCGAAAGCGTCGAGGGGGACTATCGCGGCAATACTATCTGGCAGATCATCCAGAATATGGCGACCGCGCTCGGGATTAACCTGAACAATGAAGATGATCCGCTGGTGCGTGGGCTCAAAATTGCGGCTAGGGATAATAGTCCGGAGCGAGTCCTCGCTAACTGCGAGCACTTGCTAGCCAGTCAGGGAGCAATTGGCCCCGCAGCAGTTCGCCGACTTGTCCAAACCCTCAGTCGTTGTGTCCCACCAACGCAACCTTGTGGAACTTGTGCTCTGGGCGCGCTTCAGATTTTCGCCCACCCGGCCGTTTCCGGAACTTTGCCTGTAGCTTGTCGAGGTATACGTAGTAAACCGGCGTGATGTAGAGCGTTATGACCTGCGAAAAGAGCAGACCGCCCACTACCGCCAAGCCCAAACCTCGCCGCGAGTCTGCGCCGGCACCAAAGCCAATCGCGATGGGCAACGTTCCCATCAGGGCCGCCATGGTGGTCATCATGATGGGACGGAACCGAACGAGCGCGCCCTGATAGATGGATTCTTCCGGACTCTTTCCTTCTGTCCGCTCCGCTTCTAGGGCGAAGTCAATCATCATGATGGCGTTCTTCTTGACGATGCCGATGAGCATGATGATCCCCACGAATGAGTAGAGATTCAGTTCCTGATGGAAAAGGGTGAGGGTCAGGAGCGCGCCCACACCGGCGGAAGGCAGACCGGAGAGAATGGTCAGGGGATGAATGAAGCTCTCATACAGAATTCCAAGAATGATGTAGATCACCAGAATCGCCGCCAGCAGTAATAGGCCCATCCCGGTGAATGAGTTTTGGAAGGCTTGAGCGGTTCCTTGGAAAGTGCCTTGGATATCCCCGGGGAGCACCCGAAGAACTTCGCGCTCAACCAGTTTTGTAGCGTCGCCCAGCGCGGTTCCGGGCTTGAGGTTGAAGCTGATGGTTGCAGCCGGCAACTGGCCCAGGTGATTCACCATCAGGGGACCCACGGAGGGTACCAGCTTCGCTACGGTGTCGAGCGGAACCAATTTGCCAGCGCTGGAGCGGACGTATAGAAGCGAAAGCTTGTCAGGATTGTCCTGAAATTCCGGCAACAATTCTACGATGACATAGTACTCGTTGTTCGGCGCGTAGATTGTGCTGATCTGGCGGGTCCCGTACGCGGAATAGAGAGCGTCAGAAACCTGCGCCGGCGTCAATCCCAGTGCGTACGCTTTGTCATGGTCGACTTCCACGGTGAGTTGCGGGTTCTTAACCTGCAAGTCGCTGGTAACATCCTGCAATTGCGGAAGGGCGCGGAGAGCATTTTCCAGCTTGGGCGCATCTTCGTAAAGCGCCGTCGTGTCGGGCGTTTGCAGCGTGTACTGATATTGTGACTTGGTCAAAGATCCGCCGATACGGAGGGTCGGCGGGATTTGCATGAACACGTTCAGGCCGGGAATCTGCGACACCTTTGGCCGGAGTTCTTGAATCACCTCCATCGCGCTCATGTGGTTGACGCGATCTTTCTTGTCCTTCAGCCGAAAGAAGATGCGACCCTGATTGATGGGATTGCCGATCGCAGACATCGTGTTCATGACGCTGGGATCGGAGCGCACCAAATCGGCTACTTTTTGCTGCAACTGCATCATGTCCTGAAACGCAATTCCCTGTTGCGCTTCGGTAAATGCGAAGACCAAGCCCTGATCTTCGTCCGGAATGAATCCGGTCTTCGAGATCGTGTACAGATAAAATGTCAGCCCAATCACAACGAAAGACACCATCAGGGTTGCAAACTTATGCCGCAGGACTGCCTTCAAGCTGCGGTCGTAACCATGCAGCCAGGCAGCGTAGACCCGCTCGCTGAAATTGAAGAGCCGTCCGTGACCTGAGCGCTCCGGGTGACGGAGAAACCGGCTACAGAGCATCGGAGTCAGGGTTAGCGACACGAACCCCGAAACCAGAATCGCGACGCCGATCGTCACCGCGAACTCATGCAGCAAACGTCCGATGATTCCGCCCATGAACAACAGCGGGATGAAAACGGCAGCCAGGGACAGCGTCATCGAGAGAATGGTGAAGCCAATCTGGCTGGCGCCATCCATCGCGGCTTGCAGCGGCGTCTTGCCCATCTCCAGGTGGCGAACGATGTTCTCCAACATAACGATGGCGTCGTCCACCACGAATCCGACGGACAACGTCAATGCCATCAAGGAAAGATTGTCGACGCTATAACCCAGCAGGTACATCGCCGAAAAAGTCCCGATAATGGACATGGGCAAAGCGAGAGACGGGATGATGGTGGCAGAAACGTTTCGCAGGAAGACGAAAATCACCATGATGACCAGGGCAACGGTCAGGATCAAGGTGAACTTCACGTCGTTGACCGACGCACGAATGGAGACCGAGCGGTCATAGAGCGTGTCGATTTGGACCGCGGCAGGGATATGCTCTTCCAGTTTGGGCAGCAGGTTCCTGATGCTGTCCACGACCGCAACCGTATTGGTGCCCGGCTGCTTTTGAATCGCCAGCACGATGGCTCGAACTCCGTTGAACCAACTCGCGGTCTTGTCGTTCAGCACGCTGTCAGTCGCGCGGCCGAGTTCGTTCAGGCGAACCGGGGAACCATTCCGGTAGGCCACCACCATGGGCCCGAACTGCAAAGCATTCATCCGCTGCCCGTTGGACAGAATCGTGAAGGTGTGGTTGTGTCCATAAAGCGTGCCCGTGGGAAGGTTGGTGTTTCCTGATTGCAGCGCCGCACTGACTTCGTCGATTCCAATCTGGCGCGAAGCCAGAGCGCTCGGATCGAGCTGCGCCCGCATGGCGTATTTCTGCGCGCCATACACTTGCACCTGCGCCACACCGCTCACCATGGAGACGTTCTGGGCAATAGTGGTCTCCGCCGCCTCGTCGACATCGGACAGCTTCATGGTCGGCGAACTCAGTGCTAGATAGAGGATGGGCGAATCGGCGGGGTTCACTTTTTGGAAAGTCGGCGGCGTCGGCATCTCCGGAGGCAATTGGCCGCCTGCTGCAGTGATGGCGGCCTGCACGTCGAGTGCAGCGCCATCGAGGTTCCGGCTGAGATTGAACTGAATCGTGATGCTCGTTTGCCCCAGAGAGTTGGTGGACGTCATCGAGTCGATGCCGGCGATCGTCGAGAATTGTTTTTCCATCGGAGTGGCAACGGAAGAAGCCATCGTGTCCGGACTCGCTCCAGGCAGGGAAGCGCTCACCAGGATCGTGGGAAAGTCCACGTTGGGCAAATCGCTGACTGGAAGCAACTGATAAGCGAAAATGCCAAAGATCAGAATGGCCGCCATGACCAGCGTGGTCATGATGGGTCGGTTGATGAAGAGTTCGGAAAGACTCACAGTCCGCCTCCGGCGGGCCCGCTGGCAGCAGCCGCACCCGTCTGAGTTCCGGGCAAGGGCAAAGCGCTCTGCAGAATCACTTTTGCATTCGGGGCGACTCGCAACTGTCCGTTCACAATCACGCGCTCACCAGTCTTCAAGCCGTCTGAAATCAGTGTCAGATTCTGATACACCCCCGCCGTCTTCACGGGCCGCGATTCAGCCGTGCTGTCCGGCCTGACGACATACACGTATTCGCCTTGCTGTCCGGTTTGAATCGCCTTGGTCGGGACGACAAGGACGTTTTTTTGTGTCGAGAGCACCAACGCAACATCGACAAACTCTCCCGGCCACAGACGCCGGTCCCTGTTCTGAAACGTGCCTTTTAGCTTAAACATGCCGGTCGTTATGTCGACTCCGTTGTCAATGAACGTCAACCGGCCTTCCGCCGGACTGTCCGATTGTCCCTTGGGATAAGCCAGAACTTTGAGCTGTCCAGAGGAGAAGCGGTGCCGCACCCGATCTAAGTTCGCTTCCGGCACAGAAAAAGTGACGTAGATGGGAGTGACCTGGTTCAACTGCACCAGATAGGGCGTATCGTTCGCCTTCACCAGATTGCCCAAATTAATCATCAATGCTCCAGTGCGTGCGTTGATGGGAGCAAAGATATCGGTGTACTGCAGTTGTACGCGGTTGGCCTCGACGGCGGCCTTGTCTGCCTCCACTGCGGACGCATCGGCTTTCGCCTGCGCACGCAACTGTTCGGCCTGTTCGTGAGAAGCAACGCCTTCTTTCTCCAAGGCGGAGTAGCGCTCTGCTTGAATCCGCGAATTCTCCGCCTGCGCCTGATCGTGCTTCATTTGACCAATAGATTTTTCAAGGTCTGCCTGGAAAGGCCGTTTGTCCAACTGAAACAGCGGTTGGCCCTCGCGCACATCCTCTCCTTCTTTGAAGAAGATCTTCTGGATCTGACCGTTGACTTGGGACCTGACCTGCACAGTCTGGTACGCCTCAACGTTGCCGATGGCTCTGATCTGGACCGGGATGTCTCGCTGTTCGACACGAGCTACGACCACAGGTGCAGGCGGCCGGCCCCCTGAACTGCCTGCCGCCTGAACTTGATCTTTGCTTCTACACCCGGATATGAAGAGAACGGCAGTCAGAAAGAAGAACAAAATCGACGATCGCAATTCCTCCACAACGTGTTTCACGACGGCAGGCTCCGGCAAACATGATACGCGCATCTTTAACTATATTGGCCCGCTCAATCGGCTTTGATCAGTGACTGCCATCACGGTGAGGCCCGTGGCGGAGTGCCGCTAATGCCCCCAAGAAGAAAGCCGAAGTCCCAGCAGCGACTAGCCCCACAGATTCGGTAGCCAGCTACAGACAGGGCAACCGTTCTAGCGAGCTATGTTCAAAACGAACTGACCGAAGACCCGGACGATCCTCGCTGCAAGGCTAGGACGACTCGCAGCACTTACATCCACATCTGTGATGACTACCTGCTTCCTCGCTGGCGAGGGCGGGTGGCACTGGAGATTGAGTCCGACGAGATTGAGAAATGGGTCAAGTCTCTGAGGAAGAAAAACGGTCTGGAGTGGACGACTATCGACAAGACCCGGTACGTAATGTCCCGCGTCTACGAGAACGGTCAGATTCACTGCGGACTGCCTAAGGGGGAAGAGGGTAACCCGGTTCTACTGGTACGCTGCAAAACCACGTCAGACTATGAGCCGATTCTGGTAACACCCGAGCAGGTGTTCGACATCCTCCAAGAGTTGCCGGAACTGGAACGGATGCTCACGCTCCTGATCGCTGCTACAGGGTTACGTATTTCTGAGGCGCTTGGGCTCCAGTGGGGTGACGTTGATTACGAGAATTCGAAAATTAACGTTCGTCGCAGTTGGAAGACGAAATTTGGTACCCAGCCAACCAAGAATACACAGTCTAAGGCTGCCATCCCAATGCATCCGCTTCTGGCGGAATTGCTGAAGGTTTGGCAACAGAAAACCATGTACGCCAAATCGACAGACTGGCTCTTCCCGAGCTACAAAGCGAAGGGCCGGACTCCTCGCACCGGAAACATGTTGGTGGAAGATCACCTCCGCCCAGCAGCGTTGCGAGTTGGTGTCAAGGGCGTGGAAGATGAGTCACGAAGATTTGGATTCCACAACCTTCGCCATGCGCTGAGCACCTACCTCATCACCAAAGCCAAGGTTGACCCGAAGGTCGTGCAGAAGATTTTGCGTCAGTCTGACATCAACACGACGCTGAACATCTACACACATGCCATGACGGATGACCGTATCGAGGCTCAGGGTTTGATGATGGAAAAGCTGGTGCAACAGAAGCCAACGTCAGAGGCGGTGAATTAAGGCGGGTGTTAAACCGGGTGCTCTAACATAGTAACAGCAGCTCAAGGGACGGAAGTGATTGAAAAGAATGGTAGGCACGTGGGGACTCGAACCCCAGACCTCTACCGTGTCAAGGTAGCGCTCTAACCAACTGAGCTACGCGCCTATCAGCAAACGTGCGTACCTCTTGCATTTTAACAGACCATTTACCCGGACCATTGGGGCATTTTGCAGCTTCCAGTGGGCACGCTCGGGGCTCCTGGCTGATAGAAGCAGGTATGAGATTGTCTGGAGTCGCTTCTTTCTTGCGCCGCGGCTGATTTCACGCGGCCGAGTTTTGCGCGATCGCGCGGCGGATAGCGGGCCCGTCATCGTCAAAGCAGCAATCGAGCGCGCCCGCATCCATCGCTTCCGTCCACATGATCTCATCAGGCGTGTGGTGAGTGCAGACGATTTCCATGCCCAGTTGGCCGCGCAGGTGCATGATTTCCTGACAAGAAACCAAACCCAGGTCCAGAAGTCCGATGGCAATGGGAAACTGCGATGCCAGCGCCTGCAGTTCCCGCAGCGAGTGCACAATAAACACGGCTTCGGAGACCGATTTGATCTGGGAGGCCAAATTCTCCGCGCACGCGGGATCGTTCTGCAGAATCACGATGGCGTTGCGCATGCGGGCAACTCCTTTCGCTCCTCAAACAATCCGCGATTCACGGCCAACACGCTCCGCCCCGCGGCGTCACCAAGCGGATCTCATATCGCTGGAGGTGCCTCCAGCCGCGGGAACGTAGCACTTGAGGGTGTAATCCATCACCATGCGATCGGCGTTGAAGCGCCATCCCAGAGTGCGGATGGTGCGTTTCATACGCTTGATCCAGCCACGCGGCAGACCATCACGATCACGCTGGTAATACAACGGAATCACTTCTTCGCGAAGGGTGCGGTGCAATTCTTCTCCGTCGCGGGTGTCATGAACATTCATGTTGGAGTGGGTTCGGCCGGTCCCGATGGCGAATCCATTCATGCCGTCGTAGGCTTCAGCCCACCAGCCATCAAGAACCGAAAGGTTCAGCCCGCCGTTCAGAACCACCTTTTGACCGCTCGTACCCGACGCCTCCAGCGGACGCCGCGGGTTGTTCAGCCAGACATCCACGCCCTGCACGAAATAACGGCCGACGTTGATGTCATAGTCCTCGACAAACACGAACTTGTCGGCGAAACGCGGGTTGCGCATCAATTCGGCAATCTGCTGCAGAACCCGTTTGCCGGGCTCATCGTGGGGATGCGCTTTGCCGGCAAAGATGAATTGGACCGGGCGCTTGGGATCGTTCACCATCGATGCCAGGCTCTCGATGTCCGTGAGAATCAAGTTGGCCCTCTTGTAAGTCGCGAAGCGGCGGGCAAATCCGATGGTCAGCGCGTCCGGGCTCAGAACCCTGCCGAGGCCCTGCAAAACCTCGCGTGATTCGCCTCGGCGCCCGGCTTGTTCCACGGCGCGACGGCGCACAAACTCCAGAAGCCGGGACTTCAGGCTAAGGTGGGTCTCCCAAAGCTCGCCATCATCCACATTCTCGATGCCTTCCCAGATACGCGCCTCACTGCTGTGCTGGTGCCAATTCGTACCCAGATGGCGGTCGTAAAGGCGAAACATCTGCGGAGCCAGCCATGATGGAACATGAACCCCGTTGGTAATGTGTCCGATGGGAACTTCGTCTTCCGGTTTGCCCGGGCAGAGCCCGGTCCACATCGCCCGGGACACTTCACCGTGCAGGGCGGAGACCGCGTTGGCACGGCGCGAGAGTCTCAGGCCCAGCACGGTCATGCAAAATGTCTCTTGCTGGTTGTTTGGGTTTTCGCGTCCCAGCCCCATCAGGCTTTCCTGGGAGAGGTTCAGCGCTTCCCGCAGAGGTCCGAGGTGCTCTTCGACTAGATCCGTATCAAAGCGATCATGCCCGGCGGGCACGGGGGTATGGGTGGTGAAGACCACTTCCCGTGACACGCGGGGCACGGCGCTGTCGAATCCGATGCCTTCTTCCTGCATGCGGGTGCGGATAGCTTCCAGCACCGCAAATCCGCTGTGACCCTCGTTCAGGTGGAGAACGCCCGGAGTGATGCCCATGGCTTTGAGAGCGCGGAAACCTCCCACGCCGAGCAACAATTCCTGCCGGATACGGGTACGCGCGTCTCCGCCGTAGAGACGGGAGGTCAGCTCCCGGTCGTCCGCAGTATTGCCTTCCACATCCGAATCGAGGAGGAACAGGTCGCAACGCCCAACTTTCACCCGCCAGACTTTGGCATGAATCGAGCCGCTACGGGTCTCGGTTTGCACCACCAGCGGCCGGCCGTTCTTGCCGATCGCGACCTCCATTGGCAATTGATTGACGTCGGTCTCCAGATATTCTTCCTGCTGCCAGCCATTGCGATCCAGGCGCTGGCGAAAATATCCCTGCCCGTAAAACAAGCCGATGCCGACGAGTGGAATGGCGAGATCGGACGCGCTCTTAATATGATCTCCAGCAAGTACGCCGAGGCCGCCGGAATAGACGGGGAGTGATTCGTGCAGCCCGAACTCCGCGGAAAAATATGCGACCGGACAGGGCCGCAAAACTCCGGCATGCCTGGTTCCCCAGGTGCGGTCCGTCTGTAAGTATTCCTGCAAGCGGCGATAGGCGTAGTTGATGCGGCCGTGCAGTACCAGTTCCGCAGCGCGACTTTCCAGTTTCGCCAGCGGAAACTCCGCCAGCAGCGACACCGGATTCTGGTTGAGTTGCCTCCAGCGGACCGGATCGAGGTCGCGAAACAAGCTGGCGGCGTCGTGGTCCCAACTCCACCACAGGTTTCGAGCCAGCGCCCAAAGGCGTTCCTGCGCAGGAGCGATGAAGCGATCCAGCGTTCGGGCCTCACTCACCACCGGCGCTACCTGGGCCGCTGCCTCGGCCAGCATGTGAATCTCATCTTCGCGAAAAGCCCGGGGTTCCGCGGTTTGCACTACCAGAACCCCTTGCAGAACTCCGCGGTCTATGAGTGGAACTCCCAGGAATGATTGGTAGGCATCCTCGCCAGCTTCGCGAAAATACTTGAAACGCGGGTGACTTCGCGCCTGCTCCACCGCCACCGGACGCACCTGTTCTGCCACCAGGCCCGCCAGTCCTTCGTTGATGGCCATCCGCAGTTTGCCGACACACTCGCGTCGAAGGCCGACGGTTGCGGCCAGCACCAGGTTGGCTCGGTCCGGTTCGAGCAGATAGGCTGAACAAACGTCGGTCTCAAATCGCTTGGCAATCAAGGCGACGACGTTCATCAGGGTCTCGGCGGGTTGGCCCCCCTCCGCCGCGAGATTGGCGATTTCCTCCAGGGTGAGGACGTGGGTGACATCGCGCTCGTGGCCGCTCAGATCCAACTCTTGCACTTCGCCGTGACTCTCTTCCAATCCCAAGCTCTCGGGTTCCATTTTATTCGGACTCTAAGGGTTTGAGGTGATCCTTAATTCGCAAATTCGGTTGGAGCATCTACGTCGCCATCAGGCGGACAGCATAGAGCGATCATCTGGCGTTCCTGCCATCGCTTTTGATGCTTCCGCAATGGACGAAGGTATCCGGCCAAGGCACACTCCCGCGAGGGAATCGTGTCATTTTTGCCGGCGCCCGCACTTCCGAAAGGCAACTTTAGGTGCCCGGGGACATCGAGTCCAATCAAAATTATTGATGATGGACATACGATTGACCAAAACCTGCCCCGCAGGTGCGCTGAGTTTTGTCTTACACGCTGCGGTGAACAGAGGAGCATCGATGTGTCCGGCGTTGCGACAGAACCGAAATAAATGAACCAGGTATTTGCCTCAAAAGTTAGTGACTTGCCGTAGCTGTCGGGCGGAAAGACCAGGTCATACCCCACGAGTACCAGGCGATGATCAGCAGCACGTCGACTGGCATGCCAAAAATAATGTAGAGCACGGGCATGAACAATACCGTGGTCTGCAAAACCAAGGCTTGCAGCACCACCTGGAATGGCAGAAACACGGTGAGATGAGCCATGGTGAGCGCGGTCAACAGAGCTTTTTTCCAGAGACCAAAGTCGAAGATGTAGAAGGTCAAACCAAATAACAGCGGGATCACGGAGATCAATCCGATGCCGGAGGTGATCAGCGCTTCCATGTAGCTGTCCGGAGCATGGGGAAAGTGCAACGGCCAAAGCGCGAAGTAGAACAGCGAGGTAGCCTGCACCAGCAGAATCCCCCGGGAAAGATAAAGGATAGGGGCCAGTCGCCGTGGAAGCAGGTAGGTCGCCGCGAACAGCAATAAAGTGACACCACAGCTGAGCGACCACGTCCACAGGCTCGGCAGCACCGAGTAGATCCTCAGATAAGGAATATCCAACCAGTAGGTGGTGCTGAAGCGATGGGTTGCCACTTCGAGCGTACCGCTCAGCGGCAAGAAGCGGAGGCTCAGCCCCAAAAGGCGGTTCCAGAAGCGGCAGAGTATTGGCAGCAGGACCACCCAAATGGCAGAGAAAACGAAAAAGAGGGAGATCGAAATCACCAGATTCATGGGCCCCAGGCGAAAGTGGGTAAGCGCGCGGTGCATCGAGATGACACCGCCGCGGTGTCCGCGGAAAAGGCTGTCTTCCGTCGACTTGGATCCGCCGACTGCATGGGCCGACTCCTCGCGCACTTTAGAACTCCTTGAAAAAGCCGAAGCTGCTTCCGCCGCCCCGCATGTAGAACGGGCTGTGGTAATAGTCGCCGATCACGTTGAAGCCCCAGTTGGGGCCTAGCCATTTTCTCCAGGTAATGGTGAGGGTTTCGCTGTTGAACTGGCTGAGGGTTACGGTTGGCCCGATGACCTGGTAGGCTTCCTCCCCAAAACCGGCGCGGACGGTGAGATATTGTTGCTTATTCCGTCCGCGGGTCACGGCAACGAATCCGGCGGGTGCGAATACGCTTCCAGGATTACTGACGTTGAAGTAGATCCCTTCTTCCACCACCCACGGCTTCTCGAAGTAATAGGTGGAACCCAGGTAGAAGATGTTGTCGCGATGCACGTCTTTCGCGGCGACATAGCCATATCCCACCGTGGTAATCCACTGCTTGCGCTGCAGCCACTTCTTGTTGAGGAAAGCGTCGGTGCGGTAGCGGGGCCAAAAGAACCCTCCAGCGCTGGAGCCCACCGTGATCGCCGCGTACCAGTCAGGACTGAAGGTGTGCGTATCGCCGGCAGCGAAGTATACGCCCGCATCTCCAAACTGGTGCTGGCCGTTCAGTTCTGCGTCCCAAACGTCGGCGCCCTTTTCGTACACGGCGCGAGCGTAGCCGCCGCCCCAGTACCCGAAGCCGTTGGTTAGAGTCGCATAACTGCCGCCGGTTTCAACGAAGTTGGTTAATAGCTTGGGCTCTGCCACCGGCTGATCATTGACTACCTGTTCCGTGGGAACCGAGGGGGCGCGGGGCGCAGGGGCATTGTCCTGGGCGCGAACTGAAAAGGAAGATGCCAGACCCAGCAGCAAAAGCAGTCTGGCGGCCTGATAGCGGATTTGTTTGGCAATCATCGTTGACTCACTAATTGGGTTTTGAATTGCAGTTCTTTGCCTTCCCCGGCAACCACCAGCCAGGCGTCGCTGCCACGGACAACATGGGCGGATCCGCGGATGACGACAGGTTCGGAAAACCGGCTGCTCGGAATTCGCCAGGTCGCGTGCGCCAGGCTCTGAGGATGGGTTGCTGAAATCGTGACTTGGCCATCATCGTCCGAGGTCTTCCAGGTCACTTGTTTACGGGAATTCAGGAAACGGCCGAGTTCGGTCATGGTGTACCAGCGAAATCGCCCCTCTGCCTGCAGGCGCGCGGTTTGCTCCATCCACTGGTCAACCACCTGGTGGTATGGAATCACTCCTGGCGGGTGAAAGTAGACCAGCCTTATCGACTGGTGGTCGGCGGTGAATTGACTGATTGCCTCCAGCCAATGCTCAATTTCTGAATTGGTGTAGCCTTCCTGCGCCATTTCCTCGAACGCGGCTGCCTGGTTCAGGTGGAGAATGGGAAATGACCAGATATTTTGCCCTTCGCGCACTCCATCGCGATAACCTTGTGTTGGCGCCATCCCGGTATTGCCAGTGAAGTAATAGGCAACGAAACCGTGCGATTCGAGCCAGGTGGTCACCCACTTGGGCTGGTTACCGTGCGGAGCCGAATACTCGACGACTGGCTTGCCCGAGATCTCTTCCAGCGCGCTTTTGTTCAGGGCGAGGAAGCGTTCCAGGTCCTTGGGGTTATCTTGGTCGGCATGCGCCGCAAAGTAATCGTGTATCCAGCCGCCGTGACTGCCGATCTGATCGCCTCGCGCCACATGTTCGCGAACGAACTCCTGGCTCAGCCGATTGTGCAGCACATCAAAGCCTTCTCCATCGCCGAACCGCATGGCGTCAGGTCCCGCGGTGATGTGAATCGAATATGGCCCCTGACGCATGATGGGCCAGGAGTTCATTTCCTGGACCGGCTTGATAGCCGCATTCGAGTCCACATGCCAGTTCAGGACCATGCCCCCGATGCCGTCGGGAACTGACATCAGGTATGGCAGAGCAAGAGAATGCTCGGCAAAATATTTCAGAAATGCATGCAGCAGCAGCCCATCGGTGTTGGCTTTGAGATATCCCAGCGGCAGGTTGACAAACAGCACCGAGCCTTTTTCGTAGGCGTGTTCGCCGGCGGCAATTCCCGCGCCCGAATGGAAGAGAACGTGTCCGGAATAGTTCCCCGAGGTTACGAAGCTGGGATATCTGAGAACGCCATAGAGGTAGCGCTTAAGCTGCACCTCGAAGCCACCGTCGGGCAAAACTGAAGGACCCGGATTTCCGGAGGCGGCGCTGGATTCGTTCTGAAAGGGGTAATACTTTCCCGGAGGAATGTTCATCCCTCGTACTACCTCGCTGCTGGTGCGGATGCTGTCCCATTGAATGGCCTTGTCCTGAAGCTTGTCGTAGAAGGCATAATCCACCCCCGCCAGGTCGGAAAGCCGCGATCCACCGGGCGCATATCGACCTTGAGGCGATAGCGTGCCTGCGTCGTAAACAAGCATGAGTTTGCCGCCCGAAGCGACGAAGCGGCGAATACCTGCGATCAGGAAATCACTGGCTTTCTGGTGAATCGAATCCGGAAAGATCAGACCGGCACAGTGCGGCAGACCAAAGAACGGGCGTACCAGTTCGGAGTCGTGAATCGGGACCACGTGCAGCCCTTCTTCGCTTGCCGCGTCAAACCAGACCGTGACTTTGGGATCGGAAAGGTTGGCGCCGTCCGGCACCAGTAGAAGCAGTTGATCGGAACTGGCTTCAGTGCGGGTGTGAGCTGCCCATGACCAAATCAGCAGCGCGAGTAGAGCGCTGCACGCAGCAAGGATGGTCCAGCCTAGTTTCATGCTTTCCCCACTACCTGGCCATGTTCCCGCGCCCATAAAGTTCCGAACACTACCACTCCCTCCTGCACTTCAATCCAAGGGGCGCTCACGGTGGTAGGCTGGTCGGCCGCCCCGCAGTACGTCCCGCTCTCGATGATCATGTTGTGCTCGGCAATGACCGGACCGTGAATGTCGCAGTTCGGCCCGATCTCCATCTTGCTCGCGCTCATCAGACTTCCTTCCACTGCAACCCCGGCTTCGAGAACCACTCCTTTATCGCCCTTAACACTGCCTTGCACTCTGGCCCCGGAGCCGATCCGGAGCGCGCCGCGCACAACAAGGTTTCCAAGAAACACCTCACCGGGGGAAATCTCGAAGTTACCGTCAAGCAGCAACCGCCTGACAGTTCCGCGAACAGCTGTATCCCGGACAACTGAGGAGGAGGGCAAGTCTGGTTGTACAGCCTCGCCAGTTTCGATCCTGGGGGCGTTGAGCCGTTGAAAGCCGCAGGTTTTTTGCAGTCGAATGCCGCGGTCGGAAGAAATGCGTCCGTAGAGTTCGCAGCCGGGATCCGCCTGCACCTCTCCTATCGCATGGACCCAACGCGTGACCCGGCTTTCGGTAGTCAAATGAACGTCTTTTTCTCCCAGGATAGCCCGATACTGGTTCTTCTTACCTCCGATGAAATCACCTCCGGCGTAAATGTCCCTGGAAAACTTGATATCGGAGGGCAGAAGAAGGTCGGACCTTGTGGCAATCAGCATGGGGCAAAGGCCGTCCTGCTCCTTCAAGGGAAGCCGGAGAGCTTCGTCGCCACGGCCCAGCACAAGATAGTCCGTTCCGTCGGGCAGGGTGCCAAACACCGCAGCCTCCGAGTCGCGAGACTCGCGCAGTAGGGGTTCCAGTCCCTTGATGTAGCTGCGGAAACTATCGGCAAAATGCCTGATCTCACCAGCGTGTTGCTGAATCACGTTCAGCGGCTGCGCGTCCGACTTGCGATGCAGTTCCACCAGGGATGGAACCAGGGGCAACATGAACACGGTGCCCGCCAGAAAGATCAAGACCGCGAGTGCGAGATAAGGGTTCACAACGAGGCCTTCCGGAAGCGTTCTGTCTTGTCCCAGTGAAACTCCGCTCCGGTCAGTGCATCTTTCGCCTGCAAAAAGGCAGCCCGTGAAACGGAAAAAATGCTGACAGTGAATCCAAGAATCAGGAACGGCAAGAGGCAGATGCGCTGGCGGTTGCCATCGAGCCGAACCGCCGCTGCGATTTCGAAGAAGGCCGCTAAATTCCCGATGGCGGCGTAGGCGGTAAGCGAGAGCAGGGCAATGACGCCGTGCAGCGGAGCAATGCCTTCGTAAAACACAGCCAGCGCCAGCATCCACCCCAGCAGGGTGATCGGCGCCATGATATAGACACCCAGCAGCAGCGTGCCGTCAATGCGCTCGCGCAGGCTGGCGCGATGTTTCCCCAGAAGCAGGCGCAGACCGTAGGTCACCATGGCCTGGTTGTGGCCCTTGGCCCAGCGCATGATCTGCTTGATGCGCACCGCCCAGGTCTCCGGAACCTCCTCATAGCATTCGGAGCGGTTCTGGTAGACCGTCTTCCAGCCATTCAGCAGGAGACGATACGTAAGGTCGGTGTCCTCGGTCAGCGAGTTATCATTCCAGCCGCCAATTTCCCGCAATGCGCTCAACCGAACTCCGGCCACGGTTCCGCCGTGTTGCGGCACCAGGCGAAGATTCATGCGGGCCTGTTGGTCCACCTGGTAACCGCCGGAGCGTTCCAGATCCAGCAAGCGGGTAAGCAAGTTAGTGCCGCAATTCATAGGGACGACGCGGCCCATTACTCCTCCTACTTCGGGATCGAAGAATGGAGCGGTGAGTTGCTTGACCAGGCCAGCGCCGGGAATGTAGTCGGCATCGAAAATCAGGATGACTTCGGTATCTACAAGTTCCATCGCATCTTTGAGCGCAGCCGCTTTGCCTCCCTTGCCCGTAACGCGATGGAAAGGCCGGATGCGGCCGGGAAAGCGGGTGACGAATTCGTCGATGATCTGGCGCGTATGGTCGCTGGAGCGATCGTTCACCGGCACGACCAGCATCTTTTCCGCCGGATATTTCACCGTCATCAAGGCGCTGAGGATATTGGCAACCACTTTCTCCTCGTTATGCGCAGCGACCAGAATGGTGACCGGAGGCCAGTCGGCGGTATCGATATCGATGTAGGGGTGGCGCTGGAATGCGAAGAGGCGATTCAGCGTGAACCAGTAATGACGCGCCGTGTAGATACAAATGAGCGAAATAATGACGTAAAGCACATAGATCATGGCGCGCCATCACGGCCGCGCCGCAGGCTGGTCATAGCTTGCCTGCGGTGGCGGTCTTTGCAGCAGTCTCCGCTAAATCGGTCTTGCGCCGTCGCGGATGAGGCTTCGGCGGCAACTTGAATTCCTTGTCAGCCTCCAGCAGCGGGGTCTTCTTCTGATGCCAGCGGGAAACCGCCTCCACGATCCGCTCCGAACCATGACCATCGCCGTACGGGTTCTCGCCCTCTGACATGTCGAGATACGCATCCGAGTTGTCGAGCAGGCGGTTGGTTTCGTTGACAATGCCTTCCCGCGACATGCCGATGATTTTGGCCATCCCAAATTGCGAGGCTTCCGGACGTTCCGTCACTTTGCGTAACACCAGCACCGGTTTGCCGAAAGTCGGCGCTTCTTCTTGAATGCCGCCAGAGTCGGTCAGGACCAGAAAACAGCGCTGCAGCAGGCTGACGAAAGTGATGTAGTCCAGGGGTTCGGTGAGGTGAATTCTGTCCGTATCCTGCAACAACGCGTTAACGGTGCTGCGTACGTTGGGATTCATGTGCACCGGGTAAATCACCCGAATGTCGGGGTGCTGCTGGACCAGATCTTTGAGCGCCAGGCACATGTTCTCCTGGTCAGAGCCCCAGGATTCCCGGCGGTGCGAAGTCACCAGCACCAGGCGGGAATTGTCCTGCGGAATACCCGCCAGGGGAGTGTCTTTCCACGAGTGCGGCAACTGGCTCAGGGCGCGCAGAGTATCGACAACGGTGTTCCCGGTTACCACAATCTTTTCGCTGGGGATGTCTTCGGCAAGCAGGTTGTCACGCGATCCCACCGTAGGCGCGAAGTGAATCTCGGTCATTACCGAGACCAGCCGCCGATTCACTTCTTCTGGAAACGGGTTGTAAATGTCCCGGCTGCGCAGTCCAGCCTCGATGTGGCCGACTGGAATCTTGCAATAGTAGGCCGCCAGTGCGGAGGCAAATGCGGTGGTGGTATCGCCCTGCACCAGCACCATGTGAGGTTCAAAGCGGCGGCAGGCATTCTCGACCGTATCCAGCACCCGTCCGGTGAGGGAACTCAGGGTCTGGTTGGGGCGCATCACGTCCAGGTCGAAGTCGGGCTTGATCTTGAAGAGCTGCAGGGCATGGTCGAGCATCGTGCGATGCTGGCCGGTGTGGACTACCGCAATCTCAAACTCATCGGCGCGGCGGCGAAATTCGTGGATCACCACGGCCAGCTTGATAGCTTCTGGCCGGGTCCCGAGAACCGCAATAACTCGACACTTCATCAGTAGCACCTGATCTGCGAAAGAAGGTTGAACACAAGTCTCATTTGCCCGCCTCGATATCCAGGACGGATCCGCAGCGGGTACTCAGAATCATCCAGTAGTAAGTGCGCTATCCGCCGTGAGTAGAGCTAGTTCCAATTCTTCTTGACCAGGTAATTTCCGTAAAGATTACTAACGTTACGCTTCGACGAGCTTTTGCACTGCCCATTGCCTCCTAATCATGAGTCCGTTCCTCCGGTCATGGGGATGCAAGCGGACCCCTTACTCCCTCTGTGGTCCGCAAGCGAAGGTCATCAGACCAGAATTACCGAAGTTTCCTGGAACGCTTGTAAATCGTTGTTTCTGCGTGGATTAAATGCTATTCCTAAGGATTCAACCCGGTTCCCCGACTACTAGACCGGCAGGAAAACTATGGGCAGCGAGTTAGCGGGCCAACCTCGTTCATGGAGAGAACTCCCACCTGGGGCACAGGCGTTCATCGCCTTGGTGGTGATCTCGGGTACGGCAGTGCTCGTGTTCGGGGCCGTCCATCAGACCAGCAGGAATATTGCGGAATTTATCTGTTACCTCGGTATCGCGATCCTGGCTTCACGGCTGAAAGTGAATCTGCCTGGTGTCACGGGCACCATGTCGGTCAGCTTTCTTTTCATTCTGCTGGGCCTTTTACAGCTGAGTTTCTCGGAAACGTTGGTTCTGGGCTGCGTCTCCATTCTGGTGCACTGTCTTTACCCCGACCGGCCAAGCGCGATTCAGGTCACCTTCAATCTGTGCGCGAGCGCAGTCTCCACCGCTCTGGCTTTTGGATCCTTTCAGTTTATTACCTCGAAACAATTGGTGGACAGCAACGCGCTGGCGTTAGGTGTGGCGGCCACCGTCTACTTTGTGGCCAATACGGGATCGATTGCGACCGTTATCTCCTACACCGAGGAAAAGTCGCTCAAAAGCATTCTGGTGGAGTGTTATTTCTGGTCTTTTCCCTATTACCTGGTGGGTGCGGGAATCGCCGGCGCAATAGGTTGGTTTGACCAGGCTTTCAACTGGGAAACCTCGTTGCTGATCGTGCCGGTCATCTATCTCATCTACCGTTCCTACAGCCTCTACCTGGGAAAGTTGGACGATGAGAAGCGGCACGTCGAGGAGATGGCGAATCTCCACCTGCGAACCATCGAGGCCCTGGCGCTAGCTATTGAGGCCAAGGATCACACCACCCACGACCACCTGCAGCGAGTGCGCGTCTATGCCATCGAAGTGGCAAAGGAGCTGGGCGTGGCCGGGGCGGAAATGGAGGCGCTGCATGCCGCCGCCCTGTTGCATGACATCGGCAAATTGGCCGTACCCGAGCACATCATCTCGAAGCCGGGCCGTCTGACTCCGGAAGAATTCGAAAAGATGAAGATTCACCCGGTGGTGGGTGCGGAGATTCTGGAGCGTGTCCGCTTCCCTTACCCGGTGGTGCCCATCGTCCGGGCGCACCACGAGAAATGGGATGGATCGGGCTACCCGTACGGCCTCAAGGGAAATGAGATTCCAATCGGTGCGCGTGTGCTGACTGCGGTGGACTACCTGGATGCACTCGCCTCCGACCGACAGTACCGGCGGGCTTTGCCGCTGGAAGAAGCCATGCAACGTCTGGCCGCGGAGTCAGGAACCTCGTTTGATCCTCGAGTTGTCGACGTTCTGCAGAAACGTTATCGTCAGCTGGAGAAGCGCGTGCGCGCACAGTTTGGCAAGGAAATGGATCCACCCCTCTCGACTGAACTGAAGGTGGAACGAGGGTTGGCGCCGGCCGCGGGCTTTGAGGATGCCGCAGTAAAAGAGTCTACCGGCCATGAAGCAAACTTCCTTTCCTCGATCGCGGCCGCCCGGCAGGAAGCGCAGACCCTTTTCGAGTTGAGCCAGGATTTGGGCGCTTCCCTCAGTTTGGGTGAAACACTGTCTGTCTTTTCGGTGAAGTTGAGGCTACTGGTTCCGTACGACGCCATCGCTATCTATGTCCGGCGCAACCAGGAGTTGATTCCGGAGTACGTCAACGGCGACAACTTCCGTCTGTTCTCGTCATTGCGAATTCCGTTAGGGCAGGGGCTTTCCGGGTGGGTAGCGAACAACAAGAAGCCGATTATCAACGGCAATCCTTCGGTCGAGCCCGGCTATCTGAACGATCCGACGAAGTTCAGCACCTTGCGCTCAGCCTTGGCGGTTCCACTCGAGGGTGTGTCGGGAGTCATCGGCGTGCTGGCCTTGTACCGGGAGAAGCGGGATGCCTTCACCTCCGACCATTTGCGTATTCTGCTGGCGATCAGTTCGAAGATGGCGCTGGCCATCGAGAACGCGGTGAAATACCAGCAGGCGGAAAACTCCGCCACTACTGACTATCTCACCGGCCTGCCCAATGCCCGGTCGCTTTTCCTGCAACTCGACCGCGAGCTGGCACGCTGCAAGCGTGACAATTCATCGCTGACGGTCATGGTCGGTGACATGGACGGATTCAAGCAGATCAACGACCGTTTCGGTCATTTGGAAGGAAACCGGGTGCTGCGCCTGTTCGCCCAGGCGCTGAAGGACAGCTGCCGCGAGTACGACTACGTGGCGCGGATGGGGGGCGACGAGTTCGTTGTGATTGCGCCCGGTCTGCCCGCCGATGTGGCAGCCAAGAAGGCGGAACAACTACGAGTGTTGGCCAAGCAGGCTGGCGTGGAAGTGTGTGCTGAAGACATTCTTTCCCTGAGCGTGGGACAAGCCGTCTACCCCACCGACGGCCAGGACGCGGAAGAACTGTTGGCAGAAGCCGACCGCCGCATGTACATGGAGAAACAGCAGCAACCTTCCCGCAAGAACCGGCGGTTACACGCCCGCTTGAAATGCCGCGTGACCATCGAGATGCATCCGCAGGCTTCGGAGTCACCGATCTTCGCCAACCTGATCGACATCAGCCTGGGAGGCTGCTATGTGGAGACCAGTTCGATTCTCCAGCCCGGCACCAAACTCAAGCTGGTCTTTTCCGTCGATGACGGCCAGTTCCAGGCAGAAGGCAGCGTAACCAGAATTGATCCCGGATCCGGCGTTGCGGTGCAGTTCCAGGAACTCACCCGCGAAGCCCGCGAACACATGCTGCGCATTCTGGAATTTATCCAGAACACCACGACCTACTACGACAATCACTACTTGAAAGCCCTGGGGCGCTAAGGTTCTCTAATATAGGCGCGGGCGTCCTCGCTCGTGCTCCCGCCGCAACCCAGCACGGGCGAGGACGCC
>JBAUUQ010000049.1:0-45187 GCA_049582765.1 Terriglobales bacterium
AGGTCCAGCGGACCTCGGACGGTCACTTGCTGTTTGAATCCATTGCGCTAAATGGCACAACCAACCCGCTGAACCGATACGATTCGCCAACTGCGACTACCTGGTACGGAGTGACTGTTAATTATCAAATCGACGGCAATAAATGGCAGACGCCCTATTCCGCATATCTGGACGAGCTGAATTTCACCTGGCTTCCGTAATCGCTGCGAAATCTCCGCACGGGGATTACCGTTCCCAGCAAGGATGCACCGGAGTGACATTTGCAGATTTAGCCGTACCCTGCGTGGTTTGATTCACCTGCACATAAACTCCGTCTTGCAGAATGTAATGCGTCCATTGCACCATTCCGTTATGGTGCTGCATAGCGAAGGTTTCCATGTCGCGGCAATTATCGTATGTGCTGTCGCAAGAATACCGGTACGACAATACTAGAGTCGGAGCAGCCGGCAGACTGCCGATGATCTCATCGTAGGGTCCCCAGACTTCGTTCGCCACATAGCCCAGGTTTTGAGTGGTGAAATCCTTGCAGGAAGTGTGAATGTCAAAATTCGTGTTCTGTGGCTCCACGAGTACGGACGAAATCTTACCCGGCGTTGCCGGAATATCGATGCAACGCGGCATCCAGGGCAGTGGCTGTTCAAAGATTTTGTACGATTTGGGATTGTTCCAGTCCTCTTCGGTAATGGACTGATAGATGTAGCGGTGGTCGAACGTATCGACATCCCAGGGATACCCGCTGCTGCTCTTAACCCAATAGAAGGTTCCGGTCGAAGGATAAACGACATTGTAATGACCGTTGGAGGTCGACGCCTGCGGCGCCATCCACCGCAGCATATCGTACTGGTGCGATTTACAAGTCTGAGCGGCCGCGAGAACACCGGCCGAGAGAAGAATCAGCGTGAAGAAAATCTTTCGCACGGCATCCCCCAAGAAGCAAATGTGCCATGTTGCAGCGCATGGTCTACGGGGGAGACTGTAGGGAAACTACAGTGATTCCTGTAGGGATGCAATACAGGGAACACCTTAGATTTGTGCGGAAAACCTCACTTTAGTAACGACCGGAGGACGGCGGGAGAAAAAAAGTCCCAGCCTTGCTTGGCTGGGACCCGATTCATCGATTAAGGACTACGACGCGCGTCGCTGCCCAGTTTGATCTTCTTCCTCCCGATCGTCTTCTACGTCGCGGCCACCCTGTGAGGGGCGCTTCTGCAGAACGTCATTGGTGGCTTTGTCTCGTTGCTGGCCAGGATGGTCCTCAGTCGGCTGGCCAGGTTGGCGCACTGACTGGTTGGGCTGCTGACTCTGTTTCTTGTTGAGCTCCTCTGCCATGAAAAACTCCTATTCTGGAATTGCGTTTTCGGCTAAACTGTACGTCCGAACATTAGTTGCCTGCGGCGGGACCAGGGTTGGATTCAGTCGAGCCGCTCACAGCAGTGCTCGTCTGCCAACGAGGTTCGATTTGATTCTCTGCAACCAGAGACCTGTTCTCCTTCTCATGACGCAACTGGAGTGACTACCCTGTCTCCGTTCTCGGTCGATATGTCCAAGCGCAGGTCGCATAACTCTTCAATCAAGGTTCCGGCCCAGTAATACACGTTGTGCTCTTTGAGGGCCTTTCGCATTCTTTGCATGCGCGCCTGTTTCTCTTCCACATCCATTTCCAAGGCGACACGGATCGCCTCCGCGGTTTGATCGATGTCGTACGGGTTCACGATCAGCGCATCCCGCAGTTCCCGTGCCGCGCCGGTGAAGCAGCTCAAAACCAGCACCCCGCGCTCGTCGTGGCGCGATGCCAGGAATTCTTTGGCTACCAGGTTCATGCCGTCATGCAGCGACGTCACCAGACAAAGATCAGCCGCACGGTAATAAGCTTTGATCTCTTCATGGGTATGTTGCCGATTCAGGAACACGATGGGCTTCCACTTGTCCGTCTGAAAGCGCCAATTGATACGTTCGGCTTCCGCCTCGATCTCTGCCAGAAGGTCGTGATAGCGCTTGATGTGAGTACGGCTGGGTGCTCCAATTTGCACGAAAGTAAACTGTCCCTGGTAGTAGGGATGCTTCTCGAGAAAACGTTCGATAGCCAGAAAACGTTCTGGAATGCCCTTGGTGTAGTCGATCCTGTCGACGCCGAGACCGAGGAACGTTGCATCAACCGACAACGGTCTTAGCAAGGCAGCGCGCTCGATGTAGGTCGGAACCTGGGTTTCGTCGACAGGAGGCTCATCCGCGAATTCCACACTGATGGGAAACGGTTTGACTCCGGTGAGATGATCCAGGCGCCGGACGGAGAAGTGTTCCCAGTCGATACGTGACTCAAGGGCTCTGTCTACGGTCTGCAGGAAGTTGTTGCAATGGGACTGAATATGAAAGCCGATTAAGTCCGCTCCCAGCAATCCGTCCAGCAGTTCCCGCTGCCACGGGCAAATGCCAAAGGCTTCGGGGTTCGGCCAGGGAATGTGCCAGAAAATCGCCACCCGCGCATCCGGCCTTTGCTGCTTGATCAGCCGGGGTAAGAGAGCAAAGTGGTAGTCCTGGAGCAAAACCACCGGTGCGGCGGCATCTTCCATCTCTTCCAGGACGGCATCGGCAAACTTCTGGTTGACCGCCTGGTAGAATTCCCAATCGGAAGCGCGAAAGATCGGCCGGGTGTGGGCAATGTGACAGAGTGGCCAGAGACCCTCATTGGAAAATCCATAGTAATAGCCTTCCTCTTCATTTTTTGTGAGCCAAACACGGCGGAGCGCATAGCGGGGATCATCCGGAGGTACGCGCAGACGATCGTGCTGGTCCACAGTTTGCGCATCGCCGTCCCCGCTGCCGTGTGCGACCCATGTGCCGTCACAAGCACGAAGTATGGGCTCCAGAGCAGTAACCAGCCCGCTGGGTGGCACAACCACCTCCAAGGACCTGCCCTTGCGCAGGTGCACATAGGGCTCACGATTCGAGACCACCAAAAGACGCCCTCCATCCAGGCGCGTACGCACATGAACTGCCAGCCGATCGGCGGTCCATAAGGAGACCGCCGCATCCCTTAATCGGGCCTCATTTTCGGCGGCTGATCGTGCCTGGTTCAAGCTATCGGTGAGGGTGGCAACTTCCCGCGCCAAGGGGCGGAAGAGTTGCAGGTCAGGCGCATTTTGGCGGGGAGAAACCCTCCCCGTGCGCAGGGCCCGCATCCACTGTGCGGTGCGCGCGATGGGTCCGGCAATGCTCCAGCGCACAATGAGCAGCGTGATCACCGTGATAATCAACACATAGACCAGAGCGCTGAAGAAGGTTTCGCGCCAAATGCGGTGGGTCTCGGCCGGAATATATCCGGCGTCGTGAACGATCACCAGGCCGCCGAGAATAACCTCATCCTCATCCGGCCGATGGAGTGGCACCACGTAAATGTGCAGGCGCTCTGCGCCCACCTTCAGAAAGCTGCCGATGCCATGGTTCTCACCCAGGGCTTGGGGCACAATCGACGGAGTAGCCGTCAATAGAGAGGTCAGCTCCGGTGTCGCTTGCGTCAGGTTGTTTTGCTTGTCATAAATAGCTATGCCGATAAGGTGCTCACGGTTACCGAATTGCTTCACGATGCGCTCCAGCGCTCGGGTGGAACCCTTGTCCAGTTGATGTTCGACGTTTCCCGCGAGACTCTCGGCCAGGACTTCCGCGCGCCGCTCCAGATCCTTTCGCAAGCTGCGGCGTTCGATCAGCACCTGGTAATACGAAGAAGACAGCGACGCCAGCGTGATCCCTACGATGAGTGACACAATCAGTCGAGCACTCAGCAATCGCATTCCGTTGGTCTCCTGCAGGACGCATGCCGGCTTCCCTCAGTTCATTCAGGGAGCCACGAAGCCACTTAGACTAATTGCAGATCCGTTTCGTACATCACGGCGAACGTCGAACGCCAGCTCCCTTATGTGTCGCTCGTATCACCATCCACTGAACGTCCTGTCTCGATCCCGGACTGGCGAGCACGCCGAATGCACCTAAGGTCATCGCTTCCCTGAAGACGAAGTCTTGATCCCCATCGGAGATCATGACTACGACGGGCACTCGGCGGGGGCGAGCGACCGAAAGCAAGTCACGATAAGTTCCGTCCGCGCAGCGCTCTCCACAAAAGACGATTGCAAAATCCTTCTTGTCCAGAAGCTCTCCCGATTCGCGAATGGAAGAACACACCACAGTCTCGAATATCCAGGGCTGCGTGGCCTCTTCAACCACCCGGCTAATATTCACATCTCCGCATACCACTAAGACACGTCGCGTGACAGCCGTAGGAGCCTCCGGAATAGGTCACTTTTGCCAAGCGTACCTGTCAGGAAGAAACATCGAAATCCGGTAAAGCACGTAGAATGGTCCCGGACTCGCCTTATGACCGTATTCCGGCTGTGATTTGCGGCAGGGTTCCAGGTTGCCGCAGACAGTTCTAGAAGATCTGGACAATTCCGTTGCGGACCGCGTAAATGGTCAGGTCGGCAACCGAATGCAGGTCGAGTTTACGCATAATATTGGTGCGGTGGGTTTCGGTAGTCTTTACACTCAGATTCAGGGCCACAGCTACTTCCTTGCTGGTCTTTCCTTCTGCCAGCAGCTGAACGACCTCACGTTCCCGGGGAGTAAGGCGATTGCGGCAGTGCATCTCAGTGGTGCGATTCGGATTCAAATAGCCTTCCAACACTAACTCCGCGACCTTGGAGGTGAAGAAAGTGCCGTGGCGCTGCAAGGCCTCCACCGCGGATACCAGATCGCGTCCAGCGTCGGATTTCAGCAAAAATCCCCGGGCGCCTACCGCCAGCACTTCGCGCACGATCTGCTCAGAATCATGGATGGTCAGAATGAGCACGCTGGTCAACGGAGAATTGTTGACGATCTGCCGCGCCGCGTCCAGACCGTTGAGGTTGGGCATCCCGATATCGAGCAGGACCAGATCCGGTTTTAGCGTGTTGGCGTTCTTGACCGCATCGCGTCCATCTTCTGCTTCGCCGCAAACTTCCCAACCCGGGTGGTCCTCCAGCAACGCCCGAATTCCTCGCCGCACGATCTCATGGTCGTCTGCGATAAGGATACGGAACATGTGCTTGTCCTGACCTCTTGGGGCGGATGGGATGCCTCGATCCACGTAGCGCGTTTGCCGACCGCCTGATTGCTCTGACTGGAATGGCTGAGTGAGGCATGCCATCACGTGAAGCCTCCTGGGGCAGCAGCCTGATTGAAGGGCTCAAAACTACCTTTACAGCACACTCCGTGCCAAACTCATAGCCCCATGGAATTCACTAACTTGCTGCGGTTCGTGAATTTTGCCAACCGGGACCTCAGGTAATTTTTTCCAGGAATCGACCGTTAGGCTGAGGGAGGATGTTATCGGTCGAAGGGGCTGTGGATCTCAGCCAATGCCGAATGATTCGGACGAGGACGAGGCGTAAACAAACCTCACAATTCGCCCCGGAGTTCGGCGATCTGCTGGCGGATTACCAGCACCTGAGACGAGATGTTCTTCGCGGTTTCGGAACATTCGGTTTCGTGATGCTGATTTCGAAGCAAAGGACACAGACGATGAAGTCGCTCAACGGCTTCCTGCAGGCAGCCAACGGAGAGTTCCAGGGTCGCAATACTTTTTCGCTTGTTGGGATCCATGATTCTCCTTCTTCGCAGACACCTTGTTCGTCTCCTAGGCGCAACAGCGGGAAATGGCACCGTTTTTCTTTCTTCGATGAAACCCTGCCCTTTTTTTCTTGGTCTTGACCAGAGCTCATCAAACGACGGCCAACCCCAGGTTCCGGGGTCAGGCCGCCGTTGTTGAAAGTCCAGACGATTTTCAGTTTGTGGATGATGTGCCAGCGGATGCTGGTTTTATCAACCTACCCTGTTCTCGCGCCTGCGAAGAGTACTTCCGGACCGCGGCCAGGAAGGGTCCACTGCCTTGCGGTGGAAGAACCTTGCCGTTGAGTATGTCGGCGAAGTCGATCATCTTTCCGTAAAGAATGCGGGTTTCATCTTTGTCCTGGGTAATGGCTGAGCCACTTAAATCGACGCCGGCAAAAATGCCGCGGGCACGAGAGTAGGTCAACACCTCCGCCTTCATTTTCCAGTCAGTGTCGGCGGCTGTATCACGTCCTACAGGTCCTGCGGCCGCGGATGCATCAGCTCCAAGTTTGAACTTGCTGGAAAGCAGGTGTTGCATTCCCTTGTCGTTGGTCACCACCAGCACCAGATCCACCGCCTGTCCGCCTAATTGCAAGCCCCAGCTCCCACCGGTAACCGTAATGGGGGCAGGCGCACTCCAACCGTTGGCTGTGCGGCAAGTGGTCACTCCTTTCCCGTAGTTGCCGCCAAAACCCACAGCAATCTTGATCATGGAAGGAATGACTGCGATACATTTGGCATCACGCATGATCTTGTCGGGAATCGCCTTGTCCGGCGTTGCCATGATTTCGTTAAGCACATTGGCGGATGCGTCGATGCGCTTGTCGATGTCGGAACGATCTTTGTCACTGTCGTCCGCTGCGAAACTCGCGGAAGCAAGGACCAGGACGGCGGCGATGGATACGAGGAGACATTTCGTTAAAACACCATTGCGTATCGCTGATTTCATTTCTAAACCCTCCAGGTTGAAAGTGGGCAGAATCATTAGTTCTTCGGAAACGTAGCCGGCGGCTTTGCTCGTTCCACCCGGCCGCCGCCGTAAGGGCGGCTCAAACATCACCTCCGAACGGAAGTAGTCCACACTCGACTGGCTACATTGCCGAGGCGGTTGTGTTCGTCGCACCCAGCTCGAGCAATAATTCCCAATTCTCGACAACCGGCACCGTTTCGTGCTTGCGTTGCTTGCCGCGAATCGCATGAGCCCGCGTCTCGCGGGGATTTGCGAGCAGCTCACGAATCCGCATTTTTGCCTTGTGCAGTTGCGACTTCGAGTTCCCTGTCGAACAGCCTAGGAACTCAGCAATCTCACTGTGTTCATAACCCTCCACTTCGTGTAACAGGAAGACAGTGCGATATCCCTCGGGGAGTTCCCGGATCGCCTGGGTCAATGCGATGCGGTCAATACAGCCGGCCAAGTGGCAGTCTCTGGTGCCATATTCACGAGGCATGGGGTTGGCGTCAGCGTTCTTGCTCCAAGGCTCATCGAGCGAAAGTTGCGAGAGCGTCCTCTTACGGAAGCGCATCAGCACAGTGTTAACCGCGATGCGATAGATCCAAGTAGAGAGCGCAGAGTCGCCTCGGAAGCTGGATAGTTTGCGGAACACCTGCAAGAAAGCGTCCTGCGTGAGGTCTTCGGCCTCCGCAATATTGTTGGTCATGCGCAGACACAATGAATAGACACGGGTCTTATGCGCTTGAAAGAGGACTGCGAAGGCGTCGGCGTCGCCGTGCTGAGCCCGCTCGATGAGCTCGGGATCCAATCGGGTTCCGGTAGCAGAAGAGTCGCTGTTCACGTACGTCTCCTTTCAACACCCAGTCAGACATCAGGAAAACTCTTTGCTTCGGGCAGTCCAACGAATAAGTCATGGACCGCTTTCACATGAACTGAAATTAGAGTCATCATCGAAAATCTTCCATCCGGTTCAGTCTGTATCGGCCTTTGTATGTTGCTGTACGAAATCTGGTGATCCCACTGAGAAAGCCGTTGGGCCTAGAGGATTTATGCGGGTGGTAGGACCGCCCGATTCCAGCGAGCTCCGAGTGAAGTTACAGTTCCAGCGGGATTGCCGGTCGTGGATTATGCACCTATGCTGCAAGGGATCATGAGATTGTTCCGCAACACAGCCCACCTAACGAGCAGGAGCTGGCCGGCTAAGGAGCTGCCGGCTCCTGCTTCTCGCCAAAGTTGGTGGTGCAGAGCAGTCAGGCTTGATCTGGCTGGAAAGATATGAAAGTGAATCGCGACGAAAATCGATGGGAGGGAGACTATGCTTTATTGGGCGCTAGTTTTTTTAGTAGTGGCTTTAGTGGCTGCGATCTTCGGCTTCGGCGGAATTGCGCTGGCCGCCGCAGGCATAGCCAAGTTTCTTTTTTTTGCTGTTCGTGGTGCTGTTCGTGATTACATTGGCCACGCACCTGACGCGTGGGACAAACTGAACCGCTAAGCCCAGGGCGTCCACTTTCCAGGGGACATTCCGGTCACAGTTCTAGTTGTATCGGCCGTCTTCCATCGTGGTCTCCTTAGACTGGGGGAACCTTCGAAAAGAAATACATGCTCACCCTTATGGCGGCCAGTGAGGACTTGCGATATCACACAATCAGCCCCAAACGCGAAGGGTATCGGAGGCAGGCGCGGGCTCATACCTCCCCTGTTTGTTCCCGGCGCCTGCCTCCGGCCCAAAATGGGTCGGCGGCTTCATCTGAAAATCAACGGCCACCTTGACAACAAAGTTCTATTCGTCATTACGGATGGAAGGGACGACGCCAGCCGCGAGACCTTGAAAGAGGCCAGGCAGCGGCTGCAGCAGCAAAATGGACCGACCCTGTACGCCATTAACGTCTCGGGTGAAGATCTTAAACCCCAAGACCGCGAGATTCTGGATAGCCTGGCGGAAAGCGTGGGCGGAGCTGCATTTTTCCCCCAAAGCTTGGACCAACTGAACGACATCAGTCGGGCGATCGGCCACGACATCCGGAGCCTATATACCATCGGCTACCGATCGACAAACCCGAACCCGAATGCCGGATACCGGACCATTCAGGTGCAAGCGCAGGACCCTGGATACCGTCAGCTGACCGTTCGCACGCGAAAGGGCTACTACGCCGGAGAAGCCCTCCGGTAGTCCATCGGGTGTTTGCTGTATTTATTACCCGCCGGGTTGTGCGAATGCTGTGAGAACTGCGCCAATTTCTGAGTCAAGGCATCGTATTGTAACTGCTCGGCTCGTTGCAGCCCCCCCACAACGCGGGAGACAGAACGCCCCGGACTTCCCGCCGTCACAGACCTCGACAAACCGAAGTAAGAGGAAATCTCCGGTGCGGTGCGGGATGCCGGTTTTATCTCAACCAGCTGCAGGAGCCTGAGCTCTAGTTGAAGTTGCGGTAACGGAGGACGCCACAAGATCCGGGTCTCCGCCACTCCTGAGAGCTATCGAGCGATCCTCGCATGGTAGGTCTTTGGGGAAGAGTTGATTTCTCGGATGACATTCCACAGTGGGCGAGGCGTCAGCCGGTTAGCCGACGCCCCGCTCATGAGGCCATGGCTGCCTAACCTTTCGGCGGTTTGCCTTCAGCCGGACGCGCCGGCTGCTGCCTTTGCTGCAAGCGTTCCTGCTGTTGCTGGTGCCTTTGCTGCAATTGCTGAGTCTGTTGCGCATGCCGCTGTTCCATCTGCTGCTTCCTGGCGTCGTTCGCATTCTGTTTCGCCAGACGCTGGTGTTCCTGGTCCTGCTTTTGCTGCAGCTTCTGCTGCTCCTGGTTTTGTTTCTTGTAGAGCTTGTCTTGCTGTTGCTGGTATTTCTTATCGAGCTTTGGGTTGCCGGTGTTCGGAGGTGCTGAATGTTCCGCAGGCGGAATGTCGTTGGGATGGACCGCGCCGCCGGAGCGAGGAGTATTGTTCTCTGGACGGCCGGCCTGCTCGGGACCTCGAGGTGCGGCTTCGCCGCGATTGGCTGGAGGGTGATAAGGTCCTCCTGCCTCTTTAGCGCTTACAGCGTCGTGGCCTTGAAATTCCCCGGGCTTGTCAGTAGCCGCAATCGGGGGCTTACCGCGGTTCATCGAAGCCCGCAACTGGGGGTTGTTACGCGCCTCCTGCATATGTTGAGTTTGCGCGGCCAACGGCGCGACGTGCCTTTCATGTTCGGCTGCCTCTTCTTCGGCCGTGGGGCGCATGTTAATTCCACCGTTGCCGCCGTTGTAACTGACCCGGTTGACGGTCGTTCTGTTGATCACGGTCGTGTTGTAAACGTTGTGAATGTTGGTGACGTTCACGTTGTTCACCGCACGGTTGTAAAAGAAGTGGCCATTGTTCCAACGTCCGCCTTGGTAGCCCTGGCCAAAGTAACCGAACCCGTAAGAGATGCCGCCGTAAAATCCGACGTGTGGACCCCAATAGCCCCGGTGGAAAACGAAAGCCCCTCCGGCCCAACCCCAATATCCGGGAGTCCAGAGGAATCCAACTTCGGGCGGTTCCACCCACGTACCCGGCACCCAATAGTAATCGGTGACATCGTTGTCGTAGGCCCAGTAGCCGGGTGTCCAGATGTAACCATCACCGGGGCACGGGGGCTGTTCGTAGACAGGCAGAGGCGGTGGGCCGACCGTGATGGATACACCGATTTCCGCGAATGATGCGGCGGATAACGCCAGCATTACGATGCCCAACAACAGTGAACGAACAAAGCGAATAGCCATACTGTTTCTCTCCATCTTGCCGCTATCACATCACGCACTCGGACGCGTCGCTTTCGTGCTGGCCGGAGCAAGTCTCAGAACCTATTCAATTCGAACGCCTGCCGCAGGAATCTCTGAGCATCAGCACGACGTGCCGCTTCATTGCAGCCGGGACTTTGATGGCTCTTTACCCTCAGTAGTTGTTTTCTCGGGACAAAGTCCAGAAAAACAAGGGGTTTAGAAACTCGCGAGGAAGACGAAATCGCGGCGGCGAGTCCTGGATGGTTAGAGCAGTTCGCTATCCGAAACGACGAAACGGGCCGTGATCATGTTTTGAGTAAATTCTGAATACTTCCGAACAGCGAATCAACGCTCTCTGACTTCGACTTCACGGCGGTGACACCCGAGGCGAGCGCTTCCCGCTCGATTTGCGAACTGCTGAAGTTTGTGAACATCAGGATCGGCAATCTCGGCAACAAACGCTGCAGTTCGCGCGCCGCCTGAAAACCGTTCATCCCCGGCATGGAGAGATCCAAGAGCACCAGGTCGGGATTAAGTTGCAAAGCTTTGTCGATCGCGTCCCTCCCATTCTCGGCCTCGCCACACACTTCCCAGTCGTCACGCCGCCCCAATAGGGCGCGCAAACTTCGCCGGACGGCGGGACTATCATCGACGATCAGAATACTTTTCAAAACCACCTGAGTTCATTCGCTGCCTCATTGTCCTCTTCTGGCAGCCCTGCGGCAATACTGCGAGCGCTGTACGCTAGCTACAGTCGCCCAATAGCGTGCCCCGGAGACTTTATTCCATATCTTGGGGGAGCACTTTTTGTTACCCTTTACAGTAATGGGATGTGGAAGACTCCTGGTGAAGGGCCGAGCGGCGGGCGAAAGCCTGGGAGGTTCGAACGCAGTCCTTCATCGTCAACCCGAAATCACTGAATTGTGGACCTCGAAGAGAGCTGAATGGCATCCGAGGATTCTCTAGCTAGACCGGACTCCTGGAGCGTTGCAACTAAGAGTGCTGCTGGTCGCTACGCGCTCGCGATACTCGTCACTCTTTTGGCGCTTTACCTGCGAGCCCTCGCTACTCCATTTCTTAGAACAAGTAACCCTTATCACACCCTTTGGGCGGCAGTAGTTTTCTCCGCCTGGTACTGCGGCGTCGGACCAGCGATTCTATCGACTTTAGTTGGACTAGTAGGGGTGTGGTATTGGCTCTTGCCACCGTTTCACTCGCTCGCAGTCACGCCTGCCTTCGATCTGTACGGAATGATTGGATTCGCGTTATTTTCCGGGCTGATCATCGTTATGGGGGAGTCCACCCGCCGCGCCAGCTCAAAACGACTCGCCGCCGAGCTTTCAGCGGAGCGGGCTAAGGCACTGTTCGAGGCCTTTATGGACAACAGTCCAGCCGCCACTTACCTGAAGGACGAGGAGGGCGGGTATGTGTACGCCAACCGCATGATCCGGGATCGTTTTCAGCTGCCATCGGTCGTTGGCAAAACCGACTTCGATTTGTTTCCGCCGGAGATGGCCGAGGAGTTTCGCGAACATGACACGCTAGTTCTCCAGGAAGGCAAAGCACGCGAATTCATTGAGCACTCTGTCGAAGCCGACGGGCCGCACACTTGGCTGAGTGTGAAGTTTCCAATGCACGACAGTGACGGCAAGAAACTGTTAGGCGGAAAATCGCTTGACATCACGGATCGTCAGCGCGCGGAGGAGGCTCTGCGAGAAGCTCGCCGGGAGCTTGCGCAGAGGGTCAAAGAGCGCACCATCGAATTAAGCCGGGCCAATCAAGGTCTCCGCGAGCTTTCCGCCAGGTTGCTCCAAATGCAGGACGAGGAGCGGAGGCGAATCGCCCGTGAATTGCATGACAGCGTTGGTCAAATGCTGGCTGCGATCAACATGAATATCGCACTGGTGAAGAGCGAATCGTACAAGCTAAGCCTGCTCGTACGCAAAGCGGTCCTGGAAAATGAGCAGATGATCCAGCAGATTACGCAGGAGATTCGTACTATTTCCCATTTGTTGCATCCGCCGCTGCTCGATGAGGCGGGTCTACGGTCCGCATTGAGCTGGTTCGTCGAGCAGTTCGGAGAGCGAAGCAAGATCGCGGTTCATCTGGAAATCGCGCCCTCTTTAGGCCGGCTCGCCCCGGATACTGAGACGGCGATCTTCAGGGTGGTGCAGGAGTGTCTCACGAATATTCACAGGCACTCGGGCGGCTCCGGCGCCCTGATCCGGTTAGGCCAGGCTGATGGCAACCTCTGTTTGGAAGTTCGTGACAATGGACGGGGCATACCGCCTGAGAAACAGATTGCGCTCAGCTCAACCGGGAGAACTGGAGTGGGACTCCGCGGAATGCGCGAGCGAGTAGGGCAGCTCGGCGGAACCTTGGACGTCCAATCGGACGAAACGGGAACCGTTGTGAACGTGACTTTACCTCTGATACCCCAGACTGGTGCCTCAGGTGCTAGCGACAGGGTCGCTTGATCTGCCGTGGTCTTCCGTCTTGCCTGTGCAACCTTCGGAATGGTTGGATTCTGATTACCCGCTCTGATCCTCGGGAGTGGGTCTGTGTGAGTCGAGGAAATACAGGAAACGCTGTATTCGTTTGGGGAGGGGGGTGCACTAGAATCGGGGTGGTAATGCGTGCAAGGCCCGATGGAGCCCTCCCCGGGCGGGAAATGGCATGACAATTCGGATTTTGATCGCCGACGATCATCCGGTCGTGAGGCAGGGGTTGAAGAGTCTTTTGGGAGAGCAGGCGGGGTGGGAGGTAATAGCGGAGGCGGGGGACGGGAAAGAGGCGGTGGATTTGGCGGATCGGCTGAAGCCGGACGTGGTGGTGCTGGACGTGACCATGCCGCGGCTGCACGGATTGGAAGCGTGCCGGCAGATCCGGCAGAAGCAGCCGGGATGCGAAGTATTGATGGTGACGCAACACGATTCACCGCAAATGATACGGGAGGCGCTGCAGTGCGGGGCGAAGGGATATGTGGTGAAGTCGAATGCGCCGCGGGATTTGCTGGCGGCGGTGGAGGCGGTGAGCCAGCACAGGAATTTTGTGGTGTGGAGCGGAGAGGGCGGAGGGCAGGGGAAGCAGAGCGCAGGGTGATGGGGCGGGAGACGAGATGAGACCGAGGAAAGAAAGGGCCAGGAGGGCAGAGCCATGAAGCTGCGGATTCTGATCGCGGATGATCACGAAGTAGTGCGGCGGGGGCTGTGCACGCTGTTGCAGTCGCATGAGGGATGGGAGATCTGCGGGGAGGCGACGGATGGACGGGCGGCGGTGGAGAAGGCGAAGGCGCTGAAGCCGGACGTGGTGATCCTGGACATTGGCATGCCCAATTTGAACGGACTGGCGGCGACGCGGCAACTGGTGCAGGAGGACGCGAACTGCAAAGTGATCGTGCTGACGATAACGGATTCGGACCAGGTGATCCGGGAGGCGCTGGATGCGGGAGCGCGGGGATTTGTGCTGAAATCGGACGCGGCGCGGGACCTGGTGACGGCGGTGGAAGCGCTGCAGCGCAACCGGATGTTTTTCACTCCGCGGGTGAACGACATGGTGCTGGCGGGTTTTCTGGGGCGGGCGCCGAACGGATCGAGCCCCACGCCGCCGCAGCTGCCGCAATTGACGCCTCGAGAACGGGAAGTGATTCAATTATTGGCGGAAGGCAAGAGTTCGAAGGAAGTGGCGTGCCTGCTGAATTTGAGCACCAAGACGGCGGAGACCCACCGCAGCAACATCATGCGGAAGCTGGGTTTTCACTCCATCCGGGACCTGGTGGTATACGCGGTGAAGAACAACATCATCCAGGTCGAAGTCCCCTCCCTGGCCGACTCCGGAGACAACTCCGCCGCGTAAAAGCAGAGTGCTGACAGTTGATTTGTGGCGGTGCCGACGGTCAGTGGCCGCGCGACCTGGGCCAACTGCGGGGCCGCGCGGCACATAATCCGCATTTGGTTACTAGTGCGACTGCGGGGTGCTGGTTCCTGCAGAGCTGCACTGTTTAGAGATCATCTTGACGTTCGTCACCTGAATTGCGCTTCCGCCAGCGTTATCTGCCGGGGGTTGTGCCTGTGACTGATCCGGACCAGATGCAGTGCTTCCGCTGCTGCCAGCCAACTGTCCCGTGACTGCCACTTCATGACCCACATGTTTCTTCAGCTGATTTTCATAGCCCATCAGTTTGTAGGTTGTACCCGTACCATCCTGAGTCAGCATGTAGTTGCCGTCCGATCCACTCAGACAGCCCTGCACCGAGCTCGTGTTGTTCGAAGAGTCGGTTGGAGCCATCGACTGCCCGGTTGTGGTGGAATCTTGAGCCAGTGCCAGAGAGACGCACATCACTCCGAGCGATAACACGAAGAGCATCTTTTTCATAGGTTTCTCCTATCGTAAATTCGTCTGAAGCCGCTGCTCCAGCACTGACGACAGCAGCAACATCCTCGTCAGCGCCGACTCGGCCTTTCGGCGGGCTGCTTTCATCGGTGTCGGGGACGCGCCGCTCTCGACTGGATCAACGTACGCTGCCGGAATGGAAACGGGAATCCTTTCAGCTCCGTAAGAAAACCAAGAAAAAGCTGTACCGTGTTGCAGGGCATAACTGGCGTCTAACTGATGACGGCTCGACGCAACGGCGTGGCAGGTTCTACGGGAAACTCCGCCAGGAAATACAAGAATGACAGTATTGTGGACTTTCGGGGAATCTCTAGAGTGATACCTACCCCAACGCGAAGCAAAGCGGGCAGTGCCAATCAGGAATACCTGATTGCCACTGCCCTATTGTTCTTTAGGTTGTATGTGGATTTAGAGCCGCGTGTGCTGAAGAGACCCAAGAGAATCGCCGATATTCTGCGTTCCCCATTCGGTCAGGTGACATTATCCTTCAACTGGCCCTTCGCCTGTCCTGAACGTCGTCCTCGCGGAGCAGGCCGGAGTTCCACTCTTCCACCTGCTTCTGGGCCGCATTGCGCGCGATGCCGTATCTTTCTTGAATTTTTCCAATCAACTGATCGCTTTGTCCGTCGATGACATTGAGGTCGTCGTCAGTCAATTTGCCCCAGCGCTCCTTAGCGACGCCCTTCAACTGCTTCCACTTGCCTTTGATCTGATCCGAGTTCATCGTTATCTCCTTCACCAACCGCAGAATACATCCAGGTTCTTCACGGACCGATCCGGTGAATTGGGTACGTCTCACAGGAAGATACTGCAGCCACTGTTCACCCTCCTCAGAGACAGTAAATGCTCCCACCGTTCACTTGTTTTGCGCACGCTATATTGGAGTGAACCGTAACGCGACCACTGCGATCGCGAAGAAGGCGATCAGGAGGGTGACAGCAGCGCCGAGCACAACAATCTCGCTCAAAAGGTCGGACTTCATGAGGTCGTTTGGGTGCATGCGTCTCTCCTGAGTAGTAATTGCCTAAATCAGTCAGAAACGAAAGCTTGGCCCGAAGGTAATTTTCAAATTGTTTCTGGCGCCGTCGTCAAAATAGATTTCATCTCCCACTTCAAGACGCAGCCCGAAAGGTCCCCAAAAACCTTCGATCCCGCCTCCCGGATAAAGCGCGAACTGCGTGTCCCCGGTGGTCACCGCTCCCAGAGAACTCTTGAACCCGGCCGGAACAGTCTGATTGGAGGTACTGAAATCTACAAAGCCAACCTTGCCCGTAGCAAATAGCCGCACCGGACCGGAAGTCTGAAATTTAGGCCCGAACAGGGCCGTAAGCGGTCGCAGATCCGTGCTGACGAACTGAGTGGTAAACCCGTTGGAAAAGGTGCTGGTGAAATTGCGTTTGAAGTCGTACGACATTTCCGCTTCGAGTTGAACATTGCCGTGAACGTTGAATCCCAACCGTCCGCCGACGCCCACAAAATTGATGGCAGGATTCGGCGCGCTAAGCCGGAAATAGTCGGCGAATACGCCGACTTCGACGTGGTTTGCCGAATCTGAAGAAGTTTGCGCCATTACACTGGCCGGCAAGTAAAGAGAAATTGAAAAGACGATGAACCCAAAACTCCGTTTCATGAACTTGTAAATCTCCCAGTCGATTTCGTCTTCTTGATCAACTCAGCCGTTGATTGGCGGAAGCGAACAAGAACGCGTTTTTGATGCAGCTCTGCCAGCTGGGTTGGCCCTGCCGTGGCGACATTGTCATCGGGCTTTTCGAGCTTTTGTGTGATGGGAAACGCAACCGAGCCTGCTACGGCAGATCATTCTCCGGCCTACCGTTTCGACCGGATAGATGCGATCGTTCTGCTCTTCTAAGCTTCACGGACAGCGTGGGTGTACCGAGTTGGAAAAGGAGTGTCTCGCATGAAGAACAGAGCAGAATTCGGAATTTACCGGACGCAAGGCGAAGTCGAATACGCGGTCGATCTACTTCGCGCGGAGGGTTTTCGCAACACCTACATTTCTGTTTTGTTCCCGCAAAACCAGGGAACCAAGGATTTCGCAGTCGAGAAGAACACCAAAGCGCCGGAGGGAACCGCAACCGGGGCGACGACCGGCGCAGTTGTTGGTGGAACCCTGGGGTGGCTGGCTGGTACTGGCACTTTGGCGATTCCCGGAGTCGGACCTCTGATCGCCGCCGGCCCGATTGTCGCCGCCCTGACCGGCGTGGGCGTTGGCAGCGCAATTGGTGGAATCACGAGAGGTCTCGTCGGAATGGGCATTCCCGAGTATGAAGCGAAGCGCTACGAAGGCCGCATTAAAGAAGGCGGCATTCTGCTTTCCGTCCATTGTGACGATTCGAAGTGGGTCGCAAAGGCAAGAGCCATTCTGGAGAACAGTGGCGCCTCCGATGTGGCCTCCACCGGTGAAGCTGGCGCAGATTGGGAAAATACAGACAAACCGATGCGCCGCGCGAGTTGAAGTACCCGAGAGACAAAACCTGAGGGGAAAATGATGCTTTGGACAATCTTCGTGATCCTGCTGATCTTATGGTTGCTCAGCATTGTAAGTTCTTACACCCTGGGCGGCTATATACATCTCTTGCTTCTGCTCGCCTTGGTGGTGCTGGTCATTCGGATCATCGAAGGCCGCAAGCCAGTGATCTAAAAGTGGGGCGCGCGGTCGCTGACCTATGGGACTCACCGACTGGATAGAAACGCGGGGCACGCAGAAGTGAATGGATTGAATCTCCTACGCCGTAATTCGCTCCTCTTGCGGTGTAGGAGACTGGTAGGGGATCAGAATTTCGACAACTGTCCCAGGACGAGCGCGTGCCAGGCGTAATTCTCCGCCAAATTCTTTGGCGCGCTGGCTCATCCCTCCGATGCCGATACCAATGCTACCCGGTTGCTGTTCCACGACATTTTCCGCGATCCCGCAGCCGTCATCGCGTACCCTCGCTCTTACGTGCTGACCTTGCAAACTCAAGCTGACTTGCGCACTGTGGGCCTGCGAATGCCGGAAGACATTGCTTAGTGACTCCTGAACAATGCGGAATATTGCGGTTTCAAGTTCAGCTGTGAGACGAGGAAAATCCGGCGGGTCGACATCGATCGAAGTCTCGATACCGCTGCGTTGCGCGAAGCCTTCCACATACCACCGCAAAGCGGAAAGCAACCCGACCTCATCCAGCAAGGGCGGATGCAAGAGGTGGGACATGCTCCGGACCTGCTGAATGGCCTCCTCAATGATCTTCGCCACGTCGATGGCAGCTTCTCTCTTGATCTCCTCGGAGTTTGGCTGCAGGACTCGATGGAGCAGCAGCTT
Organism: Terriglobales bacterium; assembly: GCA_049582765.1. GTDB lineage: Bacteria > Acidobacteriota > Terriglobia > Terriglobales > Acidobacteriaceae > JBAUUQ01. Next base: position 18,047 of record JBAUUQ010000049.1, read on the forward strand.
GGCGGCCACCAGTTCCTGCCCGAGGCCATCGTGGAGATCGCGTGCAATGCGCCGCCTCTCTTCATCCTGCATCGTAATCAGGCGACCGGAGAGCCGGCGCAACTCGCTGTTCAACTTCTGCAATTGTCGGGCTTTGCGATGCAACTCGGCGAACACGCTGACCTTGGCTCGCAGGAGCTCTGGAATGACAGGAACGGAAATATAGTCGACAGCTCCACGCTGGTATCCTTTCAGCCGGTCCAGATCGGTGAGATGAACCGCCGAGATGAAAATGATCGCCGTCTTCTGAAAACGCGGATGCTGGCGAATCATCCCCGCGAGTTCGAAGCCGTCGAGCTCCGGCATGCTTACGTCCATGAGCACGACTGCAATCTCATTTCTCAGCAGGTAATCGAGGGCCTCTCGCCCCGATGCCGCCTTGACGAGATTCTCGCCGAGTTCCCCTAGCATCGCCTCGTAACTGAGCAACTTGGCGGGCTGATCGTCCACCATCAGGATATTGACTTTGTCGTGTTTGTTCATCGTGCTCTCTTTCCCTGCAGGGCAGCGCGGCGCAGCCAATTCCGTTAGCGGTGTAGCCCCATGCGGAGCGCCGACAGAAGCTGTTCGGTGTTGACCGGTTTGGCCAAATACTCGGACGCCCCCGCTTCGAGGCATTTCTCGCGGTCCCCCTTCATAGCTTTCGCGGTCAGGGCAATAATCGGCAAACGCCGGAACAACGGATTCTGGCGAATCACCTGCATGGTTTCGTACCCGTCCATTTGAGGCATCATGATGTCCATTAGAACGATTGCCACATCCGGAGTCGACTCCAGGATTGCAATCGCTTCCCTGCCGGTACCTGCCGTCAACACCTTCATCCCACGCCGTTCCAGAACACTGCTCAGAGCAAAAATATTACGCACATCGTCATCCACCACCAACACCTCCCGTCCCTGGAAGGCATCGTCGGAGTGGTGCAGGCGGTCGAGCATATTTTGCTTTTCGAAGGGGAGGTCAGCGACCACCCGGTGAAGAAATAGTGCCGTCTCATCCAGCAAACGTTCGGGAGACTCCACTCCCTTGACCACGACGCTGCGCGCGAGTGTGTGCAAACGCGCGTCCTCCTCGGAGCTTAATTCCCTGCCCGTAAAAACCACAACCGGCAGGTCCCGCAACGAAGGCGTATCGCGGAAACGCTCGAGGACCTCAAATCCCGACATGTCCGGCAGGCTGAGATCGAGTACAACGCAATCGAATGCCTTCTGCTGCAGGGTTGTTAGAGCCTCCCCGCCGGTTGCGACGACGCTGACCACGATGTCCTCATAGCCGAGCAGCTCCTTAATGCTCAGCTGCTCCGCAGGATTGTCTTCCACGACCAGTAGGTGCTTGCGTCCAGATGTCGCGTAGTCCTTGATTCGAGCTAACGCCTCGTGCAGGCCCTCGGTGGTTGTAGGCTTGGTGACGAAAGCAAAGGCGCCCCGAGCCAATCCATGCTGCCGGTCCTCGTCGAGAGTCAGGATTTGTACCGGGATATGACGCGTTCCCGGATCTTGCTTCAAATGATTCAGGACGGTCCATCCCAGCATGTCCGGCAGAAACACGTCGAGAGATATAGCCGTGGGATGGAATTCGTGGGCCAAGGCCAGCGCCTCCGACCCTCGCATTGCCAGAAGGACCTTGAACCCATGGTCACGAGCCAGGTCGCACAAAATGCGCGCATAGTGAGGATCGTCCTCCACCACCAGCAGCACCGCATCATTGGGTTGCAGATTCCGGCGGTCGTCTTCGATTTCTTGGATCGGAGAATCGCTAACCGTTGCGCTCGTCATCTGGAGAGACGGGACTGGCGTCAAAAGATTGTTCTCGGTTCGGGCCGTTGCAGCCGTGGACGGTCCCACGTATATCTGCGGCAGGTATAACGTAAACCTGCTGCCTTTGCCCGGCGCGCTTTGCAATTGAATTTCACCGCCCAACAGATTAGCCAGCTCGCGGCTGATCGCCAGGCCTAACCCCGTACCGCCGTATTTGCGACTGGTGCCGGCGTCGGCCTGCTGGAATGCTTCGAAGATGATGCGCTGCTTATCAACCGGAATGCCAATGCCAGTGTCGGCCACCTCGAAGGCCACCACGGATACGGTGTTGCTGAGGATCGGATGGTCTTCGCTCCAGCCGCTTGTCGCCGCCGAGACCGTCAGCCGGACAGAGCCCTGTTCGGTGAACTTGAAGGCGTTGGAAAGTAGATTCTTGAGCACCTGCTGCAACCGTTTGGAATCTGTGACCAGGCTGCGGCCGAGCCGCGGATCGGTTTGCATGTCGAAAGCCAATCGCCGGCTCTCCGCTTCATGGCGGAAGGGGCGGGCCACCGAGTCGAGCAGGCTTGCGAAGGCAACCTCCTTCGCCTCGACCGACACCGTCCCGGACTCGATCTTCGACAAGTCAAGAATATCGCTGATCAGGTTCAACAAATCCGTACCCGCACCGTGAATGGTGCGGGAAAACTCGACTTCCTTGGGTGTCAGATTTCCACTGTGATTGTCCGCGAGTTGCTGGCCCAGCACCAGAATACTGTTGAGCGGCGTGCGCAGCTCATGGGACATGTTGGCCAGGAACTCCGATTTATATTTCGAAGTCAAAGCCAGTTCTTTGGCTTTTTCTTCCAAGGCAAGGCGGGCCTGCTCAATTTCCTGATTCTTCCGTTCGACTTCCACGTTCTGTTCGGCTAGCTGCTGAGCTTTCTGCGCCAACTGCTCGTTCGTCTGTTGCAGTTCTTTTTGCTGCGTCTGAAGCTCGGCGGCCAATTGCTGAGACTGCTTGAGCAGCCCCTCGGTCTGCATCGTAGCCTCGATGCTGTTGAGTACGATCCCGATACTGGCCGTCAGTTGTTCGAGAAACGCAAGGTGAGAAGCGGCGAACGCGCTCATCGACGCCAACTCGATGACCGCCTTGACGCGATCTTCGAACAGCACCGGCAAGACAATCACATTTCGCGGGGTGGCCTCCAACAATCCTGAACGTATGGTGATGCTCTCGGGTGGCAGATCGGTGATCAGCATCCTGCGCTTTTCCGCCGCACACTGCCCGATCAACCCTTCCCCCAGCCGTAACCGGCGAAGATGTCCATCCCTGCCGTCTCCGGCAAAGGCAGACAAAAGTACCATCTGCTTCGACTCCTCAGCTTCCATCTGGTAGATGACCCCCTGATGGGCATTCACCAGCGGAGCCAGCTCCGAAAGCAACATTCGCCCCACGGTGGCCAGATCACGCTGGCCCTGTAACATACCAGTGAAGCGCGCCAGATTCGTCTTGAGCCAATCCTGTTCGGTGTTGCGCTCAGTGGTGAGCCGCAGGTTGTTAATCATGGTATTGATGTTGTCTTTGAGTTCGGCGACCTCGCCCCTGGCTTCGACTTGAATTGACCGGGTTAAGTCACCCTTGGTGACAGCGGTTGCGACCTCAGCGATCGCGCGCACCTGGTTGGTTAAATTGTCGGCCAATAGATTCACGTTGCCAGTAAGGTCCTTCCATGTACCGGCCGCGCCCGGCACATTGGCCTGGCCACCGAGACGGCCTTCGACTCCGACCTCGCGAGCCACGGTGGTCACCTGGTCCGCAAAGGTGGCCAATGTATCCGTCATATTATTGATGGTTTCGGCCAGTGCCGCGACTTCGCCCTTGGCGTTAACCGTCAACTTCTGGGTAAGAACTCCATTGGCCACCGCGGTCACGACTTTGACAATGCCACGCACCTGCTCGGTTAGGTTCGCGGCCATCACGTTAACGTTGTCGGTAAGGTCTTTCCAGGTCCCCGCCGCGCCCGGGACCTGAGCCTGTCCGCCCAGCTTGCCCTCCGTTCCCACTTCGCGGGCCACGCGGGTGACTTCGGCAGCGAAGGCGTTGAGCTGATCCACCATGGTATTGATGGTGTTTTTAAGTTCGAGAATTTCGCCCTTCACATCGACCGTGATCTTGCGCGATAAATCTCCGCGCGCCACGGCCGTGGTCACTTCCGCGATATTTCGTACTTGCGCCGTCAGGTTTCCGGCCATGGCATTGACCGAGTCCGTCAGGTCTTTCCACGTACCAGCTACGCCGGGCACGTTCGCTTGTCCGCCCAGTCGTCCTTCGCTGCCCACCTCGCGGGCTACACGCGTGACTTCGGCAGCAAACGATCGCAACTGCTCAACCATGGTGTTGAGCGTTTCCTTGAGCTGCAGGATCTCGCCGCGCACATCAACGGTGATTTTCTTGGAGAGGTCGCCGTTAGCGATGGCGGTGGCGACCTCCGCAATGTTGCGCACCTGACCGGTCAGGTTGCTGGCCATGAAATTGACGTTGTCGGTGAGATCCTTCCAGGTGCCGGCAACTCCTGGCACTTGCGCCTGTCCGCCCAGTTTGCCGTCGGTGCCGACTTCACGAGCCACGCGTGTAACTTCGCCCGCGAAGGCATTCAGCTGGTCCACCATGGTGTTGATCGTGTTCTTGAGCTCGAGAATTTCGCCTTTTACGTCGACCGTAATTTTGCGTGACAAGTCACCGCTGGCCACGGCTGTGGTAACTTCCGCGATATTGCGCACCTGTGCCGTAAGGTTCCCGGCCATCGAGTTAACTGAATCGGTGAGATCCTTCCATGTGCCGGCCACGCCGGGAACGTCAGCTTGCCCTCCCAACCGTCCTTCAGTCCCGACTTCGCGCGCCACCCGCGTCACCTCTCCCGCGAAGGCGTTGAGCTGATCCACCATGGTGTTGATGGTTTCCTTCAGCAGAAGAATTTCTCCGCTGACGTTAACCGTAATCTTCTTTGACAAGTCACCATTGGCGATGGCCGTAGACACTTCGGCAATATTGCGGACCTGGTTGGTCAGGTTGCTGGCCATCGAGTTGACCGAGTCAGTAAGGTCCTTCCAGGTGCCACCCACGCCCGGGACCTGCGCCTGACCGCCCAGTTTCCCGTCGGTACCCACCTCGCGGGCCACACGCGTCACTTCCGAGGCGAACGAGCGCAACTGGTCCACCATCGTGTTAAGCGTATCCTTGAGTTCCAGGATTTCACCTCTGACGTCGACGGTGATCTTGCGCGACAAATCTCCGCGGGCCACAGCCGTAGCCACCTCAGCGATGTTGCGTACCTGCGCCGTGAGGTTGCCGGCCATGAAGTTCACGTTGTCGGTCAGGTCTTTCCATGTGCCAGCCACGCCGGGCACCTGGGCCTGGCCGCCCAGCTTGCCTTCCGTTCCTACCTCGCGGGCCACACGAGTTACTTCGCCGGCAAATGCATTAAGCTGGTCCACCATGGTGTTAATGGTGTTCTTAAGTTCGAGAATTTCGCCCTTTACATCGACTGTGATCTTGCGCGACAAGTCTCCACGAGCGACGGCGGTGGTGACTTCCGCGATGTTGCGCACCTGTGCCGTCAGGTTTCCAGCCATGGAGTTGACCGAATCCGTGAGGTCCTTCCAGGTGCCGGCCACTCCCGGCACGTTGGCTTGGCCTCCCAGCCGGCCTTCTGTTCCCACCTCACGCGCTACGCGGGTTACCTCGCCGGCGAAGCGATTCAACTGATCGACCATGGTGTTGAGCGTTTCCTTCAATTGCAGAATCTCGCCCCGCACATCGACCGTAATTTTCTTCGAGAGATCGCCCTTGGCGATCGCCGTCGCGACTTCGGCAATGTTGCGCACCTGGCCAGTGAGGTTGCTGGCCATAAAGTTTACGTTGTCCGTCAGATCTTTCCAGGTTCCGCCGACTCCGGGAACCTGCGCCTGCCCGCCCAACTTGCCTTCGGTACCGACCTCGCGGGCCACGCGGGTAACCTCACCGGCGAAGGCGTTTAGTTGGTCGACCATGGTATTAATGGTGTCTTTCAGTTCCAGAATTTCACCCTTCACGTCCACGGTGATCTTGCGCGACAAGTCGCCTCGCGCTACAGCCGTAGTTACCTCGGCGATGTTTCTGACCTGCGCTGTCAGATTTCCCGCCATGGCGTTCACCGAGTCGGTCAAATCTTTCCAGGTTCCGGCCACGCCAGGCACCACAGCCTGCCCGCCGAGTTTGCCGTCGGTGCCCACTTCGCGGGCCACGCGCGTCACTTCCGAGGCGAAGGAGCGAAGCTGATCCACCATCGTGTTGATCGCTTCCTTCAACTGCAGGATCTCGCCCCGCACGTCCACGGTGATTTTGCGCGAAAGGTCCCCGCTGGCCACGGCAGTCGCCACCTCAGCAATATTGCGCACCTGGCCGGTCAGGTTGCTGGCCATAAGGTTGACCGAGTCCGTCAAATCCTTCCAGGTGCCGGCCACGCCTGGGACCTGCGCCTGGCCTCCAAGTTTTCCGTCTGTACCTACCTCGCGAGCTACGCGGGTGACTTCAGCGGTGAATACACTTAGCTGTTGAATCATGGTGTTGACGATTTCGGCGGAGCGCAGAAACTCTCCTTCGAGCGGACGCCCATCCACGTCCAGCCGCACGGTCTGAGTCAAGTTTCCCTGCGCGACCGCGGCAATCGCCCCTGTAACTTCAGCGGTCGGCCGAAGCAGGTCCTCCACCAGCGTGTTCACCGACACTCCGATCTCTCCCCACGCCCCTCGGTACTCATGAAAACGGACGCGTTCCCGCGTTCTGCCTTCTTTGCCCACAACCTGTCTAACCCGCTTCAGTTCCTGTGCCATCTGCTGGTTGGCGGTGACGATCTCGTTGAAGGTGTCAGCAACTTTCCCCACCAGCCCAGTCCATGTACCTGGAAGGCGCACGGAAAAGTCGCCATCCCGCATGATCTGCAGACTTTCAAGGATCGCTTTAAGTTCCGCCGATCCAGGAACGAGCTCGGCAACAGCCGAATGACCTCGACCGTCGAGGCCGCTGTGTGCATTTGTCGGGGCGGTACGGAGAGCGGTTCGTTTCATGATTATTGTCCCAATTCCGGCTGCTACGAGATCGTGCGCAAAACCCGGCTCAGAGCAATACCGTGCATTCGCGAAATCGGAGAAGAGAACAGTAGGATAATAGGTTCCGGAGTGAGGCGGCGATATACAGTAAACGACGTAGGTCTGGGTACGGTAAACACTGTAGGAAGGCCGGCCTTCGCTGTTCACGGCTCGCCGATTACGGAGATGCGCGGACTCGCCTGCCGCTGGTCGCCACGGGTCTATGTAAGGTTAGGCTGTAACTCCCTGTCACGAATAAGCGGTGGGTGCGCTTGGGGTGATTCCTGGAGGCAGCGGGCCTCTTCCGCACCGGTAGTTCGCAAAATATCCCTGACGGAGTGGGACTGCTCGACCTGCGAGCAGATCACGTAGATAAATCCGCCGGTCTCACTGATCAGGCCGGCAAAACGATGCGCATCGCTTTCACGAATTCCCAGGTTCGAGAGTGTGGTTGCATTCCTGAGGGAGGCCGATGCCTTCGGCTCGACCATCAATGCCTGGAGAAAGTCGCGCGACCGTATGAAATACCCAGTACGCGGAATTACAACCGCTCCCAGCCCCAACAGCCAGCCGATCAATCGCGATGACACCCCATCATTTCCATCCGCGGACAACAGCAGATGGTCCCGCGCGAAGCCAGCAAGCGGGTGAGATGGGGCCAGCAAGACGCAAATATCTTTGTTTTGGAAGCCAGCCCGGTTCAAGGTTTCGACCACCTGCTGGAGCTCAACCTTTTGCGAGTAAACACCGTAGGCTCCCGACTTGGATGCTTCGCTATGGTTCGGGTACAAATTCAATGAACGACTCCCTATGGTTTCGCCCAGACCGCAGTTACATGAGTAGAGATGAATCCATTCTAGAGACCGAGGAGTCAAAGGGCGATACCGTAGGCACTGTAGATTTGTGCCCGGGACACCGTAAGGAGCGTTCGTCGTTCGGCCGGACATCCAGACGGGCTCCTAGCCGGGTTCGGCCCGTTTGCTGCTTAATTCCACTTCATCTCTTGGGACACACTGTGGGTCAGTCGAAATGGCTGGAGCAATAAAACCCGGTGTGGCAACTTGCTGATTCTCAACTTCTCCCAATCGCTCCCTGGAGTCACCACACGGAGAACTGGTCAACAGCGAGATTTCCTGGTGGTGGCCGTGGACGTTGAGTCGGTAAGATCGGGCGCGCGGAAGCTAGTCGTGGAGAACGACACCTAGAAGTGAACTATGAACTTGCAGACCGCTCCCGCCATCATAGTGAACGAAGCCTAACTTTCTGAACCTATTCATGAAGAAACTGACACGCGACCGAGTTGTGCCTATCATGTCCGCGAGGGTCTCCTGACTGATCTTGGGGATCACAGTCTCCGGCACGCCTTCCTTGCCGAAATGGGCAAGCAAGAGCAGAATCCGAGCCAGCCTCTTTTCGCTGGAGTTGAAGAGTTGGTCAACTAAATCCTCTTCGTATCGGATGTTCCGTGCCAGGAGATACTCTACGAACAGATCCGAGAACGTGTGTTCGCGGTGCAGTGCCAGCATCATTGCCTTCTTGTCAATACGCAGAAGTTCGCAGTCCGTCATTGCGATTGCAGACCCCATGCGTAAAGCCTGTCCAGCGAGGCTGCCTTCTCCGAAAAATTCTCCCTCACTTAATATGGCCACGATTGCTTCCTTGCCAATCTTGGATACGACAGTGAGTTGAACCTTGCCTTTCTGAATATAGAAGACAGCGTCCGCCGGGGCCCCTTGTGAAAAGGCGGCGCCCTTCTTCTTTAGACTAACAACCGTCTTGCCGACGCCGGCCTGGGCGAGAAAGGCCTGACCGTCAAAGCCCACGCGCAACTTCTTGATCGTAATCGCCGAAGTTCCCGGATTCGGCTGGGGGGGGGACGCATTCAATGTCGTTGTCATCACTTTGTTCTCCGATCGCCGTCTGCCCGCTTGTCAACTGGATTCGCGGGGAATTTACACTTTTGCAGCCTGCACCTAGTGTGCTGCAAATGGAATAAGCGGGATATCGGGGATGCTGCTAATAATGAGGGGCTTTGTCCGGGAAACCCTGACGAGAGGCTACAGGGCCAATACCAATCGGGGCAGAAATGCGGCCTAAAACACAATTCCTACTTAGCCGGGGGGCCCGGCTCACTTTCCAGCGTTTCTGGGGTCAATAAGCCCATTCGCACGGCAAAACGAATCACCTCGCTGCGCGTCCGAAGTCCGAGCTTCCCAGCTAAGCGTGAACGATAAGTCTCGACAGTTTTCACACCCACAAAAATCTGTTTGGCTATTTGTGTACTGGTGTAACCCTGCGCCACGAGTCTGAGCACCTGCAGCTCCCGGTGGCTAAGGATGTTTACCGGCCGTATGGGACCAGCTCTTGTACCTCTCTTCGCCAGTACATCCTGGACAAGAACACTGGCCAAACGCGGGTCCACGAAGATCCCTCCGCGATGCACCGCTCGTATGGCGGCAAGCAGCTCGGCATCCACCGCCCTTTTCAACAGGTAGCCAGAGGCTCCGGCAGCCAGCGCCGATCGTAAGTACGCAGGGTCATCGTGCATGGTGAGGACGAGCACCCGCGTTTCGCGGCAGTTTCGCGCCATCTCCTGCAGCGCCTGCATACCCCCAACCCGAGGCATGGTAACGTCCATCAAGGCCACATCCGGCCTCGTTTCGCGTGCCGCTTGGACCGCCTTCTCTCCATCGGGAGCCTCCGAGACAACTTCCATATCGGCCTGGGCATTGACCATCATTTTCAGTCCCGCCCGGAGGATGGCGTGATCATCCACGATCATGACCCTGATCTTGTGAGTTCGCGCCGGCATTTCAGCTGCTCCTCGGCTCCACCGAGGGTTGGAAGTCCGGGTTAGCAAGTGGGACTTGCAGCAGAATCTTGGTCCCCTTCCGCTGGGATGCGAAACTAAGCGTTCCCCCCAACATTGCTGCTCTCTCTCGCATACTCTGAATACCTAGGCGGTGGGAGGAGACAGCCACGGCCTTAGCGTCAAACCCACATCCGTCATCGATGACTGCTACTTCCAAAGCCGTGGCCGAGCGGGCAAATCGAATGTTGACCGCCTTAGCTCCTGAATGTCGGGCTACATTGGTTAGGGCTTCCTGGAGAATGCGATACAACGCGATCTGGACTACGGGGGGCAGGCTGCTGGAGTCAAGTTCACTGAGTGTGAGATCCACAGTTATGTTGTGGGTCTTTGTATACTCGGTAACATATCGGCTCAGTGCAACACCCAGGCCGTGGTCGTCCAGCACTGTTGGGTGAAGCCCGCGGGCGAGCCGACCCACCTCATCGATGGCCTGGGCAGTGATTTCCCGTAGCCGCTGTCCCTGTGCCCTAACGTCTGCCAGTTTCCGGGCGTCTTCCAGGGCACGCAGGCCGACCAGAAGGGCGGTCAGCAACTGGCCGGCTTCGTCATGCAATTCGCGCGCAATCCGGCGCCGTTCCTCCTCTTGCGCCGAAAGCGTGTGTTCCAGAAGGAGCCGGTGCATTTCTTCCTTCTGCTTGATTTCCGCGGCCTGCTTGCGTTTTTGCTCGCTTAGATCGGTTATCACCATGCCCAGGGCGTGGCCCTTGTATCCACGAAACCGGTTAAGAGACAAATAGACCGGAATCAGACTTCCGTTGGTGCGACGCAGGTTGAATTCGCCTTTCGCAGCCGCCTTATGAGCATCGGCAAGCAAGGTCCCAAATCTGTCTCGCTCTGTCGCTGCAACCAACGACTGAACCGCAATCCCGACAATTTTCCCTGGTGGCCTGCCGATCAGTTCAGCAAACCTGCGATTGCAGTAGAGCACAGCGCCATTTCGGGAGAGAGTCGCCGCGCCTTCGCTCATGGCCTCTACCAGCATGCGATAGGCGGGCTCGCCGCCTTTCAGAGAAACCACCTGCTCTCCGCGACGACCGGAAACCATTAAAGCATCCACTTCGCCCGACTGGATGGCGCGTAGAGTTTCCTCCGCAGTTTTCAGCCGGGCGAGGAGCATTGTTTGCTGATCCGGTGGGCGGGATGACCCTAGTTTGGGAGGAGAAGGTCGGAGCCTTCTGCGCGCTGCTTGCGGCGCACCGACTTTGCGGGACAGCCCTCCTTGGAGCACTCGGCCATCGGAACGCGCTCGCCGTTTAGACATCTGCTATTTGAGCTCTTACTTCAGCGTACCGGCTGAAGGTCCAACCCCACTATGACACTCTCGGTCTTGGAAAGGTTCCCAATGATTTTCTTGACCGGCGGCGGGAGCCTTCTCACCAGGGTCGGAATGGCGATGATCTGATCGCCCTTGGCCAATTGGGGCTTTTCCAACAAGTCGACAACTTCGATACGGTACTTGCCCCGCAGCTTGTCCTCACAAATCTTCTTGAGGTTGGCGATCGCGGCAATCGAATTAGGGGTTTGGCCCGCTATGTAAAGCCGCAAACGGTAAAAGTCAGCCCGGCGGGTCTTGGCGGAGGATTTCCTTGCTGAACTCTTCTTCATATCGGTGCTCGGTGTCTAGTCCAGATGCGCCAAGCTTCCTACTTGGCGGACCGGACTGCGCTTGGACTCGCGACTGTCGTGGCCAGCGTGTGATCCGTCTTCACGCCGCCCAGTTCAAGGCCTCTGTCACTGACAATTAGCTCACGAGGTTCGCGCGAATGCGCCATGCCGCGGGATTTCAGAACGTAGAGCTCGCGCCTCGGTCGTCCATTGGGTTTGCTGTCCCGCAACACAATCCAGGCGTCCATGAGAGAGGAGACGCCCGCCGCAGTCCCCTCATGAGGGTCTCCTGCGAATGTCAGATTCGTGAACATCGACGTGATCTGTTCCACTTTCAGAAAATCGACCAAGCGCATGAGCATCGATTTAACGTCATAGGTTCCCGAAGCCGAAACCAGGTTCGTGATGGGGTCGATGACGACAATCCTTGGTCGAAGCTTGGCGATCAATTTGTGAATAGCGGCCAAGTGTCCTTCCAGGCCAGTGCTGGTTGGCCGCATCGCATGAAAGTGCAATAAGCCCTTCTTTACCCACGGCTCCAGATCAAGGCCAACCGAGTGCATATTACGGAGAATCTGGCTGGGCGACTCTTCGAAATCGAAATACAGGCAATCTTCGCCACGGGTGCAGGCGGCGTTGGCGAAGTTCGCCGCCAGGCTGGACTTCCCAGTTCCCGCCGTGCCCGACACTAGTACGCTGCTTCCACGGAAGAACCCTTTACCTTCCATCATCTCGTCCAGAGCTGGAATTCCCGTTGACACGCGATCCGTCAACGCTTTGTGGGCAAGTGCCAGCGAACTCAGCGGCACCACCGAGATGCCCTCACGATCTATCAGGAACGGATACTCATCGGTGCCGTGGGAGGTGCCCCGGTACTTGACGATTCGTAGCCGGCGGGTGGAAATCTGTTCCGTTACCCGATGGTCCAGCGCGATCACGCAGTCGGCGATGTATTCCTCCAGCCCGTGACGCGTCAGCGTGTGTTCTCCCGCTTCGCCGGTAACGACAGCGGTAAGCTTGTGGTCTTCCAGCCAATGAAACAGCCGGCGGAGTTCCGCTCGCAGTGTCGTTGAGTCACTTAATCCCGAGAAAAGTGCCTCGATGCTGTCCAGGACAACACGCTTTGCTTTGATCGCTTTGACCGCGTGGTCCAAACGGATGAACAGACCCTCGAGGTTGTATTCTCCCGACTCAGCAATCTCGTGTCGCTCAACCGCAACGTAATCCACCAACAGCTTCTTGCGTTTGGCAAGATCGCGCAAGTCAAAGCCTAGCGACGCGACGTTGGCCCGTAGCTTGGCCTCGGTCTCTTCGAAGTCCATGCATACGCCAGGCTCGCCGTATCGAACAGCGCCGTGTACCAGAAACTCCATGGCGAGCAGGCTCTTGCCACATCCTGCGCTGCCACACACCAGCGTGACACGACCTTGCGGCAGGCCTCCGCCCGTGACTTCATCCAGTCCCTGGATTCCTGTCGGGGCCTTGGCGAGCGAGCGACGAGCGACTTCTGGCCTGGCGCGGGTCATAGCGAGACTCCCGAATCACGTCCCTTCGGCTTGGGTGTCAGACGGACATCGTATCTTAGCATGATGGATTCCTGATGACGGCCTATACCTTTCTACCCATTCACGAACGCCGTGGTCAAAACTGACCATCTTGTTGCCGGGCAAGGTTGCATTATGCAAGCTATGACAGCCAAGCAGAAACCAGCGCCCCATGTTCGCTGCCCCACTTGTGGGGCTAAGTCAGGCGAGAAATGTGAGCTCAGCACCGGCCAACCCCGTACAGAGCCGCATCAAGAGCGGCTGTTTACGGCCGAGGAAAGGTAACTGGCCAACCAGACCGAACCCGCCGACGCCCCGGACTCCCGGGCCCTACCCAACCGCTCGCCCATTCTGCGTTATGCCGTGACGCCCGCCTGGCCTCAACGCCATCCGGGCGGCAACTCTGCTGAATATGCAGTGAATATGCGGAAACGGCGGCAAATGGCACATCGAAAATGCTTGGCCACGGTCGCTTAGGATTGTTCTGCTGGAATCAGTTCCGATACGAAAAGACGACGCAGCGGTGGCTGCGCCATCAGAGGAACAAACGACCGTGGGCCGCATGGTTCCCCACAATCACTTGGGAAGCAATTTACAAACCTTTCATATTTGGAGACTGTTCACTTTTGCACAGTTCTTGAAATAAAGTGGACCGTCAATACCTGCGCCAACCGGCGGACCTGGCACCCGGGTTTGAGTCTCCGTCGGCTCAAAATGTGAAGTCTGCGTTGCTGAAAGTCATCGATCCTACCAAATGATCGCAACGCTTTTATGGCGACCGTACAGAATAAACACACACTTCGGTTCAATGCCAGGAAACAGCCATGGTAACGGCCTGGTCGGAGACCGACGATCTGAAATTTTTTGCGACGGATCTACGTTTTCGCGGCAAGAACGGACATGGGTCGACCGTGCAGGAAGCCAATGAGCAGTGCGCTATTGACTTTCAAGCCGCCGTTGTAGCTGACGTAGCCCTTCTTCCTGAAGTCATTCATAAATTTACTTACCCTTGCGCGGGTGGTGCCAACCATCTCCGCCAGGGTTGATTGGCTCACCTTCAGGGAATTCTCTGACTTCGATTGCTTGCTTATTTGTGCAAACAGCAACAGAACCCTGGCCAATCGTCTCTCGCTGAAATTGAAGAATTGATCTACCAGGTCTTCCTCGATTCGGACAATTCGCGAAAGCAGATAGGCAACGAATCGCGACGCAAATTGCGGGTCTCGCTTGAGCGTGCGAATGGTGCTCGCCTTTCGCAGTCGAATGACATTGGAGGGTCCAATTGATCTCGCCGTGCAAATCCGGGTAGATTGCCCGGCCAGGCAGCCTTCGCCGAAGAAGCTGCCGCGCTGCAAAAAAGCGATGATGGCTTTTTTGCGGCGGGTGGAGGCGGCCGTGAGCTTCACCATGCCACTCTGTATGTAAAAGATGGCGTCAGCTGTCTCCCCTTGCGAAAAAACGACTTCTTTGTCCCGGTAGTTCCGAACAGTCATCGCAGCGCCGAACTTTTTGCGGAGAGCTGTGGAACTGAAACCGAGAGTGCGCTCATTCGCCATTCGCGTATGCTCCCATCATGACCTGAAGAGATTGGACAGCGATGGCCAATCGTACCCACCCAGAGCCAATACCGTCTAGATGTTCACAATTGACCACCCACGCGGACGATTATTGATAAGAGGCCGCGGCCTTGGCTCCCACCTTCAGTAAACGCCTCATATATATCTCGTCCATTGTGAGCATTACTGACCAGCGCAGATCCGCTCCTTTCCTGCATAGTTGACACCGGTGGGATTTCTATCCGTTGGGACGGTCTATTGCCAAAACACATTTCAGCCGTGAAGAAGGTTGATTTCAGTCCCCGCTCCTTCCTTTCAACCATTGGGAAGGGTAGGGATCTGATGTCTTTTGAAAGGAAGGCTTCGATTTTCACGCAGGGTGATTCCACCGACGGACTGTTCTTTGTCCAAAAAGGCAAGGTAAGACTCAGTGTTGTCTCGAACCGAGGGAAAGAAGCCACTCTTGCCATCTTGGGCGAAGGCGATTTCTTTGGGGAAGGTGGGCTTGCCGGTCAGCTCCTGCGCATGTCCTCTGCAATCGCAATGACCCACTGCGTCGTCCTGAACATCCAGAGGAAGGCGATGATGCATGCCATGAGCCTGCAACCAAAATTATCGGCCATGTTTCTCAGATACTTGCTGAAGCGAAACATTCGATATCAAGATGATTTGGTCGACCAACTTTTCAATTCCAGCGAAAAACGGCTGGCGCGAGTCCTCTTGCTCATGGCGCAATTCGGTAAGGAGGGAGTATCTGAAATGTCGGTTCCCAGACTGAGTCAGGAGACGCTGGCAGAGATGGTGGGGACAACCCGTTCGCGGGTCAACTTTTTCATGAACCGCTTCAGAAAGCTTGGTTTCATCAACTACGATACCGGAGATAATCTGCAGGTCCACAGTTCCTTGCTGAACGTGGTTCTCCATGACGATGACGGAACAGATGGAATTCCGTATGCCGGACACTCAACTGCCGGTTCCAAGACAGCTCTCGAACCGCCGACCGAGCCCGGCGGGCCACCTGACAAAGATCGTGCCAAGCGGCCACCCCTCCCCAGCCTTGAACGACGCCGGAAGTGAACCCGCAGCAGGCGGCGCCAGGGCGCTCCCCTCAAGATTAAACTACTGATCGACCTTGGGGTTGTCTTTGACAGCCGTCGCCCTTGAGACTCTCTTCCGCGAAGCCTTGTGCGGTCCGCCCTCAGACCACGGAATGCCTGCGGAAGGTTTATCTGTTTTAAGTTCGCCGCCACCGTACCCAACCGTCCGCCCGTCATTCTCGGAATTGGCCCAGGTCGCTTCAGGTCTGACCCCAAGTCCGTCTGCCGTCCGGCGGTCGACCTGCCCGGTGGCTGGCAGATTCTCAGCCTTTTGATACTCGCGAATACTCGTTCGCGTGCGCAGACCAAAAACGCCATCGACAATGCCTGGGTCGTGTCCTTTATTGTGCAGAGTTTCCTGCATCTTCTTGGTCTCGTCCTTGACGAAGAAGGCTTCTGATCTTTCTCTACCGGAGTCAGATCCTGCCACGCTGCGCGGGGATTCTTGTACGAAGAACCCAGCTATCAGAAGCGTAAGGGCTAATCCAGTCCATCCGATCTTTCTCGCAAGAAACATGAATTCTCTTTGGGCCGGCCCTTATGATGTGTCATTTGTCCGACCTCGACCGTTTTGCTGATTGCATCTCTAAGAAGATCGGGGAGGGCAAGCGTTATCTGGGTCGGCCCTATATCCGAGAGAGGTAGGTAAGGCCGTCTGGTTTGGCGGGCAAACTTCCCTTTTTTGGGACACTCTCAGATTCGCTCACCTGCTGCGGCAATACTGTGCAGAATGGCTCAGGTCGTAAGTGCCGCAGGCACAATTTTCCGGATGAGTAGAACATCTCACTACGGCGGCCCCGTCTGACCTGCACCGGACCGGCCTAGCACGGCCGCGATGCCATGCTACTGGACCGCTTCTGCACCGTAGTACCCACTCCGCGTGCGCACCGTGAGCCGGCGGTAGCCACGGGCCTGCGCTTCCACCTCAATGGCCCGGTATCCAGACTTCTGCTTTGTGTTCGTCGATTTGTAGCCGATCGTATATCGGCTGCGAATATCGTGCCCTATCGTTAGACTGATGGAGTTCAACTCGTCCAAGCTTTGAGGGAAGAATGCAGCTCCGCCTGTGCTCTCCGCCAAGCTGTTGAGGATCTCGCGGTCCGGGCGTTCGAGGCCATCCCCCAGCAGGCCGATGGCGTATAAGGTCGGCCCAGTCTGCTGCTGCAATCGCCGCATAGCGGCTTGCAACGACTCCCGGCTGGCATTGTCCTGTCCATCAGTAATTACAAGCAGGACCTTATTGTCGAGGTGGGTGTTGTTTCTCAGATGGATAGAGGAGGCTACGATCGCATCGTAAAGAGCGGTGCTTCCGCCCATCGATACTTTCTGGAGCGCTGCCCGCACCAGACTGATATCGGATGTGAAGTCTTGATCAAGATAGCAATCTTGATTGAAGTTGACCACGAAGATCTCGTCCTGAGGATTGCTCTGCCGAACTAGATTGAGCACGGCCTCATTTACTTTGTCTCGCTTCTCACGCATCGACCCCGAGTTGTCGATCACCATTCCCATCGCCACCGGAACGTCTTCGCGGTGAAATGAGGTGATTGCCTGTTTCACCCCGTCTTCGAATACCGAGAGTGTACTTCGGTCGAGGTTGGGAACCAGATGTCGCTGCTCATCCACAATGGTGGCGTGCAGGATCACTTCCTCAACTTCCTTCTTGAACACGAACATGCCGGCGTCCTGTTCAGGCGGCGCCTCTGCGGCATCAGCGGGTGGAGGGGTGGTATTGGTTGACGGCGCAGACGGCCGCCCCGTGGCCGGCTCTAATGGAGGTAGGGCAATTGCAGCGGAATTCTGAGTCTGCCCTTGAGCCGCCAAGGAGGCGAGCAAGATCAACACGACGAGAACCACAAAACTGGCGGGATATCGCGGGAGGACGGCAACCATAGTGAAACCTCTCTTGGTCTGTGTTTCGATGCTAGAGGACACGACAACTCATCCAGCCAGCCCGGTGATCGCAGCCACCAGAATCAGAAGCAAGGGCAAGAAAATGATCACGCCACTGGCCGGGACCAGTATCTCGCTCAGCACATCACAGTTCGTGGCATCGCCGTGGAGCATAGGAATCGCCTCCTGCCTATATGGCTGGTGACTAGATGCCATTGGCAAACGGGTCGTTGGCTGGACACGGGCCGCCATACCTTCCCCGGGACCTTGCCCGGCACAGACTTATCTTCGTGGTGGTCACGGTGACGGGGAATGCAAGGCAACCACCGCGATCGCAACGCAAGCGATTAGGAACCCGACCAAAGCACCAAGCAGCAGGATCTCGCTCAAAAGATCGGGATTCATCAGGTCGCACGGGTGCTTTGCAGTCTTTCTAGTCGTCGGAACCGACCGCAATGAGGTTTGCACCACCACGCCGAAAGGCGCACAGAAGGAAGCGGACAGAAGGATCAACCACAGAATCCGTTCCATGAGGGTAGATGTCGTCGGTGCCTTTCTCTTCTCGGCGCCTCTGGACCCTGGAAAGCACTGAGTGATCAAGAATGACTCTTTGATGCCCTTGCTCAGGACTGGTTGGCCTGCGGCCGAGCGATTGTGCTATGAGCCAGGTCTCTGAGCCTGTCGTTCTTCTCTAGACCTGCAGCAGGCACAATCGAGCTGTTACAGCAGACCACTCGTCGCACTACGGCTTCCACTGGATAGATAGTACGGACTGGAACCCCTATGCTACATACTCGAACAACGCAATGAATCGACAGGAGTATATCGTCATGAAGAACACAGCTGCATTCGGAGTTTACCGAACGCAACGCGAAGTTGAATACGCGATTGATCTGCTTCGCGCAGAGGGCTTTCACGACGTCGACATCTCAGTCTTGTTTCCGGCAAACCAGAAAGCGAAGGATCTCTCGGTCGAGAAAAACAGCATAGCGCCGAGAGGAACTGCAGCCGGGGCGACGACTGGCGCGGTTGTAGGAGGAACTTTGGGATGGCTCGCCGGAATTGGCGCTTTGGCGATCCCCGGAGTTGGGGCGCTGATCGCCACCGGTCCGATCGTTGCTGTCCTGGCCGGCGTGAGCGTTGGTGGAGCCCTCGGCGGGCTTGCTGGAGCGCTCATCGGGATGGGTATTCCGGAGTCTGAAGCCAAACGCTACGAACGACGTATCCAGGAAGGCGGCATTCTGGTCTCCGTCCGCTGTGACAACGCAGATTGGACCAAGAAGGCGAAAGCCATCCTCGAGAATAGGGGTGCGACCGATATTTCCTCCGCGGATGAAGCTCGCCCGGACTGGCAAACGACCGAGGAGCCAATACGTCGCGCCAGTTGAGGTGCCGTACCCGCCCGGAGCACTGCGCGGCTTCCCCTCACAAGCATCCGGCAAGCGCGCCCAAGGAATTCTCTCTGCAATACCCAGGATGTTCGGCGAGAAGCAGGAGCGGCAACTTTTCAGTACCAACCCCTGCTTGATAGGGGAGTGTTCTCGGGGGAAAGCGATGATCACTTTCAACATAGCCGTGGGATCGACAATAGGCAATCCGGCGGCAACTGTACGTTCGCTAGGAACTTGCTGTATTGCGCGGCCCAGCCGGTGCTTGTAAACCCCTAGTCGCAAGGGCTTTCTTAGTATTGCGGTAGGACTTAGTACAGCAACATACAAAAGCCAATACAGCCTGCGCAGGATAGAACATTTCCGGGCGCGACTCTACCCTCATTCTTGTTGAAAGCGGCTCGGAGCTCATTCGTTCCGTGACTCGAGCCCGCCGTTCTTGAAGCTTTGAGCAAGGAGACTCCCGTGAACAGCGACACTTCGGCCGGCAGAACAGGTTCGGATTTTGAGTTGATTGGGCGAGCTCAGCGCGGCGACGCCGACGCATTTGCGAGCATCTTTCAAGCGCATAGAATGCGCGTCTATTCTCTCTGTGTGCGCATGACCAACAACACCGCTGAGGCCGAAGACCTGACGCAGGACGCGTTTTTGCAAGTGTTCCGCAAGTTATCAAGCTTCCGAGGCGACGCCGCCCTTTCCACGTGGCTTTATCGCATCGCCGTGAACACCGTTCTCATGCGCCTCCGCAAGAAAAAGCTGGTTCAGGTTTCGCTGGATGAGCCCTGGAGCAAGAACACCGAGGCTTCGCCGATCCCGCGTGAATACGGTACCGTGGACCACCGCCTGGCTGGCTGCGTCGACCGCCTCGCATTGAATCAGGCAATCCGGGAGCTTCCGGACGGATACCGCACCATCTTTCTGTTGCATGAGGTGGAAGGCTATGAACACAGCGAGATTGCTGAGTTCCTGGGCTGTTCAACAGGAAACTCCAAATCACAGCTGCACAAGGCCAAAATGCGGATCCGCGAGTTACTGGCGAGTCCTCGGGAAACCCTGCCCAAAGCTGTCGACAGCAAACCAGTCAGAGAGGAACGGACGCCCTTCATCGAACAGTGGGAGTCGATGCTTGGCCTTACGGCCTAATATCGCGGCAGCGTGCCATGTGGCGGCTGGCGAATAATCCAGCGCGGATTGCGTTGTATGCAAGAAACGGATCCTGGTTGCGAACGCCAGAGGCCATGGGAAGAAATTACCTGGGGCAGGCATTTCTGAATCAGCCAAAGGCAACAAATCACTGAATTCCATGGGGCTACAGGTGTGGCAACGATTGTGCCTATAGCTTCTCAACGATTCTGAAGAAATTATGCGCGAAGTGCTGACCCTGGTTTGGGGACGGTTCTTTAGCGAATCCGACGCTGCCCGAGACTGTGCATTTGCGGTGTTTTCACATCTAAATGGTTGCCAGCTCACTCCGGTCCGCGGATTGCATCCGAAACGCAGCAAGGCACTTTGAGACGCGGCAATGAGGAAGGCCGGCAGGCGCCCTGGAGGAGACCATAGCATGCGATTGCTAAGCGCGCGGCTGATTGTGGCCCTCATCCTGGGGATTACGCTGGCATCGCTTTCCTTTTCCTATTACCAGGTATTGGTGGAGCGCCGCGGGTTGCGAAAGGACCTGGAACGGCGTTCGGAAGTGTTGGGCGAAAGTCTGGCTGGCAGCGTCGAGCATGACCTGGATAAGGGTTCCATGCGCGCCATGGAACGTACCGTGAAGCGCTTCGGCAATCGCGAGCACCTCATCGGCATAGCGATTTACGACCAACAAGATAACCTGTTGGTCGCTGCGCCAGAGCTGACCTCTATCCTTTCCACCACTCCCCCGATTGTGTCCCAAGCCCTGGCAGAGAATCACGGCATCGGCATCTTTCAGAGACTGGGCACGGAGCGCCTGCACATCTACGTGGTTCCACTGCACCGGCCAGAGCAGGATGGGGTGATTGTCGGCGGACTCGCGATTGTGCACGACGCCGGATTCATTGCGGGCAAGGTCAGTCGTATTTGGCGGGAAACCTTTCTCAGTGCCCTGGTTTATATTTTGCTTATCACGGTGATCACGCTCCTGATTGTGCGCTGGAGCATCGCTGGACCGATCGCGCGAACCGCCCAGTGGATGCGTGCCCTGCGCACGGGGAGGATTTCTTCCCGCCAAAATGCCCCTGACCTGCAACTCTTCCGCCCATTAGCGCGGGAAGTTGCCACCCTCACCGATAGCTTGAACCAGGCACGATCAGCCGCCGAAAACGAGGCCCGATTAAGGGATGCGGCGGTCTCCCAATGGACCGCCGATCGGCTCGCAGTTCACGTGCGTACCCGCCTGGATGGGGGACGCCTTCTGGTGGTTTCCAATCGGGAGCCCTACATGCACTTGCGGAAGGGCAAGGCGTGGGAGGTGGTGGTACCACCCAGCGGCCTAGTCACCGCTCTGGAACCGGTGCTGCGCGCTTGCGACGGCACTTGGATCGCGCACGGCAGTGGAGATGCGGATGCCCAAACCGTGGATCAGCACGACCGTTTGCGGGTCCCGCCTGACGATCCCCGCTACGCCCTCCGCCGCGTCTGGCTCACCAAGAGTGAGGAGGAAGGCTACTACTACGGATTTGCCAACGAAGGCCTCTGGCCGCTCTGTCACATTGCTCACACCCGGCCGATCTTTCGCGCCTCCGACTGGGAGCACTACCAGGCGGTGAATCATAAGTTCGCCGACGCCGTGTTGCAAGAGATGGAGGACGTGGCTACACCGGTGGTTTTGCTTCAGGACTACCACTTTGCGCTCTTGCCCCGGCTGATTAAGAAGCAAAGGCCGGATGCTCGAGTCGCGATTTTCTGGCATATTCCCTGGCCCAACCCCGAAGCCTTTGGTATTTGCCCCTGGCAGCGGGAATTGCTCGACGGACTACTGGGAGCAGACTTGATCGGCTTCCACATTCAGTCCCATTGCACCAACTTCCTGCAGACCGTGGACCGCGCCCTTGAGTCCCGCATCGACTGGGAGCACTTCTCCGTCCGGCGTTTGGAACATCTGACTGCAGTCAAGCCCTTCCCCATCAGTGTGGATTTCCCCGATGACCCTGCTTTGGACGAAACCCAGGTTCCGACCTACGTCGAACGCGCGGCCCTTCTAAAACCCTTATCGATCGATGCAGCCTTCATCGGTCTCGGAGTGGACCGGATCGACTATACGAAGGGCATCCCGGAGCGCTTCCTTGCCATCGAACGGTTTCTGGAGAAATATCCCTACTACCAGGGCCAGTTCACGTTTGTGCAGATTGGAGCTCCCAGCCGTACTCACATCAAACGCTATCACGATCTTCTCGCTGAAATAGAGGCAGAAGCAGAACGCATTAACTGGCGTTTTCAGACCGACAAGTGGAAACCCATTGTCTTCCTGAATCGCCACCACACCCACGAGGAGATCAAGGGCTACTACCGTGCCGCGGACCTTTGCCTGGTGACCTCGCTGCACGACGGCATGAACCTGGTAGCCAAGGAATTCCTGGCGGCGCGGCACGACGAGCGCGGAGTTCTGATTCTAAGTTGCTTCACCGGCGCGGCCCGGGAACTGCGCGATGCCCTGCTGGTGAACCCTTACGACATCGACCAAACTGCGGAAGCAATTCGGGTCGCCCTGGAGATGGATCCCGAGGACAAGCAGCCGCGCATGCAGAGAATGCGCAAGGCCGTCAGAGAACATAACGTGTACCACTGGGCCGGAACCTTGATTGAGGAACTATGCGAGCTACGCTTAGACGTCTCCACCGAGAACAGGGAAAACGGGAGGGCGGTCGCTCCCGCTGCATGACAATTAGGTCACATCCCGTCGCCAAGCAGCAGGTCGAAACAGACCAGCTCATGGGTGCGGTCGCGCAAGCACAGCTTTCCGCCTTACTCCTGGATTATGACGGCACTTTGGCGCCGTTCTGCGCTAACCGCCAAGCGGCGTTGCCATATCTCGGAGTCGTTCCAGTGTTGCGCGAGATCATAGCTACGGGACGCACCCGGGTAGTGATCGTTAGCGGCAGGAGTGCGCCCGACGTTGTGCCGCTTCTTGGAATGTATCCAATTCCTGAAGTGTGGGGCGCACACGGTTTGCAACGCTTGCGTCCAGATGGAAACTGCGAGCTTGCAGAATTGCACGAGAACGTGCTGCAAGCCTTGTCGGACACACAGGAATGGTTAACCGAGCAGGGACTCGAACAGTTTGCTGAACGCAAGCCGGGAGGTGTCGCGGTGCACTGGCGTGGTCTCTCTGCAGCGAACGCGGCAGAAATTCGCGAGCGGGTCCTGCGCGGATGGTTTCCAGCAGCTCAAAGCACCTCGATGTCAGTGCTGGAATTTGACGGCGGCGTTGAAATCCGAGCACCCGGTATCGATAAAGGCGACGCAGTTCGCACCATCATGAGTGAACTGGATTTCGAGACTCCCATCGCTTACCTGGGAGATGATGCGACCGACGAACCAGCGTTCAAAGCGCTCGGTGCTCGCGGTCTGAGCATCCTGGTGCGCCCGGAGTGGCGAAGAACTGCGGCCCGGATTTGGCTCAAACCACCCGACGACCTTCTGGATTTTCTGACGCGGTGGCTACAGGCCTGCCGTGAGACCAGAGCGCCAGGCAGGGACAGCGCACTATATCAGAGGAACGATCGATGACTGAGCAATCTCCTGGTGCTCCGCTGCGAAGGCCACTCAAGCCATTTTATTTCAATACCTCGGAACATCTCCTGCGCATCAGCCGGGAAAAAGCAACCACCCTGTCCGAATTGTCGGCGGCGCTGCACCGTTGTCCGGCATCGTCCGTTTTTCAGCACACGTTTCGTACCCTCCAGGACCACCACTTCATTCGCGAGGGCTTCTCCAACGATTTTGCCCACTGGGCTCTCTCGGCATGCCATGAGCCGGCTTTGGCCGAGCGTCTGGCAGGGGTGGACGCGCGGGAATTTACTTCGCTCGAAGACTTACGCCAGTCTCTGGTCGGCATTCTCGATGACTACATTTCGCACAAACCCGGCGCCGGCACGCGGACAGCGCACAAGACTTTCTATTTTTGTCTGGCCGACACCGTTGTTCTGCCTACATCTTTTGCTCCGGATACCATGCGCGGCTTCGTCGAAGGAGTGAGGCAGGTCAGCATACATTCCATCCACCACCACTTCATTGAGGCGCGGTTGCGCCTGAAGCTCATGTCCAACGACTTCTCGCAATGGCTGCTGGAAGAGATGCAGTTGCCAGACGCCGCTCGCGCGGTGAACCGCATCGACATTTACACCGCGACCATGGAGAACGTGCGGCAACAGATCATCCACATCGTGGAACGGGCCCTGGTATAAGATCGCGAGCAATCATGAAGCCATTGCAACCCATCGCCGAGCATCACGAGTCGCAAGCCACCGAGCCGGTAGTTGTGGTGTTGCCTTCCACGCCTCTTCCTGTTGCATCCGAGAGCGAACCGTCTCCCCGCGACTTCCGGACTCCGCCGGTTCCGCCTCCTCCTCCGCACCTCGACGACTACAAGAGCATCATTGGCCAGGCGAACCTGGATTCTTTGCGCTTCCTGGCCCGGGATCTCAAGGGCAAGACCATTAAAATGGTGAACTCAACGGCGGTCGGCGGCGGCGTCGCCGAGATGCTGAACCGCCTGGTCCCATTGCTCACGGAACTTGAAGTCCCAACTCACTGGGAGGTAATCACCGGAGGCAACGATTTTTTCGAAGTGACCAAAGCCTTTCACAATGCTCTTCAGGGGAGTGACTACCAGCTTACGAAACATGCGCAAGACATTTTCTTGATGTACAACGAGCAGAACATGAAGCGGATGGAATTCGGTGAGGATCTGATTGTCATTCATGACCCCCAGCCCGCTGCTCTGGTTCGCGCCCGCAAGAAAACCTCTTCCCATTGGGTCTGGCGCTGCCACATCGATCTCTCTCACCCAAACCCTCAGGTCTGGGATTTTCTACGCACCTATATCGAGCAGTACGACGCGGCCATTTTCTCGTCCCAGTCGTTTACCCGGCAGCTTCCGATATTGCAATACCTCTTTTATCCCTGCATCGATCCGCTCTCGGAAAAGAACAAAGAACTCGATTACACCACGATTCAGGCAGTGTGTGACGAATTCGGAATTGACCGCTCCCGTCCGATTGTCACTCAAGTCTCACGCTTCGATCGCGCAAAGGATCCCGTGGGGGTCATTCAGGCGTACAAGTTGGCCAAGAAATATGTGGACTGCCAACTGGTGATGGCCGGCGGCGGTGCGAGCGACGATCCCGAGGGTGCAGCAGTGCTGCAGGAAGTCAAGGCGGAAGCGGGCGAGGATCCTGACATTTTTATTCTCGATCTGCCTCCGTGGTGCGCCCTGGAAATTAACGCTTTGCAAAGTGCATCCACGCTGATTGTGCAGAAGTCTATCAAGGAGGGTTTTGGCCTCACTGTGACTGAGGCGCTTTGGAAAGGCAAGCCCACGATCGCCAGTGCTGTGGGCGGCATTCCCAATCAGATCATCCACAAGCTCACCGGCCTTCTGGTTCACTCGGTAGAGGGATGCTCCTACCAGATTCGTTATCTGCTCACCCACTCGGAGTTCGCGCAACGCCTGGGCGAGAACGGTCGTGAACATGTAAAGGAAAATTTCCTGATGACCACCAACCTAAAGCGTTGGCTGCTGCTGTTCCGCATTCTCAACGGCGGACTGAATCCAACCTAGGCAGCGATGCTGGCAAGTTATGTTCGGACCTGAAAGTTGAGTCCGGATGACTACAGAATAGGAGCGTTCCGTGACCGACGATCCAACGAAGAAACAGAATCAGCAACCCAGCCGGTCCGGGCACCAACCCAGCCAGCAAAACCAAGACAAAGCCGGCCAACAAAGAGACAAAAGCACCAACGACGTTCCCCGGAAACGCCCGTCGCAGGGTGGCTACGACGCAGAGCGTGACAAGGAACCGGATCAGGAACAAGGTGGGCAGCGACGGGCCTCGAGTTACCCAATTGTTCACATGGTCCCAGCACAAGAAGCCGCCGGGACCGTTTTACTTTCTTGGATCACTCGAGTTCATTGATTTCTCACCCCACCCTCGGCGCCTCAGGCGTTTCTCGTTACTAAAGTGAAGATTTCCACACAAATCTAAGGTGTTTCCTGTATTGCGCCCATACAGCAATCCCTCTAGCTTCCCTACAGCCTTCCCCGTAGACGCTACGCTAAACCACATGGCGCATTCGCCTTTTTGGGGGGTTGTATGCGAAACGGCTGTTTCTCGCTCATTCTTCTTCTTTCGGTCGGTGGTCTCGCGGCAGCTCAGACTTGTAAACCAAAGCAGTACGATATGCTCGAGTGGATGGCTCCGGAGGGGGCGACGGCTAACGGGCATTACAACGTCCTTTACCCTGCCGCCGGAAAATTCTATTGGGTGAAGGGCAGCGCGGGGTATCCATGGGATGTAGATACCTTTGACCGCCACTACATCTATCAGTCCATTACCGAACAGATCTGGAACGATCCCACTACTTACAAGAAATTCGAACAGGCGTTGCCCTGGATGCCACGCTGCATCGATATTCCACCAACTCCGGGCAAGATCGCGTCCATACTAGTAACGCCGCAGAACACGAATTTTGATATTCACACGTCCTGTAAGGATTTCACTACGGAAAACCTGGGCTACGTAGTGAATGAAATCTGGGGACCCTACGACCAGATCATCGGCAGTCTGCCTACTGCCCCGACTCTGACTTTGTCGTTTCGGTATTCTTGCGACAGCGAGTACGATAATTGTCACGATCAGGAAACCTTCGCCATGCAGCAGAACAATGGAATGGTGCAATGGACGCATTACGTTCTGGAAAACGGGGCTTACGTGCAGGTGAATCAAACGACGCAGAGTGCGGCTACGTACGCGACGGTGACTCCCGTGCACCCCTGTTGGGCACGGTGACGACTTGAGGGCAGTCGCAAATGTCCACGTCCAGAACCGCTCTTCAGCAGGCTGCGGAAAACGCGTAAATTGGCTTTTCCTCAACCTGTTAGAAGATTACGGAAGCCAGGTGAAATTCAGCTCGTCCAGATATACGGAATAGGGCGTCTGCCATTTATTGCCGTCGATCTGATAATTAACAGTCACTCCGTACCAGGTAGTCGCAGTTGGCGAATCGTATCGGTTCAGCGGGTTGGTTGTGCCATTTAGCGCAATGGATTCAAACAGCAAGTGACCGTCCGAGGTCCGCTGGACCT
>JBAUUQ010000050.1:0-427724 GCA_049582765.1 Terriglobales bacterium
CCCCGCACGGGCGAGGACGCCCGCGCCTACATTGTTTGGTTCCATGCGAAAGGCCATCCTGCTCTACAATCCGTCGTCCGGCAGACGGCAGGGGCGTCGCCTGGCCGACGTGGGGGCGGTCTTATCGACCTTGCGCGAGGCCGGAGTCGAGGTTTCCGCTGCTGCCACGCGAGCGAACAGTGGAGCCAAGGAGCAGGTGAGCGACGCCATCACCCAAGGATGTGACACGGTGTTCGCCTGCGGTGGCGACGGCACCATCCATGACGTGTTGCAGGGAATGGTGGGAACCAGCGCCGCGCTAGGCATCATTCCGCTGGGTACCGCCAATTCGCTAGCTCACGATCTCGGCTTGCCACTGTCTCCGGCTCGCGCTGCTCAAGCGGCTTTGACCGCTATCGCTTGCCGCGTCGCCGTCGGCCGGGTGGAATACCAGGACTTCACCGCCAAGCCCAGCTCACGCTACTTCACAGTGACGGCTGGAATCGGGATCGATGGCCACCTCTTCTACAAGTTGAACCCGTTGGCGAAACGCCGCCTGGGCATGATGGCCTATTATGTAAAGGCGACGCGGTTGTGGCTGACCCACAAAATGGAGCTGTTTGCCGTCGAGATTCCGGAATCCGGTCAGACCCGCCGAACTGAGGTCTCGCAACTGCTGGCGGTCCGCATCCGGAACTTCGGAGGAATCCTGCGGGAACTCGCGCCCGGAGCGTCTTTGGAGCGGAATGATTTTCGCCTGGCGCTGTTTCATACCCGCAGCCGCGCCGCTTATTTGTGCTATGTATTACGTGGATTGCTTGGGACACGTTGGAGCGTACCCGGCATCGAGTTGCTGTATAGCTCTGCTGTGGCGTGCGGAGAACTAGAGAGTAGTTTGACGGGGAAGTCGCGCATCTTCGTGGAGGCGGATGGAGAACTGTTAGGGACTCTGCCGGCTGAGATCACGATCGTGCTGGACGGAGTGAACCTGCTGGTACCGTCCGCTTCGACGCGCTCACACTCTTGATCGTTGGTCATTCCGAGAGCAAAAGTGACGAGGAATCTTTGTTTTTTTCGGTTGCGAAGAACTGCGTACCCCTCGCGTTGCTCGGGATGACAACACAATCATACGGAGGACCAGCGGCTCACACCGTCACAGTCAGCCGTCATCAAAGACTTTGGAACCGATCACCCATTTCTTGACCGGCGCCTGCCTGGGGCGAGCGGGACTGAACCGTAAGACGGCGCTCGCCACTGTCACCGTCACGCTGGCCGCGGAAGCCCCTGATCTGGACGTGCTCGGAGAATTGAAGAGCCCGGTTTTTGGCTTCGCGCACCATCGCGGCTTCACCCACTCCTTCCTGGGGGTCGCGCTGGTATCCGCCATAGTGGTTGGTTTCGTATATCTCCTCTGGCGATGGGGAGGGCATAAGCTCAAAGACCCTAACCTTCCGCCTCGATGGGGGCTGCTGTTCGGCTTCGCTTACCTGGCAGGACTGAGCCATATACTGCTCGATTTCACCAATAACTATGGAGTACGTCCGTTCTGGCCCTTCTCGGAGAGATGGTATTCCTGGGACATCGTTTTTATTGTGGAGCCCGTCATGTGGATTCTGCTGGTGGGAGGGTTGGTCGTACCCGGCATCTTCCACCTGGTGAATCAGGATATCGGCGTTCGCCGCAAGGCTCCTTACGGACGAGTGGGAGCAACCTTGGCGCTGCTGGGAGTAATTGTATTGTGGGGAGTTCGCGATTTCGAGCACCGGCGGGCAATCAGCGCGCTCGAGGCTCGTCAATATGAGGACGCCGATCCCATCCGGGCTTCGGCTTATCCCTATTGGTGGAGTCCATTCCGTTGGCACGGTGTGGTCGAAACGCGGAATTTCTTCGTCACCATGACAGTGGATTCGCTGACTCCGGATGTCGATCCCGAAGGCGAGATGCATCTGCACTACAAGCCGGAAGAGACTCCGGTAACGCTGGCGGCGAAAGAGTCCTACCTGGGACGTGTCTATCTCGACTGGGCCCAGTATCCCATCACCGAGACCGAACCCCTTGAGTCCGGCGAACACGGCTACATCGTGGGCTTTAAGGATCTGCGCTTTGATTATCCCGAACGGCGAAGTGTGCTCTCAGCCAGTGTGGAGTTGGACCGGAATCTGAAGGTGGTGGCGATAGACTTTGGAGCACGCCGCCAGCGTGCTCCGGATTAAAGGACCCGCAGTTGTCGAAAGCGTTCAACTCCGGTAAAATCTATGTTTTGCAGATCAAGTTCAGATTTTATTCGGAGTAGTCCATGGCACAAGTCTGTGATATTTGTGGCAAGAAGCCGCTGTTCGGAAATACCATCAGCCACGCCCACAACGTGTCCCGCCGGCGCTGGAACGTCAACCTGCGCCCCGTACAGGCCAAAGTAAAGGGCGCCACCAAGCGCATTCGCGTTTGCACGTCCTGCCTGCGCAGCGGCAAAGTGGTCAAGGCCTAAGACACACAACGCAGAGTTTCACAGGGGTTGCTTCCCTTTGTGCGCCTTCGTGTCGTTTGTGGTATTTCTACTTCACACTCAACAGCTGAACGTCGAAGATCAGGGTGGCGTTCGCCGGAATGGCTCCGGGGTAGCCACTCGCACCATAGGCCAGTTCCGGCGGGATCCGCAGCTGGCGCTTACCGCCGACTTTCATTCCGATGATGCCTTCGTTCCATCCCTTGATCACAGGTGCACTGCCCAGGGGCTCAACCGTGAATGGCGCACCACCCACCGAGCTGTCGAACTTCTTGCCATTGGTCAGCCAGCCTGTGTAATGAACCGTGACCGACTGCCCTGCTGCGGCGGTCGCCCCGGTACCAACCTTAATGTCCCAGTACCGCAGCCCGTCTGCGGTCTTGGTGCCGTCCCCGGTGACTTTTGAAGGACCGGCGGGTACCGCCTTGTGAGTCGGTGTCTGTGCCCAAGCGGCGACAGTTGTCAGCATGAGAACGACTGTATATAGCATGCGTGTCTGCATCAATGCTCCTCTCAGATGGAAATGTAGGCGTGGGCGTCCCCGCCCGTGCGGAGTCACGGCAACGAGCACGGGCGAGGACGCCCGCGCCTACATCTCCTATGCTAATGCGATAACATCAATCTCCACCAGAACGTCTTTCGGCAACCGTGCCACCTCCACGGTCGAGCGGGCAGGTGGAGCTGAAGAAAAGTACTTCCCGTAGACTTCATTCATCGCGCCGAAGTCGGCCAGGTTCTTCAAAAAGACGGTAGTCCTCACCGCCTTCTCCAGACCCGTGCCCGCGGCCTTCAGGATCGCCGAAAGATTTTTTAACACGCGGTCGGTCTGCGCGGAAATATCTCCGTTGATCACCTGCTGGCTGGCAGGATCAATCGCCACCTGCCCGGAAACGAACACCAATCCATTGGCCCGGATCGCCTGCGAATAAGGCCCAATCGCCCGCGGTCCGTCTTCGGTCGAGATTACTTCACGCATGAAGCCCCCAAGAAAATGCAGAAGTTAAAAGTCAGAAGGAAGAAGCAAAACGCTACTTCTCAAGATTTTACTTCCGCCTTCTCACTTCTGCCTTCTGCGTTCCCTAAACTTTCTGCAATCTCTGCACGTCATGCACACCGGGAATCTTTCTCACCCCGTTGATGATATTTTCCAGATGCTTCAAGTCGGCGATGTCCAGAATGACATCAATATTGCCCTGGCCGTTGGAGGTGCGGGCTTCTACATTGCGGATGTTGGTTTTGCTATCGCTGATGACGGACGTGATCTGTTTCAGCATTCCAAAGCGATCATCACAGAAAACCGTGATCTTGACCGGGTAAGAACTTGGCGCGGCTTCGTCGCTGGCCCACTCCACGTCGATGCGGCGCTCCGGTTCATACATGAGGTTGACCACGTTGGGACAGTCGACGGCGTGTACAGCGACGCCCTTGCCGCGGGTCACGTAGCCGACGACGGATTCACCGCGGATGGGATTGCAACAACCGGCACGGTAGACCAGCAGGTCTCCCTGGCCCTTGACCCGAATGGCATTGTTGCTTTGATCGCCCCCGAAAACGCGGCGTACTACGCTGGCCAGGCCTGAGTTGTCGCCAAAGGTGGTGACCTCTGCCGCGCCGGCAGCCGGGGACAGCCGTGCCAGCACCTGCCGCGCGGAGTACTTGCCGTACCCGATTCCGGCCATCAAGTCGTCGGGCTGGCCGAGACCGTAATCGGACGCAATCTTCCGCAATTCTTCATCTTTGATTTCTTTGAAAGCTATTCGGTATTTGCGCGCCTCTTTTTCGATCAGCTTGCGGCCGATTTCAATAGCCCGCTCGCGCTGGTGCAGATTGAGCCAATGCTTAATCTTGTTGCGGGCACGCGACGATTTGGCCAACGCCAGCCAGTCACGGCTTGGCTTGTGCCCCGGCTGGGTGAGGATTTCCACGATGTCGCCGCTGTGCAGTTTGTGCCGCAGAGGTACCATGCGGCCATTGACCTTCGCCCCCACGCAGCTATGGCCCACTTCGCTGTGAATGCTGTAGGCGAAATCGATGGGCGTGGACTCGCGGGGCAGCACCACGACCTTGCCCTTGGGAGTGAAGGTGTACACCTCCTCGGGATAGAGATCGATCTTGAGGGTGGAGAGGAATTCGTTGGGATCGGAAACGTCGCGCTGCCATTCGACCACCTGCCGCAGCCAGGCCAGGCGCTGCTCATCCTGTGCCGACACCGGGCCGTCTTTGTACTTCCAGTGGGCCGCGATACCCTCCTCGGCCATGCGATGCATCTCTTCGGTACGGATCTGGAGTTCGAAAGGGGTTCCGTCCTCCGTGATGACCGAGGTGTGCAGCGATTGGTAGAAATTCGGCCTCGGCATGGCGATGAAGTCCTTGATCCTCCCCGGAACCGGGCGCCAGACGTTGTGGATGATGCCCAGCACGCCGTAGCAATCCTGCAAGGATTGGGTGATAACCCGCATGGCGTACAAGTCGTAGACCTGGTCTACGTTGATCTTCTGCCGGACCAGTTTCTTATGGATGCTGTAGAGACGCTTGATACGGCTCTCCACGCGGGCCGTGATACCCGCTTCTTTTAGCTTGTCCCGCAGCACCTGCTCCACCCGCGCCAGAAATTGTTCTCCCTTCTTGCGCCGCGATTCTACGGCGTCATGCACCTGTTGATAGGTGATGGGATCGATATAGCGGAATCCCAGATCTTCGAGCTCGCCGCGAATCTTGCCCATTCCCAGGCGATGGGCAATCGGTCCGTAAATCTCCAGGGTTTCTTTAGCGATCTTTTGCTGGCGTTCAGGGGGCAGGTGCTCGAGGGTGCGCATGTTGTGCAGACGGTCGGCCAGCTTAATGAGAATCACGCGGATGTCATCGACCATGGCCAGCATCATCTTGCGGAGATTTTCGGCCTGCTGTTCCTCGCGTGTGGCAAAGTCAATCTGGCTGATCTTGGTGACACCTTCGACGATGTGGGCCACCTGCTCGCCAAACTCCTTGCGGATATCGACTACCGTGACGGAGGTGTCCTCGACGGAGTCGTGCAGCAGACCGGCGGCGATGGCCACCGGGTCCATCTTCATTTCGGCTAAAACCTGGGCGACTCCGAGGGGATGCACCAGGTAGGGTTCGCCGGAAGCGCGTAACTGCCCGGCATGGTTCTTCTGAGAGAATTCGTAGGCTTTTCGCACCAGTTCCAGATCGTCACTGGGGCGGTTGGCGCGCATGGTTCGCAGAAGGTCACGGAACTTGGTTACCGTGAGCGCGGTGGTCGCGATCT
The DNA here is from genome assembly GCA_049582765.1 of Terriglobales bacterium. GTDB lineage: Bacteria > Acidobacteriota > Terriglobia > Terriglobales > Acidobacteriaceae > JBAUUQ01. Next base: position 5,751 of record JBAUUQ010000050.1, read on the forward strand.
GTTCGCGCAGCGTCGCCATGACGGATTATAGCGCGGGAGGAGACGGGCTGAGAGCTCGAGTGATGCGGCGCTCTTGCTTCGATTATAACGCCCCACAGCGGGCAGGGCCGCGCAATCCTTGACGGCCAAGTGATTCGCGCGACTAGGGTTGCGCCTCCCCGGAGGGGCCGCGACACAGGTAATTTGATGCCTGCCTCCGGCCGTCATAGCTTCTCCCTATGCAATCTAAAGCTGCGGGTTGGCTTAAGGCGGAAATTGCGGCTGCGGTCCTCGCCCTGGTCTTGGGGAGCAGCGTACGGGCTCAGCAGGCCCGGGAGCCGATCACCTCAGGTCACCAACTTCCCGTTCCCGGCAGGCCGGTTCCGGCAGATCATTCCACATTGTCAGAACACAACGTGGAGTGGATGCAGACCCAACCACCGCAGGCGCAGATGGAGTTTCTGCTCGCCGAGGCTATCAATCACGACCAGGGGGCAACCGACTGGATTAACAAGCTAGTCGAGGAGTGGCGCGGAAAGCTCAAGCCGACGCAAAGGTGGGAGGACCTGCAGGATACCGCTCTCTATTCCAACGACCTGCGGGTGCGCGCGGCAGCCATCGAAATCAATCTGGCGGTACGCGATCTGCCTAAGACAGATGAAACCGCGGATCGCCTGATTCGCTCCGGCGAATCTCACCCCGGCAACCGGCCGTTCGCTGCGTCGGAACTGGGCATGCTTGCCAGTCGTGGCATCGAGGTCGAGCGCATCCACCAACTGTTGCAGAGTTACATCCATGAGCCTGAAGAGCAAACCCGCTTCTGGGCGGTTGAGGGATTAGCGCATCTTGGAACGGATGACAGCATCAAGGATTTCCTGGACGTTTTCCGCAGTGACGCTTCCATGGAGGTGCGGGAACGAGCCGGTTGTAGTTTGGCGAAGTCTGGCATGCTAACCCGGGAGCAGCGCATGAAAGCTGTACCTGGCTTGATCGATCTCTCCGACGACGACTCCCTGAATCCCACCACGCGGAACTGGGTGTTTCAGGCCTTACGCGAGATCACCAACGTCTCCCTGCCCAACGATTCCGGGACGTGGAGGAGTTGGTACGAAAAATTCGGCGCCCAGAGAACCCAGGAGTTTCGCGAGGGCGAGAAATGGTCCGTGCTGGGGAACAGCTAGGTCCAGGTTCAGGCGTTTTGCAAAGTAACAAGCCTCTATGTCACGAACCCCCTTGAACTGGTAAATTTGACGCTGTGAATGCCACTCCCGGCAAGGTTCTGGTCAGTGGGTCGTCCGGATTAGTTGGGTCCGCGCTCGTTGCGTCGTTAGCAACCAGCGGATACCAGGTCACGCGCCTGGTTCGCAGCGGTTCATCGAGCGAGGGTCAGTTGGTCTGGGACCCGTTCAAGCCGCCGGCGCACGAGTCTGTATCGGGCTTCGAAGCGGTCATCCACCTCGCCGGAGAACCCATCGTCGGCCGCTGGACCGACGGAAAAAAGCGCCACATTGTTGAGAGTCGCGTCCTGTCCACGAAGCATTTGGCGGAAGCTGTAGCCAGGGCATCCCAGCCTCCCCAAGTGTTGATCTCCGCCTCCGCTATCGGCTACTACGGCAACCGGGGCGACGAGGTCCTGCGCGAAGACAGTGGCCCCGGTCGGCAATTTGCCTCCGAACTTTGCTTGCAGTGGGAGGGCGCCGCTGAACCTGCTACGGCCGCGGGAATTCGTACTCTCAACCTGCGTTTTGGAATCGTGCTGAGCGCGGCAGGAGGAGCGCTCAAGCAAATGCTGACTCCGTTCCGGCTGGGAATTGGTGGAAATATGGGGAATGGCCGGCAATGGATGAGCTGGGTTGACCTGCAAGATGTGACGGCCGCAATCCTCCACATGCTGAAAACGGACACGCTGCGCGGACCCGTCAATATGACCAGCCCGAATCCGGTCACCAACGCCGAATTCACCAAAACCCTGGCGTCGGTGCTGTCACGCCCGGCAGTGTGTCCCATGCCCGCGTTTGCCGCGCGCCTGGTCTTTGGCCAAATGGCGGATGAACTCCTGCTCTCCAGCCAGCGCGTGGAACCTGCCAAGCTTCTCGCCAGCGGCTACGCTTTCCACCAACCGGATCTTAGGCGATCGCTGCAAACCATGCTAAACAAATGAGCGCGTTGCCTTGTGATCCCTGTCACTGACTCGCGCCCAGCCAGGCGGGCACACTGCTTGCAGATCATCGCATGAAAAACGCGTGCACCGCCGCCCTGTTATCTTTCACGCTTGCCCTGTGGATGAATGCTGCCGCGTGGCCTGGATCGAAGCCGCCTTCTCATCGGCTAGCTGCGCCCGGCCACGTGGGTGAAGCAAATGCCAACCTCCATTCGTGCTGTCCCCGACTCCAGGCGAGAATCATAGTCGGCGCTGTCGAGCCCACGGTCCCTTGTGGAGCCCAGCACGAGTGCTGTTTTTCACAAGCCGGGGAAGTTCCTACCGGCCTGCCAGTCAGCACAAAGAATTCCAGGGCGTCGGTTAAAGCGGCCGACACGGCCCACCTGATCGCTCCGCCACCGCCGTGCGACCTGTCCGCTGAAGCCTCGGCCTACAGCAATTTGGTCCGACCCTATTTAGCTTTCAGCACGATCCTTCGCATCTGATCCCACCCATCCGTTTCGGATCCAATTTGCCGGGCCCGGCCCGGATTTGACGCGCGCTTCTTTACAGAACAAAAACTTTCAGGAGATCAGTCATGAAATTCAAGCAAATGCTTCTCATCTTGTGCCTTGCCACGCTTTCCGTGGCTCAAACATCCACTCCAGCCAAAACCGACCCTGGCCCTGGGGAAAAGGCAGCCACTAACGCCCAAGTCAAAGCGGTAGCGGATTGCCCCTGCTGTCAGAAGATGGCAGACAGCCCAGACGCCAAGTCGTGCTGCCGACACGACGCAGCAACTACCAGCGAGCAAAAGGCGATGTCCTGCTGCCAGAGTAAAGATGGAATGTCCTGCGTAAAGGGAAACAAAGATAAGTCAGTCGACGCGGCTTGTGCGAGCGGCAAAGGCGGCGATAAGGCCACGGAAAAGTGCTGCGCCAAGAACGACAAGACGGAGCAGGCCACGATGGCTTGTTGCGGAGGAGCGACGGGCCAGTGCGGTATGGCGCATCACAACCATGGCGACGTGAAGGAATAGCTTCTCTCTAGACGCAAAAACCCCAGCGTCAAGCTGGGGTTTTCTTCTTCCGAGGCTAGTGCAGCCTGCACACCTTGCTGAACTCCTCAACCCGCTGGTGGGTGCTGAGCACCGGCTTGGGCAGGCTCAGATGGCTGCCTTCCTCCAGAATAGGGATCAGCTTGTCGAAGTCGGGCCCGGAGTGCGAACCGGTGATAACGATGCGAATGGGATGAAACAGTTCTTTACCTTTTGTCCCGGTTTCTGCTTTCACTTCGTTCACAATCCTCTTAAATTGCTCGGCGGTCAGTTGGCCGGCTCGCGCGAATTCGTCCTCCAACATTTTCACGGTGAATCTGGCAAGTACGGCGTTGGTGTTCTGCCACGCAAGGACCTCGGCGTTATCAGGCGCCGCCAGGGCAGCCTTGGCATCGTAATGGAAGATAGATGACGCCCGTTCCGGCAACTGCTCGAGGCGGTCCACATATGGCGCGAGAAGGCTCACAATTTTAAGGACCCAAAGTCGAATCTGGTCACCGACGTGGACTACGGGGGTGCGTTGGAAACTCTCCCAGGTTGTAGCGCTCGCCTCGATCAAACCGGCCTTGGCCAGGAACCATAGCCCGATGGCGCCGAGCTGGTCGGGTGGCCAGGCCTTGATGTATTGGCGGTTCAGCCAGTACAGCTTCTCCATGTCGAAAACGGCTGCCGAAGGGGTAATCCGCTCTAATGAAAATTCCTTCACCAATTCCTGCAAGCTGAAAATCTCGCGAGTTCCTCCGCTGGGCGCCCATCCCAGCAGTGCCAGGTAGTTGACCAGCGCCTCGGGAAGCACCCCCATGTCGCGAAAATTTGCGATTGAGGTAGCGCCGTGGCGTTTGGAGAGCCGTTCCCGATCGGCACCGAGGATGGTCGAAAGGTGAGCAAACTCGGGTACCGGCCAGCCCAAAGCCTCGTATAGAGCCACCTGTTTGGGGGTGTTGGAGAGGTGATCGTCGCCGCGGATCACATGCGTGATCTTCATCAGCGCGTCGTCGATCACCACCACGTAGTTGTACACCGGTATTCCATTGGACCGCAGAATGATCGGATCGCTGACGACCTCGTTCGAGAACTCGACATTGCCATGAACAATGTCATGAAAACGAATGGGATGCTCGGGAATCCTCAGGCGGACGGCGCAACCCTCGCCTGCCGCACGGCGGCGCTTGGCTTCTTCGGGATCAATACCGCGGCACTTACCGGAATAGATCGGTTGGCCTCCGGCAGCCATGACACGGTCGCGCTCCTGCTGTAAATCGTCCTCACTGCAAAAACAGAGATAAGCCTTGCCTTCGTTCAGCAGGCGTTCGGCCTGCTCACGATAGAGCTCGAGCCGGTCAGATTGCCGATAGGGTACGTAGGGTCCGCCGACGTCCGGGCCTTCGTCCCAGTCGAGCCCCAGCCACTTGAGGTCGCCGATCAACTGGTCTTCGTAACGGGCTTCACTGCGCTCCAGATCTGTGTCCTCAACACGCAGAATCATGGTGCCGTGCTTTTGGCGGGCGAACAGCCAATTAAAGAGAGCAGTGCGGGCGTTGCCGACGTGGAGATGTCCGGTGGGAGAAGGCGCAAAACGCACCCGAACTGAGGAGCCGATTGTCACCAAATGATGTTAGCAGAGAGACTGCGGCGTCCGCGCCTCCCGGCCCAGCCGGGACACACGATACTCCCGCCCGGCACAATTACAGGGTAGCGAAAACCTGGTTTCCTAACACAACGGGGGGGTGCGGTTCATTTCCTCCAGCAGCTTGGCGAGTACCGCCGCTCGCTGATCCTCGCTCTTCAACTCGCGCTGCAACTCCTCAAGCGCCAGCGCTACCACGTGGTAGTGGTGGGTTCCGGCGTATTTAGGATCGGAGGTGACATCGAGCCAGACCCGGTGCATAAGTTCCAGGTCCTGCGGCCGCATACGGGGTGTGTGCGGTCCCAGCGGGTATTCATGGACGCTGCCGGTCGGTGTGTGAATTTCCAGCGTCAGCCGCGGCCGAGGCTCCGGCAACCGTTCCCAGGCATCGCCCGTAAGTTTGGCTTGCTCATCGGTGGTGAGCTTGTTGGAGAGACCACAAACAATTCGACTCGAGGCCAGTCGTTGAGCGGTCACAACAATGGAGTCAAAAACGTCGCTGCCGGGCACCACCAGAAGGGAGGCCGGCTTCCCCTCTTTTTCCGCGACCGCAACCGCCGCGGTAAAAAGCTCCTGCTCGTAATGGTCGAAGATCTCGTGCGCCTCGTAGAGTGTTCGGGCGCTGAAAGAGTGCTCGCGATGGTAGAGCCGCGCGGTCATAACCACCACGTCCTGGCTCGTCGTATTGGTGCACCGCAGGACGTCGCGCAGATAATAGAGATTCCTCGGGTCGCGTACCGCAACCAGAACATTTCCCGGGCGCACGCCCAGGGCACCGCTGCCCAGTTCCTGGTTTCCGTATACCCGGAATTGTTCCAAACCCTCCGGTTTGCCTTTGCGCTTCCGGGCGACGCGGTACTCGGAGTAAGTGAACACCGCGAAAAAGATGCCGCTGAACGTCACTCCGGCAATAGTCGCTTCGGACTTGGTAAACAGATTTACTAACGCAGTAGTGAACAGAACCGCGGAAATCAGAATCAGGCCGAGCGGAACCTCGCGGCCAAACAGCTTGGGATTCCCCGGCACTCGCCACTCGCGGTTTCCCGGATCTTTGTAACGCAACACCACGACGGCCAGGGACAACAGTGCAAAGCTCCAAATCACACCAAATGCATACAAGCCGGCTAAGACAAACACGTTTCCCCGGGTGGCAACGATAGTCAGCAACTGCAACCCGACGATTAGATTAATTACGCGATAAGTGGTTCCATAGCGGCCGTGTGGTTTTTGGAAGGCGGTGGTCAACACGCCATCTTCCGCCATCCGATTCAGCACGCCGTTGGCGCCCACGATCGAAGTGTTCTGGGCGCCCGCCAGAATCAGTACCCCGACCAGGACCACGAAGGCGCGGAATGTAAGCCTGGCCCAGGTTGGTCCCACCAGAAACATGGCGATTCCGCCGATCAAATTGCCAAAGTACTGATGCCGCACACTGTCGGGGATAATCATCACGGCAAAGAATGAGACCAGGGAAGTAAACAGCAGGCTGTAAACGAAAATCACCAGGCCGGTTTTTTCCAGATTTTTCAGCTTGGGATGCTCGATTTCGCGGTTTACTTGAGCCAGCGTCTCTTCGCCGCTCATCGCCAGCACCGAGTGTCCGAAGCCGACGAAAAGAATGACCATGGTCAAATGGCTGACCCAACTCCCGTTCAGCCATCCCAGTGACTCCTTGTCGAGCTTTACCACTCCGGAGTGCAAGGGATTCGGGGGCATTTGAATCGGAGACGTGAAGATAGTGACTACGCACCACGCGATGAGGATGACCACCATCACCGTGGTGATGATCATGATCTGCAGCGCCTTCTCGCTGGATTCGTGGATTCCCTGGATGTTCTTCCGCCAGAAATAGAGGGCAATTACAGCGGCGAACGCAGCGGCAAAACTGTTTTCCGGAAAGGCGACGAACGGGTGCCCCAGATGGCGGGCCATGTCTTCGACGAAGCCCGCCAGATACTGCCCCGCCGAGACCGCGCTTATCGGGCCGGTCAATACGTAGTCAAACAGCAACGCCGAGACCGATAGCTTGGCCAGGGTTCCGCCCATGGCCTCCTTGACCACGCGATACACGCCCCCGCGTACGAACATGCTGCTGGATTCGATGTAGAGAGCCCGGACGGCATAGCTGAAGAGCATGACTGCGAGGATGAACCAGGGCGCGCTCTTCCCGATGACTTTCTCGGCATCGCCGCCAGCGTAGTAGGCGGACGAAGCCAGGTCAGCAAGAACGATGGCAGCTGCCCGCCAGAAGGAGATGAAGGTCAGCATCACCGTGGTAGCGACGAATACCTTGACGGCGGGCTTCACGTTTTGAATGGGTGAGGACATTCCGTGATACGGGCGTAGACTTAGAAATCTAACACAGTTGGGGGAAACAGCTGTGTTCCACAAGGCGTGGGAGCGTTATTTAGAGGTCTTTGGAGCCATGTAGGTACGGGTGATCCGGTCATGCCAGCAGAGTTCATCCTCATCCAGAAAACACCAGGCGTACCCCAGCGCCAGCGAGAAGCCCGATAGCGCGGAGGCGAGGACGCGCCATCGCCGGAGGCTTTGCGGAACCGGAGTTCCATCAAAACGGCTGAGTTCGAGCTTGGCGAGTCTGAGTCCCGGCGTGGTGCCTGCATATACCAGCAGAAGATATTGATAGCCTGTCCAGAAAGCCGCCATCAGCACAAGCGTAGCCGTCGCCGCCAGCCGCCACGGCGGGACCGTAGCTGTAATCCGGAAAAAACCGCAGGCAAACAGTGCAAGCGCCGCCGCCACCAGGGCAGCATCGATGCTGCCTGCGAGGATGCGCCGGGACAGCGGAGCGGCTTGCAGTGGCAGTTCGAATCCCGGCCTCCTCTCGGTCGCAGGTTGGTCTGCTGGTGCCAGCAGAATTCCACCCAGTGCCGGAGGCGGCGGCAGAACGGCTGGTACTTCAAGAATTCGCGGCTGGACGAATACTGGCTCCGCCAGTTCGTCGAGAATCAACGATGGCGGAGGCCAGGAGCGCGGAAACTCAAGGATCTTGCCGCCGCCTTCCAGTTCCGAGCGCGGGGGAGGTTCGGAAGACGAGTTCTTTGGTTGCGGGTACGAGGTCGGGTTCGCAGGTCGCTTCTGTGTTGCGAGCGCGAGCCGGCTGCCGACCGGCAATGCGGAGGATACTTCGGCCCCGCGAGAATCTTCCACCAATGACGCTGGACTCTCAAATTTCAGCTGCAACGACGGATAGCGCGGCGCCCGTTGGCGCCTCCGTGCCCGGTAATGGTTCACCCGGGCGGCTACTTCCTCGCGCCACCGATCGGGAGCCGGCTGTTCCAGCAGGCCGGCTTGAATCGGGGAGGCGGTGGCTCCGGGTTCCGGAGCTTCTTTCTCTCGCCGAAGCTCTCCGCTACAAGCAGTAAAACCTCCGCTCTGTAGATTGCGGGAACCAGAGAGACTGCCAGAAGTCCCATCTTCCTCTACGATGAAGTGATGTCCGGAGGACGCTAAGGGTGATTCCAGGCTGGCGGCAAATTGTTGTTCACTGGCATCGTAAGCCTCAGGGTCGATCAGTCGTGACGGCGTTGACGGCGTACTAGGATCGTCATCGGGTTGGAATCGGGGCTTCAACATGAGAATGGTCAGCAGATTGAGAAATGCGTGGCGTGATCAGAACGCTTGCCACTTTGCCTCTCGGGCCAGCGACATGCTAACGTCACGGTACCCGAGAGTGCAGCTAACACCCGGCGAGTTCGCACGCTTCCGATGACTTCCCGCACACGATTTCTTATCACGGCGGCAGTCGCCTGTCACCTGCTACTCGCTCCACCGCTAGTTACCAGCCAGTTGCTTTCCCCATCGGCACCCGCTTCTGCGCAGGATCGGGCAGCCACTGCCGGCGCCCTCAAAGATGAAGACGTAACCATAACCGCATTGCAGCAAGAGAAAGTGGGCCCGATCTACAAACTGCACGGGAATGCCGAGATTCATTATGGCACCTATGTCCTGCTCGCTGACGAGATTACGTACAACTCGGATACCGGCGATTCCACGGCCGATGGCAACGTAGTGCTCGATGGCGGACCGAGTGATGAACATGTACGGGCGAGTCATGCAAGCTACAACCTGCGATCCGAGGTCGGGCGCTTCGAGACCGTAACCGGCAGCATCGGCGCGCGCCTGCACGGCAACCGGCTGATGTTGACCTCCACGAGTCCGTTCTTCTTCACCGGCAAGACGGTGGAGAAACTGGGTCCCGACCACTACAAGGTCTACGACGGTGCCGTAACCACCTGTGAATTGCCTCGCCCCAAATGGCAGTTCAGTGCCCGCAAGGTTGAGGTGGAGGTGGGCGGCACAGCGAAGATCTACCACAGCAGGTTTGGCCTCGGGGGTATCCCCGTTTTGTATTTTCCCTTTGCAACCCTCCCGGCGCAACGGCTGCCGAGGCAATCGGGCTTCCTGATTCCAAACTTTGGAACTTCTTCCACGAAAGGAATCATCTTCGGGGAATCGATTTTCTGGGCCATCAACCGCAGCATGGACGCCCACATCGGAGCGGAGTACTTCTCCAAGCGAGGCTGGGCTCCGCAAGGCGAGTTCCGTGTCCGGCCAAGCGAAACCTCATTCGTTGATCTCAACTATTTCAGCGTGCTCGACCGTGGAGTCGGCAGTCCGCGCATGAATCAGGGCGGCGAAGAAGCGCGGCTGACGGCGGAAGGTGAGTTTGGCCACAATTTTCGCGGGGTTGCCGATGTGGATTATCTCAGCTCCTTCGTCTTCCGGCTCGCGTTTAACGAGGTCTTTACCCAGGCGGTCAACTCGGAAGTGCGGTCGAGCGCGTTCTTATCCAACGCGACACGGGGATACTTCTATAACGCTACCATGCACCGCTACCAGGATTTCGAAGGCACAACCTCCGGAGATGTCATAACGATCCTGCATGCCCCGGGGTTTGAAGTCTCGAGCGTCGATCATCAGATTTCCAGCTCACCCTTTTACTGGTCTTACAACGCAGCCGCGGAGGGGCTTTCCCGCAGCGAACCGGGGTTCAGCACCGCTCCTCTCTTGGGACGCTTCGACTTCAGCCCAGCGTTGTCGTTACCTCTGCAGACCCATGGCTGGTCGTTTCGTCCGGAACTTTCGGTCCGGGATACTGCCTACACGCAGGAACTCCTGCCTTCTCAAACTGGAGTCGGCGAGGCCCTCGCCAACCCCATCAATCGCAGGGCTCTCGAAGGATCGGTCGAAATCCGTCCCCCGGTTCTGGATCGTGTGTTCCAGCGCCAGTTCCTGGGGCGCAAATGGAAACACGTCATCGAGCCCAAAGTGGTTTACGACTACGTGACCGGAGTCCATAACTTCGCCAATATTTTGCGCTTCGACGAACGAGACATCCTTACCGGCACGAATGAGGTGGAATACGGGGTGGTTCAACGGCTGTATGCCAAGCGGACTTCTGAACAGGCGCCAGACTGCGGACAGCCCGGGATGCCCGCGCTTTTCGTGGGGGGCGCAGCTCCGCACAATCCCATCCCATGGGAGAGGCAGGCAGTGCCGACGGACCCTCCGTGCAGTCAAGAACCCCAGGTTCGGGAAGTAGTGACTTGGGAACTGGCGCAAAAATACTTCATTGACCCGACTTTTGGCGGCGCACTGGTACCGGGGCGGAGCAACGTTTTCACGACGACAGTCGATTTGACGGGAGTCGCCTTCCTAAGCCAGGCACGGCATCTCTCGCCGCTGACTTCGCGGCTGCGCGTCCAAACCAGCTCACGAACCGACCTGGAGTGGGACGTAGATTACGACTTTAAGCAGGGACAAATGAACGCCAGCACAGCCCTGCTGAATTACCGGCTAGGTCCCTTCACGCTGGGCGGTGGCGATGCCTTCCTGCGGGTGCCGCCCGAGACTGGAGTCGCGAGTTCAACCCCTTCGCCTCAGTCCTTCAACCAGTTTCGCCTGCTCTTGGGCTACGGCCATACCAACAAAACCGGATTCAGCGCAGCTACGAATCTGGGGTTCGACGCTAATCTGAATTTCTTGCAATATGCCGCCGTGCAAACAACCTATAACTGGAACTGCTGCGGCATCAATCTGGAATTTCGCCGGTTCGCGCTCGGTTCGGTGCGTAACGAGAATCAGTACCGCTTTACTTTCGCGCTGGCGAACCTGGGAGCACTGGGGAACCTGCGCCGGACTGAGAGACTGTTCTGAATTTCCTCGTCCCTACTCGTCACCGGACCCGCCGACGTATTAACATAACTAACATGTCTGTCGCCGAACTGGTTGCCAAGCGAACCGCCCTGGACGATCGCCTACGCGTGTTGGGTCGGACGCTAATTGCCTATTCCGGAGGTGTGGACTCGGCTTTCCTCGCCTGGACTGCGCACCGCGTGCTGGGACTGAACATGCTGGCGGTGATCGCGGATTCCGCCAGTCTGGCCCGCGCCCAACTCGCCGACGCCGTGGCTTTCGCGAATGAACAGGGGATTCCGCTCGAAATCATCAGCACCACCGAATTGGAGCGCCCGGATTACGTTCGCAATGACGGTTCTCGCTGCTTCCACTGCAAAGACGAGCTCTTTACCGTGATGGAGGATCTTTGCAGCCGCCGTGGATTCGATTCGATCGCCTACGGGGTGAACGTGGACGATCAAGGGGATTTCCGCCCCGGCCAGGCTGCTGCCAGCACTCATCACATCCAGGCTCCGCTATTGGAAGCAGGTTTGACCAAAAAGGAGATTCGAGAACTGGCGCGCCAAGCCGGATTACGCATTTGGGATAAGCCGGCCGCAGCCTGCCTTTCGTCCCGCATCGAATATGGACGCGCGGTCACCCGCGAAGCCCTCAGCGTGGTTGAGCAGGGTGAAGATGCCTTGCGCTCCCTGGGCTTTCGCCAGTTCCGGGTGCGCCATCACGGAGACATCGTGCGCATTGAAGTGGCTCTTGAGGAATTGCCCCGGGCTTTCACTCCTGAGATGGCTGCGGAGTTCACCCGGATTTTCAAAGCTCTGGGATTCAAGTTTGTCACTCTCGATCTCGAAGGCTTCCGCTCCGGCTCGATGAATTCCCTCCTTCCGGTAGAACGATTAGGCCGGCAGTCCTAGTTCATCCCATCCCCAGCTGTTGCACTGCCCACGCGCTCCGTCACGCCAGCCTAGAAGCGTATGAGATAATCTGGTGTTGGGTTCCATGTACAGGCGGCTTCTATTGATGTTATTGCGACGATCGATCATAGTCCTCGTGCTGGTTTGTCTGGGCTGTTCCGCCCAGTCTGTAACTCCCGAGCAGGCCTTGCGGATTGAGCGCCAGATGCGGGTTTACTACTCCGTGCCTGCCGGTGTGAAGATCACGCTGGGGGCGCTCCGGGCGAGTGAGTTTCCGAACTACCAGGCACTTACCATCAACGTCGATGGCAACGGCAAGAAGCAGGACTACGATTTTCTCCTCTCCAAGGACGGGACCACGCTGATTCGACTGACCAAGCTGGATCTGACCAAGGATCCTTACGCGGAGAAGATGAAGAAAATCAGCCTGGCGGATCGCCCCGTCCGCGGCAACAAGGACGCCAAGGTGGTGGTCGTAAACTACGACGACTTCGAATGCCCCTTCTGTTCCAAGATGCACCAGACGCTATTTCCCCAGTTATTGAAGGAATACGGGGACCGGGTGGAGTTCGTGTACAAGGATTTCCCTCTGGCGGAAATCCATCCCTGGGCCACCCACGCAGCCGTGGACGCCGGCTGCCTCTCTGCGCAGAACAATGACGCCTATTGGGATTTCGCTGACTACATTCACGCTAACCAACGAGAAATCAGCGGGGAAAAGACGCGAGATGCTGAGTTTGCAGCTCTCGACCACCTGGCAACCACACAAGGACAGCACCACGATCTGGATCAGACCAAGCTTCAATCCTGCATCAAAGCGCAGAACGACGATTCAATCAAAGCCTCAGTGCACGAGGGCGAAAGCGTGGGTGTGGAAGCTACTCCAACTCTCTTCATAAACGGAGAGGAAATGGATGGGGCGATTCCCATTGCTGACGTGCGAGCAGCACTCGACCGCGCTCTGGAGCAGGCTGGCGTGCCGGTGCCGGTCCACGCGGCCGCTTCCGGGGGTCAGGTGCAGCCTCCCGCAAGCAAGTGAGAATTCCCACGATTCATTGCTGGGAGCGGTTTTAGGGCGGGCCGCACGCTCCAGTTGCGCCAGAGGAATCGACCTATGAACTCGCAGCTTCGTCTTGCCGTGTCTTCTCTGGTAATGCTTATGGCCGCTGGATTGGGTTGCAGCACCAAACCGGCGGGCAGCGACGTGGCCGCCTCCGTGGATGGACGCAAAATCTACAACGCAGACGTGGACAAGTACTACCAGAACCAGACAGCCGGATCGGACCAGCAACCGGTGGGAGAACAGGCCACCAGCCTCCGCCTCAGCATTCTGCGCGAATTGATCGACAATGAGATCCTGATGCGCCGCGCCGAAAAGCTTGGTCTACTGGCTACTGACGACGAGGTGGACCGCAAGCTCAACGAACTCAAGTCCCCCTACACGAAGGAGGAGTTCGACGCCCGCCTGAAAGAAAAGAAGCTCAGCGTCGACGACTTCAAGCGTGATTTGCGCCGCTCCCTGACCGTCGAAAAAGTTCTCAACAAAGAGGTCACGTCCAAGATCAATATTACAGATCAGGACATTACCGGTTACTACAATGCGCACAAGGCTGAGTTCAATCTGATCGAGCCGCAATATCATCTGGCGCAGATCTTCGTCACTCCGGCTCCGAATCCGCAAGTACACAATCTCAAGAACGACAAAGCGCAGAATGAAGCCGAGGCGCGCAAGAAGATTCAGATGCTGCTGAACCATCTAGACAGCGGCGACGATTTCGGCACGCTCGCCATGGAATACTCCGAGGATACGGAAACCTCGGGAAATGGCGGCGATCTGGGCTTCGCCCCGGAATCCTCGCTGAAAAACACCGATCAAGTGACCCGCGACACGGTCATGAAACTCAAACCCGGCCAATACAGCCCGATCATTGCGGCGATGAATCCGATGACCAAGCAGCTGGTCGGCTTCCGCATCGTGAAATTGATTGCCAGAGAGCCAGCCGGACAGCGCGAACTGGCCGATCCGAGGGTGCAGGAGGCGATCCGGTCGCAACTGCGTGACCGCCGCGAGCAGTTGTTGAAGTCCGCCTATTATGAGGTCCTGCGCGATCAGGCCAAGGTGGAAAACTACTACGCGGAAAGAGTGCTGGCGGGGAACGGAAGCGCTCAGTAGAAATCCGACACCCGGATCTTCTCCAGGTAAGCCCTGACTAGGTTTAAGTTTTCGCGTCACTGCCCCACGGGCGGACGCCCGCGCCTACGTTTTCCCGGGCGCTATTCCACAATCGCCAGCACGTCGCCGGCGTTCACCGGCGTGCCCTCAACGGCCACAATCCTTTGCACCATCCCCTTCTTTGGCGACTTGATCTCGTTCTGCATCTTCATGGCCTCTACCACCAGGATGCTCTGCCCAGCCTCGACGACGGAACCCTGCTCCAGCAGCACACGCACTACCTTGCCGGGCATGGGAGCCAGCAATTTCCTGGGCCCCTTCTCGTCGTCACCCGACCTCCTGCGGCTCCGGAGCGATCGCGGATCGCGTAATTCCGTTGCGTACCGCGCGCTGCCGACCCACAGATGCAGATCGGTCGCGGTGCGCTCGCGCTTGATCTCATAGGCCTTGCCATCGATCAGAACTGTAAGGACGTCACGCCTGGCAAGAACTGCGTCCATGTGAACTTCTTGGCCGTCGAGGCAGCACTGCCAGCACCCATCCGCCCGCTGAAGGTCGAGCCGGTAATTCTTGCCGTCGATGGTAACGTCGTAAAGCATAAGCACTACTCGCAATTAACCGCGCAAGGCGTCCACTCTCGCTGCTTTCTTCCACCCCGCCGTGATGGGCCCGTTCCGGGTCTCTGCGGCCGAGGCTCCAAAGTTCGGCGGACTGGTCGCGGAATCAAGCACCGCGAAGACTCCGGCAGCGATGGCCGCGACAGCAGCGCCCTCACCCTTCATTTCCGGAGCGTCAGACTTGAGCAGCCGGTCGAGATAGCCGGTATCCAGCCTGCCTGCCTGAAAATCGGGGTCCCTCAAGATGCGGCGGAATAGCGGAAGATTGGTCTTGATGCCGCCGACGAAATATTCATTCAGAGCACGTATCAGGCGTGAGATCGCCTGTGGCCGGTCAGTTCCATAGCCGATCAGTTTGGCCAGCAGCGGATCGTAATCGACGGGTACGGTCCAGCCTTCGTACATGCCGCTATCGCGACGAATGCCCGGCCCGGAGGGAGCAAGCAGCAGCGTAATCTTCCCCGGACTGGGAAAGTAGTTATTGTCGGGATCCTCGGCATAGATGCGGCACTCGATGGCGTGGCCGCGGAGCCGTACCTCGTCCTGGGTGAAAGGAAGCTTCTCCCCGGCCGCAATCCGAATTTGCAGATGGACGAGATCGAGTCCGGTGATGAGCTCGGTTATTGGATGTTCCACTTGCAAACGAGTATTCATCTCGAGAAAGTAAAAGTTCTTGTCCTGATCCACCAGAAACTCTACCGTACCCGCGTTGGTGTAATTTGCCGCCCGGGCAACGCGCACTGCGACTTCGCCCATGCGGCGCCTCATCTCCGGATCGACAATCGGAGATGGAGCTTCCTCCAGCACCTTCTGGTGCCTTCTCTGGATGGAACACTCCCGTTCGCCGAGATAAACCGTGTTGCCATGCTCATCGGCCAGCACCTGCATTTCGATATGCCGCGGGTTCAGAACCGCCTTCTCCAGATAGACTTCACTGTCGCCAAAGGCTCTTTGAGCTTCGCTCTTTGCCGCCTCCAGAGCCGGTTTCAGCTCCATGAGTGTGTGTACCAGGCGCATGCCCTTGCCGCCTCCGCCTGCGGCGGCTTTCAACATGACGGGGTAACCGAATCGCGCCGCCACCTCCTCCGCGTGCTCGGGCGATTCCAGACCTCGCGCCGTTCCCGGCACGAACGGCACACCGGCTTTTTCCATTTCCTGCCGAGCCCGGGTCTTGGAACCCATCATCGCCATCGACGCTGCGGTCGGACCTATAAACTTGAGTCCCGCGTCGACGCAGGCCTGCGCAAACTTGGCGTTTTCGGACAAGAAGCCATATCCGGGGTGTATGCCGTCCGCGCCACTCCGTTTCGCCGCCTCCAGGATTTTTGTGAGATTCAGATAGGACTCGGCCGCAGCCGCCGGGCCGATGGCGTACGCCTCATCAGCCTTGCGCACGTGTAAAGCCGCGCGATCCACGTCTGAGAACACCGCCACCGATGTGATCCCCAGTTCGCGGCAGGCGCGGATTACGCGTACTGCGATTTCTCCCCGGTTTGCAATGAGAATCTTCTTGAACATGAGTGCGGAGTGCCCGGTCAGGCAAAGCACTTCGGTCGCAGTTTACAGGAAGGCTCCCTAGCCGCTCTCGGACACCTTGATTCTACTGAATTCCCCCGCCGAGCGGAGACCGCCTGTGGAGAGCTCTGCAACAGAAAGCCCCTCCTGAAGGGGAGGGGCGATGATGAAAGAAAGCAGACTACTTGCTGGGTTGATCGAGCGTGATCCCCTGCGCTCCGGGCTGCTTTTCGGCTTTGGCCTTCTTCGTGGCCATGGTTTTGTCGACCCACTCATCTGCGGTTTTCAGATCAGCCGCACGCTGCGCTGGATCGTCGCACTCGACATCCGCCTTCTCGCGGTACATCAGGTTCATGTACGCCATGGCGTCGTCGTAGTCGGGCCGCAACTGGAGGGCCTTGTTGAGGGCATCGATGCCATCTTGAATGTTCGCCCAATTCTTATCTTTAAGTTCCGCGCAGACCTTCTTATCTTTCAACGGCTCTTCCGGTTTGAGGCCCAATTTGGCGCGTTCCTCCATACGGGGCTGGTAAGTCTGCGTCCAGTCGATTACACCGACAGAGTAGTAGGGCTCGGGATCATTCGGATCCGCCTCCAGCGCCTTGCGGTAATAGGCCTTGGCGTCATCAAACTTCTTCATGTTGAGGTAAATGTAGGCGATTCCCTTGTTGCTGTTGATTTGGGATTCTTTCCCCGGATTGCCCTCCAGGACCTTCTTGTATTGGTCTATCGCCTGGTTCCCCATGCGCATGTTGTCGTCGGACTCGACTCCGGGAATATACTGCTGCGCGAACGCCGTAGCCAGATAAAGACGGGCTACACCCAGTGCCGGGTCGAGCGAAACCGCCTGCTGAAAGTGATCAATCGCCTCCTCGTACTTGGCATTTTTGTAGGAGGTTACGCCCTTGTTCAGTTGATCGCGCGCCCGCAACTTGTTGCAACCGGCGGCGGAAAGCACGGTGATCCCCAGTGCGATAAGCGCCAGCACTCGTACGCTGTTTTTCATTGCCTTATCAGTCCCCCCTTGCGAGGATAAAATTCGACGGCGAGCCGGACGCACCAGCACGAAGCAACTGCGTTCAAGACCGCGAGATGTCAAGCCGGAACTCGGTGACGAAACTTCCGCCCGCGCGGGACTAGCCGCCGGCCTCAATCTTGGCAGTGATCAGACCCACCTTGTCTACGCCTGAGGCGTGGGCGATGTCAATGACGTTGGCCACATCGGCGAAGGGCACGTTGTCGTCACCTTTGACGAACATGACTTTTTCGGCGCGTGTTTTGAAGATATCGGTCAAGCGTCCCTGCAATCCGTCCCAGGTGGTGTCTTCCTGGTTGATTTTCAACCCCGGCGCCTGCCCCACCCCTCGATCGATCAGTTGCACCACAATGGTCCGGTCGGGGGTGTTGTTCTTGGGAGCGTTCGGCGGCGGCGGCTGAGGCACGAGCGCCTCCAAGCCTTTCGGGGTCAGCGGTGTGATCACCATGAAAATGATTAGCAACACCAGCAGGACATCAATCAGCGGGGTTACGTTGATATTAGCGCTCTGGCCTCCGCCCGTGCCAACTGTCATACTCATAACGAATCTCCTCTATTGTCCGCCGCTTGGTGGTGCAGCAGGAGGCGGTGCCGTGCTTAGCTTTTTCTGGTCGGTCAGTAAACCCAACTGGTCGACTCCGGCCGCGCGGACGTTGTCCACCACTGCCACTACGGCTCCGAACTTGGCGCGGGCGTCAGCCTTGACGTAAACCCGCTTGTCTACGCGGTTCGCCAGGCGATCTTTCACCTTGCCCGTGAGTTGGTCCACGGGAAGCTTATCGCTGCCGAAAAAGACAGTACCATCCCGCATTACTGCTACTAGCAGCGCGTCTTCTTTGTCGGCATCGGGCATCGCCTCAGGGCTGTTTACCTTGGCCATCTCCACGCTTACGCCGTGCTGCAGCATGGGCGTGATCACCATAAAGATGATCAGCAACACCAGCATCACGTCCACCATGGGGGTGACGTTGATATCGGAGTTGACCTTCGCCCCTTCGTTTCTCTTATTCAGTGGCATAACCTGCGCTCCTGCGCTGGACTCTGCTGCGATCTCTGGATTGACCGAACTTCCCGTGTCTGAGGTGGAGCGCCGAAGCCCATGCTCCGGCGCTCACCAGCAACTCAAGATTACGCACCAATCCGGCTCAACCAACCTGGTTTAACCGACTACGATCGCCGCATTCCCCGGCGTTTGAGGAAGTAGTCAATCAGTTCGCTCGAGGAGTTGTCCATCTCCACGTCGAACGCTTCCACCCGGCCGGTCAGATAGTTGAACATCATCACAGCGGGGATGGCCACAAACAAACCGACGGCGGTGGTCACCAGCGCCTCCGAGATGCCACCGGCCACGGCAGCCAAGCCCGTTGCCTTCTCCTGCTGAATGCCGCGGAAGGCGTTCAGAATGCCGAACACCGTGCCGAATAGGCCGACGAAGGGGGCGGTCGAACCGATGGTCGCCAGTCCGCCCAGACCACGTTTCAACTCGGCATGGACGATGGCCTCGGTGCGCTCCAAAGCGCGCTTCGAGGCTTCAATCGTTTCGCCAGGAATCTCGCCGCTTTCCTGGTGAGCGCGGAATTCCATCAGGCCAGCCGTGACCACTTTGGCCAGGTGGCTTTTCTTGTTGCGTTCCGCGACCTTGATGGCTTCGTCAATCTTGCCATCGCGTAGGGCGCCGGCGACGGCGGGGGCGAAGGCCCGGGACTGCTTCCTGGCTGCGCTGAATGCCATCCAGCGATCGATCATGACGCCGATCGACCACCCGGACATGATGAACAGAACGACGACCACGGCTTTCGCTACAAATCCCATCTGCTTCCATAGCGAAATCGGGTCCCAGCCCACCTGCTGCTCCTGGAAGAACCAGGTCGCCGCGATGTGCATGTTGCTTAGAGTATGGGTTGCTAAATTGGCTACGAACATGAGTTGCTTTTTCCTCCTCAGAACTTGGTCACATCACCTGCATCGCCAAACACACCGCTTTCCTAGATTGCTGCCTACCGCTTAGCCTCCGGACAGCGTGAAGTTCACCGTGATCTGTGTCTCCACTTCGACCGGTTCGCCGTTTAAAATGTACGGTTTGTACCGCCACTGCCTCACTGCTTCGATGGCCGCCGGAGCCAGCATGGGATGGCCGCTGATCAAGTGCAGGTTCTCAATACTTCCATCCCGGCTGATTTCAGCCTGCAGCAGCACGGTTCCTTGGATGCGCGCTTGCCGGGCCAGGGGTGGATAGTTCGGCTGAACCTTACGGATCAGCAACCCCTGAGTCACACCTTGTGAGACCCGGACCCGCTGCGGGGTAGCTACTTTGGGCACGGCGACCGGCGTGGAACTGATGATTCCGCCGATTACACCACCCATCTGTCCTCCCGGAATGCCCCCCGGCACGCCACCCACTACTCCGGAAGCCGACATCACCGGCGGCGGGGCCTCGTCTTCCTTGATCATCTGGACTTTCTCAGGAATCTTGGTAGGGGTGCGGAGTTGACCGTTGATGATATCCGTCTGTACCTGCTTCACAATCTTAACCGGAGCGGCAGCAGGGGGCGGAGGCGGTGGAGGGGGCGGAGGCGGCGCTACCAGGAAGGTCATCAACTGGGTCTTGGGCAGAGCTTCCGTGAACAGCAGCGGAATCAGGACCAGCACTCCGATCAGGACCATCTGAAAAATGAAGGAAATAGTCGTGGTCGCGGCCCGCTTGCTCTTCAGCCTTCCACCGGATTCGATTAGGCTGTCTTCAAACATGAGGTTTCTCCTACACGATCCCTAATTACTCTTAGACACCGACTGCCTCCTCTTTGCTCCCACATTGCTGCATTTCCGAATGGCCAAACTGAAGGCCGCAGAATACTAACTCAAATGCCCGCTAATCACAAACCTAACTCCATGGTGACACAAATCTACGCCTTGGCTTTGACCTTGTCCCGGGCACCGCCCCCTTTGGCCAGCGGCGCCAGCACCGGCTGCTTTCCACGGTTCGTCCTCCAATCCTGGTAAGCCACCAGGATCGGGGCGGCGATCGCAATCGAGGAATAAGTCCCGATCAGAATGCCGATTACCAGAGCAAAGGAGAATCCATGCAGCACTTCGCCACCGAACAAATAGAGGGCTAGGACCGTCAAGAAGGTCAGACCGGCGGTCAAAATGGTCCGGCTCAAGGTCTGGTTGATACTGCGATTCACAATGTCGGAGAGCTTTTCGCGCCGCATCAGTTTAAGGTTTTCGCGGATGCGGTCGAAAACCACGATGGTGTCGTTGTTGGAGTAGCCGATCAGGGTCAGGATGGCTGCGATCACCGTGAGCGAAATCTCTTTATTCATTAGCGAAAACGCGCCCACCGTGATCAGCGTGTCGTGGAATACGGTGATGACGGCGGCGACTCCGTATATCCACTCAAAACGGACCGCTAGATAAATCAGCATGCCTGCCAGTGAATATGCTGTAGCCAGCAAGGCTTGACGCCGCAGTTGTGCCCCCACTTGAGGACCGACGATTTCCACGTTACGCACTCCGAAGCCGGAAACGAAGAAACCATCCGGCAACGAGGTCAAGACTGCGGGATCCACCGCTCCCTTGAGCTCGTCGAGTGAGCTCAGCACTCCACCTTTGGTTTTGTCCCGATAATCCGCGATGGCTTGGGCCACTGCGCCATAGCGCTGGTCGGCGTCGGTTCCCAGGTGGAGCGGATCTTTCTGTAGAAGGTAATTCTTCAGAGACAGAACACTGGCGTTATTGAGATCTTCCTTGCCGGCGGGCGCGTTCGTTTCGAGCGCATTGATGATAGCGGTCTTGCTGCGATCGAGGGCTTGCTCGTTCGTTTCCTTCTCTGAGACGTCGATCAGTACTTCATTGCTTCCCGCCTGTCCGTAACTCTGGATGCGGACCTGGTGCAGGCCAGCGCGATCCATGGCGGCGCGGATGGCGCTGTCGTTCGGGGGCTGGGCAAACTTCACATAGACCAGCGTCCCTCCGCGGAAATCAACGCCGTAGGGAATGCCGTGCCAGAACAGCATGGAAAAAATGCCCGCCACGCTGAAGATCAGCGAGAATGCGAGGAAGTACCACTTCTTGCCCAGGAAATCGATGTTGGTATTGCGAAAAAATTCCACCTGCTTCAGACCTTTCTGTTAAGCGCCGATGCTCAGCGCCTCTCCGCGACCCTTGCGGCTTAGGATCCAGTCAAAAATCACCCGCGACACAAACACTGCCGTAAAGAGGTTCGCGAACAAACCAAAACTCAACGTAACCGCGAAACCCTTCACCGGACCAGTACCAAAGAGAAACAAGATAAACGCCGATACAATCGTAGTGACGTGGGTGTCGACGATCGTAACCCAGGCGTGGCTGAAACCTTGCTCGACTGCGGAAGGCGGGGTTTTCCCGTTTCGTAATTCCTCCCGAATGCGCTCAAAGATCAGCACATTCGAATCCACGCCCATACCAACGGTCAGGATCACTCCCGCGATCCCCGGCAGTGTTAGCGTTGCCCCGCTGAAGCCCAGAAACCCGAGAAGAATAATCAGGTTCAAGATGAGAGCGAGATCGGCGTTAATTCCAGCGGCATGATAGTAGATCAGCATGAAGATCAGCACCGCCAACATGCCGATCGCCGCCGCAGTCACTCCAGCGCGAATCGAATCACTGCCCAGCGACGGGCCCACGGTTCGCTCTTCCAGATACTTGATGCCGGCGGGCAAAGCGCCCGAGTTCAGCACCAAAGCGAGATCCTTGGCGGCCTGATCACTCATACCGCCGCCGCTGATGCGGCCTTGATCCTGAATCTGCTCGTGGATGGTTGCTACTTCACGCACCCGGTTGTCGAGAACCACCGCCAGCCGGTCCCCGACGTGCGCTCCGGTGAATGCCCCAAACTTTCGCCCACCTTGGTTGGTCAGAGCAAAGTTCACTTCGGGGCTGCTGGAGTTGGCGTCGCGTCCCACACTGGCACCGTCAGCGCGCAAGTCCGTACCCGAAACCGCCGAACTGCGGGTCACCAGGTAGTACTCTTCGCCGCTGTCCTGGCCCGGGGCGGCTGCGAGAGTACGCCCTTTCAAGATCATCGAGTCTGGCGGTAAGACGCCGCTGTTTTGCTGCAGCGCGTCCTGCTCGCTGCTATAAGGTCCGCCCAGCACCTGCTTGATTTCCAGCATGGCGGTGGACTGCATGATCTCTTTGACCCGGGCTGGATCGTCCACACCCGGGAGCTGCACCAGGATTTGATACTGTCCCAGGCCGTGCTCCTCGATCACCGGCTCGCTCACGCCCAACTGGTCAATACGATTGCGGATCGTGTCGATCGCCTGGCTCACGGCGCGGTTCTTGAGGTCGGACATCGCCTGGAGCTTCATGGAGACCGTCCAGGTGTTTTCGGCGCCCGACGCCAGGCTGTACTCCGGCAGCCGGTCGCTCACCAGTGAACGCAAGTCGGAACTCTGCTCCGGGGCTACACCCTTCAGCACAATCTTGTCAGGATTATTAACCGGATCAGGCTTGCTGATTTCGCTGTAGGCGATCTTGTGCGAGCGCATGTCCGATTTCAGGCGCTCCACCGCGTTATCCGAATCAATATTGACCGCGTCATTCACCTGTACCTGGAGAATGAGGTGGGTTCCACCTTTGAGATCCAGTCCCAGGTGGATGTTCTTCTGCATCGCGGCCAGCAATCCCTTGCCCGACCAACTGTCGGGCACACCGGTGATCCCGAATGCGAAGACCAGCAGAGTGGCCACAATCACGATAAGCTTCCAGCCCAGATTCTTGTTCATAAACCCTGTTTCGTACTACTTACTTGCCTTGCTCGCTTCCTCGCCCGCAGTCACCGCGGAAACCGAGGCGCGGCTCACTTCGATGCGGAGATTGTCCGGTGGCACTCTCAAGTGAACGTAGTCATCTTTAAGGGCTACGATGACTCCACGGAGCCCGCCGCTGGTCACCACTTTGTCGCCGGTTTTCAACTCGTTCAACATCTGCTGCCACTTTTTCTGCCGCCGCTGCTGGGGCAGGATTAAAAGAAAGTAGAAAATGCCAAAAATGAAGATCAGGGGGGCAAATCCCAGCCACCCCATCGAGCCCGTACCCATCTGGATCGCTAATAAGTGCTGAACGTTCATTTAGACTAGGATTCCACCAGCCAATAAACAGATAACTCGGGGCCGCGCCTTACGGCGGTCCGTCCCTTTCTAAATTTACCGCTGGAGTTCTCGCGTACCCTGGGCGGAGATTCCCTCAGCTTCGGACTTGAATAGGGGTTGCCGAGCTATGGTGTCGAGACCAGACCTCAGATAGAAAGCGGGCCCCTCTCCCAAGTCAAATAGAATGACGCACCGCCCGCATAGTGTCAAGATAGAACCTCAAGTTGTGGACGGTATTCAGGACCTGGGCCAGAACTTCGTTGGATGCATATAAGTGACGCAGGTAGGCCCGGGAATAGCGCGTGCATACCCGGCAGCCGCACTTGGGATCAAGCGGGCCTTTATCTCCCGCGTAGCGCGCCTGTTTGATGGATACTTTCCCCTCCGATGTAAAGAGCAATCCGTGCCGCGCCGCCCGCGTGGGGAGGACACAATCCATCATGTCGATCCCGAGGCCGGCATATTTGGCAATCTCCTCCGGCGTCCCCACGCCCATGAGATAACGGGGTTTATCGGCTGGGAGGTGGGCAACCGTGGATGCTACGATTTCCCGCGTCAAGGCTCGCGGCTCGCCGACACTCAGTCCACCGATGGCGTAGCCGGGGAAACCGATCTCGATCGTGCGTTCCGCTGACTCCCTCCTTATAACCGGATCCATTCCGCCTTGCACAATGCCAAACAGAGCCTGCGTGGGGACAGCCGCCACGTGGTTCGTTGCCCAGGGGACTTCGTTTTTATGTTCTTCGAAGTGCTTTTTACTCCGCTCGGCCCAGCGCAGAGTCAGCTCCATCGATGCCCGGGTCCGTTCGCAGTCAGCCGGATACTCCGTGCATTCGTCGAACGCCATGATGATGTCGGCGCCCAGCCCGATCTGCGCATCCATCGCGCTCTCGGGACTGAAAAAGTGTGCGGAGCCGTCCAGATGGGAGCGAAAGGTCACGCCTTCTTCGGTAACCTTGCGCAGATCGTTCAGGCTGAAGACTTGAAAACCGCCGGAATCGGTCAGAATCGAGCGCGGCCAGGCCATGAACCGGTGCAGCCCTCCCAGCTTCCTGACCTGCTCCACCCCAGGCCTCAGATAAAGGTGGTAGGTGTTACCCAGCAGAATCTGAACTCCGAGCTCCTCGAGAATATCCTGCGAAACGCCTTTGACCGATGCCAGAGTTCCCACCGGCATAAACACCGGCGTCTCGACTTCTCCATGCGGAGTAACGAGACGTCCCTTGCGGGCAGCGCCGGCCTGAGCCTCAACCTTGAACTGAAGGGACACTGCCAGAATTGTACCGTGTGGCGCGGGAGCTTACGTTCGCGTGAGGTGACTACGGGACCCTTCTTGCAGGTCAGACGTCAAGGTGAGAAATCTCGGCTCGCAGCTTGCGTCCCTCGACAATCAGCCGTCCAACGCTGACCGGCAGCTGGAATCTTCGCGGACCGGAGCTTCCTGGATTGAAGTAGAGCACGCCGTTTCTGGTCTCTTGTTTGGGAATGTGGCTATGCCCGTAGATGACCGCGGCAAATCCCGCGGCCTCCGGCTTGAGATCGAGCTCTTGCAGGTTGTGCAGGATGTAAATGGAGACAGCCTCAGCCTCGAGCACGTTCGTCTCGGGAATCTTTTGTGCCCACTTTTCGCGATCTACATTGCCGCGGACAGCAGTAACGGGAGCAATCTCGGCCAGCTTTTTCAGGATGGCAGAATCTCCGATGTCGCCGGCGTGAATGATCAAATCCGATCCGTGCAGGGCAACCAGGGCTTCGGGACGAAGCAGTCCGTGCGTGTCGGAGATGACGCCGATCTTCATAAACACGGGGCAGAGGTTCGACTTGCCTCTGTCCGTCTGCGGTTAGGCTTCTCTCTGCAGCAGCACCACGGCGTGCGCGATGGCTGCGTTGTCCGTGCCCATGCCCTCAGGGGTCTTAGCTTTTAACCCCACACAATCGCCGGGAATTCTCAAGAGCTTGGCGAGATTCGCGCGAATGGCGGGGGTGTGCGGGCCGATCTTCGGCGCCGCGAGAATCAGAGTCGAATCAACGTTCACCACTGCATATCCCGCCGTGCGAACTCGCAGCAGAGCTTCCCGCAGAAAGACTGCGGAATCCGCTCCCTTCCACTGTGGATCCGACGGCGGAAACAATGAGCCTATATCAGGTGCTGCGATTCCTCCGAGTAAGGCATCGGTGAGAGCATGCAGCAGCACGTCGCCATCGGAGTGTCCGCCGAGCCCTTGGGGATGAGGCAAAGTCACACCGCCGATTTTGAGCGGAATTCCAGGTTTGAACTCGTGCGAGTCCCAACCGTACCCGATGCGAGTTTGTAGTTTCGAGTTTGCAGTTCTCGGCTTGGCCGTTGGTCGTTGGCGTTTGGTCTTTGGCATCAGCGTTGGTCTGCGTGAGATCTACGAAGATGACTTCAAATAAAACTCGGCGAGCAGCAAATCCGCAGGAGTAGTGATCTTGATGTTCCGCGGCGATCCCATCACGACTGCCACTTGATGCCCGGATCGCTCCACCAAAGAGGCTTCGTCGGTGCCCACAAAGCCGTCAGTCGTGGCTGCGTCAAATGCTCCCTTGATCACATCGTAACGGAAGCCTTGCGGAGTTTGCGCCAGGACAACCCGCTCACGCGGAAGGGTCGCGGTAATCAAGGCTCCTTCGGACGTCCGTTCCACTTGTTTGACCGTATCAACCGCGGGCAGGCCCGCAATGGCTGCGCCATACTTTTCCGCTGCTTGAATCACATCGTGAACGATTTCCTGGGTGACAAATGGCCGCACCGCATCATGCACCAGCACCACATCACTGGACGACGCAGAAATCGACGCGAGCGCGTTGCCTACGGATTGCTGGCGGTGCTCGCCGCCTTCGACAATTTCGAGTTTCTTCCGGAGAACGTCCGGAGCCTCTTCTTCGAGCCGTGCCCGGAACCCTTCCATTTCGTTCTTGCGCAAGGCGACAACAATCTCATCCACTCGAGGATCAGCCGCGAACGTCCGCAAAGTGTGGACAAGGATGGGTACGCCTGCGAGCTCCGTAAATTGCTTCGAGGGTCCCGGCTGTTTCCCCTTGGCGCCGGGAGCGGATGTCATGCGCGTTCCCAACCCCGCAGCCGGAATGATGACCACAACCTTCATGGCGGGCTGTAAGTATACGAGCGCGGCGGGATGGTTTCAAATCGCGTCAGGTTCCCTGGTCAGAGAACCTATAAACCACAAAGGACACAAAGGTACAAAGGACACAAAGGTACACGAAGGAAAGCGTCAAACGGCATCCTTAGTATTCTTTGTGGTTAAGGGCTCTTTTTCGGAGGCTCCCATAACTCGATGCGATTGCCGTCAGGATCCGGTACAGCTTCTCAGGATCCTCGGACTTGAAGAACACTCCGCCGATGCCGGTAACTCCGTTTCATAGTGGCTACAGTTGCTCGGCCGGCCGATCGGTCATCGCAGGCGGCGCCGACTTCTTGGGATCGGCGGCGGGCACAGCCGCCACCGTGGTTACCAGGACTGAGGGCCGCGACTCGGAGCGGGGAGCGCGCTCGTCCCACTTGCCGAAGATCATTTTCCCGGCCGTCGTTTGTAATACTGAGGTCACGGAAATGTCGATGGTCTTGCCAATCATCTTGCGGGCGTTGTCGATGACCACCATCGTACCGTCATCAAGATAGGCCACGCCCTGGTTGTACTCCTTGCCTTCTTTTAGAACAAACACTTTCATGGTCTCGCCCGGCAACACGATCGGCTTCAGGGAATTGGCCAGTTCGTTGATGTTCAGGACTTCCACGCCCTGCAATTGAGCGACCTTGTTGAGGTTGAAGTCGTTGGTGATGATTTTGCCTTCGTAGAGCTTCGCCAGTTCGATCAATTTGAGATCCACTTCGCGGACCGCGGGAAAGTCGTCTTCCACGATCTGGATCTGCACCGAAGCGACCTTTTGCAGGCGCTGGAGGATATCAAGCCCGCGGCGGCCGCGATTGCGTTTCAGGGAATCGGCCGAGTCGGCGACCAACTGCAGCTCGCGTAGAACAAATTGCGGTATTACGATGATGCCGTCGAGGAAGCCAGTTTCGGCGATATCGGCGATGCGGCCGTCGATGATGACGCTGGTATCGAGAATCTTGTAGCTCTTCTTCGACTGCTTCTCTCCGCCGAAGATTCCACCCAGCGCCGCCAGGTTCAGCAAGTCACCTTTATTAGCGCCCACGATCAAGCCGACATAAGCCATCAGCAGCATGACCATGAGTTGCAGGAAGCTCTGCGTATGTCCAGGCTGAATGCTGCTGCGAATGACCAGGGCAAAGAGGTAGGCACCGAAAATACCGAGAACGCTGCCGATAGCCGCGCCGATCAGACGCGTGAGGCTGACCAGACGCAGTCGCCATTCAAAAACCACAATGGCGATTCCAATCAGTGTCCCCACCCCGGCGTCCCGTTCAGGAGTCAAGCCAAAGGGTTGGATCTCATAACAAGTGACCGCAACAAATAGGACGAATAAGAAACGAATCAGAATCAAGTCCACTTGTGGACCTCCCCGGGACCGCGGGGCATCGCCACATGCCGAGTAAGTCCCGCACCGGCCACCCAGCAACCAACTATTCGAAGCCGGTGATCTATATGGCGGAGCTTATGAAATGAACGCAATAAAGCCGGGCCCCGCCCCCGTCCGCCAGCGGACGGGCAACTACAAATATTCAGCCTGAAGTATATACCCCTGCCGAGGTGTGTTCGATTACGCTGGTCACAATAGGCCGTGATCAGCGGGCTGCCCACCGGCCTGCCACATCGGCCAGCTGTTAGACTTTTTCACATGAAGGCGATTGTCATCAGCCGGTTTGGCGGACCCGAGGTGCTCGAAATCCGGGATGTTCCTGACCCCGTGCCGGGCGCGGGGCAAGAGCTAGTTCGAGTCGAGGCGGGAGGACTTAACTTTGCCGACATCCTGACAGCCCGCGAAGGTTATCACGGCACTCCACCACCACCCCTGGTCGCTGGCCGCGAATTCTGCGGCATCCGCGAGCGGGACGGCCAGCGCGTGATGGGATACGCACAGTGGGCGGCGTTCGCGGAGCGCACTAATACCCGCGCCGAGTTGCTCTGGCTAGTTCCGAAAAGCTGGAGTCCCGAAGCGGGTGCCGCATTCCCGGTGAACTATTTCACTGCGTACTTCGCTTATTGGAAAGCGGGCTTGCTGGAGCCGGCAAAGTCGCAGCCTCGAGTGCTGATTCACGCGGTCGCCGGTGGCGTGGGCACCGCGGCCGTACAGATCGGAAAGTTGCTGGGGATGGAAATGTACGGAACGTCGTCGTCCGAAGAGAAGCTGGCCCGAGTTAGAGAACTGGGCTTGCAGCATGGCATCAACTACAAGCAACGCGACTACGAAGAAGTAGTGAAGGAACTGACGCGCGGAGAAGGCGTCGATGCCGTGTTTGAGATGTTAGGTGGCGAGCACGTCAACAAGAGTGTGCGTTGCTTGCGGGAATTTGGCCGCGTCATCATCTACGGAAGCGCCACCGGAGAAAAAGCGGCATTGGACACGCGTCTGCTGTATGCCAAAGGCACCAGCGTGCATGGCTTGTGGCTCACCTATCTTTGTAATCACCGCGAAGTCATGAACGCAGCGTGGAAACGGCTTGTCGAGTGGACCTCCCAAGGACACTTGCGCCCAGCGATCGGGCATGTGTTTCCCATGGATAAAGCCTCGGAGGCATATGGCCTGCTCGCCGAAGGAAAGAATTTCGGGAAAGTGGTACTGAAGTTCACCTGATCCGAACGGTTACTGGCGGTTACCAGGGAACACGATTGCACGCGCGGTGGCGTTCACGCCGACACCCACGCGTCCGTTTCCGAACACGGGAATCCATCATCGAACACCCTGCACGCAGCGTCCCGCTGCTGTGCGTTTGTCGTCAACGCGTTCCCGATACCCGAATGGAAGGGCGCGTGCGAGAGCAATCTGCAGTCAAGATCCAGACAGGTTTGTTTACGCGTGTAGCCTACGTGCACTAACAGAACATCCCGGTCTTGTATGAGTTGCGCAACCCAAAGGTTGCTAACGGCGGCGAGTAAAGACCGTCAAATGGTGTGAATGCGATTTTGAGATGCGAAGGAACTTTTAAGTCTCTGGCAACGTATCTTGTCGTGGTGGGTGGGAGCCGGAAATTCCGGCTTTCGAGAAAAAACTTCAGGGGTTGAGGGACTGGCTCACACTCGGTTTGGCGGCCCAGGTGAGTGCAGCCCCTGTAGCAGAGAGCACCAGGTCTTGCGGCCTCGCGCTGTCTTCTTAACCCCGCCGCAGCATTGTAGGACTTTCGCCGGAAAACGCAAGTTTTTTGCGAAAGCGAGTCCAAGCCGCCCAGAAGCGGTTCCCGACGCTATTCGGGAAAGAAAAAGGAGTTTTATGAAAGCAGGAAACATTTCTAAGGGCTTGCTGCTGGGACTAACGCTGCTGCTGGCCACAAGTCTGTTTGCGGCCGGCGACACCAACAAGGGTTCTTTGGAGACCCTGAGTGCGGTCTCGGTCAACGGGACCAATCTCCCCGCTGGGGACTATTCCGTCAAGTGGGAAGGCACCGGTTCCAATGTTCAAATGAGTATTCTCAAGGGCAAGAAAGTGGTGGTCACAGCTCCGGCACGCATCGTGGAGTTGAGCACCCCCCCAGCGATGGACTCGGCCGTTGTAACCAGCGACAACGGCACCCGGACACTTTCGGAAGTTCGCTTTGGCGGAAAGAAATACGCACTGCAGATCGGTCAAGAGTCGGGCAGCAGCGCGTCCGCGAGCGGCAGCTCGAAGTAGCTTCGAAGCTGGCAAAAGAAAAGAATCAGGGGAACGCAAAGCGTTCCCCTTTTTTCATTGATGCAGGTTTTTCTGTGAGCCGACTTATTTTGGCTGGGCTTCAAGTTCGGCGTTGATGTTGACATTCCCGCCGCTGGCCTTGAACTTCCTTTCCCAGGTCTTGAAACCAGCTTTGCTGATGGTGAGGGTGTGTTCCCCGGGAGCGACATCGATTTGTGAAGGGGTGTTGCCCACAAAACTACCATCCACGGTGATATCGGCATTAACCGGATTCGACGAGACGCTGATTTTGTCGGAAGGCTGCGAATCGCTGGCTTTTTCCGAAACCGCCATTAGCGTTGGTTTCTGCGCCGCAGCCGTAGCCACATGAGCCGATCGGCTCGGCCAATCCTTCGCGATCGACTCGCATGCGTCTTTCACCGAGTTGCCCAGGGAGCGGGTGGAATGGCTGACGATCGCGTCACCATCACTATTGAACACCGCCACCTTGTTGTCGTGAGCGAGAATGCTCTTGCCGCCTTCATGGTCCAGCACGACCACGTAGTCGGCTTTGTCCTGCTTGTTGTTGACGATCACTTGCGGACAGCGGTCGCCGAAGGTCTTGATGATTTCCGCAGTCTGCGGACGCGCTCCGCCCTTAGTGCGGCTGGCGAACGCGTCATTGGAGCCACCGCTGGCGCTCGAGACTTCCCAAGACTGGCTGTCGGTGATGAACACCCGGGCCTTCTGCCCATGCGGTTTGTGCTAGTGCGGGCACAACGATAAAAGGAACGATCAGCAAGCTGAGAATGCGTCGCATCCTGTCCTCCAGGAAGTCGATATCGTAGGGGATCGCACATTCTTGCATTCGCCGAAAGCGGCGGGATAGTTACGGTGGTCCCTGGCCAGATAGGAGGACTGCAACGTCACTTTGGAGACAGAAACAAGATGGGAGCGCTTTGGCGCTCCCTGGCAGGCTGGGGAAAACTCGATGTTGGACTTGATCTTGCGTGGCGAAGCGCTTCCAGCGCTGCGATAACCGGCTCTTCTTTCAGCAGACGGCTTTAGGCCCCGAACTGTGCAAAAGTCAGGACATGCCCGGCTGGATCTTTCACCCCGATCTCGCGTGCGCCGTAGAAAGCCTTTCGCTCCGGCATAACCACGCTGACGCCTTTTGTGGCCGCGATCACATCATCCAGGCTATCGACCTCGATGTACAGGAACGCAGGGCCCCTGGCATAACCCTGGGCTGAGAATGAACTATCCTTCTCGACGCTGGCATAGCTCTGATACATCAACTCGACTCCCGCCTTTTGCAGGGAAACGAACCCGATCTTGTTGCCCTCGGGAACTTCTAGTGCCACTTCGAAGCCCAGTCGCTCTTTCCAGAATCGAACGCAGGGCTCGACTTCGTCTACCAGCAGTACGGGTGTGATTTTCTTAACCGTCATCAGAGTTCTCCTTGTGCTTTAGGATCGACCTCAGCGGAGTAGGGCAGCCCAATTTCTCCTTGCCAAGGCAACTAGTCTTGTTTAGACTAGTTACGGTATAAGAGATTCCGGAGTTCGTCAAGGAGGTTTTATGACCGGAGAAGAACAGCGGTTGAGCGACCTGGTTTCGATTGGCCCGGCGATGCTGCGCAATTTCGAACTTCTCGGTGTTCGCACCGTAGCGCAGTTGGCGCGGCGCAATCCGGACAAGATGTACGAGAAGCTCTGCCAAGTCACCGGCCAGGCGCAGGACATCTGTTGCCTGGACGTATTTCGGGCGGCGGTAGCGCAAGCGAAGAATCCGAATCTGCCTATCGAGCAGCGCTGGTGGTGGCAGTGGAGCCGCAAGCGCAAGGCAAGCGATGCCTGCCACTAGGAAGCGCGAGCTGACGACTCCCGATCTTGTGCTCCTAAGCCTGCTGGCGGAGCGACCGCTGCACGGCTACCAAGCCAACGCAGAGCTGGAACGGCGTGAGGTACGCGATTGGGCGGGCGTTTCGCGGCCACAAGTGTACTACTCGATCGAGAAGCTAGCGCAGTTCGGGCTGGTTCGAGCCTCCGAGAATGAGTCGGCGGCGGCGGGTCCCGAACGCAGGGTCTTCCAGACGACCGCCAAAGGCCGGGCGGCCCTGGCCGATGCGTTGGAACGTGAGGAATGGGCGACGCACCGTGAGCGGCCACGGTTTCTCACCTGGATCGCTCTCTCCTGGCAGGCGAGGCCCGGAGTATTTCGTCAGCAGATCGAGCGCCGCCGGGAATTCCTGGAGAGAGAGTTGGCACGGGAAGAAGCGACGCTGCTGTCGATCAAGAGAGAAGTAGGCCACCGGTATCATGAAGCCGTATGGATGGTCAGCCTGATAATCGAGCAGTTCCGTGGCGAACTGCGCTGGCTGCGGAAACTGGAGCGCGAACTCCCGCGGCGCGCTGCCGCGAAGCACAGTATGAGAGCTAGCCGATTCGAATCCTTGAACGATTCGGACGAAGTAAGAAACTAAGGAAGCTGACCTAAAGCTCCCGATCTCCTCAGTACTTCGGAACCTTCGGGTCCACGCGATCCGACCATGCCGTGATTCCGCCGGCCAGATTGTGAATCTTCTTGAATCCTGCTTGGCGAAGGAACTCAACCGCTTTGGCGCTACGGCCTCCCATTTTGCAATGGGCCACAATTTCCCGGCTGGAATCCAGTTCGCTGACTCGTTTTGGCAGGTCGTTCAGCGGAATGAGATATCCGCCAATGTTGCAGATCTGATATTCGTGCGGCTCACGAACGTCGAGGACGAAGATATCCTCACCTCCGTCCATACGCCGCTTCAGTTCTTCTACCTGCATTTCGGGAATTTTCGCTTCCACTGGTTTTTCCTCGCCACGAATTCCGCAAAACTGGTCGTAGTCTATCAGTTTGGTGATGGTGCGATGCTGGCCGCAAGCGGGGCAATCCGGATTCTTGTGCAGCTTGAGTTCGCGGAACTTCATGCCCAGGGCATCGATGAGCAACAGACGGCCGACCAGCGGATCTCCCTGCCCGATGATCAGCTTGATGACTTCCGTCGCTTGAATCACGCCGACCAGTCCCGGCAAAATGCCCAGCACGCCGCCCTCGGCGCACGAGGGGACCAAACCCGGTGGTGGCGGCTCCGGATAGAGGCAGCGATAGCACGGACCTTCTTCTGTGGCAAACACGCTGGCCTGGCCTTCGAAGCGAAATATCGATCCGTAAACGTTGGGTTTGCCGGTCAGCACGCAAGCGTCGTTCACCAGGTAGCGCGTGGGAAAATTGTCGGTGCCGTCGGCGATGATGTCGAACTCGCGGAATAACTCCAGGGCGTTCTCGCTGCTAAGCCGGGTCTCGAACTTACGAATGTTGAGGAATGGATTGATGGCTTTCAGCTTTTCAGACGCCGAGTCCAGCTTCTTGCGGCCCACGTCGGCCGTGGTGTGAATAATCTGCCGTTGCAGGTTGGTATAGTCCACCACATCGAAGTCGACGATGCCCAGGGTCCCGACGCCGGCCGCGCCCAGGTAGAGGGCCAGCGGCGAACCCAAACCGCCCGCGCCAATGCACAGCACCCGCGCCGCCTTCAGCTTCTGCTGACCTTCCATGCCCACTTCGGGCATGATCAGATGACGCGAGTAGCGCAAGATCTCGTCATTGGTCAGGGCGGCGGTTTGTGGTTCCGGTTGCGTGATGGTAGCCATAATAACCTCAGTTTTGATTAGGATGTGGGATTGCGCGTCGGACGTTAGCGACAACAACAACAGCAGACTGAGTGCAGGTGCATGGGGCGGGTTGGCGGTTCACAAATCATAATCAGTGCTTAGCGCCCTCCGGCGATCGAAGGCACAATAGAAATACTATCACCGTCCTTCACCGCCGTAGCCTCTTTCTGCAGATAGCGCACGTCTTCATCGTTGAGGTAAACATTAACAAAGGCGCGGAGTTTACCGTCTTCGGTGTACAGATGGCGGCGCAACTCAGGATGCTGGGAGACGAGTCCGGAGAGGGCGTCCCCGACGCTTCCTGCCTGGACTTCAACCGTCGGCTGTTTGCCGGCATATTGGCGCAAGGGAGTCGGAATGTGGATCTTAGGCATCTTTAGATGATGCCTCAAGGAGCGCCAAGGATTCAACTGTGTGGCGCGGACACTCTTGTCCGCGAACGGCCTGCATCGCCAAAGGGTACGGAGGCACAGTTGGGCAGTCGTCCCCATGTAGGTTACGTTGACACCGTGGCGGACAAGAGTGTCCGCCCCACACAAGCTAACTCATGTCGATCTTCTCATCCGAAAGCTTCTTGCCGTTTTCGTCCGCGCCGGTCAGCTCAAAGGAATTGGTAACGGCTGCCGCGCCTTTCTCAACACTGGTAATGACATAGGAACAGCCAAACCAGTGTGCTTCAGCCAGATCCGTCTGCGACCACTGGGCCGGATGATCCGGGTGCGAATGATAGAAGCCCACGATATCCTCGCCGCGCTCACGACCCTCCCGCTGAATGCGGATCAGTTCCTTGGGATCGATGTGATAACGGTTATGCGGCGAATCGTTGCGCGTGTTGCCACAGCGGGCGACGGATGTGACGATGCGCCGGTCGCCATCCACCTGCCCGAGCAGGACGCCGCAGCATTCGTTCGGATAAGTTTCCTCGCCATGGCGGCGGAGCGAGTCGTAGTTTGCCTTATGGATTTGGAGCATGGAATGAAGAAACGCAGAAGTAAGAGGTCAGAATGCAGAAGTAATTCCGCCTTTTTACTTCTGACTTTTAACTTTCCTTTACCCTTCTTCCCAGAACCTCTCGCTCAGATACTTGTCGCCCGAGTCGCAGAGGATAGTCACAAACACGGCACGCTCGTCTTCCTTGAGCTGCTGCGCCAGTTGCAGGCAGCCGGCTACGGCCGCAGCCGCTGAGATTCCTACCAGCAGGCCTTCTTCGCGGGCGATGCGTTTGGCCATCGCGTAGGCGTCTTCCGTGGCGATTCCCAAGTCCGCATCGGCAAGCGAGGGATCGTAAATCTTGGGGACTATGGCTGAGGCCATGTGCTTGGCACCTTCGATGCCGTGAAAAGGGGAATCCGGTTGCAGCGAGATGCACCGGATGCGTGGGTTCAGTTCTTTCAGTCGCCGCGACGTACCCACGAAAGTTCCACTCGTTCCCAACATGGAAACGAAATGCGTGATACGTCCTTCTGTCTGTTGCCAGATTTCGTTGGCTGTGCCATGGTAGTGAGCCAGCCAGTTAGCGTCGTTGGAATACTGGTCGGCGTAAAAGTACAAGTCCGGATGCTTGGCGGCGAGTTCGCGGGCGAGTCGTATGGCGCCATCGGAACCGTCGCCCGGATCGGTGTACATGATGTTGGCGCCATAGGCGTGCAAGATGCGTTTACGCTCGACGGAGACGTTTTCCGGCATGCACAAAGTCACCGGGAAACCTTGCGCGGCGCCGATCATGGCATAGGCGATGCCGGTGTTTCCGCTGGTGGAATCGAGCAGAGTTTTGCCGGGAGCGAACTGGCCACTGGCACGACCTTGGGTGACGATGTTGGCGGCAGCCCGGTCTTTGACCGAGCCTCCTGGATTCATCCATTCCGCTTTGCCGAGAATTTCCCGGCCGGGCAATTCTTTGGTCAAACGCGAGAGTCGCAGCAGGGGCGTATTGCCGATGCGATCCCAGGTGAGCTGGCCGAGGCTGGATCGCAGGGATTCCGGACGGCTCAAGTCAGGGGGAGCTGCAAGTCCCTTTGCGGCCGCGGGCCGGGTGCTTCCGCCAGCTGCATGTTGCGCAAAACTAGAGACTTCCGCGGTCTTATTGGAGAAAGGTTGCATATCTCGGCAATCACCGGTCGTGACCGACGTAACCTGTGCGGCAATCGAAACTGCCCACCGACCGCCGTTGCTTAGATTATAAGAGATGCTGTTTGGTTCCAGCGAAGATACGGACGCGTTTGGCGGGTTAGCGCATCTAACGCACACAGAGAACGAAGGACAAAATGTCATCCAAGGTTGAAGTACGTACGTACGAAGATGCTTTGAACTGGCTGCGCGATCATGGTTTCGACCTGATCGAGGCTCCTGGCACTCAGGGGCGTGTGTTCCTGAAGAAATACAATTGCTCGGCGGCGATTCAAAAGAACGGCGCCGACGGAGTCAAGGTTTTTGCCTATCCCGGCTACCTGATCGGCAGCGAGATATCCAAGCTGGTCAACAAGGGATACCAACAGTTTCTAAAGACCGCTCGCACCGAGGTCCCTGCCACGGCAGATCACCTGAAGGCCCTGCAGCAGTTCACCGAGGAACTGAAAGAGGGTCTGGGCTTGCCCACTTTGTATAACGAGTCGCTGGGCACGGTGAGTGAGGCTTATCACTACGACCGCATTGAGAATCGCGATAAGCCGGTTGCTGAAAGACCCAAGCGTCCATGGGAACGCGCGGGCGTAGCAGCGGCGGCGGCCGCGGCCAAGAAAAGTCGCGCCTAGCCTCTCCCCACCGCGCGTGCCCCCTTGTCGGGCGTCTTTACGGAATGACCTTCCGGCTCCCCACATCCGTGTGAACGAGTTCGCCCCGGTCCAGCGAAGGTTCAGTGTCCCTATCACATTTCGTAACCAAGGGCTCCAGGTCAGCCCCAACCTGGGAAGATGTATAGTGAATCGTAGATTGCTCGCGAAGCAGTTCGCTTTGGGAAAATCTGAAACCAGCGACGAGCCCGGGCAGGAGGGCAAGGTATACATGACCGACGCGGGTGCACAGGCGTCCATTGGGACTGCGCTCGTGGTTTCGGCCGACGCGGCCGCCATTGCCCAGGTCCGCGAAACCCTGCAGCAACTGGCGATGTCTGCCCAGGTTTGTGGAGAAGTGTCTGCGGCGCTCCGCTTGCTGGCCCGGTACAAATTCGAGGCCGTGCTGGTCGATCTCGGCCTGGGAGAGTCCGCAATCAAGGTCTTCGAACAGGTCCGGATATCGTCCGCCAATCGCACAGCGGTTACCTTTGCGGTCAGCACAAATAAAGAAGAGGCGAGCCTGGCTTTCAAATCGGGTTCGAACTTTGTTCTGCAACGGCCCCTGAATCCCGACTCACTGAACCAGGCCTTCAAGGCGGCGTACGGATTGATCGTACGAGAAAAGCGCCGGTATTTCCGTTATCCGGTCGTGGTTCCCGCCGTCATCCAGCCCCATGGAGCCTCCCAACTCTCCGGGGAAACGGTCAATGTCAGCGAGCAGGGCATCGCCTTGAGCCTTCCGGTTCCATTGGCGGTGGGAGTCGAAGGAAGAGTGCAATTTACCTTGCCGGATTTTTCGTCTCCGATCGCGGCCGGGTCGCGAGTGTGCTGGAGCAACCAGAACGGTCAGGCTGGCTTGTGTTTTTTTTCCCTTGCACCGGGCGATCAGTCCGAGTTGCAGCACTGGCTCGCGCGCCGGCTGGAACAGCAGTTGCCAGAGTCCGTCGCCGAGAGATTCCGCCAGTCTAGCGGCCGCTGACCGCCCCGCCGAGATGTTCTCCTTGCCAGATCTGTTCTGTTTCTTGGCATTGCGTGTTAGGGAGCTTTTGGTTACTCTACTCTCAACTTCTCTGGGGCGCTATTCGTGAGGAACGGTCCTGTTCCTACAATTTCAAGGAGGGTTATCGGTATGAGCTGCCGAACTTCCGTTTTGTTCTGCCTTTTGCTTTGCATCCCTGTCATGGCGCAAGATCATTCCGCCCACGGTCAAGTCAGACCCGTGACCCTGGTGTCGGGACTGGGAAATCTGCATCATCACGTTTCCACCAAGAATCCTGAAGCGCAGAAATTCTTCGATCAGGGTCTGCGCTTCATTTATGCGTTTAACCACGACGAAGCGGCACGTTCGTTCGCGCACGCGGGCGAACTCGATCCCGAACTGGCCATGGCTTTCTGGGGAGTTGCCGAGGCGGTAGGACCCAACTACAACGATCCGGCCAGCGACGACCGTTTCAAACAGGCTCACCAGGCCATTCAAAAGGCGGTGGACCTGTCGGCCAATGCTTCACCCAGCGAACAGGCCTATATCCAGGCGATGGCCAAGCGCTTTCCTGCCGATCCGGCCGCCGATCGCAAGCAAGCGGCAGAGAACTACAACAACGCCATGCGTGAGGTTTCGAAGAAATATCCCGACGACTTGGATGCGGCTACTCTTTTTGCCGAATCTGGGATGAACTTGCATGCCTGGGCTCTGTGGCATCCTGATGGCACCGCCGAGGTGGGAACAGACGAGATTGTGGCGACCCTGGAGTCGGTCATTCGGCGTGATCCCAATCACCTGGGCGCAATCCACTATTACATCCATACGGTCGAGGCCTCGCCTAGTCCGGAGCGCGCTTTGGCGGCCGCCAACCGGCTGGCAGCTCTGGCTCCCGCCGCAGGACACATCGTCCATATGCCGGCTCACGTCTACATCCGCACCGGTGACTACGCGGCCGCGGTTAAGACCAACGAAGACGCAGCGGCCGTCGATCGCGCCTACATCAAGGCTACCGGGGCAGAAGGCATCTACCCGATGATGTACTACAGCCACAACCTGCACTTCATTGCCATCTGCTCCGCAATGGATGGGAACTACGCAGAAGCCAAGAGGAACGCGGAATTGTTGGCGGCGCACGTGGGACCGCATGTGAAGGAGATGCCTCCACTTGAAGGTTTCATGACGATTCCCATGTCGGTGGAGATTCGCTTTCACAAGTGGGAGCAGATTCTGGCCATGCCGAAGCCTGATCCGGAGATGAAGACAGCGACGGTATTTTGGCATTTTGGCCGGGGCTTGGCCTTCGCGGGCACGGGAAGAGTTGCCGAAGCGGAAGCGGAATACAACGTGGTTGCCGAAGCGGAGCGCAACACGCCCCCAGATGTCGTCTTCAACATGCCGATAGACAATAAGGCCAAAGACATTATGAAGATTGCCGAGAATGTGCTCGGCGGAAACATCGCCCTGGCGAAGAAGGACAACGCTGGAGCCATCGCCATGTTCCGCGACGCGGTTGCGATTCAGGACACGCTGAAATATGGCGAGCCTCCAGACTGGTTCTTTCCGGTTCGCGAGCCGCTGGGCGCAGCCCTGCTGATGAGCGGGGACGCTGCCGGGGCGGAGAAAGTGTTCCGCGACGACCTCGACCGCAATCCGCGGAATCCGCGCTCTCTTTTCGGATTGCGCGAAGCCCTGAAGGCGCAAGGGCGAGATTATGACGCGGGATTCGTGCAGGACCAGTTCCGCAGCTCCTGGAAGGGCGGTCAAACAGAATTGAAAGTAGAAGACCTGGTTTAGCGTGGGGCGGACACCCCTGTCCGCCGTGTTTGATTTCGGCCTCGCTGATTGGAAGTGTGCCGCCTGGAACTGTCGCCTTCCTGGGACGGGTTTGTTCCAGGACCCGCGCTTGTGGAACAAAATTCACGGGCGGCGGACAGGAGTGTCCGCCCCGCATTAGGACCTCGGTCGCAGACGGGTGGCGGCGTTGGGCAATACGCAGGCCTCGGAAACATCCTTCAGCGCTGCGTCCAGGGCTGCACCGACTACCGCAAGCTGTTCAGCGTTCAGCAGCCCCTGCAATCTCTCAAAAAGCTGGCGCTCCTCTTTTCGGATGTGCTGAGCCAGGGTCTCGACGAAAACTTGGAGGCTTTGCGGTTCCAGGCTGCGAGCCTTGGCACGTCCAAAGAACTCTCGCAATGCTGTGTGCTCGGAAAGCAATTCCTGAACCAGGCCTGCAATATCGGGGTATTGGCTCGCGAGCGGAAACAATTCCTTCTCTTCCGCGGCAAAATGAAACGTGATCTCCTGCTCGAACTGCTGTTGGATTTCCGTCTGCCAGGCTTCGAGATCGACCTCGCCCGCTTGCAGCGCCCGATCAATGCGCACACAAAGAGCCAGCGCATGCTGGTGCTGCCGGGAAAGCGGAATGAGATTCTTGTCGCGAAGCATACGGCTATTATGCGTCGAAGTAGCCCTCCAGAGGTAGGATTTGTGCTCGACCCGATGACCGAAGACGGGGTCCACATGCCGACTGAGCTCACCTATAATTTGTTGACGATGGTTACCGCGGCCAAGAACATCTCCAAGGAAATCGAATCTCTCCGCGACCAGATTCGACACCACGAATACCGCTACTACGTGCTCGACGATCCCGAGATAACCGACGCGGAATTCGACCGGCTGATGAACCAGCTCAAGACGCTCGAATCCGAGCATCCCGAACTGATCACGCCGGATTCACCCACCCAGCGCGTCGGTGGCAAGCCCCGTGAGGGCTTTGTCAAGGCGCCGCACTCCTCGCCCATGCTCTCGCTCGACAATACCTACAACGTGGAGGAGTTGCGCAACTGGGAACGGCGCGTTCACGAGCTCACCGGGCGCAAGGACGTGGAATATGTCTGCGAGCTCAAACTGGATGGCATGTCGCTGGCTCTGCATTACGAGAACGGCCTGCTGGTGCGCGGCATTACGCGGGGTGACGGCTCCATTGGCGAGGATGTCACGCTCAACGTGCGCACCGTGCGGTCTGTTCCGTTGTCCATTCCACGGGGCAGGTTGAAAGCCGCGGGCATCCCGGCGGACTTCGAAGTTCGCGGGGAAATGCTGATGCCGATTGCAGCTTTCAAAAAGATGAACCAGGAACGCGAGCAAAAAGGCCTTTCAGTTTTTGCCAATCCCCGCAACGCCACTGCCGGGACGGTGCGTCAGCTCGAGCCCAGTATTACCGCGGAGCGCCGTCTAGACTACTTCACATACATGCTGCTCAAGGACGGACGCACCTATTTCGGCCGCCACTGGGAGACGCTGAACGCTCTCGACGCAGCCGGCTTCAAGGTGAACCGAACCCGCAAGCTCGCGAACACGTTTGATCAGGTGTGGGACTTCGTCGAGCGGGAAGAAACCAAGCGCGAGAAGCTGCCCTACGAGATCGACGGCATCGTGATCAAGGTCGACAGCACGGCGCTGCAAAACGAGCTGGGATACACGGGGAAGGCGCCGCGTTGGGCGATCGCCTATAAATACGCGGCGCGGGCCGGAATTACCAAGATTGAGGACATCCGGGTGCAGGTGGGACGCACTGGCAAGCTCACTCCGGTTGCCGTATTACAGCCGGTACCGATTGGCGGCACCACGGTTAGCCGCGCCACTCTGCATAACATGGACGAGATCGAACGCCTGGGAGTAAAGATTGGCGACTGGGTGGAGGTGGAACGCGGCGGTGACGTAATTCCCAAGGTCACACGCGTGGTGGAAGACAAAGACCATCCCCGCGGTCACCGGGTGTTCTCGATGCCTACAGAATGTCCGGTGTGCGGCACGCACGTGGTCCGAACGGAAGGCGAAGTGGACTATCGCTGCGTGAACGCCAACTGTCCGGCTAAGCTGCGGGAGACGATCCTGCACTTCGCTTCGCGCGGGGTGATGAACATCGAAGGCATGGGCGACGCCCTGGTCAATCAGCTTACCGAGCGCGGTCTGGTCAAGAATGTTGCCGACATCTACAAACTGACCAAAGCAGACTTATTGTCGCTGGAGCGTATGGGCGACAAATCGGCGCAAAACGTCCTCGATGAAATCGACGCCTCCAGAAAGTTGCCACTCGAGCGGGTGATTTACGGCCTGGGCATTCGCTTTGTAGGCGAGCGGACCGCACAATTCCTGGCCGAGCACTTTGGATCGATGGATGCCTTGATGGAGGCAACGGAAGAGGAACTGCAACAGGTGAATGAAGTGGGGCCGCGGATCGCCCAGAGCATCGCAGAATTCTTCGCGGAGGCCAAGAACCGGGATCTGGTTAAGAGGTTACGCGAGGCTGGCCTGAAGTTCTCCGGCAAGAAGAAGGAGCGCGGCACCAGGCTGGCAGGAAAGACTTTCGTTCTGACAGGTACGCTGGAACGCTATTCGCGGGATCAGGCCAAGAAGCTGCTCGAAGACGCTGGCGGGCGCGTTTCCGGCTCAGTCAGCAAGAAGACCGACTATGTGATTGCCGGCAGCGACGCAGGGTCCAAGTTAGACAAAGCGAAAGAACTAGGAGTTCCGGTCATCACTGAAAAAGAGATGGACGAACTGCTTGGGCGCTAGGTTGCAAGATTCACCAGGATTGGCAAGGCAAGTGTGGGGCGGACACTCTTGTCCGCCGCCGTTGACGTTGATCTTCGTGACTGGCGCTGTCCGGTTGCTTTCCTGCGGCGGCCTGTCCGACGGCTTCCCCAAGGGGACAACACGAAAGCAAGGTCAAAAACGGCGGACAAGAGTGTCCGCCCCACGCCAGCTCTTCCGCAACCTGCCTTAACAAACTCTTGACACTCTGTTGACAATTTCTTGACAAATGCAGGTTGGGTTCACGTTAACCTTCGATTGCCTCCTGTCTGTGGGATCGGGATTCTTTGGAGTTTCATCCTGCAACGCGCACCGGGAGGAATTGATCAGCTCCTGGAATCAACTGCGGGCACCCGGTATCGGTTTGGGCGCATTGGGAGCATCGTGGCTCGTCAAGAGGCGCGATTATGCGTCCGCTGGTCGCGGCGTCTATCCTGAGTGAGACTCTAGCCCTTCAACTCTCTCGGGATGACGCCGGCGATTCGAGTGCCGCCTTGATCCTTCCGTAGGTCATATCAAGACTCTCCGGCAGCACCCTTGTTTCGCCAATCACCGAGACAAAATTCGCGTCCGCCACCCAGCGTGGCAGGACGTGCATGTGAATGTGGCCAGCTACTCCGGCGCCAGCTGCCTTGCCGATGTTCATGCCCAGGTTGACTCCGTCCGGTGTGTAGAGCTGCCGTAGAACCCGTTCCATACGCTGTGACCAGTCCATCATTTCGTGGGCCGCCTCTGCTGGCAACTTCTGCAATTCATCCAGATGGGCGAAGGGCACAACCATGACGTGACCCGGCGTGTACGGATAGCTGTTTAGCACAATGTAGCAGGATTGGCCGCGGTGCACGATGTGGGCCTTCGCATCATCCCCGAGCTTGGGAAGGTCGCAAAAGATGCAGCCTGGGGTCTTTTGTGCGCCGGTGACATAGGCGTACCGCCAAGGGGTCCAAAGATAATCCATCGCACGGCAGAGTAGCAGATATGGGGAGTTTCGGAAACCGAGCCGGACGCGGCTTTTAACACGCCTTTAACCGAAATCGTTTATCCTCAGATTGGGGTTTGACACTGTTTGGAAGCGGTTGCTATAGTCGAAGGGTTCCCTTTTTGGACGCGGGTTTGCTGTTTAGTAACGTCCGGCCGCTGGGATAGTTCAGTCCGTTCGCCAGAGCGGGCTCCACATAACCTAAGACTCACGCCAGCTGTCCGCTAATTAGCTCCCGCATCCTTCGCACGCGATGTGCGTTTAGACCAGAGAGGCCATGACCTTGTCCGACGATAACAGCACTCCCACCATCGACTCCGCCACCACTACTCTAACCGAGCAAAGCGTTGGATCCTCCGAGGCCTCGGCCCCGGAAGCCATGCTCTCCATGCCGCTCGTCGTTCCCCATCAGGAGGACAAACCAACTCCTGCGGCTCCGGCTGAGGACTTCGCCTCTGCCCTGGAAAGCTTCACCACGGAGACCGAAGAAGCAGCCGGCGAGGACCGGGTAATCAAAGGCACGGTGCTGAAGCTTACGTCGACTCACGTGGTGGTGGATATCGGAGCCAAGTCGGAGGGAATGCTGCCGCTGTCGGAAGTTCTGGACCATGAAGGCAAGTCCCGCTTCCAACCCGGTGACGAGATTGACGTCATGCGGGAAAAGGGCGAGACCGAGGAAGGGTACATTAATCTGTCGCATCAGAAGGCGCACCGCCTCCGCGCCTGGGATGAAATTGAGAAGGCTCACAACGAAAAGAAGCCGGTGCAGGCGGTGGTGGTGGAGCGCATCAAGGGCGGTCTGACGGTCGACATTATGGGAGTGCGGGCATTCCTCCCTGGCTCCCAAGCGGACCTCCGGCCCACGCGCAATCTCGACGCGGTAAAGGGCCAGACCCTCGAAGTGGCGATTATCAAGCTGAACAAGAAGCGCGGCAATATCGTCGTTTCCCGCAAGCAGGTGCTGGAGGAGGAACAGGGCGAGAAGCGCGCCAAAACTCTCGAACATCTGGAGGAAGGCGGGGTTCTTACCGGCGTGGTCAAGAACCTCACCGACTACGGCGCGTTTGTCGATCTCGGCGGCATCGACGGGCTGTTGCACATTACCGATATGTCGTGGGGACGATTGACGCATCCGCGCGACTTGGTAAACGTCGGCGACCAGATTCAGGTCAAAGTACTGAAGTTCGACAAAGATAAGCAACGCGTATCGCTCGGCTTCAAGCAGCTGACTCCTGACCCATGGCTCGATGCCGAGCATCGTTATCCGGTGGGAGCCCATGTGAGCGGACGCGTGATCAGCGTGACCGACTACGGCGCCTTTGTGGAATTGGAACAGGGTATCGAAGGGCTGGTGCACGTCAGCGAGATGACCTGGTCGAAGCGCATGAAACATCCGTCGAAACTGGTCAATGTCGGTGACCAGGTCGATTGCGTGGTTCTGAACGTGAACCCGCAGGAGCGCCGTATCTCGCTGGGCATGCGGCAGCTCGCCACCAACCCCTGGGACGCTTTGCACGAGAAGTACCCGGTGGGAGCAACCGTCGAAGGCCGGGTGCGCAACCTGACCGATTTCGGGGCGTTTATCGAAATTGAGGACGGCATCGATGGCCTGGTTCACGTCAGCAATTTGAGCTGGACAAAGCGGGTAAAACATCCCTCGGAAGTGTTGAAGAAAGGCGATCGCGTGAAGGCGGTCATCCTGGCTATCGAACCCGAAAAACG
Source organism: Terriglobales bacterium (assembly GCA_049582765.1). Lineage (GTDB taxonomy): Bacteria > Acidobacteriota > Terriglobia > Terriglobales > Acidobacteriaceae > JBAUUQ01. Next base: position 50,627 of record JBAUUQ010000050.1, read on the forward strand.
GCGGCTGTCATTGGGTGTGAAGCAGCTTCAACCCGACGTCTGGGAGACGTTCTTTGAAAAACACCATATCGGCGATATCCTGCGGGGGAAAGTGCTGCGCGTGGCCAGTTTCGGCGCTTTTGTCGAGATTGCCGAAGGCATCGAGGGATTGTGCCATAATTCCGAAGCCGTCGATGGCAACGGACAGCCATTGACACTGGAACCGGGTCAGGAGCACGATTTCAAAATCATCAAGATGAATCCGGAAGAAAAGAAGGTTGGGCTCAGCATCAAGGCGGTCGGGGAGGAAGCCTCGCGCTCCGAGGTGGAGGCATACAAACACCCCGCGGCCAGCACGGGAGGCTCAACCATCGGTGATCTGATCACCTGGAAACGCGCCGGCAACGAGAACAACTGAAAAGTGGTAAGCATCCGGCCGCTAAGTTTTGGTATCGAGCAGAGCGACTGTGGTAATTCAACGCGGGCGTCTTTACCCGAAAGCCATTGATCCTGCGTCTTCTACGTCTCATTCGGCTCGCATTTTGGCGCGCGTTTCAACATGACGCGTTTGCCGTGGCTAAAGCCTCGGCCTATTCCTCCATTCTCACTTTCTTCCCGGGATTGCTCTTGCTGGGCTCGCTGTTGGCCACTTCCCGCAAGACCGAGGCATATCTTCGCGAAATCTCCTATGCCCTGGGCAGAATTCTTCCGGCGGGAAGCAACACCGCACTGGCCTATCTGAAGGGAACTTCGTTGCAGCGGCCACTCGGAGTCCTGGTCAGCGCCGCCTTGATCACTCTGTGGACCGGCTCTGGCGTCATGATTTCCTGGATGGAAGGATTTCGTAACGCCTACCAGCTTCCTAAAATCTGGGGACTGGTCAAAGAACGCATGATTGCGTTTTCGCTGGTGATTCTGGCGGGAACCCCTTTGACTTTTGCCACCGTTCTGGTCGCCTTCGGCAGCCGTATTGAGACGCGTATTCTTTTCGAACTCGGGCACGAATTCGGCTTTTATATCCTTCTGATGTGGAGCGCCATCCGCTGGATGATTGCGACCCTGACCAGCATTGCGGTGATCGCCTTGATCTATCACAACGCCGTGCCTCGCACTCAGCCCTGGCATAGTGTGCTGCCGGGAGCGACTCTCGCCACGGTTCTGTGGTTCGCTGCGACTCTTCTGTTCGGCTGGTACTTGCAAAACTATGCCGACTACAGCCTCATCTATGGTTCGCTGGGAGTGGGTATCGCGCTTCTGGTATGGATGTACATGATCTCGCTGGTCGTTCTGGTCGGGGCAGAATTTAACGCTATGCTCTTTCCACGAGCCTTTTTAGGCAAAGAGCTGAAGGAAATGCCAGTCCCGAGATTGAGCACCTATACTGGATCCTAAGAGTTGTCCGCGGCCGGGTCCCATACAATAAACAAGTCACCATCTCAAGAGAATTAATTCGGGGACGAAGTTGGACAAGAGTTCTCATCGGAAACACCTGCAAGCGAGCACCGAACCTTTGCGCCTGCGCCGCGCCAAAATCATATGCACCGTCGGCCCCTCCTGCAATTCTGAGATCATTTTGCGGGATTTGATGCGCCGCGGCATGGATGTGGCACGATTGAATTTCTCTCACGGATCCCACGAGGAACATGGCCAGGTAGTCGAACGAGTGCGACGTGCTGCCAAAAAGGAGAATCGCACCATCTGCGTTTTGCAGGACCTGCAAGGACCAAAGATTCGCACCGGCGCGCTACGGGACCATGTCTCGGTCTCGCTCGAGACGGGAGCGAAAGTCACCATCACTCCCCGGCAGGTTGAGGGCACTGCAACCCTGATCTCAACCACATTCCAGGGTCTCGCCCGTGAGGTCGGGCACGGCACCCGCATCCTTCTTTCCGACGGACTGATTGAGTTGCGCGTGCTGCGGGTACGGGGACGCGATATAGAGTGCGAAGTTGTGAACGGTGGTCAATTGGGAGAGCACAAGGGCATCAACCTCCCGGGCGTCGCGCTCTCCATTCCCGCGTTGACCGAAAAAGATCGTGCCGACCTGGAGTTCGGGTTGAAGATCGGCGTGGACATGGTCGCAGTTTCCTTTGTGCGATCGGCCGCTGACCTTCGTCTGGTGAAGCAACTGATTACCGCCTACGGGAGCGAGGTTCCAGTGATTGCCAAGCTGGAAAAGCCGCAAGCGCTGGAAAACCTCGAAGAGATTTTCCAGGCGGCCGACGGAGTCATGGTCGCCCGCGGCGATCTTGGTGTCGAGATGCCGCCGGAGAAGGTTCCGGTGATTCAAAAGCATGTGATTCGCCGATCGGCGGTGTGGCGAAAGCCGGTCATTATCGCAACCCAGATGCTGGAATCCATGATTGAGAACCCCCGTCCCACCCGGGCGGAGGCCAGCGACGTGGCAAACGCGATTTTCGACGGCACCGACGCGGTCATGCTTTCGGCGGAGACGGCCAGCGGACGGTACCCGCGAGAGGCTGTGTCCATGATGGCCAGGATCGTCGTCGAAGCGGAGGAAAACCTGCCCGATTTCAGCCCGCTGAGACGCAGGCGAGACAAACACTCGCTGACCATCGCGGAGGCCATTTGTGAGTCCATTTCTCACGCCGCCGAGGACTTGCGCATGGGGGCCATTGCGGTCTTTACCGACAGCGGAAATACCGCACGCATGATCTCAAAGTATCGCCCCAAGGCCAGCATTTACGCCTTCAGCCAGGGCCCGGCGGTTTGCAATCGAATGAATTTGTTTTGGGGAGTACATCCCGTGCTGCATGGGCAGGCGCACAACGCCGACGGCATGGTCTCCGCGGCCGAGCTCGAGCTTCTTCGCCAGCGGCAGGTCAAGGTTGGAGACGTGCTCGGCGTGGTGGCTGGCACCAAGATGAAGTCCGGCTCGACAAACTTCATGCGGCTGCACCGGGTCACTGTGGAGGAGGCCGGGCTGGTTTCTGCCCGCCGAAAACGCCGCGTTGCGCGCCGCTGAACCTGGTTTGACGAAAATGGCAGAAGAGATACTCTCGATCGCGATCTATGAGCCCTTGCCGGGCAGTGAAACGGCTTCCCTGGAAACCATACGGGAGTTGGCGGCGGCATTGTCCAAGGGTGGGTACAGCCGCGACCTGCTCTATCGCGATGCGAAGCCCTCGGCGGAATACGTCCTGCTGAGGTATTGGAGGTCGGAAGCGGCACGGCGGGCAGCCCTCGAAGACCCCGAAGTGCTACGCTGCTGGGCCAAGTTGGCTCATGAGATACGGACGGTTAGAGTGTTTGAGACTTTGGACGAAGTGCTGAATCGATAACTGGCATGGTTGCCCAATCGGTCCAGGCACAACTATTTGCGCGTATGGTTTCCTTTGACTCCTTCGAAGTTTTCACCGACGCATCGGCCGATCCATTAGTGCGGGGATTCCTTCATCGTCCTGCCGAAGGAGTCCGAGATGCGCTAGTGCTGACTCATGGCGCAGGAGGAAACTGCAAGGGCCCCCTGCTGGTAGCTCTGGCGGAGGCTTTTGCGAATGCGGGGACGGCCGTGCTGCGCTGCGACTTGCCTTTTCGGCAAATGCGCCCGTTTGGTCCGCCCAGGCCCGGCGAGGCAGCCAAAGACCGTAAGGGTCTGAAAAACGCGGTGGCTGCTCTTCGAAAGCTGGTTCCGGGCCGGGTTTTCCTGGGCGGCCATTCCTATGGAGGACGCCAGGCGAGCATCCTTTGCGCGGAGGAACCGGGAGTGGCGGATGGTCTGCTGTTGTCCTCCTATCCGCTGCACCCGCCGGGTAAGCCCGATCAGCTTCGAACCCAGCACCTGCCGAAACTTGTGGTCCCGGCGCTGTTTGTCCAGGGAACCCGTGATCCCTTCGGTTCCGTCGTAGAGATGGAATCCGCGCTCAAGCTGATTCCCGCCAGGACCATATTGCTCAAAGTGGATGGCGTGGGGCACGATCTGGGATTCAAGGGAAAAACGAAATCCGATGCTCTGCCGCTCGCTGTTCTCGCGGAATTCACCAAGCTTTTCGGCTAGGCCCTCATGGACCGCCGAAGAAAGCGTGTGACTTGCCCGCAGCTAGTTGATCCAGCCAGACTTCGATCCGCCATTCTTCTTGTCACTGTCATCAGGTGGGATGTAGTTCCCATGCTCGTCGAAAGTTACAGTGCGGTTGTGTTGACGCATGTAGACTTCGAACTTGCGCGCAGCCCGGCGCCGCTTCCAGCGGTAATAGGAATTACGCAGGCTGAAATAGTGCTCGGACGCGCCAAACATCAGCCCTTTCCGCGGCAGGAATTTGACGTACAGAAATCCGAACAGCAGTCCGCCAAGATGGGCAAAGTATGCCACCGATTCTCCGCGATGGGGCGAGGCACTGATGGCTTCGATCAGGGTAAAGAAAACCACTCCGGCAACAAAGTACTTGGCTCGAATGGAGAATGGAATCGGAAAGAGCCAGATCTCTTGATTACCATACAGCAACCCGAACGCCATCAATATTCCCAGAATTCCTCCGGAGGCGCCCACTGTCCGAGTGGTGGTTGAAACTCCGCCAAACCCGGTGTAGGAGACGGCGATCGTGGTCAGTGCGGCGCCAACAACACAGAAAAAATAGAACTCGAGAAATTTATTCCGTCCCCAGTCCATTTCAAGCTGAGCGCCAAACCACCACAACCAAAGCATGTTGAACAGAATGTGCAGGATTCCGGAATGCAGAAAAGAATAGGAAACAAGCTGCCACAGCCAGCCGTGCACGACTCGAAGAGGAATAAGGGCGAACACATAGGAAAAGACATCGCCGAAGGTGGGGGCAAACGCCTGCAGCAGGGTGGTCAGCAAGAAGACTGCAGCGTTGATGATAATCAGCCATTTCACCGCTTTGGTGAACGGCGGTAAGCTCAGCGAAAAGGTTCGCCCGCGATGCATAGAGACAGTTGTCAGTTCCTGGTTCGCAGTTGAAATACAACCAGCCTGCGTCGAAAAAAGAATGCCGTTACTTCGCTATCTTATCAGGGGATCTAGCGCTCTGGCAGCGGCACCATCGGAAGGCTCCGGTGCCCTTCTTTATCGGCTGCCCGCACCGCAAAGATCACGTTGTCCTTTGATTTGGAGATCACAATTCGCGTCACGTTCCCGGCGGGCAACACATGTTCCCATTCTGGGCTGGTGGTAGCCCGCCATAACACCTCGTATTGAGCAGCAAGGCCACCAGGAGACGGTTCCCAGGTGAGAGTGGAGTTGTTTTCCAACTGCCTGGTGAGCAAATGGACCTTATCCGGGGGTGCCGGCGCCGACGCCAACGAAGCCAGGGTCGCGGCGTTCAGCCTGGCCACGTTGGCGACGTAATCAAAGTTAACGAATTTTGGCAGATCGCCGTACTCGATGCCATTCTCAGTGCGGACGTTTTGATGCTGGTGGTGGTAATCCTCCACGAACTCCGTAAAGCGTACCGCCGTATATCCCTGCTGGTTGAAAGACAGGTGGTCACCTCCGCGCAGGTAACGATCCAGGCGGAACACCAGCACGGGCTTGATCGTGGTGTCATAGGTGCGTCCGACTTGAGCGATATAGCGGGCGAGTTGCCGGGAAGTAGAATCGTTTTCGCCGCCCAAATTGCGGATCAGACGCAGGTCCGAGTCGGTGGCCGCAACCGGCACACCCTCGGAGAAAATGCGCACCACACTTGTGTCCTGCTGGGCACTGCGATCGCCGCCCACAATGTCGTTATTCAGGACGGCTTCGATGTCCCACCCTGCGGACTTGGCCATTTGGGCGAAGTGACGACTGCCGTTCAAGCCCTGTTCTTCGCCGGCCACGGTGAGGAAAATGATAGTCGCCGGAAACTTGAGTTTGCTGAGGACACGGGCGCATTCCAGGCTCACCGCGGTACCGCTGCCATCATCATTGGCTCCAGGAGCCGCGCCCGTCGTGTCCAGCGTATCGCTGTTGCGGGAATCGTAATGGCCGGTGAGCAGCACGACACGCCGGCTGTTTCCCGGATCTGTGCCCTTCAGGACCGCATAAACATTGGTAATTTCGATCTGCTGGGGAATTCTATCGGCTGGTCCCTCCTTGAAAGTGTCGGTCTTGACCTCCAGGCAGCCGCCGCACTCGCGGGAGTAGCGCTCGAACTCGGACTTGATCCATTCCCGTGCCGCGCCGATGCCCTTTCCCGAGGCGACCGCCGCCGGATCCTGCGCAGAGAGCGTGGAACGCGTCTGAAAGCTAACCAGTCTTTCAATCGTGGCTTGCATCCGGGCTGGCGACATTTGCATCAGACTCGTGGAAATCCGCGCGTCGGGCGGGCCGGCATTCACGACTTCTTGCGCCTGCCCGATATCCGCCAGAGACACAAAAATGATGAATAGAAACAGCAAGTGAACAATAAGAGTGTTACTCGGCTCGAGTACAAGCGCATCATCGAAGAGTTGGGTTTTCATGCTGGTTTCCAGAGTCCCCAATAGGCCCGGGGCGGGCGGCACGCGAGTTTTGAGGCAGGGTACTTGACCTCCGCCACAACACTCAATGAATATTATCAGGGACGTTTTATAGGACGGAGGCAATCATGGTGTTGTGTCCTGAGTGCGAAAGCAATCTGGATATCGAAGAAGATGACGTTGACGAAGGAGAAGTGGTTTCCTGTCCAGAGTGCGGCACCGACTTCGAGGTGGTCACGGTCAATCCCCTCGAGTTGAAGGCGGTGGATGAAGAGAAGTACGAGGTGGACGACGAAGAAGAGGAAACCGAAGACGGTGATTTCTCCTAACGTTCGTGCCCTCGCGCCCCGCCCATTTGGCTCTTTCTCTCGAAGCTTGCTGCTTGTGTTGCTCCTTTCCCTGCTCTACGTTGCGATGGCAACCGCGGTCGGGGCCAGCCCCTCACCGGATCCCAAACACAACCAGCCGTACGCTCTGATTTTCGGCACTGTATGGGGCCCCGACGCTCGTCCACTCTACGGCGTCAAGATCCGGATTCGCCGCCTGAACGAAAAGAAACCACGCTGGGAAGTGTACTCCGACCACAGCGGCGAGTTCGCCCAACGAGTGCCGGCAGCCAGGGCGGACTACGCGATCTGGGCCGATCTCAAAGGTTATAAGTCTCCAAGCGGAACCCATCTGCGCCAGGACGAAGAGGTCAAAGTACACGTAGAATATGATGAGAAGGTCGATACCGGCCTGCGACTGAAGTAAACTGAGACTGTGATGACGCAGCGATCGGATTCCGGGCACAAAATGGGCGTGAAACAGTTAGGGATCGTTGGGCTGATTCTTATAGTTTTCGGTCTTGCCGCGGCGGCTAACGGGTACAGCCCCAAAGATAAGGAAAAACCCCTTCCGGGGCGCACGCTAACCGGGAAAGTCCTGGATAAACGGGACAATCCCTTAACCGACGCCGTAGTCTATTTGGCCGACACTCGTACCCGCGCGGTTAAGTCTTATATCGTAGGGCCTGACGGGGCATACCACTTCCCTGAACTTTCCCCCAATGTCGATTACGAGATTTACGCCCAATTCAAGAACCTGAAGAGCGACACCAAGACCGTCAGCCAGTTCGACGACCGGAAACAAGTCAACATCGTTTTGCGGATTGACGTGAAGTAATCCCTCCTTCTTGCCAATCTCCGCCTGCCTTGCCGTTCGCCGCCAGCTAAGAGCGAAGTTGTAAAAGTTCTGTCGCACCGCTTCGACAGTTAGAGTTCGTGATATAACCGAACAGATTCGTAAACAACCATCAGACGTTTCCCATGTTCCACTTTATGGAGTTCGTGGATGTTCCGTAATCAAAGCGAGAGTAAGAATTCCCATCTCACAGGCTTCGGTTTCCTGACCCTCCTCCTGACTGTCTCCATCGCTTCGTATCTCCTAAGTTGCAGTGGCAATTCACATTCCGCTGGAGGCGCAACCCCACCTCCGGGGGGGACGCCCAGCAATGGCGTGCTGACCTACCACAACGACCTCGCGCGAACCGGACAGAATCTGAATGAAACTACGCTGACCACCTCGAATGTGAACTCCTCGACCTTCGGCAAGCTCTTCGTCATCACGGTCGACGGCAAGGTCGACGCGCAGACTCTCTATCTTCCTAACTTGACCATCGCAAACGGCACGCACAACGTGCTGTTTGTAGTCACCGAGCACGGCAGCGTCTACGGCTTCGACGCCGACACGGGAACCCAGCTTTGGCAAATCTCAACTTTGCTTTCCGGCGAAACCACCAGCAATAACCACGGCTGCAGCCAAGTGACGCCGGAGATCGGAGTCACGGCGACGCCCGTGATTGATCCGAAGGCAGGCGCCCATGGCACGATGTATCTTGTCGCCATGTCAAGAGATGGATCGGGGAACTATCATCAGCGGCTGCATGCTCTGGATGTAACCACCGGCACGGAAGAGTTTGGTGGTCCGGAGGAAATTCGGGCCACTTATCCGGGCAACGGGGACAACAGTTCGGGAGGAAATGTAGTCTTTGATCCGGGTCAGTATGTGGAACGAGCCGGACTCCTTCTGGTGAACGGGGTAGTCTACCTGGCCTGGACCTCACATTGCGACGCTCGTCCGTATACCGGCTGGATCATGGCCTACAACCAGACCACGCTGGCCCAGGTTAGCGTCCTGAACGTCACTCCTAATGGCAATGAAGGAGCAATCTGGATGGCCGGGGCCGGACCGGCCGCCGACGCGAACGGAAACATCTTCGTGCTCGACGCAAATGGGGTCTTCGACTCAACGCTCAATGGCAGTGGCTTCCCCAGCCAGGGCGACTTCGGAAATGCCTTTCTGAAGATCTCAACTGCGAACCAGAAGTTGGCTGTAGCCGATTATTTCGAGATGTCCAATCAACAATCGGAAAACGATGGCGATGTGGACCTTGGTTCCGGTGGCGCCCTGCTCCTGCCTGACCTCACCGACGGCTCCGGAAACACCCGCCACCTGGCGGTTGGAGCGGGTAAGGATGGGAATCTTTACGTAGTGGACCGCGACGGTATGGGAAAATTCAATTCGAGCGGCAACAATATTTACCAGGAGCTTCCAGGCGTTCTCGGCGGAGGGGTTTGGAGCATGCCCGCATATTTCAACAATACGGTCTACTACGGACCGCAGGGCAACCACCTCATGGCGTTTTCCATCAGCAACGCCAGGCTGTCCAGCAACCCCAGCTCGCAAAGTAGCAATACGTTCCCATATCCTGGCGCCACTCCGGGCATTTCTGCCAATGGAACCAGTGGCGGCATAGTTTGGGCAACAGAGAATAATAGTCCCGCAGTTCTCCACGCCTACGACGCCACCAACCTTGCGAGCGAGCTCTACAACAGCAACGAGGCGTCCAATGGACGGGACCAGTTCGGGGACGGGAATAAGTTCATCACACCCACCATCATCAACGGGAAGGTGTATGTGGGGACCACTAACGGGGTAGGAGTGTTTGGGCTGTTGAAGTAATGTAGGCGCGGGCGTCCTCGCCTGTGCGGAGTCGTATTTGGCTCCCGCACGGGCGAGGACGCCCGCGCCTACATTGGTTTTGACTACTCTGCCGTCAGTTCTTCCGTCTCGCCTTCATGACGCATCAGCTCGAGCGCGCGCTCGGCTTCCTCGTACGCCTGCGAGACTTCCTCCTGCACCTTGGCGGCCGCCTCTTCCATTTCTGGCGAGAGACGCACGTTGCGGTAATACTCCATGCCGGTGCCGGCGGGGATGAGCCGTCCGACGATGACGTTCTCCTTCAGACCGCGCAGGTGATCGACGCGCCCGTTGATGGACGCCTCGGTGAGCACGCGCGTAGTCTCCTGGAACGACGCCGCCGAGATGAACGAGTCGGTCGAGAGTGAAGCTTTGGTGATGCCCAGCAGCAGCGGCCGGCCGGTTGCCGGACGTCCGCCCTGCGCAATCACGCGCTCGTTCTCTTCCGCGAAGTGGAATTTGTCGACCTGTTCCTCCAGCAGGAACTTGGTGTCGCCGACATCTTCCACCCGGCGCCAACGCATCATCTGACGAACGATCACTTCAATGTGCTTGTCGCTGATGTTGACGCCCTGGAGACGGTAGACTTCCTGGATTTCGTTCACCAGGTAAGACTGCAGTTCCTTTTCGCCCAGCACAGCCAGGATGTCGTGCGGATCGAGCGGGCCGTCCATCAGCGGTTCGCCCGCCTTGACGCGCTCGCCTTCCTGCACGTTCACGTGTACGCCGCGCGGCACCGAGTATTCCTTTTCCGTACCGTTATCGGCCACCACGTAGATCTTGCGCTGACCCTTCGAGACCTCGCCGAACTTCACCGTGCCATCGATTTCGCTGATGACCGCGGTGTCATGCGGCTTGCGGGCTTCGAACAGTTCAACCACGCGCGGCAGACCACCGGTGATGTCTTTCGTCTTGGTGGTTTCGCGCGGGATCTTGGCCAGCACGTCGCCGGGATGCACGTTGTCGCCGTCCTGCACCATCAAGTGGGCGCGGGAAGGCATCAGGTAGCGCTTGCTGCTCTTGCCTTTGATCACAATTGCAGGCTGGCGTTTCTCGTCGGGAGAATCGCCCACCACGTGCCGTGACAGGCCAGTGACTTCGTCGACTTCTTCGTGCAGCGTGACCCCTTCCTGCAGGTCTTTGAACTGCACTGCGCCGCCGATTTCGGTCAGGATGGCGAAGGTGTAAGGATCCCACTCGACCATGACCTGTCCGAGCTGGACCTGATCGCCTTCGTTCACTTTAACCTTGGCGCCGTAAACCACCGAGTAGCGCTCGCGCTCGCGGCCCTTGTCGTCAACCACGGCGATGGAACCCTGGCGGTTCATGACCACCAGATCGCCGGACTTGGACTTGACCGTTTGCAGACCGATAAAGCGGACGCTACCGTTACTCTTGGCGTCCAGGCGCGATTGCTCCGACACCCGCGATGCCGTACCACCGATGTGGAAGGTACGCATGGTGAGCTGCGTTCCCGGCTCGCCGATGGACTGCGCGGCGATGACGCCGGTAGCCTCACCCAGTTCGACCAGCCGGCCAGAGGCCAGGTTGCGGCCGTAGCACATGACGCAGACGCCGCGCTTGGACTCGCAAGTGAGTACCGAACGGATTTTCACCCGCTCGATACCGGCAGCCTGCACCGTTCCGGCGAGTTCCTCGGTGATCTCCTGGTTGATGTCGACCACCACCGTTCCGTCGTAGTCCTTGAGCTTCTCAAGCGATACGCGGCCTACGATGCGGTCGCGCAGTGGCTCGATCACCTCTCCGGCTTCGACGATACCCGCGACGTAGATCCCGTCGACGGTACCGCAGTCGTACTCGCTGATGATGACGTCCTGCGCTACATCGACCAGACGACGAGTCAAGTAGCCGGAGTCGGCCGTCTTGAGCGCCGTATCGGCCAGTCCCTTTCGAGCGCCGTGGGTCGAGATGAAGTACTCCAACACCGTCAGCCCCTCGCGGAAGTTGGCCGTGATCGGAGTCTCGATGATTTCGCCCGACGGTTTTGCCATCAATCCGCGCATGCCGGAGAGCTGGCGAATCTGCTGTTTCGATCCGCGAGCGCCGGAATCGGCCATGACGTAAATCGGGTTGATGAAGCCTTCCTTGTCGCGCTGCTGCATCTGCCCGAACATCTCGTCTGCGACTTTTTCCGTGATCGCTGACCAGATTTCGATGACCTTGTTGTAGCGCTCACCGTTGGTGATGGCGCCATCCAGGTATTGCTGCTGCACGGCGACCCCCAGCTTCTCGGCGTCGCGCACCAGCGTCTTCTTGTTGTCCGGGACCACCATGTCGTCGATGCCGATGGAAAGGCCGGCCTTGGTGGCGTAACGGAAACCCAGGTCTTTGACCTCATCCAGCATTTTGACCGTGACTTCGAGCCCGAACCGCAGGTAGCAGTAGCTGACCAGCTGCCCGATGCCTTTCTTCTTGAGCAGGCCGTTGATGTACGGCATCTCCTTGGGAAGATGATCGTTCAGAATGGCACGTCCCACTGTCGTGTTAAGGAAACCGCGATCGGACTGCACGGGATCCGTGTGGGTAACGTCCTGATCGTCGTAGGCGGTGGTCAGATCGATGACTTCGCCCGTGTAGCGCAAACGAATGGGTGTGAGGGTCTCGATCGCCCCGGCTTCGAGCGCCAGCAGAACTTCTTCGATATTGGCAAAGGCCCGGCCTTCGCCCTTGGCGCCTGGCTTGGACTTTGTGAGGTAGTAGAGACCCAGCACCATGTCTTGCGTGGGCACGGTGATGGGGTGGCCGGAAGCCGGCGACAGAATGTTGTGCGAAGACAGCATCAACACGCTGGCTTCGACTTGCGCTTCCGGAGACAGCGGAATGTGTACCGCCATCTGGTCACCATCAAAGTCGGCGTTGAACGCCGTGCAAACCAGCGGGTGAATCTTGATGGCCTTGCCTTCCACCAGCACCGGCTCGAACGCCTGAATGCCGAGGCGGTGAAGGGTGGGAGCGCGGTTTAGCAGCACCGGGTGATCTTTGATGACCTCTTCCAGGATGTCCCAAACGATCGGTTCCTGCTGCTCCACCATTTCCTTGGCTTGTTTGATGGTGGTGCAGTGCCCGGTCTGCTCCAGCCGGTGATAAATGAACGGCTTGAACAACTCCAGAGCCATTTTCTTGGGCAAACCGCACTGGTGCAGTTTGAGCTCCGGCCCGACCACGATAACGGAACGGCCAGAGTAATCCACGCGCTTGCCCAGCAGGTTCTGGCGGAAACGGCCCTGTTTGCCCTTCAGCGTGTCGGAGAGCGACTTTAGCGGCCGGTTATTCGCGCCGCGCAGCACGCGGCCACGACGGCCGTTATCGAACAGCGCATCGACGGCTTCCTGCAACATGCGTTTTTCGTTGCGCACGATGACTTCCGGCGCATGCAAATCCATCAGTTTCTTCAGCCGGTTGTTACGATTGATGACCCGGCGGTAGAGGTCATTGAGGTCGGAGGTCGCAAAGCGGCCGCCATCCAGCGGAACCAACGGGCGCAGCTCCGGCGGAATCACCGGAATCACGTCCAGAATCATCCAGTTCGGCTTGTTGCCGCTCTTACGGAAGGCTTCGACGACCTTCAGTCGTTTGGTGTACTTGAGCCGCTTCTGCAGCGAGTTCTCGTGCTTCATCTTCTCGCGCAGTTCGGTCGACAGGCCTTCGATGTCCACCCGCTTGAGAAGTTCCTTGATAGCCTCGGCGCCCATCATGGCTTTGAAGCCGGCGGGCCGGAACTGCTGGTCAAGCTCGCGGAACTTGGCTTCATCCTTGATGACTTCGCGCTCTTTTACCGGCGCCTCACCCGGCTCGACGACTACGTAAGCCTCGAAGTACAGCACGGATTCGAGGTCGCGCAGCGAAATATCGAGCAGATGCCCGATGCGGCTGGGCAGTCCCTTGAAGAACCAGACGTGCGAACAAGGCGAAGCCAGTTCGATGTGGCCGAGGCGTTCGCGCCGCACCTTGGAAAGCGTGACTTCCACACCGCACTTGTCGCAGATCACCCCGCGGTGCTTCATCCGCTTGTATTTGCCGCAAAGACACTCCCAATCCGTTACCGGACCGAAGATGCGGGCGCAGAACAGCCCATCGCGCTCCGGCTTGAAAGTGCGATAGTTGATGGTCTCGGGTTTGGTTACTTCGCCATGCGACCAGCTGCGGATTTTCTCCGGGGAGGCCAGACTAATGCGAATGGCGTCGAAATCAGCGATAGGATTTGCCAGATCAAAGGGGCTCGAACGGAACAAGGTGATCCTCCACTTCCTGCGGCAGTTCGCCGCCGCGGGCGGCTCCTGAATCTGGTCGCTAGTCGTTGGTCGTTCGTCGCTAGCGAAGTCTCTCGATCCGCAGATTCAAGAGCAACTCTGCGAATCTCTTTGGGTCAGTTCCTCAAGCCGAAGCCGCTGACCGCCAACCACGGGCGGCCACCGGTAAACGGCTAATCTGCCGCAGCTACCGCCGGCTTCTTTTCGCCGGCCTTGATCAATTCCACATCCAGGCACAGCGACTGCAATTCACGAATCAAGACGTTGAACGATTCGGGCACGCCCGGCTCCATGGCGGCTTCGCCCTTGACGATGGCCTCGTAAATCTTGGTGCGGCCGTATACGTCGTCGGACTTTGCCGTCAGCAGCTCCTGCAGAATGAACGCGGCTCCGTACGCCTCCAACGCCCAGACTTCCATTTCTCCGAAGCGCTGGCCTCCGAACTGCGCCTTGCCACCCAGAGGTTGCTGGGTGATCAGCGAGTACGGACCAATCGAACGCGCGTGGATCTTGTCGTCCACCAGGTGCGAGAGTTTCAGCATGTAGATGTAACCGACCGTGACTGGCTGCTCGAACTTGTCGCCGGTCATACCGTCATACAGGTATGTCTTGCCTGATTCCGGCAGGCCGGAGGATCGCAGCAAGGCTTTGATCTCGGACTCTCGCGATCCGTCAAACACCGGAGAGCCGGTGAAGACGCCGCGCTTTAGAGTGGGCGCGATTGCCATCAGCTCTTCGTCGCTGAGATCGGTGATGGTGTCCGCCAGAACCGTATCTTTGAACAGAGCCTTCAGCTCACGCCGGATGGCCTCTTCTTTCGAGTTCTCCTCCAGCATTTGCGTGATCTTCTTGCCCAGTTCGTGTCCAGCCCAGCCCAGATGGGTTTCGAGAATCTGCCCCACGTTCATTCGGGAAGGCACGCCCAGCGGGTTCAGCACGATTTCGACCGGCGTACCGTCTTCGAGATAGGGCATGTCCTCGTCCGGCAGAATGCGTGCAATCACGCCTTTGTTACCGTGACGGCCGGCCATTTTATCGCCTACGCTCAGCTTGCGCTTCATGGCGATGTAAACCTTGACCAGTTTGATCACGCCCGGCGGCAGCTCGTCCCCCTTGGTGAGCTTGTCCTTGCGCTCGTTAACGATCTTCTTCAGCACATCGATCTGGCGCGAAGTCATTTCTTCGATCTCGTCGATCTGCTCGTTTACCCGCGGATCTTTATCCGCATATTTAATGCGCTTCAGGTTGCGGGTGGAGATACGCTCAATGGTGTCGCGATCCAGAATCACGCCCTTGGTCAGCAGGCGCTTGTTGGTGCGCTCGTCATGCAGGTCGGCCTGCACTTCCTTGCCGCCCAGAATGTTTTCCAGACGCTTGAGCCGCTCGTCGGTCAGAATCCGGATTTCGTCCGAAAGGTTCTTTTCCAGTTTCGCGATCTGCGCCGCTTCGATGGACTTGGCGCGCTCGTCCTTCTCCTGACCCTTGCGGGAGAAGATTTTGACATCGACGATGACTCCCTCGATGCCGGGCGGGCAGTAGAGCGAAGCATCGCGCACATCGCCGGCCTTTTCGCCGAAGATGGCACGCAGCAGCTTTTCCTCCGGCGTGAGCTGGGTTTCGCCCTTGGGCGTTACCTTGCCCACCAGAATGTCGCCCTGCTTGATGGTGGCCCCGATGCGGATCACACCGGCTTCATCCAGATTGCGCAGCATGGTTTCGCTGACGTTCGGGATGTCGCGCGTGACTTCTTCCGGACCCAGTTTCGTATCGCGGGATTCGAGCTCGAACTCCTCGATGTGGACGGAAGTGTAGTAGTCCTCTTTCACCAGCTTCTCGGAGACCAGAATGGCGTCCTCGAAGTTGTAACCGCGCCAGGGCATGAAGGCGACCAGCACGTTGCGTCCCAGCGCCAGCTCGCCATGATCGGTGCAAGGACCGTCAGCAATGACCTGGCCCTTGATCACACGTTGATTTTTCTGCACCACCGGCTTCTGGTTGATGCAGGTGTTCTGATTGGACCGCTTGAACTTGGTGAGCTGGTAAATGTCGCTGCCCACCTCGCGCGAGAGCTGCCCGGGATGATGTTCGCCTTCGACGCGAACGATGATCCGTTCGGAGTCGACCGAGTCGATGATGCCGTTGCGCCGCGCCAGGATCACAGCGCCAGAGTCGCGCGCCGTAACCCCTTCCATTCCCGTGCCCACGATCGGAGCTTCCGCGCGCAGCAGGGGAACAGACTGGCGTTGCATGTTGGCACCCATCAGCGCCCGGTTGGCGTCATCGTGCTCCAGGAAGGGCACCAGCGAAGCGGCCACCGAAACCAACTGCTTGGGGCTGACGTCGATATAGTCCACTTCGTCGCGATGCACCAGGACAAAGTTGCCGGCCTTGCGTGCGTTGACCAGATCGTTCACGATGCGCAGTTTGTCGTCGAGTTCCACGTTGGCCTGCGCAATAACGTGCCGGTCTTCCTCCCAGGCAGAGAGATAGAACGAAAAGGGCTCGATTTCGGCCGGCTTCTTGCGGCGCTCTTTTATCTCGGCATTTTCCTTTTCGATCTCGTGTTTCTCGATGTGATCGCCGACCTTGTGGTCGCTGTCACCGGCGTTGACCACGCTCACATAGTCGATGACGCGGCCGCCCTTTACGCGGCGGTATGGCGACTCGATGAAGCCGTAGTCGTTAATCCGCGCATAGCAGCTCAAGGACGAGATCAAGCCGATGTTCGGACCTTCCGGGGTCTCGATCGGGCAGATACGTCCGTAGTGCGTCGGGTGCACGTCGCGGACTTCGAATCCCGCGCGCTCCCGGGATAAACCGCCCGGTCCCAGGGCCGAGAGACGCCGCTTGTGAGTAATCTCCGACAGCGGGTTGGTTTGGTCCATGAACTGCGATAGCTGCGAAGATCCGAAGAACTCGCGGATGGCTGCCATCACCGGCTTGGCGTTGACCAGGTCATGTGGCATGGCAGTCGACATTTCCTGGTACACGCTCATCTTTTCCTTGATCGCGCGTTCCATGCGAACCAGGCCAATGCGGAACTGGTTCTCCAGCAGTTCGCCGACCGCGCGCACGCGGCGGTTGCCCAGGTGATCGATGTCATCCACGGCACCGATATTCTTGCGCAGTTTGAGCAGGTATCGGATGGTGGCGTAGAAATCATCCGGCTCAAGAGTGCGGTTCTCGAGGTTGGTGGCATCGTTCTTCTCGAACAGCTTGATGTTGAACTTCAGCCGGCCCACGCGGGAGAAGTCATACTTCCGCGGATCGAAGAACATGCCGTGGAAGAGCGCGGTCGCGGTATCCAGCGTCGGCGGATCGCCGGGACGGAGTTTGCGGTAAATCTCAATCAACGCTTCCTGCGGCGCCTTCACCGCGTCGCGCTTCAGAGTCTGGCAAATGACCGTGCCCACGTCGTCACGCTCAGGGAAGAACAGGCTGAGCTCGACCACGCCGGAATCGAGAATCTTCGACAGGTTATCGGCGGTGAGTTCGGAGTTGGCTTCGAGCAACACCTCGCCGGTAGTGGTGTCGACCACGTCGCCGGCAACCCATGCGCCTTCCAGATCGCTGATATCGACTTCGATCTCGGTGATCTTGGCCTTCTGGATTTCCTTCAGGGTGGCAGCGTTGAGCCGCCGTCCCGAGTGCGCAATCTCTTCGCCCGCTTTGTTCTTGATGCTGTGCGCCAGCTTCATGCCCAACAGATTAGTCGGCTTCTCGCTGGTGGGATCGAACGTCCAGTAGAGCTTCTTGTCGCGAATTACCAGGCGGTCTACGGTGTAGAACGTGCGCAAAATGTCTTCGCTCGAACGCAGGCCCAACGCGCGCAGGAAAATCGTTCCCAGGAACTTGCGCTTGCGGTCGATACGCACGTAGAGAACGTTCTTCTGATCGTATTCGAACTCCACCCAGGAACCGCGGTACGGAATGATCTTGCCCAAGAAGTAGGTGCGGTTGTTGGCGGTTTCGAAGAACACGCCCGGCGAACGGTGCAACTGACTGACGATCACGCGTTCGGTGCCATTGATAATGAAGGTGCCGTTGTCAGTCATCAGCGGAACATCGCCGAAGAAGACTTCCTGCTCCTTGATATCTCGAATCGAACGGTTCCCGGTCTCCGCGTCCTTATCGAAGATAGTGAGACGCATGGTGACCTTGAGCGGTGCGGAGTAAGTCATGCCGCGCTCTTCGCACTCGGCCACGTCGTATTTCAATTGCAGGCCGACGGGGTCGCCGCACTTGTTGCAGAAATCGGGCGTGTTGGCGTTGTACGTGCCGCACTTGCCGCAAAGCACATCGCCAGGATGAAACGGATCGGTAATGACCGTCGATCCGCAGTTCTTACAAGTAGTGCGGAGGTGATGCAGCCCTTTCAAGTGGCCGCACTTGCACTCCCAGTTACCGATGGCGAAATCCACAAACTCCAACTGTGATACGTTGCGGAAGTCGCTAATCGGAAACACCGACTGGAAAACTGCCTGTAAGCCCGCGTCATCGCGCTCGCTGGGCAAACGGTCCATTTGCAGAAAGCGGTCGTAGGAACGCTTCTGCACCTCGATCAGGTTAGGAATCTGGATGGTTGCCGGAATTTTGGAAAAATCGAAACGTGTGCGGAATCCATTGCTCTTTGACATTCAGTGACTCCAACTTTCGTGCGCGGTAGCCGTGGCGACTGACCGCGATGTGACGGCGCCCGGGCGCCGCAGCCCATCAAACTCTCGAAAACTCCATACAAAACGTTACGGCCCGCAGGGACGCGACTCCCCGCAGGCGCCGTTCGCAGCGCTTGGTCAATGTTGAAATGTGTCGTTTCCGCGCCAGTAGTTTAAGGCCTGTTCCCGTTCCGCCCTGCCCGCGGAACAGTCTGCCAACCCGTGTCAGCGACCCCTCTCCCTGCCTTTGGTTCTTCGGAGTGGTTGGTCGCAGTCACCTCGACGAAGCAGGAAGGACGTTAGTGATATAGATGCTAACACCACTTCCAAAGCTTCACTAGATAGATCGTTTCCTTCGGCCCGAAATTGCAGCCATTTATCCTGATGTCATCCCGAATCCCAGCTTCCAGCCGGGTTTAGGGACCTGGCGTGCAGGCCGGAAATGCCGCACGCAAGATCCTTCGCTTCGCTCACGATGACGCCAGCGGGCTAAACGGCGTTACTTAACCTCTACCACCGCTCCCGCCTCGGTAAACTTCTTCTTTATGTTCTCCGCCTCGTCCTTGGATACGCCCTCTTTGATGGTCTTGGGGGCGCCATCCACCAGGTCTTTGGCTTCTTTCAAGCCCAGACTGGTGACTTCGCGTACGGCCTTGATTACATTGATCTTATTCGCGCCGACTTCCTTCAGAACGACGGCGAACTCGGTCTTTTCTTCGGCCGGAGCCGCTGCCGCCGCTCCTCCGCCGCCGGCCATCATCACCGGAGCCGCCGCTGCCGCCGAGACTCCGAGCCGCTCTTCCAGCTTCTTCACGAGCTGCGCCGCGTCCAGCAGCGACAACCCTACGATTTGCTCTTCCAACTGCGCCAAATCCGCCATGTCTGTTTTCTCCAATCCACGTGATTAGTTGATTTCGCCGTCCGCATCCCGAGTTTCCAGTGCGACCATGCTACCCAGCCTCCGCGCCAGACAACGCAATGGCTGGAACGCGCGCAACCCTCGGAACCTGACAGCTAAATCCATCGAACGACTTTCGCCATTCAAAATTGAGAGGCCTAGGCCTCTTTAAACTTGTTTTCCTTCACGCCCTGGTTCACTACCACCGTCAGGTTGCGGCCCACTGCATTCATGGCCGTCACCAACCTTTGCGCCGGAGCGTTGATCAGGAACAGAAGCTTCGCGTAAATCTCTTCTTTCGCCGGCATCGTGGCCAGCGCCTGAATCTCTTTGATCGAGATCACGCGGCCTTCGACCACACCCGCCTTGAAAGTGAATTCCGGGTTGTCTTTGGCGTACTTGGAAAGGGCCTTCGCCAGCGCTACGGGATCACCCTCGGTGTAAGCGATGGAAGTCACTCCGGAGAGGTTCTTCAGGACCTCCTCGACCTTGGTGCCCTTGGCAGCGCGCTCCGCCAGGGTGTTCTTGACCACGGTGTACTTCGCACCGGAGCCACGCAGCGTCTTGCGCAGCTCGTAATCCTGGGCCACGGTCAGCTTGCTGTAGGTGGTCACAATCAGGCTGGAGACGTTCTTCAGATCCTTGCCCAGCTTGTCTACCTGTTCGGTTTTCTTCGCTCTGGTAACCGCCATGTTCGTTCCCTCTTCAATCTCACGTGGGGACAGCCGCCCCCGGCTGTCCGGCCGAGCCTTGCTCGGCAATTAAGCCTTCGCCGCCGCCTCCACCGCACTGGTGTCAATCGGTATCCCCGGACCCATGCTGGAGCTCAGGTAGCAGCCTTTCACGTACTTGCCCTTGGCCACCGTGGGCTTAGCCTTGACCACGCTGGTGATCAGCACTGTGGCGTTTTCGATCAGTTTGTCCGGCGAGAACGAAATCTTGCCCACCGGCACGTGCACCAGCGCCGTCTTGTCAGTGCGGAATTCCACTTTGCCGGCCTTTACCTCCTGCACCGCCTTGGCCACGTCGAAGGTTACCGTGCCCGTCTTCGGATTTGGCATCAGGCCTTTGGGGCCGAGAACCTTGCCCAGCCGGCCAACCGACTTCATGACATCTGGAGTGGCGATCAGGGCGTCGAAATCAGTCCAGTTTTCTTTGTTGATCTTCTCTACCATCTCCTCGCCGCCCACAAAATCAGCACCGGCCTGCTCGGCTTCCCTTACCTTGTCGCCGGTCGCAATCACCAGCACCCGCTTCGACTTTCCCAGACCGTGCGGCAAAACCACCGTGCCGCGCACCATCTGGTCGGCGTGCTTGGGATCGACTCCGAGACGCATGGTGATTTCCACCGTCTCGTCGAACTTTGCGTACTTCACTTTCTGCAGCAGCGGGACCGCGTCTTGTAGCGCGTAAGGTCGCTTCTCGACCGCCTCTCGCGCCTTGGTAATATTCTTTCCCGATTTCTTCATTGGCTTTTCCTTGTCTCCCACCGCTCGCCGCTCTTCTGGCGAGCCGTAGTGTTTTCGACTTTACAACTACCCAACCACTTCAATCCCCATGGACCGGGCCGTGCCACGAATGCTGCGGATCGCCGTGTCCACCGACGCCGCGTTCAGATCCGGCATCTTCTGTCTGGCAATGTCTTCCACCTGCTTGGCCGTAACCTTGCCGACCTTATCCTTGTTCGGGGCGCCTGATCCTTTGGCGATTCCGGCCGCCCGCTTGAGCAGGATTGAAGCCGGCGGTGTCTTGGTGATGAACGTAAACGAGCGGTCGGTATAGACCGACACCACCACCGGAATAATGAGGCCTTCCAGTTCCTTGGCGCCAGTGCGCGCATTGAACTGCTTGCAGAACTCCATGATATTGATCTGCGCCTGCCCCAGAGCCGGACCCACCGGGGGCGCCGGCGTTGCCTTGCCCGCCGCGATCTGCAGCTTTACCGAACCTGTAACTTTCTTCGCCATTGCTCAGTCCTTCTTTAGACTCACGCCACTTTTTCTACCTGGTTGAATTCCAGCTCAACCGGCGTGGAGCGCCCGAAGATGGTAACCATGACTTTCAAGGTTTCGCGATCTTCGTTGACCTCATCCACGATGCCGGTAAAGCTGGCGAACGGCCCCTCGGTGATACGCACCGACTCGTTTTTCTCGAACTTGACCTTAAGCTTGGGCTTGTCCTTGGCCTCGCCCACGCGATAAACGATGTGCTGTACTTCCTCTTCGGAAAGTGGCGTCGGCTGCTGCCCGGTGCCCACAAATCCGGTGACCCGCGGGGTGGATTTCACCACGTGCCACACGTGATCGTCCATGTCCATCTCTACCAGCACGTAGCCGGGATAGAACATGCGCTCACTGGTGTACTTTTTGCCGCCGCGCACCTCGGTGACGGCCTCGGTGGGGATGAGAACCCGGCCGATTTTATCCTGCAAGCCAAACGCCTGCACCCGCGACTCCAGGGACTCTTTCACCTTGCGCTCGAATCCCGAATAGGAGTGGATGATGTACCACTTCATATTGGGATTGCGGGGAGGCCCGGCCACGGGGTTACCGTCCCCGATCGGCAGCGGGGTTCCCTCTGCGGCAGTTGCTGCGGCTTCGTTTTTCTCTTCTTCCACCATAGTGCGCTGCAAAAGTTCAGCTTCCTTCCTGGGCATCAGCGACGCGTCAAATACTTGAACAAGGCATTAATGGCGCTGCCAATCGTGTTGTCCACAATCCAGAAATACACGCCGAAAAGAAAAACCGTGATGATGACCACAGCCGTCGTGGCGCGCACATCCTTGAACGACGGCGCCGTTACTTTCTTCATCTCGCTGCGCACGTCGTTGTAGAAAGCCTTGACCCGCTCTGGCCAAGACTTCAGCTTTCCGCCAAAACCTTCGTCGCCGATCGAGGCTGTGATTGACTTCGCCATTCTCTTCGTCTCGACTCCCATCCCTCACCCCAGCTTCCCAGTTCCAAAACTCTGGCAGGGGCGGAGGGATTCGAACCCCCAAGTCCGGTTTTGGAGACCGGCAGTTTAACCGTTGAGCTTACGCCCCTAAAATCAGTGGTCAGTTGCCAGTGTTCAGTAGACTAGCCACTGCTCACTGCTATTTCACTTCCTTGTGTGGCGTGTGCTTCCGGCACCGGTTGCAAAATTTCTTCATCTCCAGCCGGTCCGGAGTGGTCTTCCGGTTCTTGGTCTTGGAATAATTCCGTTCCTTGCACTCACCGCACTGCATCGTAATGATCTCTCGGGGCATCGCAAACTCCCTATATATTGCAGAAGTCAGAATGCAGAAGTCCTCATTCCTAACCCTGCCATTCATGCACTGACTTCTTCATTCTTACTTCGAACTTCTCAATCCTACTGCACGATCTCCGCGATCGTTCCCGCGCCCACGGTGTGGCCGCCTTCGCGGATGGCAAACCGTAACCCCTTCTCCATCGCCACCGGCGTGATCAGCTCGATCACCAGGCTCACGTTGTCGCCCGGCATCACCATCTCCGTACCTGATGGAAGTTCCGCCACGCCCGTCACGTCCGTCGTCCGCAGGTAAAACTGCGGCCGGTAGCCCTTGAAGAACGGTGTGTGCCGTCCGCCTTCTTCCTTTGTCAAGATGTACACTTCCGCCTTGAACTTGGTGTGCGGCGTGATCGATCCGCCTTTCGCCAGCACCATGCCGCGCTCCACTTCTTCTTTCCCGATGCCGCGCAGCAACAGGCCGGCGTTATCTCCCGCCAAGCCCTCGTCCAGCTGCTTCTTGAACATTTCCACTCCCGTCACCACCGTCTTGCGGGTGTCGCGGAAGCCTACTATCTCCACTTCCTCGCCTACCTTCACCTTGCCCCGCTCGATTCGTCCCGTCACCACCGTGCCCCGGCCAGAAATCGAGAAAATATCTTCGATCGGCATCAGAAACGGCTTGTCCAGTTCGCGCGCCGGCTGCGGCACGTACTCGTCCACCGCCTTCATCAGTTCGTCGATCTGCTTCTCCCACTTCGCTTCCCCGTTCAACGCGCCCAAGGCCGAAAGCCGGATCACCGGAACGCTGTCTCCGGGAAACTGATAGCTCTTCAGCAGCTCGCGCACTTCCAGCTCCACCAGATCCAGCAACTCGGGATCGTCCACCGCGTCGCACTTATTCAGCGCCACCACGATGTAGGGCACGCCTACCTGCCGCGCCAGGAGCACGTGCTCGCGGGTTTGCGGCATGGGTCCGTCGGTCGCCGCTACCACTAAGATCGCGCCATCCATCTGCGCCGCGCCCGTGATCATGTTCTTGATGTAGTCGGCGTGGCCCGGGCAATCCACGTGCGCGTAGTGACGCTTGTCGGTCTCGTACTCCACGTGCGCCGTAGCTATGGTGATGCCGCGGGCTTTTTCTTCCGGCGCATTGTCGATCGAGTCGAACGACCGGAACTGAATCTTAGGGTTGTGCTTCTGCAACACCTTGGTGATGGCCGCCGTCAACGTGGTCTTGCCATGATCGATATGACCAATCGTCCCGACGTTGCAGTGCGGCTTGTTGCGTTCAAATTTCTCTTTCGCCATGTAGTTCCTCAGCTTTAGGCTAAAAACCCAAAACCCTTGTCATTCCGAACCGCGTAGCGGCAAGGAATCTGCTGTTCTGCCGCCGGCCCCGGCTCGTGTGGCGCGGGCGCCCTCGCCCGCTTCTCAGTAATACTGGTAGAGCTTCTTGAACCGGTGCCGCAATTCCGCGTCCACCTGTTCAATCTTCGACAAATAAAACTCCCGTATCTGCGCCTGGTCGGAAACCGTCAGAGATTGATGGAGACTCTGCGCCGTCTTCCCCGACTTTCCATCCACCTTCTCCAAGACGCCCTTCGCCAACACCGCACCCCAGTCGCGCACTCGCAGGCCGTCTCTATTCAAGCGCTTCAGAAAACGTTCGGTCGTGCCGGGGCTCAAGACGCGGCTAATAATCCCCTGCAACTCCCCAAACTCTTGCTCACGCTCAACCTTGATCGTCGCCTGCTCGAAGCCCATCAACTTACACCTGCTCAATTCTGGAGCGGGAGACGGGAATCGAACCCGCGACCAACAGCTTGGAAGGCTGTGACTCTACCACTGAGTTACTCCCGCCCATAAACCAGCTCTCAGCATTCAGCCGTCAGCTTTCAGCCGTCAGCTTTCAGCCGTCAGCTTTCAGCCCTCTACTTTCAGCAAACTCTGGTGATTCTCCTGAATCAGTCCTCTCAGCAGAATCACAATTCCGCCGATGTAGATGGCGCACGCAACAACAAAGCAAACTCGCGTGATCACGACGTCTTCAAAAATTGACGGCACACTTACCGAAATAAAAACGCCGAGCACCGCCGGCAAGATCAACCCGCTCCTTAACCGGGATAGATCGCGACGAAACCGCATGTAGACCACCAGTAAGAGCATCAGATAGACGGCCGCTATCGAAATGCCCATCCACTTCACTATCAGCCACGAACCTGTCATCGCGTGCATGTTCGCAACTCAATCTCTGGAGCCGATGATCAGGATTGAACTGATGACCTCTCCCTTACCAAGGGAGTGCTCTACCAACTGAGCTACATCGGCTCATCACTGCCCTTACCGGACTGCGCCAAATCCTTGCGATGCAGCCAGGTCTTGACGGCGAACATCGCCAGGATGGCCAGCGTCACCAGACGAATTCGCTGGTCGCTGATGGTCATCCACACCAATACCCCCAGCACCACGAAAGCGGCCAGTCCTGCGATTAAACGATTCACTTCAATCACTGGTGCACAGGGGAGGATTCGAACCTCCGTACCTCGCAAGGAGGAGCAGATTTACAGTCTGCCGGCTTTAACCACTCACCCACCTGTGCAGAAATGCCAACCCTCTCGGACCTTGCAGTTTCCGGTTCACTCGCCGGCCCTTGCGCGCGCGGAAGAGATGCTGCAGCGGATGAAGCAAAAGAAAAAACCGGGTGTGCAACAGAATCCGGTCGCACACTTACACCTCATTTGGAAATGCTTCCTTATGGAGTGCCGTTGGAGTAAGCCTTTATGCCGCCGCGCCGCGCAAATTGCCCTGCGTTCCGGAACCGATCTGCCTGATCAATGCTGGAGCTGGCGAAGGGATTTGAACCCCTGACCCTCTGATTACAAATCAGATGCTCTACCAGCTGAGCTACGCCAGCAAGTTGGGACACCAACCCGGTTCGGGCGGGTTAATCCCTCTGATCCCTTCCTGATGTCCGGGACAATTTTAAAAGATATCATAACGGCAATTCACGTGCAAGCAACGGGTAGAGTCGCCAGTGGGCTACTTCGATTCTAGGTTCCGCTCTAACGCTCGAATCTCCAGACGGAGCTTCTCAATCCGTTGTTTGATCTCGGTCGCCAAATGCCCCAAATCCGGCCTTCCCTCCAGATCAGGCAAGAGTTTTTCCAAGAAGATCAATTCGTCTTTAAGTATCGGCAGCCGAATCATAGGAGTTCCCTTAGGCTACTTGTCATTCCGCGCCTCCGCTGCTCGCAGGCTTCCCACAGGGCCAGCCGTCTCGAAATTCAACGTAGCCCACTACCGTAGAGTCTCTTCCAGCGTCGCAAGCAAGCTCTTCGTCAGAGAACGCTGATCGCTCCGCGCCGGTGCGGGGCCGGGGTGCTATGATGGCGGTTCCCGGCTGATCCTCGCCTGTCAATATTGGCTCTTTGGGATTAGCCAGTATACATGCGCTTACGCCGCCGTTTTCCGATAATCCTGGGAGTTCTGCTGGTGGCTGCAGCGGTCGCCCTGGTGGTTGTCCTCCGCAAGCATGCTCCCCCGGAACCCGCCCGTCTCCTTCCGGGCGCCGACGGCTTCGTATACGTGAATCTGCAATGGATGCGCCGCGCCAACCTTGTGGGTGAACTGCCCTCCGTATCTCACGATCCCGAATATGAACAGTTCATCCAAGCCACGGGATTCGATTTTGAGCGCGACCTGGAACAGGCCGCGATGGCCATTCACTATCCTACAAGTCCGAACTCCGCTGGCCCGGAGGACACACGATTCTCTTATGTCTTCGTGGCAAAACTCGACGGTGAGCGACTTCGCCAGTATCTGAAAAAGAACTCCAGTTCCACCGACGATTACCATTCGGTGGCGATCTACAACATCCCCCTCGAAGGACGGACGCTCCGGGTGGCGATTATCGGCGTAGACACGGTGGCCGTATCGAATCATGCCGACCCGTTGGTCATCCGCGGGATCATTGACCGCTCGCGCCGGCTGGCGTCGCCTTTCGCGGGCCCCGCACTCCTGCGGCAATACTACAAAGAAGTCCCTCTTGCCAGCCTGGCTTGGGCGGTTTTTAGAATCCAGCCTTCGACGAATCTCTCTGGCCCGGTGGGATTGTCGTTTCTGTTTGCGAAGCCTGCGGTGGGCGTCGTGTCGTTGCGTTTGTTGCGGGCTGTGCATCTCCGCGCGGTGGCGTTCGCAGATAGCGAAGAAGAAGCCAAACATATCAGCGAACAGCTCGGCGCATTTCTCAACGCTTTCCGGACCGCGCAAGACAGCGTTCCCGCGTCCGGTTCAGACGCCGACGTGAAAGCACTCTTTGACAGCGTCAAGGTCGAACAGCAGAAGAATCGTGCAGTGTTGACTTCTGCCGTGCCCCCCGGCTTCTTGCGAAAACTGTTGGCGGAAGGGCCCGCAGCAATGACTCCCGTGGCTCCCGCACCAGAAAAACCTGGCCCAGCACCTGCTCCTCCGGAAAAGAAGCGGAGAAAAGCCCCCAAATAACCGCTGCTTGCGGGTTCTGTCCGGAGCCGCGGAATCGCCAAGCGTTCGCGTGCGTCTGCAACTTTTGCCTGCTCTTGACGTCCAATCTTAAAGGCCTACGCCAGCGGGCGCACTTATTCGCTGGCAGGATTATGCCGGGCAGGTAGAATAACCCTGAATGACGAGTCTTCCGCTTCCCATCGCCGCGTTTGTTGCAGGCCTGGTGTCATTTCTCTCGCCCTGTGTCCTGCCACTGGTTCCTGGGTACGTGTCCCTGATCTCCGGGGTTGGGGTGGAGGAGCTCAAGTCGCACGAGTCGCAGTTACTCCGTAAGATGATGCTGAATTCCGTCAGCTTCATTCTTGGTTTCAGCGCCGTGTTTATCACGCTGGGCGCGATCTCAACCGAAGTCGGACAACTGCTGGCACGCTACAAATCATCCCTGGCGCAACTTGCGGGAGTGGTCATCATCCTGTTTGGCCTGCACTTGACCGGGATTTTTCGCATCAACGCTCTTTACGCGGACAAGCGTATGCATGGCGTAAAAGGAGGCAGCACCGCGGGGGGCGCATTTCTCATTGGTTTCGCCTTCGCCTTCGGATGGACACCCTGCGTGGGGCCGATCCTGGCGGTCATTCTCGGCTTCGCGGCCGCCCAGGATTCGGTACTTAAGGGCGTGGGTCTGCTGGCGGTATATTCCATGGGGTTGGCTGTGCCCTTCCTGCTGACTTCCTTCGGGATCGAGCGGTTTTTGAAATTTTATGCGCGCTTCCGTTCGCATATGCATGCCATCGAAGTGGCCAGCGGAGCGCTCCTAATCGGCTTGGGAGTGCTGCTGGTTTTCGGACGCTTTACTTTGATTTCGAACTACTTGTCTTTCCTGAATCGATTTGCCCTGTGATTGGAGTTGCTTGTGAAACGCGATCCGGTAGTCGTCATCGTTGTGGCCATGGTGGTTGCGCTGATGCTGGTGTTCGGGCTCAATCTGGCGCACAAATCGAAGAACAGCACGGCCACGAACGCGCAAATGAAGAACGGGATGGCTCCCGACTTCACGCTGCAGTCGCTTGATGGCAAAACGGTTCGACTCGCCGATTTCCGCGGCAAGGCGGTTTTGTTGAACTTCTGGGCCACATGGTGCTCTCCTTGCAAGATTGAGATGCCCTGGTTCGTCGAACTGCAAAAGCAATACGGACCCGAGGGACTGCAAGTCGTCGGTGTCGCGATGGATGATGCCAGCACCAAAGACATCGCAGACTTTGCCAAGGAGATGGGGGTCAACTACCCAGTCCTGATCGGCAAAGAATCCGTAGGTGACGCATACGGAGGAGTACAGTTCCTGCCGGAAAACTTCTACATCGACCGCAACGGAAAAGTATTGGACCGGGCGTTCGGGCTGAAGGGACGCGACGAAGTTGAGGACGACATCAAGCGAATCCTGGCCTCGACAGCTGTCGCGCGGAAATAAGACCAGATAATTTGGAAGACGGGCGTCGCTGCCCGTCGGCGCAGATTAAGAGCCAGGAGCCGGGATTGAAGCTGCTCGCGGAAGCCGTGCTGGTCGCCATGGTGTGCGGGACACTCTTGCCAGCGCAAGAACCACCTGCCAGGAAAATTCCATCGGTTACCCTGCAGCCTGTGCCCCTGGCCAGCGTCACGCGTGGCAAGGCCACTGCAGTAGAGCTGTTATTTCGGGTCGAGAGTGGCTTTCACGTGAACTCCAACCAACCCAGCGCGGAATACCTGATTCCCACCAGCCTCAAACTCGATCCTCCGACCGACATCGCCATTGGGAGAATTACCTATCCCCCGGGGCAGGAGATGAGTTTCGCCTTCGCACCCGAGGACAAATTCAGCGTCTACACCGGGGAGTTCAGCCTCTCGGTCAACATCCGCCCGCTGTCCAGCGTTCTTCCGAGCAGATATGAAATCCACGGCAGTCTGCGATATCAGGCTTGCGACAACGCGGCTTGCTATCCGCCCAAGAATCTTCCGATTCGCTTCGAAGTAAAGGTGGTCAAGGCTCCGCCACCACCCAGAAAGAATCCCGCCCAGAGTCCTCACGCCCACAGCTAGCGGAAAACTCCAGGACTTGGAGGACGGGCGTTCCCCCCTCGGGAATTGCGAGTTTTTCCAGCAGCCCGCCCTCTGTCATCGTTAGGGGAGGAAACTTCGACGGATGCGGCTAGCGCTTCCCCGGCTGCGCTTTCTTCTCGATCTTCGCCCAAGCATCTTTCAGCGCGACGGTACGATTGAATACCAGCTTGTCCCGCTTGGAATCTGAATCGACGCAGAAATATCCCAGGCGCTCGAACTGGTAGCGACCGCCAACCGCCGCACCAGCCAAAGACGGCTCCAGTTTGCAGCCTTGCAGCACTTCGAGCGAGGCCGGGTCCAGGTTCGCTGTGAAGTCCTGGCCTTCTTCGGTCTGGTTCGGGTCTTCTTTGGTGAACAGATTGTCGTACAAGCGCACCTCGGCATCGATAGCGTGCGCTGCCGAGACCCAGTGGATGGTGGCTTTCACTTTGCGCCCATCAGGAGCATTGCCGCCACGGGTTGCGGGATCGTAGGTGCAGTGCACTTCCATCACCTCACCCTTTTCATTCTTCACGACGCTTGTGCAGGTGATGAAATATCCGTAACGCAGCCGTACCTCCCGCCCCGGCGAAAGGCGGTAATACTGCTTGGGCGGGTCTTCACGGAAATCATCCTGCTCGAGGTAGAGCACGCGGGAGAAAGGCACCTTGCGTGAGCCTGCGCTCGCGTCCTCCGGATTGTTGACGGCATCCATTTCTTCGACCAGATTCTCCGGATAGTTGTCGATCACGACTTTCAGCGGCCGCAACACCGCCATCACTCGGGGCGCGCGCTTGTTCAGGTCTTCCCGAACGAAGTGTTCGAGCATGGCCAGCTCGATCACGCCTGTGGTCTTCGACACACCGATCGCCCCGCAAAAATTGCGGATAGCTTCGGGCGTATACCCCCGGCGCCGGATGCCGCACAGCGTAGGCATGCGGGGATCGTCCCAGCCGCTCACCCGTCCTTCCTGCACCAACTGGAGCAGTTTGCGCTTGCTCAACAGCGTGTAAGTGAGGTTGAGGCGGTCGAATTCACTTTGCTGCGAGGGGAAAATGCCCAACTCCTGAATGAACCAGTTGTAGAGCGGACGATGATCCTCGAATTCCAGCGTGCACAGGGAGTGCGTCACCCGCTCCAGCGAATCAGACTGGCCATGGGCGAAGTCGTACATGGGATAAATGCACCACTTGTTCCCAGTGCGATGATGCTCGGCGTGCAGGATGCGGTACATGACCGGATCGCGCATATTCAGATTGGGCGAGGCCATGTCGATCTTGGCCCGCAGCACGCGGGAGCCATCAGGAAATTCGCCGGCCCGCATGCGCTCGAATAAATCCAGGTTCTCCTCGACCGAACGGTTGCGATACGGGCTGTCTTTGCCGGGCTTGGTCAGAGTCCCCCGATATTCGCGGATCTCGTCCGCCGACAGGTCATCGACGTAGGCTTTGCCCGCTTTGACCAGCTGCACCGCCCAAGCGTAGAGCTGATCGAAGTAGTCGGAAGCATAGAAGAGCCCGTCCCAATGGAAGCCCAGCCAGCGTACGTCCTCTTTAATCGAATCGACGTACTCGGTCTCTTCCTTGGAGGGATTGGTATCGTCGAAGCGCAGATTAGTGTGCCCGCCGAACTGGTCCGCGAGTCCGAAATCCAGGCAGATGGCCTTGGCGTGGCCGATGTGCAGGTGGCCGTTCGGTTCCGGTGGAAAACGGGTTTGCACCCGGCCCTGGAACTTGTTGGTTCTCAGGTCCTCAAGAATGATGTCGCGAATGAAGTTTGAAGGGCGAGATTCGGCGGGCGCGGATTCAGCGCCAGCGATTTCGGGCTTGACGGTGTTCATGCTGAATTCATTTTATAACCAATGCGGGTGCATTGCTTCGGGCGAGGCGGAGGAGCGCCAAATCGGCAGCGAATCGACCAAGTCGCGTATCGCAGCCCCACATCGGTTCTTGAAACCGCTGACTATTGCGCAGTTGCGGCCAGCACCTTGAAACGAACTTTCTCCTTCCGCTGCAGATAGCGCACGATCTCGAACAAGTTACGGGCTTGCGGATTTCCTGAGGGGCCAAACATACGCATCAGACTCTTCGGGGAATGGCGTGTAACCTCGGCCAGTTCGCCGAAACCCACTGTGGCATTGATGTAGTCGCGCAGGACGGTTTTGCAGGTTTCCACATCTCCCGCGAGCAGGCTCTCGAGACCCTCGCGTAGGAGTTCCTTGCGGAAAGCTGGGTCGCGCCGCACCCGCGCTTGAATTGTTTCCTTGAAATCTCGGGTCAAAGCCATGGCTGCTTTTCCTTAATTCTTCCTCTTCTTGAAGTCACGCCACCTGGCAACAGCGTCCCTTATGTCACTCTGCTGCCGCTTCTTGCTTCCTCCGCCCAGCAAAATCACCACGCGTTCTCCATCTTTCCCGAAGTAAATCCTGTAACCGGGGCCGAAGTCGATTCTGTACTCATATACGCCATCCCCAACGCCCTTGACATTGGACAGGTTTCCCTGCGCTAGTCGTGTTAAAGCCACAGCTACTCGGGCAGCAGCCTGTGCATTCAAAGCCTCGAACCAAGCCGCGTACGGGCTCCGGCCATTCAAGTCGAGGTATTCTAAAACCTCAACCGTACGTAATGGTAACATATAAGTTACCTTTGTCAAGATCACTTTCTCGACCTTATTTGCCCATCACCAGCACCACCCGGAAACGGGCTTTCCCGCTCATCATCTGTTCGTAGCCTTCAGCGGCTTTTTCCAGGGAGTAGCGTTCGATCATGGGGCGCACTCCACTCAGCGCGCTGAAGAGCAGCGTATCCTCGGAGTCCTTCGCGGTGCCTGAGGGCCAGCCTTGGATGGTGCGGCGCGACAGAACGATTTGCATCGGAGTAATCGTGAGAGGATCCGGGCCCACACCGATCAGGAGCAGCTTTCCGCCCAGCACTAGTCCATCCACCAAAGCCGAAATGGACTTTGAATCCGGCGCGGTGGCCAGAACCAGGCGCGCACCTCCCAGCTTTTGCATGGCAGCCGCGGGAGCGTCAGCCTCAGTGTCGATGTATTCGTGGGCCCCAAGCTTCTTGGCCAAGGCTTTCTTGTCTCCCCCTCGCCCGATGGCCAGAGTGCGAAAACCCATCTGCCGCGCGTACTGTATCCCGAGGTGACCGAGGCCACCGATACCCTGGACCGCGACCAAGTCGCCAGCTCGCGCGCCCGCGTTCCGCAGTGAGTTGAAGACGGTGATACCGGCGCAAAGTAACGGTGCGGCCTCGTCCGCCGGCAACTCGTCGGGCATTGCCGCGACCGCTTCCGCTGGGACCACGATGTATTCCGCGTAGCCACCATCGAAACTGAGTCCTGTAATTTTCTGGAACTGGCAGAGAACAAAATCGCCTCGCCGGCACGCATCGCACTGGAAGCAGTGTCCGCCATGCCAGCCAACACCCACTCGCTGTCCGGGCTTCCATTTGGTTACATCTGAACCGACGGCATCAATCCGCCCGGCGATCTCATGACCCGGCACACGGGGATAAGGCAGTCCCGGCCAGAGTCCTTCTTTCACCAAGACATCGCTGTGACAGATGCCGCAGGCCTCGACCTTGATTCGCACTTGCGCCCTCCCGGGATCAGGGATCGGGCGTTCCACTACTTCAAAATCTCCTCTGGGCCTGCTCACCTGAACAGCTTTCATGAGAGTCATGATTTCATCCTTTGCGAAACCAAAATGCGAGAAGAATTACCGAGCAGAATTCTAGATAGCCGAATACCATCCCGCCAATTTTATAGATGAGAGCGGAAAGGGCGTCGTTGCACAATGAAGCTGCCTGGATTGAGGACCCACATCGACGGATTATCACGGTGGATTGCCGCCAGTCCAGGATGAACTCAGCATCCTCTATTTTGGGCGCGGCTAGCCGCGGCGGCGAACGACCTTGTGACGATGGTAACCAGCTACGGTTACCCGGGAGAGTCTCGCCTAACAGCTAATTGCATCAAAACTATTGTTTTGTGGATAACGATGTGAAAACATGAAATTTATCAACTGCTCGTCCGGAGAACCTGAAGGCAGCTCAGGAGAGCTGTTTCCGCCCCCATGAACAGCCTCACCATGAGTACGGTCGTCGTCCCGGGGGCCGTAGCCCTGCTGCTTTTTCTGCTGTTCACCTACCTCTACGAGCAAAGCCGGCAACAGTATTTCCGGGCCTGGCAGTTTGCCTGGGCATTCTACACCCTGCATTATGGCCTCGATGCCTGGGACGCATCCCCCTATCATCAGCGCATCACGGTGGTTTCGTACCTGGGATCCCTTCTGCTGGTGGCGATGACCCTCTGCATCTATGTATCCACCCGGCTGATGAGAGAGAAGTTTCGCATTCGCTGGGATGATGTAACCTTGGGTGTAGCCGGGATGTTGTTAGCCTGGTGGAACCTGCGGGCGCAGATGGCGGGTGGAGTGTTCGCCCCCGGTACGTCAGTGGTACCACATACACCGCTGGATGTGGGGATGGGCGTCGTCCTTCTCTACTGCTCTTTCTATTTCTATCGCCACGCTCATCGCAAGAATTCGCTTGCCTTTACGTTGCTGGCTATAGCGCTGGCGCTGTGGGCCGTACTGATGGTTTTCGGCGAGCTGCGCAATCCTTTCGTCGCCATTTTCGGCGCCGCCGGACATGTTCTCGGCCCCATTCCACAAATGCTGCTCGGAGTGGCAATGGTCATGGTGCTGTTCGAGAACGAACGCAACGCCGTGCAGGAGAACGCGCTGGCGTTCTCCACCCTGGGAGTAGATCCCACGCGCTTGCTTTCCGCCGATGACCTGGTTCCCAGCCTGCGAAGCATCCTGGACCGGCTGGTGGCGCCATTGCCGACCGGCAGAGCGGTCATTTATATCTCGGAGCGCTGGCGCGCCATACTACCCTCGGTACAGCGTGGTTTTTCTCCGGAGCTGATCAGCAAACTGGAACGAAGCGGGGCTGGCGAATATATCGCCGAACTGGCTTACCGGCGAGGTGGATTTGCCAACTTCCACAACGTGCTGGAAATGTCCGAGCCCCTGCCCGCTTTTCCCGGCGCCCGGTTCGAGCAATTTCGCGAGGTCATGAGGCAGGAAAACATCCGCAATATCACCGCCGTCAGCCTGCAGACTCGCGGGCATAATTTCGGCATTATATTTTTCCCGCATGCCGCGCGCAGCATGTTTGGATCCTCGAACCTGCGCCTCCTGATCGGCCTCGCCCTGCAGATCGGACTGACGCTGGAGAACTACGTGGTGATGCACGACGCGCAGCGGCGCACCAAGGAATATGAACTACTCACCCAGATCGGCCAGGCCGTCAGCTCGCGTCTCGACCAGGATGAAATCCTGCGCACTGTCCACAAGGAACTCGGCCAGATCTTCGATACTACGGACTTTTACGTTGCCTTCCAGGAAGGCGATGAAATCCGTTTCGAGCTCGAGATTGAAAAGGGTCAGCTGTTACCCAAACGCTCGCGAAAGGTTGATAACGGTTTGACCGAGTACATCCTGCGCACCGGTCAACCGTTGCTGATTCGGGCTGACCTGGAGAAGGCGCGGGAGCGGCTGGGCATCACCTTTAAGCCACAGAATCCAGCCAAGTGCTTCTGTGGCGCCCCCATCCAGCTCGGGGGCAAGAGTGCCGGAGTAATGGCCGCTCGCAGCGTTGAGCGCGAGTACGTCTTTGAAGAGCGCGACCTGGAAGTAATGCAAACCGCTGCCGGGCAAGTCGCCGTGGCGGTGGAGAATGCCCGCTTATTTGCCGAGGAGCAGCGTCGCTCGCGTCAATTCGCCTTCCTCAACAGCATCTCCAAGACCGCCATCTCCAGCGAGGACGCCGAGCAGATGCTGCTGGAAATTGTCGGTCACATCCAGAAAAATTTCCGCTTCGACCACATCGGAATCGGAATCTTTGACTACACCCGGAAAGATATTGAGATCAAGGCCGAAGCCGGCACCACCGCCAAGGCATTGGGCAAGCGCATTCCGCTGGGCGTGGGAATTCTGGGCAGAGTGGCGCGAACCGGCGAGAGCGCTCTGGTGCAGACGACCGCTGGAGATACCCTTTTGCAGGGAGTCTTGCCCGATTCCCGTGCGGTGTTATGCATTCCCATCACCTACGGTGAGACTCTGTTGGGCGTGCTCAACGTCGAGAGCCGGCGAGAAGACGCCTTTTCCCCCCAAGATGTGCTCATCATGAATACGCTGGCGGATTTGCTGGCGACGGCTCTGCACAACTCATTCGTATTTCAGAAATTACAGCAGCAATCGATCACCGACGGCCTTACCGGGATCAAAACCCGCCGTTTCTTCTGGGAGGCACTTACTTCCGAGTGGAAGCGCGCATCACGCTCCGGGCGGCCTTTCTCCGTCGTCTTGATCGACCTTGACAAGTTCAAGGAAGTAAACGACAGCCTGGGGCATCTGGAGGGCGATCTGGTGCTGGCGCGGGTGGGGCGTTTGCTGGAGCAAAAGTGCCGGCAATCGAACGTCGTGGCCCGCTACGGTGGCGACGAGTTCATCATTCTGATGCCGGAAACCGGGGTGGACCAGGCGCAATCGCTGGCTGACCGCCTGCGGATCTGGTTGTCTACCGATCCCATGCTGCAGGAGCATCACATCACCGGCAGCTTCGGCGTGGCCAGCTTTCCGGTGCACGGCTTGTCGGCGGAAGACATCATCCGCGTCGCCGATTCTGGCATGTACGCTTCCAAGCATGCTGGTGGAGACCGGGTTTCGACCAATGACGACTTCGGGACGGACGAGCCGGGCGCGGTGCAAAGGCAACAGATTTCGGCGCACATCGAGGGTTTCCTGCAGCGCGAACGTACCGGTCCGGAACACCTCGAGGAACTACTTGCCACTCTGGCCAAACTCTGCAGCAGCGAGCCCGGGGAGGAAGACAACAACCTGCATGTCCTGCGCGAATCCATCGAGGCACTGACCCGCGCCGCGGAACTGCGGGAACGCAATGCGACCGGCCACGGGGAAATGGTGGCTCGCTACAGTGAACTGATGGGCCGGGCTATGGGCCTGTCGCCGGAGGAGATCGATGACATCGCCTACGCGGCCCGGGTACACGATGTCGGCAAGATTTTCGTTCCTGATCGCATTCTTAACAAAGCCGGCCCACTCAGTGAGGAAGAGTTTTTTTTGGCGAAAGTACACACCGATGTGGGAGAAAAGATTCTGGGCACGATCCCAGGAAGCGAGTCGCTGCAGAAGGCGGTCAAGCATCATCACGAGGCGGTTGACGGAAGCGGTTATCCCGACGGGCTTCGCGGGGAGCAGATTCCGCTCTGGGCGCGCATTCTCGCCGTAGCGGACGCCTATGTCAACATGACCACCGACCGCTCTTTTGCCGCTGCTAAGACTAGTGAGCAGGCTCTGGCAGAACTGGAACGCCTGAGCGGCATCCGCTATGACGGCATGTTGGTGCGCATCCTGGCCCGCCAATTGAAGGGTGATAGAACTTCGCCCAGCCTGGGAAGCTAGGGGACTCGTTATTCTCGATGGAGGACGGGCTCCCGCCCGTCTGGTCGCTGGCGTCACCAGAATGGACTCTCCGCCGCAAGCTGCCGGGACGGGTAAGTTTTCCGGTTACAACTCCAGCGCAGGCACTTGAAACTTAAGACCCGAAACTGGAAGACTATCCCTCCATGTCCGTTTCTCTGACGCTCGAAAACAAGGTTGCTCTCATCACCGGCGGTTCCCGCGGCATCGGGGCGGCGGCGGTCCGAATGTTTGTCGCTGCCGGTGCGCAGGTAATGTTCAGTTACGAAAAAGCCAGGAAACAATCCGAACAATTAGTGAAGGAACTGGGCGGCGAAAAGTGCGCGGCCGTCGCCTGCGACCTGTCCGGCGCTGGGACCGCCGGTGAGCTGGTCTCGGCGACGGTAAAGCGTTTTGGACGGCTCGACATTCTGGTCGCAAATCATGGTGTTTGGGCTGCCGACGATGTGCCCATCGACCAAATGTCCGATTCGCAATGGCGGCGTACTCTGTCTGTCAATTTGGACGCCGTCTTCTCTCTCCTTAAACATTCGGTAGCCGAAATGAAGACGCTCAAGTCCGGTAACATTGGCGGACATATCGTGCTAATCAGTTCCACAGCTGGGCAGCGCGGGGAGGCGTTTCACTGCGACTATGCCGCCAGCAAGGGCGCGTTGATCAGCATGGTAAAGGGACTTTCCACCGAGCTCGCTCCGGACGGCATCTATGTGAATTGCGTAGCCCCTGGCTGGGTAGATACGGATATGTCTGCGGCGGTCTTGAACGAACCAAAAAGCCGAGCAGCGATCTTTTCGACGATTCCGTTAG
Organism: Terriglobales bacterium; assembly: GCA_049582765.1. GTDB lineage: Bacteria > Acidobacteriota > Terriglobia > Terriglobales > Acidobacteriaceae > JBAUUQ01. The sequence goes on from JBAUUQ010000050.1 coordinate 87,980, forward strand.
GCCGCGTGGGGACGCCGGAAGAAATTGCCGGTCCGATCCTGTTCCTGTGTACAGCCCTCGCAGGTTTCGTCACCGGCGAAGTGTTCAATGTAAATGGCGGAGCCGTGCTGGTGGGCTGAAGATTAATTTTGCGCGATGCAGCTACAATTCGTCCGGGAGCGTCCTAATAATCTGGAATTATGAAAATACCTGGGGAGGGCGTGACTAAGTATGAATCTTCGGCCCGGCACCGGACGGGCGCTCACACTTGGGGTTTGATCGGCGTTTCCCTGCTGACGGTTGTTCTCCTCGCCGTAATGGGCGTGGCGCAAACCGACACCGCTCCGCCGCCGGCTTCGCAGTCCGTCCCGGTAGATCAGGAGAGTGCCAACAAAGCCAAGGCCCTGCTCGACCAGGCAATTCAGGCCTTGGGTGGCGACGCCTACCTGAATATCCGGGACATCACCCAGGAAGGCCGCACCTACGCTTTCCACCACGGGGAGTCGGAAGGGGTGGGAGTGGTCTTCTGGCGGTTCTTCAAATATCCCGACGAAGAGCGAATCGAACTCACCAAGAAGCGTGACGTGGTCTACATCTACCGGGGCAACGAAGGCTACGAAATCACTTATAAGGGAACCCGTTGGGACGATCCCAAGAACGTCACCGACTATACCCGCCGTCACCACTATGCTCTCGATTGGGTTCTGCGTCATTGGCTCACGGAGCCCGGAGTCGCCGTGTTCTATGAGGGTCCCGCAGTGGCGGCCCAGAAGGAAGCGCAGCAGGTCACGATTATGAATGCGCACAACGAGGGCGTGACCTTGTATCTCGAAACCAGCAGCCACCTGCCGGTCAAGAAGACCTATTCCTGGCGCGACCCCACCGACCGGCAGCGCAACATCGAGGAAGAAGTCTACGACGCTTACCGGCCCGTCGAAGGAATAATGACCCCCTTCAGCATCACTCGCTTCTATAACGGAGATATGGCCAGCCAGCGATTCCTGACCTCGGTGAGCTACAACAAGGGGCTCAGTGATTCGCTTTTTGCAGCTACGGTTACTTACGATCCAAACAAGCGACTGCGCAAGTAGACAATCCTTGGTTCTTGTTAACCCATTACGCCAGTGGCGGTTAGCCTCCGCAGCCTACCGCAGGGATTGGGAAATGCCCACGGAGTGTGGCATATTTGCCACAGCCGTGATTTCTGGGTTCGCTGTAATCTACTCATAAATACGCACATAGCAGGAACCGTCTCTGAAACACGAACAGACAATTCGTGGGGCTGTGGAATGCGTCGGGGGCGGTCTGCATAGCGCGGCTCCGGTTCGCATGCGCATCCTGCCGGCCTCCGTGGGTTCTGGCATCGTTTTTCGCAGAGTAGACCTCGACAGCTTCGAAGTAGAAGCCATCAGTCGCAACGTGGCGCGCGTCAGCTACGCCACCAGCCTGATGAAAAAGGGCGTGCTGATTTCCACCACCGAACATCTGCTCTCCGCCTTCATCGGCACCGGTGTCGACAACGCGATCGTTGAACTCGACAACCTCGAGCTTCCCATCCTGGATGGCAGCGCGCGGCCGTTCGTGGAATTGATCCAAAAAGCGGGCATCCGCAAGCAGCGTCGTCCTCGCACCTATCTTAGAATTTGCCGGGAGTTGGAGCTGCGGGAGGGCAACAAATTCATCGCGGTTTATCCCTCCAGCTCGTATTCGGTTTCCTACACCATCAACTTTCCGCATCCGCTCATCGGCCGGGAAACCTTTCGGGTCGATCTGCAGGATGGCAATTACCTGAAGGAGATCGCTCCCGCGCGCACCTTCGGATCGCGCGAAGACGAGCAAGCGATGCGCAACATGGGCCTGATTCGCGGTGCGTCCCGCGAAAACTGCATTGTGCTCGCGCGAAAAGGAATCGAGAATCCGCCTCTGCGCTTCCCCGACGAGTTCGTTCGCCACAAAGTGCTGGACCTGATCGGCGACCTCGCTCTACTGGGGAAACAGATCCTGGGCAACGTCGTCGCCGACCGCGCCGGCCACGCCATGCACACCGCTCTGGTGTCGCGCCTGCTGCGGGACCGCACTCTGTGGGAAGAAGCGACAATGGAAGATGAGGTCCCAGCCACGCCGGGCCTTCGTGTCCTGGCAGCACAGACGGCCTGAGCCTTCCCCAGCGGACGCCGCATCTTACTGGATCGCTAAGCAGCGGGCCTCGGCCTTAAGGAAGTTCTCACTAAGTATGAGTTTTCAACTTGGCTCCGCGCGGGCGAGGTTCGTAGCCTGCCCTGAGCAGCTGAGCCAGGCGAAGCTGCCGAACGGTCCCGCGCCTACTTCTTAGAGTTTCCCTAATCGGCGGCGTGCGGCGTGGGATCGTTACTGTCCCAATATGTGCTCTGCTGGATAAGCTTCAGTAGCTCGGATCGAGCTTGCGCGGTAAGTTGGGCGGCATACTCCTTGGCGGACTGCTGCCGTTCGGGGGTCAAATCCCGAACTCGGTGCGCCAGCAGCGGCGCATCCTCCTCCAGCATTCGCAGCAAACGCTGCGCACGGTCAATTTTGGCATGAATGGGAAGCATCGGTTGAGTCCTTCCGATCTATCTTCCGGGCTCGGCGAGGGGAACTTCAAGTCTTAAGCTGGATGCCCCTAGTTTTTGCTGGAAACTTGGGGCCGGAAACCGGACACTACTGTCCGTGCACAAGATTGTCTACCTTTCTCTCGGCTCCAACCTAGGCGATCGCGAGGCCAACCTGCATTCGGCCATCGAGCAATTGGGTGCCCACGGCAAAGTCGTGTCCGTGTCGTCGTTCTACGAGACCGAACCGGTGGAATTCACGGCTCAGCCTTGGTTCCTGAACTGCGTCGTCAAGTTGGATACCGAAAAGATGCCCAAGCAACTGCTGGCGGCCATTCTCGCGATCGAACAACAGATGGGGAGGCGGCGTACGCAAAAGAAGGGCCCGCGAATCATCGACATCGATATTCTGCTCTTCGGAAATTCGATCATCAGGACCAAAGGCCTCACCGTCCCTCATCCTGCTCTGCAGCAGCGGCGCTTCGTGCTGGAACCGCTCGCCGAGATTGGGCCCGACGTTCGTCACCCGGCCCTCAAACTAAGCATTCGACAGCTGCGCGATGCTTTGCCCCCGGGCCAGGCAGTGCGCAAGCTAATGTAGGCGCGACCGTCCCCGCTCGTGCTTGCGCTCCTGCCAGCACCCAGCTCAGGGAACGATGATGCGGCTACCGGCTTCCTCCGGTGCAGCAATGGCCGATTGACTCTTGGGGAATTGGCCGAGGACGAAGTCCACAAAGGCTCGCGCCTTAGGTCTTCCGGAAGTGCGGGCGTGCCCCATTCGAAGAAGGAACACCAACGCCTTGAGAATGTCGGAATCGCGCAGGCGGGAGTAGCCCATGTGCTTCTGCTCTGCCTCACGAAACTCCTGCAGCATCTTCTGTATTTCGGCCGCGATCGCCTGTTGGCTGATGCTGGTCGTAGGCGTCTCGTAGTGCAGCCCGGAGTTCACCAGGGTCTCATAAGTCTTGGCCAACGAGGCGAGCGATCCGATCAAGTCGCCGTCGTGGATGGTACGATCTGCGCGGGCGGCCTTGGCCAGGGCGAAAGTTAAACCTACAATCAAATGCTCGTGTTCGTACAGAAATTGATCGCCGATCTCGACCTGCAGAAACAGCGCCGATTGGTCTAGTCCCTCCAGCGAACCCGGCTTTTCATGCTCCCGCGCCTGTTGCAGATACACGCATTCGCTGGGGCAGTCGAGGGTCACCTCGCGCTGTTCTCCGCAGCACTGCGGGCAGATTCGCCCATGCACCGCCGGGCAGAATCGCTTTTCCTTGCGTTTTTCGCAGATCGCACAACTCACAGAGATCCTCTGAAATTATTATGACATGCTGAAGCTGGGTTCAAATTCTTCAGGCCAATTGAAATCTCCGATGACAGAAAGAATTTCGGATGCACTTTCGGTCGGGTGGTTGCGCAGAGGTCCTGAACTTTCACCATTGACCAGCTTGTCCGCGCTGCAATAAACTCCAAAAACTTCAACTAGGGGGCAGTTATGAATACTGGATCTTTCACACGCAGAAATTTTACTGGACGGCTGGCTGCAATTCTCTCCGGTGCTGGGCTCACTGTCGCGGCGCTGGCTGGCAGGTCCGAAGCCAAGACCGATAAGGGTATCCGCAAGCTCAACAGCGAAGGCAAGCCCGCCGATGGAAAACAGATGATCACGCCAGTCGTGGTGCATAACGGCTTGGTTTACGTGGCCGGAATAGGAGCGCACGATTCGGGTCCCGCCGATCAATTTGAGATTGGACATCACACTACCATGGTGATGGACAACGTGAAGAAGGCGGTCGAAGCCGGCGGCGGCACCATGGACAGCATTCTTCAAACCACCGTGTTTCTCGCCGACATCAAGTACTATGACGGCATGAACAAGGTATACAAAACTTACTTTCTGAACGGCGGTCCGGCCCGCACTACAGTTGCTGTGGCCGCATTACCGGGAAATTCGCTGGTTGAAATCAATTGCGTTGCCGCCGCCATCAAGAAATAGCCCAGAACCGGCTGGCTCAGACAGCGAAAGCAACTGCCGCAACCCCGCGGAAATCAGCGCTTCGCAGTCATCGGCCGCCGAAAAGCCTGATTTTTGTGGGCTTTTGTGGTTCCTAATCGATAAAAACCGCGTAAAATGGGGTTGCAACGCTGTTTTTCCACAGGATCACTGGTATAACATGCGATGCATCGCATCAAAAATTCTGATTTACGCTTAGAGGAGGTTTCATGGCATCAGGCATGACCAAAACACAACTCGTCCGTCATCTGGGCGAAAAACTGGGCACCAACAACAAGACCGCAGCCGCATTTCTTGAGTACCTGACCGACGTCGCGGTCAAGGAAACCAAGAAGAATGGCGTATTCGTAATTCCGGGGCTGGGCCGCCTGGTGAAAGCGCATCGCAAGGCACGCATGGGACGCAATCCGCAGACCGGAGAACCCATTCAGATCAAGGCCAAGACGGTCGTCAAGTTCCGCGTTGCAAAAGCGACCAAGGACGCCATCGCGCCCAAGAAGTAGTGATTTGATTTGATTTGATTTTCGAAGCTCCAAAGGCCGGCTGAATAGCCGGCCTTTTCACTTCTGACCGGACGCCTGCCTAAAGTAAAGGTGACCCTTTCGCCAGCCATCCAGGCCCCAACGCTTTCCTGCGTCTGCTGCCCAAAAAATTACGAACAGCAACAGTAGCGGCAAATGGTCAAGTTCCGCGCCGAAGTAGCGCCACACCGGAACATCGTGGCCGACTTCCCACCATGTCGCCAGGGTCAGGCTAAGCATGTGCAGTACCCCCAAAACGCAGGCCGGACGCACCCAAATCCCAAGCAGCAGGGATAGCCCGATGAACATCTCCACCACCCCCACCAGGTATCCGAAGAAGACCGCGTGCGGCAACACGAACCCGGACAAAATTGGCCGGTATATGCTGACGGCGGTGCTTTCGATATATCCACGCAGATACTCCTGGAATCCGCCATGAGCGAATCCCAGTCCGAAGAGTTTGTACTCACCAAAGAGTATGAAGAAAATGGACGTCGCGATGCGGGCAAAGGCAATCGCCTTGGACAGCGCGGGAGAGGTCTCAGGCATTTGGCATCTACGATCCTCGAATCCCTACTTCTCGTACTCGTTCTTCACCACCTCGCCGCCCTTCATTACGAACTTTACATGCTGCAGAGTGGTGACGTCCTGCAGGGGATCACCGTCGACTGCAATGATGTCAGCCCATTTGCCGGGTTCGATGGCACCGAGCTTGTCCGACCGGCCTAGCAGCTCGGCGTCGTTGATCGTCGCCGTCTGAATCGCCTGCAGCGGGGTCATTCCCAGGCTCACATACACGGCCAGTTCGTGCGCGTTCAGGCCGTGCGGATAGACTGCTGCGTCGGTTCCCAACCCGATTTTGACCCCCGCTTCAAATGCCTTTTTCGCATTTGCCTTGCCGACTTCCGAGACCATTTCCATCTTGCGCTTGGCGAAGTCGGGAAGATTTGCTTTGGCGACATTCTCCCTTTGCCAGTCCAGCAGATAGAGCGTCGGCACCAGGTAGGTTCCGTTCTTCTTGAGGGTGGCGATGGCGGCGTCATTCATCAGATGGCCGTGCTCGATCGAATCCACGCCCGCTTCCGATGCCCAAATCACGCCTTGGGCACCGTGCGCGTGTGCGGCCACTTTTCTACCCAACCGGTGGGCATCCGCCACGATGGCTTTCATTTCTTCGAGCGTGTACTGCGAAGCGTTGGGGTCGTCACCTTTTGACAGCACACCCCCGGTGGCACAAATCTTGATCAAGTCCGCACCGTACTTGATGACCTCACGCGTCTTATGTTGCACGTTCTCCACCCCGTCGGCGACGCCCTCGGCCGTCGAGTGAAACTCGTAGGGCAGCAGGTCGTTATCGCAGTGTCCGCCGGTGATGCCGAGCGCCGGGCCACTGACCAGCATGCGCGGACCGGGCACATCCCCGGCATTGATGGCGTCGCGCAGGGCTACGTCCGCATAGCCGTCGGCTCCGACATTGCGCACCGTCGTGAACCCCGCCTCCAGCGTCACCCGTGCGTTACGGGCGCCGATCAGCGCCTCGCGGGGGATGGAAATTGCAAGGCTCTCGTAGCCGAAGCTGGGGTTAAAGGTCAGGTGCGTGTGCGCATCGATCAGACCGGGGAGCACGGTGGCGTGGGGCAGGTTAATGATGGTCGCACCCGCCGCTGCTTGCCCTGCCAATGCCGGGCCCATGCTGACGATCTTGTCACCTTCGATGACAATGGCCTGGTCAACAAGAGTTTGGCCGGATCTCACATCCAACACTTTGCCGGCACGAACAATCACTCGTCTGGCAGGTAGGGTGGAGGTTTGCGCGCTCGTGAAGGCAGCCCCCGCCGATAGCGCGATCAGAGCCGCAGCAATGAGTTTCTGTCCGATTGTTTTCATGGGTTCTTACTGTTGGTAAGACCTAGTCGCCTCCGGGCGCGTCGTTACTGACGTATTGCTCGAGCGAGGTAAGTTCGCGGCTCAAGTCCTCGATGCGCCACTCCAGCAGGTTGCGGATAGAGAGTACGCCGAGCAGCTTGCCGTTGTTATCGACCACCGGGAGATGCCGGAAGTGCCGTTCGACCATCGTTACCAGGGCCTCGGCCGACCCGGTCTCGGAGGTAGCCAGTTCCACCGGCGTCGTCATCAATTCGCGGACCAGTGTGGTCTCGGGACTGCGCCCGCTCAAGGAGAACTTCCGCAGCACATCGCGCTCCGTAAAAATCCCGGCGACACGCTGCTCGCTGTCAACGATTGCGACGGCTCCCACATGACGATCCAGCATGGTGCGGATCGCCTCCGCCACGGTCGCCTGCAGGGATACCGCGGCCGCTTCGGGATCGCACAATTCGAGGATGCTCATCCTCCACCTCCCAGGCTGAACGACTCAGACCTAACCCCTGACCGGATTCAATTCAGTAAAGTCTCATTCGACAAAAAGGATTCGGGCATTATGACGTGTGCGCAGCCGGTGTCAAGAGTGATTTACAAAGATTCATGGAACTTATTGGGACGAGGTCCCCTTTGGGGCGCGAACTTCCACCTGAGCGCGCTCGGGTTAAGATGAGGGTCCCGGCTGGGACTCTCGGCGAAACACTGAAAGTTGGATCCGTTGCGGCTACGAATGGCGGAAATAGCGGACGTGGAGGCGATCACGAATGTGATCAATGCCGCCTTTAAGCAAGCCGAGAGTTTTTTCATCGTGCGCGACCGCATCGGTCAAAATCAGGTTCGCCTTTTCCTGCAAGCGGGAGAATTCCTGGTCGCCGAAGATGGAACTGGGCTGGCCGGTTGTGTCTACCTTGAGCGACGCGAGGATCGAGGTTATATCGGATTGCTGGCGGTCGATCCGTCGCGCCAACGGTCCGGGTTGGGTTCGCAGCTTATGGCCGCCGCTGAAGATCGCTGCCGCCAATTAGGCTGCCATACCGCCGACTTGCAGATTGTCAACCTGCGAGAGGAACTGCCGGATTTCTATCGTCGTCGCGGATACCTGCCAACTGGAACTGCTCCCTTCCGGCCCGACCTGGTGACCAAGATGCCTTGTCACTTCATCAAAATGTCGAAGCCGCTGACGAACGAATGATCCGTTGGAAAAAAGCAGGTGCCCCCACGACTCTTCGCTCCGGTCTGGGGCAAACTTCCCTATTGAAAATTCAACTCGGCCGTATCGAAAATTCCGGTTTAGCCCTGGGAGACAATCACCGCGTCCGCTTCGATCTCCACCAGCATTTCCGAGGAGATCAGTTTGCTGACCTCCACCATGGAGGTTGCGGGGCGGATGTCACGAAAGAACTCGCCGTGTGCCTTGCCGATCTTTTCCCAATCGGCGATGTTGGTCACAAACATTCGCGTGCGCACCACGTCCTCCATGCGGCCTCCGGCCTTGTGCAGGGCCGATTCGATGTTCTTCAAGGTTTGCACGGCCTGTGCATAGGGATCGCCAATGCCCACGATTTTCCCGTCTGTGCCGGTGGCGGTTGTACCCGACACATGGATCGCATCGCCAACCCTGACCGCCCGTGAGTAACCTACGATTGGTTCCCAAGGTGTACCACTCGAAATGTTCTTCCGTTCCACGAGTTAAATTCCTCCTTGACCGATATTCTATCTGCATCGAACGCCGAGCTCGGCTAGCAGCCATCGGCGGTGATTGCCAACAGAAATGCGCGCACAACTTTGCCGTTGCTGTTGCGATCTAACGAAATAGTACGAACGTGGGATTGAAACACAGAAGTTACTTGCCTTTGGGGCAGAGGTAGGGTAAGTAATCAGACTACCATGGTGGCAAACACCGCATGGCTGGCGGGTTTGGGAGGGTGAGGAGAAGATGATCCCGGAATCGCATCCGCTGCAGAAGCTTTTCATCGAGCTCGTCGGACGGCATTACGCCGAAGAGATCGGCATTCGCGATCCCCAAATCGTCAACTATGTCGCTCACCTTATGACCGAATTCTGCGAGGTCGAGCAATTGTTCAAAATCCGCGACGCCGCGGGCCAGGCTCTCAGCGACGTAGGCCAGATGCTCATGGAGTCCGACCCGGTCTTCGGGCCGGCGCCTTCGTTCGATCGCGAACGCCAGGTGCGCAAGCACATCGGTGACTACACTCTTTTCTTTGCGGGAATGTTTCCGGAGAGCATCAACCACTTCCGCCTGCGCCGCCACCGGCTGGAAAACTTTGTCGATTGGATGAAGGCCGGCAAAGAGAGCTACTACATCGTTTCCAAGTTCGAGTATTTCGAGTACATGAAGGTAGCGCCGCTGTTCGCCAGCCTTTCCAGCCATTTTGAACAGTGCGTCTACGGCCTGAACCGGGTGAAGAACGATCTGCAGGAGATGCAGCACCCGATCATGCGCCGCAGCAATGAACTACTGATGTAGCTCTTAATTGTTGTCATCCCGAGAAGCGATAGCGACGAGGGATCTGCAGTTTCCGGTCGCCGGGGGGAACTGCGGTTCCCTCGCTGCGCTCGGGATGACAACAAGAAAAATCTACGAGTTCTTCGCCAAACTGCTGGAGACCCGGTAGAAGCTCAACGCAGCATCCCCTTGCTTCAGCGCCCGGTATTTTTCTAGCGACGCGACTCGTTCCCCTGGCTCGAACTTCTTGTGATGCTCGACGATGACCAGCGACTCCGATTTAAGCAGCTGTGAGTCGGAGAGAGCTTCCAGAGTCTGTCCATACACCGACTCTATTTTGTACGGGGGGTCCACAAATACGTAATCGACTTTGACCTCCGGCAATAAGCGCCCCACACGGATGGCGTCTTGCTGGAGAATCCTGAAACCGGTCTCAACACCCAGCGACTGCAGGTTGCGCCGAATAAGTTCTACTGCTGGCCTCGACTTTTCCACGAAATACACCATCCCAGCACCCCGGCTGATCGCTTCAATCCCGACCGCTCCGGTTCCCGCGAAAAGGTCAACCCAGGTCGTGCCCTCCAGCGCAGCCGGATTTCCGGCGGTGAGCACATCGAATAGAGTCTCGCGTAGGCGATCTGCCGTCGGGCGCAGGTCGAGACCAGGTAGCGAGCGCAGTGGACGGCTCCGATATTTTCCCGCGATCACACGCATCGCTATTCTCTAGCCGCGAATCGTAGCTACCGGTCTTAGCACCTCGGATTCAACGCTTCGGTAACCTGGCTGGCCACGCCGGAGTCTAAAACTATATAGAATAGCGAGAGGAGGAGTCGCAAGCTGCGCATGAGGAACTGGTCCATTCCGGCAGGGAAGCTTTTTGGAGTCGAACTGCGTATTCACCTCACCTTCTTCTTTCTGCTGGTATTTATCTGGGTAACTGAATCGGCCGCTCACGGCCCGGCAAACGCCGGCAGGGGGCTGGCTCTGGTCGGACTCATTTTTGCCAGCGTGGTCCTCCACGAACTGGGACACGCGCTGGTGGGTATGAAGTCAGGGGTCCCCGCCAAAGCCATCATCCTGCTTCCGATTGGTGGAGTTACTGTCTTCGATGAGACGCAACGGCCGGTGGAACCGGCCCTGCTGACCTGGAAGCGGGATATCCGCATTGCGTTGGCAGGCCCCCTGGTCAACCTCCTGATTGCCTTGGCCGGCGCCGGCATGCTGCTCGCGGCGGCTCCCCAGATGCACCTCCTGGGAAAACCTCTGGGAGCCATGAATTCCAATAACCTGCCCCAGAGCTTTGTCTGGGCGAATCTGTGGCTGGCCCTCTTCAACTTGCTGCCGGCCTATCCCATGGATGGCGGCCGGGTTCTGCGAGCCTTGTTTAGCCGACGCATGGATCCAGTTCGAGCGACCCGCCGCGCAGTGACCATTGGCCAGGCGTTCGCGACCATCTTCATGCTGGTGGGCATATTGCAGCCAGCCTTTGTCTGGCTGACGATGATCGGATTCTTTCTGTTTATCGCGGCCCAATTGGAGGAACGCTCGGCTGTCTTTCAGTCCGTGCTCGAAACTGTGCGGCTGGAAGACATCATGCTTACAGACTTTGCCACGCTCTCTCCCGCCGACACTCTGGAAGACGCACTGGAGAAGGCGGTGCACTCCTTGCAGGACGATTTTCCTGTGATCCGTGGCAGCGACATGGTGGGTGTGATTTCCCGGCAGAAGATCCTGCAGGCACTTCGCGCCGAAGGCAACGGCTATGTCCAGTCGGTGATGAACCGGATCTTCGAAGTAGCGCAAAAGAAGGAATCGCTGGCCTCGGCCTTCCGCAAGCTCACCGCCCGCAACCTGAGCATAATTCCCGTAGTCGAAGACCAGCGGCTGGTGGGCATCGTAACCCTGCAAAACCTGCTGCACTCCATGGCACTGCTGGCCGAGAGCCGCAAACTGCGCAAGGCAGCGCTGAATTCCTAGCTAGAACTTGAACACCAGCCCGATCGACGGCTCCGCCATGTGTCCCTTTGCGCCCGTAAAGAAGCTCACGGAACTCCCTGAGCTGGCATCCACTTTGAAGTCCGGCTCACGGTAGAAGAGGCCGCGATATTGCAAGCGAAGTGCGAAGCGCCACGGCAATTTGTAGTCCGTTCCGAATCCGTAGAGCAGTGCGAGTTGGCTCTGTTTGACAGCGTGCAAATCGACTTGAATGTTGTTGGGAACATTGTTAGGGAGCGGAGCGAAAAAGACCCAGGTGGTACGCGGGCTGAAACTGACCCATCCTCCGCCCGCGAAGACAAATGGCTCGAACTTGCCTTTGCGAAACGGACTGTAGGCGTAAGCGGCGGTGTACTCGGAGAGGTTGGTAAGCACATGAAAATTGTCAAAGGTCTGGTATATCTGCGAGTTCTTCCCGCTCCCGTAGTTGAATAACAATGAATGTTTAGCGTTGAATCGCACCCGCATGGTGGCGAAACCTCCAGCACCATTGGTTGCGCTCTGCGAAATGCCATCACCGCTGGATTGCTTGGTAAAAATTGCGGATCCGCTCAGGCTGAAGTCATAGTGCCCATCGTCCTGACCGAAGCTGAGCGACGAAAGAAAGAGTAAAACTACGAGTGCCGGTCCGGCTTTCTTAAGCATTCAGTACCCTCTGAAACGATTGGATGCAGAATCCGCCATATTAAAGCATTGGGACCGAATGACCGAAACCGGCCAGGCAGCCAGGCCTACGATCGGGTGAATTGACCCGCCCGCATCCGGCCTGATCAGAACAGCCTGATGGCTTTGGCTTGCTGGATTGCCGGTACTTTCCTGAGCTTCGCCAACACCTGATCGGGCACGGTTCCGTCGATATGGACCACCGCAATCGCTTCGCGCGGAACCCCGGGGGCCAATTCTCCGCTGCGGCGGCCTAGAGAAAAATCGGCGATGTTGATCTTGTGATCGCCGAGAATGCTGCCGACTTTGCCAATCACGCCCGGCACGTCACGGTTGCGGAGGTAAATCAGATTGCGCTCCAACGGAGCCTCCACTTCGATTCCATCCACGTGGAGCAAGCGGGGCGCGTTCTGATGCAGCACTGCACCTTTCACCAGATGCTCCTCGGTCTTGGTTTTCACCAGGACAGACAGCACGCTGGCTGCGCCGCCGATGAGACCCTTGGGTTTGCTGGCTTCGTGCACCCTGAGTCCGCGTGAGGAGGCGATGGACGCCGCATTCACCAGGTTGGCTTTTTCCTCCAGGGCCTGGTTTAGGATCCCTTTGATAGCCGCGTTACGAATCAGTTCTGTTTTCGAGTTGGCGATGTGCCCGCTGTAGCGCAGGGAAATCTCCTCCAGCGCCCCCTCGCTGACCTGGGCCAGAAAGGCTCCGAGTCTCTCCGCCAGCACGATGTAGGGCTGCAATTCAAGATATTCGTCGTGCGATACGGAGGGGACGTTGACCGCGTTCTGAATGACCCCGTGCTTCAGATACTCCTTGACCTGCTGAGCAATCTGATACCCGACCGCCTCCTGGGCCTCATGGGTTGAGCCTCCGATATGAGGCGTCAAAAGTACGTTGTCCAAGGCGGTGAGCGGCGAGTTTTTCAGCGGCTCTTCTACGAAAACATCCAGAGCCGCTCCCGCCACCTGCCCCTGCTGCACAGCATTTGCCAGGTCCGCTTCATCCACCAATTCGCCGCGAGCACAGTTCACCAGCCGCACGCCTCGTTTCATCTTCTTCAGCGAGTCGGCGTTGATCATGCCTGTGGTTTGGGGAGTCAGGCCGACGTGCAGGGTCAAGTAATCGGCGGCCGCATAGACTTCGTCGAGCGTCGCGGTCTGAATCCCCTGTTCCTTGGCCACCACGGTCGAAACAAATGGATCGTGGCCGATCACGGTCATCCCGAAGGCCCGTGCCCGGCGTGAGACCTCCATGCCGATCCGGCCTAAACCCACAATTCCCAGCGTCTTGCCGCGCAGTTCGGTGCCTTGCAGAGACTTCTTCTCCCACTTGCCGGCATGGGTCAACTCGTTGGCGCGGCAGACATGACGCGCCATGGCCAGCATCATGGCCAGGGTGTGTTCGGCCACGGCCACGGCGTTTGCCCCGGGAGTATTCATGACCGCAATACCCTGCCGGGTAGCGGGTTCGAGTTCGATATTGTCCACCCCGACGCCCGCCCGCCCAATCACGCGCAGTTTGTGCGCCTTGGCCAGCAGGGCGGAATTTACCTGAACGGCCGAGCGCACGATCAGCGCATCCGCCGTTTCCAATTGCGCGGCTAAGCCTCCCTCCATCTGGTCGGGAGTCACGACTACCCATCGCGGTTCGCGCAGCAAATCCACGGCTGATGCTGAAATTTTTTCGGCTACAACAATTTTCATGATTGACCGATCCTAAACTCCTGCGATTTCCTGACAAGCTGAGTCCGTAACGCTTGTGAACCGCGGCAAATTGTGGATGAGTCGCGTGGCGTACCGGATTCAGTGACTCTGATGAACCGTTACTTGGTTACCGTCCCGGCGTTGGCCTTCGCCTCTTGGCTGCGGAGGTACACTTCCTGAGCAAAGCGGACCGCCGCGCCAAACTCCACGTCTTGACCAACCCGGGCAACCACGTGTTCCAGAGCCGCCAGAATCCCGACGGTATCCATGTAGTCGTAGTATCCCAGATGCGCGATGCGGAACAGCTTGCCCTTCATCTCTCCCTGGCCGTTGGCCACGACTGCGGCAAAGGCCTCGCGAAACTCTTTTACGATGGCACCCGAGTCGACGCCCGCAGGCGACTCGATCGCGGTCAGAGCGGCCGCAGGACAGGAGGGAGAGAACAGTTTGAGTCCCAGGGCTCGTGCACCCGCACGGGTCATGGCGGCTGCGAGTTCGGCATTGTCGACCAATGCTCGGCGGCCGGCTACCAGATCTCCGTCGCCCATCTGTCGGATGAAGTCCAGCGCCGCTCCCAGCGCGGCAAATAATGAGGTCGCCGGGGTATAGGCAGTTTCTCCTTTGGCGGCGGCTTTACGCTCCCTGCGGAAATCGAAATAATAGCGCGGGGATTTCGCCGATTCCATGCGCTTCCAGGCAGCTTCGCTGATGGCGCAGTAGGCGAGGCCGGGAGGAATCATGAGCGCCTTCTGCGAGCCACCGATGATGACATCAATGCCCCAGCCATCGACATCGAAATGAGTGGTGCCCAGGCCGGTGATGGCATCGACCACCAGCAGCGCATCTCCGCCGGACTGGCGCACCAGCAGCGCGATGCCTTCAACGTCATGCCGGGCTCCGGTGGAACTCTCGGTCGCTTGCAGATAGACGGCGCGAACGTCGGGGGTCAGCTTTTTGCGAACCTCGTCGAGCGAAAAGGTTTGTCCGTAGGGTGCGCTGAGCACGTCGACGGCACACCCGAAGGCTTTCGCCAGATCGCGCCAGCGCTCCCCGAACTTGCCCGCGGTGAGCACCAGCACCTTGTCTCCGGGCGATGTAAGGTTGGACACCGAACCTTCCATCACGCCCGTGCCGGAAGAGGCCAGGACCAGAACGTCGTTTTTGGTCCCGATAAAATCCTTCATGTCGGACAGAACTCGCGAGAAGAGCGCTCGAAAGTCAGCGGTGCGATGGTGGGCGGTGTACGCTGCCATCGCATTTTGCGCGGCAGGAAGCAAAGGCGTGGGACCGGGGGTAAACAGACGATTCTTATGCAACATGGGTATGAGTTCCTTCTGAAGAAGTAATACTTCTAGTTTACCCGGAACGTCCGAATGACGCCTGTGGGAAGTCTCTCCGCAGCTATAATTCCTTCATGAGCATGATCGAACAGATCCAGAAAGACATCACCGCCGCTATGAAGGCTCGGGAGAAGCAGCGGCTCTCTACTCTGCGCATGGTCAAGACCGCGCTCAAGAACCGCGAGATCGACAAGATGGCGCCCCTCGACGACAAAGAATCGCAGCAGGTATTGAGCACACTCATCAAGCAGCGCAAGGAGTCGATCGAGCAATTCCTGAAGGGCGGCCGCAAGGAAATGGCGGACAAAGAGGCGGCCGAGATCGTTTTGATTGAGGCTTATCTTCCCAAAGCCGTCAGCGAGGATGAGGTCGTGGCGGGAGTAAAAGCGGTGATCGCGGAGATGGGATCGCCCACCATGAAAGACATGGGTACGGTGATGAAGAACGTTATGGCGCGCTTTTCCGGCGCGGGCATCCGGGTGGACGGGAAGGCGGTGAGTGAGGCAGTGAAACGCCAGTTGGGCGGGGGTTAGCGCAAACGGTCAGGACCGCTGATGTTTTTCCTGATGCGGTATTCCTACTTACTCCTCTGCAACTCACGATAGGCTTCGCTCTTCGAAACTCCCATTTCTTTGGCGACCTTCTTTAGCGCGGCTTTCTCGTCCAGCTTTTCTTCCAGCATGATCCGCTCCACTCTCTGGCGGACGCTTGCCGTTACAGGCGCGGCCTTTGGCCCAGTGTCTTCAGCCTTCCCGATCAGTAGCGTAATCTCGCCCTTGATATCGCCTCTGGCATTCAACGTTTGGAGAATCTCGCCGGCAGGTCCGCGAAGAAACTCTTCGTGAATCTTGGTTACCTCGCGAGCCACGACTACATGTCGCTCCGCTCCCAGCACTTCGACCACATCCTGCAAAGCTTCCTTCACCCGGTGCGGGGCTTCGTAAAATATCTGGGTTCGCGGCGAATCGCGGATGGTCTCCAGAAATGTTTTTCGCTGGCCGGGTTTTGCGGGGAGGAATCCGCTGAAACGGAAGGAATCGGTGGGCAAGCCGCTGGCCACCAGCGCCGCCAGGAAGGCGGACGCGCCGGGAATCGGCACCACCGGCACATGATGCCGGATGGCCAGCGCGATCAGCCGAAAACCGGGATCGGAGATCCCCGACATGCCCGCGTCGGTCACCAGCGCGATGCGCGCGCCTTGCTCCAGTTCGACCACCAGTTCGGGAGCGCGCATCATTTCGTTGTGCTCATGATAGCTGGTGGTGCGGGTCGTAATGCCGTAGTGATTCAGCAGCTTTTGCGTCTGCCGGGTATCCTCGCAGGCGATCAGGTCCGCTTCCTTCAGCACGCGCACGGCTCGTAGAGTGATGTCTTCCAGATTACCGATCGGTGTGGCTACGAGATAGAGGCCAGGGGTTATGGCTTTCGAGTTGTCTTCCGGGCTCACGACGCGAGTCTACCATCGGCCAGCTGTGGTCGAGCTTTCGTTGGCGACCGAGGACGATAAACCACAAGGAACACAAAGTCTCACAAAGGATTTGGTCCCACGCTTTTCCTTTGTGTACCTTTGTGTCCTTTGTGGTTAAGATCCGGCCGCTATACGTTGACGGCCTTTCGCGAACGCCCTAGAATCAAAAGCTGAATCTTTGCCGCGCTCCTGCGGCTTTCGAGGGCCATGCCACTTTACGAGTATCAGTGCAAGAAGTGTCATCACCGCTTTGAGCGAATCCAGAAGTTTTCTGATCCTCACACCAAGAAGTGCCCGGAATGCGGAGGGCCTGTCGAACAGACCATTACTGCGCCAGCCGTGCAATTTAAAGGCTCGGGATGGTATGTAACCGACTATGCCAAGAAGTCCTCGGCCCCGGCGTCGAGTGGAGACTCCGGTTCAAAGAGTGAGTCTGCGGATAAAACCGACTCCAAGGACAAGACTGACTCCAAAAAGCAGGAAAAGCCGAAGGCGGAAACTTCCAGTAAAAAGTCCGAGAAGAAGTAGCTCCCTCACCGCCAGCGCATGTCGTAACCCAGCGCGAACAGAATCTGGTTCTCAAACTCGTATTCCAGAATGGTGTCGAAGTCGCTATCCACGGATTCCCAAGAGGCAGCATACTTCGTGAGCTCGGGCCGGTACAGCGAGTACGCGGGGGTGTAGCTCGCATCGCAGGGTTGCGGACAAACGATCATTCCGGTGGGATCGGGCCGCACTTTGCCAGTAGCTGCCAGAAAGGCCTGCGATGACACATCCGGTTCCGACACGACGGTGAGCTGCTGAGGATTGATGTTGAGGGCGCGGGAATCGCCGGGAAGAACCACGGGCGCGGCGTTTTCGGCGGATTGCTGCAACGGGTTGAGGTCAATCCGGGTGGCGAGGGTGCGCTGTGCCGTTTTCCAGGTCGCCCACAGGTAGACGTCGGAATGGCGGGTCTGATTCAGGAATCCGGCGGGGCGCATATTGGACCCGCCGCCGCAGCCTGCGAGAACGATAGTCAGCCAACCCACGCCGAGAGTTCGACCCAATCTCATGCCGGACCTATCGGCACAACTGCCTGACGGCTTCAGTTTCAAGTACTTCGGAAGCAAGCGGCCGTCCTGTGGCTCTGAACCCTTTGCGTAGTTTTTTCATCTAACCAGGAGAAATAGTCGTTATAACGAGGATTCTACGATGATCAACATTCGACGCAGCAACCAACGCGGTGGCGGGGACCACGGCTGGCTCAACACCCGTCATACCTTTTCCTTCGACCAGTATTACGATCCACGCTTCATGGGATTTCGCTCCCTGCGGGTGATCAATGAAGACGTGGTCGCGCCCGGCGAAGGCTTTCCGACCCATCCCCATCGCGACATGGAAATCATTACCTATGTGCTCGAGGGGGCTCTCGAGCACAAAGACAGCCTGGGTACGGGATCGGTCATTCGCCCGGGCGACGGCCAGCGCATGAGCGCCGGACGAGGCATCCGTCACAGCGAGATGAATGCGTCGCCCACCGAACCAGCGCATTTGCTGCAGATCTGGATCATGCCCGACAGCCCGGGCCATGATCCCAGCTACGAGCAGAATGCGTTTCCTAACGAGCAGAAGCGCGGAAAGCTGCGGCTAATTGCCAGCCCCGATGGCGCCGCGGGCTCGGTCACCATTCACCAGGATGCACGCCTTTACGTGACCCTTCTGTCCCCCGGAGACGAAGTTACTCACCAGCTGGGCAAGGGGCGCTATGCCTGGGTGCAAGTGGCAAAGGGAGCCGCGGAACTGAACGGGAAGTCTATCCAGCAGGGCGACGGAGTAGCCATCAACGATGAACCGACGCTCTTGATCAAAGGCACCAAGGAAGCGGAAATCCTGCTGTTCGACCTGGCCTGATGCTCATGGGTCACGGGTTCGCAGAAAATGCCATGGATTGGACGGTTTCCGGTGAAAATCCTGGAAAACCGCACGATCCATGGCTCGTTTTGTGATTGAATACTCCACCGAGGCGCTTATGGCAGGCGATCAGGAGATCAGAATTGTTCTCATCAACGGCAGCGTGCGCCCGGGAAACTACACCAGCATGGCGTCGGCGCTGGTCGTCGATGAGTTGAGGAAGAATCCCAAGGTCACGGTTGAGGTGATCAATCCTGCAGAACTGAATCTGCCATTCCCCGGAGTGAATCCTCAGGCAGAGGGAACTCGCAAGCTACAGGAAGCAGTGAAGAATGCGACCGCCATAATACTGGCGACACCGGAATATCACGGCAGCCTCAGCAGCGTGATGAAACTGGTGATTGAGAACCTCGGGTTTCCTTCGGTGCTGGCCGGCAAGCCGGTGGCATTGTTGGGAGTGGCTGCCGGCTCGATCGGGGCGATCAAGGCTCTGGAGCAGGTGCGAAGCATAGCCTCTCACATTGGGGCGTTCGTTTTGCCGACTCCGGTGTCGGTCCCGAATGTGCGAAAGGTGTTTGACGCCGAGGGTCAGGTGCTTGATCCGGCGGTGGAGAAACTGATTCGCAGTCTGGCCCACAGCCTTCTCGACTACATCAACAAGAACATCTGCCCGGCGGTGACGCTGCAGCGGTTGCTGCGGGGCGGGGCGGCCCCGGCGGTTGCCGGGTGACCCTCGATGAACAACTTCCGGCCGGCGTCCGCGCGATCGCGGTCGTGGTTTTCCTGGTGGCAGCCTATTTGTTAGTTCTTGGCGGGATCATGTTGGCGTCGCCCGGAGCCGTTTCCATGGCGCTGGGAGCGCCGTTGCTCGGCGGTCTCGAACTAGCCGGGCCCTACATGTTTCTGCTGGTGGGGGGTGTAGGGGCCGGGTTGGGCTGGGGATTGCTGCGGCTCAACCCCTGGGCGCGGCGGGGGGTGATTCTGCTTGCTCTGCTCGGAGTGGTGGAGCTGGTGCCGACGGTTTCGATTGCGGTCGTCGAGCTGCGAGCTGGGCCGCTGATTTGGGGTGGGATCGGCGTGATGGTGCGCGTCCTGATCGTTTGGTATCTGTACCAGGAACCGGTGGTGGAAACATTTCGCAGATAGCTGTGGAAAAACTCGGGCGGGGCGGACAGGAGTGTCCTCCCCACACGTTCTTCCCGCCTGCTTGGTCTCGGTTAGAACTGCGGGCCGCCTATATCCGTAAACACAGCTTCCTGCCAGCGCTCTGAGGGGAAGTACCAGTTGCTGGCACCCGCCTCATGACTGTTCCCACCGGGACCATAGCCGATGATGGGATTGCGCCAGTAATCCATGCCTATCTGTAATAACGCTCCCGAGGAGATTTTGACCCTCGCTCTCACCGTGCAGCCTTCAAGTTTTCCGGGAGGAAGAGTGGCCCGAGGCGAAGCACTCCAGAAGTGCCAGACCCGGTCGGCCCGCTGGCCGACGGGCAGTATTACAGCATGGCTTTCATCGTCCAAGGCGGGCTGCATGGCTTCGTTCTGATTGGTCCCGAACCACGGGCTACGACGAAAAAGCCCGCCGCGCAATTTGCCGGCGTCGTCATTGAGCACGACATCCCTGCCGTCGATGCGACAGGAGAGCTGGGTCCAGGCGATTTCTACAGTGGCAGCTTGATACCGGGGGACCCGCGTGTCGGCGATGGCAATCCCCCACAGCATGGCTGATGAGAATCCGACCGGTGCGGGAACGGAGTTGACGTAACCCGACTTGTAGCTGACCTCCTCAGGGATCCGCGGATCGTTCAAAACGGCGAATGGAAACGGGCTCGACGCCCGTCCGTACGGCGTAACCACACGGACCACCGAGGGAGAAATTCGGTGAGGCACGAGAGCGGCCAGCTTGTCGGGTGAAATGAGTTTGAAATCAGATTTCGCATCCCCGAAAACCACTTGGGTGACCTCTCGCAAGTTCCGACCGCTGACCTCAACCCGCGTGCCTTCCGGCCCGCTGGTGGGAGAAATGCGGAGGATCTCCGGAGCCCTGGGAGAATCACTCGCGGCTGACCAGAGGTTCAACAGCGCCCCGGCCAAGACCAGTTTAGGGGCCAGCTTCACACCCCAGTATCTACTAGAATGTCCCTGCAAGAGCCAGAAAACAGAGAAGATATTCAGTCAGATTCCCGGAATGAAAATTCCTCACGCGCTGGGTTGCGGGGCCGTCCTCTGCCCCGTATATTGGAGAGTTCCCGGGAGGCCATCATGAATAGCAAGCAATTCTTCGAAGAACTGGATAAGCGCATCGCCAAATATGATCTTCTTTGTCATCCCTTTTACCAGGCGTGGGCTGCCGGCAAGCTCACTCGCGAGGATCTGCAGGAATACGCCCGCAATTACTATCATCATGTGGAAGCATTTCCCACCTATCTGGCGGAGCTGGGTATCCGTCTGGACGAGGGCGACCTGCGCCGGGCGATCCTGGCGAATATGGCGGATGAGAAGGGTCTGGAGGATGCCTTCGGCGCGCCGTCGAAACCTCACTCTGAGCTGTGGCTGGACTTTGCCGAGGGGATGGGCGCACGCCGGGATATGCGGGCCCATAAACCGCTCGCCGAAATCAGGGAGTTGACCGCATTCTTCCATCGCGTGGCCAGCGAAGGCACGCCGGAGGAGGCGTTGGCTGCCTTCTACGCCTATGAGTCGCACGTACCGCGAGTCGCCAAGGAGAAGACTCGAGGGCTGGAGGAGATGTACGGCGCCGACCAGCGCACGACTGCCTACTTCACTTTGCACACCACGGCCGACGTGTTTCATTCGCGAGTATGGCGGCAGCAGCTGGCGCAGCGCCTGGAGTCGCACCCGGAAGCGGCAGAGCGGGCGCTGGCTGCGGGAGAAAATGCCGCCAAGGCGCTGTGGCAGGCACTGAATGGAATCGAGGCACAGCGGACAGCGAAACTGGCCGCTTAGAATTCATAGAGGACACAGAGAAACTGGAGCCGATGATTTTCGAGAGAATCATTGGCTCTTTCTTTTCTTGGGGAACTATGGCGAAAGCTATACCCATCGGCGCCAGCGCGAGCGCTGAGGAGACGGTCGAGTTCAAACATACTTTGACTTCTCATCACACCGAGCTGCCCCCGGTCTACTCCACTCCCGACATGATCCGCTTGATGGAGATAGCGGCCTTCAAGGTGCTCCAGCCGTATTGCGAAGGCGACGAGATCACAGTAGGGACGGCCATCAACATCGAGCACCGTGCGTCCAGCGCCATCGGAGTGAAAATCAGGGTGGACGCCACCTTGGAGTCGTTCGATGGCCGGTTTTACACGGTGCGGGTTACGGCCCGCGATGATGTTCAGGAGATCGGCCGTGGAACCGTGGGCCGGGCCGTGGTCAGTGTAGGAAAATTCCGTGAGAAGCTGCTGAAGAAATCCGCAGGTTAGAGCCTAGGAGTTTCATGTCGGAGCTGCGCAGGCAGAAGGCCAATGCTTTTCGGGCAATGCACCACAGTGGCAAGATCCTGGTGCTGCCGAACGTCTGGGACGTGGCCAGCGCTCGGGTGATTGAAGAAGCTGGTTTCGAAGCCATTGCGACCAGCAGTGCCGCGGTTGCGTTTTCTCTGGGCTATCCGGACGGACAGGCGATTTCGCGGGATGAGATGCTGGCGCGCGTGGCGCGCATCGCCCGCTCCGTGAAGGTCCCGGTCAGCGCCGACGTCGAGGCGGGCTATGGCCGTAAGCCGGAAGACGCTGCCGCGACCGCCCGTGGAGTGATCGAAGCTGGAGCGGTCGGAATGAACCTGGAGGATGGGACGGATGACCCGCAGCATCCTTTAGTCGACCTAAGCTTGCAGTTGGAGAAGATTCGCGCAGTTCGCGAGGCCGCGCTCGAGTCAAGCATATTGTTGGTGCTGAACGCGCGCACCGATGTTTACCTTGCAGAGGTGGGAGCGCCGGAATTGCACTATGGCGAAACTGTGCGCCGCTTGCTGGCTTATCGCGATGCCGGAGCCGATTGCGTTTTTGCGCCCGGACTACGGGATACGGAGACCATCTCACAGCTGGTGCGGGACGTGCAGTGCCCAGTGAATATTCTGGCCGGGCCGGGATATCCATCGGTGCCAGAACTGGCGAAGCTGGGCGTGATGCGGGTCAGCCTGGGATCGGGCCCGATGCGCGCAACTCTTGGCCTGCTGCAGAGAATGGCTGAAGAGTTGAAGGCTTCGGGAACGTACGCCGCCTTCGAAGGTTCGCTCCCCTATGCCGGCGCGAATCGCCTGTTCACCAAGTAGCCCTTCCAGTTCTCTCAGCGGCTAAGCAGCTGACGCCAAAACTCGTGTGGGGCGGACACTCTTGTCCGCCGTTGTTGACGTTGATTTAGTGCATCGACCACGCGGATTTGGCTTTGGCAAATGATAACTCCGAAGTCAAGTCCAAGGCGGCGGACAGGAGTGTCCGCCCCACACCCTCCGTACCGGAGAATTGCGCTGAGCGCTCTCAAACACTCAGTTCCACCACGGTCGCGCCTCCTCCTCCCTCGTTCTGTGGGGGCTCCGCGATCGATTCCACGTGAGGATGGTTCTGCAGGTACTGGCGCAGAGCCTTGCGCAGAATGCCCATGCCGCTTCCGTGGACCACGCGCACGCGAGGCAATCCGGCGAGGAAGGCACGATCGACAAATTTCTCGACCTCGCGGGTGGCGTCGTCCACCGTCCGGCCAATCACATTGATTTCCGACGGCACATTTTGGTTTTCGCTTTCGAGAGAGACCGATATCCCATGCGCGCGCGCTGCTTTCACAGGAGACTCTGAAGCGCGGGCCAGCACCTCGGCGATGTCGTCGCGCGCAATTTTCATCTTCATGGCGCCAATTTCCACCTCGAAATGTTGGTCATCGACGCGCCGGGTCACCCGCGCGGCACGGCCGACCGACTTCAGTTTGACCGTATCTCCCTCGAAGACTTGTTTCACGGTTCGTGGTTGAGCGTCGGGATCGCCCTGGTCGGCGCCGGTGGTGTGGGCTACGACCGCGGAGTCGAACTGCTCCCGGAATTCGCGGCGCAGTTTGGAGATCCGCCGTTCGGAATCTTTAGAGAGCTTCTGGGCTGCGGCTCGATCCTGGATTGCGTTTACCGTCTCCCGCGCGTGATATTCGAAATCGCGCAACAGGCTCTCCAGTTTCTTCTCCATCTCTCTGATCTTGGCCTGCAATTCCTTTCGGCCCTCGCCGCTGAGACGTTCCTTCTCACGCTGCACTTCCTGCTCGCGTTCGCGCAGGCGCAGACGTTCTCCTTCCACCTCACGTAACTCAGCATGCAGCCGGTCGAGAAAGTGGCTCACGTCTCGCGCTTGTGAACTTAAGCGGGCACGCGCCATTTCGATAATCCCTGGATTCAGACCCAGCCGCTGGGCAATGTTGATTCCCGCCGAGGCTCCCGGTACTCCAATCTTCAATTCATAGGTGGGCTGCAACGTAGCCTCATCAAATCCCACGGAAGCATTCAGCACGCCAGCCGTATTGGCGCCGAAGACTTTAAGCGATGTGTGATGGGTGGAGACGATGGTGAGGCAGCCGATGCGCCGGAAATGTTCGGCGATGGCGACCGCCAGGGCCGCGCCTTCCTCTGGATCGGTCGCCGACCCCAGTTCGTCGAGCAACACCAGCGACTGGGCAGTTGCAGTGCGCGAGATCAAATTAATGTTGGTAAGGTGCGCCGAGAAAGTCGAAAGGTTCTGCTCGATGGACTGGTAGTCGCCGATATCGGCGAGCACCGCGTCAAATACAGGCATCTCCGCCCGGTCGGCGGGAACCGGAATGCCCGATTGCGCCATGAGAGCAAGCAATCCCACGGTCTTTAGAGCCACCGTCTTCCCCCCGGTATTCGGGCCGGTTATAACGAGTTCCCGGTTTTCGCCCTCCATTTCGACGGTGACAGGAACGACCTGACCACCCTTGGCTTTCAGATTGCGTTCGAGCAACGGATGACGGGCCTTTTGCAATAGCAGCTTCGGCCCCGACAAGCTCACCGAAATGCAACTGTAGTCTTCCGCAAATCTTGCCTTGGCAAACTGCAGCTCCAGTTCGCCCAGCACCCCCAGCGCCAGGAGGATCAGCCCAGCCTGATCGGCAATGCGGCGCGTCATCTCCAGCAGAATGCGGTGAACCTCCGCCTGTTCTTCGTCCAGCAAGCGCACCAGTTCGTTGTTCTGCTCGATGGTTTCGAGGGGCTCGACAAAGACAGTTTGCCCGCTCGAACTGGCTCCGTGCACCACGCCTTGCACCCGCCGCTTCTGCTCCACTTTCACCGGAATCACAAAGCGCTCGCCGCGGATGGTGACCAGCTCATCTTGCACGGTGCCACCCTCCGCCAGACGCCGAAGATACCCGCGCAACGACTCCTGAATCGAGCGGCGCTGCTTTTCAATATCGCGGCGAATGCGGGCAAGTTCCGGCGATGCCCTGTCCTCCAGGGTCCCGTCAGGAAGAATCTTGTTGCGAAAGGCACGCAGGAAATCGGTGAAATCTGCGATCCCCGAAGAAAGCTGTGCCACGGCTTTCCATTCGATTTTCATCGCCGCCGGCGGGCTCAGGGCGATCTCACGCCACTCGGCGGCGCGGTCAACCACGAGAACCACGTCCCGAATGTCGGTGGTTTCAAGAGCGGCGCCTGCGATACGCGACTTATCCAGCTGTTTCGTGATTTCCAACAAACCGGAGAACTCGAAGTGCCCGCCAACCCGGCGGAACTCGCGGATCTCACTGGTGAGCTGCTGCTGATTCTCAATCCAGTCGCGATCAGCGGAAGGGGCGAGGGACGCAATCCTCTCTTTGCCCAGGGGCGAGGAAGCGTATCCCTGCAACAAGTCGAGCAAGGAATCGAACTCCAGCACGCGAGTGCTGGCGTATGAAAGTCGATCGGACTGCATCGGAAATAATGTTACAGGAAGCGGTAGAGGACCTGCAGGAGAGCCAAGCGGCACTGCGGCGGCGGGACAATGTGGAGGACATCCTCCATGTGCGAGTTGTCGGTTTTCGCAGGTTATAGCAGAGCAGCAACCGCTCTCACCGCGAGCTGGTACTGGCAAGCACGTTGCTTCTCGCCGGATCGTCTGATTCGGCAATCGGAAAGCGGAGGAGGAAAACGGCGCCGCCCTCGCGACGGTTGTGGCAGATTATCTGGCCCCGGTGGTCTTGCACCACCCCATAAGTTGAGCTCAGGCCGAGCCCGGTGCCTTTGCCAATTTCCTTGGTGGTGTAGAACGGATCAAAAACGCGCTTCGGTTCGAGTATGCCCGGGCCGGAATCTGCGAACTCCAGGATGATTTCATCGCCGGCGCCGCGCACCTTGATCCACAAGGTTCCGCCCGAGGTTTGTTCGAGGGCATCCATGGCGTTGCCGATAATCTCCAGACAGCAGCGCATGAGCTGGTTGAAATTACCCCAGATGGGCGGCAGCGTCGCCGCGATATCGTTTTCCACCCGGATGCCCTTGGTTTCCAACTGCAAGACCTTCATCTGCAGCGCGCGCTGCACCACTTGCCTTAAGTCAACCAGCGTTTTCTCCGCCGGGGCCTGCTGCGCAAAGCTCAGCAACCCGGAAACCAGGTCTCGCGTGCGTCGCGCCTGTTGCCCGATCTTCTGCGCCATGGTGACCTGCGCGGAATCGAGGTTGCGATTTTCCGCCAGCAGCTCGGAATATCCCAGAATCGCAGTCAGGGGATTGTTGATCTCATGGGCAGCACCCGCCACCAGTTGCCCCAGCGACGCCAGTTTCTCTTTCTGGACGAGTTGAGTTTGCAGGTGCTTCAGATTCTCGAAACTCCTGTGAGATTCGTCCAGCAGCCGCATCAGCTCGTGGTCCAGCAGATACTGCCGCCAGAATACAAAAACGCCCAGCACCAGCATTGCGGCGAGGCTCGCCAATAGCCGGAATCGGCGGATGGGGGTTGGCGCGGTATCAATAAACTCGGACCAGCAGGCGAGGATGGGCAGGGAAAGGATGGCTACCATCGCCATACGCGGCGACAAGGCCAGCCATCGGCTGGGTTGGGGAGGGGTCGAGTCGCAAACTGGTTTCAACTCACGCGCCAGCAGCCCGGCAAAGATCATCCAGCAAATCGATGCGACGAACGGGATGTCGTACCAGCTGCCGCTATAGTACTGCCCGCGCGAAATGGCTGCGTTCACGGTCTGCGAACTCAGCATGTACAAACCCATGGCCAGAAACAAATTCCAGTAAACTCTCTTCCAACCGCCTTGTGCCCGCGCTGTCAACAGGGCCAAGGTGACCAGGAACACGATATTCTCAACCAGATAGAGCACATCGTAGTTATGGCTGTAGACCCCTACGTTCAGTCGGACGTACTCGTCCGGGAAGACCACAAACGCGTACAGAAAGACCCACCAGATCAGCAGCATGAGGAAGTTCAGGGTGCTGAAATGGAGTTTCTTTTCCTCTTGTGGACGATGCGGACACAGAGCCACTGCAGCCATAAATGGAACGACGTGAATAAATAGAATTACGTCTCCGAGAAACGGCTCGGGGACATTTCTTCGTAAGATGACTTCAAAAAACACCCACATCGCCAGGTTGGCGGTCCACAGAACGCATCCGGCGGCCATCAGGAGCCAGAAGAACCGGGTTTGTCCCTGGGTGGACAACGCGTTGGCAACCATCAGGGCGGTAGCAAGGACAACCAGGAGAAGCTGCGTGATATCGCCAAAGCTGGCCAGAAAATGCCCGCGCGAGAGACCACAGGTCGCCGCCCCGTAGACTACGAGCAAGGCCGCCGTCAACATCGCCCACCGGTGTCGTCTTAAGAGCATCGTTAATTGTCATTTTATTTCGCTGATTGCGCGCCAAGAAGCCCAGGTGAGACCGGAACATTACGAAAGTACTAGCCCCAGTTTGCGGCAGCAAAGCCACCATCGAGGCTTCTCCGGAGCTCATAGCAACGACCGAGCCGCTTTTTCGCCGATTTCCGCCCGGGCGCGAGGGACTCAGCTCTGCTAAAATCGAGCCATTGACGGCGGACGGTTTTCGCTTCCGTCGAACGGTTTGCGTAATGGCCTTTCCCACCACACGCCTGCGACGCCTTCGTCAGAGTGAGCCCATACGCTCCTTGGTTCAGGAAACTAGGCTTTCGCCCGAGTCATTGGTTTATCCGTTGTTTGTTTGCCCCGGGGTGGGCGTGCGCAACGAAGTCCGTTCCATGCCGGGTGTATTCAATCTGTCCGTAGACGAGGCCGTCAGGGAAAGTCGCCGGACGCACTCGCTCGGAGTGCCCGCTGTCATCCTTTTTGGTCTCCCGGAACAAAAGGATGAGGTCGCCACCGGAGCCTGGGCGGAAGACGGAATCGTGCAACAGGCGGCGCGCGCCATCAAGCGGGAGGTTCCCAACCTGATCATCATGGGGGATGTCTGCCTCTGCGAATACATGTCGCACGGACACTGCGGAATTGTGCGCTCCGCTCACCCCCAGTCACTTGGCGCAGCAGTGGCCACACCGCCGGCAACCGCGACAGACTACGAAATCGTGAACGATGAGACGCTAGATCTTCTGGCCCGCACGTCGGTTTCATTGGCCCGGGCGGGCGTGGATATCATCGCTCCTTCCGACATGATGGACGGCCGGGTCGGCGCAATCCGCCGGGCGCTGGATGGGGCGGGACTGATCAACACACCCATCCTTTCTTATGCCGCGAAGTTTGCTTCCGGCTTCTACGGCCCATTTCGCGAGGCTGCGGACTCCACTCCCCAATTCGGCGACCGCCGTTCCTATCAAATGGATGGTGCCAACCTGCGTGAGGCTATGCGGGAGATTGAACTCGACATCGAGGAGGGCGCGGATATGATCATGGTGAAGCCCGCGATGCCTTATCTCGACGTGATTGCTGCGGCCCGCGACCGCTTCGACCTGCCTCTGGCGGCCTACCAGGTCTCAGGCGAATACGCCATGATTGAAGCCGCCGCCCGCAATAACTGGATTGACCGCGAGCGGGTGCTCATGGAATCGCTGCTCTCTATCCGCCGCGCCGGAGCCAGCATCATCCTCACCTACCACGCCCTCGAAGCGGCGCGGCTGCTCGCATAAGGCGATTCTCTCCCCTCAACGTGCCGCCATCGGCACGTCGTGCTTCAGCGCCCAGATCAACGCAATCGCCCATCCAATCACGGTCCAGCCAAGAAGGAGGTTCAGAACCAGAATCGCGGTCGTGTCACGTTTATTGCGTGTGAGGGCTATAAGGGATGGCAGAAAGTAGAAAAGAAACCCGAAGCCGAAGAACGGAAAGAAGATGGGGAAGAAGAAAAATGCGAAGAGGTGCATGGCCCTAACCTCCCTGCTGCCCTTAGTCTACACCGCGTGAGTGCCACTATTGAATACGCTGCCATCATGGTTCCGGTTCCAGAATCTTTCTCTCGTATCGTAGAATCAACTACTTGGATTGTGGTCATTATTCTTATTGGGGAGCACTGCTTTGCCCGAAACCATTTATGACGTCGCCATCATTGGGAGTGGCCCGGCAGGCTACACTGCCGCCATTCGCGCCGGACAGTATGGTCTGAAGACCGCCCTGATCGAGAAAGATGGGGTCCTCGGCGGAACCTGTCTGCACGTTGGCTGCATTCCGACCAAGGCGTTATTGTTCAATGCCGAGATCTGGGATCACCTGAAAGATGCCAAGGAATTCGGCATCGAGGGAGTGGATTCCCGCAAGCTGAATTGGGCCGCCGTTCAGGAGCGCAAGTCCAAGATCGTGACCAAACACGCCAAAGGCCTCGAATTCCTGATGCGGAAGAACAAAGTCGAGACTATCAAGGGCTACGGCAAGCTAACCGGGCCGCGGCAAAATGGCGTGCTTACGCTTGAGCTTGCAAACGACGGCAAGAGCAGCCACATCAAGGCGAAGAACGTCATTCTCTCTACTGGCTCCGAAGCCCGTATGATTCCTGGCCTTGCGCCGGATTCCCAGATTCTTACCAACATCGAGATTCTCAGTTTGAAGGAGATTCCCAAATCTCTGGTGATCGTCGGGGCCGGGGCGGTAGGCGTGGAATTTGCCTCAATCTTCCGCTCCTTCGATACCGAGATCACGCTCCTCGAAATGCTGCCGCGATTAGTTCCGGTGGAAGATGAAGACGTCTCCAAGGAACTGGCCCGAGTTTATCGCAAACGTGGCATTCACTTTCACACCGGGGCGAAGGTGGAGAAAGTCGAAAAGACTAAGTCCGGAATCGCCGTGACCTTTACGGTCGATGGCAAGCAGCAAAAGATCGAAGCCGAGAAAATTCTGATCGCCGTAGGCCGCAAGCCTCGTACGGACAACGTGGGCTTCGAGAAGACGCAGATCAAGCCCGACCGTGGCTTCATCAAGACCGACAGCTGGATGGAGACCGCTGAGCCCGGCGTCTACGCGATTGGCGACATTGTGCTGGGTACGCCGCAATTGGCCCACGTCGGCGCCATGGAAGGAATCGTGGCCGTGACCAGGATTGCGGGCAAGAACGGAAAGCCGATCAATCCCGAACACGTCCCGAACGCGACCTACTGCCATCCGGAAATCGGCAGCGTGGGCCTGACCGAGGCCAAAGCGGAAGAAGCCGGCTACAACGTGAAGGTCGGAAAGTTCCCCTTCACTGCCAACTCGCGCGCATCGATTGTGGGGCAGCACGATGGCTTCATCAAGATCGTCTCTGATGCCGACTACGGCGAGATTCTCGGCGTCCATATCATCGGCCCGCAGGCCACGGAACTGATCGCGGAAGCGGTGGTTGCGATAGAGCTGGAAGCTACAGTAGAAGACCTGGTATGGACGATCCACGCCCATCCAACCCTCGCCGAAGCCATGCTCGATGCCTCGAACAGCGTGTACGGGATGGCGATCAACGCGTAGGATTGAAACATGAACCAATGTCCCCTCTTGTCATCTTGAGCGCAGCGAAGGACCCATGCATTCATTTGGAAGGCATGGATCGTGGCGTCTCAATCGCGCGGCTATCGTAGTCCGCGTTGTGAAGAATTTGATTTCCGTCCTCCAACTCGGCACCATCGACTACGCTACCGCCCTGCGCCTGCAGCAGCGGCTAGTCGAACTCCGCAAAGACGGGCGCATCGGCGATGTCCTTCTTCTGCTCGAGCACACTGCTGTCATCACTCTGGGACGAAATGCCAAAGCGGCCAACGTTATCGCGTCTGCTGAACAGCTCGCGCAACGCGGCGTGGAAGTTTTCGAATGCGACCGCGGTGGCGATGTGACCTTCCACGGTCCCGGGCAACTAGTCGGATACCCCATCTTCGACCTGCGGGGAATGACATCCAGCGATGGCCAACGCAAGACACTAGGTGCCGTCGAGTTTGTGCGCCGCCTGGAAGAAGTTCTCATCCGCACGTGCGCCGACTTCGGAATTCCCACCAAACGCGTATGCGGCCTCACCGGCGTTTGGACTGATCCACAGGCTGTGTGGGGACGGCCGCCCTCGGCCGTCCAGGTCGAACGAAGTTCGACAGTTTCTCACTCTAACGACGAGGCCAAGATCGCCGCCCTCGGTATCCACATCTCTCGCGCCGTCAGCTCCCACGGCTTCGCGCTCAACGTGAACACCGATCTCGACTATTTCAATCTCATCATTCCCTGCGGAATCACCTCGAAGCCGGTCACCTCCATTGCCAAAGAACTGGGTAAGCAGATTGAGTTACAGGAGGTCGCGCATGCAATCTCCTGCAACTTCGGCGTGGTCTTTCAATCGCAGATGCTTTGGCTGGAAACAGTCGAGGCACTCTTGCACCCATCGGTCGGCGTTCCTATGAGGCCACCGGCCGAGTTGCGTCAATTGCGGGGAGAGAAAGACATCTTCTGGGGATGAACCTGTGGCGCGGCGCTCCTTGCCCGCGCATTGGCCAAATCTCGCAACCCGAGTTAGCATTCTTAGAAGTCTGGCGATTCATCCATGCCCAGAAAGATCAAGAAAAAACAGGCGACCAAAAAAGCTGATTCGAATGGCAGCCGTCGCCTGTCTCTAGAAGCGGCAAGCCAGCGCACCTATACGGTCCTCGACTACCGGCTCGAAAAACCGAGTTTCATTCTGCGCCAAGTGCGCGCCGGCGCACACGTCCAGTACGAAGTCGACGGTGACCTGGGCGGCCCCGTTCCTCCCATCCGCGAATCCAAATATCTCGACCGGAAACAGTGCATCGACATTTACCGCTGGATGCTCCTCAACCGCAAGATGGAAACCGCGCTGGAGAATCTCTACAAGCAAGGCAAGGTCGTCGGTGGAGTGTATTTCGGCCTGGGTCAGGAGGCCTGTTCCTGCGCCTCCGCCTACGCGTTGAAGGCAGACGAATGGCTCGGCCCCATGATCCGCAACCAGGGATCGCTGCTGGTCCGCGGCTTCTCGGCCCGTGACATCATGATGCAGTACATGGCGAAGGCGGGTTCGCCAACCAAGGGCCGCGACGCCTCATCTCATTTCGGCGACATTCAGCAGCGCAACGTGGTCGCGCCCATCTCAACTCTCGGCGATCTGATCCCGGTTCTGGCGGGCGTCGCTCTCGGTGCACGATTGCAGGGACGCACCCTCGCGGTCATGACTTACATCGGCGACGGGGGGCAGTCCACCGGCGTTACCTACGAAGGTCTGAATTTCGCCGCGGTGCAGAACCTTGGGCTGGTTCTGTTCGTAGAGAATAACCTCTGGGCATATTCCACGCCCGCGGATACGCAATTCCGGGTGAAGGATCTCGCCGAACGAGCGATTGCCTACGGAATTCCCGGCGTCATCGTCGATGGCACCGACGCCTGCCAGGTCTATGACGCTGCGCATGAAGCCTGCGAACGCGCCCGCCACGGCAAAGGCCCGACGCTGATTGAGGCCAAAATGATGCGCATCAAAGGCCACGCCATCCACGATGCCGCCGAGTACGTTCCCAAACCGCTATTCGAATACTGGCGCCAACGCGATCCGATCGCGCGCTTCGAAAACTATTTGGTGAACGTGAAAAAGTGGCTGACACCGACTGAGAACCGGGAACTGGTGACTGGTGTGGATCAACAACTGGAGGCTGACCGCGAGTTCGCCGTGAACTCGCCCATGCCAGCGCCGGAGTCAGCCGCGGGGGGTGTTTATTGTGAAGATGAGTGCCATGCGATCAAACCGAAGTACGGAATGCCGAAAGTCCAAAGTGGAACCACTGCTCGTCTGAAGAGAACGGAAGCCGTTGTGCATTTGACATGAGCCAACTCACCTATCTCGATGCCATCCGCCAGGGGATCTGGGAGGAGATGGAGCGCGATCCAACCGTCTTCTGTATCGGCGAGGACATTGGCATTTACGGCGGTGCGTTCAAAGTCACCGATGGCTTTATGGACCACTTCGGTCCGGAGCGCGTCATCGACACACCCATCTCCGAGTCGGCGATTGTCGGAGCGGCGTTTGGGGCTTCGCTGACCGGGATGCGCCCCGTAGCTGAGTTCCAGTTCATGGATTTCATCGGCTGCGCTTTCAATCAAATCGTGAATATGGCCGCCAAGGCCCATTACCGCTGGGGCGCGCCGGCGCCGCTTGTGATTCGCGGGCCCAGTGGCGGCAACGTTCACGGTGGCCCTTTCCATTCGCAGAATCCGGAGATGTGGTTCGTGCACGCGCCTGGATTGAAAGTGGTGTGTCCGGCGAGCGCCTACGATGCCAAGGGCCTGATCAAAGCTTCCATTCGCGATAATAATCCGGTCATTTTCTTCGAGCACAAGTATCTGTATCGCCGGATTAAGGACGAAGTTCCGGCCGAAGACTACATCGTGCCGCTGGGGAAAGCGCGCATTGCCCGTGAGGGACACGATCTCAGCATCATTACTTACGCCGCGATGGTATACGTTGCGCTGGAAGCCGCCGAGATTCTCGCGAAGGAAGGAATTGAAGTTGAAGTCGTCGACTTGCGCACGCTTGCGCCGCTCGACCGCGAGGCCATTGCTCACACGGTGCGCAAGACCAACAAAGTGATTGTATTGCATGAGGACGTGCGTACTGGTGGCCTCGCCGGCGAGATTGCGGCCATCATCAACGAGGAAGCTTTTGATGACCTCGACGGGCCCATCGTGCGCATCACCGCGCAGGATTCTCCGGTGCCATTTTCTCCTCCGCTGGAGGAGTTTTTCTTACCTAAACTGAGCGACGTGGTGCGGGAAGTCCGCCGACTGAGAGCGTACTAGCTACCACCGTATAAGTGGCGCCGCTCCAGCGCCTTTGTACAGTTCACATTTGGCAGGTAGACTGTCTGAGATTCTTCCATCGACCGATAGGGGAGGGGAAATGCGCAATTTTATTCTGGGGATCATTGTGGCGCTGCTGGCCCTTGTTCTGGGCGGTCTCGCATTCGCAACTTTTGGCTTCGTGCCCACCAATGCAGATGCGACTCCGCCGCGATTGGAGCGCCATTGGGCGATGAGTGCCCTCGATTCCTCGGTGGATCGCCATGCCCCGCGGGTCACCAATCCGCTCTCGCCCACCGACGACAACCTGATCGATGGCATGAAGATCTACACCATGAATTGCTCCGTATGCCACGGCACTCTCGACTCGAAACCCAGCCCTCTCGAGAAAGCGTTCTATCCTGGAGCTCCACAGCTGATTCTTGATCCGCCGGACGATCCCGAGTGGCACACGTATTACGTGGTTCGCAAAGGCATTCGCTACACCGGCATGCCCGCCTGGGGCAAGGCGCTCAGCGACCAGGACATCTGGAAGGTGACGGCCTTTCTTTCTCGCATCCAGAAACTTCCTCCGAAAGTGCAGGACTACTGGAAGAACGCCTTTGGCACGGGACCGTTGCCGGAAGGTGCGGAACCAGCTCCCAGTCCCGACAAGAAGTGATCGCAGCCCGGCGTGCGCTGCGTTGGATATAATAGTGAATTACGTCCGGCCCAAAGTTTGGAACCGGGTGGAAGGGAACTATGCCGACCGATATCGTCATGCCCCAGATGGGCGAATCCATTGTGGAGGGGACCATCACCAAGTGGCTCAAGAAGCCCGGTGATACGGTACAGCGCGACGAGCCACTTTTTGAAATTTCTACCGACAAGGTTGACGCGGAAATTCCTGCTCCGGCCTCTGGCGTGTTGCAAGACATCAAGGTCGCCGAAGGCAACACCGTCCAGGTAAATACCGTTGTGGGGACGATCGCCAGTGATGGCGAGCGCACTGCCGCTCCGGCTCCTTCCAAACCGGTCGCATCGCAGCCTGCACCCGTGAAGACAGAGGCGGCTCCGCCCCAGGCGCCTGCACCCGCGCCTCCGCCGGCCGCGCCCGCTGTCGAAGAAGAAGACGATCACGCGCGCTCCTCCCCTTTGGTGCGAAAGATTGCCCGCGAACACAATGTCAGCCTTTCGCAGGTCACGGGGACAGGTCTCGGCGGACGCATCACCAAACAGGACATTATGGCGTTCCTCGAGCGCCCGCAGGCAGCATCGGTTTCGGCCGCGCCCTCTGTCAGCGCACCACCCGCGCCACCCAAGCCCAGTCCCGTCGCCATTCCCGGAGACGCCGTACCCCTGACCCACATGCGCAAGATCATCGCCCAGCGCATGATCGAGTCGCGCCGCACCAGCGCCCACGTTCATTGCATGTTCGAGGTGGACATCAGTCGTATCGTGCAGCTGCGCAATAAGACGAAAGCCGCATTCGAACAGCGCCACGGAGCACGCCTCACCTTCATGCCGTTCTTCGTTCGCTCGACGATCATCGCGCTGCAGCAATTCCCCATCGTGAATGCCTCCCTCGATGGCGACACCATCCGCTATCACCGCCATGTCAACGTAGGGATCGCGGTGGCGCTCGAGTGGGGGCTTATCGTGCCGGTGCTGAAGAACGCCGACGAACTGAACTTCCTCGGATTGCAACGCGGCATCTCCGATCTGGGCGAGCGCGCACGCTCCAAGAAGCTCAAGCCGGAGGAGGTGGAGGGCTCAACCTTCACCGTGACCAACCCGGGCCAGTTCGGCGCCGTGTTCGGCTTGCCCATCATCAATCAACCCAACTCCGCCATTCTCGGCGTAGGCGGCATCACCAAGATGCCGCTGGTGGTAACCGACGCCGACGGCAATGACTCTATTGCCATACGCTCCGTCGTTCATCTAACGCTGAGTTACGATCACCGCTTGATTGACGGAGCGGTAGCCGACCAGTTCATGGCCCTGCTGAAGAAGACGCTGGAGAATTGGAACGAAGAGGTCGGATAGCTGGACAGAATCCACCCTAAGCGCTGATCGATGCAGTCCCTGCCGGCGATCCCGGATCCGCTTGAGTCTTCGACCACACCGAGGCGTTCAGGCAGTCGACCACGCCGTTAATGATGGTCGAAAGGCCGGCGCGAAATTTTGCGTCGTCAACAATCTCGCGCCTCATCACCGCATCCCCAAGCGATAGCGACGTTTGCAGAAGCGACATCACCGCGTCCTTCTTCTCGGTTCCGCTGCGGCGACCGAGCAGCGATTCGATGGTGCTCACAATTCCTGGAATAAACGCAATCGCCTGTAGAAGTCTGGGTAGAAAGTCCATAAGTTCCTCCTGTGTTTGAATCGACTTGTCCGATTTGAAACGTGAAGTCAAATTTAACTACTTGAAGATGTGGTCATGCATGGCAATCACTGCACTTACAACAAAGGCGATCACGGCGCTCAGAAGGCGGTTGTAGACGCTGTTTCTGACGTCATTTCGCTCCAGCGCCATGAGGCGATCTTCCGCCAGCTTCATCCGTCCGGGTTGCAATCCGCCCCGCCAGCATATCCATCTTGGCTTCCAGGCGTGCCAGCTTTTGCAGAACTTCACATTGAAAATCCCCGCCCGTTACTCGCACCACCAGCGGCTGGTTCCCCGCGGAGTGATGCATGGTCCTGCCCGGCTTGTCATCTTCGTTTTCTTTCATAACGGATAGTCCACATGCAGAGCCGTTGTATACCGTGAGTAGCGTGGCGGATTGGAGCCGTCGTACTGCTGCAAATAGCAGTTCTGCACTCGCGAGAGCCGTGGGATGGTAAAGGTTTGCGTCGTAAAGCGGCCGGCTAGGTTGCGATCGTTGCCCGTCCCCCATCCCGCGTCACTCCACCTCGCTTCAAAACCTCCGCCCGATAGTGGCGGGACTCCGGCATCGACGTTCAGCGTGGTGGAAGTCACCTCGGTGATCTCGGCCTTCGTGAGATCTCCCAGATAGTAGTTCCCGACTTGTGCATTCGTAAGCTGGATGACTTCCAATGGAGTCTTTACCTGCGCGGGATCGAACTCGAATGCCAGGGGCTGAGCGCCATCAGTGGCAAACTTGATCTGATAGCGGCAGTGTTCGTCGGCAATATCCCTCACCGTGATGTCGACTTCGCGAACGATGGCGGCGAAGGTCCCACCACGCGATGGGACGCCCAGTTCGAGAGCATCTCCCGGGAAAACGTCGGCCGCATTCTCCGGCAGAAAGTCGCTCCAGGTTTGGTATTCGCCCTTCCACCCTGGCGCCGTGGAGTCGTCCAGAAGGCCATAAGTGCGGTTGGCGTAGGCTCTGCAATTTGTCAACTCGACCGCGGTCGGCGTTCCGTCGAAGCGGTACCCCGCGTAATTACGATGAGCATCGGTGTTGTAGATATGAATGTCGCCAGGCGTCCCACTGGGATGAATGTAGAACCCAATCGGCACCGCACCGTTCGGTACCTGGCTGTCCGCCGACAGGTTCGCCAGCCAGAGGTGGTTGCTTGCTCCTTCCACCTGCACTCCGTACCCGTCATACCAATCCAATTGGATGTGCTGGATCTCGACGTAAGTCAGACCGTTGAGATTAATCAGACTCTGCCCGCTGAGGACGATCGGTGCGACGGATCCGTAGTGCGTGACCGGGTTCCCTCCCGCTGACCATACATAAAGATTCTGTGCTCCCGCGTCGTAATACCAGTCGCGGTCGTGAGCCAGCAGATTTTGCGCGCTCCGTGAATTCCCCCAGATCGTCCCGAACTGGACGAAATTCAATTGCGGGATCGGTTGTGTTGCGCTCAGGGCGATCTGCCATACGTTGCCAGAGAGATTAGTCCATTGCCCGCTCAAGGTCGCGTAGTACCCGGTGAACTCCGGAGGTCTTCCGCTGCCGTAAGCATCGAACTTGATGAGATTGCCGGCCGTGCCGCTGGAAGGCGGAGTCAGGGTCTCGTTCCACACTGAGTCGCGTTTGAACAGGATCACGTCCCCCGGCTGAAACGTAGAGATGCCAACCTTCAACAGCGTTCTCCACGCCGTCTGTGGAGACAGCCCGTTGTTCCCGTTGCTGCCCGCCGGATCGACGTAATACGTCGTCGCTGGGGCCAATCCACTCCAGCAAAGCAGGAGCCACCACCCTAAGATTTTCATCAGCGCACCGCCCATGCCGGAGTGATTGAGGAATAGCTCCACGCATCCGCCGGTGGCGTAAGCGAACTATTCAGTGCTCCGCCCGCACTCACCGAAACCACGCCCTTCGACAGAAAGCTCACCGCGCTGGCATTGTCCCCGTCGATGGCGGCGCAGGACGCCGTGCAGTTAGTCGTGATCGCCAGATAATATTTCCCCGGCTGCAATGTTGCCGAAGCTGCCCACGAGAGCGTTGTGGCGCCCAACGCAGGAGCAAATACCGTTCCCGCCTTGCTTCCCGTATGGACCACGAGTGCGCCGGAACTGTTGTAGATTCCGATGTCGTAACTGTTCGTGGTGTTATCGACAGTTCCCACATAGTAGGTGACCTGGCTCGTGGTCACCGGATAAGTAAGCACTACTCCCCACAACTCCGCCTGATTCGCAGTCGTGCTGAACGTAACCCCACTCACCGATCCCGCCCGTCCGACCGTCAGCCACGGAATACCCGTGGTCTGATTCTGCACATACGCGGTAGTCGCGAGCTTCGTCGAGCTGTCCCCGCCACAGGGCGTAGGCGCGGTCGGTGTCCCCGTAAAGCTGGGCGAAGCCAGGGGCGCAAAACTGCTGGCCACGAAGGCAGTGGTGGCAACGTTGGTCGAGTTATCCCCGGCGGTCGGTGTCGCAGCCGTCGCGGCGCCGTTCGAATCTTTCACCGACCACAGCTTCGTTCCCCCAACCCACAGCGAATTGAAGTTGCCGTCATCGCACCAGCCGTTGGTGACGTCGGCGCAATTCGCCAGCAGCGCGTGTGGGAAGCCGGTGCCGTCCAGATCGTACTGGGAGACTCGCTTGTTGTGGGCGTAAGTAATGGTGTTGCCGTTTGCCAGATCCACAATCGTGTTGGTTGGATTGCCGCAGGTGCCCGCGCCTGTACCTTCAAGATTGTGGATCTTGATGTCGGTTGGCGCGCCAAACTGATTGCTAATCTGCACTCCGGTTACAAGGCAGTTGGTCACGCTGCCAGACTCCAGGTCGGCTTGCTCCAGATCGACTCCAGCCGTGCCCGCCAGCCCCCCGATGTCGATTCCAATCGGATAACCTTCGACATGCAGGGTCTCAACCAGAATGGGTCCCTTGCCACTGAACTCCGCTCCCGCCCAGGTTGCAGGAAAGGCGTTGGTGCAATTCGTCCCGGAAATGGTTACGTTTCGTATCGGCCGAACCGTGGTGTTGGCGGTCCAGACTCGCAACGGAAGAGTGTAAGTCGAAATGCTGCCGCCGCCGCCGGCGCTGTCCGCCAGGATCACGTTGATGGTGTAGGTGAACGTGGTTCCGGAGGCGACTGTGATTTCGTAGAAACCGTTGAAATTGGTGCCATGCGACGTTCCCGCTGGAACGCCTGCGATCACCGCTTGATTGCGAGTGAACAAGTTCGCGGTGCTGGCGACCGTGGCAGCCACCACACCACTTGTGTTTACGCTCACGGCGCTGATTGCCAGCCCATTGACGGCGGGCCCGCAGGATGCCCCCTCGGCGGAAGAAGCGCTGATCTCGCTGTTGGTGAGATTGACTCCGTGTTGGATACTGGACGCGCCCAACCCGAAATCGTCTCCAACCACGGTCGCATTGATGGTCTTGAGACGGTCAAACCCACCTTCCTCCTGCAGGTAATCGTCTTGCAGGCCAATAGTGCCCGCCAAACTATTTCCATCTAAGGTGATCCAGTCGGCTCCGCTGCCGAATATGTTTCCCGTGGTGGCGTTGCCCATCTGCAGAACAGGATTGGCCACGTTGCCGCTGCCTGCATTCTGGGCTTGAATTAACGTGCCTTTTGCACCGGTCGTGCCGCTTGCGCGGGCCGTGCCATGCAGCCACATTCCCGGTCCAAACAGCCAGGTATTTTGAGCTGCGATCAGGCCGGGTGGAAGCTGGATCACACCCAGATCTGTCGAAGTAAAAGGAGGATCGGCGCAGGCGATGGAGCTGTTGATGAATCCAAGACCGCTCACCACCGGAGAACTGGTCCCGTTGATGGTGGTCTCCACCGCGGATTTCATCTTGGCGCAAGGATCAGCGCCGGAAAGCTGCGTGGCATCGAGGGCCTGCGGACTGAAACTGGAACTTGAGCCGGTACCGGTCAGGATGTAACCGGCGGTGCCCGCGGGAGAGCCCCCAACATTATTGGCTTGCAGGTCGCCACCCGAGACCAGCACGCTGTAGGTGCCTCCGGCTCCGTTCGTTGAAAGAACTCGGCCCAGCACTTGCCCGGTGCCGGGATAACTCGCCCCCGCATCGTGGCAGTCACCGGCAGTAGTGGAACTGATCTGCACATAATCGCCGGCAGTCGTTGGCCCGTCAAACACGCATGCCGCCTGCCCCCCGCGTGCGATCTGTGCGTTCCCTGTCGTTCCCGCTCCGTCCGCGACCACACCAATCACGCCGCTGGTATCTGATGTCGAAGCGATGATGGCCGTCACCGGCGAACCCGTGACTTTCGCCAGTTTGTTGAGCGTGGTTCCGGTGGCCGTCTGGTTGGCGATCTCCGTCACCAGGGCGCCGCCGGTCAGATCGGCGTAAGTGCCGGCATATAAATGTTTCGGCCGCAGCGCGGGGCTGCCGATATCTTTCACGTTGTCCGACCAGGGTTTTAAGTTGAACGAGGA
This sequence comes from Terriglobales bacterium, assembly GCA_049582765.1. Lineage (GTDB taxonomy): Bacteria > Acidobacteriota > Terriglobia > Terriglobales > Acidobacteriaceae > JBAUUQ01. Next base: position 128,499 of record JBAUUQ010000050.1, read on the forward strand.
ATCAAGCACCCAGCGCAAACCACCTTGCATCCAGAACCCAAGACCGCGCTGTGTCCCGGTTCCGGCCGCTTCCGCGCTCAAGAAGAAATAACCATCCGTAGTGTCGTAGCCGAGGCGCATGCGCTCGTAGTTGGAGGTGTCCGCCCGGGTTCCATAGATGTTCAAGGTTTGCGGATTGCTCCCGTTGTACTCTTCCAGCGTGTTGGCGTCGGAGTTGAAAGCATTCATCAGCCCGAGTTGTGCCACCTGTCCGTTGTTGTCGATGACGCGTGGCGTATGGGTCGTGGAATCAAACCAGAAGATCCCGAAGTTCGAAATGCCGCTGGGCTGTGCGGTCTCCGCCAGCTGGACAACGTCTGCCGTACTGCAATTAGCGTTCCCGTTCGCCTGAATGCCGGTGGCAAACGACCCGTTGCATTGCGCAGGGGTCGCCGCCAGCGCCAGCGCCGCGCTGGCCTGGCCCGAGATGTTGGAGGTGGTCAGGGCAATCTGCTGAGTGGTTCCGTTGACGTTGATCACCGGCATGTTGGCGGTGGTGTCAAATCCGATCGCCCCACTCAGTGACGGTGCGTAACTCGCTCCCGCGGGAAGTTTCAGACTTGCGCTGTTGAAATCTTGCAGCTCGGAGCCATAGCTGTTTGCCTGATTGTTCAACACCGCCTGGCTTCCCAGCGCGAATGACGATGACGTGTTCCCGTACGGACATTCCAGGCTCACATTGCTGCCTGTGTTTCGAAATGAGCAGTTGAGAAAGCTGCTTTGCGCGGCGGGCGCGGTCGAATTGAAGTTCGGACTCGCAACCTGTGTGCTGTTGATAGAGGACGAGCCACCTCCGCCGCAGGATCCCCAGGTTTGATTACCAAGCAGGCAAGTGCCCGCCCCGGGGCTGCCCGAAGCTAGTTCGGCGGGAGGCACCAGCCCACTAATCAGATCTGCCTTCACCGCTGCCCAACTATCGACGTAATGCTTGTTGGCCGCTTGATTGGGGGCCGCGGGGTCGCCGCTGAGGGTCAGGGGACCGCTCATGGTGCCCCCGGCGGTGCTCACGTAGGGTCCGCCACCACCCACATTCTGCACCGAGCTATCCACATAGGCCTTGTTGGCGGCGGCGTTTGCCTGCACTGGCGTCGGAAAGCTCGGCGCTGCCGAAAACTGCTTCACTCCCGTGATCGTTTCACTGCCCGACAAGTGCACTACGGATGAGTCGTTGGCTTTACCCGCCACCGCCGCTTCTACGTATTGCTGGGTAACCATTTGGGACACCGCGCTGCTTGCGCCCAGCGTGACTCGTACGGTGGCCAGATTCGTAGGAGAGGTCGTTGGAACCGACCAATACTCCGTTTTCACGATGTCGCTCAGTTGATAGACCACCGTATACACGGTGTTGACCGGAGTTGCACCTTGATTTGGAACCAGAGCTACAGAAAGAGCTCCCCCGGATCCCAACGTCACGCTTGTGGTTCCCGGCGCCACCGGTTGTCCGCCGGATGTCGTGAACGCCGGCCAGGAGATCAGCAGTGTCCCTTCGGCTGCATTGCCATCTGCGCGGTACACGCTGTCGCTGATCGTCGTCCTGGTCGGCGCCTGCGCCCAGGCTTCCAGCATCAAAACCGGCACCAATAAAAAAAGCCGCCATTGGCGGCTTACGTGAAACATGACTTTCCTCCGTAATTAATATGTAGGCGCGGGCGTCCTCGCCCGTGCGGAGCTCTTGAACTTCGCCCTCATCCCGCTAACTTCCCGCTCTCACCTGTTCGCGCAAATACCGTTTCACACTCTTCACATAGACGTCGGCAAAGTCCACTACAGGACGTCGCGCCTCGATCAGGTCCATTGCTTTTTCCAGATCCCAACCCATAGAGCAAAGCAACGCCAGCGTCATCATCGGTGCCCTATGGACTCCCGCCGCGCAGTGAATGAACAGTTTGCTGCCCGCCTGGTCCAGCGCCTCCAGCCCAAACTCCACGCCCCGTTGAAAAACCTCTGGCGGTTTGGGTTGAAAATCATCGTCGATCGGATTCCACAACACCTCGATGCCGTGGGCCTCTGCCAGGGGCGTGTCGTCGAACTCAATCTGCATATCCACGATGTGAGTGACGCCGGCCTGCGCCACCTCCGCCATCTTCTGCGCTGTCCAGATTCCGCCTCCGACCGCGATCCGGTCGGTCATCCATGTCATGTCCATCCGCTGGCTCTGTCCTCTGGTGAGATCCTTGGTGGATGTCCACACCACGCGGTACGCTGTCTTCGACGCCCGCCGTTTCATTTTACGGCATCGCCATTCTGGGCTCAGTCCCGACCCTGATCCCCGAGATTCATACAGCTTTGAAAGGGTGCGGCTTCGGCCGCGCCGCGAATAGCTAATTCCGAAGGCTCCCCATCTCCTCCGCGGAGATTCCCAGGTGGCGCAACAGCGTCGCTGCCAGCGAATCTTCCTCGGGCACATCCCCCCCGCCAGCCGCCGGATAGAGCCCGATCATCTCAAACAGGTATTTCAGTGCCTGGTAATGGCCGTTCCGTACCTGTTCGATCGTCGTCTCCACCATCCCCACCGCTTCAACACAGACCAGATTCGTAATCTGCTCTCTCAATGCCGCCAAGTCGAGGGGTTCGCGGGCTGCGCTCCGTACTTTTTCTGAACTCGGCCGTTGCGATTTCCGTGGTGTCTTTTCCATCGGGGGTCGCCTTCCAAAAGCAAAAGGCGCGCCGTTGCCAGCGCGCCCTTGAAGATTTGTTCTATCTGTATTCAGAATAGCAAAATTGAAAAGGAAGTGAGACAGGATTTCGAAAAATATATTCGGAATTATCCCCTTCACAAACCAAGCGAGGCAAGTCTATGAAAAATAGACGTATAATGCCTCGCGGATTATGCACTATATTATTTTGCGCCTCTTACTTGTGCTCAAACACGCTGGGCTGTGGATTGTCGCGGCTCTACCGGACATCTCTAACCTCATTCTCGTGCTGGTGGGGGTCGTAATGTCACTCCCCAAGCTAGCCGAAAGAGTCGAGGACAACCGGAGGACTCGTTACGGCATTGCTTCCATATGCATTCTGCTTGGACTTGGTGGTTTCGTAGTCAGCGTAAACCAAAGACAGAAATCAGACAAAAATATGGAGGCCTTGGTTGGCAATGTGAACACGCTGACAAAAGAAGCTGGTGACTTGGTAAAGAATACTAATAATCTGGTGACTTCATTCACATACCTTATCCCACAAATTGCCTCCCAAGGTGCTCTCATTTCTGATTTGAACATAAAGATCGAAGCTGCGAAGGAGAAACACGATCCCCACGTAATCGCAGACCTCCAAGCCAAAGCCGATGTAGCCAAGAAAGTGGCGGAGGCGACTGCCAATGAATTCTCGGTGGCCATGGTGCCGAGAATTAGCGCACAATTACGACAAGATGCAACCGTTTATGAACTAGCTTTGATACGAGTAGATGATGCTTATCATGACCGTTCAACAATGCCAGAATCACGACGCAGCAAGTTGCCTCCATTCGACAAAAATAAGGAGAAAGCTAGGGTTCGCAAGGAATACGAGAAGAACCTAAGCTCACTTATTGGGGTCGCTGATTATGTGCGCCAGCAACTGTTGATGGGTATTTCAGAGACAGCAACGGACAAGCCTATGGCTGCATCTTTTGAAAGGGCCGCTAGGGGTGACCTATCCGCATTCGACGCGAGATCAGCCGCAGAGTATCTGGATGACCTTGCCAAAAGGAATGTACCCGCGTCTCCCTCTGGTCTCTCCAGCACGGCCAATTAAAGGGCGTCACCACCAAGGGTCAAATAGTCGTCCCTGCACCGTGTAGCGCCCCGAGTCTACGCCGAAGCGCTTTTTGGTTCCCGCAGTGTCAGCCGCTTTCCTTCGGTCGCTCTCAACATGAGCATCGTGCGCTCCGAATCATTCACCTTGCGATGGTTGTAACGAAAGTCAAACTCGTTGAGGTACTGCTGCAAGTAGCCACGTCCCCAATGGTGGTACGTGCCGAACACACCGCGCTTCACAAGTCCGAAGAATCCTTCGACTGTATTTGTCGTGATGTGCCGTCCGTTCTCCCGGCGTGAATACTCTTTCTTTTTGTGTGTCACGATATCGTGGTCCGGAAAGTCCTCGTGCAAGAAGTGATAGACCGTCGCTTCATCGGTCTGAATCCTAGTGCCCACTTCCACATGCTCACGCATGATGGGTTTGATATTGTCCAGCGTCACGCGCTCCATCGGGAACGACCGCACTTTGCTATGACCATTGTGCCGCTCCATCAGTGACACCACAGGTCGTTTCTTGCTGCGCTCCGGAGTGGGTCTGCCGGGGTTGCCAAAGCCCTTTTCCTTCGGCCCGATGTAAACTTCATCAATCTCAACGACGCCGCGTAGCTTCTCAATCATGCCGTGCTGCGTCATGGCGAAGCGGAGTCGATGCATCATGAACCAAACCGTCTTATAGCTGATCCCGGTCATGCGGTGAATTTGGTGAGCGCTCATGCCTTTCTTGCTGGCACAGAGTAGATATGCCGCAAGCAGCCAACGGTGTAACGGAATATGACTGTCCTCGAAAACCGTTCCGACCATGACGCTGAATTGTTCGCAACATCCGTAGCACTTCCAAACACCTTTACGGACAGGCTTCTTAGACTCGGGACGTGCCTTCAGTTGACCAGCGTTATTGATTTCTCCGCAGTGTGGACAGACAGGACCATCGGGCCAACGGACGGATTCTAGAAGTCGCCTTGCATTACCTTCGTCACCGATCTGCTCTGTCAGTTTTACGAGGCTCAGGACATTACGTTCGGGAGTGGTACCCATGTATCGGCTTGCCTTTCTGCGGGCATGAGCCGATAATTTCCTTGAGGTCGGATAGCGGCTCAACCCGCTGTCTGATTGGCCCTGCTGTCAGCCGCAAACTGGCGGCGGGGCATGACGATGTAGTTTTGGGGTGTCCCGTGGGATTCGGACCCACATCCTGCGATCACTAGGCGCTGGCTCTACCATTGAGCTAGGGACACCACAGAACAACCGAAAAGGGCTTTTTACGCGGACGGAAACCACGCAAAAAGCCCTAATTGGTAAGCGGTGGCGCTTTGTTATGCTGTGGCACTTTCATTCCCCTTTCTTACCTCTTCCGGTGTTTTGCCTTAGGTACAGTTAGTGCGGCCAAGGGTAATGACATCGCAGGGATGTCCTGCTCAGTGGCCTTCCTGATTGCGAAGATCACGAAGTCCTTGAGCGTCATTCCATGTAGTGCGGCGCATGCTTTGGCACGGCGCACTAGCTCTTCGGGTAGGTCACGAAGGTTGATGGTCTTTGTATCCATGCCATCACTTGTATCAGATGATACAAGTGATGTCAATAGAGGAAATTGCTTGACCGGTTCCGTGGGCGGGGAATATCTATAAATTACACTTTGGGAGAAATCTCGCTTATGCAGCCTATCGACCTATCTGACATCCTCTCCAATGCTCCCCGGGAATGCTGGCTCGCACTAACTGAAGATGGAACCAAACTGCTCGGCTGGTCTGAAACCATGGCTGGTGCCGTCGAAAAGGCCCGTGCAGCAGGCGTCGAGGAGCCGCTGGTATACTGGGCACCGGTCGATTCCATCACTCGCGTTCTGTGAGGGGTATAGCTAGATTTGAAAATATCCTACACCGCTCTCAAGCTGGACCATCCCGATCCCGTCACCAAGTTGCTGAAGGATTTGGTGCCCATGTTGAGCGTGCGCCTCGGAATTAGCCATCAACAGACTCCGCGCTTTTTGGCTGTTGTTGACTCTGGTTCTGGGGTGTGCATGTTCAAGACTGATATTGCCGACTATTTGAAGATCGACTTCATCAAGAAAAATGTGGGGATTGGCGAGGTAGGCGGCATAATTCAAGGACCCAAGCAGGCGATATACTATTGCCCCGTGCGGTTGTACGTGGCTGACAACTGGATAATTAACATTACGGCGGGATTTCTAAAAAAACTGCCAGTTGCTGGCATCCTCGGGCGCACTGGATTTTTCGATCACTTCAGCGTTTCATTCGACCATCGGGTTTCGCCTCCGCAATTCGAGATTGACCGCGCCACCAAGCCGAATTAGGTTGGTTTGTGAAGGGGATAATTCCGAATATATTTCCTCTATCCTGAGCAACTTACTGGGAATTCGTTGTTTTCCCCCTCTTGACAAGCTTTTTCCGGAATCGAGTTTCGCACGGGCAAACGTGCCAAAATGTTCCGTTTTAGGAAAATGTCGCTCACGTGATCCAACGCCTCCCCATAGCGCCGCACAATCGTCCGCCGCGTACACTGCAACAGAACGGCGGTTTCATCCTGCGAATGCTCTTGCATCACGATCATCCCGATCAGCGTTCGGTCCACCGCGTCGAGCAATTCCAGGCAGACTTCTATGTCATGCACCAGAATCACCGAATCCTCAAAGGTTTGCGTGTGATACGAGGTTACCCGTGTCCTGAAAAACTCCCGCCCCAATAGCGAGGGCAATCGTCCCACTTCTATAGCCAGCCGCAGGTAACGCCGTAACATGCCCACCGTCCGGTCACGATACGGCCACAAACCAGGATCAGTCGAAGGAACTGGCGCGGTGCATTCCTGCGAGATTTCTCCGCCACCGGCCTCCGCAACCTTCTCCGGTACCGCATCCTCACTGCTCGTCTCAATCTCAGCGGCCGCAGCCAGCCACTCGATCACGATAGCTGTCATGCCTCTCCCTCCTGCGGGCAAAGCACAATGAAGTCAACGATGCGACGATCGCTGGCAATCGCCCGTTTCAAGCCCGCGTAGGACATGCTGGCTTCGTTCTCTGCTCCGGCCGCATCCGCCCATTGCATGGAGCAGGACTCGCAATACAAATGCGCATCTCCCTTTCGCCGGAACCACAATCCCCCACACCTTTCGCAGTACTTCAATTCCAGATACACCATCTCCAACCGTTCTATTTCCATAATTGCCTCCACAAATTTGGTAACTGACACCCGGCACCCTTTGACCCGACAAACAAAAAGGGCCCTGCGCCGATCGCTCGGCTACAGGGCCCGTTTCTCTAACGGAGAACCTGTCTAGAATATTTATTCCAATGTAGGCGCGGGCGTCCCCGCCCGTGCTGGAGGTACTCCGAGCTCCCTAAGGTTTCCGCGACCGCCGCTGCCAGCCCGGCGTCACCTCTCCTGCCGGAAATAACCCTCCTCGTACCCGGATTTCAGCACCCGCCCGTTCTGTACCACGACGCTGAGCTTCCCCGTAAATTGCAGCAGCTTCAGCAATTGCTCCATAGCTCCAGAAAGCACTTCGGCGGATCGTACCTTGCGCCGGAACTCCACGAATACTTTTCCATCCGAGTCGTTCTGCAATTCGCTGCCCATGTCCACTCCGTCACATGAGTTATAGTGCCCGCCAAGACTATAGCTGTCCGTTGTCGTCGTCGGTGATCGAGGTCACAGAAAACCCCGGCTCCATGCGGCCGCGCGCCGAAGTCGTCTGTGGAAATCGGGCTTGCGCCATGTTTTCTTCGAGATGTCATTATCTCATCGTGAATAGCACCATGCTATAGCAATGGAGTATACTGCTGGCATGAAGTTCAAAGTCTTGCAGGAAAATCTCCGTAAAGCCCTTTGGCAGCGCATCGAGGACGGCGAACTGACCGGACTTGGCCTGGCTGCGAAGACCGGCTTCAAGCAGGCGCATATTTCCAACTTTCTGAATCGCAAGCGCGGCCTGAGCCTCGAAGGCATGGACAAGGTCCTCAAGGTTCAGCATCTTTCCGTGCTCGACCTTCTCGACCCTGCCGAGGTCAACAAGCGCGCCAGCATCCTGCCTCCCCCCAGCGATGACTTTCAGAACGTTCTGCTGGTGGAGGAGACGACAGCCGCCACCGAACCCATCCTCATGAACATGGACGTCAAGGAAATCCTGAAGTTCAAGAAGAGCTTCCTGCGCTCGCTGCGCGCCGAGACCGAGGGCAACCGCAACGCTTGGGAACGTTTTGTGCTGATGAAGGTCGATGCTCGCGAGGGTATGGCGATGTACCCCAGACTATTGCCCGGGGCTACCGTGCTCATTGACCGCCACTACAATTCGCTGAAACCCTACCGCAAGGGCGAATCGAATATGTACGCGGTTAACAAAGATGGCGCTTGCACGGTAAAGTACGTGGAGCTGGCCGGCGGCCAACTGGTGTTGCGCCCGCACAACCAGGCTTATCCGATTGAAGTCATGCCGCTCGGCGACCAGCGGCCATCCGACTTCATCGTCGGCCGGGTTTGCTATGTAGGAATCGAGACTTAGAATGCGGCGCTCTGGTTACCGCCACTGCCGCACCAGATTTTCCAGAATATCTGCCGCCTGTTGAAGGGTGGCCAGATCTTTCTGGCTGAGCTTCGTCAGGTGGCTCGCAAGGTATTTGATCCTCATCTTGCGGCCGTGCTGCAGCAACCGCACACCTTTGGCGGTGGCGTGAATCCGAATCCGTCTGGCATCCTCCCGGTCCTGCACTCTCTGCGCCAGTCCACTGTCCTCCAGGCCCCTTACGATCCGAGTCATGGTCGGAGGCTTGACCTGCTCAGCCATCGCCAGCTCGCCCAGAGTCATGGGGCCGCCAAACACCAGAACCGACAGCGCCGAAAGCCGGGCCGGCCCCTCCCCAGTCGCGGCATCTTGCTTGCGCACCCGCCGCAGCAGGTGAATCGCCGCCGAGTGCAGCCGGTCCGCGACCTCGTCCCGCTCCCTCTGTTGTTTTGGCTTGCTTTTGCTCATGAACTATTGTTAGCTATGCTAACGAATATCGTTCAAAGGGGCAAACTATGATGCAACCAGGCAACATCAGAATCGGAATCACCCGCCTCGGACAAGTCGCCATCAACGTGCACGATCTCGATCGCGCGGTCGCCTTCTACCGCGATACCCTCGGCTTGCCCCTTCTATTCACCGCCGGTAAGCTCGCCTTTTTCAACTGCGGGGGCGTGCGGCTGATGCTCAGCGTTGCCGAGAAGCCGGAATTCGATCACCCCGGCTCCATTCTTTACTTCGCTGTGCCCGACATCGCCGCTGCCCACCAGCAAATGGTAGCTGCCGGCGTACACTTTGAGGACTCGCCTCATCTGATCGCCAAAATGCCCGACCACGATCTCTGGATGACCTTCTTCCGCGACTCCGAACAGAATTTCTTGGCTCTGATGAGCGAGGTGCCACATGGGGCGTAGCACTCGCCTTTTGCTTCTATTCTTGCTGGCATCTGTGGTTTTCGCCGCCGCGGAAACCACATCCGGTTACTTCAAGACTAGCGACGGAGTGCGGCTGCATTACCTGGAGGCCGGAAGCGGACCTGCCATCGTCTTCGTCCCTGGCTGGAGCATACCCGCATGGATCTGGGAGTCGCAGATTCACCACTTTTCCGCCCACTATCACGTCGTTGCTCTCGATCCGCGTTCCCAGGCTGATTCCGAAAAAACCGTGATTGGCCCAGTCATTGAACTTCAGGCATCTGAATCTCCTCTGTGGACCCCCGTGTCCTTTGAGATTTAGTTCTTGCTTCCTGAGCGCTACTAACCCCAGGGCTTCTGTTATGATCAAACTCTGCCGGTTTTTTCTCTCAATGGACGACGAGATTCCCAGCATTCGCATTCCCACGGAGGCATTCATGGAGGAAGCAACTCCCCTCACTTCCGGCGCGCGCCGCAATGAGGACATCGCACTCGACCTGATGAAGTTCGTCGCAATGACCACGGGCTATGGCCGGACCGCTTCCTCGGGACTGGGCTTTCAAGGCAGCGGTGGCGCCCCCAAGCCCGAAGAATACGCCGACCATCTTCTGGAACTTTACGGACGCTGTCTGCACGCGGTGCAGGGCAAGAAGTAATCCAGGAAATCGCCGTGAACTGTTGAACTGGCTGGCAGCGCGTTGCGATGATTGCCGCTCCGGCCCGGTCCCCCTTCAGAAAGAAAAGCCGCAGCTAAGCGCCGCGGCTCTGGTTCCTCAACAATGCTGTAGCAAATTGGTCCGTCGCGATACGCCGGCTAGCGTCGGCGGCGCGTCGGCTTTTTGCTCGCTTTTTTCTTTGCCTTTTTGGCGGGCTTCTTTTTTGCCGCCTTCTTCTTGGCTGCTTTCTTCTTGGCTGCTTTCTTCTTGGCTGCTTTTTTCTTCGGTGGAGCTTTCTTCTTGGCCGCCTTCTTGGGAGCAGCTTTCTTGGGTGCGGATTTAGGCGCTCCTCCACCGCCACCCGCAACCGGCGCTGGCGGAGGTATCGGCGCTTCTGGTTCCATGGCTGCTTCGCCGCTGGCCGGCATTTCCGCCTCTTCCTCCTCCTCTTCCTCTTCGTAGTCTTCTTCTAGCGACTCGCCGTAGGCGCCGCTGTCACCAAACTCATCCATCTCGTCATCTCGCAAGTAGATGGTCTCGTAAAAAGTCATTTCTCCTCCTGAATTGTCCGGCGCGCAAATCGCTGACCGGAATGCTGCACACTGCATGTGTTGAGAAAGAAAGAAAACTAAAGCTGTTCCCTGAACGGGCCGCGATTATAGCACAGCAGTTTTCGCCTACGCAGGGTCGCCACCCACGGCGGCTTCAATGCATATTACACCGGACCACACTTCCACGGCGCAACAGAAAATGAGTGGACTGGAGAGCACTGCTTTAAAGGTAAATCGGCATCAGCAAAGTCCCCGAAGAGCTCAGCTTCAGCTCTACCTTTGCGTCCTTTGTGGTTAACCTTCAGAACGTTGGATCACTGCTGAAGTCCGGATACCCGGACGTCTACTGGCCGTTGGCAATAACCAGAATCATTCCCGGCCTGAGGGACGCGAGATTGCCATTACTCTGCTTGAGGGCGGCCACGGTTGTGTTGTGCGACTTGGCGATCGACATCAGCGTCTCTCCACTTTTCACCTTGTGGCGCACCACGCTGGTGGAACTCACCGGACGTAACTTCTTGCTCGATCTTGACTTAGCGGCAACCGTTCGCGGACTGTCCGCGAGGTTCGGGGTCACCGGCAAATGAATATACAGCACCCGTCGTCCCCGCAGGGCACCGTCCTGCAGACGATTCCACCGCCGCACCATCGTGGGTGGCACGCCGAAATTGTCGGCCACGCTCTGTACGGTGTCGCCCTTTTTAACCCGGTACGCTGTCGCGCGTCGCGAATAGCTCTGCGTATCTTCGCCCAAGGGATGCTTGCCGGGTGCGACGGGGATAATGAGCTTGCTGTCTGCGTGCAACTCCTCATCTTCCGCGATCCCGTTGGCCTGGGCAATCGCCTGACGACTGGTACGGTAGACCCGCGCAACCGACGCCAGCGTGTCTCCCGAAGCAACGTTGTGGTATCTCCACCACACCCTCATATCCGGCGGGATGGCGGCAATCGTGTTCAAGTACCGATCCTTGGTGCCCGCCGGCAGGTGCAGTTCGAACTGTTGATTCTTGGGGGTAGTCAAGCGCAGCAGGCTGGGGTTGAGGTCTTGCAGGGTACTGGCCGATTCATCCACGCATTCCGCCACTAATCGGAGATCGACCGGGTAGTCGATCTTCACCGTGTCATAGGATACCGGCTCCTCCGGAACCACGTTCTCCAACCCGTACTGCTCGGGGTTCTTCGCCATGATGGTCACAGCGAGGATGATGGGCACATAATTTCGCGTTTCCTTGGGCAGCACATTGCGCCGGTAAAGCTCCCAGAAATCTGCGTAACCGGTGCGTTTCACCGCCTTTTGCACCGTACCCGGACCCGAGTTGTAGGCCGCCATGGCCAGGTACCAATCGCCAAATTCGCTGTAAAGATCCTTCAGATGTCGTGCCGCCGCCCGCGTGGACTTCTCCGGATCTTGCCGATCGTCGACCCACCAGTCACGCTCTAGCCCGTATCCTTTGGCCCGGCTTGCCATAAATTGCCACATCCCCCGGGCACCGGCATGGGACAGAGCCAGCGGATGGAAGCCCGACTCGGCCTGCGCCAGATAAATCAGCTCCTGGGGCACACCTTCTTCCTTCAGAATGCTCTGGATCATCTCGCGATAACGGCCGCCGCGCGCCAGGGCATTTTCCAGCGATCCCCGCCCTCGGGTGGAAAAGTAATTGATATAGCCAGCCACCTGATCGGTCATCATCAGGGGTAGATCGGAATGGGTTGCCTTGACTTCGGCCTCCGCCTGCGCCTTGACTTTGGCATCGACCGTGTAGGAGATGTCATTGGCCTCGTCAATCGGGGCAGGCTCGGATTTCTGCTCCGCAAAGCCGTCTCCCTGCTGCAAAGCCTCCAACTCCAGGCCGTTTACACCATCCAGCACATGGTCGAATTCCTGCTGCAGCCGTTCATCTGAATGCAGATCCAAAGAACTTTCCAGAAGCAGGTTGAAGGCTTGATCGAAATTCTGCTTAGCCGCTTCCAAGTGTCCGGCTTTGTAATTGTCCTCGCCGGTCTGGTATTCATGTTCGGCCTTTGCGATCAGTTCGGCTACCATATCCGGATTGGCGACAGGCTGGGGTTTGGATGTGGAAGCTTGCGCGTCACTATCGGGTTTGGGCTGAGGCGGCGGGGTCGAGGCGAGCATTGGCGCGGTCGCCTGCCGGGATGGCAACAAGGCAGCCGGACGCTGCGCCGTTTGGCAAGCGGTCTCGCCCAACGCGGCTGCAACAGCCAACGCGATCACCAGGCGGATTGAACCAATCCTCATAATTCTCTGATACTTACAGCAACCCACCAGCACCAGCGAAGTCCCATTATGCTACAACCCAGGGTTGGATGGGTCAATCCGCAACTAGGGTGGCCCAAGTTACTTTGGGTATAGGCGGCGAATGTTACCTTTTACGCCAAATTCTGGCAACTGCATACTGGTTTGGCCGCAGCCTGGCGCCCCAGACGACGCAAAATTCCCTTTCTGGCTGAATCCCCTTCCCGCCGAATCAATCTAAAGCAACGTGAAAGCCATTCAAGTCGCCCAAACTGGTGGGCCCGAGGTTTTACAACTTGCGGACCTCCCCATCCCACAGCCCAAGCCCAACCAGGCGGTTGTGAAGCTCGCCGCCTCCGGAGTGAACTTTATCGATACCTACCAGCGCGAAGGACGCTATAAAGTCCCGCTACCCTTCGTCTTGGGACAGGAAGGTGCAGGTGTGGTTTCGGCGATCGGCTCTGAGGTAAAGTCGGTAAAGATCGGAGACCACGTGGCTTGGGCCGGCATTCTCGGCAGTTATGCCGAGTACGCAGCCGTCCCCGCGGAGCGTCTGGTCGCCATCCCCCAGGGGGTAACCGACCAGCAAGCAGCCGCGACCATGCTCCAGGGCATGACCGCGCATTACTTGCTCTTCTCCGCTTTCCCGCTGAAGAGCGGTCAGACTGCGCTTATCCATGCCGCTGCCGGCGGTGTCGGTCTCCTGCTGGTGCAGATGGCGCACAACCTCGGTGCGCGCGTGATTGCCACCGTCTCGACCGAGGAAAAAGCCAAGCTGGCCCGCGACGCGGGTGCCGACGAGGTGATTCTCTACACCCAGCAGGATTTCGAAGCCGAAACCAAACGCCTGACCAATGGCCAGGGAGTAGACGTCGTCTACGATAGTGTTGGCAAGACTACGTTCGAGAAAGGACTGAACGCTCTCCGCCCCCGCGGTTACATGGTCCTGTTCGGAGGATCCAGTGGCCCCGTGCCACCCTTCGATCCGATCCAGCTTTCCGCTAAAGGCTCACTCTTTGTCACACGGCCCACACTGGGGCATTACACCGCCACCACCGAAGAGTTGAACACCCGGGCTGAAGCGCTCTTCGAAATGATCCGCCAAGGCAAGCTCAAACTCCGCATCGAGCACACTTACAACCTGGTCGACGCCCAACAGGCCCACCGCGATCTGGAAAGCCGCAAAACTACCGGGAAATTGCTGTTACTTCCTTAGGACAGCGTAGAGGCGGGCGTCCTCGCCCGTGTCACCGGTGACTTGATCCCATCACTTCTTGCGCGAGTAGTTTTTCGCATACTGCGGCGCCTCCCGCCCTGGCTCCAGCCGCGGATCATCGATCGGCTCTCCCGCGACCATCTCCAGCGGAATCACCCCCGCCCACGTCGGGAAGGCATAGTCCTCTTCATCATCAATGGGCGGCCCCAAGCGCACCTTCGCCGAGAACTCGTTAATCGGCAAACGCATCACCAGCGTCTGCTTCAGTTCTTTCGGGTTGGGCTGCCGCGACTCCTCCCAGCGCCCCGGCAGGATATGCTCCGACAGCTGCCGTAAAGCCTGCAGTTTTTCCTGCGGATCCTCGACCGCGATCGCCGTCCCCAGTACCACCACCGATCGGTAGTTCATGGAGTGATTGAAAATCGAGCGCGCCAGCACCAGCCCTTCCAGCAACGTCACCGTGACACAAACCGCGACACCCTGATCCAGGTTGCGCAGCATGCGGCTCCCCGCCGAACCGTGGATGTAAAGGTTGTCCCCGACCCTCCCGTAGGCGGTCGGAATCACGAACGGCTGGCCGTCGACCACGAATCCAACATGACAGATGAAGCCTTCATCGAGAATCTGGTAAGCGGTCGCGCGATCGTAGACGCCACGATGAGATTCGCGCACCACGCGGGTGCGGGCAGTGGGAGTGAAATTGTCGGGCATTCAGAGCGGAACTCCGGCAATCGCCAAGGATGGTAAAGAGTGTAGCAGGAGAACGGAACCGTTTACCGGCAGCCGCTTCCGCAATTACGAGGCGATGCGGGAATACTCGGATCGCGCCCGCTGCAGGAGGGGAATATCGCGATCTCCATCCTTCCACAGCGCAAAGAAATCCTGATACGCGGTGCGCGCGCCGGCCCGATCGCCGGAAAGCGCACGTGCCTCGGCCAGACCGAGGTGTGCTAGAGACCTCAAAGGAAAATTCACGATCACTCCGGGATGATCGAGGATTTTCTGAAACTGCATGGAAGCCTGTTCTCCGTTACCGGCCCGCAAATAGGCTTGCCCTCGCAGATACACCGGATACATGGTTCCCGCCGAAAACGGAGGTGGATCGGCCAGTTCGTAGGGAACCGCCGCCTGCAACAGCTGAATCGCCTTGGCAGAGTTCCCGTGCTCGAGAGCAATCGCCGCCTGTATGGTGGGCAGCCAGTAATTCTGTATCAGAGAATCCAGCGGGAACTCCCGGTTGAGCTGGTCTGCCAGCTTACCCGCGCCACTGCCATCCCCGCTGCGCGCCAGCGCCAGCGCGGCCTCAACCCACACATCGCGCCCCGGTGCCAGGGCCAGCGCCGCTTCCGCCAGTTTTCGCGCTTCGCCTGCATTCCCGAACTCCGCCTCCCGCAGGGCCTCGTTCCCTTGCCAAAAGGCTGCCGTTTCCTTGGAGTCGTTCCGCCTTGCCGACTGCTCCGCCTGCAGCGACAGCTGTCGCGCCTTTTGCAAACGACCGTGATAGGCCTCGGTATCAGATTGCGCCGACAGCAGAATATCTTCCGCTCCCGGTTTACCCATCGCCCAGGCAAATTGCTGCTGCATGCCCGCGGCATCTCCGCGAAGAAAATCCAGGTAATAAATCGACTGCCGCAGATACGGCCCATCCAGCTTGTGTGCCAGCGCCTCCTCGAAAGTAGACTTGGCCTCATCCAGACGGTTCATGGAAAAGTAAGCCACGCCGAGATTGTTATACCCAAGCACCGAATCGGGCTCCAGACGAAGCGCCTCCCGCGTGATCTCCGCCGCCCTTTCGAACTGTCCCAGGGTGAAATAATTCACCCCCAGATTGGTTTGCGCCACGTAGTCCCGCGGATAATCCTGGATCCACAACTCGTATTGCTGAATCGCCTTTTCCAGTTCTCCAGTGACCAGGGTGAAGTAGGTGCACGCGATGTAATACTTCTCCCGCTCGCTCACCCGGTCGCGCAATTCGTAAGCTTTCCGTACGTTCTCGATGGCCAGGCTCGCTTGCCCCAAATTGTTGTAACGCACGCCCAGTGAGGCATAAGCGCGGGCGAAGTTGGGATCGAGGTCGACCGCCCGCTTCAAGAACGGAAGCGCGACGGTATCTCCTTCTTCTCGCGCCAGTCGCTGCCCTTCGGAGTATGCCTGCAGCGCTTCGAGTGAAGACGTCGTCGCCTCCTCCAGCGGTTTGTTGAATTTCTTGATCGAAGCCAGGGATTCGCCCAGCTTGCCGCGCAAATCCGCCAGTTGCTTCCCCAAAGTCTGCAGCACTTTCTCCCGGCTGCCGGCTTCAGCTTCACCCGCCGCCAGCACGTCACCGCTCCCGCACTCGATAGCCTTCAACCCCAAGGCATAGTGACTTCCAAGCGCGGCAATCGATCCCACCAGCAGTGCCTTGCTCCCCGCGCGTAAACAGAGTTCCCGGCCCACGTCCCGGGTAACGCGCTCACCCGCCGATCGTCCCATGAGCTTGAGCATCTCGCTCACTTTCCGCTCGGAGAGCACGTTGAAGAATGGCGACTGATCCAGATCGGCGGCCACCGCTTCCTTCAGTGTGCTGTCGAAAACCGGATCGCCGGTAGTATTCGCGAAATCGGCCAGCACGATGACATCCTTGTCTGTAAAACGCTGCGGCTTGTGAGCACGGAAATAAACCACTGCTCCTACCCCGAGCAGCAGTAGCGCCGCCGGCACCGCCAACTTTCGCACTCGCGATGTACCCGCACGTGCCACCGCAAGGGGCACGCTCCCGGACGACCGCATCCTCGGCTTCCCGGACGTCTGCGCTTCCTCCGCAAGCACCGCGATGCGACTCGGACCACTGTCTCTTTTCAAACGCTGCAAGTCGGTGCGAATCTCAGCCGCGCTCTGATAGCGCAAGTTGCGGTCTTTCTCCAGCGCCTTATTGATGATTCGTTCCAGTTCCAGCGGGACATCGCTGCTCAGCCGCACCGGCGCCACCGGCGCGCGATGCAGGATGGAATCAAACATCGCTGCCGTGGTCTCTCCCTTAAATGGAACGGCTCCGGTACACATTTCATAAATCACGGCGCCGAAGGAAAACAGGTCAGTCCGGGAGTCCAGTTCCTTCCCCAGGGCCTGCTCGGGTGACATATATCCCGCAGTGCCCATGGCCGGACCCGGCCCCGTCAACTCCTGGGTCGCACTCCACGCTGCAGTGACGGCGGAATCGGAAACCGTCGCAATCTGAGGAGCAACCATCGCCAGCCCGAAATCCAGAACCTTGGCCTGCCCGCGAGTGGTCAGAAAAATGTTCCCGGGATTGATGTCGCGGTGAATGATGTTCTTGCTATGAGCCGCGTCCAACGCGTCGGCAATCTGGATTCCCAAATCCAGAACCATCTCCAGATCGAGCGCCCGGCCCGCAATGCGGCTCTTCAGCGTCAGCCCTTCGAGATACTGCATGGCGATAAAGGGCCTTCCCTCGTGCTCGCCAATCTCATAGGTCATGCAGATGTTGGGATGATCGAGCGCCGAGGCGGTTCGCGCCTCGCGCTGAAAGCGCTCCAGACTTAGTGGATTGTCTGCTAGGTGATCGGGTAGAAATTTTAGAGCAACGAAGCGGCCCAGCTTCAGGTCCTCAGCTTTGTACACCACACCCATGCCACCGCCGCCCAGCTTTTCGACAATGCGGTAGTGTGCAACGGTTTGGCCAGGGGGAAGTGTGTTTTCGGCCACACCGCATGGTAGGCAGCAGCACTCGCCAAGTCAATGGACCCGGACCCCACATCAAGCTACCAGTTCACTTTCAAGGCGAACTGGAATTGCCGGGGATCGTAAGCTGCTGTAGGTTGGCCCGCCGCCGTCCAAAGCTGGTCCACATCAGCAATGTTGAACCTATTGGCGAGATTGAACATGTCGGCAATCAAGTCCATGTTGATCCGCTCGCCGAAGTAGATACGCCGAGCCACTCGAATGTCGTTGAACAAGGTGTACGGCTTGACGCCACCATTACGCGACAGGTTGCCGTCGA
Source organism: Terriglobales bacterium (assembly GCA_049582765.1). Lineage (GTDB taxonomy): Bacteria > Acidobacteriota > Terriglobia > Terriglobales > Acidobacteriaceae > JBAUUQ01. The sequence goes on from JBAUUQ010000050.1 coordinate 146,378, forward strand.
GCAGGAGCAAACCGCTCGGGGCAGCCAGAGCCGCCGGATTAAGCCCCAGGTAGCACGGCTCCTGGAAAAACCCGGTCTTTGAATACTTGGAAGCCACCGTCGGTGTCCCGCACAGAGAAGGCGGCGAACCTGCCGGCACTTCGCTGGGACGCGCCGCCGTGCTGGCCAGCTGAAAGTTGGCATCATCGCCAGTGATCAGGATAAAGGGCCGCCCGGACGCCACCTCGATGATTGGTGCCACCGTCCAGTTGCTAAACAGCTTGCTGGTGAAGCTATCCCCCGAAAGCTTGCCACTTTGGTACACCCCGCTGAACACGAAGCGATGCCGCTGATCAAACAGAGAGTTGGAACGCTCCAGTTGAGGATAGTAGCTGTCTTGCGGCGCCAAGGGCGACTGCAGGTCGGTGGAATCGTCGATGGCGTGCGAGAAGGTGTACGACGCCAGAAATTCATAGTGTTGGCTGAAGCGCTTGCGCAGGTTGGTGGTGAAGCCGTGATAGACAGAACTGCCGTTAGAGAAATTCGCGTCCATGTCGCCGAAGGGCACGCAATTTGCCAGCGTTGCGGGATCGCACTTCGCATTGAGACCATCGGCCGCCAGCAGTTGCTGGGCCAACCCGACACATTGGGCGCCCGCAGCCCCTTGGGTTGCAAGGATGAGACCTGCAATCGAGGCGTTCACACCCGACGGACGGAAGAAATTTACCAGCGCGGCGGGAACGAACGGTCCCCCCGGACCGACTCCGCAACCGCTCACGGTGAACGGACTCGCTGGAGTTTCGCCACCCGCCACCGCCGCATAGTAGTTCAGCACCAGCAGGTTCCCATGCACGGTGTTGGCGTTGATCGGCCGGTTCAGGTGCCGCCCGCCATTGAAGTTGTACGCCACACTGACTGCGAATCCGTGCCCCAGATCCTGCTCAAAGGTAAGGTTGGCTTGTTGCGAATAGGCGTAAACGAAGTTCTTACCCTGCGGATAGCCAAAGGGCTGGAACGCCAGCGCCAAGGGAGTTGCGGGGTTCAAATAGTTCTGATTGACGAAGATGGAGTTGGGTAAGAAAGCATTGAACTGCTGCTGATTGGGCAGGTAGCCCAACGCACTATTCACCGCGGGAAAGGGCGACGGGGCACACTGCGGAGCCGTTGTGACCAAGCCTTGAAAAATCGGAATTGCGTTCAGGTTGTTAGGATTGCCGGCGCCCGCACAACCTGAGGTGCCCCCGAACGCCAACTGCCCGCTCTTGGAACCATCCGACGCATCCCCGAGAAAGTAGAGACCCAGCAGCGGGTGGTCATAGAATATGCCGTAGGAAGCACGCACCACCGACTTCCCGTTACCTCTGGGATCCCAAGCCACTCCGATCCGAGGCTGGAAATTATTGGTATCCGTCTGAATCCCCTTCTGCAAGCCGAGCTGGTTGTAACCCGCCAGCGCAAGCGGATCAGGAGGAGCGAGCTTTGGCGGGAACTCAACGTCATAACGCACGCCGTAATTCAGAGTGAGCCGGGGAAACACTCTCCAGGAGTCTTGCCAGAACAGCCCTAGCGGGATGTTCCGGAAGGAGTCGCGCGGATTGCCAATGCCTTGAATAAAGTCGGTGGGTAGACCCGCGCCATAAGCCTGCACCGGACTGAGAGACGGGAATGTCGACGGGAAGCCGAACGGGGCAACGCTGAAACTGCCGAAGTCATACACTCCTCCATAGTTCACCGTAAAAGTAGCGGTCAGCGGAATGTAGTTGAAGTCCGCGCCAAACTTCATGTCATGCTTCCCGATACTCCAGGAAAAATTATCCGCGAACTGATAGCGCTCCTCCGTTCGCTGAATGTAGGAATAGGGTTCCCGGCCGAAAAACGCTGCCCCAAAAATGTTGACCGCCGGATCAGTACCCCCGGGCGCATTGGAAAAGTTATAGAGCAGACCGCGGCGAGCATACTGGAAGCGGAATTCGTTTACTTTGTTGTTGCCGATGGTCCAGGTGTCCTGGACTTCGCCGGCGACATCGCGGTAAGTCTGTTCCGAGGTGCGGTTGAAGGCGTTCTGACCGAAGGTCTGGTTCTCGCCGTTCACCTCAATTCCCGTGATCGTGCTCGGGCTGACGTTTACCCGCAGCATCAGCCGGTTGCGATCGTTGACATTGTGATCCAGCCGCAACGAATACAGGCTCGTCCCTTCGAAGATGGGGAAGTTGCCCTTTTGCGCGTCCAAGGTTTGGAAGGAGGCGGGCACAAAGCAGCCGGACGTGGGAGGGGGGCAGGTCGTCGGAAATCCGCTCAATCCGCCCAATCCGATCGGCCATTTGCCGTTGACCGCCATGCCGGAGGACGCCGCCGCTAATCCAGTGTACTGACCCACGGCCTGGGCAAAGGCAGCACTTGCTCCCTCGGCCTGCAAGGTCGCCGGATCCGTCAAGAAGGCGACTTGCTGTGGCGTCAGTTGCACCGTTCCAAAGGGCTGTCCAACCAGGCCGGTATCGAATGGGACCAGGCCAAAATTATCCTGTCCGATGCTGGAGAACCCGGTCTCGTGGCGGCGCGTGATCTCATAGGAGAAGTAGTAGTAGGTCTTGTCTTTCTTGATCGGTCCGCCGAAAGCTGCACCCGCCTGCACTCGCGTGTAAGCCGGATTGGGGACCGTGCTGAACGGGTTGACGGCTTGAAAGTTGCGGTTCCGCAGATAGCCGTAAACGTCCCCGTGGAAGTCATTCGATCCCGAGCGGGTGATGATGTTGACCACTCCGCCGGCTGCGCGTCCATACTCGGCCGCGTAACTGTTCGGGATAATCTGAAATTCCTGTACCGCTTCCTGCGAAACCGTCGAACGAACACCGTTGGTCGAATTATCCGTTGCATCGGCGCCGTCCACATTGACCAGGTTTGAGCGGGCCCTCTGCCCGCTGATGTTGAGACCGGAAGTTGGCGCCGCGCCGATGCTGGGAGCGTTGTCGCGCAACACTTGCGAATCCGTCAACGCGAAGTTGATGTAATTCCGTCCGTTGATGGGGAGGTTGTCGATGCGCCGTTGCTCCACCGTATCGGTCGTCGAGCTCCGGGTCGTCTCCACTAGTTCGGCAGCCGAGCTGACATTGACCACCTCCTGGCCGCTGGCCACAGATAGGGTCAAGGGAAGGTCGACCACCTGTCCCACGGTGACGATCATGTTGCCCGCCGTGAGTTTGGCGAAGCCCGGGGCTTCGACGGTCACTGTGTAGGTTCCCGGTGGAAGCGCGAGCACCCGGTATTCGCCCTGGCCATTCCCCCTCCCCAAACGCTCCAGGCCCTTCGCTTCATCTCTGGCAGTGACGGTTGCGTTGACTACCAGATTCCCCTTGGGATCTTTCACGGTAGCGTGCAAGTCGCCCGTCGCCACGCTCTGGGCGACTGCGGATTCAGCCAGCAGGAGCACAAAGAACACGAACCAGCCAAGCCTGCGCATCGTCATAAGAGTTCTCTTCTCTGGTGTTGTCTCGTTTGAGTGATACGGAAATGAGCGCCCGATGAGCTGGGTGGGCAGAACGCCACAGCCAATCCGATCTGTGTCGGGAGGCTTGAACGCGTACATATTTCGGTAGAACTGCGACGGCTGGTTGTACATCAGTGAACGCGGGTAAATCAAGCTAAATAACTGAGGGGAATTGCCTTGGTAAGGGACTGGCCAATAAACGTTTCAGCGTTGGATGCCTGCATTCTCCTCCCGCGCGGTCTTCACCGCCCAAGCCATGCGGGGAGTGTTGTGGGCGATGCCGAAGCGTCCTTTAGCGTCCAGCAAAATCATGCCGCCGTGGCCCTCAACCCGGGACTGCAGATAGTTGATCGCTTCGGCCGCAACCCACTCCGGCAGATTCCCGGTGGCCACGCGATCCGCTGCCCACTTGGCCAGCACCAGCTTCATGATCGGTTCTCCCCAGCCGGTGGTCGAGGCGGCGGCAGTCTTGTTGTCGGCGTAACAACCGCATCCGATGAGGGAGGAATCTCCCAAGCGGCCGGGAGCTTTGTTGAGCGTACCACCCGTCGAAGTCGCGGCCGCGATGTTGCCGAACTGGTCGAGCGCGACCGCTCCCACCGTGTCGTGCGAGATGGCGGGAGCAAACAAGTCAGACGCCTTTTCCGTCCCCTGCGCTTGGAATTCGCGCAAGCGTTTTACCTCTCGAGGAATGATCAGGTCTTCGTTCCGGCACAGCGCAATGCCGTGCTCCGCCGCAAACCGCTCCGCTCCTTCGGCAACAAAATACACGTGCGGGCTTTCACTCAGGATTTTGCGGGCAGCGCGAACCGGATTGCGCAAGTGTTCCACACAACCCACTCCCCCGGCACGCAACGTACCGCCATCCATGATGAGCGCATCCAACTGCACCTTGCCATCACGATTAAGAAAGCTTCCCCGCCCGGCGTCAAAGGTCTCGTCGTCTTCCATGACTACAACGGCTTCCTCGACAGCGTCCAGCGCCGTCCCCCCTCGGCTCAGTACCCTCCAACCCGCCGCCATCGCATGGCGCACGCCGTTCAGATGGGCATCGATCATATCGTCGGGAATCGCCCACGCCCCGCCATGCACAAGAATGATCGGCTCGATCGGCAAGAAATCCTCTCCTCGAGAAAAAACGCCGGAATAGTCTAGCAGGTGTGCCGGGCTCGCTCGGCTGAACAGCCCCTGCGACTTCGCTCAGGGCAGGCTCAGGCGGCTGTCCCCGCGTGGCTTCTGCTGGCGACCACAGAGAGGTTCATCTGGGGCTCTTCTCTGTCGCTTCTGGCTTTAACAATCGGTGCCAGTTTTTTGGCGGAATCTTTGTGCGAGAAGCGGGGAAGGGTGATACGCCACTTTGCGCTACCCCTACGCCATCTGTCGCTCTCCGGCGATGGAGCAGCAAGTGCCAGGCTTCCTTGTACGATTCGTATCGCCGTCCCGGCCTGGAAGGGGTGAGGGACAGGGTTCGATTGTCGCCCACCAACACCACGTGCGCCGGCAGAATGTACCAGATTTCTTCGGGAATGAGGTAAACCGCGAAGAAGTCCACCTCACTGAGTTTGTAGGGATGGGCCAGGCTGGAGGTTCGGATGCTGCAGCGGTAGGCTGGCCCGACGCGGTGAAGAACGGACTTGATCTGCACCCGCTGATATTGCCCATTATGCTCGACTCCGACGTCATAGTGCTCGGAGTCGCCCCAGGGCTTGGAGACCCGGAGGCCGCGTTGGGCGGCGTCGGCCATGAAACGGAGTTCGGCCCATTCGCCGCGGCGCTTTCGATTCTTCATATCGCCTGATTCTTCAGTCATTGGTTACCCCAAAAGAAAAAGGCGGAGCCCCGGGGCCGCGCCTTCGAGTGAATACCTATACTTCAATTGTATCGTTTGGGATATGGGAGGTGAGACAGGCTTTCGGAGTTTATATCGTCTGCGGCGCCAAGAGGATAGACCGGTTCGTGTAATTTCTGCCTATTGACAGCCGGTTGGAAAGTTGGTGGCCAGGGGTGAAAAGGCCTGGGTAATTCCCGATTTGGGAAGCCACCGGGCCCGTGTGGGGCGGACACTCTTGTCCGCCGCCCTTGACGTTGACGTTGCTTTTGAACCAGCGAAGAATCTACCTCAAGCTCGCTTTTGACCCCTAATTGAGCACAGTAAGTGCCAACTTTAGAAACAACATCAACCGCGGCGGACAAGAGTGGCCGCCCCACACGAGCCTGGCTCGACCCAGAGCCACTGGTAATCCTCAGGCTTCGCAGCCAGCCCCCGCCGCACGGGATTTTGCCGAAGGTACTCCAGCTTCTGCGCGAGACTCTCTTGCGACCGTAACGCATGGTCAAAGGACTCTTCCTGCCACACCGGCCCGCATGACCCCAAGAGTCTATTAATGCTTCGGGCCGACGTCCCTTTAAGCAGCTTCAATATCGATGGCAGAGCGTAAGGCCAACCCTCCTCGTCACGCAGCGGCGTGAGCAGGAGATGCACGTGATCCGGCATCACGACCGCAGCGTGAAGTTGATAACGCTTCCCGTGGTCGTGCAAACAGTGCTGGAGCACCAAGTCCCGGGCTTGCGGGGGGGAGGGGTTTCGGCCGCTCTTGCAAAATGTCACGAATAACGGTCGATCGGCTTTCTGGTAGTGCGGCAACTTCCGTCGGTATTCGTACAGCCTGCCGAGAGTCCGGTTGGTCATAAAGGTCAAAGTCAAAAGCGGCGGACAAGAGTGTCCGCCCCACACGAGCATTGCAGTGGGCTGCGATCTTGTCTGTGACGGCTGAACACCTTTCTGTGGGGCGGACACTCCTGTCCGCCAAAAGATTCGTGCAAGAGGAGGACAGGGTTTTACCCCAGCCGCTCGCAGCGCAGTCGAGGAGCCTGCTGTTCAGTTTGGGGAGGACAGGTGCCCCTCAGCCAATTACCTAATCTGGCAATCCGCGCTAAAATTCCGCCTCAGTGACCAAGAACCAACTCTATTACGGCGATAACCTGGTCGTGCTGCGCGAGCACATCAAGGACGAATCCGTCGACCTCATCTACCTCGACCCGCCCTTCAACAGCCGCCAGGACTACAACGTGCTCTTCGCCGAACGCGACGGCACCCGCTCCGCCTCGCAAATCATGGCCTTTGAGGACACCTGGGAGTGGAACATGGACGCCGAGCGCGCCTATGAGGAAATCGTCGAGCGCGGCGGCCGTGTCTCCGACGCCATGCGCGCCTTCCGCACCTTTCTCGGCCACTCCGACATGATGGCTTATCTCGCGATGATGGCCCCGCGCTTGATCGAACTGCATCGCGTGCTTAAGGTGACGGGATCTATTTATCTGCATTGCGACCCTACGGCCGCACACTATTTGAAAATGTTGATGGACGCGGTGTTTGGCGTCGACAAATATCGGAATGAGATTACATGGAAGCGAACATCTGCACATGCCAATGTTAGCCAGCGCTTCGCAGTCGTCCAGGACAGGTTACTGTTCTACGGTAAGTCTGACGCCTGGACGTGGAATCAGGTCTATCTCCCCTACACTCAGGACTACATCAAATCCCACTACTCGCAAGTCGACGAGGCCTCGGGCCGGAGATTTACGACTAGGGACCTGACAGCCTCGATGCAACGAGCGTCAAGTGGACAGTTATATGACTGGAAAGGTTTTCGTCCGCCATCTAGCCGTTGCTGGGCCTACACGAAAGACAACATGGAAGAGTTTGAGGCAAAAGGGCTGCTGACACACTCACCCCGGGGAATGCCTCGACTTAAGCTGTACCTGGACGAAATGCCGGGAGTGCCTTGCGACGACGTCTGGACAGACGTTGATACGATCAATTCGCAGGCACAAGAGCGACTGGGCTATCCAACCCAAAAGCCTGAGGCCCTGCTTGAACGCATCATCAAAGCCAGCTCGAACGAAGGCTACATCGTCCTTGACCCCTTTTGCGGCTGCGGAACGGCTATCTCGGTGGCTCAACGCTTGAACCGCCATTGGATTGGCATCGACATCACTCACCTGGCCATAGGCCTGATCAAGAAGCGCTTGGACGACGCTTTCGGCGAGAGCGTGCGCCAGACATATGAAATCATCGGCGAGCCCGTCGATCTATCAGGCGCTCAAAGACTGGCCCAGGACGACCCATATCAATTCCAATGGTGGGCGCTAAGTTTGGTCGGCGCGCGTCCGCTGGAAAAGAAGAAAGGCGCGGACCAGGGCATCGACGGCCGCCTCTACTTCCACGATGAGCGTAAGAGCGGCAACAGCAAGCAGATTATTTTCTCTGTCAAAGCCGGACACTTGCAGGCGGGACACGTCCGCGATCTGCGCGGCGTGATCGAACGCGAGAAGGCCGAAATCGGCGTGCTCATCTCCATGGAGCCGCCCACCAAGCCCATGCTCAGGGAAGCCGCCGAAGCGGGCTTCTACCAGCCGCCGGGACTGACCGACAAATATCCGCGCCTGCAGATTCTGAGTATTGCCGAACTGCTGGCGGGCAAGAAAATCGAATATCCACGCTTGCTCGATGTGACGTTTAAGAAGGCCCCCAAAGCTAGAAAAGCTGCCGAAGAACAAATTCCGTTGGGCGGTGCCGAGATCGAAGACGAGGGGCCGTTCTGATCCTTTGGCGGACAAGAGTGTCCGCCCCACACGAGCATTGCATCGGGCTGCAAACCAGAAACACCACAGCCCCGGTAATCATCCGGGGCTGGAAAAGTGGTGCTGGACGCCGTCTGCAATTTAAGCATAACTCTGCCGGCAACGATGTCAAGCGCATTTACTTTTGTCGAGTGACCACGGAGGGCGAGGGAGTCGAACCCTAATGGCTGATTAAGCCACTCGACCGTTTTACAGACGACTTCCAGTGCCCACTGGCAACACCCTCCAAACGCTGTCTGCTGAATGAGATTGTAGGGGTGGGGAAAGGCTCTCTTCTGGGAAATCCGAAAACTATTCTTGACGTCCGGTTCGGAATCGGGAATGGAAAGCAGGTCCTTCGACTGCATTGGTCTCGCGCGAGCGCGAGACCAATTTCGCTCAGGATGACAATTCCAATAACCAGGATGACGAATCTTATAACCCTACGCCGCCTGTCCTGCCTTGGCCGCCGCGGGCGCATCCTGCGTCCGCGTCCAGGTGTAGCGCATGCGGTGAATCACCGTAATCGTGGACAACACTGCAATCAGCCATAGCACCGGCGCCATCCGATTGAACAACGCTCCGATGATCACCAGCACCAACCGCTCAGGTCGTTCCAGAAATCCCACCCGGCAGGTGCCGATGAGCGACTCCGCCCGAGCCCGTGTATAGCTGACCATGATGGCGCTGACCATTACGAACGCAGTGAGAACGACGTAGGAGAAACGCTCCCCGCGCGAGTAAAACACCAGCAGGCCGAAGAATTGAGAGGCGTCGCTGTAGCGGTCGATCACCGAATCGAAGAACCCGCCAAAACGCGTAACCCGGTTGGTCGCACGGGCGACCCGCCCGTCCACCAGATCGAAGAAGCCCGAACCGATGATCACCAGCCCGGCATAACGGAACAGGCGCGCCTGGTTCTCGCCGTTGGCGTAGCCGAATAGAAACGCGGCGATAGTATTCACCACCAACCCCAGGAAAGTCAGTACATTGGGGTTGATGCGCGCCAACGCGAGCCAGCGGACTATAGCGTCCAGCAGGATCCCGCAGGCGCGGCCGAATGCACTGGTCCAGGTTCGTGCCATCAGGCCTCAGCCTCGTGGATGGTGCTCAGGCTCAGAACTTCCATTTCACGTTTGCCATTGGGGGTGACCACCTGGGCCGTGTCCCCGACTTTCTTGTTCAGCAACGCCCGGCCGATCGGCGAACTGGTCGATATCTTTCCCGTGGTGACGTCCGCTTCTTCGGTGGTCACCAGTTTGTATTCGACTTCTTCATTCTTGGAGTTGTCGTAAACCTTAACCGTCGAGCCCAACCCGACTTTGTCCTTGGGAATGTTGTCCATGTTGATCAGGGACAGATCGGCCATGCGCTTACCCAGTTGCCGCAGCCGCGCTTTGACGAACTCCTGGCGCTGCTTGGCCATGTGGTATTCGGCGTTCTCGCTTAGATCGCCGAGGGCGGCGGCTTTCTTGATTTCTTTGGGCAGATCGTGCACCAGCTCGTGTTCGAGCGCGTTCATTTCGTCCTGGAGCTTTTTCTTGATCTGCTCAGTCATGGTGCAACGGATTATAAACCTTAGGCCCTCTAGGAGAGGTCCCTGCTCATAGTCGTTTCAACGACTCACAGACTGGGCTGCACGACGAACACCGGAGTCGCCTAGCCGCGGTTCTGAAAAGGGAATCGTCGTAAACCCAATTACCTACCAAAGTGGATATCCGAGGAGGGAAGTTATGCCTGAAATTCGGAGGCTTCGGGGAAGCGCAACCCATGTTTAGAGAGGGCTCGCGTGAGCAACTCCTCAACCTGCGGCTCTTCGCAATTGCGCGCCATTGCCAGCTCACTTACCAGCAAATAACGTGCCCGCTCCAGCATCTTCTTTTCCCTGAACGACAACGGCTTGGACTGGTTCAGAAGTAGCAGACCCTTTAGCACGGCAGCGACTTCCAGTAGCGAACCGGTCCGCATCCGCTCGGAGTTTTCCTTGAAGCGGTATTTCCAGTCGGCGTTGTTGTCGCACAGCCCATCCTGAAGAAAATCCACGATTTTCTGGATCTCCCCATTCTTGATCACCCGTCGCAGACCAACCGCTCCCACATTGTGGAACGGCACCATTACCTTCAGGCTGCTGGACTTGATCTTAAGCAGGTAGAACCTCTCTACCGTCTCGCCGATAGTCCGGCTGCTGATCTGCTCAATGATTCCTACGCCATGGTTGGGATAGACAACCTTGTCACCGATGTGGAAGTTACCGTCGCTACTTAGCATGCAGGACCGCCTACAGACGCGGGGGACCAGAGGAATACCACCTACTTATTCTAGCTGAATGCAGGCGGAAAGGCAATTTTGGCACTTTCTCGGCAGTGGGCCAGCAGAACGATGACGACCTAAGACCCTATAAGCCACAAAGGTCTCTCGGTTCCAAGTGAGGCTCCAGTTTGCCGGGATTCCCTTCGTATACCTTTGTGCCCTGCGTGGCTAAAGCCCTACCCCCTTGTCCCCAACAGCAAGGTAACTCGTTCTGGAATAACAGGTTGCATCTCCGAGCATCTATTCTCCCAGCCAGGTGCCGAAGGGCTTCAAAGACTCCACATGGTCAAACACGATCTTCATAGCGGCGGTCAAAGGAATGGCCAGGATGAGCCCCATCGCTCCCCACAAGCCGCCCCAAAGCAGTAACGCCAACGCCACCGCCAAAGGATTGAGCTGCAGGCGGTTACCGAGAAACTTGGGATACAGAACGTTCATCGCGATCAGGTGCAAACCGAAAACACATACGAACACGGTGACGAAGTCCCCCAGTTCCAAATGGCCGATACCGACAAAAATGGGTGGGACCAGCGCCAGGAGCAGTCCCATATAGGGAACCAGGCTCAGGAATCCGCTAATGAAACCGACTAGGTAAAAGAAGGGCACATGAATGAGACCGAACACGACGCTGCTGGCGGCGCCGATAGCCAGCCCGATCAGGAGATTTCCCACCATGAAACTGCGGATCATGGCCGAAATCAAGCCGAGCGCAACGTAAGCGGTGTTGCGATACTCCATCGGAAAGAGCATGACCGTCGCGGAACGTACATGTTGCTGCCAGGTGAGCATGAAGTAAGTGAGGAACGGAATGAAGGATGCCGCCAGAACCGCGGCGCTCACCGAACCAAAACCGCGAGTAAGTACGTCGGTCCAATCGGTGGCCGGGCGCACGTCCACCACCCCTTTTTCGTGCTCCGGGGCCAGGACTTGAAAGCTCTCCGCTTGTTTTCGAAAGCGCATCAATTCTGCCTGAACTTTGCTGGAGTACTTGGGCAAATTCTGCAGAAGGACGGTGGCCTGGTTGTAGGAGTAATAAAAGGCTCCGAAGATCGCCGCCAGCAAAAGCATGATGGCGACGAACGCCGCCAGCCCGCGGGGCAGGTGCATCAGCGTCAGGAGGTCAACCAGGGGCGCCAGAATAAATGCCAGGAGCACCGAGATCAACACCACCGCCAGCACCGCCTCGCCGTAATAGCAAAGTGCGAGAATGCCGGCGATGCCAATGACATCCATCGCCCAGTGCCGGCGAGGCAACTTCCGGCGTGGCTGGGTAATTTGACGCGGCGGAACACGCACTTCCGCGGGAACCGTCTCGACCTGTGCTTCCTCTTCCCCCATGACTCGCAGATATCCTAGACCAAATCGTCACCTGACGCTCCATCTATAATCATCATGTGCCTTCCCGTTCACTGCCTGTTGACGGTTCACCACGCTCCCGCATCCTCGGCTTGGATGTGGGCTCGAAAAGAATCGGGCTGGCGGTGTCGGACCCCCTCGGCATCACCGCACAGGGATTACCGACCATTCACCGTCAAAACAAGCGCCACGATTTCGGAGAACTGGAAAAGGTGATTCGTCAATACGGAGCAACGGAGATTGTCGTGGGTCTTCCTCTCCGTATGAGTGGCGCCGAGGGAACGCAGTCCGACAAGATGCGCCTCTTCGCCGAAGAGCTTCGCCGGCGCTTCCGCTTGCCGGTGCATCTTTGGGACGAGCGCCTGACCTCCGCCCAGGCCAACCGTCTGCTCCGCGAGACCGAGATGTCGATCAAGCGTCGTGGCGAGGTTGTGGATCAAATGGCGGCCGTGCTGATCCTGCAAAGCTGGATGGACACCAAATTGGAAGACGGGCGTCCCCGCCCGTCCCTGGATCCATCCACGACCGCATAGCGGCAGACGCTGTCCGTTTCTACTTCACCCCTGCCAGCGCCGTCGCAACCTCCTGAACGTCCGGCACTACGGGAATTTCATAGTTCTTCCGCCAGGCAAGCTTGCCCTCGCGGTCGATGATAAAAATCGCACGTCCGGTGATCCCCTTGTCTTCCAGGTAGACACCGTACTTGGCCGCGACCGCCCCCCGCGGATGGAAGTCCGCCAGCAGCGGATAGTGGATCCCCATCTTTTCCGCGTAGGCCTTGTGCGACCAGACGCTATCCACGCTTATACCCAGCACCTGGGCATCCAGCCCCTCGAACCGTTTCTGATCGTCGGCAAAGCAAGCGTGTTCCTTGGTGCAGACCGGGCTCCAATCCAGCGGATAGAACACCAGTACGACCCGCTTCTTGCCGCGGAAGTCGCTCAGCTTGACTTCCTGCTGGCTCTGATCTTTCAGCGAAAACTCGGGCACAGGCGCGCCCACAGTCACTGACATAACTCCTCCATGAAGACAGTCGAATTGCTAACATCCAGCTGCCATTCATCATAAATGAACGAATGAGGGAAGATGGGGCGCCCCCCGCCCGTCTTTGCGGGACCGCTGGAGAATTCATGCCGAAGTGACCTCCGGCCATCGACCACCGGCTTACGACCCGCCGCTCGCAGTCATCTAAACTATCTGCAGCGTGCGCGCACTGTTCACAATCCTGTTGCTTGCTGTCCTGGCCTTTGGTGGATGGATGGCTTGGGCTCTCTGGTCGCCGGTGACGCCCGCCGGCCAGACGTTTGTCCTGTTGCATCCCGGCTACTCCACCCGCCGCATTGCGCACGAACTCAAATCCGCAGGGGTGATTCGCAACGCCACCGCCTTTGCCATCTGGCACCGGATTCATCACAAGCGTTCCCTGAAAGCGGGAGAATATTTGTTCGAGAAGACCGCGACCGCGCTGGAAATTCATGATCGCCTGGCGCGCGGCGACGTTTACGTTCACACCGTAGTGATTCCCGAAGGTTTCAACCTGTTTGAGATCGCCCAGGCTATCCAGGACGCCGGCCTGGGTCCGATGCAGGATTTCCTGCGGGTAGCGACCGCCGACACGAACCTGATCACCGACCTCGCGCCGGACGCGAGAAACCTGGAAGGATTCCTCTTCCCCAGCACCTACGAATTTACCCGCACCCAAACCATGGAAGAAATGGCGGCGGCCATGGTGAAGCAGTTCCGCCAGGTGGCACGCGAGATCGGATTGAATACCGACCTCGAGCGGACAGTGACCCTGGCGTCAATCATCGAAAAAGAAACAGCGGCTCCCGAAGAGCGTCCCCTGGTGGCGAGCGTTTATTACAACCGCATGGCGGACAAGCTCCCATTGCAGGCCGACCCGAGCGTAATTTATGCCGAGCTTCTGGACGGAAGCTACGGAGGGGCTCTACACCACGCCGATCTGCAAGTGAAGTCCGCCTACAACACCTACGCGCATTCCGGCCTTCCGCCCGGTCCTATCGGCAACCCGGGAAAGACCTCTCTCGAAGCTGCCTTGCATCCCGCTACCACCGACTACTTCTATTTCGTCAGCGACGGCAATGGCCACCACCGTTTCGCCCACAGCCTGGAGGAACACAATCGGAACGTCGCGGCGTACCGCCGGGCCTTGCGGCAGCGACAGTTGCCATAAATATGGCACATCGACCAAGCCGCGCCGTTATCATTTCTAAAGACTAAGGGCACGGCTCTAGACAACCCCTTCGCAATTCTCGCAGGCGCTATACTGGTTATTCAGCCGGCCACGTGACAACATTATTTCCTGTGACCCTTTTACGCATTCGATATCGTTTGCTCCTGGTTCTCCTTGCGGTCCTACCCCTGAGCGGTTGCTTGTTCCGTTCCCACAAAGTGCAACCGCCGCTGACCACCACGCAGTTTAAGACCGCGAGCTTGTCAGAGTTGGTCGATTACATCAACACCCAGGCCGCCAAGGTTCAGACCGTGCAGGCCACAGTCAACATCGATACCACGGTGGGTGGAGAGAAAAAGGGCAAGGTCACTGACTACCAGCAGATCCGCGGTTACGTGATGGCGCGCAAACCGTCGATGCTTCGCCTCGTGGGCCTGATGCCGATCGTGCGCAACCGCGCCTTCGATATGGTCAGCGATGGCCAGAATTTCAAACTGTGGATCCCGCCGAAGAACCGCTTCGTCGTCGGCCGCAACGATCTCGAAACCCACAATACCAAGCAGCCGCTGGAAAATCTTCGGCCCCGCACCATCTATGATTCGCTGCTGTTGCGCCCCATCAATCCAGGAACCGAAATCGCCGTCGTACGCAATGAGACCGATTACGCTACTGATTCCAAGGGCCACAAGCTGCCGCAGGCGAACTATATTCTGGACGTAATTCACCAAGGTGAGCACGGCTGGTTCCTCTCCCGCGAGATCGCCTTCAGCCGCGTCGATCTGCTGCCTCATCGTCAGGTCCTGTATGACGAGAACGGCAATGTCACCACCACGGCGATTTACGAGGACTATCGCGCTGAGAATGGCATCAACTTCCCCTGGCAGATCGAGATCGCATGGCCGGAGCAGGAATATGACATTACGCTGACTCTGGTAAAGCTGGATCTCAACCAACCCTTGCCGGATGATAAGTTCGTGATCGAGCAGCCACCGGGTGTAGAAGTGGTTCACCTCGATAAGCCGGAAGCCACCACGGTTTCGCCTCCGCCGGGCGGCGACAGGTAGAATAAGCCAGGGAATCGAGCCTTTTGATTCCCAGCATCCAACGACCAACGACTCGACGAATCCATGATGAACAAAATGATTGTCGCCAACCTGGCGTTCCGGCCGCTTCGGTCGCTGATCAGCATTGTGGCCATCGCCCTGGAGGTGACGCTCATTCTGCTGATCGTCGGCTTGTGCCTCGGATTTGTGAACGACTCCCGGCAGCGCCAGGCGGGAATCGGTGCCGACGTCATCGTGATGCCCCCGGGTTCGTCATTCATTGTCGGACTCACCGGCACTCCCATGTCGATAAAGGTTGGAACAATATTGGCCAAGCTTCCCCACGTCATCCTGGTGGCGCCGGTGGTCAACCACATCAACGCAAACGGAGCGCTGGAAGTGATCGCTGGGATTGATTTGCAGAGTTACCAAGGTTTGGGCGGCCCCTTCCACTATCTGGCAGGCGGTCCATTTCGAGGGCCGGATGATGCGCTGGTCGATGACATTTTCGCCCGTGCCAAGCACATCAAAGTCGGAGATTCAATTGAGGTGATGAATAACAAGTTCCGGGTCTCGGGCATCGTAGCGAATGGCCGGGGCGCGCGCAAATTCGTTCCCATCGAAACCATGCAGGACCTGCTCGGCGCCCAGGGGAAAGCATCCCTTTTTTATTTGAAACTGGACGATCCCAATAATGCCCCTCTGGTGGTGAACGAGATCAAGAGCGTCCCCGGTATGGAAACCTACGTCGCCACTTCGATGGCTTATTACCTTTCGATGATGACACCCAATAATTATCCCGGCCTGCCGATCTTTATCAACGTCGTGATCGGGATTTCAGTCATCGTCGGTTTCATTGTTATCTTCCAGGCTATGTACACCGCCGTGATGGAGCGCACCCGGGAAATCGGAATTCTGAAGTCGATTGGCGCCTCGCGGATCTACATCGTGAACGTGGTTCTGCGCGAAACCGTGCTGCTCGCTCTCTCCGGGATTGTGTTGGGAGTTCTGGTAAGCCTGGCGGCGCGCGCCGGAATTGTGCACCGCTTCCCCACCATCCGGATCATCGTAACCGGCCACTGGATCCTGGAAGCCACCCTGATTGCCATTGTGGGCGCGGTGTTGGGCGCGACTTACCCCGCATACAAGGCGGCGCAGAAAGACCCGATTGACGCGCTGGCCTATGAGTGAAAACTCGACGACGGTTTCATAAGGACCTCCGTAACAAATGGTAGTGGGCTACTTTGAATTTGACGCCGTTGGCGAACGTGGCATACTTGGAATATGCCAAAGCGCTTACGTAAACAGCCGAAGGATGTAAATCAAGCCGCACATGAGATGGTTTTACGATCTACTGGGCAGTTGACGACATCGGAGATTTCTCGCTTCATGGCAGCTATGGGCAGTAAAGGTGGCAAGAAGGGCGGTGTCGCCAGAGCTGCCAAGATGACACCAGAGCAACGGAGCGCGAGTGCCAGTAAGGCGGCACGTGCGAAGTGGGCGAAGATCAGAGCCGGCAAGCCATCCTAGAAAGCATCTTCGGCTTTCCACAGCTTCGCTAAAGCCCTGCCTGATTTTCCCATTGTTATTCCTGTTTTATCGGTTCAGATTTTAGATTCTCATACCACTCTTGCAGCCCCCAATCGCCGTGGACATTCACTACATCTCCCTTCTCTTTGGCGCGCCGGGTAAGAATCTTATAGACGGTCTGATAGTTCTTGCCCTTTATTCCTCCCCGGTCGAGCGCCGCAATGATCGCCTTCGTAGGCTGTGGGGCATGGTCTGCCCATTTACGCAGGAACTTTATCGCCGCGTCAGCAATGGTCATTTTGAAGAAGGCGTCCGATGGAATCCTGGTTGTACTAGCGCTGCTGCCGCTCGCGCTGATGGCGAGCGGCTCGCCGCTATTGGGTATAGGAGGTAGTCCTCCGCTGTCTCGAAACCGTTTTATGTTCTGGATTAGGGTCTCGATGTCGGCCTTCTGTCCCTCCAGATGGGCTATTGCGGCATCCAACGGGTTCTTAATTTCTGACATAGAGCCTCTCTTTGGTAACGTGAAATCTGCTGGATTCATGCGGGTTTCCGTGCTATTCTGTATTGGCTCATCGGGGAACGCCGCTAGCATAACGTCCCCCTAGAGCGCGTGTAGGGAAAGAGTTGACCTCAGTCCTTCGCCCTTCTTCAGGGCGGAGAGGCTAACATATATATCGTCACCTCGATTCCAACGGAGCATCCGATTTCGCCCGCGAAGCTATGATCGGAAACGCTCACGTTACAAGCAATGTCAACTATACCACAGGCTGCCAACTTGGCAGCCTATTTTTCATCCTTGACACATCCGTAACCGCTCACGCATAATACACACATGAACCGACTGGACTCTCAAACCCGCGCCCAAGTGATCGGTTGCCTGATCGAAGGCTGTTCGATTCGCTCAACCGTTCGCATGACCGGCGTTGCGAAGAAAACCGTTATGCGCGTGCTGGTCGAAGTGGGCGAGGTATGCGCCATCTATCAAGATCAGGTATTTCGAAATCTGCGCTGCAAGCGGCTTCAACTCGATGAAATGTGGGCATGGATTTACTGCAAAGAGAAAAACCGCACCGAAGAGATTGCACGCAAACAGCCGGATGCTGGCGATGTTTGGCTCTGGGTAGCGGTAGATGCTGATAGCAAGTTGGTTCCGTCATGGCGACTAGGGCAGCGCGATCTAGCGACAGCAAAAGACTTCGTGAATGATCTAGCGCAGCGTGTCAAAGGCCGCGTACAAGTCACCACAGACGCGCTACGTACCTACGTAAACGTGATTGAAGATGCGTTCGGATCGGAAGTCGATTATGCGCAACTGCACAAGGTTTATCGCGCCCCGATGGAGAATGAGACGCGCTACTCCCCAGCAAAATGCATCGGCTGCGACATGAAGGCAGTGAGCGGAAACCCTGATTTCAAGCACGTTTCCACATCGTTCGTAGAAAGGCAAAATTGGACGGTCCGCACAACGATGCGACGATATACGCGCCTATCGAACGGCTTCTCGCGCAAGCTAGAGAATCATGCGGCTGCGACCGCCCTCAATTATTTCGCCTACAACTTCATTAAAATCCATCGTACACTTCGCATGTCTCCGGCCATGGCCGCTGGCGTTTCGGATCGGCTGTGGAGCGTAGAAGACCTTGTAGCCCTCTGGGGAGCCTACGAGCAGCGTAGGTCGGAAAGACAGGTAGCGTGAGTATATGGGCTGCGGTTCCGATAGTGATATTGAGTTTGTTTCTGCTTGTGTGGACTCCGAAAACTGGGAAAGGCATCGCTGTCTATGGCTCACTTCTTTGTGTGTACGTACTAGTCTTGCTGATTTTGAGCCATTTTTCAAAGTAGCCCACTACCTAACAAATGGTTTCGTTGACAATCGGCCGCGCCCTACGTTATCTTTAAGTCTTTAGCAGTCCTGCGGTTGCCCGCCTGATAGCCCTGCGCGTTCAGCGCTTGCGAGGTTACTCAGCGGTCTTCTTGGCTTTTTTATTTTCTGGGAGAGAGTTTGCATGTCTACGTATTTCCCCAAAGCGGGGGAATTTGTGCCCAAGTGGTATGTCGTGGATGCCTCCGGGCAGACCCTCGGCCGCCTGGCGTCGCAAGTCGCCCGCATTTTGATGGGCAAGGAAAACCCGAAGTACACCACGTTTCTCGACATGGGCGATCACGTCATCGTGGTCAACGCCGAGAAGGTGAAGGTCTCCGGGATGAAAGCCGAGCAAAAGGTGTATCAGCACTACACCGGCTACCCCGGCGGATTGCGCACTGAGGAATTCCGCAAGCGCTTCGACCGTAAGCCGGAACTGATCGTCGAGCAGGCGGTTCTGCGTATGCTTCCCAAGTCGAAACTGGGAAAGCAAATGCTCAGCAAGCTAAAGGTTTACCGCGGGGAAAAACATCCCCACGAAGCCCAGAAGCCGGAAGCCCGGGCGTTACTGGCAGTGAAAGCGTTAAGTTAAATTTCTGAAAGGTTGCTCACTCCTGGCCCAGGCTGGGAGCTAAGAGCCAGAAGCTAAATGGCAGAATTGGTTCAATACTATGGTACCGGACGACGCAAGGCGGCAATCGCGCGGGTTTTTCTGCGCCCCGGCAGCGGCGACTTCAAGGTAAACGGCCACCCCTTCGAGCACTACTTTGTCACCGAGTCGCAACGCTCCAATGCGAAGCGTCCCTTGCTTTCAACCGAAACCGCCAGCACCTTCAATGTGGTGGCTACGGTTCGCGGTGGCGGCGTAAGTGGACAGGCAGATGCGGTAAAACTCGGCCTGGCCCGTGCCCTGATGTTGTTCAACCTGGAGTTTCGCAAGAAACTAAAGGCGGAAGGTTTAGTGAGCCGCGACTCGCGCTCCAAGGAACGCAAGAAGTACGGCCAAAAAGGTGCAAGGAAGCGCTTCCAATACAGCAAGCGCTAAGGCTCTGTCGTTGGTCGTTCGTCGTTGGTCGTTTTGCAACGGCGGCCGGCTAACAGCTAACGACCAAAGACGGCTGGTTTTTAGGTGTTCAATTCTTCCCGTGCCGCAGCGCGGGGACGGGAATGGAAATCGGCGGCAAATCCGGTGTACGCAGCCGATGCAGACCAAATGAGGAGGTTGATTGGCTAACATCACCATGAAGGAGTTGCTCGAAGCGGGCGTCCACTTCGGGCACCAGACCAAGCGCTGGAATCCCAAGATGAAGGAATACATCTTCGGAGAGCGCAACGGGATCTACATCATCGACCTGCAGAAGACCCTCAAGATGTTCAAAGAGGCGTCGAAGTTCGTGCAGGACCTGGCCGCCGATGGCAGAATTATTCTCTTTGTAGGCACCAAGCGCCAGGCCCAGGATGCGATTGCCGAAGAAGCCACCCGCTGTGGCGGTTTCTACGTGAACCAGCGCTGGCTGGGCGGACTGCTCACCAACTGGGTCACGGTGCAGAAGTCGGTCAAGCGGCTCAAAGAGCTCGACGAAATGGCCACCGATGGCCGTTACGAGCTGCTGCCCAAGAAGGAAGTCATCAAGCTGGAGCGCGAGCGCAAGCATTTGCAGGCCAACCTGGCCGGTATCAAGAATATGACTCGCCTGCCGGATGCGATTTTCGTCATCGACTCCAACAAGGAGCAAATCGCGGTGCGCGAGGCGCGCAAGCTGGGAATTCCGGTGGTCGCCGTCGTCGACACCAATTGCGATCCCAGCGAAGTGGATTACGTGATTCCGGGCAACGACGACGCCCTGCGGGCGATTCGCCTGTTTGCCACCAAGATTGCCGATTCCGTGGCCGAAGGCGCCCAGTTGATGACCGACAAGCAGATGGCTGACGTTTCGGCCGCCGCAGAGGCGGCGCAGGCCGCTGCGGATGCGGCAGCCGATGCGCCGGGCGAAGGCACCGCCGAGCTCTCAGCCAGCGAGGACGGCGCATCTGAGGACATTAGCATGGAAGACGTGCTCGGCGCGGGCACGCGCAAGCAGCCGGCTGCCGCCAAGGAAGCGGTTGCCGCAGAAATCCCCGAGATTGAACACCAGACCTACTAGGACAACCGTTCGTCGAGGGAATCAGACCCGCGCGGGTCGTCCGGCGCGGGTTTAATTTTGTGGAATGAAAAAGGAAGTATCAGCAATCATGGCAACTACAGCAAGTCCCGAACCCGATGATAAGCGGCCGATTTCGGCCGGCCAGGTAAAAGATCTACGCGAGCGCACCGGCGCGCCCATGATGGACTGCAAGCAGGCTCTGACCGAGGCCAAGGGTGATATCGATCAAGCCATCATCATCCTTCGCAAGCGCGGCGCGGCCGTGGCGCAGAAGAAATCTGCCCGTGTAACCAGCGAAGGCTCGGTCACCAGCTATATCCATGCTGGCGGCAAGATCGGTGTGCTGGTCGAAGTAAATTGCGAAAGCGACTTCGTGGCCCGCACCGAAGACTTCAAGGAACTGGTACACGATATTGCCATGCACATCGCGGCCAGCGACCCCAAGTTCGTCCGCAAAGAGGACGTAACTGCGGAGGCCTTCGAGCGCGAGAAAGACATTTACCGCTCGCAAGCTGCCGCCACCGGTAAGCCGCCGCAGGTGGTCGAAAAAATCGTCGAAGGCAAGATGGCCAAGTTCTATGAAGAAGTCTGCCTGTATGAGCAGCCCTTCATCAAAGATCAGACCATCAGCATTTCGCAGCTTATCGCCACCAAGATCGGCAAGCTGGGTGAGAACATCTCAGTCCGCCGCTTCGCCCGTTTCAAGGTCGGCGATGTGGGCGAGACTATCGCGATCAGTAAGCCAGAGCAAAAGGCCGAGTAACTCCCCGGGCGCCGCTGGCGCCCTTTTTTAATGCTGAGAACCGGCAACTGAGAACCGAGAACTGAATATCCATGACAAGTCCCGTCTTCAAACGCATCCTGCTCAAGATTTCCGGAGAAGCCTTGGCCGCCAACCAGGGTTTCGGCGTGGAATCTCAGAGAATTCACGGGATCGCCGCGGAAATAGCCGACGTGCGCGCTCTGGGCATTGAAATCGCGATCGTCGTTGGCGGAGGAAATTTCTTCCGCGGTGTGGCCGACCAGGCCCGGGACATGGACCGAGTCTCCGCCGATCACATGGGCATGCTGGCCACGGTGATCAACGCTCTCGCGCTGCAGGACGCGCTGGAGAAGCAGGGCGTTTATACCCGGGTGCAATCCGCTATCGAGATGAATCAGGTTGCCGAACCGTTCATCCGCCGCCGCGCCATCCGTCATTTGGAAAAAGGCCGGGTGGTGATCTTTGCCGGCGGCACCGGCAATCCCTACTTCTCCACCGACACGGCAGCGTCTCTACGCGCCATGGAGATCAAAGCCGACGCTATCCTCAAGGCGACCAAGGTCGACGGCATCTACGACGCCGACCCCATGCTGGTAAAAGACGCCAAGAAGTTTACCCAGATCACGTATTTGGACGTTTTGAAGCTGGGTCTCAAAGTGATGGACTCGACCGCCATCTCCCTCTGCAAAGACAACAATCTGCCCATCATCATTTTCAATCTCAATCAGCATGGCAACATCAAGAAGGTTGTCACTGGCGAAAAGATCGGCTCACTGGTCAGCGCATAGAGTGACCCGGACCTCGCCATCTCAAACCGCTCGTGCCCACAGGCTCGCGAAGGTTGGGTTTATAATTCACGGTCTTAACTAACTCTCACGGAGCTACCTCATGGCTCAACCCGGTATGGCGGCAAATCCTGCCCTCAAAGATACCTACGTTCAGCTCAAGACCCGCATGGATAAGGCGGTCGAAGACTTCCGCAAGGAAATGGCGGCCACGCGCACTGGACGCGCCTCCGTGCACATGATGGACTCGGTCAGCGTCGATTACTACGGCTCGCAAATGCCGCTGAATCAGATCGCCCAGGTGCACGCTCCTGAGGCCCAGCTGATCACGGTTCAGCCCTTTGATCCAAGTTCGCTCGGCGCCATCGAAAAAGCCATTCGCGGCGCCGACATCGGCCTGAACCCGATGAATGACGGCAAGATTATCCGCGTCCCCGTGCCGCCGCTCACTGAAGAGCGCCGCAAGGACATGGTCAAGCACCTGCACAGAATCCTCGAGGAGCATCGCACCGCCGTCCGCAACATCCGCCGCGATGGCAACGACGCTATCAAGAAAGCGATGAAAGACAAGAAGATCACCGAGGACGACGAAAAGCGAGCTATGGACGAAATTCAAAAGCTCACCGACGACGAAATCAAGAAGATGGAAGAGATGAGCAAGGCGAAAGAGAAAGAAGTGATGGAGATCAAGTGACCATGCCTTCTAGCAGATGGCAGTTTCACCATGGCGACAGAGAGCCATCTACCACGAAGGACACGAAGTTACACAAAGGCTTTGGATCTCGGGGTTTCCTTTGTGTACCTCTGTGCCCTTTGTGGTGATGCCTTCTCAAGCTGCGCCACTATCCGGGCACAATGGAGGCCTTTGACGCAATCGTCCTCGGAGGCGGCGCCGCTGGGCTGATGTGCGCCATGGAGGCCGGCAAGCGCGGACGCCGCGTGGCTGTGCTCGAACGTTCCGAACGTTGCGGCAAGAAAATCCTCATCTCCGGCGGCGGCCGCTGTAACTTCACCAATCTCCTCTGCACACCGGAGAACTTCCTCTCCGCCAATCCGCACTTCGCAAAGTCAGCTCTATCCCGCTACACCCCGGCAGACTTTATTTCGTTAGTGGAGAAGCACCGCATTCCCTACCACGAAAAAACCTTGGGCCAGCTTTTCTGCGACGGCAGCTCTCGCGAGATTCTGCACATGCTGGAAACCGAGTGCGAAGCCGCTGGAGTTCGGATCTTCCCCAACACCGCCATAACGGAAGTCACTCGCACCACTGAGTTCGTTGTCAGAACGGCATCGTCAGAGTTTCGCGCGCCCGTCCTCGTAATTGCCACGGGAGGACTTTCCATCCCGAAGATGGGAGCGACCAGTTTCGGCTATGACATGGTGCGCCAGTTCGGGTTGAAAACTCAGGAAACGCAGCCCGCCCTGGTTCCACTTGTGTTGAGCACGGGGGACCGCAAGGCCTATTGTGACCTGGCCGGAGTGTCGGCCGGAGTGACTGCTTCGTGCGATGGAACAACCTTCAGGGAAAAGATGCTCTTCACCCACCGTGGGCTGAGCGGACCAGCCATTCTGCAAATCTCTTCGTACTGGAAAGCAGCTTCCTCAATTCAGATCGACCTCGCTCCCGGCCGCGAAGTCACAGCCGCATTCCGCGACCCCAAGGTACCCAGAACCATCGCCACCGTGCGCTCGGCATTCCATGAATTTCTTCCCAGCCGTTTCGCCAACCGCTGGCTGGAGCGGAACGCGCCTCCCACATTCGACAATCGCGCACTTGATGCTCTGGAACGCCGCGCCCACCGATGGACCCTCACTCCCGCCGGAACCGAAGGCTATGAAAAGGCCGAAGTCACCGCAGGAGGAGTCGATACCAACGAACTCTCCGCCAAAACCATGGAAAGCCGCAAAGTCCCTGGCCTATTTTTCATCGGTGAAGTCGTCGATGTTACCGGCCATCTGGGAGGCTTCAACTTCCAGTGGGCCTGGGCGTCCGGCGCCTGCGCCGGTCGTGCCATCTAAGGAAACTCTGATTAAGCCTCCAATGTAGGCGCGGGCGTCCCCGCCCGTGCTTGGCCAGGTTGAAATCCATACTTAATCAGCGTTTCCCTAGTGGAACCTCCATTGGGCGCGAGTTTCAGTCCGCTCCGCACAGGCGAGGACGCCCGCGCCTACATCGGGACCCTATATAATCAACCCACAGTGAAACAAATCGTCCACGCCGCTTGCCCGCATGATTGTCCGGATGCGTGCGGCGTACTGATCACCGTGGAAGACGGTCGCGCCACCAAAATTCAGGGCGATCCGGCTCACCCCGTAACCCGCGGATTCCTTTGCGCGAAGGTAGCCAAGTATCTCGACCGGGTTTATTCACCGGACCGCGTGCTGTATCCGATGAAAAGAGTTGCCCCTAAGGGGCCAACTGGCGTGGGGACGGCGGCCCTCGGCCGTCCAGGCGGAGCGCAGCTCGGCAGCGCATTTGAGCGCATCACCTGGGATCAAGCTCTCGATGAAATTATCTCCCGCTTTCAGAAGATCATCGCCAGCGTCGGCAGCGAAGCCATCCTGCCCTACTCCTACGGTGGCACTCTTGGAACCCTGAACGGGGCGTCGATGGACAGACGCTTCTTTCATCGCCTGGGGGCTTCGCAGTTGGAACGAACTATCTGTTCGTCAGCCGGAGAAGCAGGACTGGAGTCGGTAATTGGCAAGAAGCTCGGCACGGAGCCGGAACAGTTCCGGCATTCCCGCTACATCATTGCCTGGGCTGCCAATATTCACGGCAACAACGTGCACCTGTGGCCATTCATCGCTGAGGCTCGCCGTCAGGGCGCCAAACTGGTGGTTATTGATCCCTACCGCACTCGCACCGCCGCCTGTGCCGACTGGTATTTGCCCATCAACCCAGGGACCGATGCAGCGCTGGCTCTTGGCATGATGCATGTGATTATCCGGGAAGAGTTGCACGATGCCGACTATGTCGAGCGCTACACAATCGGGTTCAACCAGCTTCGCGCCAAAGTGCTGGAATACCCGCCGGATCGGGTTGCAGCGTTGACCGGAATCTCCGCCCCCGACATCATCAAACTCGCCAGGGAGTACGCCACCACACGCCCCTCGGTCATCCGTCTGAACTACGGCGTGCAGCGCTCGGAAGGCGGTGGCATGGCGACGCGCGCCGTGACCATGCTTCCCTGCATCATAGGTTCATGGAAGGAAGTCGGCGGCGGCCTGCAACTTTCCACCAGTGGTGGCTATGGATTGAATCAGCAGGCCCTGGACCGATCCGACCTCATGCGGAAGTCTCTTGGCCGTCCCGCTCGAGTGGTGAATATGGTGGAATTGGGTAAGGCCCTGAACACGCTCGACGATCCTCCGCTGCAGGCCTTGTTCGTGTACAACTCCAATCCGGCTGCGGTTTGCCCCAACCACAATGAGGTAATCCGCGGATTGCGGCGCCCCGATCTTTTCACCGTGGTGCATGAGCAATTCTTCACGGACACCACCGATTACGCCGATATCCTTCTGCCGGCTACCACCTTCTTCGAACACAAGGATCTGCAGAAGGCCTATGGCCACTACTATCTGCAGATGTCGGACCAGGCGATTGAACCCCTGGGAGAATGCCGGTCGAACGTAGATCTATTCCGATCGCTCGCTCTGCGCATGGGATTCCAGGAAGAGTGTTTTCAGGACTCAGCCGAGCAGATGATTGACGCAGCACTGAGCTCCGGGAACCCCCGGCTGCAGGGGATCAGCCGCGAGCGGCTGGAAAGAGAGGGCCACGTTCGACTGAACTTCGGCCAGGAGGAGATGCGCGTTTCCAACGACGCCGGAAGCGATACCCCCGCCCCGTTCCTCCCTTTTGCCAACGGCAATTTCCCCACCCCGAGTGGCAAGGCGGAACTCTATAGCGAGTCGGTCAAGGCGCTGGGACTCGATCCGGTCGTCCAGTTCATACCGCCCAGCGAATCGCGTCACGGTGAGCAGGCCAAGACGTTCCCGCTCGAACTGCTGGCCCGCAAATCGGATAACTTTCTAAACACCAGTTTTTCGAACCTTGCCTCCGTGGATGAGATGGAGGACGAAGCCGGCCTTTTGGAGCTGCACCCCTCCGATGCCCGCGCTCGGGGGATTGCTCAAGGAGATGCCGTTCGCGTATTCAACCGTCGGGGCGACATTGTGCTGAAAGCAAAGGTCAATGGAGCGGTGCAAGCGGGGGTGGTCTGCGCCCGCCTCCGCTGGGCGAAGCTTAGCGCGGGTGGCCGGAACATTAATGTCCTCACTTCGCAAAAACTTACGGACATGGGCAACTCCGCCACATTTTATTCCGTCCTTGTTGAGGTGGAACTTTTCAAGCCGGCTTGCAGGGGCAATTAAGGCCTTTGAGCTTGGACGGTGTCCACCGCACTACCGTATAATTGCGGTTTTCCATACTCCCATTCGCTGAGGTCGTGGAGATTCTACGCTCTTATCAGGATAGCCCTGCGGTCCGGAAGGGCAGGTCTCAAAGTGGATGGTGCAGTGCCGCTTCTGCTTGGGCTCCATCTTGCTCATTCTTAATGTGTTGCGTGAAAGTACGGCGTCCGCTCCTGGGCTTTCTACTGGGCGTTTTCCTGTTCTGCTCGTTCAGCGCCGGACAGCAGGAACTGATCGCCGGCATTGAGATCCACGGCAACCGCCGGATTCCTGCCGATACCATTCGCGCTCGCATGTTCACCCGCGCCGGCGACGTATACGACGAAGCTGCCCTCGAACGCGACTTCAACTCGCTGTGGAATACGGGATACTTCGAAGATATTCGGTTTGAACGCGAAGAAACCCCCAAGGGCTGGGTGATCCACGTCTATGTCAAAGAACGGCCAACCATCCGTGAGATCAACTACGAGGGTCTGAACTCAGTCTCTAAGAGCGATGTGCTGGACCGTTTCAAGGAAGCCAAAGTTGGACTTTCGGTAGAGAGTCAGTACGATCCCACCAAGGTGAAGAAGGCTGAAGTCGCCATCAAGCAATTGTTAGCCGAGCACGGGAGACAGTTCTCCACCATTCGCACTGAAATCAGACCCATCCCTCCTGCCGCTTTGAGTATCACGTTTGTGATCAAAGAGGGACCGAAGGTCAAGGTAGGCAAGATCATTTTCACCGGAAACCAGCACGTCAAGAGTCGCATCCTGCGCGGTGCGATGAAGAACTTGCGTCCGATTGGCGTACCCCACTCCATCTTCCTGGAGAACATCTTCGCCCGGACCTACGACGCCACCAAGTTGGAGGAAGACACCGAGCGCGTGCGCAATGAGTTCCAGAATCGTGGTTACTTTAAAGTGATCGTGAATGAACCCAAGACCAATATCCACGATAGCGGCCACAAGGGTTTTCATATCCCGCTGCTGCAGGCTGGTCCGGGGAAATCCGTGGACATCACCATGCCGATCGAGGAAGGTGATAAATACACCCTGGGTGAAATCACTTTCAAGGGAAACAAAGCGCTCGTCAACACCAAGGCGCTGCGTTCTCTCTTCCCCATCAAAGATGGCGAAGTTTTCGACCGCAGCAAGATCGCCAAGGGCCTGGAATCTTTGAACAAGGCGTATGGCCAATATGGATATATCAACTTCACATCGATCCCCGACACCCGTTTCGATGAGGACAAGAAGCTGATCTTCATCGATATCGACGTGGACGAGGGCAAGCAGTTTTATGTCCGGCGCATAGAATTCCAGGGCAATACCACGACTCGTGACAAGGTGATCCGCCGCGAAATCCTGCTCGAGGAGGGATCGGTCTACAACCAGCAACTCTGGGAAATCAGTTTGCAGCGCCTGAACCAGCTGGGATTCTTTGACGCCCTCAAGCCTGACGATCCCAGCGTTACCGAGCGCCATTTGAACGAAAAAGAGGGCACCGTTGATCTGCTCCTGAAGGTAAAAGAGAAAGGCAAGAACAGCATCGGCTTGACAGGAGGAGTCAGCGGCCTGGCAGGATCGTTTATCGGCCTCAGTTACTCCACCAATAACTTTCTCGGCAAAGGCGAGACCCTGAGTGTACAGGCCAACATTGGCAACCTGGAGCGCAGCCTCTCCTTCAGCTTTACCGAACCTTACCTGTTCGACCGGCCCATACAGTTTGGCTTCACCGTGTACGGAACCAAGTTCATCTACGATCAGGCGCGGCAGGCCGCAATCCTTAGTGGCCAGCAAATCACTTTGCCTACCGCGCTGGAGCAGAACCTGCAGAATTACACCCAGCAAAGCAAGGGCTTCTCCATCAACCTTTCTCATCCGATCCACCGCTCGTTCAAGCGGGTCGGCATCAGCTATCAGTTCGACGACTCCTCCATCGTGGCCCTCACCACGGCCTCGAAAACCTTGTTTGACTTTCTCTCGTTTAGCGGCATCAGCGGACCCAACGCACTTAACGGCATCATCACCAGCAAGATTGTTCCCAGCTACTCTAAGAACACCCTGGACCGGGCGCTGTTTCCCCACAGCGGCACTTCGCTTTCCGTGGCTGCGGAATTCGCGGGTCTGGGAGGAACCGTCCGCACCATCCGTCCAGTGATTGAATACAAACACTGGATCCCGGTACAAAAAAGGCGCAATACCATCGGCTATCGTATCCTGGGTTCTTTCCTGACCGGCTACGGCGGTCTGGTGCCTCCACCCTTCCAGCGCTTCTACAATGGTGGTGAAAACGACTTGCGCGGCTTCGACATCCGTTCCATATCGCCGGTGGCGTTCCTGCCGACTACGACCACCACGCCTCTGCGCAATCCCGACGGCTCCGTCGTGCCCAAGAACCCCGCCAATCCGTTACAAGGCAACTACACGA
The DNA here is from genome assembly GCA_049582765.1 of Terriglobales bacterium. GTDB lineage: Bacteria > Acidobacteriota > Terriglobia > Terriglobales > Acidobacteriaceae > JBAUUQ01. The sequence goes on from JBAUUQ010000050.1 coordinate 175,281, forward strand.
TTCCGGTTCCGGTCGACCAGATCGTGTTTCCTGGAGGCGATCTCAGTTTGGTCACCAACCTGGAATATCGCTACACCATCGCCGGACCGGTAACTCTGGCAACTTTCGTGGATACCGGAATCGAGCCGATTCTGCGTGACTCTCAGTTGAAGATCTCCAGCAGCCAGCTGGACACAATCAATAGTGTGGTTTTCGGCTGCCCCCAGCTCGATATAGGGCTGAACTGTACCGGAGGAACAAAGGTAGCCTTTTCGCAATATTTGAAGCCGCTGGACAGTACCAACTGGGTCCCCAGGATGTCCACCGGCCTGGAGCTGCAGGTGTTCCTGCCGGTCATCAATGCGCCCTTCCGCATCTACTGGGCCTACAACCCCTTGCGTCTCGATACCACAGCCAGTTCTCCGGTTCCAATCACGCGCAACATGTTCCCCCCTGGCGCCGCGGGAGACTACACGTTCCAGATCACCAAGAGTGCGTATGCGCCACAATACCTGTTGCGTGAACCGCGAAAGACTTTCCGTTTCACCGTAGCCACCACGTTCTAAAAAGAAATGTAGGCGCGAGAGTCCCCGCTCGTGCGGGGGCTCCGGTGGCATGGAAACACGAGCGAGGACGCTCGCGCCTACATTTTCAGGGCCAGACGTTAATTTACGAGTTTGACGCTGAGGCTGCTGTGTTCCTATAATGGTTCGGCATCCGCACCCTGACAATGGAAACGTACGGGGTGGTCGTCGCGCTCCCAACCGAGCGCGATGCGCTGGCACGAAGGCTTGCCTTTGCTAGAAGCGCGGCCCGGTAAATTGCAGCGCAGGCCAACATGGCCCGCAGAAAAGGTCTAAGCAAAATTCCCGGAACGATTTCCAAGGAGTCCTAAACCAACCCATGAAAAGCAAGCTCGTCCAATTTCTTCTGGCCATGTTGTGCGTCCTTCCGCTCACAGCTCTGGCTCAAAACGGTGACGCCGCCCTACCCGCAGCTCCCAGTGCGGCCGGTTCCGCCAACACCGCCACGGACCCATCCGCCGCTGCCACAGGCGTAAGACTGGGCACCATTAACATTGAGGCCGCCATCTTCCAAAGCAACGAAGGTCAACGCGACTTTGAGGCTCTCAGCAAGAAGCTGGAACCCAAGCAGACCGAACTGAAAAACATGAACGACGAAGTCGAGAGCCTGAAGAAACAGCTCAACACCTCGGGCGACAAGCTGAGCGAGGATGCGCACGCCAATTTGGTCAAGCAAATTGAGCAAAAGCAAAAACAGCTGGAGCGGTCTGTCCAGGACGCTCGTGACGATGCCCAGAGCCAGCAGAATGAGATCGCTCAACGTATTCTGCAGAAAATGGCGCCGTTGATTGTGAAGTACGCAGGCGACAAGGGCTTTGGGGTAATCATGGACACGTCGAATCCATGGCCACAGGGGCCGGTTCTCTGGGCTGGGCCCGCTGTCGACATCACGAGAGCGATCGTCGATTCGTACAATGTGCAATCCGGAGTGCCGGCGCCGGCACGGCCAATTACGACCAAGCCCGCCACTACCGGTGCGAGTACCAGGCCTGCAGCTCCTGCTGCCACCAAACCGGCGGCTGGAACTCAACCGCCAAAATAATTCGCGACACCTAAGCACCGAAAAAGTTCCCCATCGGCCGCAGAAATTGCGGCCTTTTTCTTTCCCGGAATTCATCTGGCTGGTGTCCGTTCCGGGGTTGCGTGGTGTCTGTAGAGAAAAGCGCCGACTTGAGGAGGACACCATGTTCACCAGTTTTCTGGACGACCCTCTCTGGATCGATCGCTCTCACCGCGGCTGGACCACGCTGGCTTCGTTTGCCTTGCAGACCCTCGCCTTCGGTGGGTTATTGTTGCTGCCCTTGCTCTATATCCAGGCTCCGCCGCAGTTGCAGCTGATGGCCGCCCTGGTCGCCCCAACTCCGCCCCCGGCTCCGGCTGTAGCCCCGCCGGCTCATACTGCAGCCGCATCCGTCAGTAACCTGATGGGCCCAAACCTGCTGATGCCGAGATCGATCCCCAAAACCATCGCCAATCTCAATGACGCCGGACCTCCGCCGGAGTTGCCGTCAGGACCCGGCGTTCCGGGCGGGACAGGCATTCCGGGAGCACAGAACCCGGTGTGGGGTGGAATCGGTGTCGGGAGCAATCCCCTTCCTCCGCCTCCGGTCCCGGTTACGCGGCCGCTTCCCGTTTCTCACATGATGGAGGGCAATCTCATTCACCGCGTGCAACCGGAGTATCCACCCCTGGCACGTCAGGCGCGAATTCAAGGAACGGTCGTGCTGCGCGCCGTCATCAGCACCGAGGGCCGGATTGAAAATCTTCAGGTACTCAGCGGACACCCTCTGCTTGTGCCCGCTGCGATGGAGGCGGTCCGGCAGTGGCGCTACCGCCCGTACTCTCTGAATGATCAGCCTGTCGAAGTAGAAACCCAGATCACCGTGAACTTCACACTCGCGGGCGGTTAACTGGTTTATTCCCGGCGACAGAAGCCGGCTAGTAATGCAGGAGCGAGCGTCCTCGCTCGTGCGGGTTCGAGCAGCGCAAGCACGAGTTGAGGGCGCTCACGCCTGCACGTTCACGTGGTCCCCGACCATCAAGGACGAGGTACACCGGTAACCTGATGGCGGCACATCGGGCCGTTATAATCGACCAAAGTGGCTACCATCGAAATCGCGAAGCGCGTGGCGACCCGGCCCACCTGGGCGGAAGTTTCACTCGGTGCGCTGCGCCACAATTTTCGCATCGTACAAGGACACGTTGGGAGCAGTGTGACCGTCTGTGCGGTGGTCAAGGCTGACGCCTACGGCCACGGAGCTGTCGACTGCGCGCGCGCGCTTGAAGAAGAGGGTGCACGCTGGTTTGGCGTTACCTCTCTTGACGAGGCCATTCCCCTGCGCGAGGCCGGCATCCGCGGAGATATCCTGCTGTTCACTGGCTTCTGGCGGGGCGAGCAGGAAGAGATCGTCCGCTTAAAGTTGACCCCAACGGTCTGGGAAGCCAGTCAAATCGAATTGCTGGAAAAGGCCGCTTCCGAGCTGGGCGTGCGTCATCCGATCCACCTGAAAGTCGACACCGGCATGGGCCGCCTTGGAGCAGCCTCCGAGGACTTGCCGCGGATTTGCGCTGTGCTGCATTCGTCTCCGCATCTGGTGGTGGAAGGCCTTTCGACCCACCTGGCTTCTTCCGAAGTGTTGGATGCGCCTTCGGTACCGGAACAACTCGAAGCCTTCGACGAGGCGCGGCGTTTCTTGCAGAACGAAGGAATCACCCCACCGCTGATCCACGTAGCCAACACCGGAGCCGTCATTTCCCTGCACGATTCCTGGCATACCATGGTGCGGCCGGGTATCGCTCTCTACGGTTATTATTTGCCCTTTGAACGCGCGGGCCGCGAAGTCAGCGGAAGCGGGCTGCGCCTCCCGGTAAAGCCCGTCTTGACCTGGAAGACGCGGATTCTTTCCCTGCGCAACGTTCCGGCCAACCAGGCGCTGGGCTATGGCGGAATCTACGTCACCAAGGCTCCCGCGCGGATTGCGGTGCTTCCGGTGGGATACGCCGACGGCTTTAACCGCGCTCTTTCCTCCCGTGGCCGGGTAATTGTGCGTGAGCACTATGCACCCATCGTCGGCCGCATTTCGATGGACCTCACCCTGGTGGACGTCACCGGCCTCCCGGGAATCGCAGTCGGCGATGAGGCCATCCTGCTGGGCTCTTGCGACAGTCTCAGCGTCGACGCCCGCGAACATGCCGCCCTTGCCAACACGGTGCTCTATGAGATTCTCTGCGGAATCTCAAAGCGCGTTCCCAGAAAATACGTTCCCTAGAGAGTTTCTAGGTAGACGCGGGCCTCATCCCCCGTGCGGGCTTCGCCACACAGGGCTCAGACATTTCATTGGCCATAGCTAAGGTGAAGTCATTTGTTGTGTGCACCGGCAGCGGAATTACTTCTCTTGTTTGCCGGAAGGTTGAATCTGGACAAACTGCCAGCCGAAACGACCTTTGATGCAGAGATTGCCGTGAGTGACGCTGTGATCAAGCGGCGAGGTCACGCAAACGATCCGGCCTTCCTGCTGGTGCACGGTGAGCTCGCAACCCACGCCGCAGTAAGGGCATATGGTGTCAGTCTGGGTTTGACGGCTCTCGTCCCACGTGCCGGCCTGGCGCATGTCATATTCGCTCTTGAACATCAGGGCGCCGGTAGGGCAGACACCGATGCAGTTACCGCAATAGACGCAAGCTGAGTCGGGCAGGGGAACGTCAAACTCCGTGGCGATGTGGGCGGAGAAACCGCGGCCGGCCACGGCGATGGCAAAAGTATTCTGCGCGTCCAAGCCGCAAGCCTCCACGCACTTGTAGCAGAGAACGCACTTGGAGTAGTCGCGGACGTAAAGGTCGTTGTCAATTTTAACGGGTTGGGCGACTGTTGCGGGAACCGTGCCAAAGCGCTCGGGATGGGCGCCATACCGCTCCATGTACCCCTGCAGCGCGGGCGCCGTGGAAAGGTCTACGGACGAAGCCAGAAATTCCAGCACCAGCCGCCGGCTCAGGCGGACGCGCTCAGAATCGCTCTTGACGGACATGTTGGGTTCGACCTTGCGTGAGCAAGCAGGAACCAAAGCCCGCGAACCTTCCAACTCCACAACGCACACGCGGCAGACATTGACAGGAGTGAGGCTCTCCAGAAAGCAGAGACTTGGAGTGTCAATGCCGAGTTGTTTTGCGGCGTCGAGGATGGTCGAACCCTCGGTCACAGAAACGGGCTCGCCGTCGATTTTGATTTCGATGGAGCGGCGCTCGGGCTGAGACGGAGCCTGTGGAACCGGGCCGCGCGGTGGAGGAATTGTAGGCTGGGGCGCATCGAGCACGTGATCCATTTCTGTAGAGCCTCCGCTCATGAAAATAAACCCCATCGTTGCAGGGCAGATTCCAGTGCGCTGGCGGCAGTTTGGCCCAGACCGCAGATTGAGGCGTCGCGCATGGTCTGGGCCATCTCGCGCAACAAAGTGATTTCCTGAACCGCCGAGCCAAGCGGCTTGTGGTTCACTAGCCGCCACAGCGCTTCTTGCTGACGCACCACGCCGATGCGGCACGGAACGCATTGGCCGCAAGTTTCATGGCGGAAGAAAGTGGCAATGCGCAGGAGGATGAGGCGCAGGTCAACCGTGTCATCAAACAGCATGACCACGCCGGACCCAAGCGTGGCTCCGATGGCGCGCGTTCCTTCAAAGGTGAGCGGAATATCCAACTCCTGGGGAGAAACAAAAGTTCCGGCCGCGCCACCCAAAAGAACCGCCTGTAGATTGCCGCTGCCAACCACGCCTCCAGCAAGATCAATGAGCCTGCGCAGCGTGGTTCCCATAACGATTTCGTAAACACCGGGCCGCGCCACATGCCCGCAAAGGCAAAAGAGCCTAGTGCCGCTGGAGTTGTCCGTGCCGAGCTTGGCGTAAGCTGCGCCGCTCTCGCGGATAATGCCGGGAACGTTGGCCAGCGTTTCCACATTATTGACGACGGTAGGTTGGCGGAAGAGTCCGGACTGAGTAGGGAACGGCGGCTTGTTGCGCGGTTCACCGCGATAGCCTTCAATCGAGTTGAATAGTGCGGTCTCTTCACCGCAGATATAGGCGCCGGCGCCCCGGCGAATTTCGATGTCGAAATGTAAACCGCTGTCGAGAATGTTGTCGCCGAGGAATCGGTTTTCTTTGGCCGACTCGATGGCCTGTTGCATCCGCTCGGCGGCCAGAGGATATTCTCCGCGCAGGTAGATATACCCTTGCCGCGCGCCGGTAACGAAAGCGGCAATTGTCATGCCCTCGAGAATGGCAACCGGATCGCCTTCCATGAGGATGCGGTCTTTAAAGGTACCGGGCTCAGATTCGTCGGCATTGCAGACGACGTAGTGCGCACGGGCAGGGTCTTGCTGCAGCAGATGACGCTGCAGGAAGAGCGCTTCCCATTTCTTGGCGGTCGGAAATGCCGCACCGCCGCGGCCCAGCAGTCTGGAGGTGGACAGTTCGCGCAACGTGCCTTCAGGGCCAAGCTCCAAGGCTTTGCGCAGGCCTCCATAGCCGAGTCTTTGATAGGCCTCCAGGGTCGAAGCGCCACCTTGGCCAATGCGACGAAGAAGTCGTAGCGGCGAGGATTCACTTTTGTGTGCTGCTTGGGGGACGCTGGTCTGAATCTTGAGCACGTCGGGCTCCGCGGGAAGGCGGCCCTGGACAGCGTCGTTTATCAAGGACTGCACGGCTTCTGCCGAAGCGGGCGCCAACACTCGTTCGCGGAATTGCTCGCCAGCCGAACTGACCAGTGCCGCAGGAGCGCGCTCGCACAGACCCAGACACTGGCTGCGAAGCCAGATGGCGCGTCCGCCCGAGCAAGGGGAACCTGCGGGACCGAGCTTGCCTTCCAGTTCGGCACACAGCGTTTCCGAGCCGCGTGGGACACACGCAATGTCATCACACACGTGGGCTACAACCTGAGCACGGGACTTGAGTGAAAACATTCCATAGAAAGACGCCACGCCATGAACTTCAGCGGGGGCAACGTCTAACCGCAACGAGAGGTAGTTGATAGCGCCGGCGCTAATCCAGCCGATGCGCTTCTGGATCGCATGGAGCGCGGGTAGAAGGCGATGTCGCTTTCCAAAGCTTTCGCCGTTTGAAGCCGCGCGCATCCCGGCGGATTGACGCTCGCCGCCCTGCCAGCTTGATTCGGGCGCCCCTAGCTCCGAGTCAACGGCAGCGCGTTCCTCTGCAGTGGCTTGCGCGTTGGTCAGATGAAGATCCAATCACCCCTCTTTATACTTTTTCAATACGGATAGCGGTGGCCTTGAACTCTGCGGTGCCTGACTTGGGGTCCACAGCGTCAATCGTCAGCTCGTTGGTCGCTATCTGATCGTGATCGTGAATGGATAAAAACGCGAGTCCCGGACGCAGCGCCGAATCAAAGCGCACCGGCGCCAGAAGCGAGCCACGCCGCGACGTCACACGGACTTTTTCGCCCTCTTGCAACTGGTAGTGCTGACCGTCTTCCGGAGAAATATCCAGCGCCTCATGGCGCCGCAGCGGCGATGCGTATTCTCTGGTTTGCACGCCGGTATTGTAATCATCGAGCCGGCGGCCGGTGGTGAGGCAGATGGGATATTGCTCGTCAAGCCGGTCCACGGGCGGCTCATACTCCACGGCGCTAAACGGAGCGCGTGGACCAATCAGCGGGTCACTCCACAGCCGTCCGTGGAGGAACATTTCTCCCGGGTGTGACTCGTCATAACACGGCCACTGAATGCCGCCCATTTCTTCCAGGCGACGGTAACTCATGCCGCCGTGCATGGGACTCAACTTGCGCAACTCATTCCAAATCGCTTCGGGATCAGGATTGCCCCAGTCGTGGCCGAGGCGGCGCGCCAGACCAAAAATGATCTCAAGGTCGTCTCGGACACCGGCGGGAGGTGGCACCGTACGACGCACACGCTGCACGCGGCGCTCGCTTGAAGTCACAGTGCCTTCGCTTTCAAATGCGCCTGCAGCGGCGGGTAGCACGACGTCGGCGAGTTCCGCAGTCTTGGTATAGAAAAGGTCTTGGACCAGAAGGAACTCCAACCCGCGCAGGCGCTTCAGAGCACGGTGCCGGTCGGCCTCAGAGTCAGCGGGATTCTCGCCCAGCACGTACAGGGTCGTCAGGTGGCCGTGGTCCATGGCCTCAAACATATCGCTCAGGTGCCAGCCGCGCTTGGGTTGAATCTTCACACCCCAGGCTTTTTCAAACTTGGCGCGCAAGCTCTCGTTCTCAACGTGCTGAAAGCCGGTGAGGCGGTCCGGAATTGCGCCCATGTCGCCGCCACCCTGAACGTTGTTCTGTCCGCGCAACGGATTCACGCCACTGCCATAGCGGCCAACGTGTCCGGTCAACAAGGCAAGATTGGTAAGGGCCACCACGTTGTCTACAGCGTTGTGATGCTCGGTGATACCCAGAGTCCAGCAGAGCTGGGCGCGTGGAGCGCTGCCGTATGCATGAGCCATCCTGCGGATGGCTTCAGCGGGCACGCCAGTCTCACGCTCTGCCCGCTCAAGCGTGTATTTCTCAACGTGCGCTTTGTAGGCTTGAAATCCGCTGGTGGCGTGGCCGATAAATTTTTCGTTGACTAGTCCGGCAGCGATGATTTCCCGTCCAACGGCGTTGGCGAGCGAAATATCAGAACCCACGTTCAAGCCCAGCCAGAGACTCGCCCAGCGAGCGGAACTGGTTCGCCGTGGGTCCACCACATAGACGTCGGCGCCGTTGCGTCTGCCTTTTAACAGATGGTGAAAGAAAATCGGGTGCGTTTCCCGCGCGTTCGAGCCCCACAGCAAGATAACGTTAGTGTCTTCAATTTCGCGATACGAGCTTGTCCCCCCGCCGGCTCCGAATACCGCCGCCAGACCGGCGACGCTAGGAGCATGTCAAGTCCGGTTACAGCTGTCAATGTTGTTGGTGCCCATTACGCTGCGAACGAATTTTTGCGCCGCGTAGTTCAGTTCGTTAGTAGTCTTTGAACAACTGAACATGCCAAAGTTCCGCGGATCTTTTTTCTCAATGGATTTGCGGAACGCCGTAATGACGCGGTCCAAGGCTTCTTCCCACGTAGCGGAACGATGCGAACCATTGTCGCGCACCAGCGGTTGGGTCAGGCGGGCTTTCATCGATATTGCAATAGTGTTCCCGACATAGATTTGAAGGAGAATCTTAGCACTTCTTGATTGAGGCGCTGGAACGACTCATTGACTGCGGGTGCTCAGGCTTGCGCTTGTTGCTCCGGTTCTGATTCGTATTCTTGAAGGCGTCGCATACTGTTTCGCATTCGGCGATGATCACAAACTGATCACCCGACACCCAGCGCACCCGTCTCCTTCCAGAAGCCCGAACGATGAAAGGGCAAACGCGCGAGTGACGGGCGCTACCACGAGCCGTGGGTTCCGCCAACGCAGAAAGTTTGATTCGTCGGCAGTCTGGAACGATCCAGAAACGGGCTTCCAGGAAGTAGCAGATCCTTCACCGAAGAAACTCCAGTTAGCGCTTAACGGGCTGGACCCCACGAATTTTTCCTTTTGTTGGTATCGTCCCGGCAGAGTAGTCTTCAAAAGGCTTAACCCAACCTCCATGAGATACTGCCGCTTCCAACTGCAAGGCCGGGCCGAATACGGCCTCATTGAGTCCACCGCCGGCCAGGATGAAATTACCCGTCTGTTTCTCAAGCCTCCGGACGAAGGGGCTGATCCGGAAGACTTGCCAACCAGGGCAATTCCTCACATCCCGCTCTCGGAAGCCCCTCTCCTGGTTCCAGTCCGCCCTTCGAAGATTGTGTGCGTAGGCCGTAATTACCGGGCCCATGCTGCGGAGCTGGGAAACGAGATCCCGCAAGAACCCCTGCTTTTTCTGAAGCCGCCATCGTCTTTACTAGCTCCCGGCGGAGTCATTCGCCGGCCCAGGATTTCTGAGCGCACCGACTACGAGGGAGAGCTGTGCGTGGTGATGGCGAAGCCTTGTTACAAGCTTTCGCCGGATGAAGATGTGCGGCCCTACATCCTGGGTTATAGCGCGCTCAACGATTTCACGGCGCGCGATTTGCAGAAAAAAGACAGCCAATGGACGCGGGGAAAAGGTTTCGACACGTTCTGTCCCACCGGGCCCCTGGTCACCAATGAGATTGACCCCTGGACGGGCGTGAACGTGGAAACAAGAGTGAATGGAGAAGTCCGTCAGCACGGCAACACCCGCGACTTTATCTTTCCTCTCGATGTCATCATTCGTTACATCGCCGCAGTCATGACCTTGTTTCCCGGAGACTTGATTGCAACTGGAACGCCGGAGGGAGTGGGGACAGTGGTCAGCGGGGATGTCATCGAGGTGACGGTGGAAGGTGTCGGAACCCTGAAAAATACGGTCGCGGACGAGGGAAGTTAGTGAACCGAGCCTGCCTTCCCGGGTGAGATGGGGTTAAACCCCGGGGCGAGCAGGTGTATGGTCGGCTTGTGGAGCCTGGGATTGTGATTGAGTATTGGACGGTGCCTGACTCTTCTGTTCGGCACCTAGACCCCACATGTCCCTTTGCACCACCGCTTCCAGCCCGACCTGGTGCTCCTTGAGCTTGGGAAGCGATTCGGTCCAGACTACCCGAAATTCGGCTTTGTGCTGCTTGTACTGCAGGGTCAGCTGCGTACCTATCTCGAGTTCGCGGCGCACCGCGCCCAGACGAACGCCGGTCTCTGTGATATCCAAAGTATGGGCTAAATCGGTGTAGCCGTTTCCGCCACCGTCGCTGCCTGAAACCCGCACCGGTAGGACAGCCTTAACCCTGCCACGACGGCGTTGGTTTTCGATAACTGGGTTTTTCCCTGATTTTCCTGGCCCGCTGGTATTGGTTCTCCGAATCAACTTTTCCTCGGTCTCCGCTGTAATTGAGACATTCAAAACGGGGGCAAAATCCTTGATGAATGAATGAACCAATTTTGGACTCTGGCGCAGCGTTTGCCAATGGCTCCAAAGTGTGGGAAATCTGCCCATAGGTGCCAGCTGATCAGTGGTTTACGCTGACTTCGGCGGGCTCCCGGCCGCCACCCGTTCGGGTTGGATCTCTTTCATTTCGTTAATTTCTTCATTTCCTTAATTTCCGTGATCACAATCGCATGCGTCCCCGTCCGCTCAAATACGGTCCCGCTAGCCCGCACGTACTTGCCGACGAATGGCATCAGTTTCTGCCGCTGATCCGTGTCAGGCATTTTGTCGGAGATGGGGAAATACAAGTGACCATCCTTGGTCAGAATAACGAGCGGCGAACCACCCCTCACGCATTCCCTCACACATTTGAGGCTTAGGTTAGTCGCAGTTCCATCCAGGTTCTGAATGGGACAGGCAACATCCCGAACCAAGCCCTCGATTGTTGCTTTCGAAGCATTGGCCCGGTCGCCTGCCATGGAAGTGCTCTGCGGAGAGTGAGATGCCGCCAGGACCGAGACTATCCCGCAGCCTGCAAGCATGCAAACACCCAAGAATCGGCTCATCCGTTCTCCTTTTCATGGGGCATTGCACACCCTGGAGCGAGCGTCGTCAAGATGTAGGATTTGCGGTGAAACATCTCCATAGCACTCGTTGAGGCAGGGTCAAAGCGTGTAATCGCCCGGTTTCGACACTTATTGCTAGGAGGATAATGCCGCTGAGGCAACGGCATTGACCAAGGCTGAGGACTGGCCCATGTGGCTTCAGACCGTAGTGGGGGTGCCGAACGCTGTCGGCCTAGTCCGGGCATTCTTGTGGACGCCCAAAACGCAAAAGGGCCTGATCTCCGTGTATGTATTTCTTGCGTACATATTCCTGTTCCAAATTCTTTTTGTGTGGCAATCCACACTTGGGTACTTAGTGGCAGCTGCGGTCGGCCTTGGTCTTGGAATAGCCGTTTTTCTCCGGACACACAATTCTGAGTACTGGCCTAACAGCCCAAATCGTTGAATCGCCTAGTTAACTGTCGAAAAACCCCGGTCTTAGTGTCAAAGCGTGTAATCGCCTGTTTGCGGAAATCATCGTAGTAAAGCCCAAATTTTGAGCGTAAAGTGCTAGCCGTGGATGCAGGAAGCAAAGCGCGGGCTACGCGGTGTCCCGTTTGTCATGAAGACGTTCCGCTTCAAATCGTGCGGCTCCGTGGTTCGTTTTCGTGTCCCGTATGCGGAAGCATCTTGATGCTCCATAGAGCCTATGAATGGGCGGTTCGGTTGGCTGCTTTGGCGGCTGCCTTGGTTATTTGTTATGTAAGTGGATTCCACAGTCTGTTTCTATTCTGCGGAGGTTTGATACTCACGTCGTTCCTAATCATTCCCCTTTGGAGGGCCTCCGCAGCTTTGATAACGCCACCGCTTGTTCGCTCAACGGAGGGGCTGACAAGGCTTGACTTGAGTGGAAGGTGAAGCGCCGTTGGAGCGATTGTACCCGGAATAACCGCCAATGGTTGATAAGCCAAAGCGCGTGGAAGCAGCGACGTTGATTGAGGATTTCCTGTCCTGCCGCATTACCAATTTCCACTACGACCAGCGCTACCCGCGTTCGAATGACCCCGCGCTTTTTGCTATCTACTCGATAGTCGAGAATTGCATTTTGTTCTTACTAGCCGAGTTCGAGTACCACGGCCCGAAGAATTTCGTAAGCCTGTCGGCACAGTTCAAACGCATTTGGTACAAATTGGGTGGCACAGCCCCACCAGAATTGACTTCGCCGGTGTGGCCGTTCGATGCCCCGGAGCAACTTGAAGCCGTTCGCCATGGGGTTAGCCATCCATGAATTGGCGAGAAATCGCAACTACACTCATTGAGGCCCGACTATTTGCACCCGATGCCTTTCTGAAACGTCTTCTCCGCAACCGAAACGGCATCGGCTACGTCCATGACGTATATGCCCGCATGTTTCTGCTCATATGCCTCTCTCCACTCTCGATAGCCTTCTTCGTAATCCGACAAGGGCTGTCCGGATGCCGCCTTTTTGACGACGCTGGCATCAAGTGCTTTTCGGGCAAACGGCATGTGCGGAACTGAATCAGGCTCCGGGCCTCCGTGGCAGTTCGCGAAATGAATGTTGTCAACACCGACGTGAACAATTGTTCCCAGCTCGGGGGACTCGTCAACCCTGAGGATCGTGATTCGCGAATGTTCTTCACCTTTGCGCGTCTGGTATTCCCAGACATCCCCAACCTTGAACTTCTCGTCAGTGCTCCGCTTTAGAGTTACGTCCTTCTTTGAGAGTACGCCCACTTGCCCATGCGCCTGAAGATATGAAAGTACCATCAGCACAAACAAAACCGGCACCGCTTTGCGAGTTTTCATTCGTCGCCTCTTCAACGGAAAGGTGGCGGAATTGTAGCCCATCCTGAGTAGTCGGGCATGGTTGGCGTAACATCGCGATTACACTCAAGATCGATCCCAGGCTTGGTCGGTTAGGCGGATAGACATGCCACGCTTTCACCCGGTTCGGAGGGATGTGCTTTCCTCACGGCATCACGATGCCATCAGGCGCGCAGTTGGAAATTTCAATCACGAAACCTCCACCCCACTTGTCAAATTGAATTGTGAGCAGATCAATTCGGTCGACCATAGGACGACGGAAATGCGGCAATGATCCCTTAGAATCTCGCTCCCGAAGGGCTGGCACGAACAATTTCTGCAGAGACGAGATCATCGTGTCTTTCTTCATGACTGTTCCGAACTGCAGATCCGGCACCCAGGCTTCCTCCGGCCATCTCAGGGTGTATCCGCTGAAATTCCTATTCCCCTACGCACTGCCCATCTGTTGAATTGACTGGGTTTACAACACGCAGGAAAGGGTCTGAAACCCGGTCTGGATGCGGCTTTTGGGGCTGCGAAACTCCCGCGCAACTGACCAGCCAGATTCGGGTTTATAGTAGTGAAAGTGATAGGCGGGATGTCCAGTTGGGGAACGTGCGGACATCACCAGCCTGGGACACAGCAGTCTTTGGCTATGTTCCATAGGAGAACGAGCCATGAAATCTTTCAGGCGTTGGTTTTACGCAGGCCTCTGCATCTCTTTGCTCGCGGCAGTCGCCTGGTCGCAGGATCAGTCAGAAACCCCTTCCCTGGAGAAGCCTTCCGCAGGAATCTCTGCGTCGGAATCAGATATCCCGCCGGCGGCAAGCCCTTCAGAACCGAGCGCTAATGCGGAAGCTCCTTCCGCCCAGATCCCTGAAGGAGATCCGTCTCAAGATCCTACGGGTCGGGTTGCCCGTTTGCAGTACATGAGTGGCCAGGTCTCGGTTCAACCTCACGGGGTTGACGATTGGGTGCAAGGGGAGAAAAACCGCCCGCTTACCAACGCTGACAATGTGTGGGCTGACAAAGATTCCCGAGCCGAATTGAATCTGGGTACGGGGTTGCTTCGCATCAACTCGGAGACCAGCCTGACTCTCACCAACGTGGGCAATGATGCCGTGCAGGTATCGCTCCACCAGGGCACTTTGAATGTCCATGTCCGCCATCTGTATAGCGGTGAGGTGTGGGAAATTGATACTCCGAATCTGGCATTCACGATAAAAAAGACCGGCGAATACCGTTTCGATGTTGACCCCAGTGCGGACACGACCTTCGTCTCCGTTTGGAAGGGCGAAGGTGAAGCCACCGGACAGGGTCCGAGCGTCAGCATCCACGAAGGGGAACAACTGCAGTTCAGCAACGGGAATTCGCTCACCCACGAGGCCAAGGGTACTCCGAGTCCCGACGCTTTTGATGAGTGGTGTCGAGTGCGCGATCAGCGCTCCGACCATTCGGTATCCGCCAAATACGTCGCCCCCGGCATGGTCGGAACCGATGATCTCGATGAATATGGCGCTTGGAAAGAAACTCCGGACTACGGCCCGGTATGGGTTCCTACCTCGGTAAGTCCGGGTTGGGCGCCTTACAGCGCCGGCAACTGGATTTACGAATCCCCGTGGGGATGGACCTGGGTGGATTCCTATCCCTGGGGCTTCGCGCCGTTCCACTACGGGCGCTGGGTATCCTGGGGTGGAGGCTGGGGCTGGGCGCCGGGTCCCTATTGGGCGCGGCCGTGGTACGCTCCGGCGCTGGTGGGTTGGTTCGGTGGCCCGCGCTGGGGTGTGGGCTTTGGCTTCGGCGGAGGATTCGGCTTCGGTTTTGGTCGCGGCTTCGGCTGGTGCCCGCTGGGCTTCAGAGAACCTTTTTACCCGTGGTATCGCACCAGCAGGGGTTATTTCCGGAACGTCAACATCAGCAACACGCGCATCAACAACATCAACCGGATCACCAACAATTACTATAACCACGGCACCGTCGCTTACGGAGCGCATGGTGGATTGCCGCGCTATGCCAGCACCGCGGGCAGAGCAATGTCGCGGGACAACTTTGCCGGGGGAAGGCCGGTCGCCGGTAATTCCGTCAGACTGTCCGCCGGCCAGTTGAGCGGAGCTTCCGTTCTCAACCGAGTAAACGCCAGCCCGACGCGGCAGAGCATGCTCGGGTCGCGGACGGCTCCAGCGAGTGCGCGTCCGTCGCAAGCCGCATTCTCGCGGCCTACGGTGAGCAGAATGACCCCACCCTCGGCTTCTGCGCGATCCTTCGGATCGGGGCACACCACAGCCTCGATACCTCACAACGCGGCAACGCCGATGGCGCATGGAGTGGGGAGTCCTACTGGCGCGCGAACCGGTAACAGCGCGATGTCTTCTCCGTCCAGCGCGGGCCGCTATGTCCCACGGCCGCCGCAAGGTGAAGGCAGATCGAATACTGGCTTGACGCCCGGACGTGGTGTCAACAACACCCAGGCGTTCGGTCGCAACGTTCCACGGCCATCTTCCGCCAGCGGAACCATGAGCGCGCACAACTCGATGCCCTACATGGGCCGAAATTTCAACAGCGTACCCCGCCCCAGCGGCCCGGTGCAGTCTGCGCCACACACGTATTCCGGCTCAGGAAACTACTCCAGCCGCGGCTACGGAGGCTATGGCGGTGTGCCTCGTCCGAACGGGTATGTGCGGCCCGCGCCACACTCCTACTCGAGCTCGGGAAACTACTCCAGCCGTGCCTACGGAGGCTATGGCTCCTCGGGCGCCTATAGCTCTCCCCGATACGGCGGAGGGTCGCCCTACCGCGGATACGGTAGCTACAGCAATCATGGCAGCTACTCCGCGCCGTCTCACAGCTCCGGAGGATACAGCGGCGGTGGCGGATATCACGGCAGTTCTGGTGGTGGGTTCCACGGTGGGGGCGGTGGGGGCGGTGGTGGTGGTGGCTCCCACGGTGGCGGAGGCGGTGGTTCCCACGGAGGTGGCGGAGGTCATCGCTAAAGCGGAAGATTGAAAGCCATACTGGCAAACGCCGCCTTTACGGGCGGCGTTTGATTTTCTAGCAAGTATCTCAATCGCAAACTCGCCTCGAAGATTTGGAGCCGCGACCGGTCGTATCCCCATTATCATGAGTAGACACAGGCAATGAATCTGCGCCTGCTCACGCACCTTCGAGGGAAAAGATGATCGCCGGCAAGCGCATCGCGGTGGTGTTGCCCGCTTATAACGCCGAGAAGACGCTGGAGGCGACGGTACGTGAATTGCCGGAGATGGTGGATGTCTGCATCCTGGTCGACGATCACAGTTCCGACCGCACCATCGAAGTAGCGAAACAGCTGGGATTGCAGGTCTTTGTGCACGACCGCAATTATGGATACGGGCGCAACCAGCAGACCTGCTATCGCGAGGCTCTGACATCCGGAGCAGATGTGATCATCATGGTGCACCCCGACTACCAGTACACTCCGCTGCTGGTGACTGCGATGGCCAGCATGATCGCGTACGGCGTCTATGACGTGGTTTTGGGCTCGCGTATCTTGGGCGGGCAGGCTCTGCACGGGGGTATGCCGCTGTGGAAGTACATCTCCAACCGCTTTCTCACCGCGTTTGAGAATTCCTTCCTGAGTGTGAAGCTCTCCGAGTATCACACTGGATACCGCGCTTTCAGCCGCGAGGTCCTCACCACGCTCCCGTTGCTGGAGAATTCGGACGACTTCGTGTTCGACAACCAGATGCTGGCGCAATGCGTCCATTTCCGCTTCCGCATCGGAGAGGTTTCGTGCCCCACCAAGTATTTTGCCGAAGCCTCCTCCATTAACTTCCGGCGCAGCGTGAAATACGGCCTGGGTGTTCTCGCCACAACCCTGCAATTCGCATTGCAAAAATGGGGCCTCTGGCATTTCCGGATTTTCAGTACGAACGGCCGCCGTCTGGATCCGGGATATCCCGCCTACTACGTGCGCGGAGCCGCTGCCGAATCTCAAGCCCAAAGCAGCCCAGGAAAGGGCTAATTGTGCCTCCGCTCCCCAGCGCGTAGCATCTAACCAGCATGGCGACGACAACCGTCAGCGCAAAACCCCGCCGCCCGCCCAAGCTGGTCTTGAGCGAGATCCTAAGCTTTGCCTACGACACGTTCTGCTCCAACAAAGTACGTTTCGCTCTCACCGCGTTGGGAATGGTGATCGGCACCGCTTCCCTCATCCTCGTCGTCACCATTGGGATGACTGGCAAGCAGTACGTCTTGAATCAGATTCAATCCATCGGCGCTAACCTGATCGATGCCGAGTACCAGGGAGGCGCGCAACGGAACACCACGCCGGATCTGCTGACCATTGACGATATGCGAGCCGTTCTCCAGCAGGTAAACGGCATCGTGGCCGCATCCCCGGTCGTACCCCTCGACGATCGCATCCCCATCGGAGGTGGCAAGGAGCGCGATCTGCGCCTCCTTGGCGTGTTTCCCGAGTACAGCCAAGTACGTAGTCTAGTGGTGCTCTCGGGCAGGTTCTTCGACGCCGAGGACGAGCAGGCGCGCAACAAAGTCGGCGTTATGCAACAGAAGCTGGCCGAGCAGGTCTATGGCTCAGTCGACAACGCGGTGGGCAAAAGCGTGAAGGTGGGCGGCTTGCCGTTCACCATAATCGGTACTTTCCGCGAGCGGGTCAACACCTTCGGCGAATCAGAGGTGACGGACAATTCCATGCTCATCCCCTACAACGTCGCCCGCTTTTTCACCGATACAGCCGATGTCCGGCAGCTCTATTTCTCGACCGCCGAACCGTCCATGGTGATCCCGGTTACGGAGCAGGTTCGCAAGGTGATTCAATCGCGCCACCGGCCGGAATCGGTCTACGTGGTGCAGAATCTCACCGAACTGGTCGCAGTGGCGGATCGGGCTGCCAACGCTCTCACTCTGGTGTTATTGCTGGTCGCCGCCGTCACCCTGCTGGTGAGCGGCATCGGCATCATGAATATCATGCTGGCCACGGTAAGCTCCAGAATTCGGGAAATTGGAATCCGTAAGGCAATCGGCGCTACCAACCGTGAGATTCGCTTTCAGTTTCTTTCCGAAGCAGTCCTGATCTCCCTGGTGGGAGGTTTCGCCGGCGTCGTCATCGGCTTGGCCCTGCCATTCTCGGTACGCTACCTCACCGAATACCGCATTCCAATTTCGGGTCTTTCAGCCATCGTCGCCATCGTCGTGTCGTCGCTGGTAGGGATTCTATTCGGTACAGTGCCCGCATCCCGGGCCGCCAAGCTGGACCCGGTGGAGAGCCTGCGCTACGAGTGAAATCCATCATTCTCGGTGCGCGGCATCTTGCAGGGCTTGCGCTCTGATCGATGCCAGAGGGAAGAACTTGCCGCCGAGCACAACTGCGTGAATTTTGCGGGTGTGGCTGATATCTTCGAGCGGATTCATGTCTAGCAATACCAGATCCGCCACGTGGCCTACCTGAATCGTTCCATAATTATCAGTTTTGCCCAGGAACTTGGCAGGGTTTAGCGTCGCAGCCTGCAACGCCTCCAGCGGAGTGAAGCCAGCTTCCACGAGCAGCGCTAACTCATTGTGCAGATCGATCCCCGGCACCGTTCCCCAATCGGAGAAATCCGAGGCGGCCATGATCTGCACACCGGCCTTGTGCATCATCCGGACAAGTTCGATTTGCTTTTGGTGAACCTCCAGGCGCGGTTTCAGTGATTTGGGATCATTACTCCATAGCACGAAACCTCGTTCATAGGCGACGAGAGTCGGCACATACCAGGTTCCGTTTTTCACGAAGCGCTGGAAGAGTTTCTGCCCGGCCGGACCTAGATTCTCGTCTATTGCTTGTTCGACTGTCTTGGCCGTTGCTCCTTTGCGCCAAAGGGCACTCTCATTGATGGTTTCGATGTGTTCCAGGCTAGCCACCCCAGCATCAGATGCCTCAGCGGAACTCACACCCTTGGGCAGGTGGACAGCAACCGGTATCTGTTCTTTGCGAGCCTCATCCATCAGCGCAAAGAACGCCTCGGGCGGGAGCGCATTGTGAACCTTGATGAAATCCACCCCCTTGGCCTTAAGATCGTGCACCGCTTGCCGCGCCTCTTGCGGGGTGCGTACGGTGAGCCGGTTCGACACTCCTTCCTTAGGCCCATCCACAAAAGGACCAGCGCGAATGATGTGAGGGCCAACGCGCATCCCACGGTCAATCTCTGATCGCCAACGATCGATCTGCGCCAGATCTCCGCCCATATCGCGTACGCCCGTCACGCCATTCATGATTAATAGCGGAAAAGCGTCCGCCGTCGCATCGGTCAGGTGGCCGTGCATGTCCCAAAGCCCAGGGATCACGAACTTGCCATTCGCGTCAACTACGCGAGCCCCTGTGGGAATTGTGGCGGTTTCACTCGGGCCGACCGCGCTGATGAGATCACCGGTCACCACAACCGTTGAATTCGGCTTGGCCGCTGCGCCGGTGCAGTCGATGACGGTTACGTGAGTTATCGCAATCGCATTGTTTGTCTGAGTAGATGCCGAAAGAGAGCAAAGGAGGAAAAAGGCGGGCAACCATTTACGCATACAGAATTGACGGTTGTGATCGGTCGACGTAAGCAGCAAGTCTGGCGTGAGGCTGTCGAATCGCAGCTGACCAATCAAGGACCCTGCTGTTCGACAGCTGTCGTTATCGACAGCTGTCGTAACCAGCGATTAGATGTTTTGACGGATTTTGAGTGTAACCGAAAGTGCCAGGCACTTATTGCGTCGCTCACATTGCGCGCCCTTTTGTCCGCCTTTCGAGAGCAGATGCGTATAGTTTAGAGTCGGCACAGTTGACGCGAACAAGTGTTACGCCAACTATCCCTTTGAGCCGCCGTAAAGCCCACAGCTTTCATTGACTTGACGTTGTGCGGCCCATAACGTTGTCGCGCCAGAGGACACCCCGATGAGCTGGCCCGCGAGGCGCAAGCTCCCAGCCGTTTCCAGCGGGAGGTCACAGTCCGGAAGTAACCTACGAGGCAAGACCAACGTAACGAACCGTTGTGATTGAGATCACCACCAGAGGAGGTTGGCAGGGAGCACACTGAACATAAGCGGGGTGGTTGTCGACCGGCAAAGGATACGGGGCTCACAAGAGAAGGCGCAACGATCAGAGGTCAGTTTATGATCCGAAATCTTCTTCTCGTAGAAGACGGCAAATACCTGAGATTGGCTATCAAGCGAGTTCTCACCGACGCGTGCTTCATCGTCGCCGAGGCCGTCGATGGGGAGGAAGCTCTACTCCTGGCCCGTAAGAACCAGCCCGACCTTATCATTCTCGACATGCTATTGCCCCGCTTGGGAGGCGAGCAAGTCTTGCGGGCTCTCCGGCAAGATCCTGTGACAGCCAGGATTCCGGTGATCGTAGTGAGCAGTCTCCCGGAGTGCAACGCGAAGAAACTCAAGGAAGACGGCGCTACGGCCTACGTGGAAAAATCGAAGCTCTGCTTGACCGGCGGAGGTGAAATCCTGGTCCGGGTAGTGAACGCTGCCCTCCGCCAAGCGTAGCGGCAGGTGCATCCTCTCGTGTCCCTTTACCCACTTCCTGTTCAGAGATGATGGGAGCTATCGGCCCTGCACACGAAATAAATGGCAATTTTCCACCCCACTACAGTCGACGAGTTCGAATCCAGCAGCTAGAACGCTCCAAACGCACAAAAGCCGGGCTGGTTGGCCCGGCTTTCACTTCGCCACCTTCAGGGATCGACTTGGTTCCGAGGTCCCTGTAGATCTCTTGATTTGTCGCTTACATCACCAGCGCCAGATTCTCCAGTTCGTGCTGCAGCACGGGCATGGAACAGCCTGACATCTCCACCCGTCCGGCGGCATCGATCGCAGCCTGGGGGGAAACTCCGTAGCCTCGCCCCATCAGGAATACTTGCAGAACCTCAGCGGCTTCGCGGGAATCGATCAAGCCCCCTTGCAGCAGATCGTTCCGCAAAGCGGTTAATTCCATCACCGAAAACCGCTCTCTCATCATGTCTCTCATGGCCGTTTCACCTCCGACCCTGAACTTGCTTATCCCCTTAGATTCCGTCGATGCCACCTGCGTTACATGCAATTTCAGGGCCGCAACTCGGGTCAGCATCGAACTCTCCTCTGGCAGAATCCGTTATTCCATTAAACCCCTTTATTTGCGATTAGTTGCGGCCCTATCCGCAAGCCGGGGAGCGCTTGCGAATAGCACGAAAGTGGCGTACCAAACTGTGGCGGAGACTGACAAAGCGCGTCCTTACGGGCCGGTGGTGGGCAGATTGAGCCAGAGTGGGATCGGATGGCGCGTCTTGAGATTCAGGACCGGTCGGTCGTGGCTTCGTCGAGCAGGAGAATGGGAATGTTATCGCGGATGGGGTAGACCCGCAGACACTCGCCACACTTCAGGCTCTCGCCCTTTTCTTTGAGCACCAGCGGTTTCTTGCAGGCCGGACAAACCAGAATCTCCAGCAGTTCCTTGGCAATCATGGCAGTATTCTAACCCCTCCGCCCATTAAGCCGGAACTCCCGAACAAAAAGCCCACCCCCAGTCACTCGTACTGAGACGAAAGGCCACATTGACTTCGCTGCGGCTTCCAAGTAAATTCCTCGGGCGAATCTTGCCCGTCAGCTTCGCAACGTCCCATCCGCGGCCAGATCGCTCCAACCGCGAGAAACTCCACAGGAGAAATTGTAAACATGAATAAGCTGAAGATGCTGGCGGTCGCGCTGGCCACCACAGCCTTGGTGTTGGGGGGTAGCTTGGCCCATACCCAAATTTGGACACCCTTAACCCACCCGGCTCCGTTCAGTGCCAACGCCCCTTTGTTGCTCACTGATGGTACGGTGATGGTCCAGGATACCGAGACCCCGAACTGGTGGCGCCTGACCCCTGACGAGAACGGGAGTTACGTCAATGGCACGTGGACACAATTGGCATCGATGGCGTCCAGTTACGGCCCTCTATACCATGCCTCTGCCGTGCTTCGCGACGGCCGGGTAATCATTGAAGGGGGAGAATACAACCTTAGCGGAAACGGCGTGTGGACAACCAAAGGTTCCATCTATGACCCGGTAGCCAACTCCTGGACTTCCATGAGCCCACCCAGCGGGTGGACCACGATCGGCGACGCCCAGAGCATCGTCCTGCCTGACGGCACTTTCATGCTGGCCAACTGCTGCACCACGCAACAAGCTTTGCTCAATTCGAGCACCTTAACCTGGAACACACTCACCAATACCGGCAAGTTCGATGATAACGATGAAGAAGGCTGGACGCTCCTTCCCAAAGGACGCGTGCTGGCGGTCGACGCATACGTTGGCGCCTACAATTCTTCCGGCACCAACTCAGAGCTTTTCAACCCCTCCACGGGGACCTGGTCTACCGCCGGCAGCACCGGTGTGCAGCTCTGGGATTCTTGCGGCGGAGCCAACGCGGCCTCGTACGAGTTAGGCCCGGCACTGTTGCGTCCAGACGGCACGGTGTTCGCCACCGGAGCCAATAATTGCGCCGCCGGTCACACTTCCGTCTATCATCCGGGGTCGAAGACCTGGACCCCGGGTCCGGATATCCCGAACGGAAATGATATCGCCGACGGTCCAGCCGCCCTTCTTCCCAACGGTCACGTGCTGGTGGATACCAGCCCGGGCGTCTTTAACCAGGGAACCTCTTTCTACGAGTTCAACGGGACCAAGTTCACCCAGGTTCCCGGTCCGCCGAACTCAATCGGCGACTCTTCCTTCTACGGCACCATGCTCGTGCTTCCGACGGGGCAGATTCTCTTTACCGATTTCTCTTCGGACGTAGAGATCTACACCTCCAGCGCAACCTACAAACCCGCGTGGGTGCCAACCATTACCTCGCTTCCGCATAACGTCGTGCGCGGAAATACGTACAAAGTTACGGGCACCCAGTTCAACGGTCTCTCCCAGGGCGCAGCCTACGGCGACGATGAGCAAACATCCACCAATTATCCGTTGGTGCGGATTACCAACGACGCGACCGCGCACGTCTTCTATGCCCGCACCTTCAGGCACAGCACCATGGCAGTCGCGACCGGCACCAAGTCCGTGTCTACTCACTTCGAGGTGCCTCTCGGCATGGAAGCGGGACCCAGCACCCTGGTGGTTGTAGCCAACGGCATACCTTCGGCTCCATCCGCGGTGACAGTGCACTAGGCTACCTCGGCGCAGTTTGATTCATTTGGCCGCACTTCCTTTTTCCTGTTACACTTCGGAAATTGGAAGTGCGGTTTTGTTCTTTCTCAACACCGTTTGGTTCGCGCACCCTCGTCAGCATGACGAGATGGGAAGCGGGTGAGAATCCCGCGCTGCCGCGCAACTGTAAGCGAGGAAACTGACAACCGGTCACTGGGAAATTCCCTGGGAAGACCGGTCGTGAATTCCGGATGGTGATAACCATCCTGACTCGCTAAGCCAGGAGATCGGCGCGAACCGTCAATGCCAACCCCTTTCGCGTGTGAAGGAGGAGTGATGCGGTTCTCCCTGGTTTTTCTGTCTCTCATAGTGCTGCAGGCGGCAGCTTCCGCCGGCGAAATCAGAATCAAAGTCGTGGATCCCCATTCGGACGCGGTGAGCGCAGCCCAAGTCGCACTCCTGCCAGCCGCCAGTTCTGTTCCCAAAGCAGTACAAATCACTTCTGCCGAGGGCCTCGCCATTTTTCACAACGGCTGCCCCAGTACCTGCCGTGTGACCGTGCTGGCCCCTGGATTTGCCGCCCAGACTCTTGACGTATCCCCGTCTTCTGAACTGATCACCGTCAAGCTGGCGGTCGCACCCGCAGCAGAAACCGTGGTGGTAACCGCGACTCGTAGCCCGGTTCCCTCGGAATCGGCTGGGGCCGAAGTGGAAACTCTGACTCGCGGCCAGCTCACTACCATGCGCCCAGTTGCTGCCGATGATGCCCTCCGCTTTCTGCCAGGGGTGGTTCTGGGCGCCACCGGGCAGCGCGGTGCGCTCACCTCCTTGTTCGTGCGCGGAGGCGATTCGACCTACAACAAGCTGATCGTGGATGGTGTGACCATCAACGAACCCGGAGGCTTTTTCGACTTCGGAACCCTTCCTCTTGCCGAAGCCGACCGCCTGGAGTTTGTTCGTGGCGCCCAGAGCACCCTGTACGGGTCGGACGCGATGACCAGTGTCACCCAGATCTGGACCCGCGCCGGCAGTACGGCAATTCCGGAATTGCGCTTTGGCGCGGATGGCGGAAACTTTGGTACGGCGAATGGCTATGCTTCACTGGCCGGTGCCCACGGACGCTTCGACTACAACCTGTTTGGCGACCAGTTCAATACAACTGGCCAGGGCGTGAACAATGACTATTCCAATTCATTGCAGGGGGCAAATGTCGGAGTTGCTCTGAATGATCAGGTCTCCCTGCGGGTGCGCTTCCGGCATTCCAACAGTTTTACCGGCCTGCCAGGGGCGTGGAATTTCAACGGCATTGCGCTGGAGCCGCCCGACCCCAGCGAATGGAAACATCTGAACAACCTGCTTGGCTCAGCCGAACTCACGGTTACCGGGCCATCCGGCTGGCAGCATCACTTCACCAGCTTCGAATACAACTACCGTTATCAGGATGTGAACCTTAGCGGAGATCCGGACCGTGTGAATGACTTTGCGACTCACGCCAGCGATCACATCAATCGCGCGGGTTTCGAATATCAGGGAAACTACCTGGAGCGCAGCTGGGCCCAAACTACAGTTGGATACCGCTTTGAAGATGAGAATGGATCCGTCGGCGACCTGAACTTTCCGCCCCCGACCGAAGGTGTGCGCCTGAACGATGATGTTTACGCGCAGCAGCAGATCATCTGGAAGCGTCTGTCGGCGATCGCTGGCGGGCGTTTTGTCCACAGCGGAGCTTTCGGCAACACGGGCGTGCCCCGGGTGGCGCTGGCTCTGCTGGCGTTGCGTGGAGGCCGAATCCTTTCAGGCACGCGTCTGAGGTTCACGTACTCCGGGGGATTCAAGGAGCCCCGTCTCGAGGAGACGTTTGCCGGCCCTCCGTTCAGCATTCCCAACACCGCTCTAAAACCCGAGCGCAACCGGTCCTTTGAGGCGGGATTCGACCAGGGCGTGCTCGCCAACCGCTTCTCCTTCACCGCGACCTATTTCAACAATCTTTTTCACGATCGCATCGACTATGCATCCGATCCGGTAACTTTTATCGGCCAGTACGTAAACGTCGATAAGTCTTTCGCCCACGGCGCCGAGGTTGGATTGCGCGGACAGATAAGCTCACGACTATCTTTCAACTCGGCTTACACCTACACTTCCACCCAAATCCTGGCCGCTCCCGAGTGCACTCCCGCGAATTTCTGCGATCCCACCGTGCTGGGCGTGGGCAGGCCATTGCTGCGCCGTCCCAAGCACTCCGCCACCACCTTGCTCAGCTATCTTGGAAGCCGGTGGGGCGGAACCCTGGGGGGAAGTTTTGTCGGCAGACGCCCGGATTCTGACTTCTCGGGTTTTGGCATCGACCACGCTGCTGGCTACGTGCGCGTCGACATAGGCGGTTGGTATGCCATCGACTCCAGAATGACTGCCTACATCAACGTTGAGAACGTGCTCGACCGGCACTACAACGAAGTCGTCGGCTATCCCGCCCTGGGCGCCAACTTCCGCGCTGGAATGCGGTTCAGAATCGGAGGCGAATGAGACAAGGATTCCGCTCGCCGCTGCCTGTTTTAGGCGCAAAGCGGCGCAAGAATAAGACCTCACAAGGCTCCCAACCTCTAGGATGGTTTCCGGCCTCGGCCGTTATACAATTCCGCTTTCCGGAGGCTTCATGTTTCGACCGCTCACTGTTCTCATACTGGGGCTCAGTCTTTGCTTCACGATCTCAGATCAACCGCTTCGTGCCTACGCCGCTCAAGCCGATCGTCCCGACTCGCGATTGCAGAAGGCATATCGCTTCCAGCAGGGTGGCTGGACCTACGTCCACCTGGAGGGTTCGCCCTCGGAGATCGGCTTCCAGCACGGATACCTGCTCGCCCCCGAAATCCAGGATGCCTTCCACGCTATCCAGTTCAACGATACCCATCGCACCCAGCGTCCCTGGAGCTTCTTTCGCAAAACTGCCCGTGAGATGCTCTGGCCGCATATCGATGCCGAGTACCAGCAAGAACTGCAAGGCATCGCCGACGGCCTCAAAGCCCAGGGCGTGAATCTCGACGTCTACGACATTGTTGCCTTCAACGCCTTTGAGGAGGTTCCCGATTATTACCTTCCCTGGCTCAACCAGCGCGAAAAAGCCCGCAACTCCCCCCAACTAGCGGCGCCCGGCAACTGCAGCGCGTTCATCGCAACTGGGAGCATGACCAAAGATGGCCAAATCGTCATCGCTCACAACAACTGGACGAGCTATATCGCCGGCTTGCGCTGGGTCATCATGTTCGACATCGTCCCCTCCCAGGGCAATCGCATCCTCATGGACGGCTTCCCCGGAGTGATCACTAGCGACGACGACTTTGGCATCAACGCCGCCGGCATCATGATTGCCGAAACCACCATCACCCAGTTCGAGGGCTGGGACCCGAATGGCAAACCCGAGTTCATGCGCTCCCGCAAAGCCCTGCAGTATGCCAGCTCGATCGATGACTATGTCCGGATCATCAAGGAGGGCAATAACGGCGGCTATGCCAATGATTGGCTGATTGGAGATCGCAAGACCGGTGAAATCGCCTACCTGGAGCTCGGTCTCAAGAACACTCCCTTATGGCGCACCAAGGACGGCTACTTCGTCAGCTCGAACTTCGCCCGTGATCCTAAAGTGCTTGCCGAAGAGGCTCCGACGTTTGACCAAAAAGATCTGTCCTCTTCCCCCAATGCGCGCCGCATCCGCTGGGAGGAACTCATGCTGCAGAATAAAGGCCAGATTGACGTCGAAATGGCGGAGAAATTCCTCGCCGACCATTTCGACAGCTATCAGAAGAAATCCGAAGCCGATGAGCGTTCACTCTGTGGCCACGTCGAAGCCTCGTCGAAGGGCGTACCGCAGTGGGGGTGGGGACCCTCTTTCCCCGGCGGAGCGGTGCAGGGGAAAGCCACGGACAGCAGCATGGCGGCCAAGATGAGCCTGCGTGCCCGCGCCGGTCATCCCTGCGGCGAAGACTTCATGGCCAAGGACTTTCTCGAACAGCATCCCGAATACGCCTGGGAGAAATCGATCCTGCGCGATATGAAAGCCGGCCCCTGGACCACCTTCACCGCCGGCCAGAAATCAAAGATGTAGCCTGTGTGGGGCGGACACTCCTGTCCGCCGCCTTTGACTTTGCCTTACATGGCAGACTGAACGATCGTACTAGCCCTTGGCAGTGGTTCGGGTCCGTAATTCTCCACATTCGCTTCTATCCGCGCCAGTTCGGGATGCAGCAGAGCCTTTGGCCCTGCCATGATGGTTTCCCGAAGCAGAAGCAGGACCGGTGGCTAGCGGCAGCGACGCAGCGGAGTGATTGCCCTCATACTTACTCCGAGCCAGCAGGAGCTTCTCCAACTCCGGTTCGCCCAGCGGCTGTTGGCGGCCGAGACAGTGGGTCACCAGCGCGATTTGGGCGAAGTGCTCGACTGTCTCCATCTTCATGTAGGCGTGGTGCAAGGTGTCCGCGTAGGTCACGACGCCGTGATTCGACATGAGAATAGCGTCGTAGTGGGGAATCAATGCCTCAAGCGACTCACACAGCTCCGGTGTGCCTGGAGTCCCATATTTCGCCAGCGGAATTGAGCCGAGACCAATTACTACTTCGCAAACCAGAGGCTGATTCAGAGCCATGCCGGCGGCTGCAAAACCGGTCGCGGTAGGGGGATGGGCATGCACAATCCCACGCACGTCGGGACGCAGCTTGTAGATCTGCAGGTGCATGGCGATTTCGCTCGAAACGTGGTGGCGGCCGGAGATCAGCCGGCCTTCGAGATCGACGATTACCATGTCTGCCGCGCGCAGCGCGCCTTTGCTCATGGCAGTAGGGGTCGCCAGAATGCGGTCGTCGTCGAGGCGCACGGATAGATTGCCGTCCATGGCAGCCACATAACCGCGCTGGTGCAACATCCTGCCGAAGGACACTATTTCGCGCCGGTATTCCCGTTCTCTTGACATAGACTCGAAGGACGGCTGGGGGAGTGGACCGTTCGCGTATGGTAACCCACGCGAGCGTGCAAAAACAATCGGGTTGTTTACTGTTTTGCGGCCATGTTTTGACCTCGCTCATTTCCCCCCGGGGGTTGCGTTGTGACCATGACCGGGAATCTATAATGAAGCCAGCGTGCTGGTTTCCGAGTTCAATTATTCTCTTCCCGCAGAACTGATCGCCCAGAAGCCACTTGCCGACCGGGCCGCGTCTCGCCTGCTGCACCTGGCCCCCGGCTCGGTTTCCCCGGAAGACCGGACTTTTCGCGAGTTCCCGGATCTGCTCCGTCCCGACGACCTTGTTATTTTTAATAACACAAGGGTCTTCCCCGCTCGACTCTATGCCCGCCGCAGTGGGGCCAGGGCGCAGCCTTTAAGTTCGAGAAATCCGGCGGCGCGCCAATTTCTGAAGGGAAGGATCGAGGTGCTGCTTACCCGGCAACTCTCTCAGGAGCCCAATCAATGGGAATGCCTGGTGCGGCCGGGACGAAAAATTGGCGTGGGAGAGCGATTGTTCTTCGGGGAAGAGGAGGAACTGCAGGCCGAGGTCACCGGTCGCGGCCTCTTTGGCGAACGCCAGATCCGTTTCCAGCCTTCACAGGACTTCTTCGCCCAGATCGAGCGCCTGGGCCACGTTCCGCTGCCACCCTATATCGACCGGGTGGACGACCCAACCGATCGCGAGCGCTATCAAACCGTCTACGCCCGCGAGCGTGGTTCGGTCGCCGCCCCCACCGCGGGTCTGCACTTCACACCGCAAATCCTTGCCCGCATACAACATCGAGGCATTGAGACGGCGGAGATTACGCTGCACGTCGGTCTGGGAACTTTTCAACCCGTACGTGTCGACCGGGTCGAAGATCATCGCTTGCATCGCGAGTCTTACGTCATATCGGAGAACGCGGCGGTGATCATCAACCGGGCATTGGACTCCGGACGCCGCGTGGTAGCCGTGGGCACGACGACGGTGCGCACCCTGGAATACTCTGCCAGCCAGTCCCGGAATCGCCGAGTGGAGGCTGGAAGCGGCGAGGCGGATATCTTCATCTATCCGGGCTACGAATTTCGTGTGGTTGGTGCCCTGCTTACGAACTTCCATTTGCCCCAGTCCACGCTGCTGATGCTGGTGTCCGCACTGGGAGGAAAACAACGGGTGATGGAGGCATATCAACATGCGGTCGAGCACCGGTACCGGTTTTACTCTTACGGCGATTGCATGTTTCTGGAGTGAACCGCTTGCCCCGCTACGCGCTATACTTGGCATCCGGAGGAGCGATGGGCGCACAAACAATTTCCCGGCAGATCCCAATTCAGACCTTCGTTTCAGAGTTGCGGAAGTTCGCCGAGCCGGCTTTCGTCGGCACCGGGCAGATCGCCCAATTCCTCGAACACACCCCGGTGGCACCCGGCACGCTTACCCCGTACCTCACTTGGGACCGCCAGCACTACACCCGAAATCTCATCGACAAGACCCCGCTCTATGAACTCATCGCCATCTGCTGGGAGGTTGGCCAGGGAAGTTCCGTGCATAATCATCGCGATCAGAACTGCTGGATGGCAGTGCCGATGGGAAAGCTGCTGGTCGAAAATTACCGGGTGATCTCGGAAGAACTGCAGGAAGGTCACTGCCGGCTTGCTCCCGCCGAAACGGTGGAGATGAACCCCGCGTGCCCCTGTGCGGTCGACCCTCTTCAACCGGTGCACCGGGTTTATAATCCGCGCGAGTTCAACCAGAGAGCGGTCAGCTTGCACGTCTATTCGCGGCCCTTTGACACCTGCGTGGTGTATTCCCCCGAACAAGGAACCTGCGGCGAAATCAAGCTGCATTACACAACCGAGTACGGGAAGCCGGTTGAGGCGAGTCACTAGAAGCTATCTCGGGAATCGTTTTGGGAAGAGTGCGGCGCCGGCCGCTTCGCAGTAATCTGGAAATCCTCTTGTCGTCGTCCCGAGCGCAACGAGGGATCTACAGTGTCCGGGAGTCAGAGAGAAACTACAGACCCCTCGTCGCTATGGCTCCTCGGGACGGCAACAAAAGAGAACCCACGATACCGGCGCAAGATGCGCGAAGCAGTCGCCGCCCCGGCCTCAATCCAACTGCTAAACTGATTTCTTGTCCGCCCGAAGCGCATCATCGACTCCTGCCGCGCCGAAACCGGAGAAAGGCCCATCCGACGCCCGTCGCATCTTCCTGATCGACACCATGTCATTCATCTTCCGCGCCTACCATGCCATGGCGCGGCAGCGGGGAATGTCCACGAAAACCGGCCTGCCGACCGCGGCAACCTATGTCTTCGTCAACATGCTGCGTAAGTTGCGCGATGACTTCTCCCCGCAATACCTCGCGGCGGTCTTCGACGTCGCCGGCCCCACCTTCCGCGATCATCAGGCTGGAGCCATTACGTCTGTCCGCAAATTCGACCTGAAGACTCAGACGTTTCAGGAAACCGAGTACCACGGGTACAAAGCCAATCGGGCGGAGATGCCCGCCGAACTCGCGCAACAGGTGCCTTACATCCGCAGGGCGCTCGATGCCTATCGCATACCGATTCTCGAACTCCAAGGCTATGAGGCGGACGATGTGATTGGCACGCTGGCGCGCAAAGCTGAGGCAGAATCGTATCCGGTATATGTCGTCTCCAGCGATAAAGACATGCTGCAACTGGTGAACGAGCACGTTCACGTTCTGAATCCGCCCAAAGACAACTTGATCTGTGACCCGCAAAAAGTGGAGGAAATCCTGGGTGTTCCTCCCAGCAAAGTCGTGGATGTGATGGCGCTGCGCGGCGACGCCATCGACAATGTCCCAGGAGCCCCCGGAATCGGCGACAAGGGCTCAGTCGATCTGATCAAGCGTTTCGGCAGCGTCGAGCAGGCGCTGGATCACGCCGCCGAAGTCGAAAAGAAAACCTACCGCGAATCGCTGCAAAACAACCGCAACAACATCCTGTTGAGCAAGCAGCTGGTGACCATCGACTGCGATGTGCCCATCGACCTGAACCTGGAAGCGATGAAAGTGGGAGCGCCCGACGTCGAGGCTTTGCGCGCTCTATTTACCGAACTGGAATTCAGCTCGCTGTTGAAAGAGCTCTTGCCGGTCGTCGAGGTGAGTGAGGCGCACTACTCCGAGGCTAACTCCGCTGCCGACATCGAAGCAGTTTTACGGTCGATTCCTCCCGGCGGCGTGCTGGCAGTGGCGGTTGAAACGGAGACGGAATTGTCCGAGGAGACTGAAGCCGAAGAGGAGGAATCTGCAGAGCGCATGTTGCCACTTACCGCGGAGCCTGCTCAAACACTCCAGCCCCGGAATATCGCCATCTCATCCACTCCCGGCAGCGCCGTAACCGTGTCATCGGACGCAAACGAAGCCGTAGCCAGACTGAAAACCGCTCTCGCCGACCCAACTGTGCCCAAGGCCATTCACGATTGGAAAGCGGCTACCCACGATCTCGAGAAGCAAGGGGTTTCACTAAATGGCGTACAGCATGAGCCGATGCTGTATTCCTATCTGCTCGATCCTACATATTCATCCCATCGCCTGGCTGACGTGGCCTTGCGACGTTTCAATCTTAAGCTCGGTGGGACTCTGCCCGAAGCTGCCGACATCTGCGGCCGGCTTGCCAGCGCTCTCCGCCGCGAAGTAGAGGAAGCCGGACTGCTCAAGCTCTACCAGGAGATCGATCTGCCGCTGGTTCCGGTCCTGACCCGCATGGAACACGCCGGGGTGAAGATTGATCGCAAGACTCTGGCGGATATGTCGTCTCGCCTGGAAGGCGAGATCGACGCCAAAGCCAGGCACATCTACGAATGTTGCGGTGTGGAATTCAACATCAGCTCTCCCAAGCAACTCGGAGATGTGCTGTTCAACCGACTGAACCTGCCCAAGCCGGTGAAATACGGCAAAGGCAAGACCATTTCTACCGCAGTCGACGTGTTGGAAGGATTAGCCGCAGACCACGAGGCCCCGCGACTGGTGCTCGAATACCGGCAACTCACCAAGTTGAAATCGACCTATGTTGACGCGCTGCCGGCACTGCTGAATCCGGCGACCGGCCGCCTGCACACCACCTTCGATCAGACCGGAACGGCCACCGGCAGATTGTCGTCCGCCAATCCCAACCTGCAGAACATTCCGATTCGCACCGAATTGGGGCGTGAGATTCGCGCTGCATTCACCGCCGAACCCGGCCATGTGCTCCTGGCGGCGGACTATTCGCAGATCGAACTGCGCCTGCTGGCGCACTTTTCGAAGGACCCGTTGCTGGTCGAAGCTTTCCGCCGTGGTGACGACATCCACACCTTGACCGCATCCCAGGTTTTTGGCGTCCCCCCTCTAATGGTCACGCCCGACCATCGCCGCCAAGCCAAGGTGGTGAACTTCGGCATCGTGTACGGCCTCTCGGCATTCGGACTCTCGCAAAACCTGGGGATCGAGCCGGCCGAGGCCAAGCAGTTCATCAACGCATATTTTGAAAAGTACAAAGGCGTTCGGGCATTCATCGACACGACCCTCGAAGAGGCTCGTCGCGAAGGAAAAGTAAGAACCCTGTTCGGCAGGGTGCGGCCGATTCCGGACATCAATAGCAAGAACGCCAACCTGCGCGGCTTCGCCGAGCGAACGGCAGTGAATACGCCGCTGCAAGGTACGGCGGCGGACCTGATCAAGATCGCCATGATCCGGATTGATGCCGCACTCCGGCAGCGTGGTCTGAAATCAAGAATGACTCTGCAGGTCCACGATGAATTGGTGTTTGAAGTGCCCAAGACTGAGGTCGGAGAGATGACAACGCTGGTGCGGGAGCAAATGGAAAAAGTCCATCCGCTCACGGTGCCGTTGCTGGTAGAGATAGGCATCGGGCCAAACTGGCGGGACCTGGAATAAGAACCCGATCAGAATCTGGAACCGCCGAACCAGGGTCTCAGCGCTCCCGGTCGGCCTCTCGTTCCGCGGCCTCCCGCAGCATCCTTCGTTCGCGGAGCCCGGCAATTTTTCGAGCCCGAATCAGCCGGCGCAGACCAAACCAATAGGCAAACCAGACCAGGATTGCGATCGCAGCCGCCAGTAGAATCAGATTCCATACAGCCGCGAGGTTGCTGAGCACAGTCGTCATGGATTAGAACGCCGGTTGGGACGGGAACCCCTCCACACCTCTGGATTACGCACCCAGCGCTTCCTTGATGGCGGCCGCTATGTCTCTGGCCAGCGCCCGCATCTTTTCTTCTGACTCCGCTTCTACCATCACTCGAGCCAGTGCCTCGGTTCCTGAATAGCGGACCACAACCCGTCCGTTACCGTCGAGCTCGCGCTCCGCTGCCTGGATTGCGCGGTGGATTTCCGGCACCTTTGCGAATGGAATCTTTTCCCGCACCCGCACGTTCTGAATCGTTTGCGGAAACACTTTTAGATCGCCGATCAACTCCTCGAGCGGCTTCTGGGTGCGAGCCATGATCTCCATCACCCGCAAAGCCGTGAGCAGGCCATCGCCCGTAGTGGCCTCGCCATCACGGAAGATAATATGTCCGGATTGCTCACCGCCCAGGGTCGAGCCACTCTTCAGCATCTCCTCCAACACGTACTTGTCGCCGACGCCGGCGCGCAGCATCTGGATGCGTGATTTGCGTAACGCGATTTCCAGGCCCATGTTCGACATGGTGGTCGCCACCACCGTAGAGCCGGCTAGCACGCCCCTCGAATGCATGTCGCGCGCCACGAGAAGGAGCACGGCGTCACCATTCACCACCCGGCCGTTGGCGTCGCAAAAGAGCGCGCGATCCGCATCACCGTCGAAAGTGATTCCCAGGTCGAATTGACCCCGCTTTTGTGCCACCAACTTTGCCAACACATCCGGATGCAGCGCGCCGCAGTTTTCATTGATATTCCTGCCATCTGGGGCCGCACATAAGAACGTTGCCTGAATCGCGCATGCCCGGAACAGTTCAGGGGCCTCGACTGCGGCCGCGCCGTTGGCGCAGTCCACTAGAACTCGCAAACCGCCCAGGTCCGCTTTTACGTTGTGAGAAAGCCACTCAACGTAGGCCTGCCGCAGCTTGGCCTCGCCAGGAAGACTGGCAGCGAGCTTACTGCTCGGTGCGGCCACCGAAGCAGGATTCTGTAGTAGCGAGAAGATCTCTTTCTCGATGGCCAGTTCATGAGCATCCGGCAATTTATATCCGTCGCCTGAGAACACTTTAATACCGTTATCCGTCCAAGGATTGTGCGAGGCAGAGATCACCACGCCGGCCGCATACTTCCCGGAACGCGCCAGGTAGGCAACTCCGGGCGTAGTCAGCACGCCCGCGCTGTGCACCTCGCAGCCGCAAGATGTCAGTCCCAGCATGACACGGTCAGCAATCCAGGAGCTCGACTCACGCGTATCCTGGCCAAACACCACACGGGCCCGAGGCCGGGTGCGAATCAGGTCATGCCCCAGGGCTCTGCCAATGAGATATGTGCTTTCCGGGGTCAGTGGAAACTCGCCGGCCACTCCACGAATGCCGTCGGTTCCAAAGAGTTGTCGAGTGGCGGAAGTCATTTCGGTATGCGGCTTAGTGCCCATCGGTTGCGGGTGTCTTCTCCATGATAACCGTGACGCGTACAGGATTCGGATCGCTGACCTGAATCAGAGGATCAGAAACGTAGGCATGGCGGGAGAAGGTGACCCGGCTCATGCTTCCGCTCACATCCACCGGGTCGGTCGTGGCCGCCTCGACTTCCTCCACGTGCTTCTTCGGGCCGCTAATGGTGACGAAGGCGGGATCTGCCAGTACCTGGCCAATCCGATAACCACTGGCGAAGCTTCCCACAACTCGCGGCTGCACGGGAACTCGGCGAACTAAACGGTCATCGAAGGTGAAATGCACCTGGCTCGGAACCACCTGCACTACCTCCAGCCCCGTCGGCCGGTGGATCTGGTTGTCGGTCAGGTCGAACGTATGCTCGCCGGGCTTGAGATTGCCCAGCTCAATCTCCACATAAACATCGGAGGGGCGCAGCTTATGCACGATTCGCTCGGGACCGCGCAGCCGGATTTGCGCAGTGGGAATGCTCTCGGCGCTGATGTCGAGGTTCGCCGGCATATTGTGGAATTCGAGGGGTACGTTTACGGCCACTTCGGCCAGGGGATCGCGCACGACCAACAGCCACATGCCGACCGCCAGACCGAGCGAAATCAGCTTCAATCCGAGATTGTGACAGACGTAGCGGCGCAGGAAGTCTCTCATGAGTTAACGGTCCGTTCCCTGGTTCACTCGTGAGTCCGCACGCGGCGGTGAACTGCTCGAGTCGTCTAGATCTGTACTGTCCAGTATCTCGGCGCCATTGCTGATCGGAGTTGGCAAAGTCGAAGGCGGCACGTAGCGGCCCAGGAGTTCTCCCAGCCGGTCGCGCAGCTGGTCGACGGTAAGGTCGCGTTCGATTTTACCGGCGATTGCCACGCTGATACTGCCAGTTTCCTCGGATACGATCACCGCGATGGCGTCACTCTCCTCGGTAACTCCAATGCCAGCCCGATGGCGCGTGCCCAGTTGTGTGGACAGAACTGGATTCATCGAGAGCGGCAGAAAACATGCCGCCGCAGCGATCCGATCCCTTTGGATAATTACCGCTCCGTCGTGCAGTGGGGCGCTGGGGCGAAAGATCGTCGCCAGTAGATCGTAGGAAAGCTGTGCATCCAGCGGAACCCCACTTTCAATGTAGGTTCGCAGGCCGATTTCACGCTCAATCACCATCAGGGCACCGGTCTGGTTTTGGCAGAACAGGTTGGCGGCCAGCACGATGTCATCGTAGGCGTCCGCCTCCGAACCGGGAGCCCGGCTGAACGTCAGCCTGCGCCCCAGCCGGGTCAAGGCCTGGCGGATTTCGACCGCGAAAACCACAATCAGGGCAAAGACGGTGTAGGGGAGCAAAGTACCGACCAGCCAGTTCAAAGTGGCCAGTTCGCCGAGCCGTGATAAGTAAAACGCCAGCGCCAGCCCGCCCACACCCACCAGCATCAGCGCGGCACGGGTGCCCTTGATGAGTGCGAGCAGCTCATAGATGATGACGGCGACCAGCAGAATGTCGATGACGGAGACCGCCGACACGTGGGGCCACGCTGCTGCAAGCTGCTTCACTCAATTCCCTCTCGAGACGCAAAACTCAGGCCCGGAATTACTTATTGTAAAGCACGATCGAAAGATGGCAGGAATGGCAATTAGGTGGCTGCTCGAGCCGGAGAATGTTGGCCTTCACCGTGCCGCCGACCGGGAGCTGGCGACCTCGATCTGCATGCCTTCCGCGGCCGCGCGCACCCGAGCGTAGTAGTTGCTCGCCTCCTTGACTACCTTATCGATGCACGCGTCATCATGGTCAGGATCGTGATGAAACAAAACCAGCTCTTTTGCCCCACTCTCCATCACGATATTGATGGCCTCGCGCCAGTGACTGTGTCCCCATCCCCGGCGGCGGGCTTCGTATTCCTCGGGAAGGTACTGGGCATCGTAAATCAGAACGTCGGCTCCGGCCGCGAGCTTGCGGACGTTCTTGTCGAACACCGTATCCCCCGGTTCGTTATCTGTCGCGTAGACCACCACCCCTTCCTTTGTTTCCAGGCGAAAACCCATGCAACCCTGAGGATGGTTCAGCCACAACGCCTGCAAGTTGACGTCGCCCAGTTGAATGCGTCCCTCTTCCAGGTCATAGAAATCCTGATGGGCTTTCATCTGGTCCAGTCCGACCGGGAAAAACGGCGAGGCCATTTGCTCCTCGAAGACCTGCTTCAGGCTTCGCGTCCGGCCCGAACAGTGAAACTGGAAGCGGTTCTCCTTGTGGTCATAAAGCGGCCCAAAAAATGGCAGCCCCTGAATGTGGTCCCAATGAAAATGCGAGACGAAGATATGAGCGGAGACCGGACGGCCGTTGAACTCGCGGCGCAGTGCCTGCCCCAGCACGCGGAAGCCGGTGCCACAATCGAACACGTAGACGCTGTCTCCCAGGCGTACTTCTACGCAGGAGGTATTGCCCCCGTACCGCATGTTCTCTGGCTGAGGAGCCGGGGTCGATCCCCGGACCCCCCAGAACTTAATCCGCATACCGCCTCGCCATGAGGATGCCGCTAAGTAGCCATCTTGCAGCCTGTTGCGAGATCAGTCAATTCATTCAGTGGTTACGTTAGTTTGGGGGCATGGACGTACCGGAGGAAGCGTCCCAGACGGACTGCCTTCCCCCACGCTGTCCCCGCCCTCCCCTATAATGGGGAACCCGGGTTCAAAGCTCGATAATCCATGATTCGCCCTGATTACAAGGAGTTTGCGCGTCTGGCCACGCAAGGCACCCTGGTCCCTGTGGCCAAGTCGGTGATGGCCG
This sequence comes from Terriglobales bacterium, assembly GCA_049582765.1. Classification (GTDB taxonomy): domain Bacteria; phylum Acidobacteriota; class Terriglobia; order Terriglobales; family Acidobacteriaceae; genus JBAUUQ01. The sequence continues at coordinate 212,598 of JBAUUQ010000050.1, forward strand.
ATCTCCTGACCCCGGTGTCCGCCTTTCTGGCTGTCGCCGCCCGGGAGCCCGAGGCATTTCTTTTGGAGTCGGTGGAGCGCGGGGAACGCATAGGCCGTTACACCTTCCTGGGAGCGCACCCCTATATGCAGGTTCGTGCCCGCGGCCGGCAGATTGTAGTACGGCGTGGAAAGCGAGTCGAACACCACCAGGGCAATGTGATCGAGATCCTGAAACACCTGCTCCGCGAACACCGCCCGGTAACCTTTGCCGGCCTGCCACCGTTTACGGCCGGTGCGGTCGGCTACTTTGCCTACGACAGTGTGCGTCAGATGGAGAACATTGGCGAGCACGCCAAGGACGATCTCTCTGTACCCGACTGTGTGCTGATGTTTTTTGACCGGGTGCTCGCTTTCGATCACCTCCTCCACCAGATTCACATCATCGCCAGCGCCGACGTGTCTCGAGAGAGTCCGAGAAAGGCCTTCGACCGTGCCGTCGCCGATATCGAAACGTTGGAGAAGAAGCTGGCTGGTGGCTTACGTCCTGCTGACTGGCGGAAAGGCCGCGCCCAATCGACGAAACTCAAGGTACACGCCGCAACCAGCCGGCAACGATTTGTCCAGTCCGTGGAGCGTTGCAAGGAGTACATCGCGGCCGGTGATATTTTTCAGGTGGTGCTCTCTCAGCGACTGGATTTCACTCCAGGTGTCGCGCCCTTCGATATTTATCGTTCCTTGCGAGCCGTGAACCCCTCGCCGTACCTTTACTTCTTGCGTATGGGAGACACGCATGTCGTGGGTTCCTCGCCCGAAATGTTGCTACGCGTCACCGGAAGCAAGTTGGAATACCGCCCGATCGCGGGAACCCATCCCCGCGGCCGCGATGAAGCCGAAGACGAGCGCCTCGAAAAAGCCATGCTCTCCGACGAAAAGGAACGGGCAGAGCACGTCATGCTGGTCGATCTTGGCCGAAACGATCTGGGTCGCGTCAGCGAGTATGGTTCGGTCAAAGTCCGCGACTTGATGTACGTCGAGCGCTACTCGCATGTCATGCATATTGTTTCCGCGCTCGAAGGAAAACTACGGAAGGGGCTGGATGCCCTGGATGCCTTCGCGGCATGCTTCCCCGCGGGCACGCTCTCCGGCGCTCCCAAAGTCCGCGCCATGCAGATCATCGAAGAACTGGAGCCGGTGCGTCGCGGAATCTACGGCGGCTCGGTGCTCTACGCCGACTTCGCCGGCAACCTCGATTCCTGCATCGCCATCCGCACTATGCTGATGAACGGGAAGAAAGCATACCTGCAAGCGGGAGCCGGCATCGTGGCCGATTCCGATCCTCAACGAGAATTCGAGGAGTGCATGAACAAGGCAAGGGCAGTGCTGCGCGCAGTGGAAGTGGCAAGGAACAGTGGCCAGTGAACGGTGGTCATTCGTGACGTAATGCGTTCATCGGATCGACAGCAGCCGCCCTGAAACTTGGAATCAAACAAGCCGCAAACGTAGCCACGAACAACAACGTCGGAACCAGCGCAAACGTAATAGGATCAAGCGAGGGAACACCATACAAAAAACCGACAGCAGCCGCGTACTTAGCAGCGACGCCGCGACCCCAATTACCAGACCTACTCCGAGCAATGTAAGCCCCTCTCTCAACATCAATCGCACTACTCCGCTTTTTGACGCACCCAACGCCACGCGGATTCCAATCTCTCCGGTTCTCTGCCTTACAGAGTAGGCGAGCAACCCATACACGCCCACCATCGCCAGTAACATCGCGGCACCTGAGAAGACCGTCAGCAGGGTAGTCTGAAACCGCCTCCTCGCAGTTACAAGAGAAACCAATTGACGCATCGTATGCACGTCGGCTACCGCGAGGCTCGGATCAATTCCCTTTACTGCCGCCCGAATCTGCGCAGCGACAGCATCCTGGGGCAGCGACGAACGCACCGCGACGTACGCGCCGACTATAGACGATTCGTTCCACTCCACCTGCCAGAAAGGTCTGTACACCTGGGGGATTGCGGCTTCCTCAAGGCTCACATAGCGAACATCCTTCGCAACTCCAACCACCGTAACCCACGGACCACTTTCGTCTTCCCCCGTACGAATGCGGCGGCCAATCGCATCTTCATTCGCAAAGTACTTCTTCGCAAAGGCCTCATTCACGACTGCCACCAGCCGGTGTCCGGACATGTCTTCGTCTGAAAAGTCCCGTCCCTGAAGTAACGGCGTCTGCATCGCCGAAAGATAGTTCTGCGTAATCCCCCGTTCCTCCACCAGTTGCTGTTTTTCGTTCGGATACCCTTCCACGAACAAAGTCGAAAGACTCTCCGAGTCATTGAGAGGCACCTCGTTCACGACTCCCACAGCTTCCACGCCGGGGGCTGATTTCAGCCGCTCGATCAGGCTCCCGAAGATGGCGCGGCGCTCATGCGTGGTACCGTAATGCGGGCTCAGTTGCACATTCGCCGTGACCGTTGTAGCCGAAAATCCTGCCCCCACCGAAAGCACGTTTGCGTAACTCCGCGACAAAAGCCCAGTGCCCGTCAGCAACACCACCAGAAGCGCGATCTGAGCCACTGCCAGCCCATGCCTCACCCGCCGCCGGTCACCCGAAACTCCACGCATGCCGCTGCTCGTCAAAGCCTCCAGCAGGTTGGTTCGAGTTGCCGATAACGAAGGCGCCATACCGAACAGCACGCTTGTCAATACCGTAACGACCAGCACGAACCCCATCACACGCAGGTCGAGCCGAGTATTGTCCATCCGCGGAATATCTCCCGGATTGAGCTTCAGCAACGCAGGCAGAAACAGCCCTGCCAGCCCGACACCCACGACACCTGCCGCGGCGCTCAACATGAGCGACTCCGTCAGCATTTGACGCAGCAAACGGCTTCGACTGGCGCCCAGTGCCGCACGCACACCCAACTCATGCGTTCGGGCCGCAGCCCGCGCCAGAAGCAGATTCGCTGCATTGCCACAGGCGATCAGCAGAACAAATCCGACAGAAACCATCAGGAGCAACATCAAGGGCCGCACCGGCCCCAGCGCACTATCCCGAAAGGGCTTCACGAACGCGCCCCATCCGCGCATATCCGCATCGTGCAGCAGGTTGAGATTCGACATGACGGTATCCATCTCCGCCTGCGCCTGCCGCAAGCTCACCCCTGGCTTCAGCCGCGCGAGAGCGTAGCCGTTTGAGTCTTCTCTCTCGGCCCGCTGTGCAGGTGTCAAGGCCAAAGGCACCCACAAATCAGTCGTCTCGACATGCCCGTTCCCGTAGGTAAGATCGCTCTTATGCGGATATTCAAACTCTGCTGGCATCACGCCTACTACCCGATAAGGTCGGCCATCCAGCCGCAGGGTGCTTCCCAGAACATCGACCCGTCCACCCAGCATTGTCTGCCAAAGCGCATGGCTGATCACGGCGACCTGCTCATTTCCGGGCTGTTCATCCTTTGCGTCGAAACCACGGCCAAGCTCAGGAACCACCTCCAGCGTCCCGAAAAAATCGGCGTCCACCTTGGCCGCGCCAACCCTCTCCGCTCGATCATTCCCAGCCAGGTTGTAGGTCGTCTGGTCAAACAAAGTCGTCGCCGCAAACGACGTGCTCTGCTTCCTCAAATCGAAGAAGTCCGCAGCGCTTGGTCCAAAGAGCTCTGCTGGAAGTTTCAAGACAGAATTGGGAGTAAAAAGGTATACTAACCTTTCCGGCTCCCCGTAAGGCAACGACCGAATCAGCACCGCATTCACCAAGCTGAAGATCGTGGTACAGGCCCCAATCCCCAACCCAAGCGTAAGCACCGTCACTACCGTAAAAGAGCGATGCTTCGCCAGCGTCCGCAGGCCATAGCGAATATCCTGCTTGAGATCGTCGAGCCACGCTACACCGTGGGCCTCGTAGCACTCCTCGATAACGGTGGAGAAGCTACCAAAACTGGCTTTCGCGGATGTCTGCGCTTCTTCCGGTGACATCCCGCTGGCAGGGTTCTCTTCTGTTTGACCTTCCAGGTGAAACTCCAACTCGTCACGCCCGACATTGCTCGAGTCGCTTTTACGCAGTGACCGCAGGCGGCACAGCAGACTGTGAAATAAGCTCATAGGCATCTCATTCACACGACAGCTAACACGCGCTCTGGGTCCCCGTCGACAGCCAGTGCCAGGACTGCTCTTCCGCCTCCCACCCTGTTGCGTCCCTGTAACTCTGCTCCTTCACCTCGCAGGGCTACAGTTACAGTTGTAAGAAGTTTCCGACCAGCTTTTTCCCCTCCACCGTCAACACGCTCTCCGGGTGGAACTGTACGCCCTCGATGGGAAACCGTTTGTGTCGCAATCCCATGATGACCCGCGAGCCATCCGCCTCGGTCGCGAAGGCACTGACCTCCAACTCCGCCGGCAGGCTCTCTTCCCGCACGATCAGCGAGTGATAGCGCGTAGCGGTGAGGGGCATCCCCAGGCCCTGAAAGATGGTCCGATTGTCGTGTATGATTTCACTGGTCTTCCCGTGCATCAGTCTGGCGGCGCGCACAATCTCTCCGCCGAAAGCCGCACCGACCGCCTGATGCCCCAGGCAGACCCCCAGGATGGGGACTTTGCCCGCAAAGTGCCGGATCAGTTCAACACTGATCCCTGCTTCCTGCGGGGTGCACGGCCCGGGTGAGATAACAATCTTCCCGGGGCGCATCGCTTCCACCTCGGCCACCGTTACTTGATTGTTACGACGGACGACGACTTCGGCCCCCAGCTCCCCGATATATTGGACCAGGTTGTAAGTAAAAGAATCGTAGTTGTCGAGGACGAAGATCATAACTATCGAACTGGTTACCAGATTACCCGAAAACCTCCAACCGGGTTCGCCCGGAACCGCGAATCTCGCCCTGCTACCTTGGGCGGCCACCCAACATTCTCATCTTGACAGGGCCGTCCCGACAGGCGATGCTACTGAGTTCACGGAGGGCTCATGGCCGAAACCACGCAGGACAACAAGCGGGCGACTCGCCGGTTTGCCCTGCGGCTACCAGTCTCCGTGTCCTACAGGGACGACGGCGGACAGGAACAGTCCGCTCAGACTCGCGACGTCAGTGCCCGTGGCATCTGCTTCTACGTCGATGCGGCAATCGCCGCTGGAGCTACCATTGAGTTCACCCTCACCCTCCCTCCTGAAATCACATTAACGGAAAGCATCCGCGTGCGCTGCAAGGGAAAAGTCGTCCGTGTGGATGAAGGCCAGACCGACGGCAAGATCGCGGTCGCTGCCGTCATCGACGAATACGAGTTCCTCTCCGAACCGTAATCTTTCTCCAGCAATCTTTCCTCGCTTGATCCCGGCACCTTTGAACTTCCTGGGCGGCTTTCTTCTCTGGTTTGCCGGTGCTATTGTTGCCTTAGTGGTCTTGCCGAGATGAAGCTTCCGCCGCGTATTTCTGCCGTCTTCGGTGTCCTCTCGCTGGCCTCAGGCTTTCTGTGGCTCTTACCGATCGCCAGGGCGCAATCTGCACCGGAATTGCTGACCACGACTGAGTTTCCCGTCAGGGTGCGCTCCGTACGTGGACTGTTCGAGCCAACCGGCCCTGCTATCGAAATCATCTCCGATCAACCCGTGGTTCCTCAGATTCGCACCTTGGACAACCCATCGCGCCTGGTGATCGACCTGCCCAACGCCACGCTGTTGAATGACAAGAAACATCTCGACTTCCGTATCAGCGAAGTGGCCGCCATTCGGGCAAACCAGTTTCAGGAAAGTCCGCCAGTGGCGCGCATCGTGGTGGATCTGGCAAAGCCTGTGGCCTTTACCTGGGACGCGGCCGGGAATCGCCTGATGGTTCGCTTGCGGGCGAGACAGCCAGCCGTGAAACCGGCGCCCGCTCCGAATGTCGATCAGGCAGCGCGCCCGTCTGCAATTCCGGTCAGCTCGGCGTCGACAGGGGCAATTATTCTGGCGGGCAGCCGGGTGCCCGACGGAGCCTCGGTGACCGCAGGCTTGGATCCTTCCGTTCTGCGCCTGCAACGCGGCGGTGAAGTCAAGGTTTGTCCAGGTACTACGATTTCTGTCACCTCCTCGAAAAACGGGCGCACTCTTATGCTGGCCATGAGTACCGGAGCCCTGGAGGCGCATTACGCTCTCGACACCACCGCAGACTCGATTGTTACCCCGGACTTCCGTATTCTGCTGGCCGGCCCGGGAGAGTTTGATTATGGAGTCAGTGCGGACTCACGCGGCAACACCTGTATTCAAGCCTTGCCGGGAAATACCGCTTCAGTGATCGTGTCCGAACTTCTGGGGGATGGCACCTACCAGGTGAAACCCGCCGAGCAAGTGATGTTTCACTCGGGCCAGTTGCGGGCCCTCGATCGCACGGCGACTGCTACTTGCGGTTGTCCGGCGCCTGTGCCCGCCGTGATGCTGTCCTCGAACGCCCGGGAACAACTGGAGACCGCCCCTTTGCCACCGTCCAAACCCAACGACGTGCACATACAGGTGGACGCGCCCTTTGTCTTCAATGCAAACGATCCACCTCCGCCCCAACCCCCTCCCACGCACGAAGCGGAGTTACTTCCACCAAGCGGCCTGCCGCGCCCGGCGTGGTTTGAGCCCGCAGTTCTTCCGCCTCCCCAACCCGCGGAACCCCACCGTAGCGTTTTCGGGAAAATAAGGCACTTCTTCGCTGCCATCTTCGGCTAGGTATCCTTTTGCTCGCCGTTGGCTTCTTAATTGGAAATTGACGGTGACGCTTATATAGGAAGCCATGTCAAATTCGTCTGCATCCACATTGATGTCCCCCACTAGCAGCGCCTTCGGTCTCTATCGCGTCGAGCCTCGTCACTTCCTGTTCGGGTTTACCGCCCAAACCCTGCTGGGAGTCCTGCTGGTAGTAACGTTGTATCTTGGACGAAGACCGGGGCCGAGAACCCAGTCCGGCACAATCCTGGCCAACGTCGGCCCAATTTCGTTTTCATATTCTCCTCGCGAAAGCGGCGGACACGGTGGCGGCGGCGATCACGACATAATCGCCGCATCGCGTGGTGCTTTGCCGAAGATGTCTCCGGAAGACCAACTCACCCCGCCTTTGGCTGTCGTTCGCAATCTCGACCCCAAATTGCCGGAACCGCCAAGCGTGATGGCCTTGTCAGCAGTCCACCTGCCGCAGGCGGGTCCGCTCGGCGATCCGCTAATGCTGGTGCAAGCTCCGCCTTCCAACGGCCCCGGGGGCGGTGGCGGCATCGGTAACGGATGTTGCGGCGGAGTGGGACCCAAAGATGGTTCGGGCTTCGGTCCCTACGATCAGGGCGTTGTCTTCTCGCCCGGCAGGGGTGGAGTAACGGCGCCGCGGCCCCTCTATGCCCCGGACCCGGATTACTCCGACGGCGCGCGCCGAGCCAAGCTGCAAGGCTCGGTTCTCCTGTGGATGCTGGTCGGGGCAGACGGGCGCCCGCATGGTATTCGTGTGCAGCGCTCTTTTGGGAATGGGCCTGGATGAAAAGGCACTCGAGGCGGTTAGCCAGTGGCGCTTCCAACCGGCAATTCTGAATGGCCATCCCGTGGCCGTGCAGATCAACGTAGAAGTGAGTTTCCGGCTGTACTGACTCGGCCTACAGCTTTATCTGTGCCTTGATGGTTTTGGCCAGCGGAGTCACCCGGTCGCGTATTTCATCCGCCAGTTCCGCGCCGCGTTCCAGGGTCTCTTCCGCTACTTCTCGTGCGTCGTCCTTCCAATCGTCAATCGTCTCGCGCGCATCTTCGTAGCGGCGCCGTAGTTCCTTACGCATCTGCCGGCCCGATTTCGGCGCAAACAACAAACCGATCAGGGTGCCGGCACCCAGACCAATCAGCAGGAATGTAACCGCTGTCCCTACACTCCCTTGTTCCGAAGCTTCGTATTTACCCTCACGCATAAGTACACCTCTTCATGAAAGATTCGTTTTATTATTCTAGATGGTTCTGTGCTGGGCCGCTCGGGATTCCTTCCGGCGATTTCCATTCTTACCCCAACCCCGTGTAAAATAAAGGTTTTGAGCCTAGTGTTCGGCGGAAAATGTGGCCCGCCCGCTTCCGCCGGCCAGCCGCAATCTATGAAGGAGTCTTAATCAGCAATGTCTATCCCTGCCACCCAGCTTCGCCCGGGCATGATCATCAAGCACAACAATGACCTCCATTCGGTCTTTAGTGTGGAGCACCGCACACCGGGCAATCTGCGCGCTTTCATCCAGGCCAAGTTGCGCAACCTGCGCACTGGCGCCATGTTCGAGCACCGTTTCCGCTCCCCTGATCCCATCGAAAAGATCAATGTGGACGAGCAAGAGATGGAATTCCTGTACGCTGACGGCGACAGCTATTACTTCATGGACACTACCAACTATGAGCAGACCCATTTGACGAAGGAAATCCTGGGCGACGCCGTCGATTACCTCACTTCAAACCTGAAGATTAAGGTCGAGTTTTTCGACGGCAAGGCGGTAGGAATCGAATTACCACAAACCGTGGAACTCACCGTAGTGGAGACTGAACCCGGGCTCAGGAGTGCTACCGCTTCCAGCGTGACCAAGGCCGCCAAGACGGAAACCGGTCTCGTGGTGCAAGTCCCGCCCTTCATTAACGAAGGCGAAAAAATTAAAGTCGATACTGCCGAAGGCGTGTATCTGTCGAGAGCGTAGCGAGAAGTGAGAAGTCAGAGTTCAGAAGTCAGAAGTGCACGGGGACCCCGGGCTTCTGCATTCTGACTTCTTACTTCTGCATTCCCAGCACCGTGATCTCTGGCGAAAAATCCGTCGAAGCACTCCGCTTTCTGGTTCGCGGACGCGTTCAAGGCGTAGGCTTCCGCTGGTTTGTGGAGCGCGAGGCGCACATCCTGGGAATTGCCGGATGGGTCCGCAACAATCCCGATAGCAGCGTGGAAGTGCTGGCCATGGGCACACGCGACCAGCTGGCTGGCTTGCGCTCACGCTTGCGGCAGGGGCCGCGAGCCGCGCGCGTCGACGACGTCGAGGAATTCCAGGCCAAACCCGTTTCCGGCCTGACTTCATTTCGCATCGAAGGAGCCTGGTAGATGCCGGCAAACACCGCCTCACCGAAATCAAGTGTCAACTGCGAGCCGCTGAAAAAGCTCATCCGCGAAGTCCCCGATTTCCCCAAGCCGGGAATTCTTTTTTATGACATCACCACGCTGCTGAAAGACAAGCTGGGATTCGCGACTCTAATCGATGCCCTGGCTGAACATTACATCAACCAGGACGTCGACTTGATTCTTGGCATGGAGGCCCGGGGGTTCATTTTCGGCCCGGCGTTGGCCTACCGCCTCAATGCCGGGTTCGTCCCCGTGCGTAAACCGGGAAAACTTCCCGCAGCGACCGTACGCTATGACTACGCTTTGGAATATGGGACCAATACGCTGGAGATTCACAAAGACGCCATCCAGCCCGGACAGCGCGTAATCATCGCAGACGACTTGCTGGCCACCGGTGGCACCGCCGAAGCCACCACGAAATTAGCCACCTCGCTGGGCGGGGAAATCGTGGGGCTGGGTTTTGTGGTCGAGCTTGATTTCCTGAAAGGCCGCGAGAAGCTCAAGCCGTACGATGTGTTCTCGCTGCTGCACTACGACAAGTAGGAAGAAGCTGTTTCCCGGAGCGGGCGATTCTTCGAGGAGGGTTGGCTTCTAACGCACGAAATGGCGGGTCGCCAGGATCAGTCCCGCCCATCCCGCCAGGCTTACTCCCAGCGAGACGACCAGTCCAAAAACCTTCCAACCCCATTTCCACGCACCCTTCTCTTCTGCGAAGACATACCCATTGCGCGAAGACTCCCGCCTGACGGCTCCGGAAGAAACGCTCCAGGATTCGATCAGTTCACGGTTCGTCATAATGTCTCTCCTCGCAAATCTAAGGCCACTTCTCTGTGACGAGCGCTGAAGAAGATGCGCAAAGATACTTTGGTTCTGGCTGGGTAAAAATTGGCTGGATGGAACTTCCTTATTTCATACCACAGGCTTGGCGACAATCCAACAGCTTTGATAAGGCAGCACTAGGAAATTCGATCCGTCACCACCAGTGCCGAGCCTTTGGGCAGATAGCTTTTTCGCTGGAACCAGTCTTCCATCGCTTCCTTCAGCTGCACGAGCGGGACCTTGGTGCCAACCTCCATCAAGCCATCGCCGACCGGCAGGGTGTCGTCAAAGACCGTCGCGTTGGTGAAGTTGCGCATGGAAAAGCTGTCCAGCCACTTCAGAGGGCAGGGAAGTTTCTTGCCGGCGGCTTCATATTCCACGCGGATTGTGCGGGCAAACATGCAATACGATTTAATCACATGTGGGGCGGACACTCCTGTCCGCCGCCTTTGACTTTGGCTTGTTTCTCCTCTGGGTTGAGCCATCGTACAAGCCCGTTCCAGGAAGGGAACCGAGCTACCAGGCACTGCCTCCAGAGAAAGCACGCTCAACGTCAAAAGCTGCGGACAAGGGTGTCCGCCTCAAATGCTGAGTGTGCCTAGCTTACTGCGCGGGCGCGGCCGGGGCTGGCGCGGCAGTCTCGCCGGCTCCCGTATTCACCAGATCCTTCAATTCTTTGCTGGGCTTGAAGAAGGGAATTTTCTTGGCGGGCACTTCGACCCGGTCTCCGGTTTTGGGATTGCGGCCGACGCGGGGTTTGCGCTGCCGTGTGCGAAAGCTGCCGAAGCCGCGGATTTCGATCTTGTCGCCCACGCGGAGGGAGCGCACGATACTGTCAAAGATGGTCTCGACGATAACTTCACTGTCCTTGCGCGTCAACTCCGCCAGCCGGGAGACCTCGTCGATCAGATCTGCTTTTGTCATACGCCTCTCGCTCCATGTCACTGATATCAGATATCGCTGCCGCGTTGGCTTGTGCGGCTAATGCCACTCCCGGATTGCCACGGGGCCACCATAACCTTCTCAAATTTCAGGGGTTGTGTGCAAGTGGCAATTTTTGTTTCGGGCTCCGGCAGGGTTACAGACCACACCACCGGAGCGCACCGAGCCAGGTTGTCTATCTCCAAAGGTAATAGAATCCGACCTGCTGCTCCAACAGCTTCTCCTTCGTAGGCAACCACTGCGAGACATCACCGAAAAGCAGGTCCAGCAGTGTCTGCCGATTCTTCTCGGGATGCACCAGCGTGGGTTCGCCGCTGATTCCAACGGATTTAGCCGTGTCTTCGACAACCGCTTGGAAATCTCCGATCTGGTCGATCAGGTGAAGCGACAGCGCCTCCTGACCCGTCCAGACCCGCCCATCCGCGATGGCCTTGATATCCGCCGGCTTCGCATGCCTGCCATCGGCAACCGCGTCCACAAACTGTCCGTACATATTGTCGATCAGCGACTGCATGTAGACCCGTTCCGCCGGCGTCATCTCGCGCGTCGGGTCCCCCGTGTCCTTGAATTCCCCTACTTTCAAGGTTTCCTGCTTGAGCTTGGCCCAGCGCAGCAGATCGCCATAATTCGTCCACTGCGAGATCACACCAATCGAGCCTACAACGCTGCCGTTATCGGCGTAGATCTTGTTAGTTGCGGCGGAAATGTAATATGCGCCACTGGCCCCCACCGTCTCTATCGAAGACACAATGCGCTTGTGTTTGTCGTCGCGAACCCGGCGGACCTCGCGATAAATCTCCTCCGAGGCCGCCACTCCTCCGCCCGGCGAGTTCACCTGCAAGATGATCGCCTTGATGGAATCGTCATCGCCAAACTTCTTCAATTGCTGAACTACGACCTTCGGATCGAGAATGACGCCTTCCAGTTCCACTACGCCGATCTTGTCGCCGAAGCCGCCGATGGACGTATCCTGGCCCCCGGCATGCAACGTCAGATACACCAGCGTGAACACCGCTAGCACGAACAGGAAAAACGCTCCTCCCCCGATAAGGACCCAGAGCCAGGTGCGAGAGCGGTTATTTTCCGGCATAACGTCTCAGTAGTTTAGCACTTGGGCGCCTGCGAACAATCCTTGACCGGCGTGGCAAAGCTGCGTAAGATTCCGCCTTCTTCGATCCTCAGCAGTCAACCGGCGTCTCAGGGAGGCAAAAACATGGCTGGATTCTGCGTGCAGTGTGGAACTCCGCTCGTCGCTGGCGCGAAATTCTGCGAAGGATGCGGTGCAGCCGCGGCTGGAGCTGGCACACCTCCCCGCCCTGTGCCACAAAATCCAGCGCCGGTGTACGCCGCACCCGCTGCCCCTGCACCGGTCGTCGCGGCTCCGCCCAGAACCGTTGCCCAGGGAGGGAGCAGCACAGCCGTCAAAGTCATCCTGATTATCTTGGCTGTGTTCGTATTCCTGAGTCTGTTGTTGGCCGGAAGCTGCTTCTACGTAGCCTATCGCGTAAAGAAACGCGTTCACGAATTTTCCGGCAATGCCGCTCCCTATACCGGCAGCAGAGATCCGTGCAGCAAGCTGAGCGCCGCCGAAGCCAGCGCGATTCTCGGCGAGCCCGTGACCAGCGCGGAGCCGAACAGCGACCTATCCTGCGAATACCACCTTGGCGGCAACGACGGCCGAATTCTGAACATTCAATACACGTGGCAAGGCGGTGGCTTGGCCATGAAGCTGACCAGCGGCGCCATGAAGAACGCCATTGCGGGCATGAATACCCTTCAACCTCTCGACGGTATCGGCGATGAAGCTTTGCTGATGCCCATGGGGTCCGGCCTGCTCATGCGCAAGGGCGATGTTCTGGTTCATATCGACATGCGCGTTGCCAATGTCAAAGTCGATGCCGCCGAGAGCATGGCTCGAACCATAGCCGGCCGCTTGTAGCCGCGGTCAGAGAACGATGACACGCAGTGCCTGAGGCGCTACGCTGACGTCAACCGGCGTCTGGCACACATATTCGCCGTCCGCATACACATCCAGCGGCGTTTCGGTTTCGATTCGGAGACGTGTAGTCCGCGCATATTGCACTTCCTCCATACTCAAATGCTTCCCGAAGTACACCGTGGGGAACAGACAGAACAACTTCAGCTTGTTGATGTCGCTGATGACGCAGAGATCAAGTTGGCCATCGTCGATCTGCGCTCGCGGCGCGATCTTCATTCCCCCGCCGAACACCGGGGTGTTGGCAAAGGCCGCGAGCACAACTGGCTTTTCGCTGTGGGTCACGAAGCTGCCCGAGCGTTCCGCGTCCGCCACGCTGATTTTCATCGGCAAGGGCGCGAATCGGAACAACGCCGGGGGAAGACTGACCACGTATCCGCCATGACCCCGCAGCCAGCGCGGAAGACGATTGGCACGCCGCGACACTTCGCCATCAAGCCCCACGCCCCCCACACAACAGAAGTAGCGCTGGTGCGGTGCGGACTCCTGGCCCACCAATGGCATGATCACTCCGAGGTCAATCGTACGCACACGGCCATCGCCAGATGCGTACTTGCGCCAGGCAGTGACCGAATCTTTGGTGCCGTTTAGATTTAGCGCCCGGGCAAAATCATTCCCGCTGCCGCAGGGCACGACCAGCACAGGGAGCTGCAAGCCCACCAGTTGGGCCAGGTGGCGGTGAACCGTTCCATCTCCTCCAAAGACTAAGATCGCGTCTGCTTCAGCAGAACTCGCCGGCAGGCCGATCACCCAACTCACGTTCGAGTTAGCGCGAAACGGCTTGAGGTTCCTTTCGTGGGAGCCCAGCCCGAAGATAACCGCCGCGCGCATGTGCTTGGGAATTTAACCACAAATTGCTTCCTGTCATCTTGAGCGGAGAGCTGGCTTTCGCTTGCGAAAGCCAACTCGGAGTCGAAAGACCCCGTGCCTGCTAGGGTGCAGCAGCGGCTTGTCAGGGAGTTCTCTACTCACACTCTGGTTTGCCAGCCGCCGCACGGTCTCCGTCGAGCGAACGCCTTGCGGAGTCTGAGGCAGAGTCGGCAAGCACGGGGTCCTTCGACTCCGCAGCCCGATTCGCGATCCGAATCGCGCTGCTGCGCTCAGGATGACTAGTCAAACTTCGATGACAGCGATCTTCAGACGCCTACCTACCCGCAAAGGTAACCGCAATGACCCCGTCGTAGGCAATGTAAGGTTCATCCGCGGCTCTTGGACCACATTGTCACCTACCTTGACCGAGCCTTGCTTCAGTTTTCTATTGGCGTCTGTCGCGGAATCTGCGAGTCCACATTTGACGAGTAGGCGATCAAGCTTTATCCCGAGTTGTTCGTCACCTGCAACATTTACGCCCGTGTCCCCACTAATAGACCATTCAATTTCTGCCAACCGGACAGGTACCTCCTCGATGCTCTCCGGCACCTCATCCTTCTGAAACTGCTTGGCCCAATCCTCGGCAGCCTTCGCCGCTGCCTCCGTCGAGTGAAAGTCCGCCACGATCCGCCGCGCCAGCTCTTTCTTCGCCTGCATGGGATGCGTCTCGCGCCTCATCTTCTCGATCTCCGGCAGTTGCACATCCGTCAACAGCTCGTAGTATCTCCACATCATCTCGTCGGAGATCGACATGATCTTGCCGTACATCTCCAGCGGCGGCTCATGGATCCCAATTGCGTTGCCCAGCGACTTCGACATCTTCTGCACGCCGTCGAGGCCTTCGAGAATCGGCGTGGTCAGCACCACTTGTGGTTCCTGGCCGTAGGCGCGCTGCAGTTCGCGACCTACCAGGAGATTGAATTTCTGGTCCGTGCCCCCCAGCTCAACATCTGCCTCGAGCGCCACCGAGTCATATCCCTGGGCCAGCGGATAGAGCAGCTCATGCACCGCAATCGGCTTCTCTTCCAAAAAACGTTTGTGGAAGTCCTCACGCTCCAGCATCTGCGAGACCGTGTACTTGGCGGCCAGACGCACGAAATCGTCGGCGGTAAACTTGGCGAACCAGCGGCGATTGAAGTCGATCACCGTCTTTTGCGGATCGAGAATCTTGAACACCTGTGCCTTGTAGGTTTCGGCGTTCTGCTCAATCTGCTCGCGCGAAAGCGGCGGACGCGTGACCGAGCGCCCGGTGGGATCGCCAATCATTCCGGTGAAATCGCCGATCAGGAAAATCACCGTGTGCCCCAGGTCCTGGAAGTGCTTGAGCTTGCGTAGCACCACGGTGTGGCCAAGGTGAAGGTCGGGGGCGGTCGGGTCCATGCCGAGCTTTACCCGCAGCGGCTTGCCGGTCGAGAGGGATTTTTCCAGCTTGGCGCGCAGATCCGCTTCGCGAATGATCTCGGCAGCGCCTTTCCTGATGTAAGCCAGTTGTTCTTCAACGGGAGCAAAGTTCGGCATGCGATTCGATTATAGCGGCAGGTTTACGTGCTTCTTACCAGCCTTCTGCCCACGACCTCATACTTTCCTTCTAGCACGATCCTGATCGCCTCTGTGTACGCAATGTGTTCCTGCTCCAGGATGCGCCCTGCCAGCGTGTGCTCGTCGTCGCTGTCGAGCACCGGCACCGCCCTCTGCACAATGATCGCGCCGTGGTCTAGTTCCTCGTCGACAAAATGCACGGTGCAGCCGGAAACCTTCACTCCATAGACGAAGGCTTGCTCTTGCGCTTCCAGCCCAGGGAAAGCGGGCAGCAGAGAAGGATGAATGTTCAAAATGCGCTGCGGAAACTGGCGCACGAACCAGGGCGAAAGCAGCCGCATATATCCGGCAAGACAAACCAGATCCACGTTGTGCTGCCGCAGCGCCGCCACCACTTCGCGATCGTGTTCTTCCCGCGGCTTCCCTTTCGAAGGAATTACCAGCTCGTTCAGCCCCAGGCGGCGGGCGGTTTTGATTCCCCCCGCATCTGCGCGATTCGAAATGACGATGGCAATGCCAGCCTCGGGGATTCGGGCCGCCGCGACATTTTTCGCAATGGCTTCGAAATTGGAGCCACGTCCGGACAGCAGAATGCCGAGATTTTTCATGAAAAGCAGTTCTCAGTTCTCAGGTTGTAGATCTCAGACATGCGTCGTCCATGATAGTTCAGGTTTGCCCGCCCACCATCCCGTCCGCTATAGTTTTCTTGTGTATAAAGACTTCCACGCAGCCGACCGCTGGACCAAGAAGGAAGTCCACTGTCTTTATCAGGCACTCATCGTGGCTATTGCCACCCGGCATGCCGATGCGGTGGACATCAAATTCCTGGTCGATGGCCGCCCGGTCTGGGTCGCTCTGCCTTGTCCCGCGTGGGTGGAGTACAAAAATCGGGAAAACAAGGTTATTACCGACCCGCTGGCCATCGCAATCGCCGGGCACTATCTGAAGTGGGCGCTGGAATCCGGAGAAGGCGCCGGCCAGGAAATGTACTCGCTCACCGTGCCCCAGACCCTGCAGCATCTGGAAGCCGTGGTAGCCGAGCAGATATCAGCGCAGCAAACGGTGGCCTAGAGTAAGTTATCTTTCCTCAATCACTTGTGATGCCCGTCACATCCATGCGCGATCCCTGCCCGCAAGTATGGAACCAGACCCAGAGTACCCGGGTAAGGGCCAGGGACTTGGAAGTTCTGACGGAAACGGGCACAATAGGTCGGCAGACGGCCCCGTATGAGGGTTGCGAGTTGCTCTTCGATGAATTCTATTGACTCTCTGCCCGGTTCGCGCTGCGGACGTTTTTTCTTCCGGGCACGCCTCACTTTAAGGAGGCATCTTCGATATGGCCAGCCTTACGATGGAAGTTGAAGCGGCGCACAGTGGAAACCGATCTCTCGATCGGTGGGTCGAAGAGGCAGCGCAGCTCTGCCAGCCCGACCGGATTCACTGGTGTGACGGTTCGGCGGAAGAGTATCAGGCCATTCTCGGCATCATGTCCCTGGCAGGGGTCGCCATCCCCCTGAACCCCTCCAAGCGTCCTGACAGCGTGTTGGTCCGCTCCAATCCCGAAGACGTAGCCCGCGTCGAAGATCGAACCTTCATCTGCTCGGAAAACAAGGATGACGCCGGTCCCACCAATAACTGGGAGAGTCCGGCCAGCATGAAGGACAAGCTGAAACGGCTGTACGCGGGTTCCATGGCCGGACGCACCATGTATGTGATTCCCTATAGCATGGGCCCGATCGGCTCCCGCATCGCCAAAATTGGCGTGGAGATCACCGATTCGCCCTACGTGGTGGGCAATATGCACATCATGGCCAGAATTGGGAGCCGCGTTCTGGAGGCGTTGGGCGAAAACGGTGAATTCGTCCGCGGACTGCACTCGGTTGGCGCTCCTTTGGCGGAAGGTGAGCCGGACTCGACCTGGCCCTGCAACGCCGAACAAAAATACATTTGCCACTTCCCTGAGACTCGCGAAATCTGGTCCTACGGTTCCGGCTACGGCGGCAACGCCCTCCTGGGGAAAAAGTGCCACTCCCTGCGCATCGCGTCGGTGCAAGCCAGGGACGAAGGCTGGATGGCTGAGCACATGCTCATTCTCAAGCTCACCAGCCCCTCCGGCGAGGCGAAGTATTTCACAGGCGCATTCCCTTCGGCCTGCGGCAAGACCAACCTCGCCATGCTGATTCCCACCATCCCCGGCTGGAAAGTGGAGACGATTGGCGACGACATCGCCTGGATGAAGTTCGCCCCCGACGGACGGCTGCATGCCATCAACCCAGAATACGGTTTCTTTGGAGTCGCGCCCGGTACCGGCATGAAGTCGAATCTCAACGCCATGCTGACCGCCACCCGCAACACCATCTTCACCAACTGCGCTATGACCTTGGACGGTGACGTGTGGTGGGAGGGAATGACGGAACAGAAGCCGGCTGAGTTGGTGGACTGGTTACGACGGCCGTGGACTCCGGCTTCTGAGCGGAGAGCGGCGCACCCCAATGCGCGCTTCACCACTCCCGCCAAGCAATGCCCGGTGATTGCCCCCGAGTGGGAAGATCCGAACGGCGTCCCGATTGATGGCATCCTGTTCGGCGGGCGGCGCGCCGGGATCGTGCCGCTGGTGACCGAGGCCCTGAGCTGGCAACATGGGACGTTCCTGGGAGCCACCGCTAGCAGCGAAACCACGGCCGCGTCGGCCGGCAAGGTCGGGCAACTGCGCCGCGATCCCATGGCCATGCTCCCCTTCTGCGGTTACCACATGGGAGACTACTTCGGCCACTGGTTGAAAATCGGCGAAATGTCCGGCCCGTCCAGACTCCCCAGGATTTTCTACGTCAACTGGTTTCGCCAGGATGAGAGCGGCAAGTACCTGTGGCCAGGTTATGGAGAGAACAGCCGCGTGCTGAAATGGATTTTCGAGCGTTGCGAAGGCAAGGTCCACGCCGTGGACACTCCCATCGGCCGTCTGCCTGCGGCTTCAGACCTCGACACCAAGGGACTGGCCTTGAGCGCGGCTAACCTTGCCAAGCTGCTGGCAGTCGACATCGAGGGTTGGCTCGATGAGGTACCGCGCATCCGGGAACACTTCGCCAAGTTCGGTGACCGTTTGCCCAAAGGCATGCAGGATGAACTCCTCGGCCTGGAGCAACGCTTGCGGGCGGCAAAGGTCGCACCAGCCGCGCCGTAACATTCCCCTTGGTTGTCATTTCCGATGAGCGAGAGCTCGGGACCACAACTCTAACTTCTCCGCGAGCCTACCGGTCGTATCCCCGCTACCCCCATCATCCTGCCGGTCACACCCTTCTCCGCCCGGTGGGAAAACAGCAAATCCGTGCTGCAAGCGGTGCAAAGCGGCGATGCCTCAATGTTCCGCTTCAATACACCTGCATCCATCAATTGCCGACGGTTAGCCTCGACCAGATCCAGAAAAATCTTCGCGGGCAACTCCCCATGACCGGGAGCTCGCGCCGTCAGAAACAACAGCGGATATTTCTCCCGAACGGCGTCCGATTCCTTGACTTCGCGAAATAATTCGCTCCCGTAGGCGAACTGCGACTCAAACTCCACGCGCACCTCCGGACCAACTTCGTAGCAGCAACCGTGAATGCCAGGGCCGATGGCCGCGCTGATCTCCCGCGCTTTGCTGCCGAACCATCTCCTCATCTCCCCCACTCCTTTTTCGACGATTCGCTTGACGGTTCCGCGCCATCCGGCATGAAAAACTCCGACGGCACGCTGCTTGCGGTCGGCCAGGATGATCGGCAAACAATCGGCGGTCTGTATACCCAGTAGAATTCCGGGGCTGCGCGTGATCAGTCCATCGCCGGCCAGTTGATCGACCGGCGGTTCCACGACGCAATGAATGAGATCAGAATGAATCTGCCGCAGCGACACCAGGGGCCACACTGTTCCGCCGGTCACGGCTCCCACCTGGCGGAGAAATGCCTCCCGGTTGCGCTCGACCGCTCCGCGGGAATCGTGCTTGGTGAAACCAAGGTTGAGCGCACTTCCACCGTAGACCCGAGAGAATCCTCCGGTGCGAGTAGAGAACCCATTTACCAGCCAGGGAATCCCGCCAAGCGTCTTGGCACGGAGAATTGTTGGCTGGGTTCGTTGCGAGGTTGAAGACACGCCCACAATATTAGCAACCCACCTCTCGCCGCGTTGCAGTCTTGCCCGTCGCTGCGAATATAATGTCCGCTTCTGTCAGGAATCCTCAGGAGGTCGCATGCGTTCGTTGCTCTCTGCCGTCGTGCTTTCATTCTTACTACTCGGTGCAGCCTCCGGTCAGGCAAACTCCGACAAGAATCAATCCAACAGCAAGAAGCCTGAGAAACAGGCCGCCGCCCAGCCCCAGGAAAAGAACCCTGCGGAGACCACTACACAGACTCCAGACGCGGTCTCTCCAGAACAGAAGCCGCAACGGAAAAGCTCCGGCGACAAAGAAAAAGACAAAGAAGAACACTTCGACATGACCGAAGTGGCGCCCGTGGTTACGCATCACCAGATCAATGTCAATGGCAAAACGCTGAAATACACTGCCACGGCTGGACGGCTGCCCATCAAGCGCGGGGACGGCAAGATCGAAGCAGAGATGTTCTTCGTCGCGTACACGCTCGATGGTCAGGAAGCCGGCAAACGTCCCCTGACCTTTGCCTTCAATGGCGGGCCGGGATCGGCCTCCATCTGGCTGCACATGGGGGCCCTGGGTCCGCGGCGAGTGGTGCTCCAACCGGACGGCTTCATGCCGCCCGCGCCTTACCACATCGAAGACAATCAGTACACCCTGCTCGACAAGAGTGACCTGGTCCTGGTCGATGCTATCGGCACTGGCTTTAGCCGCGCTGCCGACGCTGAGCTGTTCAAGAAATTCTGGGGAGTGAAGGGGGATATCCAGGCGTTCGGCGAATTTATCCGTCTCTACATTACGCGCAACGAGCGCTGGAGTTCTCCGCTGTACCTGCTGGGCGAGAGCTACGGCACAACCCGTTCTGCGGGCGTGGCCGGCTACCTGGCGGACCAGGGAATCGCCTTCAACGGAATCACTTTGCTTTCCACCGTCCTCAACTTCCAAACCCTGGAGGACACCAAGACCAACGACGAGCCTTACATTTTTCTGCTGCCTTCGTTCACCATGATCGCCGGCTACCACCACAAACTCGCCCCTGACCTGGCCCAGGACATAAACAAAGCGCGGCAGGAATGCGAACAGTTCGCCTCTGGCGAATACGCGTCCGCACTGGCCAAGGGCGACAGCCTGACACCGGAAGAGCGGCAAACGATAATTGAGAAATTGTCTCGATTCACCGGAATCAGCAAAGACGTGATCGATCAAGCCAACCTGCGCCTCGATGTAGTCAAGTTTACTCATTACCTGCTGATCGACCAGAAACTTCGCGTCGGCCGCCTGGATGGACGCTTCACTGGGATTGATCCCGATGGGCTATTGGACACTCAGTTCTACGATCCCACCGGGTCCGCCATCCAGCCTCCTTATACTGCGGTGTTCAACAACTATTTGCGGGCAGAACTGGGCTACAAAACCGATATGCCCTATTACGTATTTGCGAAAGAAGCGGGAGGCGAAAAGTGGAATTGGGGATCGGCGGGGGAAGGCTTTCCTGACACTGCAACCGCCCTGCGGGAAGCCCTGGCGAAGAATTCGTATATGCAGGTCTTAGTGATGGAAGGCTTCTACGACTTGGCCACGCCCTATTACGCCGCGAACTATACCTTTGACCACCTCAACCTGCCGGCGAAATATCACAACAACATTTCGTTCGCCACTTACGAGGCCGGACACATGGTCTATTTGCCCACGGAAGGCCTCAAGAAAATGAAGAGCGACCAGGCGGCGTTCATGGAGAAGTCCGGAGGCGGACAGTGATGTGGAGCGTCGTTCAGGAAATGGCCGGGTCGCGCTTGTGCCATTCTGTCGCCTGCTCGTAAGCCTGAGCCAGCTGCAGAACCGCTGCTTCCCCCCAGTGCGGCCCGGCGATCTGCAGACCGATCGGGAGACCATTTCTTGTAAACCCGCAGGGGACGGAGATGGCTGGAATCCCCCACACGTTAAACGGCCGCGTGTTCCGTAGCAGCAACAGTTCACAGGGACGTAACTCGTCTGGATTTTTCTTGAGCTCTGCGATGTCTGGGGCGGGAACGGGTGTGGTCGGAGTTACCAGCAGATCCACCTCTTCGAAGATCTTCTTGATCTCGCCGCGCAGTCGCAGCAGATCCTGCCGGGAATTTCTGGCCTCTTCGACCGTAACGTCCTCCCCTTTGCGGATGCGGCGCAGCGTCTCCGGCTGGTACAAATCCGGGGAGCGTGCCACGAACTCCCCATGATAGGCGTAGGCCTCAAACAACTGCAGGGTGCGGTCGGTGGGAACCTCCAGAATGACTTCGCGGCTTTCGGCCACCATGGCGCGCAAGACGCTCAGCGCCTCTTCCATCGCAGCCGCCACTTCGGGATTGAGATCCTCGTAGAAGAACCTGCGTGGTATGCCGAGTCTCATCGGTTTCAGCTGCGTCTGAACCTCCGTCACGTAGTCATCTACGGACACATCCACGGAGTTGGCATCCCGGGCGTCGTACCCTGCGATCGCCTGCAAAACCACCGCGGCGTCGGCGACCACACGTGTAATCGGCCCCATGTGATCGAGAGACACTGAAAGCGGAATCACACCGCGCACGCTGACCCGGCCGTAGGTCGGTTTCAGGCCGACCACAGCACACAACGCGGCAGGTTCACGAACCGAGCCAGCGGTGTCGGATCCGATGGCCGCCAGACAGAGCCCGGCAGCCACGGCAGCCGCCGACCCTCCAGAAGACCCGCCGGTTATACGCGCCGTATCCCATGGGTTACGAGACTCTCCGAAATAACTGATGAGCGAGCTGCCGCCGTAGGCACATTCATGCAGGTTGTTTTTTCCCAGCAACACCGCTCCGGCGTTTCTGAGACGTCGCACCAGTTCAGCATCTTCCTGGGGAACCCGATCTTTGAACTGCGCGCTGGCAGCAGTGCTGGGTGTGCCCGTCATATCGATCAGGTCCTTCAAGGCAATCGGGATTCCGTGTAGCGGCCCGCGCCATCGTCCGTGCAGGATTTCCGTCTCGGCCTCGCGCGCCTGCTGCAAAGCGAGATCGGCGGTCACAGTGATGAAGGCGTTAAGAACCGGATCCAGCTTCTCAATCCTGGCTAGACAGTCTTTCGTCAGTTCAACGGGTGACAGCTTCCCAGTCCGCAACCGGCCGGCGGTTTCCAGAATGGTAGTGGGCACGTAGCTCCCCGAGCCAGAACTTGTGCACACAGGTGTGCGAGCTCTGACCGAAAGTTATAATCTAACAGTCGCTTTGTGGGGGAGCCAAGAATCGCTATGGGACAACTGACTGCAGCACCCGTCAGCACGCAGGGCTTCCTGCTCGATGGCAAATTTGTGGAGGAGGGGGATCCGGTTGAAATTCGCGCGCCTTACGACGGCAACGTCGTCGGCCGTGTATTCCAGGGGCGCCGGGAGCACGCCGAATCGGCGATCGCCGCTGCGGTAAAGGCTTTCGGGACCACACGAAGGCTTCCCGCTTTCGAGCGCCAGCGGGTGTTGCGGCGAGTCGCGGAAGCACTTGGCCAGCGCAAAGAAGAGTTTGCTCACACCATGGCACAGGAGGCCGGCAAACCTATCAAGGCAGCGCGGACCGAAGTGGAGCGAGGCATTTTTACCTTCACCGTGGCGGCCGAAGAAAGCACCCGTATTTATGGCGAGTATCTGCCGCTCGACTGGCAGGAATACGCCACCGGACGCTGGGGGATAGTGCGCCGTTTCCCGCTGGGACCGATCGCCGGCATTACCCCCTTCAATTTCCCGCTGAACCTGGTGGCGCATAAAGTGGCGCCGGCCATCGCTGCCGGCTGCACCATGATTGTCAAGCCCGCGCCCCAAACTCCGCTCACCGCTCTGCTTCTGGCGGAGACGGTGCAGCAGGCGGGCTGGCCGGACGGCGCCCTCAACGTGCTTCCACTCTCGAATGAAGACGCCGGACTTCTGGTAACGGACAACCGGTTGAAGATGCTGAGTTTTACCGGCAGTGCCACGGTGGGCTGGGAGATGAAAAGCCGGGCCGGCAAAAAGAAGGTCGCGCTGGAACTGGGCGGCAACGGCGCGGTTATGGTGCATAGCGACGCCGACCTGGGGTTTGCGAATGAGCGCTGTGTGGCAGGGGGCTTTGCCTAGGCCGGGCAATCCTGCATCTCGGTGCAGCGCATCCTGGTAGAACGCTCCGTCGTTGGCAAGTTCACCGATCTGCTCGTAGCCGGAGTAGGTAATCTAAGGTTGGGCGATCCGCTGCAAGAGTCCACCGACGTCGGACCCCTTATCCGGGAAAGCGATGCCATTCGCGCCAGCGAGTGGATTCAGGAAGCGGTCCGCGGTGGCGCTCGACTGTTGTGCGGCGGCCAGCGCAAGGGATCCATGCTCGAACCCACGGTTTTGACCGGCACCGTGTCGGAGATGAAGGTAAACTGCCAGGAAATTTTTGCTCCGGTTGTAACCGTTGAGCCTTACGACGACTCTCTAGAAGCTATACGCCGGATTAATCACTCCGCGTATGGTTTGCAGGCGGGCATTTTTACCCGTGACCTCAAATTGCTATTTAATGCTTACGAAGAGCTCGAGGTTGGCGGCCTGATCAGCGGCGACGTGCCTACATTCCGTATCGACCACATGCCGTACGGCGGGGTCAAAGACTCCGGACTGGGTCGCGAGGGCTTGCGCTATGCGATTGAGGAAATGACCGAGCCCAAGTTGCTGGTGATGAGTTCGCGGTAGCGTAACGCGGACGTTGCCGTTTCAATCTGAGATATTAATTTTCTTCTTCACCATTCTGATTTGCTTAGAGCGCGGTGTGAACTGTTATAATCACAAGTTTTCGTATCCGCCATCACAACCGTTTGTGAGTGTCTAACCGGCTCGTCCACCGTAACCGGGGGTCGCATGAGGCATCCCCGACACTGAAAGCTTTGATCGATGCAGATTTTTCATCGCAGCACGAACACAATTTCTCGCGCCACGATTTATGGTGCCGTGTTTCTGATTGCGGTGCTGCTGTGGGCGGTGCTTGAGCTGCAACGTTCTCCTTACATCACTTATGCCGAGGTTGCCCGTCCCCAGCCGGTGCCTTTCAGCCACCAGCATCACGTAGCCGGACTGGGCATCGATTGCCGCTATTGCCATACTTCGGTCGAAAACTCCAGCTTCGCCGGAATTCCGCCCACCAAAACCTGTATGAATTGCCATTCGCAGATCTGGACCGGGGCACCCCTGCTTGAACCCGTCCGCGAGAGCTTTCGCAGCGGCAAGTCGCTGGTGTGGACCCGGGTCAACGACCTGCCCGATTTTGTTTATTTCAATCACAGCATTCACATCAACAAGGGCGTGGGCTGCAACACCTGTCATGGGCCCGTCGACCGCATGCCGCTGATGTATAACTACGCCTCCCTGCAAATGGAGTGGTGTCTGGATTGTCATCGTGATGCGGCAAAGTATCTGCGTCCGCGGGACCAGGTGTTTAACATGCGGTACCAGCAACCGTCGAGCTTCACGCCAATCATAGTTGACGGCAAGGAATATACCGACCAGCTTTCTCTGGGAACGGATCTGGTGAAGAAATACAATTTACGCACCGTAGCCGATATCACGAGTTGCTCGACGTGTCACCGATGAGGAGATTGCATGCCCTGTCATCCTGAGCGGAGGGATGCTTCGCGAAGCGAAGGATCCGGGAGTCGAAGGAACCCCGGCTGTCCGCGCAAAGATGAGTGCCGTATGGCGTTCTCACGATGCAGCCGAAAGAACTCCTTGCCGGGCCGGTGGCGATGTAAACGTGCATGGGGTCCTTCGACTGCGTTGTCGTGCGCGAGGCGCACGGCAACTTCGCTCAGGATGACACCGGGTAAGGGTTGCGATTGAGCATGAAAATGCCAGAACAAAACGGTGAGCCGCACCGCGAAGAAGTTTGTCCAGGCAAGAAAGGCACGCTCGACCTGGAAACCGTTCGCGCCCGTGTGGCCGAGACCAAAGGTCCGGAACTGTGGCGCAGCCTGGAAGAACTCGCGGGCAGCGAAGAGTTTCGCGAGATGATGCACCGGGAGTTCCCCAAGGGCGCGTCGGAGTGGATAGACCCTGTCTCCCGGCGAGGATTCATGAAGCTGATGGGCGCCTCGCTCGCCATGGCAGGCATGACGGCGTGCACCAAGCAGCCGATGGAGCCGATCGTTCCCTATGTGCGGCAGCCGGAGGAAGTGATCCCCGGCCGTCCGCTGTTCTATGCCACCGCGTTCACCCTCGGCGGATACGCTACCCCGCTGCTGGTGGAAAGCCACCTCTACCGCCCCACCAAGATTGAAGGCAACGATCAGCACCCCGCCAGCCTGGGCGGCACTGACGTGTTCGCGCAAGCGTCCATCCTCGGGATGTATGACCCGGATCGCTCGCAGACCATCGCCTACCTGGATGAAATTCGCACCTGGGGTAATTTCATCGAGGCGATTCGCGGCCCGCTGAATTCGCAGAAAGCCGTTCAGGGCGCAGGCCTTCGGATTCTCACCCGTACCATCTCATCGCCCACGCTGGCGGATCAGTTGCGCTCGGTGCTCAAGCTTTATCCGCAGGCGAAGTGGCATGTCTACGAACCGGTCAACCGCGACAGCGTGCTGCAAGGTGCGCAGCTGGCGTTCGGCCAGCCCGTGGAAGCGCAATACAAGCTGGAGAACACCGACGTAATTCTCTCGCTCGATGCCGATTTCCTCTCGGCTGGGTTCCCGGGAAACGTGCGCTATATCCGCGATTTCGCCAAGCGGCGCAACCCGGACGCGAACACCATGAGCCGGTTGTACGTGGTCGAGAGCACTCCGAGTTCGACCGGAGCGAAGGCCGATCATCGCCTTCCCCTGCGGGCGGCGGAGATCGTCGAATTTGCCAGCGCGCTCGGAGCCGCACTGGGAATCAGCTCCAGTAACCGGACCTTCGCCGGCGAATCCGCTAACTATCTGCAATCGCTAGTCGCCGAATTGCAGGCGCATCGCGGTGCGAGTCTCGTTCTCGCCGGAGATCATCAGCCCCCCGTCGTACATTCTCTCGCTCACGCTCTGAACCAAGCTCTGGGCAACGTCGGGAAAACGGTCTTTTACACTGATCCCGTAGACGCCAACCCGGTCGACCAGATTGGTTCACTGAAAGAACTAGTCGCCGACATGCGCGCCGGCAAAGTGGACATGCTCGTCATCCTAGGCGGGAATCCCGCCTACGACGCGCCAACCGACTTTGGCTTCGCCGATGCTCTCAAAAACACCAGCATTCCCCTACGAGTGCACCTCGGCCTCTATCGCGACGAGACTGCGGAACTCTGTCACTGGCATATCAACGAGGCCCACTACCTGGAGGCATGGGGCGATACCCGCGCCTACGACGGCACCGTCAGCATCGTCCAGCCCTTGATCGCTCCGCTTTACAACGGCAAGAGCGCGAACGAGCTGACCGCGGTTTTAGCGGGAAACCCGGAGGCTGCGGGATATGACATCATTCAGGGCTATTGGAAGAAACAGCATCCCGCGGCGGATTTTGACGCGTTCTGGCGGAAGTCGCTGAACGACGGGTGGATTACCGGTACGACTTTTGTTCCCAAACCGGTCACCGTGAAAGCAACCAGCTTGCCGGCGCCAACTCAGGCCGCGCAGAACGCCATCGAGATCAACTTCCGCCGTGATCCTTCGATCTACGACGGCTCTTTCGCCAACAACGGCTGGCTGCAGGAACTTCCCAAGCCGTTGTCGAAGATGACCTGGGACAATCCAGTGTTGATCAGCCCGATGATGGCGGATCGGCTGCAATTGCAGTCGAAAGATCTGATCGAACTGGAGCTCAACGGCAAGAAAGTTACCGCGGCGGTTTGGATTCAGGCAGGTCATCCCGACAACTCCATCACCGCCCACCTGGGCTATGGCCGCCGCCGTGCGGGACGTGCCGGAACCGGAGCTGGTTTCGACTTCTACGCGCTGCGTTACAGTGCGACGCCCTGGTTCACCACCGGCGTTAGCATCGCCAAGACAGGTGGAACCTACCCGCTGGCCTGCACCCAGGGCTATCAGACCATGGACACACAGGACGGCAACAGCCGCCCTCTGGTACGCCGGGCCGATCTCGATGAATACCGCCGTGAACCGAAGTTCGCGCAGGAGGGAGAACCGCCTCCCGGACTGACGTTATACCCTGGCTACGACTACAAGAAAGAAACGAACGCCTGGGGTATGACGATTGACCTGAATGCCTGCGTAGGCTGCAACAACTGTATTGTGGCCTGCCAGTCGGAAAACAATATTCCGATAGTCGGCAAGGAGCAGGTAGCCAAAGGACGCCACATGCACTGGCTGCGCGTCGACGCCTACTACGAGGGTGACCGCGCCAATCCCCAAGCCTACTTCCAGCCGGTGCCTTGCATGCAGTGCGAGAACGCGCCCTGTGAGTTGGTGTGTCCGGTGGGCGCGACCGTCCACAGCACCGAAGGCCTGAACGACATGGTCTACAACCGTTGCGTGGGCACGCGCTATTGCTCGAACAATTGTCCTTATAAAGTTCGGCGCTTCAACTTCCTATTATTTCAGGACTGGGAAACACCGCAACTCAAAATGATGCGCAATCCCGACGTCACCGTGCGCAGCCGGGGTGTGATGGAGAAGTGCACTTACTGCGTGCAGCGCATCAGCGAACACCGGATTGATTCGGAGCGCGAGAACCGCCCGATCAAGGATGGCGAGTTGCAAACCGCGTGCCAGCAATCGTGCCCGGCCAATGCCATCATCTTTGGAAATATCAACGATCCCGACAGCCGGGTCTCGAAGCTCAAAGCCAATCCCAGAAATTACGGCCTGCTCGCGGATCTCAACACCCGGCCCCGGACCACCTATTTAGCCGAGATTCGCAACCCGAACCCCAAGTTGGAAGGGAAGACCGAATCCACCGAGGAGAGCGTCTAAGCGATGGACGAACGAACCGAACAGATGACGGTGAAGCGGGCCCCGGTGATCGAGCCCGGCCATACCTTTGCCACTGTCACCGACAAGATCAGTTCGATCGTATTGACGCGGCCCACTTCCAACGGCTGGCTGATCGGGTTCGGGTTGTGTTTCCTGATCACGATGGTTCTGCTCTACGCCATTGGCTACCTGTTTGTCCGCGGCGTCGGCATCTGGGGAATCACCATTCCCATCGGCTGGGGATTCGCCATCGTCAACTTCGTCTGGTGGATCGGAATCGGTCACGCCGGGACTCTGATCTCCGCCATCCTTCTGTTACTGCGGCAGTCCTGGCGCAATTCGATCAACCGATTTGCCGAAGCCATGACACTGTTCGCCGTGGCCTGCGCCGGCATGTTCCCCGTGCTTCACTTGGGCCGGCCGTGGCTCGCCTATTGGCTCTTCCCTTATCCCAACACCATGAACTACTGGCCGCAATTTCGCAGCCCGCTGGTGTGGGATGTCTTCGCGGTTTCGACTTACGCCACCACCTCGGCGCTGTTCTGGTTCGTCGGCCTCATCCCGGATCTGGCGACCTTACGCGATCGCGCCGAAAATCCGGTGGCTCGCATGATCTACGGAATCCTTGCACTGGGCTGGCGCGGCTCCGCGCGTCATTGGAGCCGCTACGAAACCGCCTATCTGTTGCTTGCCGGCGTGGCTACCCCGCTGGTCCTCTCGGTGCATACCGTAGTGAGCTTCGACTTTGCCATCGGCATCGTGCCCGGCTGGCACACCACCATCTTCCCGCCATACTTTGTGGCCGGTGCCATCTACTCCGGCTTCGCCATGGTGCTGATGCTGTCCATTCCCATCCGCAAGTTCTATGGCCTGGAAGATTTCATCACCGCCCGCCATTTGGAGAACTCCGCCAAAGTGATGCTGGCGACCGGGCTGATTGTGGCCTACGGCTATGGGATCGAAGCCTTCATGGGCTGGTACAGCGGCAATCGCTATGATTCCTTCCTGCTGTGGAACCGGCTGCATGGGCCTTACAGCTTTTTCTACTACATGCTTCTGTCCTCCAATATTTTTATCCCCCAACTTCTGTGGATCAGGAAACTGCGCACCAGCCCGCTCGGGTTGTTTCTTATCTCCGGCGTGATCCTGGTGGGAATGTGGCTGGAGCGCTTCATCATCGTGGTGGTCAGCCTGCAACGCGATTTCCTGACTTCATCGTTCGGCATGTATTACCCGACGCGCTGGGATTGGGCGACCTTCATCGGCACCATTGGGTTCTTCGTCGCCTGCATGTTCCTGTTCTTGCGCGTGCTGCCCGCCATCTCGATCTTCGAAATGCGGACGCTGCTGCCTCAGGCGGAGGTGAAGCCGGAATGAAGCAGACTCCGATCTACGGTTTACTCGCCGAGTTCGACAACCCTAGCGATTTGGTGGCCGCTGCCCAGAAAACCTCCGATGCCGGCTACAAAAAAATCGACGCCTATAGTCCGTTTCCCATCGAAGAGTTGGCGGATGCCATCGGTTTCCACCACAACAACGTGCCGCTGGTGGTTCTGATCGGGGGAATCATCGGCTGCATCTCCGGATACCTGATGCAATGGTGGATTTCGACCGTAAGCTACCCGATTAATATCGGCGGACGCCCCTATCATTCCTGGCCCGCTTTCATCGTGGGCACTTTTGAAATGACTATCCTGTTCGCCGTACTGGCCGCGGTTTTCGGCATGCTGGCGCTGAACGGGCTGCCCATGCCTTATCATCCGGTCTTCAACGTTCCACGTTTCGCCTTTGCCACCAAGGACAGGTTTTTTCTGATCGTGTTCTCCTCCGATCCCAAGTACAACGCCTTGGCCACGCGCGATTTTCTGCAGAGTCTCGGACCACGTTCCATCTCGGAGGTGCCCAGTTAACCGCACGGCCAAACTTCGACGGTGGGTGATGCTCCGTGGGTTGTGTACCCCCCGGGATCCGTATCTAAACATCGAAAATGTAGGCGCGGGCGTCCTCGCCCGTGCGGGGTTCGGTCGGAACGGAAGCACGAGCGAGGACGCTCGCGCCTGCATTCACAAAGATCGACTTACGTCGCGACTCGAAGTTGTGCCTTTCCCGAGACTATGGATGTGCCGTCTGGCCTTCACCGCCGCAGCCGGGTTCGTGCTGCTGGTCCTTGTGGGCTGCCGCCAGGACATGCACGACCAGCCGCGATTCAAGCCACTTGCCATGAGCGACTTTTATTCGGACCAGCGTTCCGCCCGCCCTCCGGTGGAAGGAACCGTGGCTCGCGGGCAGTTGCACGAGGACATCTATTTCTACACCGGGAAAGTTGGCAACAATCCCGGCGACTACATGCCGTTTCCGGTGACTGCGGACGTGCTGGCCCGCGGCCGCGAGCGTTTCAATATCTATTGCACGCCCTGCCATTCGCAACTGGGCGACGGCAACGGCATGATCGTGCAACGCGGATTCCGTCCGCCCCCGTCCTACCACACCGAGCGCCTGCGGAAGGCTCCGCTCGGTTACTTCTTCGACGTCATGACCAACGGATTTGGCGCCATGCCGGAGTACGCCTCGCAGATTCCGCCGCGGGATCGCTGGTCGATCGTGGCTTATATCCGCGCTTTGCAGCTGAGCCAGAATGCCACCGTGGCGGACGTTCCCGCGGGGCAGAAAGTGCCCTCAGAACCGCCCGTGTTTCGCGGCGATCCGGGTTCAGGAGCGACGTTGCCGGAGGAAGTGCCCGGCGGAAAGGCCGAGGAACCGAAATGAGCGGCTCGCCTGCCTACAACCCAGCCACGATGGCGCCGCCGGTGGCGAAAACCATCGGACAACGCTCACTCATCGTTGGCGTGGTGTTTTCCGTGATCGCGATCATTGGAGCGGTCCCTCGCCCCGGACAATTCTTCCGCGGCTACTTGCTGGCCTTCATGGCCTGGCTGGGCGTCACTCTTGGATCGATGGCAATCCTCATGATCCGTCACCTTACCGGCGGCGGCTGGGGTATGGTGATCCGCCGCATCATGGGCGCGGCTATGCGCTGCATTCCGCTGATGACCGTTCTGTTTGTTCCTATGCTGTTCGGGCTTCCTTACCTTTACATTTGGGACCGGCCGCTAGGCGCAATTCCGGACGTCCACCTGCGCGAGCACTTGCAAGACCTGACGCGCTCGTATCTTTCTGTGCACGGAATCATCATCCGCGCCATCATCTATTTCGCGATCTGGAATCTGCTCTCTTTTCTTCTGACCAAATGGTCACGGGAACAGGACCAGCCGGGCGCACCTGACAACAGCGGGAAGTTCAAGGCCGTAAGTGGCCCCGGGCTGATCCTTTACGCGTTCACCATCTCGTTCGCCGTCATCGACTGGGTCATGTCCATCGACCCCAGCTGGATTTCGACGATTTACGGTCTCATCCTGCTCATCGGCCAGGTGTTGTCGGCGATGTGTTTTGCCGTGGTTGTCGAGCGCATTCTAGTGAACTACAAACCGATGTCCGATTGGTTAAAGCCGGATTTCGTACAGGATCACGGAAAGTGGATGCTCACCTTCGTCATGGTGTGGGCTTACTTCGCATTCTCCCAATGGCTCATCATTTGGGCGGGGAACCTTCCCGAAGAGATCACCTGGTACATGCGCCGGTTGTACGGCGGGTGGGGACCGATTGGTCTGGTTCTGGCAGGCCTCGGCTTTGCTCTACCCTTCCTAATGCTGCTTTCGCGCCCCTTCAAACGCAACATAAGGAAACTGGTCTGGCTAGCCGTGTGGCTGATGATCATTCGCTACGTCGACTTGTTCTGGATCATCGAACCAAACTACTCCGCGACACTAAGTGTGACCTGGGCCGACGTCGTCCTACCTGTTGCCATGGGCGGACTGTGGCTATGGTTCTTCTTCCGCAACCTGGCTTCGATCCCGCTATTACCCGTGTACGACGCGGATGCAAAGGAAGTATTGGAACCGGCGCATGGCTGAAGACTTAAGACATCACGAGCACACTCCGGAGATGGAGTACGAGCACCAGGACATGAGTCCGCGGAGCGTGTATGCCTTTCTCATTGCCCTGGCCGCCGCCGGAATCCTCTTGTATTTCGCTTTGTGGGGTTTCTATGACTTCCTGGAAGCGCGCGATAAACCGCGGCAGGCGTCGCAGAACCCGATGGTTCAATCGGCCGCGACAAATACCCGGGTCGTACCTCCGGATGCCTACAAGACGTTTCCGAAACCTCGTCTGGAGCGAAACGAACGCATCGAGATCAACGAATTTCTTCTTCAGGAAGAGCAGACTCTGGACAGTTATGGCTGGGTGGATCAGAAGGCTGGGGTGGTGCGCATTCCAATCGAACGCGCCATGCAGTTAATCGCGCAGCAGGGTTTACCGACTACACCTAAGGCGGGGGTCGCACCTTCGTCGGAAGTGAACACCGTCAATCAGGCGGCGCAGCGCTCTGATACCAGCAGGATACCGAAGCCTTCGTCCCCGGTGGAAAGGAAAAAGCAGTGACGCCGCCGCTCCCCACTTTGTTGTCATCCCGAGGGCAGCGAGGGATATGCAGTTCCTCGCCTTGGGACGACAGCCGATTCCTTGTCGCCACTGCTCCTCGAAATCACAAGAATAAGAATTTTGCGTGCGTTGCCGCGATCGCCCTGATGACGTTGCTCCCGGTGCTTGCTTCGGCCCAGGCCATGTCCAAAGGCATCCTCTCTCCGCCCGCCAACATGCGTCCGCCCGGGTTGCAGCACGTCGGGATCGAACAAAATCTCAACGAGCAGATTCCCCCGAATCTCGCCTTCCGCGATGAGACTGGCAAGACCGTTCAGCTGGCAGACTACTTCGGCAAGAGGCCGATGATTCTGAACCTGGTCTATTACCAGTGCCCCATGTTATGCGGGGAAGTCTTGAGCGGCCTGGTGAGTGCTCTGCGGGTTCTCAAGTTTGACGTAGGCAAGGACTTTGATGTTCTTACCGTCAGCTTCGATCCCAAAGAAACGCCGGAAATGGCTACCGCCAAGAAGGCTGAATACTTAAGGCGCTACGGCCGTGCCGGCGCGGCCGAGGGCTGGCATTTCCTGACCGGCCCGCAGACGTCCATTGACGCTCTCACCAAGGCGGCCGGCTTCCAGTATCAGTACGATCCCAAGTCCGGCCAGTTCGCCCACGCGACCGCCATCATGGTTCTGACTCCGGAAGGAAAAATTGCCCAGTACTACTATGGCGTCGAGTTCGCGCCCAAGGACTTGCGGCTGGGATTAGTGCAGGCTTCGCAAAACAAGATTGGCAACCTGGTGGATGAAGTCCTGTTGTACTGCTACCACTACAACCCCGATACGGGGAAATACGGCGCCATCATCAGCCGGATTCTGAAAATCGCCGCCGGTGCGACCATCTTTGTTCTCGGGACCTTTCTGTTTGTGATGTTCCGTCTGGGATCGGTGTCGGATCAGCGCCGCGCGAAGCGAGCGACTTAACTTATGTTCGATAACTTTCCACTTTGGCCAGCGCGCGCCTCCAACGGAGCCGGAAACGTAGATGCTCTCTACGTTTTCCTGGTGATGCTCGCTGGTTTCATGTGCCTGGCCATCTTCACCATGATTGTGGTGTTTGCCCTGCGCTACCACCGCAAGCGCGGCGTTGAGGCAGAGCAGATCGAAGGCTCGACCCCGCTGGAGATCACCTGGTCCGTTATCCCGCTCGGGATCTTCATGGTTATCTTTGTGTGGGGCGCGGTCATCTACTTCAGGGAACGTACTCCGCCCCGCGGCGCCACCGAAGTCTATGTTGTCGCTAAGCAGTGGATGTGGAAGCTGGAACACGAGGAAGGCCAGCGCGAGATCAACCAGTTGCATGTTCCCGTAGGGCGTGACATCAAGCTGATCATGACCTCGCAGGACGCGATCCACAGCTTCTACGTTCCCGCGTTCCGCATCAAGCAGGATGTTCTGCCCGGCCGCTACACCACGCTCTGGTTTCGTGCTACCAAGCCAGGCGTCTACCATCTCTTTTGCGCCGAGTATTGCGGCACCCAGCACTCCGGCATGATCGGCCAGATCGTGGTCATGGAGCCAGCGCAATACGAGGCTTGGCTCGGAGGCGGAGCTGCGTCGGGATCTCTGGCCTCGAATGGCCAAAATATCTTCCAGCAACTCGGCTGTCCTACCTGTCACCGCTCGGACGTGCAGGGAAGGGGGCCGAATCTCGTCGGAGTATTCGGCAAGCCGGTCCTACTGGAAGATGGCCGGACGGTGGTGGCTGACGAGAATTATGTCCGGGAATCGATTCTCAGTCCAAGCGCGAAAGTCGTGAGTGGCTTCAAGCCCATCATGCCGGTTTTCCAGGGGCTGGTGAGTGAAGAACAGTTGAACGCGCTGGTGGCATACGTCAAATCGTTGAGCCCGGCTCCGGGAGCGTCCGGCGCCAAACCGCCCGAGACCAAAGAATAGAAGAGACCAAGGATTAGCCATGGCAACCGCAGCAATCACTGCCGAACGCGAGCACTATCTCAATAAAGAGTACGGCATCCGCTCGTGGCTGCTCACCACCGACCATAAGCGGATCGCGCTGCTGTATCTGATGTCGATTACGTTCTTCTTCTTTATCGGAGGATTTTTCGCGCTCCTCATCCGCCTGGAACTCCTGACCCCGGCGGGCGACCTGGTACAGGCCGACACCTATAACAAGCTCTTCACCATGCATGGCATGGTGATGATTTTCTTTTTTCTGATTCCTTCCATTCCAGCCGTCCTGGGAAATTTTCTGGTGCCGATCATGATCGGCGCCAAAGACCTGGCGTTTCCCCGTATCAACCTGCTGAGCTGGTATCTCTACATCATTGCCGGCATCATGATGCTGCACTGCATCGTGACCGGCGGCGTCGACACCGGCTGGACCTTCTACACCCCCTTCAGCACGGCCTTCAGCAATACCAAGGTGATTGAAGCCGGGCTGGCGATCTTTGTCGCCGGATTCTCCTCCATCCTGACCGGGCTGAATTTCGTCGTCACCATACACCGCATGCGCGCCCCCGGCATGACCTGGTCGCGCCTGCCGTTGTTTATCTGGGCACATTACGCCACCAGCATCATTCAGCTTCTGGGCACGCCGGTACTGGCCATCACCCTGGTGTTGGTGGTGTTCGAGCGCTTGTTTCATCTCGGCATTTTCGATCCCACCCGGGGTGGCGATCCCCTTCTCTTCCAGCACTTGTTCTGGTTCTATTCGCATCCCGCCGTGTACATCATGATCTTGCCCGCGATGGGCGTTGTTAGCGAGATCATTCCCTGTTTTTCGCGCAAGCGGGTTTTTGGCTATCACGCTATAGCCCTGTCGAGTATCGCGATCGCCGTGTTTGGATTTCTGGTGTGGGCACACCACATGTTCGTGGCGGGGATTTCGCTCTACTCCGCGCTCATTTTTTCCGCCTTGAGCTATCTGGTTGCGATTCCTTCCGCCATCAAAGTGTTCAACTGGACCGCGACCATGTACAAAGGCTCGATTACTTTTTCGACCCCCATGCTTTACGCCTTCGGCTTCATTGGCCTGTTCACCATGGGTGGGCTCACCGGTTTGTTCCTCGCAGCGCTTGGCATCGATGTGCACGTCACCGACACTTATTTCGTGGTGGCGCACTTCCACTACATCATGGTGGGCGGCGCCGTCATGGGCTACCTGGGAGGAATGCATTTCTGGTGGCCGAAAATTTCCGGCCGCATGTATCCGGAGTGGCTGGGCAAGTTCGCCGCCCTGATCGTCTTTCTCGGCTTCAACCTCACGTTCTTTCCCCAGTTTCTTCTCGGCTACCTGGGCATGCCGCGGCGCTACTGGCAGTATCCGCAGGAGTTCCAGGTGCTGAACGTGCTCTCGACGGCAGGCTCGACCATCCTGGCCGTCGGCTATATTTTGCCCATGCTGTACTTCCTGTGGTCGATGCGCTACGGAAAGATTGCTGACGACAACCCGTGGGGCGCGGCTGGCCTGGAGTGGAAAACCACTTCGCCTCCTCCCACGTTTAATTTCGAAGAGGCTCCGGTAGTGACCTGGGAAGCCTATAACTACGAGCAGATTCCCGCGCCGGTGGAGGTGTCGCTTGAGCGATAGCCCAATCGCAGTCCAGGAACACGGCCCGGAACTGCGCCATCACTTCTCCACGGTAGAACAGCAACGTGATGCGGCGTCGCTCGGAATGTGGCTGTTCCTGGGCACCGAGATCATGTTCTTCGGCGGGATGTTCTGTGCCTACCTGATCTACCGCATGAACTACTTCAACGAGTTCGCCGCCGGCAGTCGCAGTTTGGACATTTGGCTGGGAACCGTCAACACCATCGTTCTGATCTGCAGCAGTTTGACCGTGGCCCTGGGAGTGCGCGCGGCCCAGATGGGCAAGCGCAAGTTGCTGGTGGTTCTGCTGATTCTTACCATCATCTTCGGTTTCGCCTTTCTTGGAATCAAGGGTATCGAGTGGTACGACAAGTACAAAGAGCACCACATTCCGGGAGCTTCGTTCGACGCCAGCGACCTGGTTCGCGACTATCCGCAAATTCACATCGACCAGTCGCACGAGCAGATTTACTTCTCGCTGTATTTCGCCATGACCGGGCTGCACGCCCTGCACATGATCATCGGCATAGGAATCTTCGTATTCCTGACATACCACGCCTGGAAGGGACTCTATACGCCGGCCTACAACACCCCGATCGAGATCGGTGGCCTGTACTGGCATTTCGTGGATATCGTCTGGATTTATCTATTTCCGCTCTTATATCTGATCGACCGGAAGCCGCTGGGGTGAACCTTTATGTCTGAACACATCATGTCGAGCAAGCTGTACTACGGAATCTGGATCGCGCTGATGGTATTGACCGTGGTGACCGCGCGAGTCGCCTTTATCGACCTGGGGCCGTTTAATACCATCGTCGCCCTGGTGATCGCTACCGGCAAGGCCCTGCTCGTCATTCTGTTCTTCATGCACGTGAAGTACACCAGCGAAAAACTGACCAAGATGGTCATCATCGCGTCGCTCTTCTGGTTGCTGCTTCTGCTGTGTTTGAGTCTCGCGGACTACGGCACTCGCGCTCTAGGCCACGGATAGTGTGGGGCGGACACTCTTGTCCGCCAAGAAGCGGCCCGGAACCGTTGGCGGGGTACGTTGAACTCGCTGAAGTTTAACCGCAGAGGGACACAAAGAAGACCCCTAGGACTGAACCTTTGTGGGCCTTTGTGTCCTTCGTGGTTTACGGTTTTCTCGGGCCATCGTGAAAATGATCTCCTGCGAATGGCGGACAAGAGTGTCCGTCCCACACAAACTTGGTTTATACTCCGCTCTCTTCTCTCTCTATGCCGGACTATACCGAACTCGCCCGTGCCTCCAAGGCCGCTTCCGTAAACACCGGCAGACTCGAGGCCGCGCTCCGCCGCAATGTCCGCGGCGAGGTTCGCTTCGACAACGGAACCCGAGCCCTCTACGCCACCGACGGCTCGAATTACCGTCACATCCCTATCGGCGTAGTTCTTCCCCGCGACAACGACGACGTGATCGCCACCATCGCCCTGTCCCGCGAACTCAGTGCGCCCATTCTGTGCCGCGGCGGCGGAACCTCGCTCGCCGGCCAGTGTTGCAACGTCGCGGTCGTGCTTGATTTCTCCAAGTACATGGCGAATATTCTCGAGATCGACTCTGGACGCCGCACCGCGCGCGTTCAGCCGGGAGTCATTCTCGATTATCTGCGAAATGCCGCCGAGAAGCACCACCTCACCTTTGGTCCCGATCCCGCAACTCACGACCGCTGCACCATCGGCGGCATGATCGGCAACAACTCCTGCGGCGTGCACTCGGTGATGGCGGGAAAAACCGACGACAACATCGAGGAGTTGGACATTCTCACCTACGACGGTCTCCGCCTGAAAGTGGGCCAGACCAGCGAAGATGAATTGCAGAAGATCATCGGCGAAGGCGGTCGTCGGGGGCAAATCTATGCTGGCCTGCAATCCCTGCGAGAAAAATATTCGGCGCTCGTCCGGCAGCGCTATCCCGACATCCCGCGCCGGGTTTCGGGATATAACCTCAACTACTTGCTGCCGGAGAGCGGATTTCATGTCGCACGCGCACTGGTGGGATCGGAGGGTACTTGCGTCACTGTACTGGAAGCTACCTGTCGCCTGGTAGAAAGCCCTCCAGCGCGCGTGCTACTGCTCATCGCCTATCCCGACATTTATCAATGCGCCGATCGTGTGCCCGACATCATGGCATTCAAGCCCATCGGACTCGAAGGCATCGACCACCTGCTGGTCGAGTTCACCCGCCGCAAGGGGATCAACTCCGAAGGTTTGGCGCTGCTTCCCCAGGGCGGAGGATGGCTGTTCGCCGAATTTGGCGCCAACACTCAATCCGAAGCGGAAGCGCAAGCGCGCAATTTAATGGATGCCCTGGGCCGCACTCCGGCTGCGCCACAAATGCGCTTATTCACCAATCCAGCGCAAGCCAAGCGAGTCTGGGAAGTGCGCGAATCCGCGCTGGGCGCCACTTCTCACGTGCCGGGAGAACCGTTCGCGTGGGAAGGCTGGGAAGACGCTGCCGTAACTCCCGCCAAACTCGGCAGCTACCTGCGCGACCTGCACAAGCTGATGGCTGGCTACGGCTATCGCAGCGCACTCTACGGACACTTCGGACACGCCTGCGTCCACATGCGCCTTAACTTCGATCTGCAGTCGCAGCCGGGCATCGCCAACTACCGCAAATTTGTGGAAGAAGCCGCCGACCTAGTCCTCGGCTATGGTGGCTCGCTTTCCGGTGAACATGGCGACGGCCAGTCACGCTCCGAACTATTGCCGAAAATGTTTGGCCCCGAACTGGTGCAGGCGTTTCGCGAGTTCAAACATTTGTGGGATCCTGATTGGAAAATGAATCCGGGAAAGATCGTCGAGCCTTACAAGCTGGACGAAAACCTGCGCCTCGGAGCCGACTATCATCCGTGGGAGCCGCAGACTCACTTCCAGTTTCCTGAAGATCACGGAAGTCTGGCCAGCGCCGCCCTACGCTGCGTCGGAGTGGGAAAATGCCGTAACTATGCAGGCGGCGTCATGTGCCCCAGCTTCCGCGTGACTCGCGAAGAAGAACACTCGACTCGCGGACGCGCCCACCTGCTATGGGAAATGACCAAAGGCGACGTCATTCAGGATGGTTGGCGTGACGAACAGGTGAAAGAGTCGCTTGACCTGTGTCTCGCCTGCAAGGGTTGCAAGAGCGACTGTCCGGTGGGCGTCGATGTGGCCACGTACAAGGCCGAATTCCTCTCGCATTATTATGACGGGCAGCGCCGGCCTCGCAACGCCTACGCCTTCGGGAATATCGACATCTGGGCGCGCCTCGCCTCGATTGCGCCTGGCTTGG
This sequence comes from Terriglobales bacterium, assembly GCA_049582765.1. Classification (GTDB taxonomy): domain Bacteria; phylum Acidobacteriota; class Terriglobia; order Terriglobales; family Acidobacteriaceae; genus JBAUUQ01. Next base: position 252,205 of record JBAUUQ010000050.1, read on the forward strand.
CCAATCTGACCACCCAACTGCCGTTTCTGCGGGATATCGCCAAACTCGTCGCCGGTGTCCCCTCCCGGCGGAGCATTCCGCCATTCGCTCCCCAGACGTTTCGCAGCTGGTTTCGCGGCAGGACTGCGCAAAATCCGAACGGCCCGCCGGTTCTGCTGTGGCCGGATACGTTCAACAACTACTTCCTGCCCGATACGGCAAAGGCTGCGGTGGAAGTGCTGGAAGCGGCCGGATTCGGCGTACTGCTTCCCAGGGCCAGCCTATGCTGCGGGCGTCCACTTTATGACTGGGGGATGCTCGATCGCGCCAAGAGCCTGCTTCTGCAAATTCTCGATGTCCTGGAACCAGCCATTGAGGACGAAATCCCGCTGGTTGTGCTCGAACCCAGTTGCGCCGCCGTTTTCCGAGACGAACTCCTCAACCTGTTTCCGCACGATAAGAGGGCACGATCCCTTGCCCAGCAGACATTCCTGTTGAGCGAATTCCTGGAGAGAAAGGCCAGCCACTTTCCCTTGCCCAAGCTGGCCCGCCGGGCGCTGGTCCACGGTCATTGTCACCATAAATCCATCATGAAGATGACCGACGAAGAAGCCGTACTCCGGCGCATGCAAATCGATTTTCAGGCTCCAGCACCAGGCTGCTGCGGTATGGCCGGATCGTTCGGCTTCGAGCCAGACAAGTACGACGTGTCCATGGCCGTGGGGGAGCTCGAGCTCTTACCGGCAGTCCGGCAAGCCCCGCCCGACTCCCTGATCATCGCCGATGGCTTCAGTTGCCGGGAGCAGATTGCCCAATGCACGGACCGCCATGCCCTCCACCTCGCGGAGGTCATCCAGATGGCCTTGCGGGAGGGCCCAGCCGGATTCGAGGGGCCTTATCCGGAGCAGGTCATGGTCAAGAACAGGCAAACCGAAGTTCGGAAGTCGATGACCCGCGCCGGTCTTAGCCTGGCCGCCCTAACCGCCGGAGCCGCGCTTTGGACGCTTAACCGCCGCCGCTAGAATTACAATCTGTTGATAACAGGCATCTTAACTAACGTCTGGCCACAGCGCCCTGCTTTCTGGGAGAATAGAAGGACCACGCGGATGGCCAGCCGGTCACCGTGGAAGCAGCCCAGACGGTAGCCAGTATGATTCCCGACACCGAAACATCCCTCACTGTTACCGACAGTCCCGGCCAGCTCAAAGTTGAGGCTGTTGTCGATACCCCCCTTCAGGGCTCCGTCCTGGTCCTGATTCAGTTTGATGTCTGCGAAGAAATACACCTTGACCAGCTACGCCAGATTCTTGGAGCGCGCACTCTGGAGCATCCGTCGCTGAAACATCCCGCTCCGGGCTATGTGCGCTACGAACGGCCTCCGGTCGTGGAACCGATTGAAACCCTGATCCTGGAAAGTGGCGAACGGCTGGACGGTCAGATCAAGTACTACGACTACGGCGTGGTCAGCGTGGTGTTCGAGCTGCCTTTTTCCGGGGACTGGGATACCATGATCCGCCTCAGCAGCCGTTGGGTATGGGATGTGGATTTTGCCGGACATGCCAGCCGTATCGCCCGCAGGAAGTTGGAACGCGCCGCGCCCGCACTGGTGAAACCATATCCGGAATGGCTGAGCGAGGATTACTTCATCTTCCACGTTCGCGAAATCGCCGGTACCCCCTCGGCGGAGGAGCTTTGCCATTCTCAGGGAGCGCAAATCGCTCAGATCGTCCGCGGAGAAACGTTGCAGCTCTCCGAAGGCGAGCGCCACGAAATCCTGCAATCGCGGATTTCCTACTATCCCAATGATCTCTCGGTAATCGGCTGGAATGCAGCGTTCTTATATGACACTCCGGCAGGTGCCGAGACCGCGATCCAGCTGCTGGAGTACGCCAACTCTCAGCTTCTGGAATTCCGTCACTATGACGAGTTCCTCACCCGCGAGCTGGAAAGCGTCTATGCCTCGCTCGATAAAGGCACCGGAATTCTGGCCCGCTGGCGTTTGGCGCGGGCCGCTACCAAGCTGCACACCGTGCTGCTTGATGTCAACGAACTCACGGAACACGCTGACAATGCCATCAAGTTCTTGAGCGACATGTTCTCCGCCCGCCTCTATAAGCTGACCGCGTCCAAAGTCGGCGTGCCCGACTACAAAGATCTGGTTACGCAAAAAGTCAAAACTGCCGAGGAGCTTTACCGTTTCATGGTCGATCAGTTCAACCAGAGCCGGGCCTTCTTTCTGGAACTCACGGTCGTCATCATCCTGGTGATTGAGCTGTTCTATTTCTTCCGCGGCAAACCCATCTGAGAACTGAGAACCGGAAACTGAGAGCTGGTTTTCTTTTCCCAGTGTTACTATCCTTCGTGTCGTTCTTGGGGAAGCAAAAATGCTTCTGTGGTGGATTGTATTCGGGATGCCCTCTGCTGGCAGCGCTCTCGAATGGGTGATCCTCAGCAGACATCGTCGTGACCAGCTGCGCCACGTAACCGTGATTGTGGCTATGATATTCAGCACAGCATCGGCCCTCCTGGGAATTTGGGGATTGCTTCACTTCCAGGGGATGCTGTTGGTTCCTGCCAGCACGGGCCGCACGGTTGTTTTTACAGGCTTTCTCCTGGCCACTACGGGCGGTTTGGCAGCGCTTACTTGGGCGATTATCGAACGAAACTGGCTTTCGTGGATGGCGCTTGCCATTTCAGGATGGATGTTTCTCACTTGGATGCTGATGGTACTTTCCGACTGATCGACACGTTCATATCACCAGTCTCGGCGCCTGTAGCCATTCGCCCCACGCTCGTTCTATCCTGAATGATTCTTAGCATCATCCAGGGAACACATATGCGAGGACTCAAAGGCAAACGCGTTCTGATTACCGGAGGGGCCAGCGGAATCGGTGCCGCCACGGCAGCTCGCTTTCTGGAAGAGGGCTCGGCAGTGTACGTGCTCGATCGCGATGCCAAAGGCCGGGAGCAGATTCAGAAGCAGCTGCCCACCTTGGCCGGCACCGTGGCCGCCGACGTCTCCGATCTCAAGCAGGTGCGGGCCGCGTTTCAAGAGGCAGTTGGGCAAATGGGCGGCGTCGACGTTCTGATCAACAACGCCGGCATCAGCATCCGGCACAACTTCCTGGAAATCACTCCCGAGGAATGGGACAAAGTAATGGCGGTGAATCTGACCGGAGTGTTCTACATGGCCCAGACCGCGGCCCGCCACATGTGGGAGCGCGGCAGCGGCGTAATTCTTCAAACCGCCTCAACCAACGGGGTCATGGGATATCCCTACTACGCCGACTACAATGCGACCAAGGCCGGGGTCATCGAACTCACCCGATCCATGGCGCTGGAGCTTGCCCCCAAAGTGCGGGTTTGCGCTGTAGCGCCGGGATACGTGCTCACGCCCATGCAGCGTGCCGAATACACCGATCAGATGCTGGACGAAGTGAACCGCAAGATCCCCTTGCGCCGCCACGCCCAGCCCGAGGAGATCGCCGCGCTATTCGCGTTTCTAGCCTCGGATGACGCCGCCTATGCGACAGGCCATGTGTATACCATGGACGGCGGGGAGACGGCCGGTGGATTGGCCAGCCGCTAGTTAGCGCAGAGCACGAGATTCTTGTTGTCATCCCGAAAGTTTTCTTGTTGTCATTCCGAACGAAGTGAGGAATCTGCAGTTCGGACCACCTGACCGCTATGTCAACCCGCTCCCTCGACGGCAAGATCGCGCTGATCACCGGCGGTGCTTCCGGCATCGGACGCGCAACCGCAGCGCTCATCGCACGCGAAGGCGCAGCCGTCGCCATCGCCGACCTCAACGACGAAGCCGGGAAATCCGCTGCCCGAGATATCGTTCAACAAGGAGGCCGTGCCATCTTCGAGGCTGCGGATGTCACAGACGCGGGCGATTGCCAAAGAGTAGTGGATCGCACACTGCGGGAATTCGGCGGAATTCACGTGCTTTGCAACAGCGCTGGCATCATTCGCCGCGCCTCGATCCTTGAGCTGGACGAAGACGACTGGGACCGGGTGATGGCAGTGAACGTAAAGTCTATCTTCCTGCTGTCGCGACTGGTGATTCCGGTCATGGTAAAAGACGGAGGAGGCGCCATCGTGAACGTGGCGTCCGGTTGGGGTTTGGCAGGAGGCCCTCGGGCCGCTGTCTACTGTGCGTCCAAGGGCGCCGTTGTGCTGCTGACCAAGGCCATGGCAATCGATCACGGAGCGCAAAATATTCGCGTAAACTGCATTTGTCCCGGCGACACCGATACCGATATGCTGCGCCATGAAGCGCGCCAGCTGGGAGAAGATGAAGCTCGCTTTCGGGCAGAATCCGCGCGCCGACCACTGGGACGCATGGGCAGGCCAGAGGAGATTGCCCAGGCTGCGTTGTATCTGGCTAGCGATGCTGCCTCCTTCGTAACCGGAGCGGCACTGGTAGTGGACGGCGGAGGCTTGGCGGGAACGGGGTAAGTCTTCTTCACGGAAAATATGCGCCTCACGAACAAAGTCGCGCTCATCACCGGTGGCACCTCCGGCATCGGCGAAGCCACTGCCATTCTGTTCGCCAAAGAGGGTGCGAGCATCGCGGTCAGCGGCCGCAATGAGAAGCGTGGCCATGCCGTGATCGAACAGATTCTGCAAGCTGGCGGCAAAGCCATTTTCATTCGCACCGACGTGCGCAAAGCGGCAGAGTGCCGCCGCGCAGTAGACGAAACGATAGAAACTTTCGGCAAACTCGACATCCTCTTCAACAATGCCGGCGTTTTCTACCCACACACCACACTCGATTGCAGCGAGCAAGAGTGGGACCTGCAACTCGATATCAACCTGAAAGGCACTTTCCTCATGTCGAAATCCGCCCTTCCCGGCATGATTCAGCAAGGCTCGGGCGTCATCATCAATAACAGTTCGGGCTGGGGGATCGTTGGTGGAGATGCGGCGGTCGCATACTGCGCTTCCAAGGGAGGCGTTGTGCTGCTCACCAAGGCGATGGCTGTCGATCACGGCCGCCAGGGCATTCGGGTGAACTGCATCTGCCCGGGCGACGTGGACACGCCCATGCTTCCCGAAGATGCCCGCCTGCGCGGCTTGAAATGGGCGGACTACCTGGCGGGTTGCGCCAATCGCCCTCTCGGACGGGTTGGGACTGCCGACGAAATCGCCAAAGCGGCCCTGTTTCTGGCGTCGGATGATTCTTCTTTTATGACCGGTGCGGCGCTGGTGGTGGATGGCGGCGGTACCGCAGACTGAAATGGCCCATTCGGTGACAACCCCGAACCGCACTCGCTCCCAACAGCTATTTGAGCGAGGACAACGCTCGCTGGTCGAAGGCGTAAACTCGCCGTCGCGCGGTACGGCCGTCTACACGGGCAGCCCGATTTTTCTGGAGCGCGGGCAGGGCTCCCACGTTTGGGACGCCGACGGCAACCAGTACATCGACTTCATGATGTCCTTCGGCGCGCTCATCCACGGCCATGCGCATCCGAAACTAGTTTCCGTTGTCTCCGAAGCGATGGCACAAGGCTCACACTTCGCCGCAGCGACTTCGGCAGAGGTGGAAGCCGCGGAGCGTTTTCAGCGCATTGTGCCGTCGGCGGAAGCCGTGCGGTTCGCCAACACCGGAAGCGAGGCTACCATGCTGGCTCTTCGCTTAGCCCGCGCTCACACCGGACGCACCAAATTTCTAAAGTTCGAAGGGCACTACCACGGTTGGTATGATCCCTATCTTTTGAACGCGCACAACCACGCTCCGGCGGAGCTGGGACCGAAGGAAGACCCAACCCGGATTCCCGATTCCGAAGGCATTCCACCCGCGACCTTTGACGATGTGGTGCTTGCGCCCTGGAACGACATCGCTGCTCTGGAGCGCGTGATGCGCCTGCACGGCCGCGAGCTCGCCGCCGTCATCACCGAGCCCATCATGGCCAATATGGGCTGCATTCCTCCGCGCCAGGGGTATCTGCAGCGCCTGCGCGAACTGACCCAGGAGTACGGGGCTCTTTTGATACTGGACGAAGTCGTCACCGGATTCCGCTATGCGTCCGGCGGATGCCAGGAGTATTACGGCATCCGTCCGGATCTCAGCACCTTCGGCAAAGCTTTGGGCGCGGGTTTTCCAGTTGGCGCCGTAGCTGGACCGCGCACTATTCTCGATCGCCTGCGCTGGGGCGACCACATGGTCCTGCACTACGGCACCTTCAACGGCCATCGCCTCACCATGAAGGTCATCGCAGCCAGCCTCGATTTGCTGTCTGCCGACGGCACGTACCAAAAACTACACGCCGTCGGCGATGCTGCCATCGCTGGCCTGCGTGACGTATTTCGCCACCACCATATCAACGCCATCGTGCAGGGATTCGGTCCGATGTTTCAGATTTATTTCACCGAGCGCGAGGCGATCCACGACTACCGTGACTACTGCGCGTACGTCGACAGCGCGCGCTACTCCCGCTTTGTCCATCTTCTGCTCGAACGCGGCATCTACATGACGCCTTCGAACGGTCTGCACTGGATCATTTCAACCGCCCACCGTGAAGCGGATGTCGAAGCGCTGTTGCAAGCGGCCGACGAGGCCTGCACGGAACTTGCATGAAGGCAACCGTCTTTCTCGGCGGCGGACGCATCACCGCAGCGCTGCTGGCGGGATTACATCTGGCGAAATACCAACCGCCAATTCTGGTTTACGATCGCCATCCTCCGAAGCTACGCCAACTGAAGAAACTCTACGGCGTCGGCATCGAACCGGATCTGCAGCGTGCCGTTGCACATGCGCAGCTTCTAATCGTCGCGGTGCGGCCGAGTTCGGTCGCGGGTCTCTTGCGGGAAGTCGGACATCTTGACCGCCCTCTGGCCGCGGTGAGCCTCGCTGCTGGCGTCCCGCTGGCCAACCTGCGCGCGCGCTTGGGACCGCCGGTACGATGGGCGCGAGCCATGCCCAGTCCGCTCTGCCGCAGCCGTCGCGGCTTGACTGCGTTGACCTTCGATCGCCGCTTTCCTCCTGCAGCTCGGCGCGAAATCCAAGAGTTGTTTGCCGAAGTTGGGCGCACTCTCGAAATCCCCGAGGAGCAAATGGACGCCTTCACCGTCACCTACTCGGCCAGCCACGGATATCACGCGCTGGCGACGCTGGCCGCGGCGGCCGAGAAGCTGGGATTGGACCGTACAACCGCCATGACCGCCGCTGCTCATGCCCTCGCCGATGCCATCGCGGCCTGCGCTGAAGGCCGAGTCTCCTTGGCGACCCTGTTGCACGAGGCAGCCACCCCTGGCGGAACCGCCGCAGCGGTGCTGGAGGCGATGGATCGCCACGGTTACAAGCGGGCCGTGAACAAAGGATTAGCCGCCGGTCTGAAGCGGGCCCGGAAAAACGCAAAACGCAGTTAGCAGCATTCCAGAATCTCCCATCGAGATACCGCTTGTTACTTCAGTCATTGTGCGGCCACCGCCGCACTCCTTGAACTCCCCTCCCTAATCGTAGAATTCAGAGGCAAGGATATGAGCTCGACCGCCACACCGCAGCAAGCCGTCCGGCGCAGCACACGCATTCGCGCCCAAATCCCCATCCGCATTAGTAGCGCCGACCCGGCTCTCGACTTCAGCGAGTATTGCCACACCCTGGTGGTCAATATCGACGGCTGCGGCGTGCGCCTGGGGCGCCCGCTTGATCCCGGTCTACCACTCTCGCTCGATCAGTTGCCATGTGGAAAAACCGTGCCTGCGCGAGTGGCCAACTGCATTCCCCTGGGAACCCAAGGCAGATTCTGGCTGGTCGGAATCGTGCTGGACCAGCCCGAGAATGTCTGGTGCATCCAGCCTGCCCCGGAGGATTGGTCCAGCGACTTCAAGCCATCAGTCGCCGTCGCCTCCCCTCCAAAAAAGACAGGTCAGTGGCCTTACTCCTCCTTCTCCAACAAGGGAGAATCCCATCCCGGCAGGAAATAATCTGGAGTGATCTGGGAAACGTAGACGCAGGCCTGCTCGACGGCTTCGCTTTCACCGGCTCAGGGCCAGGCTGCGAACGCCTCCCTGCGGAGCCAGTTGGAATTTATACTTCAATTGGCAGTTTCCGTAGCAGCTGTCCCAAGGAAGGATCACGATTCATGTTCAGCACAAGATACCGGCTGCTGGCCGCCGGGCTCGGACTTTTACTTGCTGGTTGCACCCAATCGCATCCCAAAGCAGAAGCGCCAGGATTCCGCATTTACGTAACCAATGAAACCTCGGGCGATTTGAGTGTGATCGATTCCTCCGCATTGGATGTGGTCGCCACCATCCCACTCGGCAAGCGGCCCCGCGGCATTCATGCCAGTCCGGACGGCCGCACCATTTACGTCGCGCTCAGCGGCTCTCCCATCGCTGGTCCGGGTGTGGACGAGAGCAAGCTCCCCCCGCCGGACAAAACCGCTGACGGTATCGGGGTTTTCGACATCCGTCAAAACAAACTGCTGCGTGTCATTCAAAGCGGCTCCGACCCGGAAAACTTCGACCTCAGCAAAGATGGCAGCCGCATCTTCGTTTCCAACGAGGACGACGCCAAGGCCAGCATCATCGACGTGGCCACCGGCAAGGTGACGAAAAGCTTTCCGGTCGGAGAGGAGCCGGAGGGAGTCAAAGTCTCTCCGAATGGCAAATTCGTGTACGTCACCTCAGAAGATACCGGCACAATTTCCGTGATCGATACCGCGTCCGAGAGCCTCATCAAGACTTTCAAGGTCGGACACCGGCCTCGCTCCGTGGCCTTTCTTCCGGATGGCTCGCGTGCTTACGTGAACGCAGAAAATGACGGCACCGTGACCGTGGTCGATGCCGTCAAGTACGAGCCGATTCAGACCATCCCGTTAGGGGAGCCCGGAGTCGTCAAGCCCATGGCGGTGTTGCTGTCTGCGGATGGGGCAAAACTCTATGTCAGCACCGGCCGTGGCCACAAGGTGTTCGTGATTGACACCTCCAGCAACCAGGTGACTGCCTCGTTCGAAGTCGGCCAGCGCCCCTGGGGCATCGCCCTTTCGCCCGATGGCAAAACCCTCTACACCGCCAATGGACCCTCCAATGATGTTTCAGTCGTCGATCTGGCAACCCAGACGGTCACCAGGAAGATCAAAGTTAGCGGCGGTCCCTGGGGGGTATTGGTTTTGCCGGGTCAGTAAAACTTGCAATTTGTACCGTTCGACAGCCGGAGATTGCCCACTATCGGTACCCGGAGTAGACTGCCTTACATCTGCGCCAAACATGAAGACCCTCGTTCGCACGGCCTTGATTCTAGTTTTTGGTTTTGTCACCGGGTGTAACCCCTCGCCTAACCCCGCCCTGAGTGGAACCTGGGCGTTCACGCTAACTCCGATCGACTCTCCCTCGGAGCCCATTCAGGCAACCGCGGTGCTCACCCAACTCGGCGACAACGTCACCGGACAGGTTACCTTGACGGGAAGTAATTCCTCTTGTGGCAGCACCGCGACCATGACAGGAACCGTAAAAGGTAACGCCTTGGCCCTCCAACTCACCCAGTCGCAGAGCGCGCTCAGCTTCACCGGTCAGGCCAACGTGGCTTTCACTTCTGCCTCGGGAACCTACTCGGCAACCACCGGAACCTGCCTCCAGAATGTGGGCCCGGGAAACTGGTCGGCTGTTCTGGATTAGAAGCCGTCAGCGAGCTCCTAAACGGCCTCGTGGAAGGGCACGGCTAAAGAGGTCTCGGCAAAGTTCGTGTGGGACGGACACTCCTGTCCGCCGCCGTTGACATTCATCCGCTGTGTCGGCGAAGCAGGAGACAGAGATAACGGTGGGTGGTCCACCTGCCGTCCAGGTGACCCACTCTCTTGCTGCTAAACTCGTAGTTTCATGCGGACCGACCTGCTTCCCTTATGTGATAAGCACTACCGAGCCATGGAGCCATTGGTTGCGCCATTTAACGCCGATTATTCGATTGAGTTCTTCCGCTGCACGGAGAAATTTTGTGGTCGCTGCTTCAGCGAGCGCCTGGGATACGTGACGCCCAAGAGAGAGCAACCGCCGATCGTCCTCCCTGACCAGCCACGATGCGAAAAACACGGCCGCCCGATGTTCATTTCGAGCCTAGACCGCCAGCGGAACGTCGTCCGCTTTGCGTGTCCCGAGTCCGGATGTCAAGAGAGTATGGTGAAGGGATAGGTGGCTCTCTGCCTTTCATGGCTGGGTGCAGTGAGTCTTAGGAAGGCGTTGGCTTAAACCGGTGTAAGATGACGACTGGATTGAAATGGGGTTCCGGGTCTCTCTCCCCTGATTCGACTGACTATCTTGACAGTCGCACTCCAGCTGAAGGATTCCTTATGCAAGACAAGAGAGTTTCTATCCTAATGAGAGCAGCTTTGGTGACGTTCACTTTCGCACTTTTTGTCACCGGTGACTGCGCAGCTAAAGTTCTGCATAGCTTTCACAATAACCGCACGGACGGAAATCATCCTTACGCTGACCTGATCTCGGACGCTTCAGGCAATCTCTACGGCACAACCGAGAGCGGTGGTCCCGATCTGCATGGGACCGTGTTCGAGCTGATGCCCAATGCTGACGGGACCTGGACGGAAAAGGTGCTGCATAGTTTCGGTCCAGTCCCCGATGGGTTCTCTCCCTACGCCGGCCTGGTTTTTGATACCGCCGGGAATCTATACGGAACGACTTTCTCTGGCGGCGCTCATAAAGGAGGCACGGTGTTCGAGTTGTTGCCCAATGCTGACGGGACTTGGACGGAAAAGGTGCTGTTTAACTTCTTCATTGACGCCAAAGGCGGGACCGGACCTGCCGCCAGCCTGATCTTCGATGCCGCAGGTAACCTTTACGGCACGACTTTGGAGGGCGGAGCGAATGATGCTGCGGGTTTCGGCACGGTGTTTGAGTTGAGGGCCAACGCTGACGGGACTTGAACGGAGAAGGTACTGCACCATTTCAGCAGCGACGACCAAGGGTATTATCCCTACGCACGCCTCGTTTTTGACAGCGCTGGTAACCTTTACGGCACCACGTACGACGGCGAGATAAACCCTGGGGAAGTTCTTGGATATGGCACGGTGTTCGAGCTGACGCCGATGGTGGGCGGAAGCTGGAACTTCAAGCTTGTGCACAAATTCAATAACGACGGTAAGGACGGGTGCAATCCCTACGCAGGACTGCTGCTTGACGATGCGGGTAATCTTTACGGAACCACATACTTCGGTGGAGCCGGTGGTGGCACGGTGTTCCAGTTGAGACCTAATCTTGACGGTAGCTGGGCAGAGAAGCTCCTGCACAAATTCAAGGGCATGCCTGACGGTACTCTGCCACGAGCCGGCGTGATCTTCGATGCCGCTGGCAACCTATACGGCACGACTGTAGCGGGCGGGAACGCGGATGTTGGCGCGGTTTTCGAGTTGATGCCCGGGGCGGGCGGGAGTTGGACGGAGAAGATTCTGCACAAATTCCAGAATAACGGCGAGGACGGCGACGGGCCTTTCGCGGGCGTGATTCTTGATGCTGGGGGCGACCTGTACGGCACGACCTTTGCGGGTGGCGCTCACAACGGCGGGACGGCGTTTGAGATCATCCCCAAGCCCTAGCCTTGCACCAGCATCCTGCTCATTAGCATGGTACCAAAGGGCTGTTCGTGCCATGCCTGTCACGAACCGTGACAGCCGCACAACGGCTGCAAGTGAGCCTTGTAGAATTGGGCGGTATCTTTGGAAACGCGGGCGGCAGGCTGCTTAGGAATCGCTCACTGAATGCCGTAGCGCGGGCAGCATGCCGATGCCGTTGGCCCGCTCCAGACGCTTCGCAGACTTCAACGCCTCGGGCCTCATTCTTGTTGGACTTACGGGTGCTAAACTGATGGACGGTGCCGTTTAACTCTATGCGGCTCCACCACACATTGCAACGGCGGCTCCACGGAAGGCCATAGCGTACTATCTACAGTTTCATCTACGGCGATTTTCGCTTCTCTGCAATGTGTTGAATTATAAGGGAGGGCCCTTAGCTCAGCGGTTAGAGCAGTGGACTCATAATCCATTGGTCCCAGGTTCAAATCCTGGAGGGCCCACCACTCATTTGCCACTTGCTTTTCAATCACTTGCGTTGACTTGTGGAACGTCAGTGTAATCCTGAGAAATGCTCCACTGTAGTAAAACTGTAGGAGTTCGCTGTCCAGGCTGCGCCGTGACGGGCTGATCGCCTTTCTCTTTGAGTGTCAAAGAGGTCGTTACGGCCACATACAGATCCGACGCCCTCCGGTCAGTTTTATCGTGGTGGATAGGGGTTGTTGCTGCGCGTATGTTTGGCGAATGTTTTCGAGTTTACGAACTGCATCCGGCGGCGGTACTCGTCGATGGCTTTGGAGTAAATCCGCAGAATGCTGGGAGAGGCTCTGAGAGGCCGTCTATGGAACGAATTGTTTTGGCAACAGTCTTCCTCTTGATTTGCATTCCAGGGTTCCTCCTCGCACAAACGACCGGTCCTGTGGCGGAGTGGTCTTTCAACGAGACGAGCGGGCAAGTTGCGCACGATTCGGTCAGCGGTATGGACGATGCAATCGGCGGATTGTTCAACCGAGTAGCCGGCGTCTCTGGAAATGGCTTGCGATTTGACGGCGAGACCACTGTCATTACGCGCGGTTACAAAGGAGTTCCACCGATCAGCAGCGGAGTCACTGTGGAGGCCTGGGTCGCGGTCAACACTTATCCGTGGAACTGGGTTCCGATCGTGGAGCACCGGCGGGAAAAACAAGCCGGCTACTCTTTCGGGATCGATTCTTTTGGCCACCTCGGACTGAAAGTTGCTGTCGGGGGCCAATGGTGGTCGGTAATTTCGAAATCTCAGCTTCCGCTCAAGAAGTGGGTTCACATTGCCGGTAGCTACGATCCCGCAAAGGGAATGACGATTTATCTGGATGGAAAGTCTGTAGGAGAGTTTGCTTTGCAGGGAGCTTTGAACGCTGCAGATCGGGAAGATCTGGTGATCGGCAGAGCGCGGGATCCGATTCTTCCCGCGCAATGGATCCATCCCAAAATTCCCGTCCGGTATTCGTTCGACGGCATTCTCGACGAGCTCCGCATTTACGACCGAAGTTTGCCGGCGGACGAGATCGCGAAAGCCTTCGCCTCCGTGCAGCCACCAAATGGAGATGTACTTCCCTGGCCGGTTCTGCCATCGGGTTCGCCCGGAACCGGACGATTTGGCGCTTTCTACACCACCCTCAAGTATGACGACATGTGGGAGGAGCCGCGGCGCGTGGCTCCGAATTCTGACGTCGTGGTCCGTTTCGATCAGGCTCCTATTCGCATGGTGTTCTGGCAAGGCACGAACTACGGTGGCGACTGGGTCACGGAAAATAACAAGTGGTACACCGACGAGTTTGTGGAAACCGGTGGCAAGGTCGACTGTCCGGGAGGCGAAGACTGCGAACCCATGTCGGACAAGGAGAACCGATATTCCCACGTCCGCATTCTCGAGAACACGGACGCACGGGCAGTGGTTCACTGGCGATACGGGCTCTGCGAAGTCGTGAACTACAGCTGTGCCAACCCCGATCCGTCAACCGGCTGGACCGATTGGGCTGACGAATACTTCACCATATATCCGGATGGCGTGGCGGTTCGCAAACAGGTGCTCTGGACGTCGAATTTCAAGCATTGGCACGAGTTCCAGGAAACCATCGTGATTAACGGTCCCGGGCAGCGGCCGGAGGACAATATTCAGCCGGATGCGCTGACCATCGGCAACATGAAAGGCGAAACCGCGGTCTATTCCTGGGGAAAACTTCCACCATCGAAGAAGATGGAAAAACCGGACAATCCGAACATCCAGATCGTGAATCTCAAGTCGAACTGGAAACCCTTCCAGATTGTTTCACCGGTAAATTCGTCGATGAGTCGATATACGGGCGAAGTAACCTACTCGATGTTCGAATGGTGGAACCACTGGCCGGTGGCGCAGGTGAGGTCCAGCGGCATTTCCGCGGTGGCTCCCGACCGGCCGTCGTCTTCCTCGCTGTCACACATTTATTGGGATCCCTACGCTCAGACCGAAAACACGATCACGAAGATTCTGCTCCATGGATTGACCACGAAGTCCGCGGCAGAGCTGGTTCCGTTGGCCAAGTCCTGGCTGACTCCGCCGGGCGTGGAATTGAGCGGCACCGGGTTTCAGAGCCAGGGCTACGATCCCACGCAGCGCGCATTCGTCATCACCCGTGAATCCGGCGCGACGGCTTTGCAGCTGCGGCTCTCGCTAAGGGCGAGTTCCGAATCGCCGTTGGTGAATCCGGCGTTTGTGGTGAAGAACTGGGGGGACGCTGAACCAAAGCTGAGTGTCGACGGCAAGCCCGTCGTCCGCGGGGCAAACTTCCGCTACGGATTTGTGGGCCATCTAGAAGGCAGCGACCTGGTGCTGTGGCGGGCGATGGAGTCGACCAAACTAACCAGCCTTGAGATTGCAGCTGCCGGGCGAAAATAGAAACCGGATGGCTGACTTGGTAGTCGAGGCCAACAGGTTTTGACATCGGCGAACTCATAATCCATTAGTCCCAGGTTCAAATCCTGGAGGGCCCACCACCCCGCACTCCCCGCTCTTCTCTATGAGATAATTTTCCTTACGCTTTTTCTGAGGAGCCTCATGCCTGAGCGCCTGGTTCACTGCGTCAAGTTGCACAAAGAACTTCCCGGTCTGGACGAGCCGCCGTTTGATGGCGATCTGGGGAAAAAAGTCTATGACAACGTCTCGCAGCAAGCCTGGGGCATGTGGATGGATTTCTGCAAAATGCTGCTGAACGAATACCGTCTGAATCCCGCGCGGAAGGAAGACCAGCAGGCCATTCTGCAGCAGATGGAGCAGTTTTTCTTTGGGGAAGGCGCGGCCCCGCCGCCGGAATACGTTCCCCCGACCCAAAAGTAAGTTGCCCGCGTCTTACCAAAGTTACCTCGAATGACAACCCGTTTACCGGATTGTCACCGGACGTTCATCATCCCGTAACATAACTGCACTAGAAGTGGTGCTATGGATCCGCCCGTCTACGACACGCTGATCCTTTCCGACGTGCATCTGGGCGCGGAGACCAGCCGTGCCCACGACGCCACCCGGGTGCTGAAAGAGAACCGCTTTCGGCGTCTGATCCTGCTGGGCGATATTTTCGCGGACCTCAACTTCCGCCGGCTCACCAAAGAGCACTGGAAGTTTCTGGGCTACATTCGCAAGCTTTCCAATCCCAAGCGCAAAGTGGAAGTCATCTGGGTGGAGGGCAATCACGATGAGGGCCTGACCGATATCATGTCGCACCTGGTCGGGGTAAAGGTCTACCAGGAGTACACCTGGAACTTCTGCGGACTACGGCATCTGGCCATCCATGGCCATCAGTTCGATCGCTTCGGCATCAACAGCATGCGGTTGAACTATCTCGGCACGCTACTCTATTTTCAGATCCAGCGCCTCGATCTCAAAGGCAAGCCGCTGGCCCGCCTGATAGACCGGCTCAACACACGCTGGCTGCGCTTGTCGCCAAAGGTGGCGTCGGGCGCCCTGTTTTATGCCCACCAGCACAAGGCAGACCGCATTTTCTGCGGCCACACCCACGCCGCCATGCGGCAGGAACAGGACGGCATCCAATACTACAACTCGGGCGGCTGGGTGGATTCGAAATCGACCTACATCACCATCGACGAGCAAGGAGCGCAGATCCATGAGCACCCCCAGCAAACTGGAGATCTCGACTCGGGTGAAGAACCGGGCGACGCTGATTCCGCGCTGGGCGACTTCGCCGACGAAGCAGAGATTTCCAAAGAGGCCGAGTACGAAAACATTGGCGGTTGATGCCGGAGGGATCGGCAACACCCATTCAGAGGACTCTTGCGCAAACTGACCATCGTTTTCCACCATGCCGGCGGCGGACATCGCAGTACCGCCGACGCACTGAAAGACGTCCTGGCTCGGCAAGAACGCCCATGGGAGGTTCAACTCCTCGATGTGCAGGAGTTGCTCGATCCTCTCGACGTGCTTCGCCGCCTCACCGGCGTGCGCATTCAAGACACCTACAATCTCATCCTCCGCAAGGGTTGGACGCGGTTCACGCCGCAGCTTCTGGTATTGCTGCAGGGAACCATCCGGATTTACCATTCGCGCCTGGTGAAGTTGCTGCAATCTTACTGGGCACAACATCCCACTGATCTGGTGCTCTCTGTAATCCCCCATTTCAATCGTGTTCTGGCCGCGAGTCTTCGCGGCAATGGTGCGAAACCACCCTTTGTCACACTGCTGACGGACCTGGCCGATTACCCACCGCGCTTCTGGATCGAACCGGTGTCGGAATATGTCATCGCGGGCAGCGAACGGGCCCGCCGACAGGCCTTGGAAATGGGCCTCTCAGCGAACCATGTCTTTGAAACTTCGGGCATGGTTCTGAAGCCAAAGTTCTACGGGAAGACCAGTGTCGACCGCGCTGCCGAGCGAACACGTCTCGGCCTCGACCCGGATTGTCCAACCGGGATTGTCTTGTTCGGAGGCCATGGATCTCGAGTCATGGTGGATATCACCAGGCGGCTGGATCGGCTTGACCGGAATCTGCAGTTGATCCTGATTTGTGGGCACAACCAGAAGCTGGCGGCACAACTCAAAGCTCTGAAGACGAGAAAGAAGATTCGGGTCGAGGGATTCACTACGAATGTTGAGTATTACATGTCGCTGGCTGATTTTTTCATTGGGAAGCCAGGGCCGGGCTCAATCAGCGAAGCTTTGCAGTTTCACTTGCCGGTGATCGTCGAATGCAACGCGAAAACCCTACCGCAGGAACGCTACAACGCAGAATGGGTCACCGAAAAGGGTTTCGGCATCGTGGTTCCCAGCTTCCGCGAAATTTCCTCCAGCGTGGAGCGTTTGCTCGAGAGTTCAACCTTCCAGAGCATTCGCGATAACGTGAGCGCCTATTGCAATCGGGCCTTGGCCGAAGTGCCTGTCATTCTGGAGAAGTGCGCAAATCAAGCCACCAACCAGCTTGAGGAACAACTGGTTGCAGACCGCCGCTGAGCTCAGAAATGAAACGCGATCCCAGTCGAAATGCGGATATTATTTTGCGTGCTGCTGTAGAACCGGGTCTGCAACGCGTCGGCCTGGATTCGCCAGCTGATGAGCGGGATCAGATGATAGTCAATACCACCGCCCAGGGCATCAGCGAATGAAGTGCTGGAAGTCGACAATCCCGAAGCACTCTCGCTGATATGTCCTGCGCCGATGAGGGCATGCACAAAAGGCCGGAACTTCCCAACGGGGAACGAGACTCGCGGTCCAAAGAGGAAGTTGTGCTCGCTCGCGCTAACATTGCCAAGGTTGCAGCCTGCCGGCGGGGGTCCTCCAGACACAATGCAACTCACACCCGATAGAACGCTCGGTGAGCCGTAGTGTCCGCTGAAGTCGGCCACCAGCCCGATGAAAGGGAGAACTTTGCCCTCCACTGACCCATTCCAGCCGTTGAGGCTGGTGCGGCTTCCGGAGATGAGATCAGCGTTAAGATATGAGTATCCGATGAAGACATTCCCGCCGGGCACTTGACCGTAGCCCAACGTAGTCAGGAAACCAACGCACAAGCAAACCACCGCGATCTTGCCCATGAACACTCCTCCTCCAGGCAGCGTATGACGTATGCCTTGGATGCGATTCTTGCGTGCGAGGATGTCAAGACCATGGTGACCTTCGTGATGGACACAATCACAGATCACAAAGAGTGGAGTTCCTCGATTGACTCTCAAGCAACAGCATCCTTCATGGATCACGGGGTCGTTTCGAGTGTAGAATTCGGGAAAGAACCCTTTCCAGCCGGCAGACCACGATGTTGTCGAAGTGCGCTAACCCGGAATGCTCTACCCGGTTTCTCTACCTGCGCGGAGGAAAACTGTTTCGCTGGGATCAACTGCAGGGTGTGAAGCACGCTGGGGCCGACTCGGGTCTTACCCTGAAGCGAGAGGCCCACGGAGTGGAGTTTTTCTGGCTGTGCGACAAATGTGCCCCCCGAATGACCGTGGTTTTCCGAAAAGACGTTGGCATCGCGATGAAACCAGTGCTCCCGCCGCACTCGCCGCTCAAGATTGCTTCATAGTGGCGCCGCGACCGTCGAGCATCTCGCATACCTTCCCCTGAAAGCATTCCAGCGAATCTTCATCACGTCCCCGAACATGCGAATGCCGTCACGGAATGGATGTATGCGCGTACCCTCGCGGTGGGACCACTCGACCGGCACTTCCTCCACCGATAGCTGTGACCTTTGCGCCAGGTAGAGTAACTCGGGATCGAATCCCCAGCGCTCAACTTTTTGCAACGGGAAGAGGCACCGCGCAGCTCCCTGCGTGAATGCCTTGAAACCACACTGCGTGTCCTTGAACCTTAAGCCCAGTACCAGGCGCAACAGGAGATTGAAAACCCGTCCGAAAAGCTGGCGGTAGAGCGGCTGCCGCTGGATCTGCAGTTCGGTTTTCAGCCAGCGCGAGCCGATGGCCACGTCGGCGCCACCTTTGATCGCTGAGAACAGCTTCTCCGCCTCCGCGATAGGGGAGGAAAGATCGGCATCGCTGAACAGCAAAATGTCGCCGTGGGCGTGCAGCATGCCGTTGCGAACGCTGTACCCTTTGCCCCGGTTGCCAGGATTCTCCAGCAGGCTCAAGTTGCAGTGTCCCGCCGCGCACTGTCTGACGATCTGCGCCGTATCGTCGCTTGATCCGTCGTTCACCACGATTACTTCGCACTCCCAACCGTTCCGCTCTGCGTGAGCGAAGATCTTCCCCAGCGTCGCGGCAATACGTTCGTTTTCGTTGTACGCGGGCAGAACGATGCTGTAGGTGAGTGGGGGCAAGAGAGCTCTCAGCTGTCAGCTCTGCGCTGACAGCTTTAGGTGCCGGTTTTGCAAAGTCTCAAGGAATCATGGACGCGAGTCAAGCCTGCATTTCCGCAGAATGATATTCTCAAAGCTGGCGGGCCGAAAGCTTCTTCTAAGCCACTCGCCGCTGGGCCAGCATGGAAAAGAATTCCGCCACCAGTTCTGCATCCCACAATCCGGATTGGGCTTCCTGCCCCATGGTGATCGCGGCTTGCTCATGGCTCAGAGCAGGCTTGTACGGCCGGGCGGTACAGAGCGCGTCATAAACGTCCACCACCTGCAGAACCCGCGGCAGCAGCGGAATCTCTCTGCGCAGCAGCCCATCAGGATAGCCGCTGCCGTCGGAATGCTCGTGGTGATGGCGGATGATCGGCAGCACCAGGCGCAATGATTTCAGCGGCCGGCAAATGTTTTCTCCGGTGAGGGGGTGCCGCTTCATCACCACCCATTCGTCGAGGGTCAGATTCGACCCTTTTTTCAGAATTTCGTCCGGGACCGCGATTTTCCCCAGGTCGTGTAAATACCCGCCGCGCCGCAGCGCCACAATCGATTCTTCATCCAGGCCAAGATGCCGCCCCAGACTGCTGGCGTTGCCTGCCAATCTCTCACAATGGCCTTCGGTATAGGGATCGCGGCTTTCCACGCTCAGTCCCAGAGTGCAAAGCACAGAATCGGCAGTTTCCAGTTCGTCGGTGAACTCTTTGAGCTTGAGCAGTGACTTCACCCGGGCAAACAACTCCTCGGAGAAAATCGGCTTATTGAGAAAGTCGTCCGCCCCGGCTTCTATGCCGCGCAATTTGTCTTCGCGGTCACTCAGCCCGGTAATCAGAACGAACGGAATCAGGCGTGTGGATGGGTGTTCCTTCAACTCCCGGCACAGATCGTACCCTGACTTGCCGGGCATCACTACGTCGGAGAGGATCAAGTCGGGAAGCTGCCGGTGAATTTCTGCTTCCGCCTGCGCTGCATCCAAAACCGTCGTGACCTCATATCCATCGGTCTCCAGCAGCTCCCGCATCAGTTGCATCGTGTCGGGATTATCGTCCACCACCAGGATCCGCGAGGCGCGGCGACGGGTCAAGACTTCACCCATGCTTTGGGACGATTGAGAGCGGGAGGAAACACTTGGACGGAGCTTAGGAGACGGGTCCATTACCGAAACGATCCAAACACGGTTTATTGTAACGGATTTGAACAAGAGTCGTATGGTGTGGAGTTATGGAAACAATTCCTTGTCCGCATTTGCCTCTCATGCTTCCCGTTTGGGGACGTGGCCTGCACGCAGCGGTTAACTAACCTTGCCATTGTGACTCTCCTCTTTGTAGCGTGGGAACATGGCATATCGAACGCAGGCTGCGACCGCAGCCCTGCTGCTTATGGGACTCGCAGGAATCGTATCGGCGACGTCGAAGCCGCATGTCATCCTGTTCGGCAATTGGACGACGATCAAGCTGCTGCTCGGCCGCGAGGAAAACGAGACGCTCGATTTGAAGGCCGGCCACTCTACGTCGATGCCAAGCTTCGCGAATACACCTTCGGCATTCCGTACGAAATCACTGACCGCCTCTTCGTTGTGCGTCGAGTCGTTCGGGTGAACGACGCACTGCCCGAGGAAGCAGCGACCAATTCCCATTGGACTTGGCAACGCAACGGATGGCTGGCAGTCGATCGGGAGAATGGACACATTTCACCGCTAAGCCTTCCCGAATTCGATCCCGATTACTCTTCGGCCGCGTGGTATCGCGACTACGTCGCGTATTGCGGAATCTCAGACGACGGCAAAAAGCTGTTCGCCGTGGTGATGCAACTGGGGCGCCGCAAACCCGTTCTCAGAAAGGCAATCGGGGAAACCAACAGCGAAGGCCGTAACCATCCGGGATGTGCGTCTCCCATCTGGCAACGCCTCCCGCCGCGGGTCTCATTCCTTTCCCCAGCCGATGAGAGATTCACTTTCGCGGTACGCGGGCACGCGGTGGAAACTGTCAGTGACAACGAAGACGACGAAGCGGGGACGGAATAAGGCGTTCGCAGAACTTGCCTCACCGGCGGGAGCACGCCTCCATTCTGGCGCTTCACCATTTGAAACAAGACCAGGAGGATCACTGCTGCCGCGATGAACGTAATGCCACGCCAAGCCTTGCGGACTTCCGGCGGCGCCACCAGATGCTTTGCCAGAAGCGCTCCGATCGCCAAGCCGCATACCAGTCCGCCGACATGGGCCGAATTATCGATGAATGGGGCTACCGCCCCGAAAAACAGGTTATATCCGGCAAAAGCCAGCAGGCTTCTTAGCGTACCGCGAATAGCTTCCCTGGCGATGGGCAGATGTCCAAGGTAAAGCGCCGCAATCAAAGCGCCCGCGAGTCCAAAAATCGCACCGGAAGCGCCAACCCCGACTGTCATTGGATGCAACCACAAGCTGGCGATGCTGCCTGCCAGACCGCAGGCGGTATAGGTCAGCACGTAGGTCCAGGGATCGAAAATGCGCTCCGCCAGAAAACCCAGGTTCCACAAGCACCACATGTTCAGTCCAATATGGAGGATTCCGGCATGAACATAGTTGGAACTCAGCAGTCGCCAAGGCTGTGGCCCGAGGGAAAGCGGCCCCCAGTTCGCGCCCCACTGCAGCAACTGTGCCGTCGTGGGCGTAACCGGAGACACTCCCGTCACGATCATCGCCACAAACACCGCGACATTGATGCCAACCAGCGCAGTAGTAATGGGAGTTTTGTTTGGCAACATTTAGTTATTGGCGCTTAGTGTCTCGAGGTAGAAATGGTCTCATAGATTGTAGTAGCTTGAACTCAACCTTACGGACAATCTTGGCGAGACTGCACGTATCGGACACAGACTGGTCTCCGAGTCGGCGGATTTTGAGCATAAGGGCGATGTTTCGCCAATCAACGGAAAAGCCGCCTCCGACGGGCGGCTTCCTTGATTTCGCAATTGCGGGCTGGCTACGGCGTAAGCGTGAAGGTTCCGGCGCTCCAAACCTTGCCGCCTGCCGTTGTGATCGCGATACGGTCGTGTGCTCCCGCAGGCGCAATCGCCGTCACCTGGGTGTCGGAGTCTATCGTAAAACTGGAAGCTGGCACTCCACAAAAGGCTACTTTCGTGGTCTGAGTGAGGCCCGTCCCCGTAATCGTGACGAGTGCTCCGACTGGGCCGCTGGTTGGACTGAAACTGAGGATCACCGGCATGACGCGGAATTGCTTGTTGCTCGTCAGCATGCCGCCGGGCGTGGTCACGGTCACAGGGCCGGTGGTCGCGCCGTCGGGAACAGTGGCTTCCAGGAACGTGTCGGATTCTATCGTGAAGGTGGCCGGAGTCGCGTTGAACGAGACATTGGTAGTCCCCGTAAATCCTTGTCCGAGAATACCAACTTTCTGTCCCACCTTGTGCGTGGGCGGCACCAAACGCGCGAATCGCGCCAATCCTACGTTGAAGCTGTAGAACGTGCCGTCGCCGTAGGTTCCTCCAGAGTATGTATCTCCGTAGAGCATCCCATTCGTGTGCTGGAGCATAGAGAGCGGCTGGTTTCCCGTAGTACCGTCGAAGTCGTAAAGCACGGAAAAGGTGTGGTCCAGGCCGACGCGATAGATCGTCCCGTTGTTGCTGGGTCCACCCTGGGCGGCAGGACTATAGAAGTTGCCGTCTGCTGCCAACACCAGGCCTGCGTCGGAGAGAGCCCCATCGTTTCCATTGAGGGTGTGGACAACGGTGTATCCCCGCCCGGAGTGACCTTATACACCACCCCGTCGCCAAACTTGCCTCCACCCGGTGTCGGTGCATAGAGGTCGCCATCACTACCCTGAACTAACTGCGCATACGTACCCAGCGATGCACGTCCGCCATGAACGCCGTCAAAGGTGTGGATCACTGTGAACTTCCCGCGGGCAGTGATTTTGAAGACGGTGCCCCGGTCGTAAGTACCCTGATTGGTGGCTGTGCCATAGAAGCTCCCGTCTGTTGCTTGAATGAGGGCATCCTGCGGATTGACCCCGTCACGCCTGGCGTTGGGAGCAAATTGATGAAGCGTCGTTAGCTTACCAGACGGTGTGATTTTGTATACCGTGCCTGCGAAAGCACCGCCATAGGGACACCCACAAGTCGTGCCATAAAAGTTTCCGTCCGTGCCTTCGATGGGTGCTGTCCAAGGCGTTTCCCCGTCGCTGCCGTTTGTGAAGTTATACAGGACTCTCAGTTTCCCGTCGGGAGGTATCTTGAAGATAGTCCCGTCGTTGAAAGTCCCACCAAACGCCGTAGTGCCGTAGAAGTTGCCGTCGGTCCCCAGTGTGAGGCCACCATAAGGGTTCGCTCCGTGGGTACCATCGAAGCTGTAGAGCACAGTCAACGCTGCCGCGGGTGTGCTCATGAATACCGTGCCCAAGTCATGACTACCGCCAGAGTAACTGGTCCCGTACAAGTTGCCGTCACGGCCCTGGACCAGCAGGCCTTGGGACTCGCTGGGATCTCCGGAGTTGGATCCAAAGTTGTACAGCACATCAAAAGTTTGAGCATCTGCCGCGGGAGCAATCGCGGCGACGAGACAAATGATGAGTATGAGTGCCGGACTTGTGTGAAATGATTTCAATCTCATTTTGTCCTCCCGCCACATTGCGTGGCTGGTCACCATTCATTACCGTTTGGCTTCCGCCGGCCCAGAGACCGATAACGAGTGCGGCGCTCGGGTCGGGGGAACCAGCTATTTCCGAGTTGCCTTGATTTGGGTGTTGCGGCCGACGTGCGAGGAAACACTCAGGAACCTCAGACCAAAGCTATTCGGCTTCGGATACGCCCTCAATGACCAGCATCACGGTTAAGTGTGATGGGATGGCGAAACCGGGTTTGAGCAGCCGGACCGTTGCTCAAGTGACGAGACCAGGCGTTTGCACAAGCTTGCGCAGTTCCTTCGCCCCCACCCAAGGGTCTGCCTGACAGTAGCGACCCCATCGGACATCACGCTGTGCAAGGCCAAGTCTTGGCTATCACACATTAAATTGTCTTGGGAAGGGCACGGCTTCGGTCGTGCCACTTAGAGCCCATAAACGGTGAGCTTTAGCCCCTGAGGATCGCGAGTCAGGTCTCAAGAAAACCTGCTTATGAGACCATTTCTAGTCCGCTCCATAACTTGTCATTCCGACCGGAGCGAAGCGGAGCGGAGGGACCTGCCTTTTCCCCCACCCTAATCTCCCGTCGTCTCCACCAAAGGCAAATCATCCGCCTTCAGCTTCCGGGTAACCTCCGCGCTGGTCACCAGGACTACGGACGCAATCACGACCGCGCTGCCGGCCAGAATGTATCCGTCAATCGGCTCCCGCAGTACCAGCCATCCCAGGAAAACCGCCACCACCGGATTCACATAGGCGTAGGTCGAAACTTTCGACGTGGGCACGTGTCCCAGCAGCCAGATGTATGCCGTGTAGCCGATCCACGAGCCGCAAACTACCAGGTAGAGGGTGGCTCCCACGCTGCGAGCTGTCCACCTTGCGTGCGAGAAGTCTCCGGCCACGATCGCGAACATCAGGTTGGCCACGCCGGCCGCCACCATCTCCCAGGCCATCGCCGAGAACACATCGACATCAGGAGACTTCCACTTCTTGGCCAAAACCGAGCCTAGCGCCCAACTGAAAGAGCCGCCGATCAGACTGATCGAAGACCACAGTTCCTTCCGGCCAAAGGATGCGGTGGCCGTCAACTGCGGCCACAACAATACCACCAACCCGGCTACGCCCAGCCCCAAGCCAGCCTTGCCCCTCGTCGAGACGTGGTGGTCCCCCAGCAAAAGCGTGTCCAGCACCAGGAACCATAATGGCGTAATGGCGATGATCAAGGCCGCCAGTCCTGAGGCTACGTGTTGCTCCGCAAAGGAGAGGGTCAGGTTCCCGCCCATGAGCAGAAGGATTCCGACGACCGCCATCTCCCCTAATTGGCGCGCATTGTAAGCAATTCGCTTGCCCCGCAGCCCACAGAACGCCAGCATGAACACCCCGGCAATCGAAAAACGAAGGGCGCACATGAGCGCCGGGGGTATGCTTTCCACTGCAATATCGATTGCCAAATATGTCGATCCCCAAAAGAAATAAACCAGGCCGAAGGCAAGGATCACGGTGAAGCGGCTCTGGCGCTGGAGGGCGATCATGGGCAGGGAGTCTGGGAATTCAAGGATAAAAGATATCAGACGCCAATCCGGGCTCCACGATTCGCTTTGTCGCGAAATTAAACGACACGAAGTTCCACGAAGGCTTCGGGTCGCACGGATTCCCCTGGTGTACCTTCGTGTCCTGCTGTGATTTAGCTTCGTGAATTGGCCTACCCCCGCTCGTCCATGCTTTCCGCCGTTTCCCTGCCTCTGGTAGTCTAATGACAACGTGTTGAGCCGTTTGGGGAGAGCAGAGTGTGCCGGAGTCAGCTCTGGTCTTCTGCGAAGCCGGGTCCAATCTTTCAGGAGACGGATTCAGTTGAAAACGTTCTTGCTTCGCCCAGGCGCTTGGCTTCTTTTTGCCAACCTTATGCTGGTTGGCTTGCTCTCCGGGCAACAAGCGCCACCACCACCGGCCCCTTCCGCCGACTCTCAGGCTCCACAACAATCCCCACCTGCGGCGCAGAGCAAAGACACTGCAGGTCAGAATGGCGGAACTTCAGCCAAGGGCACCTCGAATGACCGGATTTTCTTCGCCTTACCGAATTTCCTCACGCTGGAGAATTCCGCTCATGTGCCGCCTCTCACCGCTGGGCAAAAATTCAAGGTAGTGGCGCGCAGTTCCTTCGATCCGGTAGTGGCTGTCTGGTACGGCGCGCTGGCCGGCATCGGCCAGGCCGAAAACAGTGAGCCCGGTTATGGACAGGGCGCCGAAGGCTATGGCAAGCGCTACGGCGCAGCCTTTGCCGACGGAACCATCGAGAATTTCATGACCGGCGCCATCTTTCCTTCCCTACTGCGTCAGGACCCGCGCTTCTTCCAGTCCGGTCATGGAGGCTTCACGCGCCGCGCCGGTTACGCCGTCAGCAGAATCGTCATCACCCGCACGGATTCGGGCCACCGGCAATTCAACTTCTCGGAAGTCGTTGGGAGTGCAACGGCGGCCGCGATATCCACCTACAGCTACCATCCCAAAGCCGACCGCACCGTGGGCAGTACTGCCAGTGTCTGGGGATCGCTGGTAGGCTACGATACGATCACGATTGTAGTCAGGGAGTTCTGGCCGGATATCCGGCGCAAGCTGCACAAGAAACAAAATGTTTCAAGCGGATCTACTGCGCCATAAGCGCGTTCTCATCACCGGCGGCGGCACCGGCCTGGGTAAGGGCATGGCCAGCCGCTTTCTGGAGCTCGGTGCCGCAGTCTACATTTGCGGGCGTCGTGAGGAAATCCTGGCCCAGACCGTTTCCGAGTTTGATCGCCTCGCGCCCGGAAGAATCCGCTCCATCCGCTGCGATGTCCGCGACCTGCCGGGAGTGGAAGAGATGATCGAGGCCATCTGGAAGGATGGGCCGCTCGACATTGTCGTGAACAACGCCGCGGGAAATTTCCTGGCTCGCACGGAGGAGCTTTCGCCCGGCGCTTTTCAAGCGGTAATCGGCATCGTTCTTACCGGCACGTTGAACGTGACCATGGCTTGCGGACGGCGATGGCTGCAGGCCAGACATCCCGGAGTCGTACTGAACATTGCCGCCACTTATACCGCGACCGGGTCGGCTTACGTAGTCCCCTCCGCCGTTGCCAAGGCCGGCGTCGTCGCGCTCACCCGCAGTCTGGCGGTTGAGTGGGGCAATCGTGGTATCCGCATGAACGCCATCGCTCCGGGACCGATTCCCACCGAAGGCGCCTTTTCACGCCTGTTGCCGCGTCCCGAACTGGAGAAATCGGCGCTACAACGCGTTCCTCTTGGCCGCTTCGGCACCGTTGAGGAGTTGGCCAACCTTGCTGCGTTCCTGGTGAGCGACGGCTCCGCCTACGTCAACGGCGACGTCATAACCATGGATGGAGGCGAGTGGCTTCAGGGCGCGGGCGAGTTCAGCTCCCTCGGCCGCCAGCTCAGCGACGAAGATTGGAAACAGTTCAAGCCGCGCAAACCGCGGAGCTGAGGTCCCAAAGCCGCGCGGAGGTTTTCCCCAAGTTGGTTAGCGATGGGAGTACGCCAGGATCTCACACAGGCGCGGAAGTCTCGCGGAGGCGTGAAACCGACCCCTTCAAAGCGTCCGCGCATAGCCCTTACGGATGTTCCCGGGACGGCAGCACCAGCCACTTCAGCAGCATGTTGACCAGTGCCAGCACGATTCCGCCCCAGAACGCCGACAGAAAACTCTGTATGTGGAAGCCCGGCACGAACGCCGACGCCAGCTCCAGCATGGCGGCATTGATGAACAGCCAGAACAGCCCCAGGGTCAGGATGGTGAGGGGAAAGGTAATGACTTTGAGAAAGAGTCCCAGGGTAGCATTCACCAGTCCGATCACGATTGCCGCGATCAGCGCGGCGGCCACCCCGCTTACATAAAAACCAGGCACCACCCGCGAGGTAAGCCAGACCGCCAACGCGCTGATCACCCAGTGCAAGAGCATCCGCATAAGCGCTCGTTTCTCCGTTCCCTGAGACTATAGAGCCAACCCCTCCGAAACCGCAATCGGCCCCTCATTCTCAATAAGGGCCGATACCACACTAAAATCAGGCTGTGGCCCCTAAAACCAACGCCGTGCGTCTCCTGGATCAGCTTGGCATTCCCTACCAGGTACGCGAGTATGAAGTCGATCCCGACGATCTGGCCGCTGAAACAGTCGCCGCCAAGATCGGACTGCCTCCGGAACAGGTGTTCAAGACCTTAGTCGCGTCCGGCGATCGCAACGGAATCTGTCTGGCCGTGGTGCCTGGCAACACGGAATTGGATCTCAAGGCACTGGCCACAATTTCAGCCAACAGAAAAATTCAGCTGGTGCCGGTTAAGGAATTGCAGTCCCTGACTGGCTATGTCCGCGGCGGCGTAACCGTGCTGGCTGCCAAGAAAGATTATCCGGTCTTCGTGGATGAGACTGTGGAACTCTTCGACCAGATTTCGGTCTCAGCGGGCATCCGCGGCCTGCAGATTCTTCTCGCCCCGGCTGACTATCTGAAGGTCACGAAGGGGAAGATAGCGCCGCTATCGCGTCCCAAGAATCAACTTTGAAGACCGGAGTTGTTTCTACTCCCAGGCGGATGTATCGATCCGCGTCCCGGTTCGCAGATAATAATTAATTGCGGTCTCCCAGCCCTGCATCTTTTGCCGGAACCATTTCTCGTCATAGCGCTCCACCTCTCGATTTCCCTCTGAAGACAACCCCGTGTAGGTGTAGCGAATATGTGCGAGTGTTTCGTTGATGGAGTTCGCCTCCAGCCAAATGCTGATCTGCGCCGCCACCAGTCCAGCGTTCACCCAGGCAAAACTGACGCGGAACGTTGCCGAATCATATTCGGTCACTACCCAGGTAGTCTCCGACCCATCCTGGTTGGGCGTAAGGAACACGCAACCGAGTTCCGCTACACCCGACTCCGAGTAAATTAACCGATACTCCCATCCCGGAACCCAATCTGCCTCGCGCACTGGGCACAGCAGCGGAAAGACTTGCTCCGGCGGAGCTGCATTGGTCTGGGTGTATTCGTGAGTGACGCGCTTGCCATGAAATTCGATCATCGTTTCATCTCCAAAAGAAAATGGCCCGCGCCGGAGGCACGAGCCGCGATTCTTGTCGCAAAAGAATTGGGCCGGATCAATCGCTCAATCCGGCCCGCTGGCTTGATTATCTCACACCACGGTCTCTAATCTCCACTTCCTAAAACAAGTTCCATAGAAACTGGTTGTATACATCGTGGTGATACTGCACCTCCGGCGCCTTTACGAACGTTCCCAGCAACCGCGGGCAGCGATCCGCCGAGGCCTGCTTCAGGTCGGCGTAGCGCCCTTTCACGTCTTCGCCCAACAGTTTGGTCGTCCAGTCCGCCTTGCGGAAATTGGCCAGCGCATCGTAGATGTTATCCGGCAAGTATCGCTGCGCCTGCCGCAAGTTCTTGATCTTCGCGGTCTCGCCGTCCAGCCCGCTCTTGAAGATTGAGTACATCACCAGGTAAGGATTCGCATCCGGAGCCACTGAGCGCACCTCCACCCGCATGCTCTTCTCGTTGCCGATGGGAATCCGGATCATGGAACCCCGATCGACCGGCGAAGCCTTGAGTTGGTTGGGCGCTTCAAAGTGCGGGTCCAGCCGCCGATAAGCATTCACACTGGGGTTCAGCAGCAGGCAGATATCGTTGCCGTGGGTAAGGATTCGATCGACAAACTCCCACCCCATTTTGCTGAGCTTCTCCTCGCCCTTGGGATCCCAAAACAGGTTCTTGCCGCCCTTGCTGACCGAAACATTGGTATGCATACCGCTGCCGTTCACACCCACCACCGGCTTCGGCAGGAACGAGGCGGTACACCCCATCTTGGTCGCCACCTGGCGGCAGATCAGCTTGTACAGTTGAATCTGGTCGGCCGCGGCTACCACTTCTCCGTAGCCGTAATTGATCTCGAACTGCGAGGGAGCGACCTCGGGATGATCCTTCTCGTTCTGGAATCCCATTGCCCGCTGCACTTCCGCGGTCGTATCGATGAACGTACGGAGAACGTCGCCCGGCAACGAATGGTAGTAGCCGCCGGTGTTCACATACTCGAACTTGCCAGTTTCATGAAAATGGCGCTCGGCGTCCGTTCCCTGGAACAGAAATCCCTCAATTTCGTTGGCCGCATTCAGCGTGTAGCCGTGCTTCTTGTTCAACCCTTCCGCGTATCCCTTCAGAATGCCGCGGATATCCGCGGCGTAGGGTCCGCCATTCTTGTCGATCACATCGCCGAACACCAGCACCTTGCCCGGTCCGAACACGTCCGCCGGCCCCCAGTAGAACGCCGCCCAATCGATGCCCAGGCGCAAATCGCTCTCCCGCTGTGCGGTAAAGCCCCGAATGGAGGAACCGTCAAAGGTCAGATTGTCCCAGCTCTTGACCAGAAACTTCTTGTCATAGTCCAGCATGTGCAGGCGGCCTTCCAGGTCGCTGAAAAGCACAGTCACTGCCTTGATGCGCTTCTCCTCACTGAGGTATTCCAGCCGTTCGTCTTGAATCTTTTCCAGCGCAACCCGGTTTCTGCGCTGCTCTTTGGCGTTGATATTCAGCTCTTCCAAATCCTCGTACGGAATGGCCAGAAAATTTCGCAGTTCGCTCGACATGAATCTCCTTAGTTTTCGAAAAGACTGAGGCAAAAATGGGTTTCGGGGACAAAAGAGAAACCATTTAGGGTATCGTGCAGCCCGGCTCCCCTGCCAATCAAAAAAGCTGATAAAGAATATACAGGAAATTTATAACGCGACTTCAGTATGATGGCGCGGTCGCCGGACTGGCCGTGAGCCATGACCAACTCATCAGCAATGCCCTCCAAGGCGGTTCCCCGGTCCCAGTCCCCCATGCTGGTTTTGCTGGCGCTTTCGCTGTTCATCAACTTTATCGACCGCGGAAACCTCTCCATCGCAGCTCCCCTTCTCAAGCATGAGCTTGGCCTGTCGGCCTCACAGCTGGGGATTCTGCTCTCGTCGTTTTTCTGGACGTATGCATCCTGTCAAATGATATCCGGCTGGCTGGTGGACCGGTTCGATGTTGGTTGGGTGCTGGCGGCAGGATTCTTTCTCTGGTCCGCCGCCACCTCCATCACCGGCATCGTGCACGGATTCGCAGCCCTGATCACGCTACGGCTAGTCGTTGGCGCCGGTGAGTCGGTCGCCTTTCCGTCGTATTCCAAGATTCTTTCCCGCCATTTTCCGGAAGCGCGGCGCGGCTTTGCCAACGCCTTGATTATTGCCGGATTCGGTTGCGGGCCCGCGGTTGGTGCGCTTCTCGGCGGAACTCTGATGGCGAGATATGGCTGGCGCCCCTTCTTCATCATCCTGGGCCTGTCCAGCATGTTGTGGCTGGTTCCCTGGCTCCATTGGAGGCCAGGGGAAACTCCAGGGACGCCCTCGGCTTTGCTGTGTGCTCCAGCCATCTCGCAAATCCTGCGGCAGACCTCGTTCTGGGGTACTTGCGCCGGATTGTTCTGCGGCAATTATGTGCTCTACTTTTTGCTCACCTGGTTGCCGTCCTTTCTGGTCCAAGAGCGCCATCTCTCCATGCAAAGAATGGGTTGGACGGGTGGAGCCGCCTATTTACTGACTGCGGTCTCCGCCTTGATCTGCGGCTGGCTTTCGGATCGCCAGATCCGAGCTCGCCAGACGCCGACGCGGGTGCGAAAGACCTTTACCGCCGGAGGACTGGCGGCCGCTGCCGTGTTCCTCCCCGGCTGCGTCCTGGCCGGTCCGCGTCTCTCCCTGTTCATGCTGATGGTCGCAAGCGTGGCTTACGGGATGTATGCATCCAATCTCTGGGCGGTCACCCAAACTCTCGCTGGCCCGCAAGCCGCCGGGAGATGGACAGGATTCCAAAATCTCGTCGGCAATCTCGCGGGAGTTCTGGCTCCCGCTATCACCGGCCTGGTCGTAGATCGGACTGGACATTTTTTCGGTGGGTTCGCCATCACCGCCGCCATCGCCCTGCTGGGCTGCTTCGCGTGGATCTTCGCTGTCGGCCCGTTGAAGGAAGTGCGCTGGGGGAGCGTGGCTATCCCCGTCGAAGAGCCCGGTCCGGTTGACACGCTTGCTCACCGCAACGAAACCTTGTGACCTCCGACCACCTGCTGTACCGTCCACCCGCTCGCCCGCAAATGCCGGATGCTCAGCGCATCGTGCCGCTTGGCCAGGCGGACGCCGGCATCATCGAGCACCAGGTCACAGTGATAGAAACCGGGCGGAGCCAGTCCCAGCGCGCGATACAACAGCAGCTGCCGCGCCGTGGACTTGAGCAGATCAGCGCCGCGCACGACCTCGCTGATCTGCATTTCGGCGTCATCCACCACCACCGCCAATTGATACGCCGGCACATCGTCGCGCCGCCAGATTACGAAGTCTCCGAAATCGCGGCCTGCAATGAACCGTTGCTGCCCCAGATGACCATCAACGAATTGCAGCACCTCGTCCTCTGGCACTCGAAAACGCCAGTTAACCCCAGCCGGTTCGGCAAACGACGAAGCATCTTGTCGTGAACGGCAGCGGCCCGGATAAATGGGCTCATCATCCGCATCATTGGGGGCCGTTGGCACCAGCGCCAGGTCTCTTCGCGAGCACGTGCAGGGATAGAGAAAGCCGCCATCGCGCAATTTGCGCCAGGTTCCCAGATATTTCTCCCTGCGCTCGCTCTGCGAATACGGTGCATGGGGACCGCCGC
Source organism: Terriglobales bacterium (assembly GCA_049582765.1). GTDB lineage: Bacteria > Acidobacteriota > Terriglobia > Terriglobales > Acidobacteriaceae > JBAUUQ01. The sequence goes on from JBAUUQ010000050.1 coordinate 284,347, forward strand.
AGTCAGGGCCTTCATCCCAACAAATCCCCATCCAACTGAGGTCCTCCAGCATCGCCCTGAAGAACTCCGTGCGGCAGCGTTGCGGATCGAGATCCTCGTTTCGCAGGATCAGCATGCCACCGTTCGCCTTGGCTCTTTGCGCCGCGATCCAAAACGTACGGGCGTGACCAAGGTGTAATAGCCCGGTCGGGGAAGGCGCCAAACGCCCGCGATACAATGCAGAACCCATATTCACCGCAGCATTCTAAATGTAGGCGCGGGCGTCCTCGTCCGTGCGGCGCTGTGACATGCTCGATCAAAGTCAGGCGGGTTCGCCCGAGGCAACTCAGTGGTGTGACATCGCAACAAAAGCACGCTCCCTGGGTTTTACCCTGTGAAGCTTCGTATGTTTCAATGTTCGAATCTCGAGGAGAGACAGCATGAGCCGACGAAACTGGTTTTTCAGCCTTATTTTTCTCGCGGGTGCAATCGCCACGCCTCTGATCACGACTGGTTGCGCGGAACATCACTATTACCGCGTCTATGATCCCTACTACAGCGACTACCACCGCTGGACTCCCGAAGAGGACGTCTACTACCACCAGTGGATCAACGAGCGGCACTACGAGTATCGCGACTACTCCAAACTCGACCCCGACCGGCAAAAAGACTACTGGAACTGGCGTCACAGTCATGGGGATCACGACCACGATCACGACAAGCATTAGAACGTCGTAAGTCCTTGCTGCAGAGGGCCGATTTCAGAATCGGCCTTCTTCCGCCTCGCCTCGCCTCTCCTCATATAAAAATACTAGAGCCGTGATTCGGAACATTCCGCTATCCTGTGCGCCTGACTCATGTCCTTTCGCAAGCCATGGCTGCTCCGAACACTGGCCGTAGTTCTGATACTCTACGTCGGCTTCGTGGGCGTGATCTGGTGGGCCATGCACCAGCCCCCGGAAACCTTCGGGCGCGTCATGGCACACATGCCTGGCCCGGTCGTCTTTCTTCTTGCACCCTTCGAAACTCTCTGGACGCAGGCACGCGCCGGAACTCTGCACCCGGGCGATCCAGCTCCTGACTTCGCATTGATGAAGCTGGGCAAGTCCGAGCGCATCCAGTTGTCAGCCTTGACCGCGCGCCAACCCGTTGTGCTGGTGTTCGGCAGCTACACCTGACCGCCCTTCCGGCGGGAGGTTCCTGCTCTCAACAAACTCTACGAGCAGTACAACAGCCAGGTCTCGTTTCTGGTGGTGTACATTCTCGAGGCCCATCCCAGCGACGTCTGGCAGATGGAAAGCAACATTCACGACAAAGTCGTCTTCGCCAGCCCCAAGGATGAAGACGAGCGCGCGTTCGTGGCCGGTGCCTGCGTACGTAAGCTGGGCATCAAATTTCCCGCCGTGCTCGACGAATTCGGCAACACTGTCGAAAAAGATTACACCGGGTGGCCTGACCGCATTTATCTGATCGACCAGCATGGCCGCGTTGCCTTCAAGACCAAGCCCGGCCCCTTCGGCTTCAAGCCCGACGACTTGCGCTCCGCCTTGGTGCATCTAGTCGGCCAGCCCGCGTCCGCTGCCGTCAGCCAGGTTCAGCACTGATCCAATAAGTCTGTATGGAGCACGGTGTGTCCGGCGTCCCACGCCGTGTCCGCCATGCCTCAGTACCCTCGCTCGGACTCCTCCACAACTCCCGTGAAATCAACAGATTTTCCGATGGCCGCCCCGTTGCCTCTACAACCTCCGACTGGGAAAACCAGCACACGGAGACGACCTATGGAAAAGTTCACACAACTCGGCTTAGACAGAAAATCAGAAGTAAAACCATCACCAACCATTTCGGCACCAAAACCGCAACCAGGCAAGAAGCCCAATGGCACGAAGAGAACCGCCGCTTTTGTAGCGTCATCGGTGGCAGGATCGCTGCTGGCAGTTTTCTTGTTGCAGACCAGCGGCTGCTCCAAAGAGGGCAGCAAGTCGCCAACAGTCGCGCCTTCGAATCAGGCCATGCTCAATCAACCAGCCACGCCGGCTTCAGCCCCGTCCACTTCGGAGCCCACAACCACGCAGGCTGCCGCTCAGCCAGCCGCTCCCAAGAAAATTGTGAAGCGGCGACCGTCAACCCTCGCCTACAACGACGCGGCTAATGGCGTCACTTTCCGTTATCCCCGGAGGTACGCGCTAAAGACGCCCGACAACTCAAAACCGGAAACGGCGAGCTCGCAGGCGTTCGACATGAACTTCGTCCAGCCGGGCGGTGTGTCCGTCGCTTCCGTCGAGTTGCCGAAGGGATCGTATCCCGGCACCGATCTTGCATCCGCGTCTTTCAATGTGAGCGTGAACAGAGCCATGACTGCGGAACAGTGCGGTCAGTTCAGCCTGCTGCAACTGGCTTCTTCGGATGAGATGCAAGTCCAGCCGGCCAAAGTAAAGCTGGGCGGCCAGGAGCTCGAGGAAATGGAAGCCATCAGTGGACCCGACGGCAAACAGGCCGATGCCAAGTACTTTCACCGGTTCGAAAACGGCGCCTGCTACGAATTTTCTCTCGGACTCTCCACCCAATCCGATGGCACCGAAGACGGCGTGATGCCGGTCGATCGCGAAGATGTCTTCCACCGCCTGGAGAGGATTCTCGCGACCGTGAAAATCGACGCCGCGACGCCGGCGGCTGCAGAGACCCCGGCAGTGACCCTGGTAACCGCCACGCCAGTGGTTCCCGCTGTGGCAGCCGTGCCCGCGGCACCCACGACTCCCGCGAGCCCGGACGTTGCGGTGCAACAGTGACCCTAACCCTGCGAGGGCCGCAAGCCGGACGATTGGCATGGCGGCCCTTGTTGATCCCGCGCCGTCAGCCCAGCGTGACAGTCTGTACAATTAGCTACGCGCATGGCCATTCAACTCACCGACCTCGAAGTTCGGGTACTCGGTTCCCTGATCGAAAAGGACATCACCACTCCGGATTACTACCCGCTATCGCTAAACGCCCTGGTGAATGCCTGCAATCAGAAGAACAACCGCGATCCCGTCATGACGTTAGGTGAAGATGCCGTCCGCCAGGGCTTGAGCGGACTACAGGAAAAGCGTCTCGCAGGCCCGGCCGGCGGGGCGGATAGCCGAGTCCCCAAGTATGAGCACCGGCTGCAGGAGGTGTTCAACTTCGATCGCCGCGAGATTGCCGTTCTCTGCGTGCTCCTGTTGCGCGGCCCGCAGACTCCGGGCGAGCTTCGCAGCCGGACCGACCGCATGCATCATTTCGAGGCTCTGGATGAAGTGCAGGCTACCTTGCAACGTTTGATCGAACGCGAAGAACCTCTGGTCATGATGCTGCCGCGGCAACCCGGCACCAAAGAAGCCCGCTATGATCATTTGCTCTCTGATCACCCTCGCACGGCACACTCCTCCACGGACGGAGACTCCTCCATTCAGCCCGGGTCTTCCTCCAACTCCCCCGACCGCGGAAGACTTTCACAACTGGAACATGAAGTGTCCGAACTTCGCCGCGAAGTCGGTGAATTGAGGGAGCAGCTGGCGGAGTTCAGAAAAGTCTTCGAATAGACCGGATGGGCAATTTTTGTCTGCTGTCCCGCGGTCACACTTCCTCGAAAAAGCCCGCAGCAGGCTGTCGGCTTCGGTTACACTAAGCTTCGCATTTATCATCTGAAGGAGATTCCAAATGCCCGAGACCACGCTGAGCGGCGCTGAATTCAAGAAGCAGTTGCGCGCCGGCTCGCCAAAAATGGGGTTATTTCTCAACGCGCACAGTCCGACCGTCGCCGAACAACTCGCCTACAGTGGTTATGACTGGTTACTAGTCGATACCCAGCACGGGCCCATGCACAGTGAGCATCTCTCGGCCATGCTGAGCGGAATCACCAACGGCGGAGCCAAATCGATGGTCCGGGTGGGCGGCTACAACGACCGCGCCGGCATTCAGCAGGCTCTCGACCTCGGCTCTGACGGCGTACTCATCCCCTACATCAATACTGCGGAGGAAGCGCGCCAGGCCATCAGTTGTACAAAGTATCCCACCGTCGGCACGCGCTCGGTCTACTTTCCCCAGCGCAGCATGAACAGAGCCGGCCTGCTCGGCTACGCCGGCAATTTCAACAACGACGGCATCGTTGCCCTGCAGGTGGAGACTGCTTCCTGCATCGAGAATATTGTGGAGATTGCCGCCGTGCCCGGCGTCGATATCCTGTTCCTGGGACAGAACGATCTCTGCATGTCGATGGGACTCTATAACAAGTACGAGTTTCCGCTCATGTACACTTCGCCCGAACTTGGCGCCGCCACCCAGAAGCTGGTCGACAACGCGCGCAAGAACAACGTAATTCTCGGAATTTTTCTATTTGGCACCGCCCGGGTCGGCGAGTTTCTGGAAAAGGGCTTCACCTTCATCAGCGTCGGCAACGACCTGCACCATGTCCTCACCCAAGGGGCAGCCTATGTGGCGGATATGGAGAAAACCTCTCAGGAGAAGGGCAAGCCCTGGAAGCGGCGGCCCACGGCGTTGTTCTAGTACCTCTTCTTGTTGTCGTCCCGAGTTGTTCATCCCGAGCGAAGCGAGGGATTTGCAGTTTGGCACCGAGGCGAAGAAAGCGCAGATTCCCTCGTCGCTTCTCAGAATGACGACCAGGGCGGGCACATTAGAATTGAACGCCTTCGCTCAGGACGTGCCCAGAGTGATTCTGAGCTTCTTCGACTTCTCTTCCACTCCGTTAGCCAGTTTCTCCTTGTGATCTGCGAGCTTCTTCGCGACCGCGGAGCTGGATAAGCCCAGAATCTGCGCCGCCAGAATGCCCGCGTTGGTGGCCCCGGGCTTTCCGATAGCGACAGTCGCCACCGGAATTCCGGCGGGCATCTGCACCGTCGCCAACAGGGAATCGAGTCCGTTGAGCGCCGTCGAGGGAATCGGAACGCCAATCACCGGCATAGTGGTGTGCGCGGCAATGACTCCCGCCAGGTGAGCCGCGCCTCCCGCGCCGGCAATGATCACGCGGATTCCGCGATCCGCCGCCTTGCGCGCGTAGTCAGCCGTGCGGTCGGGAGAACGGTGGGCGGAGGTGACGTCGATCTCATAGGCGATCCCGAACTCCTCCAGCGCTTTGGCAGCCTCACGCATGATCTCCAGATCGGAGTCACTGCCCATGACAATTGAAACCAGCGGTTTGCTCATAGATGTCTCTCTCTAGAGTTGTCATCCTGAGCAACGCGAAGGACCTCTGTACTCCGGCGCGGAATGCACGTATTCTTCGCTGCGCTCAGAACGACAATCAAAAAGCTATTTTTTCAGTGCCCTCGCCGCAATGTCTTTGCGGTAATGGGCTCCCTCAAAGCCGATTTTTGCAGCCGCCCGGTAGGCGCGTTCGACCGCCGTCTCCAGTTCCGGTGCCCGAGCAGTTACTCCCAGCACCCGGCCTCCTGCCGTGAAGTAGGCGTCGTCATGCCTGGTTGTCCCCGCGTGAAAGACCTTGACTCCCGGAACCGTCTCCGCTTCCGCCAGCCCCATGATTTTCTTGCCGGCTGCGAACGTTCCCGGATAGCCCCCTGAAGCCATCACGATGCAGACCGACGCATCCGCCGACCAGCGAAAGTCACCGTCGCTCACCCGTCCTTCGATCACGGCGTCCAGAGCCTCGACCAGATCGCTTTCCAGGCGCATCAGGATCGGTTGCGTCTCGGGATCGCCAAAGCGGCAATTGAATTCAAGCACCATGGGACCGCGCGCCGTCATCATGAGCCCGCAATAGAGGACGCCTTTGTACTCCGCCCCTTCAGCCTTCATCCCGGCGACTACCGGCCGGGCCACGTGCTGCAGCAGCCAGTTCTGCATCTGGGAATCGACCATCGCGTCAGTCGAATAGGCGCCCATGCCACCAGTATTAGGACCCGTGTCGCCGTCTCCCACGCGCTTGTGGTCTTGCGCAGCCACCAGCGGCGCCACCCGTTCCCCATCGCTGAACACCAGAAAAGAAAGCTCCTCGCCCTGTAAACACTCCTCGAGGACCACGCGCGAACCGGCATCCCCGAGCATCTTTCCACTGAGCATCTCACTGGAAACCGTGAGCGCCTCTTCTTTGGTCTTGCAGATCACCACCCCCTTGCCCGCCGCCAGTCCGTCCGCCTTCACCACTACCGGCGTATGGAAGTGGGAAAGTGCGTCGCGTATCTCTTCTGGCGAAGTGCAGATGGCATAGTGTGCGGTGGGAATGTGGTGCCGTTGCATGAACTCTTTGGCGAAGCTCTTGCTCGCTTCCAGTTGCGCTGCAGCTCGAGTGGGCCCAAACGTTTTCCATCCCCGAGCCGTGAACTCATCTACCACCCCGAGCGTCAAGGGCAACTCCGGTCCGACCACGGTTAGGTCGGGCTTAATCTGGTCGGCCAGCGCCAGCAGAGATTCCAAGCTCTTGAGGTCAACCGGCGCGCACTCCGCGTCCGCCGCAATGCCGCCGTTTCCCGGCGCGCAATATACCTGCGACACACGCGGAGACTGGCGCAGCTTCCATACCAGCGCATGCTCACGCCCGCCGCCGCCGATAACCAGAACTCTCATACTTCAAAAATAGAATTTCGCGACAACCAAGGTTAGGGGGCAGAACGACAGGATGTCAAACCAGGACCATGATTCATTGATTCAAATCATTCCATGACTCAATTCGTTAACCACGCTTAAGGCCTGCCGTATAATCGTCGCAAATGATTACCGTCTCCAAAGAAGATTACCTCAAGGCAATACTTGAGGCCGAGAGCGAAGGCGAGACGGTGATTTCAGCCACTCTGGCGCACTGGCTTTCCGTCTCTCCGCCCGCAGTCACCATGGCCTTGCGGCGCCTGAAGAAAGACGGACTGGTACGAGTGCAAAACGACGGCCACGTCGGCCTGACGCCCGCGGGCCGGAAGATCGCGCGCAAGCTTACGCTTCGCCATCATCTCATCGAGCGCATGCTGGCGGAAATCTTCGGCATGGAGTGGTACAAAGTGCACGACGAAGCCGAACGTCTGGAGCATGCCGTATCCACGGACTTCGAAGCCAAGCTGCTGGCCAAGCTCGGACGTGGCGGCGCCTGTCCTCACGGCAACCTCAGCGAAATGGAGAGCCCCGGCAGCCGGCGTCATCGCGGTCTGCTGCTTCTGGCCCAGGCGGAGGCGGGCAAGAACTACGTGGTCAGCGGCATCTACGAACGCGACCGCCATCTGCTCGAGTTTCTGGAGGAACGCGCCATCCGGCCGGGGGCGCATCTCCAGGTGTCAGGCCGGAATTACGATCAGACCTTGACTCTGGGCACGGACGCAGGCACGGTCGCACTTGGCCGGTCCGCGGCTGAGAAAGTCTGGGTTGCGGAGAGCAAGCGCCATACCGGGTAAGCCTTCATCCTTCAACTCCCTGCTCTATTCCCCGAAGCACGCCGCAGGATGATTAACTACGGTTTATGTCATCTCATATACCTATGCTAATATCCTATAACGCCTCACCGAGGCGCACCCGCAAATGATTCGGCCATGAGTGTAGCTTCCCAACCTCAACAGACGACGCGTGCGGCAGGCGGCGATGAAGCCGTCGTTATTACCCATGAAGACGTTGATCGGGCGCATGACCGCGTACGGGTGTCGGCGGCACGCGCCCAGCACGGCTTTTTCTCACGTGCGCGCTTGCTGTGGTTGCTGGTTGGGCCGGGTGTTCTGGTCATGCTGGGGGAGAATGACGGGCCCAGCATGCTTTCCTACGCGGCTACGGGCGCGAAGTTCGGCATCGGATTCTTCATTCCCTTCGTTGCCCTCACATTTTGTATGGCCATTGTGGTGCAGGAGATGACGGTACGCCTCGGCGCCGCCACCCATCGCGGGCACGCCGAATTGATCTTCGACCGCTTCGGGCCTTTCTGGGGTTGGTTCTCGATGATCGACCTGGCCATCGGGAACTTCCTGACTCTCATCACCGAGTTCATTGCCATCCGCGCGGGCTTGGGTTTCTTCGGAGTGCGTCCTTGGGCGGCGGTTCTCATTGCACTGGTCATCCTCTATTCGGCGCTGATCAGTCATCGCTACTGGACCTGGGAACGCATCACTCTTGCTGCGGCCGCATTCAACCTGGTATTCATTCCGGTTGCGCTCATGACTCACCCGGATTGGCACTCGGTGCGCCACTCGTTGATCACGTGGCAACCGCTGCCCGGCTTCAACAAAGACGTACTGCTCATCCTGCTGGCCGACATTGGAGCCACGGTAACGCCCTGGATGCTGTTCTTTCAGCAGAGCGCCACGGTCGACAAAGGCATGACCAAGGGGGACATCCGTTTCGGCCGCATCGACACGGTCTTAGGAGCGGCGCTGGCCACCGCTGCGGCAGTGGCCACAATTTTGGCGACCGCACCTTTGTTCGCCCATCAGATGGCGGCGGACAACTTCCAGGCAGCGGAGTTTGCGCAAGCACTCCAGCCGCTGATCGGACGATTTGGCGCTTCCCTGTTTGCCTTGGGGATGGTGGAGGCCGGCATCGTAGCTGCCATCACGATTTCAACTTCTTCCGCCTATGCCTTCGGAGAGGTCACCCACAAACCCCACAGCCTCAACCTACCAATGGGCGAAGGCAAGTCCTTTTACGCTGTGCTGTCCTTGTGCGCCGTGGCGGCGGCCGCCATCGTGCTAATCCCTGGGTTGCCGCTGGTGTACGTAGTTCTGGTCGTAAACGTGGTCGCGGTCCTGGCGATGCCTCCCGCGCTAGTGTTCCTCTTCATGCTGGTGAATGACAAAGAAGTCATGGGAGACCTGGTCAATCCGCTTTGGGCGAACGTGCTGTCATCTGGCGTCGTGTTTCTGTTGACCGCGGCAGGCGTGCTCTTCGGGATCAGCATCATTGCACCCAATATTTTTGCGGCTCTGGGCGGGAAGTGACATTGTCGTCCCGAGCAAAGCGAGGGATCTGCAGTTAGGAGGACCCAATTGATGGTAAGAAAAGACGAATCGCGGGAGATTTCCACTTCCGATCAAACCTTGGTCTTATCCTCGCTCGAACACGATCAGCTCGCCCGGGCGAAAAAGCACTTTATCCCGCGTCGGCATCTCAAAGGCCCCGAACTCGTCGTCCTCTGGTCACTCCGCATTTATCTTTTGTTCATGATGGCGGTCGTCGGGTATCAGGTATGGATTGCGGTGCGCTGAGCCGCGATTCCTATTGACATGCGTTACGTAACGCATTACGGTGGGATGTGATCCGGTCGATCCGCCACAAAGGGCTGAAACGCCTTTACGAGGACGACGACCCTCGCGGCGTGATGAGGGTACACACGGTAAGGCTGCGGGACATTCTTGCAAGGCTTGATGCTGCGGGTATGGTCGCGGATATGGACCTGCCGGGTTTCCGTCTGCATCCGCTCAAGGGAGAGTTGAAAGGCTTTTGGGCGGTCACGGTTCGCGCCAACTGGCGGGTGATTTTCCGCCTTGCCGAGGGCGATGCGCTGGACGTTGATTATGTCGATTACCACTGAAGGAGGCTGAACCATGCCGATGAAGAACCCGCCGCATCCCGGCGGCTTCGTGCTGCGCCAGTGCATCGAGCCCTTGGGATTGACCATCACACAAGCTGCCGCCGCCCTTGGCGTTACCCGCACCACGCTGTCAGAACTGGTCAACGGGAAGCGCGGGATTTCTCCGGAAATGGCGGTGCGCCTGTCCAAAGTCTTCGGCGGAAGCGCTGCAACCTGGCTTACGCAGCAGGCCCATTACGACCTTGCCCACGTCCGCGCCGACCGCATCAAGCTCAAGCGGCTGGAGTTCGCCTAAGCACCCGCCCTTTCGCACAGAATGCGAAAAGGGCAGCGCGCCCTCCGCGCGGTAAGATGAGAGGGAAAGGCTGGTCCAGCGCCCGGAGGTTTGATGCCTAGCAGAGCGAAACGCCCTTATTTGCCAGCTAGACCACCCGCGCCGATGCACGTATTCGTGTCAGATATGACGAAGCACCTGAGTGGTCAGATTAGCTCGGTTCTGGTGGTTGTCAGCAAGCAATTGAGAAGAAAGAAGAACAATGAACCATTTCTACAATTGCATTTAGCGGACACTACTGGACAGGTACAAGCGAACATCTGGTACAACGTTCTCGCAGCAGCGAGAGCTTTTCAAGCAGGCCACGTGCTAGAAGTTGTCGGGTCTCTCAGCAGCTTCCAAGACCGTTTGCAAGTCACAATCGAACGCCTCAGAATAGTGCCTGAAGCTGAACTAGGTTCTGCTGACTTACCACCGGGAACTACCGGAAAGCCAGATGAGTTCTCCTCCGATCCTGCCACTGATTACTTAGAGCATGGCAAATGGTTGGGCACAGATGGCAGCGCACAGATGGAAATGATGACTCAACTTAGAGTCGAACAGTTGAAGCAGAAATTTGTGCAGGGTTCAACTCCTAAACAGAAATCGAAGCCTGTAAATACGGCTTACGACAGTGCCGAGATACGGCGCAGGCTTGCGCAGTCGCACGACAAGTCTGAGGAACTGAGAAGAAAGTATGGGCCACATCCCACCAACCAGGAGGACGACTTCTAGCTCACTAGGACCGGTCCAGCCCCCTCCTCAGGCGGCATGCAGTTCGGATACACCGTCCTGAAGGAGACGAAAACCCTCTTGACATTTGGCCTGCTTAAAGAACCTTCGCGTTGAAAGGTAGATCAGGCGTTCTCCATCAATATCCCATGGCACGGCGAGGTAAAACATTACTGCCGCGATACGCCGATGGAATCGCTCGGTATTCCACTTCCATTCGTGTTTATGCCGCTCGATTAAGTCGATCAGGGCTTGGTTTATCGTATCGACTCCCTTCCTTTCCGGTGCAGACCATGGACGGGTCTCGGGATTGAAGACTCGACTCAGCGAAACTGCTACTACTCCAAAGGAACTCGTATGTTCCGGAGAATCGAGCAGTACCCCCAGTTGCGATGCGGCATCGTGTATGTTCGCACGAACGCTATGGGCTGAAAACGGCCTTTTACACTCCACGGCGAACGTGGCTCCTCCAAATCTGACTCGGATATCAGGTTCTCCTAACTCCAGGTCTGCGCCGGCGGTTTTCCAGTCGGCTGCCAACACGAGCTCAAACATCGTGTTGCGCGCTCCGCTGTTCTTTGGTCTCTCCGTCGCCGGAGAATCCGGCCCGCCGACTGCGCGCGATAGCTTGTCTTTCAAGGCCGGGGATCGACCGTTCGAAAATGCGCGTTTGACCAGAAGAACTTCCAGCGCCTCGAACAGAGCCGGCACGTAGTTCGGGATGGGTACGATCTTGCCTCCCCTTTCGATGTGTTCTCGCTGTGCCCTAGCTTTTGCGATCGTCTCTGTCGCGCCATGCCAACGGTCCTTCTTCGGCGGGATGCCAAGGGAGGTCAACCAATCGTCCAGTTCGCTGAGCGTCTCTAGGGCCGAATTGAATGTAACCCTTTCCATAAGAACAATTATGTCCGATCTACAGAGTACACTGCCACACCACGCAATCCCTCGCAGAAACGACTAAACTAATCATTCGGGCGATCATTGCCGCGCCAGCATGATTCTCATCAGTCTGCCACGGCATCTATTTCCTCAGGAAGGCAATCTTATGAATAGCTTTAACAGCCGCTCGACCCTCCGCGTCGGCAATCACGATTACGAAATCTTCCGCATCGATGCGCTGGATAAGCAGGGCATCTCGACCCGGCATTTGCCCTTCTCCCTGCGCATTCTGCTGGAGAACCTGCTGCGCACCGAGGACGGCCGGAATGTCACCAAAGATGACATTCGCGCCCTGGCAGGCTGGGACAGCCGGTCGAAGCCCACGAAGGAAATCGCCTTCACCCCCAGCCGGGTACTGTTGCAGGACTTTACCGGCGTACCCTGCGTCGTCGATCTGGCTGCCATGAGAGACGCCATGAAGCAACTCGGCGGCGATCCCAGACTCATCAATCCGCTGCAGCCCGTGGAATTGGTAATCGACCACTCCGTGCAGGTGGATCAGTTCGGCACCCCAAACGCCTTCCAGTTCAATGCCGAACTGGAATTCATCCGCAACAAAGAGCGCTACGGATTTCTGCGCTGGGGACAAACTGCCTTCCGCAATCTGGCGATCGTCCCCCCCGACACCGGCATTGTTCACCAGGTAAATCTCGAATTTCTGGCGCGGGTAGTGTTCGTGCAGGAGTCGAACGGTAAATCCGTGGCTTATCCCGATACGCTGGTTGGCACCGACTCCCACACCACCATGATCAACGGCCTGGGCGTTCTGGGCTGGGGCGTCGGAGGAATCGAAGCCGAAGCCGCCATGCTGGGCCAGCCGGTTTCCATGCTGATCCCGCAAGTCGTAGGCGTAAAACTGACCGGAAAACTACGCGAAGGCGCCACCGCCACCGATCTGGTCCTGACCATCACCGAGATCCTGCGCAAGCATGGAGTGGTGGGCAAGTTCGTCGAGTACTTTGGGCCCGGTCTTCAGGAACTGCCGCTCGCCGATCGCGCCACCATCGGGAATATGTCGCCGGAATACGGCGCCACTTGCGGCATCTTCCCCATCGACAAGGAAACTCTCACCTATCTGCGTCTGACCGGAAGATCTGAGGAACAGATTGCATTGGTTGAGGCCTATTCCCGCAAGCAGGGATTGTTCCACGACGATAAAACACCGGAGGCGCAGTACTCCGAACTGCTCGCGCTCGATCTGGGAACCGTCGAACCGAGCCTGGCTGGCCCGAAACGTCCGCAGGACCGGGTGGCGCTTTCGGATGCGAAGCAGTCCTTCGAGCAAGCATTGCCATCGCTGATGAAGACGAGCAAGGGGGAAGCAAAGCCCGCCGAGACGGCTTCAACTAATGGACATCTTCATCACGGCAGCGTCGTGATCGCGGCCATCACCAGTTGCACCAATACTTCGAATCCGTCGGTGATGCTGGCCGCCGGTCTGCTGGCGAAAAAGGCGGTGGAGCGTGGCTTGCAGGTTCCCTCCTGGGTCAAGACTTCGCTGGCTCCCGGATCGAAAGTCGTGCGCGATTATCTGGAGCGCGCAGGTTTGACCGGCTATCTGGAGAAACTGAAATTCCACATCGTCGGTTACGGCTGCACCACCTGCATCGGGAACTCGGGCCCACTGCCGGAAGCAGTCTCGAAAGCCATCGATGAGCACAACTTGGTGGTAGCTTCCGTGCTCTCCGGCAATCGTAATTTTGAAGGCCGCATCAATCCCGATGTGCGCGCCAACTATCTGATGTCACCGCCGCTGGTGGTGGCCTTTGCCCTGGCCGGCCGCATCGATGTGGATCTGCGAAAAGACGCCCTCGGACAGGATAAGAACGGCAAGCCGGTCTACCTGGCAGATGTTTGGCCGACGCGAACCGAGGTCGAGGAAGCTATCAGCAAGTCGATTACCGCGGACATGTTCCGACGCAGCTACGGCGAGGTCTATCACGGCGATGACCGCTGGCGGGCGCTGGCTGTTCCCGAGGGTGAGACCTACGCCTGGGAGGCAGACTCCACCTATATTCGCCAGGCGCCCTACTTCGACGGCATGAAGGTGAAACCGGAAGCCGTAAAGGACATTAAGAATGCCCGCTGTCTGGCAGTGCTCGGCGATAGCGTAACCACCGACCACATCTCGCCCGCGGGTTCCATCAAGAAAGACAGCCCGGCCGGAAAGTATCTGATCGAGCACGGGGTCAAGCCTTCGGATTTCAACTCCTACGGCTCCCGCCGCGGAAACCACGAAGTGATGGTTCGCGGCACCTTCGCCAACGTCCGCCTGCGCAACAAAATGGTCCCCAGTCTTGAGGGCGGATTCACCCGGCACCTTCCGGATGGAGCGGAGATGAGCATATTTGAAGCTTCGGAAAAGTACATCGCCGAGGGCGTTCCGCTAGTGATCGTCGCTGGTAAGGAATATGGCTCGGGCTCGTCACGCGATTGGGCGGCGAAGGGACCGGCGCTGCTTGGCGTACGCGCCGTCATCGCCGAAAGTTACGAGCGTATTCACCGTTCCAACCTGGTCGGCATGGGCGTCTTGCCGCTGCAATTCCTCAACGGGGAAAGTCCGCAATCGCACGGCCTGACCGGTGAAGAAGTGTTTGAGATTCGCGGGATTCGGGACCTGGTGGAACACTTCGTGCCGGGACAGGAAATTGGTATCCGCGCCACGGCCGGCGGCAAGAAGACAGAGTTCAAGGCGCTGGTAAGAATCGACACGCCGCAGGAAGCTCAGTACTACACCAACGGCGGCATCCTGCAATTTGTGCTGCGGCAGTTGCTGGCGGGAAAGCCCCAGGCGGTCACCGCCTAAGTGGTCGCGTGGGGACAGCCGCCCCCGGCTGTCCCCACGCAATAAGCGCTAGAACGCCTTACTGGAATCCAGCAGAATGGTCACCGGACCTTCGTTCACCAACTCCACCTCCATCGTCTGCTGGAAACGACCGGTCTGGCAGGGAATCCCGGAGGCACGGATACGTTCCACAAAGTATTCATAGAGTCGCCGCGCCTGCTCTGGGGGAGCCGCCGCATCGAAAGATGGCCGCTTGCCCCGGCGAACATCGCCGTAAAGCGTAAACTGCGAAACCACCAGTACGGCGCCGCCCGTCTCCACAATTGACAAGTTCATCTTCCCATTTTCATCTTCGAAAATGCGCAAGCCGGCAATCTTTTCTGCCAGATAATCGGCGCCGGCATCGTCGTCGCTGCGGGATACCCCGAGCAGAACCAGCATTCCACGGCCGATGTTGCCGCTTACGATTCCGTCCACCATGACTTGAGCGCGGCTCACACGCTGCACCACAGCTCGCATCGTCTCTCCTCGACTGCCTGCATCAGGTTCGAGAATCATACCCGACCTGGGGCAGAGTTCCACGCAGGTTTGACCACGGCAACTGTCAGCAATTAGGATGCTGGTTGGCGTTTGTTTGAGCTTCCGCGTTCGCCTCCGGTAGCGTCGGGACTCTCCTTTACACCGATTCGTGCGGGCCATTACACTACTCATTTCCTTTTCCATCTGGAGGCGAGGAAACGATGGCGGTTGCCGCAAAGAAAGAAATCGTTGAAAAGGTCAAACAGATCATCAGCGAACAATTGGGGGTAGACGAAGCCGAAGTGACTCCCGGCGCATCCTTTACGGACGACCTGGGAGCGGATTCGCTGGACCAGGTGGAACTGGTAATGGCGCTGGAAGGCGCGTTTGATCTCTCCATCAATGACGAAGATACGGAGAGGATTCTGACCGTGCAGAACGCGATCGACTACGTGGACAAGCACGCAAAAGCCGCCAGGTAGTGCCGGGACGGACCCGGACCGGCGAGTGGTGAGCCGACAAATTCCGCATTGCATAGTACAAGGAGAACTCATGGCAGCCGTTGACGAGAAGGTAAAGCAAATCATCGTGGAGCAGTTGGGTGTGGAGGAGAGCGAAGTGACCCAGAACGCCTCCTTTGTGGACGACTTGGGCGCCGATTCGCTGGATACGGTGGAACTGGTCATGGCTTTCGAAGAAGCCTTCGAGATCGAAATCCCGGATGAGGACGCCGAGAAGATCCGCACGGTGCAGGACGCGGTTGATTACATCTCCAAACACTCGAAAGGCGGGAAGTAGTTGGCGAGACGGGTTGTAGTTACTGGCATCGGCATGATCTGCGGTGTGGGCCACACCAGCCAAGAAATTTGGCAAAATGTGCTCGCGGCGAAGTCGGGAATCGCCCGCATTTCGCAATTCGATTCCTCCCAGTTTGCCTGCCAGATTGCAGCCGAAGTCAAGAACTTTGATCCGCTGCAATTCGTCGAGAAAAAAGAAGTCAAGAAGATGGGACGCTTCATCCATCTGGCCCTGGCGGCCGCGGTTGAAGCCATGAAGTCTTCCGGGCTGCAGGTCAATCAGGACAATGCTACCCGCGTCGGAGTGCACATTGGGTCGGGAATCGGCGGGTTTGACGTCATTGAGCGCGAGCACAAGAACCTGTTGAGCGGCGGCCCGCGTAAAATCTCCCCGTTTTTCATTCCCGCCTCGATCGTAAATCTGGCGGCTGGCCACGTCAGTATCCGCTATGGCGCGCAGGGGCCCAATGAGGCAACCTGCACCGCCTGCACCTCGAGCGCTCACTCCATCGGAGACGCCTTTAAAATTATCGCGCGTGACGACGCCGATGCCATGATCGCCGGCGGCACCGAAGCGGCGGTTACACCCATGTCGGTGGGCGGCTTCGCGGCGATGCGGGCGCTTTCCACCCGCAACGATGCTCCGGAGAAATCCAGCCGACCCTGGGATATGGCGCGCGACGGATTCGTCATCGGCGAGGGTGCGGGAATTTTGATTCTCGAGGAACTGGAATTTGCCCGCCGCCGCGGCGCCGCCATCCTGTCCGAGATTGTGGGCTACGGCATGAGCGGAGACGCCCACCATATCACCGCGCCGGCGGAAAACGGCGATGGCGCCTACCGGGTGATGCTCAACACGCTGAAAGATGCGAAGGTGCAGCCCCAAAGCGTCGGCTATATCAATGCTCACGGCACTTCCACCGAGATCGGCGATCGCATGGAAGCCGTCGCCATCAAGCGGGCCTTCGGTGACCACGCCTATAAGCTGGCGGTGAGTTCCACCAAGTCGATGACCGGCCACTTGTTGGGCGGAGCCGGCGGCCTGGAGGCCGGAATCACCATCCTCGCGCTGCGCGACCAAATGATTCCCCCTACCATCAACCTCGAGAACCAAGACCCCCTCTGTGACCTGGATTTCGTGCCCAACCACGCCCGCAAAGCAGAGTTGGAGTATGCCATGTCCAATTCCTTCGGATTTGGCGGCACTAATGGGGCACTGCTTTTCCGCCGATGGACCGAGTGATAGCTGCTTCATAGACCCGGGTTATTACCAGTCCCGAAAGGCCCTTGCCCAAACCAGCACCGGTCCATTTGGGGTAATGGCACCTTTGTACTCAGGGATTGTCCTTCTATCCTTTTGCCAAGGCCGGGAATCCGAGCCAGAATAGGCTTTTGAAGCAGAACCTCAATCAACGCCCTATGGATAAAGCCTTTGGAGCAGTCCCCGCTTCGCTTCCCACTGGTAGAAAGGCTGCGGCACGGGCCGCCCTGATAGATCTCAAGGACCCCGCCCGAGCTATGCTTTCGGAGTGTTTCCGCCAGTTCGGGGTCGAAACTGTGGTCCTGAACGGCAACGCTGCCGACCGCCTGAAAACCGAGAAATTTGAGGCTTGTGTGGTGAAGTTGGCGCCGCCAGCCCAGCCCATCATGGAGTCTGCCCGCACCTCGTCGTCGAACAGCCGGATGATCCTTTATGGCCTCGGCGGAAGCGTGCAGGATGCCCTGGGGTTTTCCAAGTACGGTATCAATGCCATTTTCCGTGAACCGCTGGAGCGTGCCGCCGCCATGAAACTGGTGCGGGCCACGCAGATGCTGCTGCTGCACGAACTCCGCCGTTACATCAGGATCCCGGTCATCACCGAGGTTGCGGTGACCACTCATGAAAACCAGAAGCTCACGGCCACCAGCATCGAACTTAGCTCCGGCGGCATGTCCCTGCGCAGCGCACAGGACGTCGCGGTGGGGCAGTCGGTTGAAATATCTCTCGCCCTTCTGACCCTGCCTCGAGTATGGGTCCGCGGTGCAATCTCCTGGCGGAACGCGCCGGGAAAATCCTTCGGAGTACGATTCGACGCCCAGGACGATCGCCGGTTGAGAATCAAAGAATGGATTGATGCTTATCTCGAGAATTAGTCGCAGGCCCCTGACTCCGGCTGCCGATCGGTAACCGGGCCGTTACATTTTTATTCCGGTCTCACCCTGTGTAGAATCTAGAAAGCTATGGCAGGTGCTGTCCAGCTTATCCAAATCGAGGTTGCGCCACCCCTGCGGCAACCGAAACCCGGCTGGCTCCGGGCTAAGGCGCCCGCCGGCGAGAATTTTCACGAGCTGAAAAAACTCGCTCGCGGCCTGGGACTGCACACGGTCTGCGAATCGGCGCAGTGTCCCAATATCGGGGAGTGTTGGAACCATCGCACGGCGACCTTCATGCTGCTGGGCGATATTTGCACCCGCCGCTGCGGCTTCTGTGCCGTACCCAAAGGCAAACCTGGTCCGATTGACTGGGAAGAGCCGAGTCGGGTGGCGGAAGCGGTGGCGACGCTTGGTTTGCGGCACGCCGTGGTGACCAGCGTCAATCGCGACGACGACAACCTGGGCGGCGCCCGCGTTTTCGCCGAAACTATTCGCGAAATCCGCGAATTAACCCCCGGCTGCCGGGTGGAGGTCCTGATCCCGGATTTTCAGGGTCTGGATGAGGCCTTACAGATCGTTCTCGACGCCCGCCCTGACGTCCTGAATCACAATACTGAAACGGTGCCGCGGTTATATCGCGTAGTGCGCTCCGGCGCCCGCTATGAGCGCACTCTGCGGCTTCTTGAGACCGCCAAGCGGCTCTCCCCCGGCATGGTGACCAAGTCCGGCGTTATGGTGGGGCTGGGCGAGACCATGGACGAACTGGTGCAGGTCTTTCATGATCTGGGTTCGCGGGGCGTGGACATCTTGACCGTGGGCCAATATCTGCGTCCGTCGCGTGACCACCTGCCCATTGCCCGCTTCTACACTCCGGAAGAATTCCAGTCTTTGAAAGAGGAAGCCCTGGGCTGCGGCTTCCGCCACGTTGAATCCGGCCCCCTGGTGCGTTCCAGCTACCACGCGCACGAGCACGCAGACGCGGCCCGACCCTCGCTGGCCTAATCTCGGTTCCTTCTCCTTGGTTGTTATTCCGAGGAGTGAGAGCGACGAGGAATCTGTAGTTCTCGTCACCTTAGCCCCTCAATAAGGTCAGAACAGTTTCAGATGGATGGTTAAGTACTTCTTGGGATTCTGCCGCACTGCCTTGATGAGCTCCCGGGTTTCCTTCAGCAGCTGGTCGGTGTCGTTGTAAACCGCCTCATCCTGCACCAGCTTTCCGATGGAACCCTGCCCCGAGTTGATGCGGTCCATGAGATCGGACAGCTTGCTCATGGTGTTTTTCAGCTTGGCGGCGAACTCCTGGTCCTTGGCGATGACGCCAAGCGGACCCTTCCCCGCGTTTACGTCGTCGGTGAGCTGTTTCACGTTGGCAATGGTCGCTTGCGCGGTGTTGTAGAGGGCGGGGTCTTTCAGCAGCTTCCCGGCGCTGCCTTTGCCGGCGTTCAGATCGTCGATAATCGTATTAAGCTTGTTAATGGTGTTATTGGCATTACGATAAAGCTCATCATCCACCAGCAACTTTCCGATACTCCCCTTGCCACTGGCCACATCGGCCACCAGGTCCTGAAATTGCGCGACAGTGGAGTTCAACCGGTTATAGAGACCAGGATCGTAGATCACTTTGCCGATTGATCCCTGGCCGCTTTCGATAAATGCCAGGATCCGGTCCACGCGTTTCTCCAGCGCCTCAAGGTTTTGCAGCGTGCTCTGGCTGGCGCGAACCACATCTTCAATCTGCGGCGCCTCGCGCGTGGGCAGCGTGTCCCCTTCGTGAACCTCTGGTCCCTTGGCCTGGGAGCTGTCGATATCGAGATAGGTCTCGCCCAGCACACCAGCAGTAGAAAGCGTTGTCAGCGAGTCACGGCGCAGATTCTCGTGGAACTTGGTGTTGACCTTCATCAGGACTTCGACTGGAGTAAGCTTGAGACTGGGATCCGATACCACCCGGATCTTGGTGACATTCCCGATATCCACTCCCTGCAGCCGAACCGGCGCACCTTCCCGCAAACCACCGGCATTGTCGAAGTAAGACCGCAGCAGAATCTTGTGGGTGAAGACTCCGCCCGTGCCGCTCATCAGCAGGATAAGAATACTCAGCGTGATGCTGGCCGCCAGCACGGTGAGACCGACTTTCAGTTGAGACCACTTCAACTGTTTCTGGCTAGGCACTTGTTCTCCGCAAGAACGTCATCGGCAACATTCTCCAGGTGGTCCAGAAATGAAATCACTGAATCATAGCAGAGGATCGGCAAGGTTTCACGTCAAGCGGCTCGCGGTTGCAGCGTTTTCGACACCAGAATCGCCGCTAGATAAGCTGCAGCTCCGCAAGCCAGAGTAATGTTCAAACCGAACTGAATGGCGATGACCATCGCCAGGATCGACCCTAGAACGCTGGAACCCGCGTTGACCGCCCAGGCCCATTCCACCTGGTTTTCGTCGCCTTTCGTGCCGGGGCCACAGGCCAGCGCGCGAAGACCGGTAGGAAATGGCATTCCCATGGCAAAGCCCAGTGGAATCAGCAAACCGCCGCTCACCAGCAGCTTCGCGGGAAACGCCAGGCCGATGAGCGAATTCAGTAACGCCGGAAGAGTGAAGACATATAGCAGAAGCGCACAGGCGATTACGATTAGCGGTGCCCAAACTCGCTGGGTCTCGGCCAGCCATCGGCGCGAGGCCAAGCTGCCGGCGCCGCTCGAAAGCAGCAGCAGAAACACCACGACGGTCAAGGCATAGGTCGGGTGCCCGAGAAAAAGCACGAAGCGTTGAATAAAGGCGATCTCGACCAGAATGTAGCCCAGCCCCACCGCGACGAAATACAGCAGAGGAAGCAACCGTTGTTGGCGGCCGGCACCGCCCAACGCCATGGGGACTACCAGGAAAGCCAACACTGCAACCACTGAAATGGCGAACACTGTGAGCAGCACTGCCACGCCGAGGTTGACTTTCCAGTCGATGCCCTCATCCAGATCTCCACCGCGCAGCACTTGCTCCAACTTCAGGGTGAAGAAGAAGAACGGCGCGTTGTCGGTTACCGGCGCGACATTGTAGGCATATTGGCGGGCGAAGGCGTAGGGGTCGTTGCCAGCGATCAGGCTAGAGAACGGGTTCGCCCGTGGTGCGGAAGGCAGATATAGCGCTGTCAGCTCCGGGAAAGCCTTCAGGTGCGCCAGCACTGCCTGCTCTTCCTGCTCGGTGAAAGCGCTTTTCTTGGCCAGCACGACCACCGGAATTCCGTCTTCGTCCAGATCCCCCTGGGAAACTACCATGAAATTGCGCCGGGGATCTGCGACCCCGAGTTCATGCAGAGCCTGTATGGCCACGGAAACTACTCGCAAAGCCTCTCGCGGCTGCTGAAACTCCCAGCGGGTTATGGCAACCATGCCATCGGGATTCAGGTGATCGAAGTAGTCGCGAAACGCCTCCACGGTGTAGAGGCTGTTCTCACTCAAGGCAAAGGCGCCGGCGGCGGTTGAAGCCCAGGTATCGACCAGCGTCATCTGCACCACGTCGAACTTCTGCCGCGCATTGCGGACAAAAGACCGACCGTCGGTGACATGGATGTGCACCTCCGGCCGTTCATAAAGGCGGTAGGAGTAACCGGCGTAGCGTCCGCGCATGATCGTGTTGGCGATGATGGGATTGATTTCAATCCCGGTGACACTGGGACTGCCGTTGGCCACCGCCCTCACCACGTCCACCCCTCCGCCCGGACCGATAATGGCGTAGGCCCCATGGGGACGAAGCACGTTGGCAAGCGCTGGCGGAGCCGACATCAGGTCGTCGTGCCAATCGCTATCCTGCCACTCCTCGCCCTCCCACTGTTTGGGGTCGACGTTCATGATGTAAGTGGAGGCATCGGCGTCGATGACAATGGCCTTGGCCTCTCCCTGACGGTCCACCTCGACTCGCGAGATCGCATTCCAGCGGGCAAACTCGACCCAGGAACGATCCCGAAGTCGGCCCTTCGCGTACACAATGTCGATCAGCCTGCCGGAGTAGTTGGCTCCGATAAGCAGCAGAAGAGCCGCAGCCAGAGCCACAGACAGTTTTCTGATGAATCTAGAAGTCGCCCACACTGCTCCGGCGATTGCGGCCATCGCGCCGGTCATCAGCACGGTATTCGGTCCACCCACCCAGTTGAGAAGGGGCACGATTCCCAGACAGGCCAGCGCCCCGCCAACGAGATCAGCTCCGTAGAGCCGCGGAATGTTTTCGCATTCCCGCGCGAAGATGACGGAGAACTGCAGGCCGGTTACGAAAAACGGCACTGCGGAGACCAGATAGATCGCCGTTAACCGCAGCAAATTGCCGCGGGACATTTCGAGTGAGACTGGAACATGTAGCACGATCTCGAGCACGATGGGCACGGCCAGGGCATTGCCGCAGGACAAGCAGGCCAGGAACCTGCGGGTCCGGTAGCGCGTCAGGCGTCGTTTGCCGAGGTAGGCAAAGACGCCGCCTGAGCCCAATCCGAGCAGAGCTATAGAGATTGCCAGAAAGGCAAAATGGTAGAACAGCACCACCGAGAAAAGCCGGGTCAGCGACAATTCCAGCAGCAGGGCAGCGAAGCTGCTGATCGCCATGCCTGCCAGCAGGGTACGCTGCGAGGGTTCGGGCGCAGGCGGGACAAGACTTATCAGCGGGATTTCAGCGGCAGCAGCCATGGTTTTGAGACCGCGACAGTCTAACAGACAAAGGGCGCAGAATGATGTAGGCGCGGGCGTCGTCGCCCGTGCCGAGCTAAGGTCGGATTGTCCTAGCTTTCCAGAATGACCTGGGCAATGGCATGCTCCGCCGTGTGGGTGAGCGAGAGAGCCACATGCCGGGCGCCAAGCTTGGCCGCAAACTCCGCCGCCTTGCCATGGAATGTAAGGGTCGGACGTCCCCCAGGCTCCCGGCTCACCTCCACATCCCTCCAGGCCACACCATGATTCCATCCTGTGCCGATCGCCTTCATACCTGCCTCTTTCGCGGCAAAGCGGGCGGCATAGCGCTCCACCCGGTTGGCTTTCGATTCACAGTAGTGAATCTCGCTTTCGGTGAAGATCCGGCGCACGAAGCGATCGCCGAAGCGCTCGATGGAAGCCGCGATGCGCGGCACTTCCGCGATGTCAATTCCAGTGCCAACGATCATTCTGCTTCAGACTCTCCAGTAGTCCGGCCGCCAATTCTTGATGGATTTCTTGATATCCGCGCGCGACAGGTTCGCCGAGAGTACACGTTCGACCAGTGCCGGAATTTCCTCGTCGGAGGCAAACCTCAAAGCAATCAATTGGCCTTCGGTAAGCTTGGCAATCTGTGGACGCAGAGATTCGGGCAAAAGCACGGCCAGCCGCAGCCCTTCTTCCAGCCGGATGACACGATCCTGTACCTTAAGGGCGTAAACACGTGCCCTGGTTGCAAGAACACTCACCGCGGCCACGAACACGATCCCCCAGAACGTCAAGAAACTAGGATGGCGCACGCACGCATAGATGCTCACCCCGAAAGAGATCGCCAGAACGGGCAGCACGAAAAAGTGAAATGGGGGATCGAGTCTGACATGATTTGCGTAAGTTTGGGGCGAAGCTGTAGCCATTCATCCTCCCGGATTGAGACGGTTTTGTGCGGTCACTATGAAGAGTCTAAATCACCTGCGATGGTTCGCGGGTTCCCCTGTTTCAGAGCAGCCGGTCGCCGCGGTAGATTAACTGGCCTTCAAGAATCCGCGCCTCTGCCATCAGCTCATGGCGTTTGGCGGTTCCAACGCCGTCAATGTGCAGCACTTCATGTCCGTGGGCTACCAGCCAGTCCGAAACCAGCATGCGGTGGCAGCGGAAATAGAGACGCTCGGCACACATGTAAGCAGTATGGGAGTGCTCGGCCAGAGCGATCAACTCCGTGATGCCACGCTGGAATTCATTGGTGAGCATGTAGTCGGCGTAATTGCGGAAGCTGTCGTTACGGAGGGCGAGGTTAGGCGAATCCTCGCGAATCTTCGGGCGGCGTCCACCGAGCGCCTTCATCCAGAAGTAACGAATTCCCGCCTCAGGCAGGGTTTTTTCGATGAACTCGCGGTTGAAATGCGGCAAGCGGCGCGACATGGGGAAAGAACGAATATCCGCCAGAACCTCCACGGAGTGCGCTCTCAGGACTTCAACGAATTCTTCCCATGTGCGGGTGGAATGACCGACGGTGTAGAGCGTCGCCATCAGATCATTTCACCATAGATGGTACGCAGGACCAGGGAGAGGATTACACGGCTGCGGCGAGAGCTCGAATCACGACCGTATCCTGATTCGGAAATACTGTCCGCAGATCCAGCAGCACGCGCCCTTCTTCTACTCGCGCAATAATCGGAGGATCGTTGGACCGCAGGCGTGCTGAGAGTTCGTCGGCGCTCATTCCTTGAATAGTCAGAGCGATAAGGCGCGTCGGCAAAACCGCCGAAGGCGCAGCACCACCTCCGATGACCGACTCGCCGTCCACGATTTCGACTGCCAATTGCGGAGAGCGAACCTTCGTCGCAATAGCCTCCGCCCGCCTCCCCACATCTTCACTGGATAGACGCATCATGCGCAGCGTGGGGATCGAATCATGGTCGCCCTTAATGTACGTCATCAGTGTTGCTTCAAGCGCGGCATAGGTAAGCTTATCCACACGCAGGGCGCGAAACAGCGAATTAGAACGCATTCGGGCAATCAGATCACTGCGGCCGCTCAACATGCCGGCCTGCGGACCACCCAGCAACTTGTCGCCGCTGTAAGTCACCACATCGACCCCGGCGCGCAGGCTGTCGAGCACACCCGGTTCGCCAATAACGCCGAGCGAACGCAAGTCGAGCAGCGCCCCGCTTCCCAGATCCTCCATCAACGGAATCTTATGTTTCTGGGCCAGGTCCACCAGTTCGGCAAGACCCGGCTGCTCGGTAAAGCCGGTGATCTGAAAGTTCGAACGGTGCACCCGCAGCAACAGGCGAGTTTGTTCACTGATCGCCCGCTCATAGTCAGCGATACGGGTGCGATTGGTGGTACCGACTTCCCGCAGGGTTGCGTTCGATTTCGACATCACGTCCGGAATGCGAAACGAGCCGCCGATCTCGACCAACTCGCCACGGGAGACGATCACTTCTCCACCTTCGGCCAAGGTGTTAAGAGCCAGCAGCACCGCCGCCGCATTGTTGTTGACGACGATGGTTGAGATGGCGGACGAGTTTGGCGCATCCTGGCTCAGCAGCTTGCGAAATAGCCGGTCGACATGGACGTCGCGCTTGCCCCGTTCCCCGGTTGCGATGTCAAATTCGAGGTTGGAGTAGGTTTGCACAGTCTCGCTGATGAGGGCGATGGCAGAGGCAGCGAGCGGCGCGCGCCCCAAATTGGTGTGCAGAATCACGCCGGTTGCGTTAATCACGCTTCGCAGCGAGAAGCCTAGCGCCTGGCGCAGGTGGCGCTCGACCGCAGCCTCGAGTCCGGATACGGCCAGATCGACTCCCTTGGCGTCCAGCCGCCCAGCGGTGATTTCTTCGCGCACGGATGCCAGCACTGCGCGGGCCGCCTCAGTGACGGCAATCACTCCGTCCTGCGCCACCAGAGTCGCAAGACTCGCGTGACGAGCGAGCTCGTCCACCGCAGGCAGCCTGCGATACAGATCGGCTTTGGATTCGGTTTTCACTCGGGATGATTATCCCATTCACAAGACTTGAAACAAAGCTACTTGGCCCCGGAAGAACTCACGATTCGTGCCGTAAGTCTTGTTGTCATCCCGAGGAGCGGGAGCGACGAGGGATCTGCAGTTTCTCCCGGCTCTCGGAAAATGCAGATCCCTCGCTTCACTTGGGACGACGACAAGGTGAGTTTGCACCCGCATGAGTCTGTTCTTGCCTACCCGACCTCCACCAGCCCATAGCTTTTCTGCCAGCGCTCCCGCATCTGCCGCAAGGCGCGGTCAATTTCGGTTTGAGAAATCTCCGCGTTGGGCCCAGCCAGGACCGCCGCCGCTTCCCGCTTGGCTACCTCCAGCAGTTGTCGATCTCGAATCAGGTTCGCGACCTGAAAACTGGGCAGACCGGCCTGCCGGGTCCCGAAAAACTCCCCCGGCCCGCGCAGTTCCAAATCGAGCTCGGCGATCTGAAAACCATCGTTGGTGCGCACCATGGCGTCCAGGCGCCGTTCTCCATCCTCGGAAACCTTGCCGCCGGTCATCAGGATGCAGTGCGATTTGGCAGCCCCGCGGCCGATCCGGCCCCGAAGCTGGTGCAGTTGCGCCAGCCCGAAGCGCTCCGCGTGCTCAATAACCATCACACTGGCATTGGCGACATCCACGCCTACCTCAATCACAGTGGTAGAGACCAGAATGCTAAGTTCGCCCTTTTGAAACAGCGACATCACGTGATCCTTTAAATCCGCCTCCATGCGTCCGTGCAACAGCCCGACCCGCAAATCCGGAAAAATTTGCTGGCTCAGCTCTTTGTACATCTTCATGGCGGCTTTGAGTTCGCGCTCTTCATTTTCCTCGATGACGGGATAGACCACATAGGCTTGGTGCCCGGCGGCAACCTGTTTACGTACGAAATCCCAGACCTCATCGGAACGGTCGTCGGACAAGCGGTAGGTCACGATCGGGGTGCGGCCGGGCGGCATTTCGTCGATCACGCTGACGTCGAGGTCGCCGTAGAGTGTAAGGGCCAGCGTGCGGGGAATCGGAGTGGCGGTCATGACCAGGACGTCGGGCTCGCCCCCGTGCCCGCTCACCCCTGCGGGGTCGAGTTGGGCCTGCACGGGCGAGACGCCCGCGCCTACATCACCGGTCTTCTTCATGAGTTTGAAGCGCTGCAGGACGCCGAAGCGGTGCTGCTCGTCTACGATTACCAGGCCCAGCTTGGCGAAACCGACCTTTTGCTCGATCAAGGCATGAGTCCCGATCACCAGTTGCGCGTCCCCTTGCGCAATATGCCGGCGAATCTCGCGCTTGCGGTCATCTTCCAGCGAACCGGTAAGCAGCACAATCCGGTAGCCGGCGGGTTCGAGAATGCGGCGGGCGGAAAAGTAGTGCTGCTGGGCGAGGATTTCCGTGGGCGCCATCAATCCCACCTGGAATCCGTTTTCCATGGCGACGATGGCGGCCTCGAACGCGACAATGGTCTTGCCTGACCCCACGTCTCCCTGCAGCAGACGGCGCATGGGCGACGGTTTTGCCATGTCGGAGGCTATTTCTTTGAGAGCTCGCTTTTGTGCGTTCGTGGGATGAAAAGGGAGGATTTTTTTGATCGCCGAGCGCACCCGGTCGTCCAGATCAAATGCAATGCCGGTCTGCGCCTTCTGCTCGCGGCGTTTCAGTTCGAGTCCCAGCTCCACAAAAAACAGCTCTTCGAAGATGAGCCGGACGTGAGCCGGGGTCCGCGAGGATTGCAGGTCCTCAAAGCTTTCTCCCGCTTCCGGCCAATGGACCTTCTGCAACGCCTGGCGTGCCGGAATCAAGTTCAGGCGGCTGCGGACCGCTGCGGGAATCGGATCGGGTGAATCGGGAGTGAGGTTTTCGAGCGCAGCGTGAATAATCCGCCGGAACCATCGTGAAGTGAGACGGCCCTGCCCGGCGGTTTCGTAGATGGGAACGATTCGGCCGATTTCGAGCGACGTTGCCAGCTTTTGCTCGCTGGAATCCGCCACTGCATCTTCAGACGCATCACCAATGATTTCAAATTGCGGCTGGGTGATTTGCAGCTCTCCGCCCCGGAAATCCTGTTCAACTTTCCCATAGAGCGCGACCACTTGACCGGGTTTGAACTTGTCGCGAAGATAGGTGGCGTTAAACCAAATACACTTCAGCCTCGCCCGGCCCTGCCCGGCGGTCATTTGGAAGATGGGCATCCGGCGGGTGCGGAACAGGCCCGAAGTTCGCACTTCCGCGATCACCGTGGCCATTTCTCCGGCGCGCAGCTCAGGGATGCTGCGCGGGTTGAGGCGGTCTTCATACCGAAAAGGCAGATAATGAAGCAGATCGTCGACAGTGTGGATCCCCTTGGCGGCCAGCACGTCGGCCAGGCGCGGGCCAATGCCCTTGACATATTGAACGGAGGTAGCCGGTTCCAGCATCTGAAGGGATGTTAGCAGGAGGCGGCGACGCCAGCAGCCTCCAACCTACTGGAGCGTAAAGGCGAATCAATCCATGTCTCGGTCAGCGGCCAATTTTCTGCATGCCCTCGCGGCTGTACTCGGGGGGAATGCCATCTATTTTCTGTCGGAGAAATATCTTCCGCCGCCGGCCCATCACATGCTGTTCAAAGTCGACCTCGGCATGGTGGTGGACTTCTGCATCTGCCTGGTTTTCTTTTTGATCATCAAGGCTTTCGCTGCACGCAGCGACTCGAAGGGCTAAACAAGTGATGATCTCGGGCATCTAAGTCTCTGAACCACAAAGGACACGAAGATACACACTCCGAGGAAACCCAGGATTTACCTTTGTGTACCTTCGTGTCCTTTGTGATTGATTAATTTCAGGAAGCCGCCAGTTACTTTAGGAACCTCGGTAACTGGGGCCATACCCGATAGAATCCGGCCAGAACTAACTATCCCGAACTATGCAGAAAATCGCCGTCCTCTACGATGCCAGCCAGGCGGTTTTGTCCACCTTTGACTTGGACGAAGTTCTGCAACAGATTCTGACCATTGCCCGCGACTATTTTCATCTGCAGAACGTCGCCATCATGTTGTTGGACGAGGAGAGCGGGGAATTGTACGTGCGCCGCCAGGTGGGCTGGGATGCCGGCCAGGATAAAGCTCGGATCAAGGTGGGCGCGGGGATCACCGGGGCAGCCGCCCATCAAAAGCGCCCCCTCTACTGCCCTGACGTCAGCAAGGATTTGCGTTATATCCGGTCCGCCAGCAATACCCGTTCGGAGCTCGCTATCCCGTTGATGGTTCTGGACCAGGTGGTGGGCGTACTAGACTGCCAAAGCGAGAACCTGAACCATTTCGATGCAGAAACCGTAGACATGCTCACGTTGTTTTCGACCCAGGCTTCAATGGCACTGCAGAACGCGCGCCTGTACTCCTTGGAACGGAGGCGGGCCTCCCAGCTGGAAGCCATCAACGCGATCGCTCAGCAGACTACGGCCGTGCTGGACTTGAAAGAATTGCTGTCCAAGGTCTGTCTGCTGATTCAACAGACGTTTCAGGCAGCTCACGTCGCCGTGCTGTTGAAAGACGAGGAAGACCTGGTGTTGCGGGCCTGTCACGGGAAACTGACCCCACGGGTCCCGGAAGGCGGGCGGCTATCGTGGTCGGGGCCGTGGGGACGCGCCCTGGAGGCCGGCAAGACCCAGATGGAGAACGACACCGCATCCACGCCCGACAGCGGTCTCTATGTCGAGACCGGATCGCGCATGTGCATTCCGCTGGTTTCCTTCGGCCAGACCCTGGGCGTTCTGGTGCTCGATAGCGAACACCGGGGAGCATTCAACTCCAACGACACCCAGCCTCTTGAGTCCGTCGCGGATATCGTTTCCACCGCGATCCAGAACGCACACTACATCGACCGGGTAAAACAGCTGGCGTACCTGGATGGCTTGACCGGAATCTTTAATCGTCGTTTCTTCGAGCTGCGCATGGCGGAGGAAATCGAGCGCGCCCGGAGGTTCAAGACCGGGATGGGCGTGATCATGATCGACATCGATCAGTTCAAACGCTTGAACGACGAGTTCGGGCACTTGCTGGGGGATGAGGTGCTGCGCCAGGTGTCTTCTCTATTTCATCAGCAGCTGCGGAAAATCGATGTGGTGTGCCGTTACGGCGGAGAAGAATTTTCCATTCTTCTCTCCCAGACCAGTCCTCAGCACTCTCTGGCAATCGCGGAAAAACTGCGCCGCATGGTGGAAAGGTGGCAGTTCCCGGGTGTGCCCCGGCCGGTGACCATCAGCGCCGGAACTGCCAATTACCCGGATCACGGAACCACGCGCGACGATCTGGTCAAGGCTGCCGATGCAGGGCTTTATGCGGCCAAGCAGGCGGGACGGAACCGGGTTTGTCTGGCGCCCGGCCTGCCGGCGAAACCGGCGCCGGACAGCCAGAAAGAGTTCGTTGTCCCAAACTAGTGTCTGTCATGCCGGTGTAGTGCTTCCATGATTCGATGTGTATGTTCGACATCTCTACAGGCTATATCTCGCTGCTCCCCGGCATGCTTCGTCTGAGCCCGCGCTCCATTTCCCTCTGATGTTTCTCGACTTCGCGCTGCGCCTCGCGCATTTGTTTTCTTATTTGTTCTGCATATTTGCGGGCCTGGCACGCCCGGTCTCTGACAGCGGTTGACTGCTCCACTGCCTGCTGCATAATCTCGGGCTGCATGTGCGCGATTTCACTACGCAACTGGCTGAGTTCTTTCCGGGTATCGGCATCGATCTCGATGTCCGGAAGTTCGATGCTCTCATGCAATGTGCGGGATTGATTGCGTTCCGGCAAAGTAAGGGTAATCGTCTGTTCCTTCTTGTCGCGCAGGATGCTGAGCTTCGCCGTGTTGCTACTACGACTTCGTAAGGCGTGAGAGAAATCACCGCTGTCGTGAATTGGCTCGTCATTGATCTTGACGATCACGTCCCCGGCATGCAGCCCGGCCTTTTCGGCGCGGCTTCCCTTTTCCACCGACCGCACTAGAACGCCCTGGCCGTTCTTGGCGCCGAAGTAATCTCCCAGCTGCGATGTAATGTTCTCGACCATCAAGCCGCTGCGTACCGACGAATGGACGACCACAATGGAAACCGGCACGTCAATGTCCGGGATGTTGGGGATCGGGGGAATTACCGGCATTTCGAAATGGAAATCCTTGGCTTTCGGCGAATAGGAATAGGAGTAGGCATAGTTGTTCTTGCGGTCGGCGAGCTGCACCTTGAACGTCATGGGGTGGCCGCCACGGCTGATGCCCAGGGTCACAACCCGATCGGGCGGCGTTTCGCGGATCATGCGGCGAAGCTGCTCGACGCTTTCAACCTTCTCACCGTTCAAGGTCAGGATCACGTCCTGCTCCTTCAGCCCAGCCTTGCCCGCCGGGGCATCCTGATCGACCATCGTAATCTCAACCCCACTCTCTTCTTTCAGGTTGAGCGGGCCCAGGCGGTCGGGAGTGACGTCACGCGTATCCACGCCCAAGTACGAGCTTCCACCGAAATCGTCACTGGAGAACCCGAAGGTTTCGTTCCTTTCGGGCAGAAGGGAGTCGGCTCTGGCTGCCATTCCCAACATCGGCAGGACAAGCACTGTAATCAGAATTGCCCTTCGCATGGTTATTCCTCCTGTTATGGCTCAGCGGCTGGCGCGACGAAAACTGATGTCCCCGGTCGTAGTTCGAACCTTCAGCACCGGGCCACCGCCGTTCAAGTTGCCGTCCGCTGTCACCGTCTTCGGACCGTAGTCCCCACCTTCGGTGGTGACTTTGATTTCGGGGAATTCAGAGCTGACGGTATGGCCGTTGGCGGCCTCGATAGAAGCGCGAATGCTGAGGTTTACGTTGGGGGCCAGATACACCGTGATGTCGCCTGCGGATGTTTCCAGCAGGGAATCGTTCCGCTCTCCGCCGGCGCCGATAAACTTGGCCTCGATCCCACCGGCACCAGTCTCCGCCCGGGCCGAGGGCACTCCCATGAGTTCGATAGAGCCGCCGCCAGTCTCGGCGCGAACCAGCCCCTTGGCGGAGGCCAGATGAATGCTGCCGCCGCCGGTCGAGATCTCCGCTGGGCCGCCGATATCGCCCAGATCGATGCTGCCGCCGCCGGTTGTCGCTTTTACGCGTCCGGCGCAGCGTTCCACCTCAATGTTACCGCCGCCGGTCTCCAGTTCCGCTTCCTGTGCCCCGGAAATCACCGTCACGCTGCCGCCGCCGCTTTCCGCGCTGATCTTGCCCTTGGCGGAGTTTACTTTGATCGAGCCGCCGCCGGTATGCAGGCTGACATCCGATGACACATTTCCGACATCGATGCTCCCGCCACCCGTCTCCGCGTCGATCTGACCGCCGATGTCGTCGAACTTGATGCTGCCGCCGCCACTCTCGGCGTTGACCCGCCCGGCGATCCCGGTCGTCGACACGCTGCCACCCTCGGTTTCAATCTTGACCTCATCCATCTCACGCGGCACGCTGATGGTGAAGTCTCCCGAGAACTTGTGCATCCGGCCGCCCTGCCAATCGCCCACAATCCAGGCAGTGTCTCCCCGGACGTAAGCGCTGATCTTGTAGTTGTCGAAGTCGCGGCGGGCTCTTTCTTCGGAACCGCTATAAGAATGATTACGGATGGTGTAGCTGATGCCCTGCTGCGAACCGCCGTCCACCTTGACCGAACCGACATCTACCTTCACCTTCAAGACCTTTACCGCAGCCAGAGATCCCGTGATCTCCTGGGTCCAGTTTCCACCGTCACCGACCACGCGACTCTCTTGGGCCATTGCCAGTGGCAAGCTCAGCAGCAGAATCGCAACGAGTTTAGAATTTCTTTTCAACCTTCTTACCTTCCTCTTCTCATCCTCATAGCCCGCAAGCTCATGCTCGCAAGGCATCGATCAATCGAATTCCGGAAGCTGGGACAGCACGATACGCGCCTGTGCCTTGATGTACTGGTTTGGATCGCTTTCAGACAGCCTTTGCAGGACCGCCCGCACGCTGCTGTCCGCACCCACTGGCTCCAGCAAATGCAGAGCTTCCGTCCGGACTCCCGGGTTGGAATCGTTCACTAAGCCTTCGAGCACCGCATCGCGAACCCGGGGATCGCTCTTCACATAAGCTCCCAGGCCATCGAGCGCCTTCAACCGGACTCCGGGATTCGAATCGTAGCGCAGCGCGTAGATCAGCGCTTCGCGCACGTGGGTGTCATTGGGCTGCTGGGTCAGCAGGTCCACCGAGTCCATGCGCACTCCCGAGTTGTAGTTGTTGCGCGCCGCAAACAGCAGCAACTGCTGGATGCGCTGGTCGTTGAGCGACCCCTGCGCCTCCTGGGTGGAAACCGTGTTGTACTTGATGGTGACCTGGCTTGATCCTGGCTCTTGCGAGATGGACTGGATGCCCATAACGGAGGATTCTGCAGGGTGGCTTGTGGCCCCTGAAGCGATCGAACTCACTCCGCCCCCGCTGCTTACGATCTTGTAGGTAGCCCCGATGCCACCGGCAAATCCTACGATAAAGATGGCCGCAGCCAGCGCGGGAGCAAAACGGACCTGGCGAAACCAAGCCCCCGGATCGAATACGATTCGCTGCCAGAAGCCGCCTTGCTTGGTCGTCTCCAAAGCTTCCTGCAGACTCATGCGAGACGCCGCTACTAGGTTCGGGGACGGTTCCTCGACCGGCAACTCCGAGAGCAAGGCATTGAACTTGCGCGCCGATTTCAGCTCGGCGGTGCAGTCACCGCAGCGTGCCAGGTGCTGCTCCAGCTCGTACCGGGCATCGTCCGGGAGCTCGTTGTAGACGTACAGCAAAATATTTTCTTTGACCCATTCACATTTCATAATTGCACCCCCACTGCTCGTGTGGGGACGGC
Source organism: Terriglobales bacterium (assembly GCA_049582765.1). GTDB lineage: Bacteria > Acidobacteriota > Terriglobia > Terriglobales > Acidobacteriaceae > JBAUUQ01. The sequence continues at coordinate 317,518 of JBAUUQ010000050.1, forward strand.
CGCCCCTTCGACCTCGCTCAGGGCAGGCTCTCGGCCGTCCGGCGGAGCAAGGCTCCGCAGCGATCTCATCTCATATCCGCCAGCGCGCCCCGCAACTTCTGAGTCGCGCGAAACAAGGTATTCTTGGCGGTTTCTTCCGTCGTGTTCAGCACTTCGCCGACGGTACGCAACTTTAATCCGTGATAGTGCCTCAGTTCAAACACCATGCGTTCGCGTGGGGTCAGTTTGTCCAGGGCCCGGCCAATCCGCCCGCCCAGTTCGCGGCGCATCAGATCCCGTTCGGGATTGGCTCCCGCCCGCCCGTCTGGAACCTGCTCAAGCACGTCGTACTGCTCGCCAGACTGATCCGTGGCTACCGGCGCATCCTCCTTGCGGACCTGCTTCTTGCGCAGATGATCGAGGCAAAGATTGGTTACGATGCGGTAGATCCAGGTGTAGAACGAGCACTCGAAACGAAAATTAGCGATGCTCCTGTAGGCCTTGAGAAACGCTTCCTGGTAAATGTCCTGGGCTTCGTGCTCCGAACCCGTGAGGTGCATGGCCAGCCGCAGCACCGCCTGATCGTAGTGCCGCACCAGCTCCTCGAACGCCGCGCGATTGCCGCGCTGCGCTTCGCGGACCAGTACCGTGTCATCGATACGGCCTAGACTTCGCTCGGCCATAAGGCCCCGTGATCGGGGGTCCTGGGTCCCGCTAGCCTCTTCCCTGTGGTTCCGTTCCCGGAGGGAACACTCGCCAACCGCAAATGGTACAGTCCACGCCTCGGCCGGCATATTTTTTCTTTGTCCTCGGCTGCCCCGGGCGCCATTGCCGTTCTTCCCGGTTGCATAGCTATGGACGTATCAGGTTGAGAACCGTGAGCAGAAGTGCCGGATTTCAGGCGGAATCTTGCCTCAGGCGGACGCCTGCAAGAAGCAGGAACCAATGAGATTAGAGATATCACTACCACCCGGGGGCAAGCCGGAGTAACCGGGGGTGGGCTGAGAACCCGCCCCCAAACCCTTATTCCACCGCTTCCTTCTCGATCACGACCTTCAAATACGCAGTGACGTCCTTGTGTAACCTGATGGGGACGGTGAACTCGCCCAAGGTCCGCAGCGCCTCGTGCAGCTGAATCTTGCGGCGATCGATACTGAAGCTCTTTTTCTCCAGCGCGTCGGCGATATCGCCGGAGGTAACCGATCCGAAAAGTTGATCGTGTTCCCCGGAGCGGCGCTGAAAGCTCACGGAAAGGCCCTCGAACTGTTTGGCCAGTTCTTCCGCCTGCGTCTTCTCCTTGGCCGAGCGGCGCACCGACGCGGCCTTCATCTGCTCGATTACTGCTTTGTTGCCGGCGGAGGCTTCAATGGCCAGCTTGCGCGGCAGAAGATAGTTGCGGCCGTATCCCTCCGCCACTTTCACCACCTCGCCCCGCGAGCCCAGCTTGGCTACATCTTCCTTCAAGATAACTTCCATGATGACTCCCTCTTTGGGCCGCAGACTTACCAGATCTTCGCAGATTTTCCATCTGCGTTCCCTGCAAAATCAGCGGCGATTGGTTACGAGGCGCGGCCGGCAAACGGCAGCAAGGCAATGTTGCGCGCCTGCTTGATCGCCGAAGACAAGCGGCGTTGATGCGGCGTGCAAACGCCGGTCAGACGCCGCGGAACAATCTTGCCGCTCTCCGCCACAAATTGGGCAAGCAGCCGGATGTCCTTGTAGTTGATTGCCTCGATCTTCTCCACACAAAATTTGCATACTTTCTTGCGCCGGAAATACTTGCGTCCGCCCGGTCCGCCTTCGCCTCGTCCACCGCCGGGTCCGCCCGGACGGAAGCTCCGGCCACCGCGGTCGGGACGGTCACTGCGTTCGGGACGGTCGCCGCCCGCCGGCCGCTCGGGCCGGGAGGGAGTTTCGGCGGTTGCTGTCGCCGTTGGTCTAGTTTCGTCAGCCATGATGCTCCTTAAGAATCTGTCGTTGGTCGTTGGTCGTTAGTTGTTAGTCGTTCGCGGGTTCGGTGTTAGCCAACGACCATCGACTAACGACCAACGACGATTCTTACGCCGTGACTGCAGGCGCTTCGCCAGCCGCTTCGCCCGGAACTGCGGCTGGTGCAGCCGAAGCCTTGCGTTTTGCGTCGCGAATGGCCGCAATCTTGTCTAGGCGCTTCTGCTCTTCGTCGATGCGCACGGTAAGAAATTTGATCACCGGTTCAGTCACGCGCAAGCGGCGTTCCAGCTCGTGGATCAGGCCGCCGCTGCCTTCCACCGTGAGCAGCACGTAAATGCCATCGTGGAATCGCCGGACCATATAGGCCAGACGCCGCTTGCCCATGCGTTCCACATTCTTGACCACTCCGCCGGTGGATGTAACTGCCGACTCCAGTGTGGAAATCAGCTTGTCCTGATCTTCTTCCGCCATGTCGGGGCGAACGATGAACATGAGTTCATAAGTGCGATTCATTCTTTTCTCCAATTCTGTAAAGCCAAAACCGCCGTGCGAAAAACCTGTAATCCTGGAAAGCCCTTCAGGAGGACAACTCCTCCGGTTTGCGGTTGAAGCGATTCATCGCCGCCGCCGGACCTTCCTTCAGAACCATTTCGACCGCGTCCGCTCCGAGGTCTAACATTTCGGCCACAACCTCGAGATGCACTTTGCGAAACGGCGACAACAAGTAGCTCATGCCGTCTTCGATCTTGCGGTCGGGCGCAACGCCCATCCGGATGCGCAGGAAATCCTGCGTGCCCAGAGCCCCGATCAGCGACTCGATCCCGTTATGCCCCGCCGAGCTGCGGTTGCGATGAATCCGCACCGTGCCCAGCGGAAAATCCAGTTCGTCTTGAATGGCGATCAGATCCGCTTCCGGACTGGCGTCATATTCTGCAACCAGCTCCCGCGCCGACAGTCCGCTGAGATTCATGAAAGTCTCTGGCTTAGCCAGCAGGACTGTCTCTGAACCAATCACCGCCCTCGCCGTCAGCGCCCGGCATTGGCGATTTCTGACCTCGACTCCATACCGCTCGGCAACCCGGTCAATGACCAGAAAACCCAGATTGTGCGGCGTGAACTGGTACTCGATCCCCGGATTGCCCAGGCCAACGATCAGCTTCACGCGCTCTCAGCATCTCCCCGCACTGCCCGTGTGGGGACGGGCGCCCTCGCCCGTCCGGTCGAGCATAGCCCGACTGCCGTTTACTTCTTTTCCTTCTTCTCGGCCTTCTCCGGCTTGGCCGGAGCAGCGGCCTCGGCGCCTTCTTCCTCGGTCTCCTGTTTGCCCTTCTTGATGACCTCGGGCTCGGCCGGGGCGGCAGCTTCTGCGGCGACAGCATCCGCAGCTGGAGCCACTTCTTCCTTGACTGTGATGACGTGCGCCACCGGCTGGTTCGGGTCGCTCAGCACTTTCAGCTTGTCGCTGTGCTGCAGGTCGGCGATACGCATCACCTTGCCAAACACCAACTCGCTGACATCGGCTTCGATGAAGGCCGGAATGTCGCCGGGCAAGCACTCGATCTCCACTTCGCGCGCCACCTGCTCGAGAATGCCGCCTTGCTGCTTCACGCCCGCGGGTTCGCCCTTGAGCACGATCGGCACATTGACCCGCAACTTCTGGTCCATGGCGATACGCTTGAGATCGACGTGCAGCAAATGGCCTTTGATCGGTTCGTATTGCCAGTCGACGATCATGGCCTTGGCGCGCTCACCGCCCTCCAGGGCAAGATCGAAAATCGTGTTGTACCCGGATTGCGATTGCAGGATGCGCGAAATCTGGCGCGGGTCGAGACTGACCGACAGGGCCGGCTTGCCGGCGCCATAGAGCACGCCCGGAATCTTGCCGCTCACCCGCACCCTCCGGGCCGCGTTCTTGTTGCCGGCAGTGCGAGGCTGAGCTTCCAATACGCTATTTTCGGTTGCAGTTGCCATAATTTTGATTCCCGTCTACAAAAATAATTTGCTCACCGACGCTTCTTCATGAATCGCCTGGATCGCCCGTCCGATTAACCCCGCGATCGTCAGCACTTTGATCTTGGGTTCCCGGCTCGCCTCGTCGGTGAGCGGAATGGTGTTGGTGACCACGAGTTCCTTGATACAGGAAGTGGATATGTTCTCCACCGCCGGACCTGACAACACCGGATGTGAGCAGCAGGCATAGACTCCGATCGCGCCACTCTCCATTAGAGCTGCCGCCGTCTTGACCAGCGTCCCCGCGGTATCGATCAAGTCGTCGATCACCAGGCAAGTGCGGCCGTTCACGTCGCCGATGACGTTCATGACCTCGGCGACATTCATTTCCACGCGGCGTTTATCGACGATGGCCAGCGGGGCATCAATCTTTTTGGCGAAAAACCGGGCTCGCTCCACACCACCTGCGTCCGGTGAAACCACGGTTAAGTTCGGCAAACTCAACTTCTTGAAATAATCCACCAGCACCGGCGAGGCGAACAGGTGATCCACCGGAATGTTGAAGAACCCCTGCAGCTGCGGCGTATGCGGATCAATCACCAGCGCCCGATGCGCCCCCGCCGTAGTCAGCAAATCCGCCACCAGCTTAGACGAAATCGGCACTCGCGGCTTGTCTTTGCGGTCCTGCCGGGCATAACCGTAATACGGAATCACCGCCGTAATGCGCCGCGCTGAAGCCCGCTTGAGCGCATCCAGCATCAACAGCAGTTCCATCAGATGGCTGTCCACCGGACGGCAGGTCGGCTGCATGACAAAGACGTCGGCTCCGCGCACATTCTCCTGAATCTGGACGTACGCCTCGCCGTCGGCAAAGCGCGTAAGCATCGCCTGCCCGCGCGTCATGCCCAGGAAAAGGCAGACCTCATCCGCCAGAGGCTCGTTCGCTGTGCCACAGAAAATCTTGAACTTGTCGTCCCCGCGGCTGCGTTGAGGCTTGCGCTCCAACTTTTCGTCGGCGCTCATCTGCGTTTTCTTTTCCGTCGCTGTGGCAAGAGTGGCCATAAGATCAGCTCTTAGCTATTAGCCTTTGGCTTGGAGCCCTTGTCGGCTAAGAGCCAAGAGCTAACAGCCAAAAGCTGTTTTTCTGGCTGGGCCGCTAGGATTCGAACCTAGACAAAGTGCTCCAAAGGCACTTGACCTACCATTAGTCGACGGCCCAGTAACCCGGTTCCGGCTTCGAGAAAAAGCTTGCTTGGAGAACACCAGTCTACTCGAAACTAGAAACCGGAGACTAGAAACTTTCTCCAGTATTGCCGCCGCGTCAGCGTGGTCGTGACTAGGGCATCCACGCCGGTCTTGCCCAGCCTGACAGCGGCTTTCTCCGCCGCAGCCCGGTTCCTGAACAGCCCGTACAAAGCCGATCCGGAGCCGGAGAGCGAGGCGTAAAATGCGCCCGCGCCTATAAGCACACTCTTGACCTCGCGTAATTCGGGATATTGCGGAAAGACGACCTGCTCGAAGTCGTTTTCGATCCCGGTACGGACAAGGTCGAGAAGCGGGGTCTCGGCCCGGCCCCTGCCACTCGCAGAGACACCGGATAAACCCTTCCCAGACTTAGCCTTATTCTGGGCGCTCAGCCACGCAGACAACCCGCGACCGAACTCCAACATTCTATCGGACGGAGTATCAACCGTCAATTCTGCACGGTCGGTCTGGGGATGAAGGCTCACGTGGGGACGGCCGCCCCCGGGAGCCTCCCCTGAGCGAAGTCGAAGGGTCCGGGTCGAGCGAAGCTCGACAGCCACGATGCCGCCAGCACGACCCATCCGCGCATCCCAATCCGCAAACGCCTGCGGAGTCGACACACCGATATCCGGAGTCGCCACCACGCACGGCACCGCAGCCAAATCCGGCAGGGGATAAACCTCCTCGCCATGCCCGACCCCAAGGACCGTCCCACCCACGAAAAACAGCGGCAAATCCGACCCGACCTCGGCCGCAATCCTCAACCTCTCCGGCCCGGACAGTTCTTTCTTCAGCGCCCGTTCCAGCCCCACCAACGTAGCCACTGCATTCCCCGAAGCCCCACCCAAACCGCCTTGCACCGGCAAGCGCTTTTCAATTTCGATGATCACGCCCCCCCGCGCTTTAAGAGCAGCCATGGCAAGCTCCACAATGCGATAGCAGGTATTCGACTGGTCCCGAGGGACGCGCGGATCCTCGCAGCGAATCTCGATGCCCGCGCCGCACCCGACCTGCAGGTGAATGATGTCGTGCAACGCGATGGTTTGATAGACGGTGCGCAACTCGTGAAAGCCGTCCGGCCGAAGCGGACCGATACCAAGCCCCAGATTGATCTTGGCAAAGGATCGGACAGTAATAGGCATGAGCCGTCAATTCTAACCAGACAGCGTACGATTTAGAACACCGCGGTAGACTCGCTCTACAATAGACCTATGCTCAGCGCCGGAGAGAAGGCAATCTTCGAGTCTTTTACAAAGTTCTATCCGAACTTTGCAGGAGCCAAGGTCAAGTGCGAAGATGGGCCCGATCCTCCTGACTTCATTTGTGCCGAGGAGAGCGGGTTGCGGGTTGGGGTCGAGCTCGGAGAATGGCTGAATGAACAGCAAACCAGAGAGAGCAAAGAGCGCGAACGACTGGAAGACTCTTACTGTTCAGTGCTCAAGAGTGAGGAAGAGGAGCCGCCGCGAAACATAGGATGGGTCTATCTGAACAGTAAACCAGGGTTAAGGCTCGGTGCGGAGGACGCGGTTGCGTTCAAGGCTGAGTTCTACGAGTGCATCAAGCAGACCGACACCGGCTGGCCGAACAATCCTGAGCGGGATGACCCACAGGGACATACCCTACGTGACTTTGCCGAATATCCGGTAATGGGGAAGTACCTCGACGGGCTCCACTTCCAGTCTAGGGAAAGGATAAACCCGATCAAAGGGATCGCCTGGGCGGACTTCCGCCCACGAGGCGGCGCATATTCGCCCAAAGATGCGGTTGCAGCACTATTGGAATTACTCAGGAAGAAGACCAATAAATACGCCAGTCTCCATCGAGAGCAAGACCTCGTAGAGTTATACCTAGTCGTCTACTACGACCAGGGACTAATTCACAATACGCCTTATTTCGGTCTGAATTTCGGATTGGATGAGGTTGCGAAGGCCGCTTCAGCCGAGGTCGCTAAGAATCCGGGTCCATTTCAGAAGATATTTTTGTTTAACTCCATTGATCAGGACATGGCGGTCTACCAGCTCTGGCCGCAAGTCTAGCTCTAAGATAGCAATCGATGTACAAATCCGAAGCATTTATCCTCTCCGCTTGTAGTAAATCGCGAACTCGTACCCCGGATTCGTTGGGAACAACTCCGCCACTTTTCTCAGCCGCTCCGCCATCGCCGCTGGCACCAGCAGGGGATAATCCCGCTCCCGCAGATCGTAATAATCCACATCAATGAACAACGACAGCAGGTAGATGGAAATCGCGTCGGAGAAAGTCGCTGCGAAGTAGTCGTTCTTGTGCTTCTCCGCGTCCGGATCGTGCGACGCAGCCAGCTTGCGCGACTCCCAGGCATCCAGCGAAGTCTCGCCTTTCATCCCGGCTTCCACCTGCTTCCAGACCAGATCGGCAAAGGCCTGCGAAACTCCAATGCGTTCCACCGCCGCGTGTCCCACGTTGATATAGAACTCGATGGCTACGGAAAACTTGTCATCCATGAGCCGGGTAGAGATGAACACACACTGCGAATCGCCGAGATCGAGGTTGCGATGGCAAACTGCGTTGTCGCTGAGAGCAACGTCATAGCGGTCGGCGATCACGGTTTCGTCGCCCTGGTTCACGGTGAGGGGGACGAAGTAGTAGGCTTTGCGGTGCAGGGCTGTTGCCAGCGCGTCGGGAACGGCGGAAACCATGCGCTCCAGATCAGACGCAGCGACGGTTACCTCGCCGGCAATGGCATAACAAATTCCGTTGGGGGCTTGAGAAACCGGAGTTCGGCGGACTACCTCCGCCGGTGGCCGCGTAATCGCGGGCGCCGCTTGTGACATAGAGAACTATTCTAGCGCACCCTCCACTGCTCCCGTGGAGACAACCGCCCCCGCCTGCCCAGAGCGAAGCCGAAGGGACCGTCCGGCGCAACCAAGCTCCGCAGATCAGGAGCTACAATCAGAGCATGCCCGCAGCCCCAGCCCGGCCCCGCTGGTACCTCGTACCTGCCCGCATCCTGCTGGTGACCTTCCTGCTCACTCTCCTGGCTTTTGCCGTCAGTTTGCTCCTGGGCATCATAGGGATGGTAGTTCTGGCCGGCCTGCGCGGCGTTCATCCCAATATGACGCTGGCCTACCGGCACTTCGCCCTACCCGCAGCCGCATCCGTCGCTGCGGTCGCCTTCATTGCTGCCAGCGTAATGGAAATCCGAAACTACCGTCAGGCCAAGGCCCTGGCCGGCATCGCCCGCGCCAGCCGGCGAGAAACCGCAGAACCATACAATGGCATTCTGCGTCCGCGCATCGCCATTCCGGTGCCCCATTCCGGCGATCAGGCTTACGCCGAGCGGTCCCTGCCTCAGTATGAGCACGCGGTCGAGGTCGCCGGAGGAGAACCGGTCCGCATTCCGTTGCATCGTCCTCCTGCCGAAGTAATGAAGCTGATCGAGGGTTGCGATGCGGTGCTGCTGCCCGGCAGCAAGGCGGATATTGACCCCGCCAAATATAAAGCTCCGCGCGATCCCCGTACCGCCGCGGTGGATGTTGGCCGCGACGCCGTCGACGAACTCCTGCTGCGGAACGCTTATGACCTGCGCAAACCAGTGCTCGGGATCTGTTACGGCTTGCAGGCGCTGAATGTCTATCGCGCGGGGACTCTGGTGCAGCACATCGAGTCTGCCATCAATCACGCGATTGGAAAGAAAGCGGTCGCACACGCGGTAGCCGTCGACCCAAACTCGATGCTGGCGGCAATCGTGCACTCCGGGGCTTCCGCACAGTTGGCCAAGTCCGGGGTAGGGCACGGCTTCAGCCATGCCGAAAGCGCCAAGGTCATCCCCGTCAACTCCAGCCACCATCAGTCCGCTGAGGTTATCGGCGACGGCCTGCGGGCCGTCGCCCGCTGCCCTGACGATGGCATTATCGAGGCTGTTGAGGGAACCTCTCCCGATCACTTCGTGCTAGCCGTGCAGTGGCACCCGGAGCGGACTGTGGATGACGACGAACCATCGCGAGCCATCTTCCGCGCGTTGGTCGAAGCCGCGCGAGAACATCACCGCCAGCTGGATGGAACGTTCGAACCGGCATAGCGAAACTGCGGCCGCGCTTTCCGGCATTCCCATGCGATACGACGAGAGCGCCAACAATCAGGTCGCGAAGGTAAAGCTAGACGACACATTCGAACTCGTCCTGCCCGAGAGCCGCACCGCCGGTTACCGTTGGACGCTGCAAGCCAGCCATGAACCCACCTGCACCTTGCTCGAAGACACTTCTCAACCGAATCCGGCGGGGATGGGCGGGTCCGGCAGGCATTGCTGGAAATTTCGCGCGACCTCACCGGGCGAGTGCCGGATCGAACTGCATTACGCCCGTCCATGGGAAAGTTCCTCAGAACCGGCCAAGATCTTCCGGTTGAAGGTGCAGGTCCGGTCCTGAGGACCACCTTGGCTACGAGTGGGCAAGACAAGTGTGGGGCGGACACTCCTGTCCGCCGCTTTTGACCTTGCTGTAGTGGTCTTCTCCAAACACCAACCGTCGGACAAGCCCCTGTCCCAGAAAAGTAACAGTTTCCGGGCCATGCATTGCCAATCAACGAGATCAACGTAAAAGGCGGCGGACAAGAGTGTCCGCCCCACACGACCCCAGGACTCACGGCCCAAGTTGGGTCAATGCTTCTTTTTCCCTCTAGGTTTTTTCTTGCCCGCCGTGGCTGCCTGGACGATGCGAATGGTCCAAAAATCGTCGGAGAGATTGGGCTCCAGCAGGTATTGGTAGGGCAAGGTGAAATACCCGCTCATGCCCCAGGTCGTACCCCAGGAGTTGCGCACGATGAACCATTGATTCTTGTCGTCGTAACCCACGGCAGCAACTGCATGGCCACCGACCACTTTCTCGCCCGGCTGGGGCATGGGCGCATGCCCGGAATGCGCTACCGTCGTACTTTCGAAGCTGTCGTACACGGTAAACCCGAACACAAACGGATATCCCGATGCCAGGCACCCTTTCATCTGATTCAGCACCCTCGAAACCCGTTGGTAAGAGAGCACCTTGTTGTGCGCCGCGTCGGCAAAGGCCGCTTGCGGAGGCTTTTCCGCGAACTTGTCGATGTCGTACGGCCAGTCCGTCTCCGGTGGTACTCCCAGCTTGGCCACCACCTTGATGCCGTCGCGAATCTGCGCCCCGCTGTCGGAATTCACCGTATGCTCGATCACACGCTCGTTGTAGTAGATGAACAGGCGTGATGGAATGAAATCCTTCATCTTCTGTTTGATCTGCTCAAACTGAAAGGCGCCTCCAATGGAGTTCGCCGTACAGCTGCCCAACTGTCCCTGGTCATAGACCGGCGGGCATTCCGGACGCAAGTCGACCGTAGTCGGGAGAGCAGTCAGGAAAACGGCCGAGGCCGCATAGGTTAAGTCGCGCTGGTCCGGCAAGTCCGGAACCCATCCATAATGTCCAATGCTCATACATCCTTCCTTTCATGCGAAAGGGCGACTAAGTCGCCGCATTGTTTGTGGAGATTGTTGGTTCCCGAGAGGGAAAGGAGGCAATCATAGTGAACGAACGGCCAGAGCAGGGCAGAATAATATTTCTTGTTCCGGATTCCGAACAAGATCTGATTAGAGCGTCGGTTTCTTCTCCGCAATCAGCTGCTTGATGTTCTCCACGAACTCCGCCGCCGGCAGGTCTTCTGTTTTCTCTTTGCCCCGGGTGCGGACGTTGACTTTACCGCTCTCCGCTTCTTTGTCGCCGACCACCAGCAGGAACGGGACTTTCTGCAGAGCGTGCTCGCGAATTTTGGCATTCATCTTTTCATTGCGGGCATCGACGTGAACCCGGACGCCGGCAGCTTTGAGCTGATCCCCAACTTTGTTGGCGTAGTCGACATGCCGCTCGGCGATCGGGATCAGCACCGCCTGCACCGGCGAGAGCCATACCGGAAACGCGCCTGCATAATGCTCGATCAGCACGCCGAAGAAGCGCTCGATCGATCCATACAACGCCCGATGCACCATGACCGGCTGCTTGCGAGTGCCATCTTCGGCGACGTACTCCAGACCGAAGCGGGCCGGCAGGTTGAAGTCGAACTGGATAGTCGAGAGCTGCCACAGCCGGCCGATGGCGTCCACCAGCTTGATATCGATTTTTGGCCCGTAAAAGGCGCCTTCTCCGGGAATGGTCTTGTACTCGATCTTGCGCCGCTTCAGCACATTTTCCAGCGAGGCCGTGGCCTGAGTCCATTGCGCTTCGTTGCCCACAAAGCTCTGCCCGTCTTTCGGGTTCCAGGTCGAAAGTTCGGTCTGGAACTGATCGAAACCGAAGTCTTTCAGCACATCGAAAGCAAACACGAGGCAAGCATCCATCTCGTCTTCGATCTGCTCCGGAGTGCAAAAGATATGAGCGTCGTCCTGGGTAAATCCGCGCACTCGTAGCAAACCGTGCATCACGCCCGAACGCTCGTAGCGATAAACCGTCCCCAACTCGCCCAGACGAACCGGCAAATCGCGGTACGACTTCAACGAATCTTTATAAATCAGAATATGGCCCGGGCAGTTCATGGGCTTCAGACGATATTCGGCATCGTCGAGCTCCATGGGAGTGAACATATTCTGCGCGTAATAGCCTTCGTGGCCGGAAGTCTGCCACAGCTGCCGGCGCATGACGTGCGGCGTGTACACGAGCGAGTAGCCACGCTTGATGTACTCGTTGCGCATCCAGTCTTCCATCTCCTTGCGAATGATGCCGCCCTTGGGATGCCAGAAAATCAGCCCCGGTCCGGCCAGTTCCTGGATGGAAAACAGGTCGAGTTGCTGTCCCAGCACGCGATGGTCGCGCTTCTTGGCCTCCTCCTGCTTGTGAATGAAATCCTCGAGGTCCTTTTTCGAGAAGAATGAAGTCCCGTAAATGCGCTGCAGCTGCGGATTCTTCTCATCCCCCAGCCAGTAAGCGCCCGCGATATTCAGCAGCTTGAACGCTTTGATCCTTCCAGTCGAGGGAATGTGCGGGCCGCGGCAGAAATCGGTGAACTTGCCGGTGCGATAGATCGAAATCTTTTCATCGGGCTTGGTGAACTGCTCGATGAAGTGGCACTTCATAAAGTCGCCTTCTTGCTTGAACTCCTGCAGCCCCTGCTCACGCGGCAAGAATTCGCGCGCATAGGGAATGTTCTGCTGCACCAGCTCCTGCATTTTCTTTTCGATCTTCTGCAGGTCGTCGGGAGTAAACGGAGTCGGCCGATAAAAATCGTAGAAAAATCCGCTCTCGGTGGATGGGCCGTGGCCAAGCTTGGTCTCAGGAAATAGCTCGAGCACTGCCGCAGCCAGAAGATGAGCGGACGAATGCCGGTAGACTTCAAGCGCCTCGGGATCGCGCTCGGTCAGGATACGCAGCTCGGTATCTTTTTCGAGCGGCCGGGTCAGGTCGATGAGATCACCGTTGGTTTTCGCGACCAAGGCTGCGTCGGCCAGACGCGGGCTGATCGACTTGGCGACATCGAGCGCGGTCGTGCCCTTGGGAACTTCTTTGGTGCTCCCATCCGGGAGTCTGAGATGAATGCTGTCTGCCATAGGATGAGTCTTCAGTATAAAGCACGTAGCGGCGGAAGCCCTTGTCCGCTCATGGTGGGCTTTCCTTTGTGCACCTTCGTGTCCTTTGTGGTAAATGGTGTTTCGTGCACACCGTGAAATAAGTCGCCCTCTACCATCCCTGCTTCAACCCCTTATTCTGCTCATCCAGCCACTTCTGCAGCGGCGCAAAATAATCCAGGATGGCGCTGGCATCCATCTCGCGCTGGCCGGTGAGTGCTTGCAGGGCGTCGGGCCAGGGCTTGCTCTGGCCCATGGCGAGCATACGGTTGAGTTTCGCGCCCGCTTCTTTGGATTGATAGAACGTACAGCGATTCAGCGGCCCGGTGAAGCCGGCCTCCTTGCACATGGCGCGGTAGAACTGGAATTCCAGAATGTCAGCCAGGAAGTACCGCATGTAGGGGACGTTCCCGGCAACGTGGTACTTGGCGCCAGGGTCAAAATCAGCTTCAGTGCGCGCGACCGGCGGGACGATGCCCTGGTACTTCAGCCGCAAGTCCCACCACGCCTGGTTGTAGTTCGCCGGCGTGATTTCACCGGAGAAAACCTTCCAGCGCCACTGATCAATCAGCAGTCCGAAGGGCAGAAACGCCACTTTGTCGAGCGCCTGCTTCAGCAGCAGGGGAATGTCGGAGTCCGCCGAAGGCAGCTTATCGAGCAGCCCGATTTTCTGTAGATATTCCGGGGTAACCGCCAGCGCGACAGTGTCGCCGATGGCTTCATGAAAACCATCATTCGCACCGCCCTTGAACATGAGGGGCTGGTCTTTGTAGGCCCGCTGGTAGAAGTTGTGTCCGAGTTCGTGATGAATAGTGACAAAATCCACATCGCGAATCTGGATGCACATTTTCACCCGCAGATCGTCCATGTTGTCGACGTCCCAGGCGCTGGCATGGCAGACGACGTCGCGGTCGCGAGGCTTGGTGAAGAGTGAGCGCTCCCAGAATGTCTCCGGCAACGGGGCGAATCCCAAAGACGTGTAGAATGCCTCGCCGTAGCGCACCATGCCCTTGGCGTCCAGCTTCTTGGCTTGCAGCAACTCGCTCAGATCGTAGCCGCGGCTGTTCTCCGGCAGACCGAGCAAAGGAAAGACATTGCCCCATTCCTGTGCCCAGGGATTGCCAAGAAGGTCGGCGGGGATCGGCCCATCGGGCGGGACCACATTTGGACCGTAGTGCTGCGACAGCCGGGCACGCACAAAGGTGTGCAGGGAGAGGTAGAGCGGTCTCACCTGCAGCCAGAGCCTCTCCAACTCGGCGCTGAACTGTTCCGGCGTCATGTCATAGCCTGCTCGCCACATCGCCCCCACGTCTTTGAATCCCATCTCTCTCGCGCCCTGGTTCGAAAGCTCCACAAAGCGGGCATAGCGCGAGCGCATGGGAGCGCCCACTTTGTGCCATCCCACCCAGAGGTCTTGCAATTCCTTGGGGTCGCGGCTGTCTCCCATGATTTTTTCGATGGCCGTGATATCGACACAGTCGTCGGGCTTGCGGCAATACTTCCCTTTGCCGTAATCGGCATCGAGCGAGGCCGCAATCTGCGTCATTTCTTTCCGGAGCGCCGGATCGTGCGGAGCAGGCGCGGTCTGAGACAGCTTCAGCAGCGCGAATTTGCGTGCCAGCTCCTGCGGCAGCTCAAGGCCGTCGAAACGCTTGGCTTGCTCAATCAGTTCTTCGGTGACCGCGGTGATCTCGTCTACCGCATCGGCATTTATGGCCTGGGTATCTTCTGTAATGAAGTTCTGCTGCACCCAGGCGGCGCGGTTCGCTTTCAGGCTCAACTCGTTGAGGCGAACCTCCGCTTGACTCATGAAACGCTCAGCGTCGGCGACCGTAGGCTTGGCTGAGGTCTGGGCTTGGGCGATCAACGCCGGCGGCATCAAGAGCAGAACAAGAAAGCAGAGTTTCACGGAATTCCTCCGGTCGAAGATTATGAACGAGTGGAGCGCAAATGTCAGATCGCGCCGGTTGGCAAGCGTGATTCGCCAGGAGCGGTCGAGAGCACGCCCTGAGCGAAGTCAAAGGGGCGGCTGTCCCCACGTTATTCATGGAGATTACGAGGAGAGCGGCGTTCCGGAGTACAGCGCCTCCATCGCCTGATGCACTTTCTCGGAAAGCGCTTCCAGGTCGCGTCCGCTGCAGCCGGCAGTTGAGATGGGCCGGCCGACGCGCATCTCCAGAGGCCGCGGCTTGATGTGATACGTGTTCATGGGCAGCAATTCATAAGTCCCCAGCAGCGCTACCGGCACGATATCCACCTGCGCCTTCATGGCCAGAAAAAATGCTCCCGGCAAAAAAGGTTTGATCTCGCCGTCGGGTGTCCGTCCACCTTCGGGGAAGATCACCAGCGGCATGCCGGCTTGCAAACTCTTCACGGCGGAGCGAATCGCAGCCACCGATCGGGTTGGCTTCTGCTGATCGATGCAGACCTGTCCCGACCGTTTCAAATGCCATCCGATAATGGGATAGGAGAGCAGTTCCTTCTTGAAGACAATGCGGAACTGAAAAGGCAGATTCACATACAGCACCGGAATGTCGAGCGCAGAGGCATGATTCACGGCATAAACATAAGTCCGGGAGCTGTCTATGGCTTCGATCCCGCTCACCTTGACGGGGGAAAGGATGGTCTCCATGATGAGCTTCGACCATAGTCGCGCGAAACCGTGGAGAATGCGGGTCTTCTCCCCGAAAAGGGAAACTGGAATCGAAAGAATCCCAAGGATGACGCTGTACGTCCAGATCAGCGTATCGAAGATGACATAGGAACGCAGGCGGCTGAGCCATCCGTACTTCCGGGCTTGCACCCGAGCGTCCGGGCGCCGGGAATCGGCGACCCATGCCCGATCCGGTTGCTCCTTGTTTAGCGTGTCTTCGCCAACGGGTGTGTTCACTTCCTGCATCTGGAAAGCTAGACCCTCACTCCTAAGACTCGCATAGCCTCTCCTACAATGTATATCGAACCGGTGATCACGACCACGCCTTGTGGTCCCGCCAGACGATTTGCCCGGTCAAGCGCGGAGGCTACATCGCTTGCGTCCTCGATGTCGCCTGCGACACGGACGGCGGCTTCACGAATTTCCGCAGGCGTTGCAGACCGCGGGTTATCCGCCCGGGTGAGGATGATCCGCTCCGCCAGGGGAAAAAGAATCTCGGCCATCTCGCCAATGGCTTTATCGCGCATCGCGCCAAAGATGACCGTCAGCGTCCGGCCATCATAAACAGCGGACAACGTGGATCGCAGCGCCCACGCTCCCGCCGGATTGTGGGCCACGTCGAAGACGTACTCGGGCGAATGCTCGCCTGCCGCTATGACTTGGAAGCGTCCGGGCCAATGGGTTTCGCGGATGCCCCGTTCGATCGTCTGCGGCGAGATACGAAAACCCTGCCGGGCGAGTTCTTCCGCCGCGGCAATGGCCAAAGCCAGATTGCGCAACTGATGCCGTCCGACCAGCGGGGTCTCCACCAGAATTTGCTTACCCATGACCTGCAGCGGATAACGGGAGACTAGACTCCTGTTTCTCTCAGCGTTCTCAGCGTCCTCTGCGGTTGAGAGCTTTTTGTTACTCAGCACCACATAGCCGTCGCTGCCCGGAGAAACCGGCGGCACATAGGGCACCGCGCTAATGGCTCGCGCGTTCCGCTCAAGAATCGTGTTCCCAATCACGTCGTTGGCCTGCGGCTGTTGCGGCAGAGTCACCACCACGCCCTCCTGGCGGATGATTCCCGCTTTCTCGCGCGCGATTTCCGTCACCGTATCGCCCAGGAACTTTTGATGATCGAGGGAGATGTCCGTGATCACACTAACGAGCGGCTCCACCACGTTGGTTGCGTCCAATCGGCCGCCCATGCCCACTTCCAGGACGGCGATCTCGATTTTGCTCTGCGCGAAGTGTTCGAACGCAATCGCCGTCAGCATCTCGAAAAAGCTGGGATGCCAGGGCAAGTCGCCTTCCTCGACCAGCCGCTCTGCCGTCCGCTCTACCAGGTCGTGCAACAGCGCGAAATCATCGTCCCCAATCGCCTCGCCGTTGATCCGAACGCGCTCATTGATGCGCACCAGGTGCGGCGAGCTGTACAGCCCGGTCTTCACCCCCGAAGCTCTGAGAATCGACGCCAGCGTGGCAGCCGTCGAGCCTTTGCCGTTGGTTCCGGCGATGAGAACACTGGGGAACCGCCGTTCCGGGTGGTTCAACGCTCGCAGCAGAACCCGCATGTGCGCCAGATCGAACTTCTGCGATGGCGTTTGGGCCAGCTCGTGGCCCAAGGTGTACATACGCGCAACCGCGGTTTCGTAGGACATGGCAGGGCAGCGATCGGCCTTCAGCCGTCAGCTCTCAGACTACCAGTTTAGGGTTTCGCAGCCGGATTCAACAGAAGCCGCGGTTGAGAAGTACGAAATCACAACTGAAGTGCGCGTGCCGGGAGTCTAGCTGAGCGCCGACCGCGTGTCTGACGACTCAGGCTGCCACCGGACTCATAAAGTCCAGCGAGCGGACAATGTATGCCTTCAACTCTTTGCGCGGCACCACCGCGTCCAGCATGCCATGTTCCAGAAGAAATTCGCTGCGTTGGAACCCGGCTGGCAATTTCTGCCGGATGGTCTGTTCGATCACTCGGGGTCCCGCAAAGCCGATCAAAGCGCCGGGTTCGGCTATATTCAGGTCGCCCAGCATGGCAAACGACGCAGTTACGCCTCCGGTAGTCGGATCGGTCAGCAGCGAGACGAACGGTACACGGGCTTCATCCAGACGAGCCAGCGCAGCGGATATCTTCGCCAACTGCATCAGGCTGACCACACCTTCCATCATCCGGGCTCCGCCCGAGGCGGAAACGATGACCAGCGGATTCCTGGTCGCTATCGACTGCTCGATGGCCCGGGTGATGGCCTCTCCCACCACCGCGCCCATGCTGCCCCCGATAAAGGCGTACTCCATGGCGCTGACAATCACTGGACGGCCGTTCATCTTTCCCCGGGCATTGATCACGGCGTCTTTGAGTCCGGTCTCGGACTGAGCTTGCTCCAGACGCGAGCTATAGGATTTCAGATCGACAAACTTCAACGGATCGGTGGAAGTCAGGTTGTCATCGAAGGTCTCGTACTGGCCTTCGTCCAGCAGTTGTGCCAGCCGGGTGCGGGCGTCAATGCGGAAGTGCTTGTCGCACTTGGGGCACACTTCCAGATTGTCCTCCATGTCTTTCTTCCAGATAATCTGGCGGCAATTCTGGCACTTCACCCACAAGCCTTCGGTGCGAACCTTCTTCTCCCCCGAGGTGTCCAGTTCACCGGATTGTCGTTTGAACCAAGCCATGGAGTCGGTCATTCTTTGATGGTCGTTCACCGTTCGCCGCTAGGCCCTGGGGCTAACGACTAACGACCATCGACCAACGACGTTCTAGTACTCGATACCCCTCTGCGCCATCACGCCCTTCTCGTAGGCGTGTTTCACCTGGCGCATTTCCGTCACGGTATCGGCCAAATCGGTAATTGTCGGATGTGCGTTCCGGCCCGTCAAGATCACGTGAACCATTTCCGGCTTTTTCTTGAGGCTCTCCACTACTTTGGCCGGGTCGAGCATGCCGTAGCTGATGGCGTAGTTGATCTCATCCAGGATCACCAAATCCCAAGCGCCCGAGTGGATGGCCTGCTCGGCCTCAGCCCAGGCCTGCTCAACCATACGCACATCTTCCGGGTCAGGCTTCTCCGCCCCTACTTTTACGAAGCCGCGACCCATCTGCTTCATGACAAACTTGTCGCCAAAAGCCTGCACGGCATCCAGTTCCCCGTAGTGCCAGGAGCCTTTCAGGAACTGCAGCATGAGCACTCGCATGCCCTGGCCAACGGCTCGCAACCCCGTGCCCATGGCAGCGGTGGTTTTTCCCTTGCCCGGCCCAGTATTCACGATGATGAGACCACGGCGAACGTCCGGCATAAGGGCCAATCTTTGATTGTACCCTTCGGCGGGGTCGGTCGCGAATCGGTTGGTAAGCTGTGGGTCGGTTTTGCAATGTCCCCAGAAAACCATAAACCACAAAAGACACGAAGGCTTTGCCGCAAGAGTCTTCCTTTGTGTACCTTCGTGTCCTTTGTGGTTAAACCCTCGCTACTCTGGCAGTTCGAGCTTGCGCATCAGGTAGTAGCGGGGGTCGGAACCGAGGGGCGCGTTTTCCATGCTCGTTTGTAGTCTGACATAGTATCGCGATAGCACTCAAAACCCCCACTCGGGGGGGCGAACAAACAGCACACGCTTGCGAGAACGCCTGGTTACATCAGTTATCATTCAATCAGCATTTGTATGGCGCACATCTCACACAACCGTGCGAGCAAGGCCAGTTTTCTCCAGCTCGCCTTATTGTTGCCTTCGATAGCTATTGCGACGCTGCCGATGGCCACAGCCTCAGAGGAAGCTGTGATCACGATTCGTAATGTGCGTTCTGGCACCGCAATTCTGCGCCAGCAACAACGTCTAACGTCTCTTGAAATCAAATCTAGCGCGGGTGCCGTTCAGCGGATCGCGCTTAGCCATCCAAGTCAGTATCGCCAAGGGAGCAACGCCCCTTATCAGGCGCAATTGATTGCGGAGAGCCCCAATCACTATTTGATTTTCACAGATACATTCGCTTCCAATCCGGGCAACGTTCAGGGCCGTTGCGGTGCGAGCGAGACGGGGGAGCGCTTTGTTCACGTAGTTGCTCTTGAGGGTATTCCACACGAAACTCTCTCCATCCTTATGGACAGTTGCCTACTCGATTTAGAGGCGAACTCAGGAAGCCCAGAGTGGATCGCGAAGACTGATTCCGCTGGTTTTGTCGGGCGGCTCGTTCTCAGCTTCGAGCAGGGCGCGCAGCCAGCCGTGGTCTACTACGTTGCGCCCGATGGTTCCGTCACGCGGCCAGAGACGGATCAGAGTTCTCCGAAATCCCATTAGTTGGCGTAACATCTCCATTACGCTCATTGACTGCTACCGCTCGTTACTCGCCACCATTTTGCGACTTGTAGTTTTGACGCGATTACCGACTCAAACAGAACCGCAAAGCGCCGGGTACGCAGGGAGGCCTCAGTGCTCCAGGTGGTACGGATGCCCTTTCAGGATAGTAAAAGCGCGGTAGAGTTGCTCCAGTAATACGACTCGTGCCAACTCGTGAGCCAATGTCATCCTGCCCAGCGAGAGCGTGAAGGATGCGGCCTGCCGCGCCTCGTCAGAAAACCCGTCCGCCGGACCTACGGCGAACAGCAGAGGCAAAGGATTGCGGTCCTGGTAGTCGCCGATCCACTTAGCCAACTCCTCAGAGGAGAGTTGTTTGCCGCGGCCGTCGAGCAGTGCCAGCGCATGCCTCACCGGGCGGGCGTCACGAGCACACAGCTTCAACAGCGCAGTCTCATCCCGCAGCGTAAGGCCTTCGACTTCGGTGTAGCGGCCTAGCCGCTTCAGATACTCATTGGTCAGGGCTTGAATGGCGGGTTCTTTGGTTTTGCCGATCCAGGCAATCTTTAGTTTCACCGGGATGACTTAGCTTTCCGCACCCTTCGGTGAGTTTTTGTCGACGGGGGCTTTTGCACCGTAGGGGCCAATTCTTCCGCGGTAACAAAGATGGGGTCGAGATCGGTCGGAATCCCCTGCAGACTCTCCAGCGTCTGGCGCAGCTCCGGACGGATTACTCCCAGCCGGTCGAGCAGGCCCTTCGCCCCGGCGTAGTCACCCTCGGCCTCCAGCGTCAGAAGATCATGATCCAGTTCGACGATGGCTGGCTTGATCTTCGACATATCCACTCCATAGGTCCCATCCGTGTGTCGAACATAGGCCCCCTTGTCCATCAGGAAATTGAATTGCACCGCCATTCCCTTGCCGTGAGCATCGTTCAGGCCGAAACGCAAGGTGCGAAAATTGGAAGCAAGATAGGTAGAGTAAAGCTGCCGTTCCGCCGCGTCGTCGGAGGGCAGCAGCTTGTCCAGGCCCATGGCCTTGGCGTGATCCATCATGTACTGCAAAGCGAACAGGCCCGTGACATCGGCTTTCGCCTCTTCAATGGCTCCGAACACTTCTTTTAGTTCCTCGCGCGGAGTCGTATCGCGGCCGTCGACTTTAATTTGATGCGGTCCCAGCCCGTGCATCAATTCATGCGCCACGATGTGAGTGAAGAAAGGAGTGAAACTGACGTCGACCATGGCTTGCTGGGTCAACATACGGCGGGCGATGGGCAACAAGACGCCGCGGAACTTCGCCTCTTGCACATTCTTCATCATCACGCGCTTGCTGCCCTTTTGCTGTACCACCCGATCATCGTTGGGCAAGTTGTAGGCGGCGGTTTGCACCCCGTGCGCCCCGTCTCCCGCGCTCACGATCTCGTCCACCACGCGAATGGCCGCACCCGCGCCCAGCTTGGGATTCCGGTACTGCGGTTCGATCGGCAGGTTGTCTTCGATCTCCTGCAAATGCCCGGCAAACGCCGACAGCTTGGCGCTCTCTTCGTCATCCCGCAGGCTTACGTACGCCTCGAATGCCGCTTTGTAGCCGAAAAGCTCGTCGTTATACGTCTCGTAGGGACCGATGGTGACGTCGAGCGGCGCATCTAAATCCATCCATGCCATGTCACTTTGATAGTAGTCATTGGAAAGGAAGGCGTCGGCACGCAGGTTCAGGAATTTCTTCAGCGACTCGTTCCCGGTCAGCGCAGCCGCTTCTCGCAGCAAGTTTGCTGCCTTGGTCAGATCCTCCGCATAAGCCTGACTATACGGAATCGCGACCAGATCGCTGCCCGGTGCATTGTCCTTCCAGCGAATTACCGTGAAAAAGCCCTTTGCCTGTTCCTGCTCCTGTGGAGTGAGCTGCGCAACCCAGCGCTCGAAGGCCTCCTTGGTCATGTTCTCCGGATAGAAATTGGCACCCGGCAGTTTGCGCGGCGGGACTCCGGGCAGAAACGCTTTGAATTGGTCTATATCAGACCACGGCCCTTTGTTGAGCAAGAAGTAGTGCAACCGCGCCTTGCCCAGCGGAGTCGTATCCTTTTGCAGGCGAGCGTAGAGCGCCTGGTTGCCGTCCCATAGTTGCTGCAGAAAAATGTCATTCAGGACTCGAGCGGCTTCAATTAGCTTCACCAGGGCCTGGCGATCTCCCGGAGCAAGCTGGGCTGTGTCCACGCGCAGCAGTGTGGGAGAGAATCGGGCTGTCATCTTCGCCAGTTGGGCCGCGTCCGGCGGCGCAACCGTGTTCTTCTGAGCCACAGCAGGAATACTCAAGCCTCCGCAAAGCATCGACAATAACAGGATAGCGGACTTGAAAGGCATCACTTCCCCTTTGTTGATTAATGTTCCATCGAGCAGCCTTTAACTTCGCCAAGGCTGGCTATCAAAGCTCTAACACCACTGGCTGCGAGCCCGCGTCCGGCAGTACAATCTTACTCATGTCGTGGGTGGCCGTCCTGCATAGGTCCAACCGCGCGGCTGAGTACAAATTCTATGCGAAAACTTCTTCCCTGCTTACTTCTACTTAGCCTGATGTTTTTGCCGGGTGCCTTCGCGGCAGAAACCGTCGTTGAGCAAATCGTTGCCCGGGTTAACAACCAGATCGTTACCAGCAGCGAATTCCGGCGCAGTGAGGAAGAACTGAAGAAAGAAGCGCAGCAGCAAGACCCGGTGAACGCGGACAAAGTCATCGCCGAGAGGGAGAAGGATGTTCTGCGCGATCTCATCGATCAACAGTTGTTACTGCAAAAGGGCAAGGACCTCGGGATTACGGCCGATACCGAGCTCATCAAGAAACTGGACCAGATGCGCAAGGACATGAACCTGGACAGCATGGAAGATCTGGAAAAGGCGGCTCAGGCGCAAGGCATCTCCTTTGAAGAATTCAAGCAGAACATGCGCAATCAGATCATCACCCAGCAGGTGATTGGGAAGGAAGTCGGCTCCCGCCTGGTAATCGACAAAGAACAAGAACAGAGATTCTACGACGAGCACAAAAGCGAACTGGATCAGCCCGAACAGGTGCGCATGAGTGAAATCCTGGTCTCCACCGAAAAGAAATCTACCGACACGCAGGACGAGAACCAATTGCTGCAGGCAGCGCGAACCAAGGCCGACGGCATTTTGGAGCAGATCAAGCAAGGCGCCAAGTTCGAGGATGTAGCCAAGAAGAGTTCTGACGGTCCCTCGGCCGCCCAGGGAGGGGACCTCGGGTTCTTCAAGCGGGGCACGCTGGCCAAGGAGCTTGAGGACAAAACCTTCGCCATGAAATCCGGTGATGTTTCGGACGTGATTCAAACCAAACAAGGCTTCATCATCTTGAAGGTTACCGAGCACCATGAAGCGGGGGTTCCACCGCTTAGCCAGATTGAGCCGCGCATTCAGGATGCGATCTACATGCAGAAGCTGCAACCCGCGTTGCGCGAATATCTCACCAAACTTCGTGAGGACGCGTTCATCTACACCATGCCCGGCTACGTGGATACTGGCGCCAGCCCCAATGAAACCCAGCCGATCGAAACCGCAGCCAAAGACGACAAGGCCAAGCCGCTGAAAAAGAAGAAGAAGTTAGGCATGTTTTAAGGCCAGCTTATGAAGGAATTCTTTTTGTCCGACTGTCCGAGCCACGAGAATAAGGTCATCACCTCCAGCTTTGTGGTGACCTCGAAGCAGGTCAAGCCCAAGAAAACCGGCGAGCCCTACCTGGCTCTGACCCTCGGAGATCGTACCGGCCAGATCGAGGCCAAGATGTGGGACAACGTCGAGGATGCCCTGAACGCCTTCGAGCAAGACGACTTCCTCAAGATCAAGGGCCTGCTCAACAAATACAAAAACCGCTTCCAGATCACGATTCACAAGCTGCGCAAACTGGGCGACTCAGAAATCGACTTCTCCGACTATCTCCCCAAGACCACCAAGGACATCGGTGAGTTATGGCAGACCCTGGCAGGGTTCGTTGCCACTTTTCAGAACCCGCACCTCAAGGCTTTGGTGGAAGCCTTCATGAGCGACCCCGAGATTGCGGAAGCTTATCGCAACGCTCCCGCCGCCAAGACCCTGCATCATGCATATATCGGAGGTTTGCTGGACCACGTCGTTTCGCTTTCCAGATCTTGCGACCTGATGTGCCGGAACTATCCCCAGATCAATCGTGATCTGGTTCTCACCGGCGCGTTTCTGCACGATATCGGAAAGATTCACGAGCTGACTTACAACCGCTCATTTTCCTACAGTACGAGCGGTCAGCTGCTCGGGCATATGGTCATCGAACTTGAAATGCTGCAGGCCAAGCTGGTTCACCTGCCGGAGTTTCCTCCCGAACTCAAAATTCTGGTTGAGCATCTGATCATCAGCCATCACGGAGAATACGAGTTCGGGTCACCCAAGCTGCCCATGTTCCCGGAAGCGTTGATGCTGCATTACCTCGACGATCTCGACTCCAAGATGGAGAGCATGCGGGCGCACTTTGAGCGCGAGGCCGGCAACGAGAGCGCTTGGACCGGCTACAACGCGTCGCTCGGGCGGCCCTTGCTGAATGCCGCGAAATTCCTGGAGAAGAAACCCGCCGCTGCCCCGGATTCCGCCACGGCGTCCAGCCTTGAACCGGCGCCGGTATCTCAGCCACAAAAGGACAGTCCGACGGGTGTCAGAAACTGAGAACCGGCAACAGGGAACCGATTGAATCTGTCAGATTTCTCCCTTCTCACCTTCGATTGCTATGGCACCATGATCGACTGGGAAAGTGGCATCTTCTCTGCCCTGCGTCCCATCCTGGCAGCCCATCAGAAGACGATGACCGACGTCGCGCTACTGGAGATGTACTCCGAGCTGCAACTCGCTGCCGAAGAGCAGCAGTATATGAACTATTGGCATGTCCTCGAGTCGGTAGTTGGCAGTTTTGGCCGGCGCCTCGGATTCACGCCTAGCCAGGCAGAAGTGCGCTCACTGCCAGAATCCGTTCGAACCTGGCAGCCATTTCCCGACACCGTCGCGGCTCTGCAAAAGCTAAAGTCGCGCCACCGGCTTGCCGTGATCTCCAACATCGACGACGATCTTTTTGCACTGACCGCCGCGAAGCTCGAAGTACCCTTCAACCACGTCATCACCGCCCAGCAGGCCGGTTGCTACAAGCCCTGCAGCAGGATTTTCCGCTTAGCGCAAGAACGCACCGGTGTCGCCCCGGCAAAATGGCTGCATGTTGGCCAGAGCATCTATCACGATGTGATTCCCGCGAAGTCCATGGGCGTTGCAACCGTCTGGGTAAATCGCCCCTCTCCCCGCGCCGGAGCGGGAGCAACCAGGGTCGCAATCGCCAAGCCAGATCTCGAAGTCTCCAGCCTGGCCGAGGTATGTGCCCTCGCCGAGAACTGAGAACCGAAAACTGCGCCTTCGCCTTCCTTCCTCCACCCCTCGGTATTAAACTGGTTGTTCTCAAATCTACGCTGATCTGCATCATCTGCGGCCCCACTCAGGAGATCCCATGGCAACCGCTACAACCCGCGCCAATCCTCTTTCTTATCTCAGCGATCAACTGAACGATCTCAAAGCCAAGGGCACGCACTTCCGCCTGCGCGTGCTGGAGGACGAGCAAGCCCCGCTCTGCACCTTCGATGGCAAGAAGGTCATCAATCTTGCCTCCAACAACTACCTCGGCCTGACCACCCATCCCAAGCTGCGCGAGGCGGCTCTTGAAGCCACCCGCAAGTATGGCGTCGGGTCCGGCGCGGTGCGTACCATCGCCGGCACCATGCGAATCCACATGCAGCTGGAGGAAAAAATCGCTCACTTCAAGAACGTTGAAGCCTGCGTGGTCTTTCAGTCGGGCTTCGCCGCGAATGCCGGCACGGTCTCTGCCGTTCTGGGCAAAGACGACTTCATCATCTCCGACCAGCTCAACCATGCTTCCATCATCGACGGGGCCCGTCTCTCCCGCGCCAAAATTCTCGTCTTCAACCACAAAGACATGGCTCACGCCGAAGAGCAACTGGCCAGCGTGAAAGACCAACCCGGCAAGAAGCTGCTGATCACTGACGGGGTCTTTTCCATGGACGGAGACATCGGTCCCTTACCGGCGTTGTGCGATCTGGCGGAAAAATACGGCGCCATCATGATGGTGGACGACGCCCACGCGTCCGGCGTTCTGGGCCGCAACGGACGCGGCACCGTCGACCACTTCCACGTCCATGGCCGGGTGGACATCCAGGTGGGGACGCTCTCGAAAGCCATCGGCGCGCTCGGCGGCTACGTCTGCGGCACTCGCGACCTGATCGATTTCCTCTATCACCGCGCCCGGCCGTTCCTGTTTTCGACTTCCCATCCGCCCTCGGTCGCAGCAACCTGTATTGCAGCCTTCGACGTTCTCGAAAACGAACCCGAACGCATCGATAAACTCTGGGACAACACGCGCTTCTGGAAGAAGGAACTCGGCCTGCTCGGCTTCGACATCGGAGGCCGCAACACGCCCGCCAGCGAGACCCCAATCACCCCCATCATCATCGGCGATGGCAAACTCACCATGGATTTCTCCCGCGAGCTGTTCCAAGAAGGCGTGCTGGGCACCGGCATTGCCTTCCCCACTGTTCCGGAGGGGAAAGCTCGCATTCGCACCATCATGACGGCGACGCATACGAAAGATGAATTGCAAAAGGCGCTGGAGGTGCTGGGGAGGGTGGGAAAAAGGATGGGGATTTTGGGATAGAGAAGACGTTGTCATCCTGAGCAAAGCGAAGGACCTATGTATTCCACCTGCGGTGCGTACGCTCCCAGCAGAATGCATTGGTCCTTCGCTTTGCGAAGGATGACAATCTCAGAAATGGCAGAACCATCTTGTTGCTTCGCAAGCTTGGCGTGATTTGCAAGAGGCTCAATCCGCGCGGTACACCATTTTCCCGCCCACCACCGTTGCCGCCACTTTCCCCGTCAGCTGCCAGCCGTCGAAGGGACTGTTGTGTGACTTGGAGCGCGACTTCGCGACTTCAAACGTCCAGCGTTTCTTGGGATCGAAAATGGTGACATCGGCGTGGCTGCCGCGGGCCAGCGTTCCTCGTCCCCGCAAATCGAACACGCGAGCGGGGCCCGCGCTCAATAGTTCGACAATGCGCGTCAGAGGAATCTTGTGCTCACGGTGCAGCCGTGTGATCGCCAGCCCCAGTGCGGTCTCGAGCCCCGTGATTCCGAACGCGGCTTTTTCGAACTCGATGATTTTTTCGTGCGTGGCATGCGGGGCGTGGTCGGTAGCGATGGCATCGACCGTGCCGTCCGCCAGTGCTACAAGAAGAGCTTCGCGATCCCCGGCCGAGCGCAGCGGTGGATTCATCTTGCAGTTGGTGTTGTAATCGCCGACATCCGCGTCGGTCAGCGCAAAGTGGTGCGGAGTAACTTCGCAGGTGACGTACGCCTTGCTGCGCTTTCCCCGGCGCACCGCCTTCAGCGCGTCGGCAGTCGAAAGATGCGCCACGTGGAGCCGTGTTCCCATAAACTGCTGCGCCATCTGCACATCGCGGTCAACAATGGAGGCCTCAGCGCCGTCTTTCATGCCTCGCAGCCCCAGCCGGAACGAAGTTGAGCCCTCGTTCATCACGCAGTTCTCGGTCTGGCGCGTGTCTTCCGCATGCTGTACCACCGGCAGGTTGATCTCCGCTGCCAGCCGCAACGTCTCCCGCATCACCGTTTCGTTGAGTATGGGACGGCCATCGTCGCTCACCGCTACCGCGCCAGCCCGCTGCAACCCACGAAAGTCAGTCAGCACCGCCCCCTTGCTGGCCTGGGTCGCGGCCGCGATGGGAAAAACGTTGACCACCGCCCCGCGCTGCGGCTGCAGAATCCAGGCGATCCATTCCGGTGAATCGACCACCGGAGACGTGTTCGGCATGCAGCAGACAGAAGTAAATCCCCCGGCGGCGGCGGCGGCAGTTCCACTAGCGATGGTTTCCTTATAGCTCTGTCCGGGCTCGCGCAGATGGACGTGCAAGTCGATAAAGCCGGGCGCCACCACCAGGCCGCGAGCATCGACCGTTTCGTCAGCGCCGCCGCGTATCTTGCTTGGCGGCGCCACTTCGGCGACACGCCCGTCGCGCAACAGCAGGTCCATGGGCGCGTTGACCCGCGCCGCAGGGTCGATCAGTAGCCCGCCTTTGATCAACAGCGAACCAGGTTTGGATTTATCGTGTGCCATGCATCCCTATCCGTTCGCCGGATTACAAAGAGTTTTCCTTCGTGTACCTTCGTGTCCTTCGTGGTTGAGATCCTGTGCCTTAGCGGGCTTTCCCCAGCGCCTTAGCCAAAATCGCCATGCGCACCGGAACGCCATTGTGTACTTCCTCCACGATTACCGACTGCGGACAATCCGCCACTTCCCACGTCAGCTCCAGGCCGCGAATGATCGGCCCCGGATGCATCACCAGGGCATCCCGCTTGGCCAGCTTCAGCCGGGCCATCGTAATCTGGTAACGGGAGATGTAATCCGGCAGCCGGATCTTCATTCCCGCCAGCCGCTCTTTCTGCACTCGCAGCACCATGATCACATCCGCCCCGCGCAGCGCGTCTTCCGTACTGCGCGTGATGTGCAGATCGGGGGCGAGGCAGGTGGCCAACTCCGGCAACATCTCCGGCGGCCCGCACAAAGTCAGGTGGGCGCCGAACTTCGAGAGCAGATGAATCGCGGAGCGCGCCACCCGGCTGTGATAAATGTCACCAACAATGACTACCCGCAGCCCGCTCAGTGTCTTTTTATGGCGCAGAATCGTGTATGCATCCAGCAGGGCTTGCGACGGGTGCTCGTGCATCCCGTCCCCCGCATTGATGACGGGAACGCTAACGTGCTGCGCCATCAGCAGAGGCGCGCCGGCATAAGGATTGCGGATGATCATCACATCGGCGCCCACCGCCTGCAGGGTGTAGGCGGTATCCAGCAGGGACTCACCCTTTTCGATACTGGAACCGCTCGAGAGCACCAGCGTGGTCATCGCACCCATCGACTTGGCGGCGATTTCGAAAGAACTGCGCGTCCGCGTGGATGGCTCGTAGAAGAGAAGCAGCACTCGCTTGCCGCGCAGCAAAGGCCGCGGCTTGAGCGGATTCATCTGCCGGGCCAGCTTGAGCAGGCCCATGATGTCGGCGGCAGCGAGATGTTCGATACCCAGCAGGGAACCGCGTGCAGGTTTGTTCATCGGTTGCCTGAATTCAGCGCCCTGGTGCGCGTCAAAGGTTTGCCTTCAAGCTTGCTTTTCGACCAGCAGAACTTTTTCCGTATCATCGATCTCCCGCAATTTCACTTCGATGATCTCATTCTCAGAAGTCTGCACTTTCCGTCCCACAAACGTCGCCTCAATCGGCAACTCGCGATGGCCACGGTCGATCAGCACGCACAGTTGTACCCGTTTCGGCCGTCCCTGACGAAATAGAGCGTCCAGAGCGGCCCGGATCGTGCGGCCGGTATACAGCACATCGTCGGCCAGAACGATATTCTTGCCGGCAATGGGAAATCCGATGTCGGTTTCCTGCACCACCGGCTTCGGTCCTACAGTCGAAAGATCATCTCGATATAGGGTGATGTCCAGCGTGCCCACCGGCACTGGCGTCTTCTCGATGCGCTGAATCATCTCGCCCAGCCGCTGCGCCAGAAAAACCCCGCGGCGGCGGATGCCCACGATTCCCAGCTCCCTGGCGCCGTCGTTTTTTTCGATGATTTCGTGCACCAACCGCACCATGGTGCGCTCGATCTCCGACGCCGACATCAACTGCGCCTTCTCTTTCAGATTGGAAGGACGGGCGCTAGGGCTTGGAGTCATGAACGCTGCATCATACGCGGGGAAAGCACCGCAGAGCAAGGCGAGTGAAACGATATTACGGCCGGTCCTTCGGGCGGAGCAGCAGAGCTCCCAGGACTCCTCCCAGGCTGGAAAAAATCAGGAACGCCACCAGCGTCATGACCATGAACAACGTCATCAGAAGCGCGAAGCCGTCTGGAGTTTTGGAGAGCGTAAGCAACTCCTGTACATGCGGATCGGAGCTTCGCGCCGCATACTCCTGAAGCACTTTCAGGAAGGTTTCTTGAATCTGTCGTCCGAGTCCGGCGGCAGCCGCCAACCCCAGAATGGCAGCCGGAATGGCAAACCCCAACGCTCCCGTAAGCGCGCCCAGCCTGGCTCCCATGCCGGGTGTGACCTGCGCCATCTGGCAACGCCGCCGGTACAGCAGCACGCAGAGAAATCCGGCGGCCAGCATCGCCAGCCCTGCCGGAGTCCCCAACAGCGTGACCAGCATCGCGGCCGACAAGGCTATGAGCGCCGACCACAAGGCCGGAGTCCATTCGATGCCGATCCGCAACGACGCCGCTGGAGAAGCTGGCGCCGGGATAGTCCCCTCGGCGGGCGCACCACTTTGTTCGCCGGACTCGATCATACCGACTCGTATCTGCGGGGCGCTGCATTGCGGACAAAAGGGGGTTCCGTCTTCGACGTTCGCGCCACACTTGTAACAGGCGTGCTCCACAGGGATTCCAAGGTACAGCAGGACTATGGGGAGAGCAAGGCAGTTGCATAGTCCACGAAGACTTAGCTGTAGGGTCTTCCTTGGTGAACCTTCGTGTCCTTCGTGGTTATTGAATTAGGGCACTGTTCGTACGCAAAACGCTGAGCCCACGGACGGACGTTCACGGGTTTAAATGTCGGCTTGCTTGCCGCGGCTGTACACGTAGACGATAGCGAATGTCGATCCACTGCCGTTTTCCGCCGGCTCGACGGCAACGACGTGCTGGTTATCCTCGGTACCGACTTTCAACTCCACCCCGCTTCCGGTGTTATCGTTGTCACACTTCAGTTCTTTTGATTTTGCGGAGTCGTCGTTGTCTTCCTGAGGGCTGATATCTGCGCCATTCTTGCTGGTGTGGCATTCCAGAACCTTGCCGTATTTCTTCAGCTTGCCGCGATAAAAAGCAATGACCTTGCTTGGGGCGTCGTCGGAGTCGTAATTGGCGACTACCAACTTGAAACCGAATGCCGAGGTGAAGAGCGCGAGGTTGGCGCTATCCCGGTTTTCTTCATGCTTTCTCAGACGCGCACCGGGGTAAACCGGTAACCCGGTTGCGCGGGCATCGGCGTCGCTTCCCATGTGCAAATCACCCACGGAACTCCTGATATCCAGGTTCTTATCCTGACTGTCGGTGCCGGAGGTTTGCGCATGGACGCCCCCAGAAGACAGAAACAAGGCGGCGGCCAGGGCGGCCACGACTCGCGCGGGCCGAGCGGTGGCCCACACACTGGAGATGGTTGTGCGCGTGACTCCATTCGATTCCATTACTCCTCCTCAAATCGTTCCTTCTTTGCCCCGGGTCAGGATGTACACCAAAGCGAAATCAGAACCCGTACCCTTGGGTTCGACCGAAACCAGGTGCTGATTGTCTTCGGTCCCCACCTTCAGTTCGGCAATGTTGCCGCTGTCGCTGCCCTCGCAGCGAACCTCCCGCGAACTGTCGTTCTTGCCTCCGGCGTGCACGGAAAGATCTCCGCCATGTTTGCTGGTGTGGCATTCGATGACGTGGCCGAACTTTTTCAGTTGATCCTGGTAGAACGCCAGCACCTTCTGCGGCGGATCATCCGACTCATACTCGATGGCCACAACTTTCACGCCGAAAAAGCTGCTCGAAATATTGACGTTGGCGCTTTTACTGTCGCCATCCTTTGCCTTCTCTTTCTGGCGGGCACCCGGATATACCGCCAGCCCGGTATCGTGGACATTGGCCTCTTCGTTGACATGAATGCCTCCGATCGGAGTTTCTATATCAACTTTGTCACTTTCGCCGTCTTTGTGGTCCTTTACATTGACGCTGCAAGCCAGGACCGTCAGCCACAGGGTGAATGCAATCGCAAGGAGCAACTTGCCTTTATTGTCGAGGACTTTGGGAATCAGCATGTGCCGGACCTCCTCCCACCACGGGTAGCGGGCGCTCGATCCCGGCGCCGCGCTGGGCGATGTTCGGAATCGTAACCGGTAGGTGGCCGCGAATCGCGATCTCGCCGAATAACGCCTTGACCGCGCTCACCTCCGAAACCGAAGCGTTGGAAAACGTGCATAAATAGTTCTGCACCGCGGGAAATTCCTGGGCCAGGTAAGGATTCCCCATAGCCAGCATCACAGTCTTCTCGCCCGCGCGATCGAGAATCTTCTGCAAGAGCGCACCATTTGCATCCGCGACTGCCACTGAGTTCGCCAAACCGTTCGCACCCGGGACAATCTTCCCGGCGCTTGGAACCACATAGACAGCTGCGATGACCGTCTGTGCCTGATCCACCGCTTTCAGAACGTCGTCTGTCATCGCCGCCGCTATCCGGGAGTCCATGTAGATAATGTCGGCGTCTGGGACCCTCGTACGGATCTGGCGCTCCAGCGTTCTTCCCGCCTCCGATCGCACATCTTCAGAAAAAATGACTGCGACGGTGCTGTTCCGCACCACTTCTACACTCTGATACGGAAGACCCGCAGGAATGGTTCCCGACCTTTTCAGCGGCAGCAGCTTGCCATTATCGCGGACCAGGGTAACCGCGGCATCGGAGATGTCTTGGCCGAGGGCAAGATTTTGCGGTTTGCCAAAGCTATCCGAAAGCTTTTCCACGTCCACCAGGCGGCTATGCTCAAGGTTCAAAGCGGCCTTTGCTTTCAGTATCTTAAGCACCGACGCATCCAGCCGTGCCGGGGAGATTTCCCCGCTCCGAACGGCCCCTAGCATTGCCTCATACGAGGCATCCAGATCGGCCGGGATGAGAAGCAGATCGTTGCCGGCTTTAAAAGCATCGACGGCGGCCTGTCCGATGCGTCCCGAGTACAGCCGGGTGAGGGCACCCATATCGAGCGCGTCGGTCACGACGATTCCCTTGAATCCGAGCTGGCCCTTCAACAGATCGGTAACGATAGCCGGCGAAATCGTAGCCACGTGATCGGTCTGCGCATCGAGCGCGGGGACGGTCACGTGCGCCACCATCACCGCGTCCACCCCAGCCGCGATCGCCTGGCGAAACGGCGGGAGTTCCACGGATTGCAATCGCTCCTTATTTCCGGTTACCTGCGCCACCCCCAGATGGGAGTCGGTCGCGGTATCGCCGTGCCCGGGAAAATGCTTGGCCGTAGTCATCATGCCATTGGCGCGAGCTCCGCGAATGTATGCCGCCACCAGATCTCCCACCTGCTGCGGATCTTCTCCGAACGAACGGGTGTTGATGATCGGGTTGGCAGGATTGGAATTCACGTCGGCATCCGGGAAGAAATTCCAATGTACGCCGACTGCTCGAGACTCCTGCGCTGTAATCCGCCCGAAAGCCTCCGCATATTCAGTTTTTCCCGCCGCGCCGAACGCCATAGCATGGGGAAATTCCGTGGCCCCGTGCAGCCTCATGCTCACTCCACGCTCGAAGTCGGCCGCAATCAGCAGCGGCAGCCTGGAATCCTGCTGCAAACGATTAAGCAGCATGGCCGCTTCATACGGCTGGTTGCGATAAAGAAACGGCGGTTCCCAGCGCACCGTCATGGCAAAAGATCCAATGTGATACTTCTGCATGGCGTCGAGGAGATGCAAATATTCGGGACTCTCCACATTCAGAAACTCCGCCCTTACCCAAACCATGAAGAGCTGTCCAACTTTTTCCTCCGGCGAGAGCTTGCGCAGCGTTTTTTCTGCCCACTTTTCGCCGCTGTGATCAAGATGAATGGGACCTGGAGCTATGTACTTGTCTTTAGCTCCCAAGGAAACCGAACACAGCAAGAGAACCAACAGGATTCGGCGCATCAACCGACGATAGCATGCCAGGCAAGCAGCGTAATCTGCGACATCAGCGGGTTAAGGACTCGACCAGCTGCCTAGGGGAAGATTTCGTCAACAATCCCAACGGGCTTATAATGCAGGCATGCGCTGTTGGGTTGCGCAGGTCGTAATTCTCACCGCAGCTTGTGTGTTAGCTGACGAGCTGTACATTCAGGCACAAAGCGCAGCATGCCCACCAAACCCAGCTTCCCCCGCCAATAGTAACCAGCCGCCCGGCCCCAGAACGTCAATCACCGAGGTAACTTTCTCGGGCTCCCTCCAAATGCCGATCTCCGTGCAGGACGAGATCGCCGCTTTGATCAAGCAGCGAACATTTGGGAGCTCTCTTGACGGAGTGACCGACGAATCGGTGGAAAGAGTGAGAGCCAGATGGCAAGATTATGGATACGTCAAGGCGAAGGTTACCGGCGAAGAAACGACGTTGGCCAGCAGCCCCGTTGGTCGGAACATTGCGCTTAATTTTCATGTGGATGAGGGTTCGCAATACCGCTTGGATGGGATCACGTTTAAGAACAATAAGGCCATGGGCGATGTTTCCAAACTGCGCGGACTTTTCCCAATCAACGACGGCGACATCTTCAGCCGTGAAAAGATCGCAACGGGATTGCAGAATCTCAGCAAAGCCTACGGAAAGATCGGTTACATCAACTTTACCTCTATTCCAGATAGCAAGTTTGACGATGAAAAGAAGCTGATCTCTCTTGATATCGGCATAGATGAGGGCAAGCAGTTTTACGTCAGCAGTATCAATGTTTTAGGCTTGGACGAACAGGCTCGACAGGAACTGCTGAAGGAACTTCCGATCAAGCGCGGCCAAGTCTATAACAGCGAGGTTCGGGAATTCTTGCCGAAGTACGGTTTCAATCTTCCAGACTGTGGGTGCGACGGAGAGCGACGCTTGAACTACCACACGGGCGCAGTCGCGATAACGTTGGACTTCCGGCCCTGTTCAGCCGATTAGCAGAGACCAGCCCTTATATCGATCGCGGCAGAGCCAACACGAGGGAGACTGGTAGGCCTAGTCCCTCGATCCAACACCTAGGCTCTGTTCCACCAGCTCAACCGCCGCTTGCTGGATACTCACCTCATCGCCAAATCCCTCCAGCCACTGGACGTCCGGCTCTCTCCGGAACCAGGTCATCTGTCGTTTCGCATAGTTTCGATGAGCCTGTTGTGCGGCTTGCAGCGCCGTTGCAGCGTCAATTTCAGCGCGCAGCAGCTGGACCGCCTGCTTGTAACCGAGCGAGCTCAACGGCCCGGCGGCATCGCCGTACTTTTCCAGCAGGCGCTGCGTCTCCTCGACCAGTCCAGACTCGAACATGCGCGCCGCCCGCGCGTTGATGCGTTCATACAGCGCGTCGCGGTCAGGATTCAGGCCGATCCGCAGGATACGAAACCCTTGCAGCGGATCGCGCCCCTGCTTCCACATCTCGCTCATCCGCTGCCGCGAAGCCAGGCAGACTTCGATAGCACGAACCAGCTTGGGCACAT
The DNA here is from genome assembly GCA_049582765.1 of Terriglobales bacterium. GTDB lineage: Bacteria > Acidobacteriota > Terriglobia > Terriglobales > Acidobacteriaceae > JBAUUQ01. Next base: position 352,458 of record JBAUUQ010000050.1, read on the forward strand.
CGTTGCGATGAATCTGGCCCGCAGCCTGCGCATCCAGACGGCTCAGCACCCGATGCAGGTAGTTTGACCCCTTGCGGCTAGCCTGTTCGCGAAGCCTTTCCCGAAGCGCCTCGGATCGCTGTGGGCCGGGGAAAAGGCCATCCAGCAGCGCCCGCAGGTAGAGTCCCGTGCCCCCGGCAACCACTGGCAAGTTTCCCCGCGCCGCAATCTCGTTAAGCACTTGCCGCGCCCGGCGAGCATATTCGCCGGCTGTCATGTAACTGTTTGGCTCCACGAAATCCAGCAGATGGTGAGGTACCTGGGCCCGCTCTTCGGCGCTGGGCTTCGCCGTCCCCATCTCAAATTCGCGATACATGGCGACCGAGTCGCAATTCACGATCTCGCCATGAAAACGCCCCGCCAGGACCAGCGAAAGCGCAGTCTTGCCACTGCCGGTAGGCCCGAGCAGAACCACAAGAAGCGGCTGCGAAGCCACACTCAGCGTGCGTTCCACGGAATGTAGTGCCAGTAGCGAACCAGGGTGAGGATTAAGATCAGAACCGCTATCACCAGCAGGCCGGTGGTTTCGAGAGTATAAATCTCCGGCGGCAAATGGTGTTCGCCATGCGCCTTCTCCGGCTGACGTTTTGGTACGGCGGCCGACATCGTGATTATCATTATTGTACCGCCGAACTCATGTGGGGCGGACACTCTTGTCCGCCGGGTTTGACTTTCGCGGTATCCACGAAGAATCGGCGGACAAGAGTGTCCGCCCCACAACGGCATCGCTTTAATTCCGGAACCCCAGCGACGCCGATTTCGTATCATTGGCCCAGGAGCAATCTATGCATCGCCTTGCCTTTGCGCTATTGGCCCTTTGCCTGGCCATCGCCCCGTTCGCCCGCGCCGACGATTGGTCGAAGACTTACACCCTCACGGGGAAACCCGATCTTCACGTCGACACCTCCGACGCCGATCTGCATGTCGATACCTGGGACCAAAACACTATCGACGTCCACGTAACCACGACCCACTACAAAATCGGCGAGGGCGGCATCAGGATTGTCGAGCATCAGAGCGGGGACACGGTAGAACTTGAAATCCGCTATCCGCATCTCGATTTCTCGATTGGGTTCAACCACAATCGGGTGAGCGTGGACATCCACATGCCGCGCGAAGGCCGGGTCGGTTTGCGCACCGGAGACGGCTCCATCCGGCTGGCCAATTTCAAGGGATCCATGGATCTCGAAAGCGGCGATGGCCATCAGGAGATCGAATCGGTCGACGGTGCCTTGAAGGCGCGCGCCGGAGATGGACACATCCGCGCCAGCGGACGATTTGACAGCCTTGAACTGAGCACCGGAGATGGCCGCATCGACGCCAGCGTCAAGCCCGGTTCCACCGTGGCGTCGGGCTGGAACATCCGTACCGGCGACGGCAGCGTCAACCTGCGGCTGCCGGAGAACTTGGCCGCCGATGTCGATCTGCACACCAGCGATGGTCATATTGACGTGAACGTGCCGGTCACCGTCGAGGGGCGCCTGGGTGACAAAAATATCCACGGGAAGATGAATGGTGGCGGGAATCTGCTAACGGTTCACACCGGCGACGGCTCTATTCGAATCGAGAAGTCGTAGCGGGCATGTCACTCCGAGCGAAGTTGCTCTTGCGCAAAGTGGGAGGATTAGTGTGCAGCAGAGGAATCCCTACATTGCCATCGCAGGCACTACGGAATCTCGCCCTTGTCCGGGTTGTAGTAGAAGCCGAAGCGCAGCGCGAGGTATTGGCCGCCAAACTCTTTCGGTAAGGGTGGGAATGGATTGGAGTTGGTAATCCCGCCCCAGGCTCCGCGATCGAGCGCCACATCGCCGGAGCTGGAGACTAGCTTCATGCCCGCAATTGTGCCGTCTTTGAGGATGGCAAACTCGATGCCAACTTTCCCCTTTTTCATGATGGGTGCGCGCGCCGACTCTGGAATCAAGAGGTACCAGTTCTGCTTGACGTCGTGGAGCACGCGCTGCAGATAGGGGCCGAAATCCACGCCCATGGTGTCGCTGAGCACTTCGAGCCCGCCCTGCACGTTCGTACCTTGCCCGCCCTGTCCTAGACCGTAATCCCCGCCGTCGCCGTATCCGCCCCGGTTCGCCGCTGCGCCCCGCGTGGCCTGGGCAATCTGGTCACCCACGTACCCGGACCCGCTGTTTGCAAAAGGATTGCGCGGCGGAGCCGGTGGAGTCTGCAGTCTGGCTTCCAGGTTCTGATTTATGGCTGGAGCCGCTGGTGCCTGCGGTTGCGCCGGTCCTGCATTTTGCGCAGCTGGCGGGCCCGACGGTTGCTGCGAAGGCACAGGCACGCTGGGTGTTCCGGGACGGCTGCTCTCCAGAATCTTTTTCAACGCCTGCCGGTCCAGCTGCGGCGTTTTGGAGGTCGCGATGCGGTCTTTGTCCGAAATAATATTGGTGTTGGGGCGCTTGGTCAGCTGCTGCGAGTCCGGCGGCAATTCCAGGTAGGTGAGGTCTTTATTCTGCGAAGTCGGGTTTACGATCATTGCCGAGCTTCGCGGCAGGAGTCTCCCGAGCTTGTCTGAATTCCAGAGCAGGAGTACAACCACCAGGTGCACCGCAACCGATAGCCAGAAAGCCTCACGGCGACGGGCGCGAGACAGGTCATCCTGCAGTTGCAGCACCAGGGTCGGAGTTTTGTCGATTTCCCGGTATGCCGATTCCCAATAGCGCGGGTCATACAAATCGCCGCCCTCGGGCTGCCGCGGCTTGGAAGCGGCCGAACTGGTCGGTGGGATTTGCGTAAGCGACATGCCAAAAATACCTAAGTGTTAGACACGAATCGCCACGCCTTAGTTGTAGCCAAGGTGAATCTGACTGATCTCGGCATCATGCAGATGAAATCTTGCATTCGCTGGTGTCGGCGGCCCGGTGGCCTTATTCTCGCATCTTTTGCCGGAATCCGCGATAACTTGGGGACGCTAGGTTACTTTTGATCGCATCGGGATAATCAATCCGGGCGGTTGGTTTTACAAAACTTGACATTCACTGCGTGTCTTCAATGCGCGGGCTACCGTCGCAGCTGGTCCAGGTTCACCTTCCTCCCGTGCGCACGAATGGCCCTAACTACATCGAGCGCCACCGCCAGCGCCCGGCGTCCATCCTCCAGGCTTACCGATGGTTGAGAACGTGTCTGCACTGACTCCAGAAACGACTTCAACTCGGCGTGCAACGGTTCTTCTTGCGTGGTAGGAAGTTTTGCCACCTGGATTTGCGGGTTCACCGAAGGCGTGCCGGAGGCCCCACTCTGGCTGATGCTGAATAACGTTACATCCTGCCGGCCGTAATCCAGAGATACATATTGTTGCGGTTGGAAGAAACGCAGCTTTCTTACCCGCTCGGTGGAGACCCGGCTGGCCGTGAAGTTGCCAACACAACCCGACTCGAATTCGATGCGCACGTTGGCGATATCAACCTTGCCCGACAGGATAGGCAGACCGACGGCCCGAATTTCCGTCACCGGCGAGTTTACGAACGAGAGCACGATGTCCAGGTCGTGAATCATCAGGTCGAGCACCACGTCCACGTCCAGCGAACGTGGTGTGAACACGCTCAGACGATGCACTTCAAAGAACATGGGTCGCGTGATGACCGGGAGCGTGGCGCGAACCGCTGGATTAAACCGTTCCAGGTGGCCTACCTGGACGATCCGGCTTAAGTCCCGAGCCAGACGCAGAAGTTCGTCGGCCTCGGCCAGCGAAGTCGTCACGGGCTTTTCGATCAGGACATCGATCCCCGCCTCCATCAACCGGCGGGCGACCTCGAGGTGATGAATGGTCGGCACTGCGACCGAAGCCGCCCGCACCTCGCTGTGTGTGGTGATCAGTTGCTCGACCGAGCCGAATCCCCGGCAACTGGACTCCCTGGCCACGGCGTCGGCGCGTGCCGTGTCGGAATCCACCACACCCACCAACCGCACCGGCGCGCCTTCTTTCGCCAGCTGCTGATAGACGCGGGCGTGATTGCGTCCGAAGACGCCCACGCCGATCACGGCCACGGGAATGACGTTGTCAGTTGTCATCGATTTAACCAGCGAACCACGTGGGGACAGCCGCCTCGCCTGCCCGCGAGCGCAGCTCCGTCGCCCGTCATCGCATCTGCGCCTTCTTCAACAGCGCGATCTGACCCGCGTGATAAAGCTCGTGTTGCACGATCCCGCTAAAGTTGTAGAAGAAGGTGTGGTATTTCTCCCTCTTGCCGGGAACCTGCTCCTGCAAACGGGATTCCGGGAAAGCCGCCACGGCCATCATCAGTTGGTCGTGAGTCGTTTTCAATTGTTCTATAGCCTTGCTCCACGCCGCCTCGCTGGTATCAGTCACAGGGGGGAAATTCTGTTTATCACTCAACTCTGTGGCCGTACCCTGGCCGCGCCGCAGCACTGCCCCGTCCCACGCAGTGATATGCAGAACCAGTTCCCAGATGCTATGCGCATTCTTGATGGGATGAGCCGCAGCCGTCTTGGCGTCGACCCCGGCGAGAATTTCGAGCAGCGAGTCCCCATGCCAGGCCTCTCCCTCGAAGGCGCGGCGAAGTTGATCAGCGAGACGGGCGGTTTCAGACATACGAAACTCCTAATCCTTAGGTTGTCATTCCGAGAAGCGCTAGCGACGAGGAATCTGCAGTGTGTCTGGGCTGGCTGTAAGTTTCAGATTTCCCCCCCGGCCTCGACAAGAACTGCTCGGAGTGAAAATTCTGAGTGTATTCAGCCCGCAACCAGCGCAACACCCGCAAGGTTCACGGCCGCAATCACCGCGTCTCCATCCAGCAGCAGACATTTCTGCGCGTCCACCGCCAGGCAGCTCGCGCCCGCCTGGCGCATCACTTCGATCGTTTTTACTCCAATCACCGGCACATCAAAACGCATGTCCTGATTCGGTTTTGCAATTTTCACCACCGTAAGCGCACGGCTCAGGGTAGAAGCTCCCGCCTCGAGCGACGCCATGATCTGGCCCGCTCGCTCGATGGTGGCATCCGTGCCCTCCATGGCTTCCACAGCAACACATGCAGCTTCGGCGACCACGACGGTCTGGCCGATATCGTATTGGGCTAAATGCCGGGCCACGGCGCGCCCGTAGTCGATGTTCTTTTTCTCCTGCTCCGACGGCTCACGTTGGCTGAGCACACCGGGTTTCGCTAACAAAGGCTCCAGCAGAGACGTAGAGTTCTCCAGGGTTATGCCTTCGTCCGCCAGGACCTTGGCCACCGCACCGAGCAGCGAATCGGTATTCCGCGTGCCCAGCGAGAGTAACATTTTGGCCAGGCGCCAGTCGGGACGAATGCTGGAGAAAATCTGCTTGTGCTTCACCTGCCCCGCCATCACCGCTCGGGACACGCCTTCCGTCTTGAAGGTATCAATCAGCCTGGACAATTCCCCCAGCGAAAGCCAGTGGACAGCAGCGGCATCCGGCGCTCCAATTTCGGGCGAGGCTTCTTCTTTGATGGCTGCGACGACAACCTCAAATCCCTGCGCCCGCGCCGCCTCCAGCACCAGAAAAGGGAAGCGTCCGTTGCCCGCGATGAGGCCGAGTTTACCCTTGGATGGCATGATTAGTGGTCAGTGGCCGTCAGTGGCTAGCGGTTAGTAATCTCCGGCACTGGCCACTCACCACTAGTCACTGACCACTTACTTAATCACTCCCCGCTCCGACTCTTCGATGAACCTGATCAGCAGATCAACATCCTCGCCCCGCTCCGGCTCCGACTTAAGCTTCTCCAGCGCTTGCGAGGTGTTCAGCTTCGAAGCCAGAAGAACTTTATACGCGTGGTGAATCTTCCGGATGCGTTCGTTGCTGAAGCCGCGGCGTTCCAACCCAACCGCGTTGAGGCCGTAGGCATGAGTATCGCGGGCTGCGGCAGTCTTCGAGAAGGGAAGAACATCCCGGGTGACGGTCGTTCCCCCGCCGATGAAGGAATACGCTCCGATACGCACAAAATGATGTACCGGGCAAAGCGCGCCTACCGTAGCCCAGTCTTCCACGATCACGTGCCCGCCCAGCGTGGCGGCATTGGCCAGGATCACGCGATCGCCGATCTGGCAGTCGTGCGCGACGTGGGTGTAAGCCATGATCAAATTGTGGCTCCCCACGCGGGTAAGCCCGCCGCCCTTTACCGTCCCCCGATTGATGGTTACAAATTCGCGGATTTCGTTGTGATCGCCAATCTCGAGCCGCGTCGGCTCGCCGGCGTAGGTCAAATCCTGTGGCGCGGTACCCACCGAGGAGAAGGGGAAGAACTTGTTCTGGCTTCCGATCGTTGCTGGCCCTTCCAGATTTACGTGCGAGACCAGGTGACAACCTTCGCCCAGCTCGACCTCCGGGCCGATGACACAATAAGGACCAACTTTACAGCTGGGATGAACGTTTGCCCGGCGATCGATGATGGCTGTGGAGTGAACGGTCATCGGATGAGAGGCCGTGACGCCAGTCATGGCGCGCTTCCTGAATTGTTTCCGGAAGATGCCACCCGAGAACGCGCCCGGTCTACCAGCACACAGGTCACGAACGCTTCGGCCGCAAGCTTTTCTCCAACGTACGCCATTCCCTGCATGCGCCCGGCGTTCCCCCGCCACGCTTTGACCTCGACTTCGATGCGCAGCTGATCGCCCGGAACCACCGGACGGCGAAATTTGGCTCGGTCAATTCCCGTGAACAAAATCAGTTTGCTGTCCCGGTCTTCCACTTCCGTGAGCAGAAGGACACCACCCGCCTGGGCCATGGCTTCGACCACCAGGACACCGGGCATGACCGGCGCACCAGGAAAATGTCCGGCAAAAAAAGGCTCATTGATGGTCACATTCTTGATCGCCACAATCCGCTTGGTACGCTCCAGGTCAATGACGCGATCGATCAGCAGAAACGGGAACCGGTGCGGCAAAACACGAAGGATGGCGTTGATGTCCAGAGCGATTTTCTCCGGCGCCGGAGTTTCGCTGGTGGGTTGTGCGGAGTCACTCATGCTAGTCTCGTCAAGAGCGAAGATTATACTGTACCCCGCGCTCCCAAGTCCGCTTTAAGAGACACGGTCGCGGAATTTCAGCAGTCGCTTCGCGTCCTCTGCGGCCTTTCTTGGCGGCCTTCGTGGTTAAGAGCTCTATGGGATTGCGCCGGCCAAGAGCTTTTAACCGCAGAGTGCGCCAAGACCCCCGCAAGGTTCGCAAAGAAGATTAGACCAAGTAAATTAGGAACTGCAGAAGCGTCCACTATGGTCAAGAAAAGTGTTCGACCCAGTTCGACTCCTCCCGCCACAAAGATGGACTTGCAGGCTCGCCTGCACTACTTTGAAGAGCGTCGTGAGCCGATCATTCAAACCATCCGCCAGCTGGTGGAGATCGAATCTCCCTCCGATAACAAGGCAGCGGTGGACGAACTGGGGGCGCTCCTCGCCGGCCGCTTTGAGGGGCTCGGTGGCCACGCCAAGTTTCACCGCAACCAAAACTTCGGGGATCATTTGCAGATCGACTTCTCCGGCAAGGGAAAGCCGGTGATGCTGCTTGGACACCTCGACACGGTGTATCCTCTCGGCACTCTCAATACCATGCCGTTTCGCCTGGCCGACGGACGTTTATGGGGGCCCGGCAGCTTCGACATGAAAGCCGGAATTGCCTTTATGCTTCATGCCATCGAAGCGCTCCGCTCCTGGCATGAAGACGAGCTACCGCGGCCGGTCACCATCTTGCTGGTCTCGGATGAAGAAATCGGCAGCGACTCTTCGCGCCGCATTACCGAAAGCCTGGCACAGAAGTCCGCAGCCGTGTTGGTGCTCGAACCCTCCCACGGTCTGAAGGGCGCGGTCAAGACCGCTCGCAAAGGAGTCGGAGAATACGTTCTCAAAGTCACCGGAAAAGCAGCCCACTCCGGACTCGATTTTGAAAAAGGACAGAGCGCCATCGTCGAGCTTTCCCGGCAGATTCTCGAAATCACAAAGTTGGTCGACCGGAAGGAGGGCCTGACGCTCAATGTAGGCACGGTGCAGGGGGGCACGCGATCGAACGTCATCCCCGCCGAGGCCAGCGCCGTGTTGGACGTACGTGTAGTTCGCGCCAAGGACGCTGTCGTCATTGACCGTAGACTCCGCTCTCTGAAGCCGTTCAATCGCAAGTGCAAGCTGGAGATCACGGGCGGCGTCAATCGTCCGCCCATGGAGCGTTCTCCCGGAGTAGCCGCGCTCTACGAAAAGGCCTCCGCCATCGCCCGCCAGCTGGGGTGGAAACTCGAGGAGGCCGCGGTGGGTGGCGGCTCCGATGGCAACTTCACGGCCGGACTGGGGATTCCGACCCTGGATGGGCTGGGCGCGGTCGGGGAAGGTGCCCACGCCATTCACGAATCCATTCTGATTTCCGAGCTGCCTCGCCGGGCGGCGTTGATCGCGGAGCTGATCGAGAGGGTATAGCTGCGGGCACCACGGTCCCTTTGACTCCAGGGGTGCGGAAGCCTAGACTTTTGCTAGGGGTTGTTTACGCCTCACCGGGAACCCGGCAAACCCCGCAAGGAGAACTCTATGGTTGGCAAATTGGGGTTGCCCGAAATCCTCATAATCCTGGCGATCGCTCTGCTGATCTTCGGACCCAGCAAACTCGCCGATCTGGGCAAGGGCCTGGGCGAAGGTATCAAGAACTTCAAGTCGGCGGTCAAAGACGGGGAAGAAGGCGATAAGAAGTCCTAAGCCTGGTGTAGCTGCGGACACTCTTGTCCGCGACTGCTTAGATCCTACTGCAGTTTCGCGTATTCCGCCTTGGCTTCTTTCAGGACCGGGATGTCAGGGTCCGCATCCTTCCACAGCGTCAGGAAATCCAGATACGCACTTTTGGCTTTGGCCTTGTCGCCCGCCATCGCATAAGCTCTGCCTAGTTGAAGACGCGCCATCGCGCCGACGACACAGTTCCACACCAGGCCTCGGTGATCGAGGACTTTCTGGAATTCACCCGCCGCCGTGCTTCCCTGACCCGCCGCCAAATCGGCCTCGCCGCGGAGATAGATCGGATACAAGCATGTAGAGTACGTACTGGACGGTACGTTCAAGTCGAGAGGAGTCGCGACCGCTCGCAGCTTTTCGATGGCGGTTGCCGAGTCTTTAGCGGCCAGTGCGTCTTGGCCTTCAATCACTGGCAGCCAATATGACTGCACCAGAGTGTGCAGCGGAAAGCGCTTGGAGAGATCCTGAGCCAAAGCCAGGGATCGCTCCTTCTCCCCAGTCCGGGACAACACCAGGGCAGCTAAGGCCGAATCGTCGCGGCTCTCCGGGGCGAAGGCTAACCCGGCCGTCGCTTCCTGTCGGGCTTCATCGAGATTGCCGAACAGGGCCTCCCGCCATGCACTGTTCAGACGCCACGCGGCCGCCGCCTCCTTGTTGTCTGCTCGCAGCGCCGACTGCACGGCCCGTTCCGTCAGCTCGCGCGCGGTGCGCAGATGTCCTGAATAGCCTTCCGTGTCCGATTCAAGAGCTAGAATCTCATGCTCCAGCTCTGGTCTGCCCTCAAACCAGGCTGCCTGCTGCGCCATGACTTTTGTGTCTGCCTGGAGAAACGCTATCGCGTAGAGATCAAGGTGGGGCTGATCATCGTCGAGTTTGCGGTTCATAGCCTCCTGATACGCTTGGCGCGCTTCGTCAAAGCGCTCCAGATTCACCAAGTCCCCCATCAGAATCTCGTAGCCAATCACATTGTCGGGATTCAACGGCAGCCCCGCGCGCACTTGCTCGACAGATTGTTCATACTTGCCTTCGGTCGCATAGAGCGAGCCCAGGTTGGTGAAGGCAACGTCGTCCCTGGGATAGTTCTCTTGCCACTCGCGGAAATTTTCGACGGCACGATCCAACTCACCCGTCACATTCATGTAGTACATCGACGTAATGTGCAGCTTTTCACGTTCGCTGGCTCGATCGCGCAAACTGAATGCCTTGGTGAGATATTGGGAGGACCGGGCGATTTGGCCGAGGTTGTTGTACATGATACCCACTCCCTCGATCGCCGTGCCGAAGTCCGGATCCAGTTCGATGGCGTGCTGGAAGAACGGCAGGGCCGCGGCCGAGCCCTTCTCGTTCTCTGCTTTTCTGCCCAAGCTCATGGCCTTGAGCGCCTCAAGCGAAGGCGTAGTCTCCTGTACCAGCGGGGCATCGAATCTTTGCACGGAAGCCAGCGACTCGCCCAGTTCGCTGCGTAACTTAGTGGCAGCCTCTCCCAGTGTGTCCAGCACTTTTTCCTTGCCGGCGGCTGTCGCCTGCTCCTGGGCAAGGGTATCTCCGTTCAAACAATTCACCGCCTTCAACCCCAACACGAATTGGTTCCCGATGTTCGCGATGGAACCGGCGATGTATGCCTTGCTGTTAGCACGCTGGCAAAGTTCGCGGGCAACATCCGGCGTGAGGGGCGTGTTCGGCGGCCGGGTCATCAGCCGAAGGATTGCGGTGACCTTGTCATCGGAGAGCACATTCAAAAACGGCGACTGCCGCAAAGAAACGCTGAGCGCCTGTTTCAGCGCGTCGTCGAACACTCCATCGCCGGTGGAGTTGGAAAAATCTCCCACCACAATCGTGTCCTTCTCCGTCAGCTTCACCGTCTGGCGTGATCGCCAGTAGAAGCCGCCGGCCACGACTGCGGCCAGAACGACCAATGCCGCCACTATCCACCACGTTTTTCGTCCGCTGGCTGCAACTGGAACCGCAACAGAAGAAGTCGCCGCCACCCGGCCGGTCTCCGTATCCCGCTTCACTCGCTGCAGGTCGGTGCGAATCTCGGCCGCGCTCTGGTAACGCAAGTTGCGGTCTTTCTCCATTGCCTTGTTGATCAGGTCTTCCAGCTTCGCCGGAACCTTGGAATTCAACCGCACCGGCGGGGCAGGCGCACGATTCATAATTCCATCGAAGATCACACCGGAGGTATCGCCGGGAAAGGGTAAAACTCCGGTCGCCATTTCGTACAGCACCACGCCGAACGAAAATAAATCCGTACGCGGATCCAGACCTTTGCCGCGAATCTGCTCGGGCGACATATATGCCACGGTCCCCAGAGCGGTGCCCGGGCTGGTCAGATGATCGACACTCGCTCCCGCCGTTTCGCCTTCCATCACCTTGGCCGTCGCCGGGGCAACTTTCGCCAGGCCGAAGTCCAGAATCTTGGCGTGTCCCCGCTCGGTGACGAAGATGTTCGCCGGCTTAATGTCCCGATGAACGATGCCTTTGGCGTGAGCCGCGTCCAGCGCGTCGGCAATCTCGATCGCCAAGGACAGCAACTCATCGAGCTCCATGGGACGCCCGCCGATCCGATGTTTCAGCGTGGTGCCGTCCAGAAACTCCATGGCGATGAAGGTCTGGCCGTCCTGCTCGCCCAGGTCGTGAATCGTGCAAATATTGGGATGGTTCAACGCCGACGCAGCCTGCCCTTCCCGCCGGAAACGGCTTAGGGCTTGTACGTCTTTGGCTACGTCATCAGGAAGAAATTTGAGGGCGACGAAACGATGCAGGTGTGTGTCTTCCGCCTTGTAAACCACGCCCATACCCCCACCACCCAGTTTTTCCAGGATGCGATAGTGGGAGATGACTTGGCCGATCATGTGTGGGCGCGCAACCGACTAGCGTCCCATCTTAGGGATGGGTTAGGGGCAAGTCAACACAAGTTGGGAGTACTACGACTTGAGGGATTTTGCGACACCTCTCCGGGGACTGCGCAAACGTCGGGAGGCGGCCGGGCGGTTCTGAGTGTAAACGCCGTTTACGACATTTGACTTTTCTGGGATTGCCTGTGACTGGCTTAATTTATTCCGAACAACCGAGGGCTGCTACCTTTCGGGACGAAGCTTGAAGACATTTCGTGGCGGAGATAACACCGCTGTTCCTCCACTGTTTCACTAGGGCATATGCCGCTCTATTTTCTGCATGATGATTGGTTTGACTACGAGAAAGGCGCCACCTGGTGGGTTGCCGAATCGGACAGAACCAGTTTTCGCATCGATAAGTTTCAAAACTACGATGATCGTTTCATTCTCTCCATGCGACGTGACCTCCAAGTCATGTGAAGGAAGCAGGTGGCTGCTAACGATCGGCCAATCGGATTCGGCTGGTGGGGCATCGACCGCTTTGATTGCACCGCTCGGATCGGCTTGAATTTCGCCGAAGCTCGTCGATCCAGTCAGGTGGCCAGTTTTTTCTACTAGATTGATAGTCATGAACGTCGTGCCCTGGAATTTCGCCTGCCACGTGCCAGCATAATCAGAGAGTTTGTGTGAACTCTGCTGCGGAACGCAGATGACGGGCGCACCGCAAAACAGGACTGCAATTGCGAGTTGTCGACGCATACCATTCTCCCGCGAAGTGCTAAGGCGTGTGTGCCGCTTCCGTAATCCGAAGTGTAAGATCAATGCGGTGCGAAGCGTCGTCGACTTCAGTATCTGGAATTGTTGTGGCACTGGCGTATCCTCGGCTTGCATATAACTGTCGCACCCTATTCAATCCCTCACGGATCTCGGTGGTGTTAAATAAATCCCCATCGCGAAGATGAAATTGCTCCCGAAGCGTCTCCGCAGAGATACTGAGAGTTTGATCCGGAGCGGCGCTTTGGATACTGATATTCCGGAGCCGGAATTGATCTCCTGGATTAACAGGAACGATCACGCGGAGACTCTGCTTGCCATCTGTCAGTCCAAGAAGCAGCGATGAGGGTGCCTGAATCACTGCGCGAAAGTATCCTCGTTCCTGGAAGTCTGCCCGGGTACGCTCAGCCACTTCATCAGTCAGTTCTTCACGATTCTCGTACTCTTGACTCTTCAATGCCTTGAGGACTCGTTCCTTTACTCCGTTGGGGTCGGGAACATCCCCGTCAATTCTGATGTCGCCCAATATGAATTTCGCAGCTCCCACTCCGGTTCCAGCTCCTGCTCCCGTTCCAGTTCCAGCACCTGCTCCCGCTCCCGGCTGTGCCGTCGGTGCAGATTCCCGCTGCGGTGTCGGATCGTGCTTAGCTGATGAGGAAGGCTGGGCGTGATCCAGTGTGCTGGCTGCGATTGCAGTGCACGAGATTACACAAGCCAACGAAACCAATGTCATCCGACGGCGGGAAATCCGCGGGACAGAGTCGGACTCACGTATCCGCTGGATGCGGCGCGCCAAAGAACTCCCAGGCATCGCAAGCCCGGCAATATTGAGTCTTACTCCCGATTTGTTCACAGAGCGGGCTATGTCGATGAGGTATTCCGAATATGCGCGCGGATCATGTCCTTGTGCCAGCACAACGCTATCGCAAGATTCTTCAGCCAGAGTAGAGAGATGACGTTCTAACCACCACGCAAGGGGGTTGAACCAGAATAGAGCCCGGTTCAACAGAGCAAACCATTGGATCAAGGGATGACGGCCGCGGGCATGTTCAGACTCATGCGTCAAAACCGCGTCGAGTTGAGCCTTGGGCCATTGCACCCATTGCGCGGGAAGTATCAGCTTCGGACGGAAAAATCCGACTGTCACAGGCGCGGCGCATAACGAACTGGTAAGCAAACCCTCGCGAAGAACCGCTTCACGAGCCACTCTGCGCGACCGCACCGTACCTATCCCTAGACGAAGCAGCAGCAAACACACCCCCAATAGATAAATGCCGAACAGGAGTGTTACCCCAAAGTTCGTTGCGGCGGACAGTGCGACACCGCGTGAAAGATTTCCAATCGGGACCCTCGCCTGGTGGGCACTGGCCTGGGCCAAAGGCGGCAGCACCCTCAGCAATGCCTTTGGCCCCACACGCGTCCAGATTGGAAGCAGGAGCATCAACGCAAGCACCCCCGTCCAAATCTGGTGTTTGGCAGTCGGTTCTTTCACCTTCATGACGGAGAGCACGATACCTGCGGCTCCAATGATGAGGGCAGATCTTAAAGAACATTCGAACAATAGGTGTTCCATCATTTCCCTCCCGAACGGCGATTCCGCACGAACCTCTCAAGCGCGTCGATATCCCCCCTGTTCAGCACCTTGACTTCCACCATTCCGCTGACCAACTCCTCCACGGATCCCTGACAGAAGCGATCTATAATCTGCCGAACCGCACGTGCGGCCAAACTACGAGCAGGTTCTGCGGCGCGATAGACATAGGCTCGTCCGTCTGATTCGTGTTTGAGATAACCCTTCTGCTCAAGTCGGCGCATGAGGGTGCGAGTAGTTGTTTCCTTCAGGTCGCGCTTGCCCGAGACAATACGATGTACGGCCTCAACAGTGCAGGTTCCACCATCCCACACTGCCTGCATCACTTCATTTTCAAGGTCGGTGAGCGGAGGACGAACGCGAGCGGAAGTTGTACACGGTGTCATGGTACAAATCGTACCACTACACGATGACTTCGTCAAGGTTTTCTAGGAATGTTGGCGAAAAATCGCCATTACACTCACAACCAAAGAATTGCTCAGTCCGATCACTCACCTTCCGCCGCGAGTAACCAGAGTGCAAGCATTCCCAGCCCATAAACAGGCGTCTGCCAGCGCAGTGAACCCGGTCGCCACACACCACTAATGCCAAAGAAAATTCCCGGCGATGGAAAGCAAAGCTCGCCGTCGAAACATCCTCAGAAGCAACGGATCGTAACGCGGATGCCAGCCTGGAGGCCCGCATAGGTTCCAGCTCACAATCGTCTATTCCTGAAGCCGCAATGTCTCAGACTGCTTCATGTTCCTTCAGCATCCGGTGCACTAAAGCAACCGGCAATCCCACCACGTTGCAGTAGTCGCCCTCAAGGCGCGAGATCCAGCGCGAGGCGATGCCCTGAATTGCGTAGGCTCCGGCCTTATCCATCGGCTCACCAGTAGCCACGTAAAACCGAATGTCGTTCTCGCTCAACCGGTCCATTACTACCAGCGTGGACTCTGAGCGGACGTCAACAAAGTCAGTTTTCAGTTCTTGACCCAGCAGGCAGACTCCGGTGATGACCTCATGCTTGCGTCCTGACAGCAGCCGCAACATTCGTGCAGCATCCGCTTGATCACAAGGCTTGCCCAGGATTTGTCCATCGACCACAACCACGGTGTCCGCGCCGAGGATAATATCCTCCGGCCTTTGCTGATGCACAGCCTGGGCTTTCTCGCGGGCCAGCCTTTCGGCAAAGGAACGGGCTGGCTCGCTCGGCAAAGACACCTCGGGAATATCGGCGGGATGAACCGTGAACGACATCCCCGCGTTGCGAAGCAGCTCCTGGCGGCGGGGCGAAGCCGAAGCGAGCACCAGCACCTACCGGCTCCCCACCGAGCCGCGCACCGAATCGATCAGCTTGGCCGAGTCATAGCCGACTCCGTCTTTAAAGACAATCTCAACCTTCTCGATCTCGTCTATCTTCCGCGAAGGATCACCCTTGATCACCACCAGATCCGCTTGCTTGCCGGCCGCAATCGTCCCGATCCGGTCTCCTTCTCCGAGGAATTGCGCGCCGTTGGCGGTGGCGATGTGAATGGCCTCAAGAGGTGTGAAGCCAGCTTCTACCAGTAGCTCCACTTCGCGCTGGTCCCCGAATCCGGCGAGCACGCCTCCCATCCCGGTCGGGTCCTCACCGGCCAGCAGCAAACCTCCAGCTTTGACAAAGGCATATTCGAATTCCAGTTCTTTCCTGAAAGCCGCAGCCCAGGGGGAGGTGTCGGTTCCGTATTCTTTACGGTTCGCGGCCTCATCGCTCGATCGAACCCGATTCTCCAGCAATGCAGTTTGCGCATCGGGCGTCAGCGCATCCAGCACCCGCTGTTGTATGGTCGGGCGCCCCGGAAAGCTGCCCATCTCGAATACCGGCAACGTCGAAGTTACGGCAACATGCTTTTGCACCAGATACAGAATCATGTCATGCAAAGGCCCGGAACCCACGTCAAGCGTAGCCAGGAAACCGGGGTCTTTGGGGGTATCCGTGCACTCGCTAGGCTTCTTCCAGGGAAAGAATTCGGTGTCGACCAGCAATCCGTGCTCCAAGTCGTCGATCCCTAGATCCGCCGCCTGGCGGAAACCAATCGAGCACAGATGTCCGGTCACTTTGGCCCCGCGCTTGTGCGCCGCCGCGATAGCAGCGGAAAGCTCGTCCGGCGTGATGAACATATATGCCTTGAAGTTGTCGACCCCTTCATCCAGCCAGAAATTCACCGTGCGGGTTGCGTCCTCGGGTCCGGTGAGCTGGTGCATCTGCACCGCCCACGATCCCGCGCCTTCCAGGTAGGGTCCGGTGACGTGCATTTTCGGACCGGCTATTTCTCCCGCGTCGATTTCCCTCTTGAGTTCGATATCCGTGTAAGGCTCGAGCGAGCCCGTCGTACGAATCGTCGTCACCCCGCTGGCCAGATAAAGCCGCGGGAAACTGAAGGCCATCTCGCCGAATACTCCACGCCCCACCGGATAAAACATGTGGTCGTGCATGCCCACCAAACCGGGAAGCACGCTGTAGCCATGCAGGTCCAGCACCTGGGCATCCTTGGGGATGTCCACCGCGGAGACGGATTGAATCTTGCCCTTGGAGATCACTACCGTCTGATCCTCGCGGGCAGGCGCACCGGTTCCATCGATTACGCGCACATGCGTCAGCGCCACAACCGGAGCGTCCACTCTGACAAATGGTTTAACCTGTGCCCATGACATTCCAACCAGCAGCCACCAAACCAGTCTGCGCATGTGCAGAATTCTAACCGAGAACCGGCAACCGGGAACTGTCGTTCTCCCCTGTTAGAATCAAGACTTGACTGCCGTTATGGATGCCGCTTTCCTCCGTAATTTCGCCATCATCGCGCATATCGACCACGGGAAGTCCACCTTGGCCGACCGCCTGCTCGAGCTCACTGGCTCGCTGACGGCGCGCGAGATGCAGGCCCAGGTCCTCGACTCTATGGATCTGGAGCGCGAACGCGGCATCACCATCAAGGCTCACGCCGTGCGCATGATGTACACCGCGCAAGACGGCCAGACCTACCAGCTCAACCTGATCGACACTCCCGGCCACGTAGATTTCTCTTACGAGGTCTCCCGCTCGCTCGCGTCCTGCGAGGGCGCGCTGCTCGTCGTTGACGCCTCGCAGGGAGTTGAAGCTCAGACTCTGGCCAATTCTTATCTAGCCATTAACCACGGTCTGGAAATCATTCCGGTCATCAACAAGATCGACCTGCCCAGCGCCGATATTGCGCGCACTAAAGAAATGATCGAAGGCGCCGTGGGTCTGGACGCGTCCGACGCGGTTTTGATCAGCGCCAAAACCGGCCAGGGTGTGCCGGATGTCCTCGAAGCCATCGTCAAGCGGGTTCCACCCCCCAAAGGCGACCCGGAGAAGCGGTTGCAGGCGCTGATCTTCGATTCCTGGTTCGATCCCTATCGCGGCGTCATCGTGCTGACGCGCGTGTTTCAGGGCACGCTACGCAAGGGACAAAAGATCCGCTTGATGTGGAACGGACGTGTCCTGGACGTCGAAACACTCGGCGTACTCACTCCGAAACCGGTAGAGATTGACGAACTGCGCGCCGGCGAAGTCGGCTTCCTGATCGCCAATATCAAGAACGTGGCCGACACCAAGATCGGCGACACCATCACCGACGACACTAATCCGGCGATTGAGCCGCTGCCCGGCTTTGAAGAAATCAAGCCCATGGTTTTCGCCGGTCTCTATACCGTCGATGCCCACGAACACACCCAGCTTCGTGAAGCCCTCGA
Source organism: Terriglobales bacterium (assembly GCA_049582765.1). Classification (GTDB taxonomy): domain Bacteria; phylum Acidobacteriota; class Terriglobia; order Terriglobales; family Acidobacteriaceae; genus JBAUUQ01. The sequence continues at coordinate 370,127 of JBAUUQ010000050.1, forward strand.
AAAGTTGCGCCTGAACGATTCGTCATTCTTCTTCGAGCCGGAAAGTTCCGTCGCGCTGGGATTCGGCTTCCGCTGCGGTTTTCTCGGTCTGCTCCACATGGAAATCATCCAGGAGCGGCTGGAGCGCGAGTTCAATTTAGAATTGATCACCACCGCACCCGGCGTGCGCTACAAGATCACCAAAACCGATGGCGAACTCATCGAAGTGGATAATCCCTCACGCTGGCCGTCGCCGAGTGAAATCGCCAAGATCGAAGAGCCGGTGATTCTGGCGACCATTTTGAGCAATGAAGAATACGTAGGCGGAATTCTGGCCCTGGTGGAAGAAAAACGCGGCCGCCAAAAGACCTTCGAGTACGTGAGTTCGTCGCGCGTGATGCTGCACTACGAACTGCCGCTGAATGAAATCGTGCTGGATTTCTACGATCGCCTCAAATCCGTATCCCGGGGCTACGCATCTCTGGATTACCATCTGGCCGACTATTGGGAATCTCCCATGGTGAAGATGGATATCCTGGTGGCTGGGGAGCCGGTCGATGCGCTCTCCATCATTGTGCATCGCGACTTTGCCTATGAACGGGGAAAAGCTTTGGTTTCCAAAATGCGGGAATTGATTCCCCGCCAGATGTTCGAGGTCGCCATCCAGGCCTCGATCGGGGCCAAAATCATCGCCCGCGAAACGGTTCACGCCATCCGCAAGAATGTTCTCGCCAAGTGCTACGGTGGAGACATCACCCGCAAACGCAAGCTGCTGGAGAAGCAGAAAGAAGGCAAGAAGCGCATGAAGCGCATCGGCCGTGTCGACATCCCCCAGGAAGCCTTCCTCGCTGTCCTCAAGGTCGGCGAGAGCAACTAGGGGCGCGGTACTAACCCCTGCCGATTGCCGTGCTGGCGATGGCCCCGCTGGGTCCAAAATGGGACGGGCGAACCCTATCCTAGCAATCCCGCTGCCAGCCCTTTCAGCCTCCAAAATAGTGGTACCTGCCTTCTCGAATGTGCAAATCTCTTATGACCCCGGGAAATTCTGCCAATCGTCAGAAGCTGAGAACGGTGGAATCGTCAGTGACTAACATCACGGGCTGGCGTGACTTACAGAAGAAAAACTGCTGCGGTCGCAACCGACCGTACGGTATCTACGATGCTCACCAGTAGGTAGGCGACACGCTTCCACAAGGTTTTCCACAGGTTGATGTTTTTCCATCACGTGAAAATGGGAGAGGATTCGACTTATTCCGACGCTTCACTGCCGCCGTCCGCCAAGGACTCAAAGCGCGTGGAATTTTTCAGGAATGCCAGGTTTACTCTGCCCGTGGGCCCGTTGCGCTGCTTGGCGATGATCAACTCCGCCCGGCCTTGCAACTCGGGGTCGTCCTGCTTGTAGACCTCTTCCCGGAAGATGAAGGCCACCACGTCGGCGTCCTGCTCAATCGATCCCGATTCCCGCAGATCGGCCAGTTGTGGCCGGTGGTCGCCGCCACGGCTCTCCGGCGCGCGGCTCAGCTGCGAAAGCGCGATCACCGGCACCTTCAATTCCTTGGCCAGCCCTTTCAGACCCCGAGAGATGGCGGAGACCTCCTGGGTGCGGTTCTCATAGCGCTTGCCCCCGCCCGACATGAGTTGCAGGTAGTCCACGATGACCAGGTCGATCTTGCCGTGCGCCTGCATCAGGCGGCGGGACTTGGCCCGCATTTCGCTCAGCGTAATGCCGGGAGTGTCGTCGATGAAAATGGGAGCGTGCGCCAGCTCTTCCATGGCGCGCACCACTTTGGCCATGTCGTCGCGCCAAAGCGAACCAGTTCGCATCTTGTGGGAGTCGACTTTAGCCCGCGAGCAAAGCAAGCGCAGCAACAGCGCTTCGCGCGACATTTCCAGGGAGAACACCCCGACGACTTTCTGATCTTCAATCGCCGCGTTCTCGGCGATGTTGAGCGCGAACGCGGTCTTGCCCATCGACGGTCGTCCGGCAATGATGATCAAATCCGATTTCTGCAGGCCGCTGGTTTTTTCGTCCAGGTCCGCGTAGTGGGTCTCGAGTCCGGTAATGCGCTGGCCTCTTTGCAGCAGCGCGTCGACCGACCCAAACGACTCCTTGACGATATCCTGCACGCCCATGAAGCCGCGTCCAATGCGCTTCTCGGAAAGCTGAAAGATGGCGGCTTCGGCATCGTTGAGAATATCTTCCGCAGGGTCGCTCTGCTCGGAGGCTCGGGCAATGGCGGCGTTGGCAGCGTGCATCAATCCGCGCAGCAGCGCCTTGTCGCGGACAATCTTAATGTAGTGCTCGATGCTCGGCCGGTCGGGAACACCATCTACCAAACCCGAGATGTAGCCGACATCGCCGATCGCCTCCAGTTCCTTGCGCCGGTCCAGTTCCTCGACCAGCGTAATCATGTCGATCGGCCGCGACGACTCGGCCAGGTCGACCATGCGGGCGTAAAGCCGCCGATGCGAGTCGAGCGAGAAATCTTCGGCTTTGAGATGCTCCGCCGCCTCGTTGTACGCCAGGTTATCCAGCAGAATAGCGCCCAGAATCGAGCGCTCGGCTTCGACATTAGCCGGCAGCGTGTGCGCGAGAGTGTAATCGGTAGTTGGCAAGTAGTGTAATTCCCAGTCGAAGCTGCTCTAGATTATGCTGCAAAACGAGAAAGGCATGCGAACAAAAAACGAACACACCCCGACGAATATCGATTTCAAAGATGCTAAGTTGAGGTCATTTATTGAAAATTGAGACCAGTGAAGCGCGTCACCAATTCCAGTGAGCGATGCGCCGGAAATACACTCTGCCTTGTTCGCAACGTTGACGAAAGCGAAGACGAAGCGAAGCGCCCAAACAAGTTGTGGGGAAGCTGGGGATATGCTGTGGAAGGTTTTAGAAAACGTGTCTTTAACTTTCGGGGCGTATGCAGCGCCCGCCAGCATTGATACAGTCTGCGATCTTGGGGCCCGTTCAACCCTGAGGGAACGCCATCCCAGATCCTACGCAGGCGGGGCAATACCCGTCGTCGCAAACGCACGAACTGCAAATAAGTGAGTCGCACTTGACACATTGGAAAGCACTGCCATCCAGTCGTGCTCCGCAGGAGTCACAATTTGACCTGTCGGTGTACTCTCGATCGACATTCACCGAACGACGAAGCTCCTGGTCTCTTCTGTCGTCTTCATCCCAATAGAATGATTTGGTCCTCACAACGAGTCCCTCCGCCACAAGCAAGGGTGTCACCGCGCAAGCCAGACCACGAACCGAATGAGTTCCAACATGAAACAGCAAAACAGAAGGGTCCTGAGGGCAATCTTTTCGCATACTGCGTAGAAGCCTTCGACTTGCCTTTGCAGCCTCTCGAATTTCCTTCTGTTCTGCACAGTCTTATTGTCTCTGTCATCGCACCGCGAACCCAAACGTTTGCCTAGTCAACACGGTTCCCCCTTAAACTGAAGAAGACAACGCTAGTATGCATAGATTGCACCTGTGGATGTGCAGTAGATCTTCGGAAAAGGAGGGGCGGAGGCAGCTTTTCTTGGCCGCGTGGTTGCCGCGCTAAAATATAGGCGAATATAAAGCGAATCTGAAAGGATTGGGCAATTGCCCCTTGACGTCAGGTAGTGTTTCTTCCCCGACCCTCCATCCAACCACCCAGGAAGTACCACCAGAGCGTTCCTAGGATTCCCCACATCGCCAGGGCATACGGGAACCGCGCGTCAGAATTGAACATCACACCAAAAGCGACTAAAGAAATCGGTAGGTCGGCGATGAACAGAACTCTGAAGGGCCAATCCGCCGGGCCATTGGCCAACGCCTGCGGCTGCATCCAGTCGAGAACCCAGGTCAGTGCGAAGAGACATATGTGCAGGGCTGGAGCAGCAAATCGCGGGCGTCGTAGACTAACCACCGTGGAATGGTAACACCGGCAAGAAACCTCTCATGGAGCGGCAGGTGTTGACCCGATAGTTGGGTTATCCGCGCTAATCTGCGTAAATCAGCGGCTACAAGTTCATAAAAAGATACGGCCCAGGCCAGCCACCCGGGCCGTATTTGCTCGTGGGATGTCCCGCCTGCCCTCTCACCGCACAAGGCAGAGAGGCGCACGCTTTGAAACCGCGTTCGCGAGGAACGCTCGTCTCTCGACGCACTCTGCCAATCGCGGCTCCAGACCGCAGCCTGCAGCTCACGACGGCAGCGATTGCCCGAAGCAGCGGCTCAGTCCTTCCAAGTGAGGAGGACTTCCGAGGAGGCCGCAACGCCCAAGGTTTCTCTCGACGCGCCATGACACGTCTTACGAAACCCTCCGGCAACTCACCCTCGAGAATTGCCGGAAACCGCATGCTCAGCAATCAGTGGCAGCGCTCTTAAGACAACCCACGCATGCACTGCGGGCTACTCTGCTTGAAGCCCACAAACCCTGCAACAGAAAATCCGCGCTTAGTTGTGCAGAACTTGTGGAGCGGCGGAATTCTTTGTGGAAAGAGAAGGAAAAAGAGGTTGGAAAAGGACAGAAAGCCATCATAACGAAAGTCGGAGCCGGGCCGGGCCCGTGGTTCCCGCCAAGGCGGCAAGGGTACGTTCGTAACGTTGTTCCCCTTTCACTTGTAACGTTACCATTTCTGAGGGACGTTCCCGATTTGGTCTACGGGAGCCTTATTTTATGCCCGGTTCCGCGATTTTTTGCTCTGGTGTTGGTCTGGTCGCGTTAACTTGGGCCGGTCGAAGCTTCTGGAGGAATGGATGAGGGCAAAATTCCGGATTCTGCTTTTACTTCTACTGGTACTCGTTGCTCTGGCGGTTCTCAGCGGGTGCAGTAGCTGCCCTTCGTCGTCTTCGGGAAACGGTACCGGTTCTAGTCCGGGAGGTGGCTCGGTTACTGGCAGTTCAACCTGCGGGTCGACCGGGGGTGGGGGTGGGGGCGGAACAGTCACCACCACGGCGCTTCTGTACTATTTTGGTCCCAGCGATATTCAGGGAGCCAGCCTAAACAGCCTCGCAACGTTCGCGAACTTGAGTCCCTTCACGCCTCCCGCGCTCCCCACCAGCGGCATCAATAGCATGGTGATCGTGAACAAGCAGTTTCTCTATGTGCCCATCGGCGGCCTGGCGGAAGTAGAAGCCTTCTCCATCAACCACGCCAGTGGTGCATTGACGGCCATCAGCGGAAGTCCGTTCCCCGCCCAGGCGTCAGACGACACATTGACGAGCGACCCCAAAGGGCGTTTTCTTTTTGTGGGAGGAAGGTTCACCTCTTCCATTTCGGCATATCAAATCGATCCCACTACCGGAAGCCTTAACGCGGCGCCTGGATCTCCTGTCCAGTCGTTCAACGTCGCCTTCGCCAACAGCCTGACCGTTGACGGAAACGGAAAATTCCTTTACGTAGGCCAGACGTTTTCTTCGCTTCCCGTCGCCGTATTCTCGATCGACAAGACTACGGGCGCTCTCACCGAGATTACGGGGAGTCCGTTCCAGCTCGGAGTTTCCGTTGTGCAGGCAGACCCGAGCGGAAAGTTCCTGCTGGGTGTGGCGGATAATACCGGCGCCTCCGGCGACCCGCACATTTATGTGTTCTCCATCGATCCAATTACGGGTGCACCCACTCCGGTTCCCAATTCGCCCTTCGCCACAGTCTCCATCCCCTTCGCGTTGACCATTCATCCCAATGGTAATTTCGTCTACCCATCGGTTGCGGACAACACCGACACGGTCACCAGTCTTGAAGGCTACGGGTTGGATACAACCAGCGGAGCGTTGACGGCGCTATCGGGATCTCCCTTTACCGCCCTTCCCATCGTGGCAAACTGCCTGTTTGACCAAAGCGGGGTGGACGCCTTCTGCCTGAACGCGACCGGATTTTCAGTATTGACTGCCAACACCGGGACAGGCGCTCTATCCCACTCGGTACTCGACTTGGCCGCTGCCAGCAACTTCCCGTTCGCGCCGACAAACTAGGCGCTGGACTGGCCACGAAATGAAACAAAGGGCATGGCGGAAGCCATGCCCTTGGAATCTGCATATTCTGCTGAGGAATCGGCGGCTCGCTCGAGTTAGTCCCTGACCCCATCCATGAACGCCCGCAGTTTTCTCGACCGCGACGGATGCCGCAGCTTGCGGAGTGCCTTGGCTTCGATCTGGCGGATGCGTTCGCGGGTCACCGCGAATGACTGGCCGACTTCTTCCAGGGTGTGCTCGCTGCCGTCTTCCAGCCCAAAGCGCATCTTGATGACCTTCTCCTCGCGCGGTGTCAGCGTGCGCAGCACCTGAGAAGTCTGGTCCTTCAGGTTCACATTGATCACAGCCTCGGCTGGCGAGACCACCGCCCGGTCCTCGATGAAATCGCCGAGGTGAGAGTCTTCCTCTTCGCCGATGGGGGTTTCGAGCGAGATCGGCTCCTGCGCAATCTTAAGCACCTTGCGCACTTTTGCCACCGGGATATCCATCCGCTTGGCAATTTCTTCCGACGTAGGTTCGCGGCCCAGCTCCTGCACCAGCTGCCGCGAGGTGCGGATCAGCTTGTTGATGGTCTCAATCATGTGCACCGGAATACGGATGGTGCGGGCCTGGTCGGCGATGGCACGGGTAATAGCCTGCCGGATCCACCAGGTGGCGTAAGTCGAAAACTTGTAGCCGCGGCGGTATTCGAACTTGTCGACCGCCTTCATCAGGCCGATGTTGCCTTCCTGAATCAGGTCAAGAAACTGCAGGCCACGGTTGGTGTACTTCTTGGCGATGGAAACCACCAGGCGGAGGTTGGCTTCGATCAGCTCCCGCTTGGCCTGCTCCGCATCCATGTCGCCCTGGATGATCTCGCGCTGCGTGCGCTTGAGCTCCTGAAACGACACCCCGGCTTCGATCTCCAGCTTCTCCAGTTCGGCGTGAATGGCCCGCGACTGCCGCTTGTATTCCTTGCGCTGCTCGTCGCTGCGGGTGGCGTCCGCCTTCTTTTCCAGGTTGTTCGACTGCCGGTCGAGCGAGCGCATGGTGTCGACCGTCTTATTAACCCGGTCGATTAAGCGCTTGCGCTCGCTATTGGTAAAGCCCAGGTTGCGTACGCACAGCGATACACCCACGACGGCGCGCGCCAGCGCCAGCCGATAGCGCCGGTAGTCCTTCGGACGCTTCTTCTGATTGACCGCGGCAAACTTCTCGATCAGTCCGCTGGCCTTTTTGTAAGCTTTGGCCAGGTCGTCGATTTTGCCGGTGAACTCCTTTAGCCGGTTCTGCAGGATCTCGTCGGTGATCTCCTCCTCGTCGAAGGTGACCACTTCCTTGATGGAACGGACACTCTTCTTGAGGTCTTCACCCAGAGCCAGGAGCTCATTGATCACGATGGGCGAGCGGGAGAGCGCCTTCAGAACGCGAATCTGCCCGCGCTCGATGCGCTTGGCGATTTCAACTTCGCCCTCGCGCGTGAGCAGCGGCACGGTTCCCATCTCCCGCAAATACATGCGGACGGGATCGTTGGTTTTTTCCAGTGCGCCGGGAGTGAGGTCGAGCTCGACATCCTCACCGACTTCGTCGTCTTCGAATTTTTTGTCGAGAGCGGCGGAGGGAAGCTTTGGTCCCTCCAGCACATCGATGCCTTGTGTGCCAATGGTAGTCAGCAGATCGTCGAGGTCCTCGGGAGAGTGCACGTCGTGCGGGATCAGGTCGTTGACCTGATCGTAGGTCAGATATCCCTTCTCTTTCCCCGTGTCGATCAGCTTTTTTAAGTCATCGTACTTGTCGTCAAGAGCCAAGACGGATTATCCTCAAATTGTCCCGTGGGAGGACAGTCTAAACGCCGTAATGATTTGGTGGGAACGTAAGTTGGCGAGCTAACGCCGACACAAACTTTCAGAGTATAGCACAAACCCGAACTGTCAACCCGATGGCTTTCCTGCGCCGCATTCTCGTCGCCGCTCTATGTTCCTTACCCGTAATAACTTAGATGCCTCCGCCATGTGCTAAGTTTCACCTCGGACCTAAGCCGCAGGGGGAGAGAAGCTTGCGTCGAGCAACCCCGGGTCCATGAGAGCTCTTTTGAGTCTTTCCTTTTCCCCCAGCAGGAACCGCAGCCGCTCGGGTTCCAATTTTCGCCCGGGCTGCAATTCTCGTTGCACCTCTTCCATCTCGCGCCGGATTCGCATGCGCCGCGCCGCGCGCACTGCTCCCTCCAGCCTTTCCGCGCTCAGTTGCTCATCCTCTTTCATCAGGATGTACGCCAGAAGGTTGCGGTCGCCATCGGTCAGAGCCAGGGACATGATTTCGGCGGATTCGGGCGCCTCCAGCAGTATCTCAACGAGCGACTCTGTAGCCAGACCCCGGTGCAGCTGTTCGCTGCGCAATACAAACTGCGCCTGACGGGCGGCGTCAAACTCTTCTTCGGTGCCATCTCGAGCCGAAAGCCTTTCCCCGGAGGCTTGCATCTCCCGGCCGGAGGTGAGCGCCCGGATCAGCACCTTCTCTGCATCGGTGACCTGGGCCTCGACCGGGGCCTTGAGGGCGGACGACGAGCGGCTGGCCGCCGCATGCTTCAGTTCCTGCCGCAACACCGCCGAATCGATGTTCAGCTTTTGCGCAATCTCGCGGGTCAACTCATCGCGCACAATGCGGCTGGGAACCCTCTGGATGTGGGGCAGGAGATAATTCACCGCTTTCACTTTGCCTTCCCCGCTGCGCACTGGAAACTGCGCCCGGGCGCGTTCAATCAAATACGTAAAATAAGGCTGGGAGTTTCGCAGCGCTTCCCCGTAGGCATCCTTCCCTTTGCGGCGAACGAACAGATCCGGGTCGAAGCCTGTTTCGAGAGCGAGCACCTTGATTTGAAACTCTTCTTCCACCAGCAAGCCCAGCGTTCGCTCCGTGGCCTTGGCTCCGGCCGTGTCCGGATCAAAGTTCACCACCACATTTCGACTGAAACGCCCGAGCAATTTCGCCTGCATCTCGGTAAAGGCCGTTCCCGAACTGGCGATCACGTTATGAAACCCGGCAGCGTACACCGAGATGCAGTCCATCTGGCCTTCGACCAGAATGGCGTAATCGAGTTTGCGGATGGCTTCCTTCGCCAGGTCAAGATTGAACAGCACGCGCGACTTGGAATAGATCGCAGTCTCGGGCGAGTTCAGGTACTTGGGCCCGGCTTTCTCATCGGTAGAGAGCGTGCGCCCGGTAAATGCGATCACCCGCCCGGTTTCATTGCAGATGGGAAACATGACCCGGTTGCGGAACTTGGAGTACATGGCGGAAAGAGCAGCCTCTGGCTTCTGGTTGCCAGTTTCTGGCTCGCCCGCCCTCGAGTCCGACTTCCCCTCGTTCGCTTCAGAATTGTCATCCCGTGCGGAGCCGGAGCTGTCGCTGGCGGCCGGTCCGGCGGAGTCGAGGGACCTGCTGTTCTGTTGAGAGCTGACAGCCGAAGGCTGAGAGCTTTCCTTCCACGAGAACAATCCGCTCTCCCGCAACACCTCTTCCTCATACTCGCCCTTCAGCCGTTCGCGCAGCAGAAACCCCGAATCCGGCGCAAACCCGATGCGGAAGGACTTGATCATTTCCTCGTTCAACCCACGGCCGGCCAGATATTCGCGCGTGCGGGCACCGTCAGACCGTCGCAGATACTCCTGAAAAAACGCCACGGCGCGTTCGTGGACCTCCAACAGCACGGTCCGCAGTTTGGCGTCCCTGGCTTCCGCCGGACTGCTGTAGCTGGCCTTTGGCAGCGCGATTCCCAGCTTCTGCGCGACCGCGCGCACGGCTTCGGGGAAGGTAATATTCTCGATCTTCTGCACAAAGCTAAAGACATCGCCGGAGGCGCTGCATCCGAAACAGTGAAAAAACTGCCGCGTGGCATGCACCGAAAACGACGGCGTCTTTTCGTTGTGAAACGGGCACAACCCGGAATAATTCTGCGCCCCGGCCTTCTTCAGCTTGACGTACTCGCCCACCACGCGCACGATATCCGCCTGCTGCTTGACGATGTATGCGAAGTCACCAGGGTTGGCCATGGGTGGAGTGACAGTTGTCCGCAGGAATTGTGCGCCAGAGAGCGGCTGAACGGAATATAGCAGGAACAGTAAGCTGTGGAGAACATGTGGAAGCTGCGCCTTACCCGTTGATGCCATAGGAAAACACACCCAGATGGGTGATGGTGCTGCAAGAAGCATGCATTGGCAGAGGCCACGTGGGGACAGCCGCCCTCGGCTGTCCAGGCCGAGCGCAGCTCGGCAGCCAGTCTGCAATCGTCACTGTTCTTGCCCGGGAGCGTCACTAACCATAAAAACTGCGGAGCTTCGCTCCGCCGGACAGCCGGGGGCGGCTGTCCCCACGTGGCCTGTGGCGATACTATGGACCTATGCCGCGCCTGGCCCCAGACGTCCTCGCCTACATCCGCAAGCATGCCCTGCTGAAGGCAGGCGACCGCGTCGGAGCAGCGGTCTCGGGCGGAGCGGATTCCGTGGCGCTCCTCAGGCTCCTGCTGGAGCTGCGCGGCGAAGTCGGGATGGTGCTTTCGGTGGTTCACTTCAATCACCAGCTGCGGGGAGCACATTCAGATCAGGATGAAGAATTCGTGGCCCAGCTGGCCCGGCAGCACAAGCTGGACCTGCACTGCGATCGCGGCGACGTGGCGGACTTCGCGGCTCGCGAGCATCTGAGTCTGGAAGCGGCAGCTCGCGCAATGCGCTACGCATTCTTCCGGGAACTTTTACGAGAACGCCGTTTAAACCGGATCGCTACCGCCCACACTTTGGATGATCAGGCCGAGACGGTTCTGCTCAAAGTCGCCCGGGGCGCGGGCAGCCGTGGATTGGCGGGGATTTATCCCCAGTTGTCGGTGGCTTCGCCTTCCGCAGCGGGCAATCATCCTCCTACCATCGTGCGGCCCCTCCTGGAAGTTCGGCGCAACGACCTGGAAGCTTATCTCGCGGAACTAGGTCAGACATGGCGAGAAGACGCGAGCAACCGCGATCTGCGCCACTCCCGGAACCGGGTGCGGCACGGCATTTTGCCGCGCTTGGAACGCAATCTTAATCCCAGGGTGCGCGAGGCGTTGGCAGAGACCGCTGAGATTGCTCGCGCGGAAGAAGACTATTGGGAGCAGGAGGTCGCGCGGGTATTGCCGGAGCCGTGGAATGCCGGAGAGAGAGTTTTGCGGCTCCCCGCATTGACGGCCTCGCCTCTGGCCCTCCGCCGCCGTATCGTCCGCGAGGCGGCGGAATCGCTCGGCTTGCGACTCGAGTTCCGCCATGTGGAAGAGATTCTCGCACTGGCTTCCGGCCAACCTGGCGCCGCCCGGTCCGCGACGCTGCCAGAAGAATGGACGGTTTCACGGCGCCGAGACGAATTGCGGTTCGCGCCGGCAAGCGCACCCGCTAAGTCATCCGATTATGAGTACCGTCTCCCAGTGCCCGGAGCCATCGACATTCCGGAACTCCGATACCGTTTCGAAGCAGTATTAGTTTCGGGAAAGGCTGCCGAAGGTTATAATCCCGAGCAATTGTTGGATCGTGGGCTGTTGGGCGAAGAGTTGATTGTGCGGAACTGGCGTCCCGGAGATCGCTTTTGGCCGCCGCACACCAAGGGACCGAAGAAGATCAAAGAACTATTGCAGCAACGCCACCTCACACTTACCGAACGCAAACAGTGGCCGGTAGTGGCGAGAGCGAGCGAGGTAGTCTGGGTACACGGTTTTGCCGTACCGGCGCAGCTGCAGCCTCGGGACGAAACTGCAACGGCCGTGGCCATTCGGGAGATTCCATTAGGCGTGCCAGCAGTGTAAGGAGAAGCGCGAGCCTGGCTCGGGCCGAGAAGCGGTCCAAGGCCGGTTCGCACAAATTATGACGACTGTAAAATCTGATCAGCCGCGAATCGTAATTCCAGCCGAGCAAGTTCAGAAGCGCGTCAAGGAGATCGCACGGCAGATCTCCAACGATTACAAAGGAAAAACCATCCACGCCCTCGCGCTCCTGGAAAACGGATTCATCTTCATGGCCGACCTGGTGAGGGCGCTGGAAGTGCCGGTGATCTGCCAGTTCATCAAGCCCAAGTACATGCGGGAGATGGAAGGAAAGCCCGAGGGTTTTCTGGAGATCTTTTTTAGCCACGACGCCGACATTCGCGGCCACCACGTGCTGCTGGTCGAGGGCATGGTGCACTCCGGAGTGACCACCGAGTTTCTGGTTTCCGATCTGCGTGCCCGCGGAGCGGCCTCAGTCAAAGTGGCGACCCTGTTGGACCGCCAATCTGCGCGGCGGGTCCAGCTCCAGCCTGACTATTTTGGTTTTCTGGTGGATGAGGCCTTTCTGGTCGGCTACGGGCTGGGGTCTCCGGAACAGACCCACCGGAATCTTCCCCACCTGGCGACCGGTTAAGGTCCGCCGCATGACTTAAGTTACGACAAGAACTCGATACTCTTTCACGCCAGATAGGATTAGAATGAGAAGGTTGGTAATTTCCCCTATCCAATCCCCGCGTAGGGCATCTAATACTACTTGGACGGGATTCCCGGTTATAAGGTACTGGTTTTTCAGGAGCTCTTAGGTGAATTCGACGGTTAAAACGGTGGTTTTTTGGCTGGTGATCGTGCTTTCTGCGTTCTTGCTCTGGCAAGTCGTAAAACAGAGCAGTTCGGGACCGAAGGAGCAGGACATCAACTTCTCCCAGTTCCTGACGGATGTAGATCAGGGGAACGTCAAGGAAGTAACCATCACCGGCATGGAAGTGCAGGGCAAGTTCCAGAACGAGTCCTCCACCTTCCACACGACGGCTCCGGCAAATTATCCCGATATGATCAAGACGCTGCGCGACAAGGGCGTGGTCATGAAGTTCCGGGACATCAACAGCGGCAGCTGGCCGAGCTGGCTGTTGAACCTGGCGCCCCTGGTACTGCTGGCTGCCCTGTGGTTCTTCATGATCCGGCAGATGCAGACTGGCGGGAACAAGGCCCTTTCCTTCGGCAAGAGCCGCGCTCGCCTGCTCTCCATGCAGCAAAAGAAAGTCACGTTCAAGGACGTGGCCGGCGTGGATGAGGCCAAGGAAGAGCTGCGGGAGATCATCGAGTTCCTGCGTGAGGCGCAGAAGTTCCAGAAGCTGGGCGGGCGAATTCCCAAGGGTGTTTTGCTGGTTGGACCTCCAGGAACAGGCAAGACTTTGCTGGCGCGTGCCGTAGCCGGCGAGGCCAACGTTCCCTTTTTCTCCATTTCCGGGTCGGATTTCGTGGAAATGTTCGTGGGCGTGGGCGCCAGCCGCGTCCGCGATCTGTTCGAGCAAGGCAAGAAGAACGCCCCCTGCATCATCTTTATTGACGAAATCGATGCCGTGGGCCGCCACCGCGGAGCTGGTCTGGGCGGCGGACATGACGAGCGCGAGCAGACTCTGAACCAGCTGCTGGTCGAGATGGACGGCTTCGAGTCCAACGACGGCGTTATTCTCATGGCCGCGACCAACCGTCCGGATGTGCTCGATCCGGCGCTGCTTCGCCCCGGACGTTTCGACCGCCGGGTGGTAGTCAACCGCCCCGACGTACGCGGGCGGGAAGAAATTCTCCGTGTCCACACCCGCAAGATCCCCTTGGCCGAAGACGTGGATCTTTCGGTTTTGGCGCGCGGCACACCCGGTTTTTCCGGCGCCGATCTGGCCAACATGGTGAACGAAGCCGCACTGGGCGCAGCGCGGCAAAACCGCAAAGCCGTACTAATGTACGACTTCGAAATCGCCAAAGACAAGGTCCTGATGGGCGTGGAGCGCAAGTCGCTCCTGCTCTCTGAAGAAGAAAAGAAGGTTACGGCGTATCACGAGGCCGGACACGCGCTGGTGGCGGCCAAGCTGCCGAATTCCGACCCCTTGCACAAGGTCACCATCATTCCGCGCGGCATGGCGCTCGGCGTCACCATGCAGTTGCCCATCGACGACAAGCACAACTACACCAAGGACTATCTGGAAACGGAAATCGCTATCATGATGGGCGGCCGTATCGCCGAAGAGATGTTCCTCAACCAGATGAGCACCGGGGCCGGCAACGACATTGAACGCGCCACCGAGCTGGCCCGCAAAATGGTTTGCGAGTTCGGCATGAGCGATCTTGGACCGCTGACCTTCGGCAAGAAAGAAGAGCAGATATTCCTGGGACGCGAAATTGCCCAGCATCGCGATTACAGTGAAGCCACGGCAATCAAGATTGACGAAGAAGTTCGCCGCATGATCAGTCAGGGGTACTCCACGGCCAAGAACATCCTGGGCAGCAACCACGATACGCTGGTGCGCATCGCCCTGGCTCTGCTGGAACGGGAAGTGCTCGATGCCAACGAAATTAAGCTGGTCATGGAAGGCAAGGAACTGCCCAAGCTGGTTCCGCCGCCACGAGCCGATGATGGGGTACAGCAGGTTCTGAAGCCGGAGCCGGGAAGACCCGGTCTGGCCAAGGGCGGCGAAAGTCCCGCCAGAGCGTAAGAACAGTTTTAAAGGTTCGACAAAAAGGGCGGCCGCAATGGCCGCCCTTCAGTTTTGCGCGGAGTGGACACTCCTGTCCTCCCCATGCTGTCTTGCTTACCGCGGCAGCTGCCTGGTCACCGTATACCCGCGGTAAATAGCGAACAGGGCGTAAGCGTGGAAGGCCACGCCGAGATAGTCCTTCACACTCACCAGCAGCACACCATCGCTCAGGTAGAGCGCCATTCCCACCAGGAACGCCCACCTTTGCGCCTTGGCCGCGAAGGTGCCAAATAACACAAACACTCCAGCGACGAATCCGTTGATGATAATGTCCAGAACGCTGCCCGCGCTGCCCGCTCGCCGGGCAAAAGCATCGACCACCGATGTGATTCCCAGCCCGACCACGAAGTGGAAGTTGCTCCCGAAGATCACCCCCAGCGAATTGACCATCGAGAGACCGGCAATCCAGTAGAACCACTTGGCTCCGGCTCGAACCCGTCCAGCGGCCACCATCCTGGAAACTGCCATGCGCTCGTTGACCTGCTGCGTGCGCTCGCTTGCTTGTGCGGGGGCCATACCTGCGCTTGCCATAAGCTCTCCTTAAGATTCCAAGCGAGGGAGACCCGCCTTCCCGTGGCAGGCAGAATTCGGAATTGGCACAGGGTACGACGACCCGCCTGCGACCAGCCAGATATCTGGCGGCCATGGCCGGTCGTCGTTTTGACCTAAACCACCAGCTCCGACGAGCCCGGGGGTAATCTCAGAAATGGTTACCCGTTGACGATCGCCATCATGTGCTCGGGATAGCGCTGGCCAGCGGCAGCGCCGGAGGGGAAGACTTCATCGATCCGCCGCAAGTCATCCGCTGTCAGCTTGACCTCCAGAGCGCCCACGTTTTCTTCCAAATACCGCCGTCGCTTCGTGCCCGGGATAGGGACGATATCCTCGCCCCGGGCCAGCACCCACGCCAGCGCCAGCTGCGACGGCTGGCAGCCCTTCTCTTTGGCGACCGCCCGGATGCGGCGCACCAAGTCTAGATTCTTCTCGAAATTCTCCCCCTGGAAGCGCGGCGAATTGCGCCGGTAATCGTCGGCAGGGAGATCGTCAAAGCGGGCAAACTGTCCCGTCAGAAATCCGCGCCCCAACGGGCTATAGGCCACAAAACCAATTCCGAGCTCCCGGCAGGTGGCCAGAATCTCGTCCTCGGGATCGCGGCTCCAGAGTGAATACTCGGTTTGCAGCGCGGTAATAGGATGCACTTTCACCGCCCGGCGCAGGGTCTTCGGGCTGGCTTCCGACAATCCGAGGAAGCGCACTTTGCCCGCTTTCACCAGCTCGGCCATGGCGCCAACTGTTTCTTCGATGGGAGTGTTGGGATCGACACGGTGCTGGTAGTAAAGATCGATGTGATCCGTTCCCAGCCGCCGCAGACTGCCTTCGCAGGACTGGCGAATATATTCCGGTTTGCCGCTCACCCCGCGAACGTTGGGATTAGCCGGATCGCGGACGATCCCGAACTTGGTGGCCAGCACGACCTTATCGCGCTTTCCTTTGATCGCCTGCCCCACCAGTTCTTCGTTCTTGTACGGACCGTACACGTCGGCGGTGTCGAGAAAATTGATGCCCAGCTCCA
Organism: Terriglobales bacterium; assembly: GCA_049582765.1. Classification (GTDB taxonomy): domain Bacteria; phylum Acidobacteriota; class Terriglobia; order Terriglobales; family Acidobacteriaceae; genus JBAUUQ01. Next base: position 386,146 of record JBAUUQ010000050.1, read on the forward strand.
GGGCGCGGTGAATCGTAGCGATCGATTCCTTGTCATCGCGCCCACTGTAGAATTCCGACATCCCCATACAGCCAAGACCAAGCGCAGAGACGGTGAGCCCGCTCTTGCCAAGAATGCGAGTTTTCATGAGTGACTCCTTGAAGAAAATATTGAAGCGAGAATCAGCGGAGAAAAATCAGAACTACTTCATAGATGCGCGTTCCGAGCCACAGGGACCAGGGAAAATCCATGACTGAAATTGCCAATTGGTTTGAGCGGAAGTTCGAATTCTCGTTTCCAGTAGAGCTCTACCCCAACCTGTGCGTCCGTCTGCGCGGCACTCCAGCGCGGCTGGAGGAACTTGTACGAGGTTGCCCCCACCAGGTTCTGACCAGAAAGCCGCAGGACAAATGGTCGGCCCAGGAACAGGCCGGACATCTGCTCGACCTCGAGCCTCTGTGGATAGCTCGCGTCGAAGACTACGTGGCCGGGCTCTCTGAGCTCACCGTCGCCGACCTCAGGAATCGCAAGACGGACGAGGCTAATCATAATGCGCGAGAGATCGCGGAAATACTGGCCAGGTTTCGAGCGGCTCGCTTGCAATTGGTGAATCGCGTCGGAGAATTAGACTCTTCGCTCTTTTCTCGCTCCGTCCTCCATCCGCGCCTGAAAACGCCCATGCGCCTGGTGGATCACCTGTACTTCGTCGCGGAGCACGACGACCACCACCTGGCCAAGATCTGGGAACTTTGCAGTGTGCCGTAAACCCTGATTTGTCATTGCGAGCAACGCGAGGGATTTGCAGCCCCGGGAAGGGGGAAACTGCATGATCAGGGCACAACGCTGATGAGGGGTTTTGCGCTCGGCAAGACTTCCCCGATCTCCACTGCCGGGACGCCCGCCGCATTCAGCGCGCGCGCCAGCTCTGCAGAATCCCCGGACGTAACCGAGATCAGCAACCCTCCGGCGGTTTGCGGATCAAAAAGCATCGCCTTCATCTCGTCGCTGATCCCTTCCTCATATTCGACGGCGCAGTCCGCAAACTCGCGATTCGCCTTCAGGCCCCCGGGAATGTGCCCGGCACGCACGCAAGCGAGCGCTCCTTCCAGCAGTGGAATGCGCGAAGCCTGGAAGCCGAAGGAGACATGGGAAGCCAGCGCTACTTCTCTGGCATGGCCGATGAGGCCAAAGCCTGTGATATCGGTCATGGCATGCACGGTCGTCCCCACACGGGCACTGCCAGACCCGGTGATCACTTCTGCCGCCGTCTTGTTGAGAGTCGTCATCGACGCAACCGCAGCATCGATCCATGACTGCTCAGCCACACCCTTCTTAATGGCGGTCGAGATCACTCCCGTTCCCAGCGCTTTGGTGAACAACAACCGGTCTCCGGCTTTGGCCCCGCCATTCACGAGGACTTTCCCGGGATCGATCAGCCCAGTGACGCTGTAGCCAAACTTCGTCTCGTCATCGCGGATGCTGTGCCCGCCGATCACCGTGCATCCCGCTTCGATCATCTTGGATAGGCCGCCCGCAAGAATGCGTTCCAGAATCACCAGATCGCCCTTCTCCGGAAAGCACACCATGGCCAACGCAGTGATTGGTCGCCCGCCCATGGCGTAGACATCACTGAGCGAGTTGGTGGCCGCGATCTGGCCAAACGTGTAGGGATCGTCAACGACGGGAGTAAAAAAATCGACCGTCTGCACCAGCGCCATGCCCGGCCCGATTCGATACACTCCGGCGTCGTCGGCGTGATCGAAGCCGACTAGAACATTCGCATCCTGTTGCCGGGCTAATTTCCCAAGCACCGTGTCCAGCGCCGCCGGACTCAGCTTGGAAGCTCAACCCGCGGCTTTGACGGACTCCGTCAGCCGGAACGGCTTTGTTTCAGGCATGCAAGCATTGTAAATAGAAAGCAGCCTCGTGAACCCCTACACCTTGTCATCCTGCGCGCCGTTGTCGTCCGCGCAGCGGGCGGCAACGCAGTCGAAGGACCCCTGCATTCCTCAAACCCTGAAGCGGCGATTCTGGGAGTTCTCACTGAGCACACGGTGAGAACGCCTCTACCCAATCGTCTATGCGTACGCCGTACAGGGGTCCTTCGAGTGCGCTCAGGATGCCAAGAGAATTACCGCACCGTCACATCAGTGATCGACAGCTGCGGGTACGCCTGGTTCCAGTCCGCGCTGATGTGCTCAAACGTCAGCCGGAACGGTTTGCTCTGCCGCGGGGCGAGCGGCGAGGCGCTGAGGTCGACCGCATCCGGATACGGCCCGGTGGTCTGCAGCACGTGCAGCGGGATATCGTCGCCCTGCGCCACCTCGTCCAGAGAATTCTTGAAGCTCACATGCACGATGGCGTGGATAACCGTCTGCTCGCCGTCATTGGTCACGGTTCCGTCGATGTAGGTGACGCTGGCGCCGACAAAGTTTTCCGCCGCGCTCATCTTCAGATCGGAGAGCTTGAGGTTGGCGGCGTAGGGTGGCGGAGCCGTCGGGCCCTTGGGCGTCCCCCGATTGAGCAGCACGATGACGGTGACCACAACCACGACCAGCGCCATCCCCAGCAGAATCGGCCGAAAGTTGGACTCGGACTGCTGTTCCCCCAACGATGGCTCAAACAGGCCGCCCATGGGGAGATTGTAGATGGTTGATTTTTGAATGTCGATTTACGAGCGTGGCGCGAAGCTTTGTCCTATTTGACTGAGAGTCAGGCCCAACCTAACATTGCTACCCATGATTGGGCAGACGTTCTCCCATTACCGAGTCCTCAGCAAGCTTGGAGGCGGCGGGATGGGAGTGGTCTACAAAGCGGAAGATACTGAACTCGGCCGCTTTGTGGCCTTGAAGTTTCTGCCTGACAATGCTGCTCAGGATCCTGAATCCCTGGAGCGCTTCCGTCGCGAAGCGCGCGCCGCGTCGGCCCTGAACCATCCAAATATCTGCACCATTTACGAAATCTCACAGCAAGACGGGCGCCTGTTTATCGCCATGGAATTCCTGGAGGGAAACACGCTCAAGCATGTCATCGCCGGCCGGCCGCTGGGCCTGGAACAGATATTGAATATCGGGATTCAGGTAGCGGATGCGCTCGACGCTGCTCACGCCAAGAACATTACGCATCGCGACATCAAGCCCGCCAACATATTCGTCTCCGATCGCGGTCACACTAAGGTTCTGGATTTTGGCTTGGCAAAGATAGGTACTGCTGCGGCCTCCACCGGCGAAACGCAAGCTACCATGACGGGGAGCCAGCCCGAGTACCTTACCAGTCCCGGCGCTACGCTGGGTACCGTCGCGTATATGTCTCCCGAACAGATCCGGAACAAGGACGTCGACGCGCGTACCGACCTGTTCTCGTTCGGAGTTGTGCTTTACGAGATGGCGACTGGAAACCTGCCCTTCCGGGGCGACACCTCCGGCGTCATCTTCGACTCCATTCTTAACCGCCCGCCGACTCCCCCGGTGCGTTTCAACCCCGAAATTCCCGATAGTTTGGAGCGCATCATTCTGAAGGCGCTGGAGAAAGATCCCGACATCCGCTACCAGCATGCTTCCGAGCTGCGCGCCGACTTGAAACGGCTGAAGCGTGACACGGAATCCGGAACCCGCCCCGCCATCGTAGATGCCGTACCGCCAAAGAGATCCCGGCGATGGATCTGGGCGGCCGCACTACTGATCGCCGTGCTCGCCGGAGGCGCTGCATTGGTCTGGCGACGGACAGCCGCTCCTACCGCTCCCAATTCTTCCCAGTGGGTGCAGCTCACAAACTTTACCGACCAGACCTACGACCCCGTACTCTCTCCTGACGGACGCATGCTGGCCTTTCTCCGCGGACCCGCGGCTTCAGGACAGCTCTACGTCAAGTTTCTTCCTGATGGAGACCCGGTGCAGCTGACGCATGATGAGAGCATCAAGCTGCTTCCTGCGTTCTCTCCTGACGGCTCGCGCATCGCCTACGGAACTACTGGCCTAAACTGGCAAACCTGGGTCGTCCCTGTTCTCGGGGGCCAGCCGCAGCTCTTGCTCTCGAATGCAACCGGGCTTACCTGGGTGGATGCGCATCACGTGATGTTCAGCGAGATAAAAAGTGGCGTTCACCTGTCGGTGGTGACCGCAACCGAGAGCCGCTCCGAGCAGCGGGACGTGTATGTTCCTCCCAACGACACCCACATGGCACACAATTCTTATCTCTCGCCCGACCACAAATGGGTCCTGGTAGCGGAGATGGGAACAGACGGCCGAATGATTCCCTGCCAACTCGTAGCTTTTTCCGGCGGAGCACCGCGACCGGTCGGTCCCCAGAATGGAGGCTGCAACGCTGCGGCGTGGTCGCCGGACGGCAAATGGATGTACCTCAATTCCGATGCCGGCTCCCACGGCGATCACATTTGGCGCCAGGCCTTTCCTGACGGAGTGCCGCAGCAGCTCACAGCCGGCCTGACCGAGGAACAAGGCATCGCAATGACGCCGGACGGCCGCTCCCTGGTTACCTCCGTTGGCACCTTTGGGAGCAGCGTCTGGGTTCACGACCCACAGGGCGAGCGGCAGATTTCTTCCGAGGGTTACTCTGACAAACCCCAACTCTCCAGCGATGGCAGCAAGGTGTTCTATCTCCAGTCGGAGAACGCCTCAGAGGCGGAACGCGGCGGCGAACTTCTAGTCTCCGATCTCACCTCAGGTCAGGCGTCTAAAGTGCTGCCTGGTATCTCGATGCCGCATTTCAGTCTGTCGAAGGATGACAAGCAAGTCGTTTTCGATACGCTTCAGGCAAACGGAGAGCATCGTCTCTGGCTGGCTTCCACCGAACATCGTTTTGCTCCACGGCAGGTCGGCTCGGGTCTGGACGGGCATTGGGCTCAGTATTCGCAGTCAGGACGGATTTACTTCGAGGTTCCCGAAGCTGGACAACGCTATCTGTATCGCATGAAGGAAGACGGCACTCAGCCGGAAAAAATATCCACTGAACCCATTCTCTACGCCAGTGCGATTTCTCCTGACGAGCGCTTTGCCGCCGTGCGCCGCACTCTCAACCGCGAAGATAACTGGTGGGAAGTGCAAGCGTTGCCGCTATCGGGAGGGCCTCTGGTTCCTCTTTGCTCTGGCTGGTGCGATGTCGATTGGACTCGGGACGGCAAGGCCATGTATTTCCGCTGGCTCTCCACCCAGAGTAGTTCGGACTACCGAACCTATGTGCTCCCCATCGTCAGCGGCACAGACCTGCCGAAACTCCCCAGCGCTGGATTTCAATCGGAAGCTGAGTTGCGCAAAGCCTCTGTGCAGGTAATCGAGGAAGCCGCATCTCCCGGTCCAGCCAACTCCTACACCTTCAGCAAGAGCACGTCGCACTGGAACCTTTACCGCATTCCTCTGCAGTGAAGCCGGGTGGGCACGTGCCAGCTCGTTCTGCGTGCACCATTGCAGCGAGGTGCCGGGTCACCCGGCGTCAGTACCTAAACTCGCCGCGGACGTAGACGCGCACCGGCTCCCTCACCCCAATCACAGGTGATCCTCAACTTTCAAGAAGAAAACGCACGACTGAATCGATTTACTTGAGGGTCAATAAGTCCAAGTGCATATGGTGTTGCGCCGGGAATTTGTGTACCATGTCGGCCAAGCTCGGGCTGTTGGTGGACAGTGTCCGTTTCCAAGATGCTCAAGGAGGCTCCGATGCAAGCATCCGTCTCTCTTCGCAGCAAGAATTCTCCCAACTCATTATTCATCCTGCTCATCCTCGCCGCCCTCACGCTGGCCCCTGCTGTCTTCGGACAGGCCTACTTCGGCACGGTGAGCGGCGAACTGACCGACGCCACCGGCGCCGTGGTGGCAGGGGCGAAGGTCGTCCTCACCGATCAGAAGAAAGGGTTCACATTCACCACGACCTCCGATAGCAGCGGACGGTACCTGCTCCGTTCTGTGCCGCCCGGAACGTATTCGGTCTCCGCGGAATCGACGGGTTTTAGCAAGACCGTGCAAGAGAATGTCATGGTCGACGTCAGCCAGAACGCGACCGTGAACTTCAAGCTCAAAGTCGCCGGGGTGCAGCAGAAAGTTGAAGTGTCCGGGGCGGCGGCGAACATTCAGACGGAAGACGCCGAAACCGGCCAGGTCGTCAATCGCCGGTTCATCAACAACCTGCCGTTGATCGATCGTAACGTCATTGAGCTGACTTCGTTAGCGCCCGGCGTCACGGAGATGGACGATCAGTGCGATGTTACCTGCACCGGCACGAACTTTGTCTCCAACGGCAGCCGCGGATCTACGGCTGACATTCTGACCGATGGCGCATCGGTCACCAACTCCGAGCCCAACGGCGGCATCACCGCCGCTACCTACGTACCCTCGCCCGAGGCGGTGGAAGAGTTCAAGGTGGAGCAGACGAATTTCAGCGCGGAGTATGGATTCTCCGGAGCGTCGGTGGTGAACATGATCACGCGCTCGGGCACCAACCAGTTTCATGGAAGCGTGTATGACTTCGTGCGCGACCAGATCTTCGACGCCAACAACTGGTTTAACGACCGCTACGATGTGCCCATTCCCCACCTGCGGCGCAACAACTACGGCCTCACGATTGGCGGTCCGATTATCAAGAATAAGACCTTCTTCTTCTTCGACTACGACGGGCTCCGCTCGAGCTCGCTCGGCAGTTCGCAGGCTGGCGTCCCCAGCGTTGCCATGCGCGCCGGCAACTTCGGTGAGGTCTGCGCAGCTCAGGGTGGATCGTTCGACCAAACCGGCAGATGCAGCGTGGACGCCGGCCAGATCTGGGATCCCTACCTCCGCCATTACGACCCCAATACCGGCGTTGCGGTCAGAAACAGTAACAACACTTTCATTCCCTTTAATAATGTTGCCGCTTACATCAGTCCAGGCAGTTCTCGCCTCCCCGCCAATCTCGAGCCGACCCCGGGGAAGCGTGGCAATTTGATCGATCCGGTTGCGCAAAAAATGATGTCCTACTTCCCCAAGCCCAATATCACGGGAAACGGCATTTATGACAACTGGATCGGTTCCGGCTCCAACCGCGGCAACAACGACCAGTTCGATATCAAGATCGACCACCGCTTCAGCCAGAAGAACCTGATGAGCGCGAAGTACTCTCAGCAATGGAGCAGCGGCAGTTCGTTCAACTGTTTCGGGAATTTCACCGACCCCTGCCAGGGCGGCCCGAACAAGACCACGGCGCACCTGTTTGCTATCAATGACACCTACACCTTCAGCCCGACGTTATTGCTGAATACAACTTTAGGCTTCACCCGCGGCGCGTGGCACATCGATGCCTATAACCCGCAAGGCGTGAGTAATCCGCTGCAGACACTCGGCTTCCCGTCGTATCTGGACAGCAACGGTTTCCAGGGAGTGCCGGCCATTTTTATCAACCAGTATTTTTCTGCGGGTTACCCCAACATGGGATCAGATCCCTACGGCAACTACCGGCTTGGCCAGGACACCGGGCAGCTCTCGGTTACCCTGGATAAGGTCCTTCACGCGCACGAGATCAAGTTCGGCTTCGATGGCCGTCTTCACCAGATGAATTACATTCAGACCAATGCTCCCGTGGGCTTCTTCAGTTTCGACGAGAATGGCTCCGCGGCCTGTCCGGTGGGACAAACCGGAATCGAATTTTGCGGCGGAGACGCCATGGCCAGCTTCCTGATGGGCCTGTTGACCCAAAACTGCGCCGATAACGGCTGTGGCTCTACCTATGAAATCCAGTTCCGGCCCGCCACCTCCAACTACCAGTACGGCTTCTTTGCCCAGGACAACTGGAAGGTAACTCCCAAGCTGACCTTGAACCTGGGAGTGCGCTACGATGTGACGCTGCCGCGCACGGATCGCTACAACCGGCAGAACTGGTTTGACCCCAATGTAGCCAGTCCGTTAAACGGCGGCAGTTTGTCGTATAACGACGAAATTTTGAACCAGCCGGTCACGCTGCAACTGAAGGGCGGCGAGGTGTTTGCTTCCCCCAATCAGCGCACCAACTACGTGACCGATTGGAGCAACATTCAGCCCCGCTTCGGTTTCGCCTACCAGTTCGCTCCGAAGATGGTGGTGCGTGGCGGCTACGGGATTTACTACGGGCAATCGCGCTCCGGCGTCACCGGGGTTGTGCCCTACGGCGGTCAGGGTTTTAACCAATACACCAACGCAATCACCAGCTACCAGAACGATGGCGTAACTCCATACCTGCACTTGAACAATCCTTTTCCGAACGGATTGATTCAACCGGCTGGCAATTCTCTGGGGCTGATGAACGACGTGGGTTTTGGCGCCAACGGTCCGCTGCGTACCGCAGTCGCGAACCGGACCCCTTACGAACAGAGCTGGAGTTTCGGCATCGAGCGCGAACTGCCCGGAAACGTGTTGATCAATGCGGAGTACATCGGGAAGAAAGGCACGCATCTTCCGTTCAGCGGCGCCAACCAGCTCGACATTTTAGGGCCGCAGATCGAGAGCCCGTCCGCGAACATCAACGGGCTGCTCAGCTACGTGGACAACCCGTTCTCCTCGCAATTGGGCGGACCCATCAGCGATCCCAACAGCACCCTGTCGTCGCCGACGGTGCAGGAATACCAGTTGCAGCTTCCCTACCCGCAGTTCACCAACGTTTCCACCGATGTGCAGATGATCGCCAACTCCACTTATAACGGACTGCAGTTACTGGCGGAGAAGCGTTACTCCAACGGCCTGCAGTTCCTGGTTACCTACACGTGGTCGAAGTCGATCGACGATTCGTCGCAAGCCGACGACAACGTGACCTGGCTGGGAAGCTTCACCAGCCTGCAGGATCCCAACAAGCCGTGGCTGGAGCGCAGCCTCTCCACCTTCGATATTCCGCACGTCGTGCAGTTCAGTTACACCTACGACCTGCCCTTCGGGCGCGGCCGCGCCTTCGCGGGCAACATGCCCCGCGTGCTGGAGGCCATCGTGGGCGGATGGGCGACCAACGGCATATGGCGCATCGCCGACGGACGTCCGCTGACCTTCACCCTGGCCGATGGGAATGGCTTGCCTACCTATGGCGCCCAGCGACCGGATATCGTGGGCACGCCGAAGCGCAACCGCGGGGCGGACTGGGTGGACCAATACTTTGCCGACCCCAACATCTTTCAGCGTACGCCGGATTTCACGCTCGGTAACGCCCCGCGAGCGGATGGGGCCATCCGCAGTCCGTGGTCGTTCACCGCTGATTTGTCGCTGGCAAAACAGTTCTCGCTGGCGCGGGTGCGGGAGGATATGAATCTTGAGTTCCGCATTGAAGCGCGCAATGCGTTCAACCATCCGGTCTTCGGCACGCCGGATACTAGTGTGGATGATCCCAGCTTCGGACAGGTCAGTTACACCTCGGTTCCGCCGCGTGAGGTGCAGCTGGCAGTAAAGTTCAACTTCTGAGGTGTGGGACTCCTACGTTTCGCAAGTGGCCCTGGGTTCGCGCCCGAAAGAACGGATGCGAACCTGGGGCACCAGGCTCAAACGCGCCCTCGCGCTCGAAGAGACCACCTACGAACGGGTGGCCCATTCAAGCCTGGTTTTGGCTTGAGTGGGGCGGCGGTTCTACAGCCGGACAAATCTTCCCGCTGCTCTTTCGTGTTTTCTTGTCGTTCATTTTGATTCAATCTCGCCGCGTCCCTCGCCCCAGGAAACACAAGGTCCCTCCGCTCCGCAAATCATCGCCTTCGCGAATGATCTGCTCTGGTTGATTTCATGGCAACGACGACTCCCTGCAGCCGAGTAGACCGAGGTCGCTGAAATGACCCAGAAGGCTCGGGGGACGAAAGGAGCCGTTAATGAAGATTGCAGGCTGCGATTATCGCCAGCCACTTCTTCGACTCGTTTCTTTCTCTTTCGTATTATTTCGATTCTGATGTACTATCTCCGGTGTCGTGCGCTCGTGCCGAACCTTCGCCCTCGCAGGGGAGATTTTCCCCAACTGCGCCGTGGCCGGAACCAGAACTCTAAGCGGCCAGGGTGCTTTCCTTTAGGAGTGGTCAGTATGAAATTTCCAATCCTCTTTACGTTATTTGCGTGCATCTCTGGCGCTTTTGGCCAGTCCAACAGCTCCTTCTACGTGTCGACGAGGGGGAATGATTCGAATCCCGGCACCCAAGCGGCTCCTTGGCGCACCGTTCAACACGCTGCAGACACCGCGCGCGCGGGCAGTACCGTCAACGTGCGGGGTGGAATCTACGAAGAGCTTGTGACCATCAAGGCGTCCGGCAACGCGACTGATGGATTCATTACTTTCAGAAGCTATCCCGGCGAGACGGCGGTCCTGGATGCAGAGCATCTCACTCCCTCAGGGAGGACCGCCATACTTACGATTCAGAACAAAAGTTACGTAAGGATCGAGGGCTTTGAAATTCGCAACTTCCACACTGCCGAGCATCGGCTCGCTCCATTGGGCATAAGCGTTGTCGGGGCCGGCTCCCATATAGAACTGCTAAAGAATAACGTCCATCATATTGAGCAGACTTTTCCGGGCCGCGATGCTCCCGGAAGCGGTGGCAACGGGTTTGGCATTGCGGTATACGGTACCGACGCCAAGACTCCTATCAGTGAACTGGTGATTGACGGCAATGAGGTGCATCACCTCAAAACTGGTTCGAGCGAGTCGCTGGTAGTGAATGGCAACGTCACCAATTTCCGCATTACTCACAATGTTGTCCACGACAACAACAACATCGGAATCGATGTCATCGGTTTCGAGCGCACGGCACCTGACCCTGCCGTTGACCAGGCCCGCGACGGAGTCGTAAGCGGCAATCTGGTTTATAACATCCACTCGCGCGGCAATCCGGCATACCAGAACGAAGAAAACTCCGACGGCATTTACGTGGATGGCGGCACCAGAATCCTGATCGAACAGAACATCATGCATGATGACGATTTCGGAATCGAGCTGGCCAGTGAGCACAAGGACCGCGCCTCCAGCTACATCACGGCGAGAAACAATCTCATCTATCACTGCCATACCGCGGGCGTTTCCATCGGTGGTTATGCGCCTGATCGGGGACATACCGAGCACAGCACGGTGGTCAACAACACGCTCTACGAGAACGATACGTCGGCAACCGGCTCCGGTGAGTTCCAGATGCAGTGGAACATGGCGGACAATATTTTTGCCAACAACATCGTGTACGCTGGACCCCACTGTCTGATCGCCGTGCACAAATCGCAGGTGGAGAAGAACCAGCCGCCCGCCGCTATCGATCACAACCTTTACTACTGTGCCTCCGGGGCGAAGACGAGCACCTGGGCAGGAGCTTCCGCTACCGTGACAGGATTCGACGAATACGTTCAGTCAACGGGGAATGACCGCCATTCCCGTTTCCTGGATCCGAATTTTGTTGATGCTGCCACGAAAGACTTTCATCTGCGATCGGATTCTCCCGCGATCGCTGCTGGCACCACTGACGGACTGCCGGTGGGAGAACTAGACCTTGAAGGCTTGCCGCGGGTGAAGTCCGGAAACATAGACATTGGCTGCTACCAAAGAAAACAGGAGTAGTCCATGTTGAAATGGGACGTGAATCGCCGCGAATTCCTGAGGATCACCGCCGGAGCCGGCGCCGCCTTGGCCATGCCAACTTCAGGGCATACTGCTGTCTCCTCCAAAATGATCGGCATTCAGGTTGGAGCAGTTTCGTTTGTGGATGAAGGTACCGAGAGGGTCCTTGATGTGCTTCAGGAGCGCGCCGGCGTGAATACGTTGTTTCTCGCCGTATTCACCTATGGTCGAGGCATCGCCGGAAGACAGATTCCGGGCCAGCCGCTGCCCGATCACGGCAAGCAGGAGTACGATCTCAATTTTCACGGCGGGAACTTCGCCACTCCTCATCCTCAGTACTACAAAAACACGGTTCTCCAAGACACGCGCGCGCCCGACCATGGCGACCTCGATATCCTGGCCGAAGTGCTCCCTGCCGCCAAAAAGCGCGGCATGAAGGTCATCTGCTGGCTTGAGGACGTGTTTCGCACTGACTTGCCTAACATCGAGAAACTCCAGGAGCGAGACCTGTACGGGCGGAATGCCGAGACGCTGTGCGTCAACAATCCGGACTACCGGAATTTCCTGACCGGCCTAGTCGAGGACTATGCCCGTTCCTATGACATCGACGGAATTATGTGGGGATCCGAACGGCAGGGTGCGCTTTCGGACGGTTTGGGAGCCACGCATGACATGCCGCCGGTCGATCCTGATAACGTAACCTGCTTCTGCGGGTTTTGTCAGAGCAAAGCAAAAGAGCGCGGCATCAATGTGGAACGCGCCAGGCAGGGATTTCTGGAGTTGGAAAAATTTGTTCGCTCGGCGCGGAGCGGCAAACGCCCCGTGGACGGCTACTACGTTCAATTCTGGCGGCTCCTATTGCGGTATCCCGAACTAGCGGCCTGGGAGATGCTCTGGACGGACAGCCTTCGCGAGACCTACGCCGCCATCTACAAGACGGTAAAGACAGCGAAACCGACAGTGCCCGTGGGTTGGCACATCTGGCACAACAATTCCTTCAATCCGATCTACCGCGCGGAACAGGACCTTCATGAGCTCTCGAATTATTCGGATTTTATAAAGGTCGTTATGTACAACAACTGCGGCGGCGAACGGATGGCGCTGTATGCTGACAATATCGGCTCCACGCTTTATGGAGATCTCTCGAAACAGGGCCTGATCGATTTTAACTATGCAGTGATGGGGTTCAAGGAGGGCAGCTACGATCAGATCCCACGCACCGGGCTTTCGGCTGATTACGTCTACCGCGAGACGAAACGCTCGCTGCAGGGTGTTGCTGGCACGAAGACTTTGATCTGGCCGGGCATTGATATCGATATCCCGACCGAACCCAATAACAGCAAGTGTACGCGGCAAAGCGTTAAGCAAGCAGTCGTGGCGGCTTTTCGCGCTGGTGCGCCAGGTGTGATCCTATCTCGCAAATATTCCGAGATGCGGCTCGCCGACCTCAGCGGCGCTGGGGACGCGATTCGTGAGTTGAAATTGTAGCCGTGGACACCGGCTCGCGGAGAAATATGGTCTGTCCGACCGCCAGTCGGCCGATGCGAGTGACTGCGCCATAGATTCCCGCGTTGTTCTGGTTCGCACCAACGACCGCCTTCAGCACTTCTGGCGCCGGAGTTGCTGAGTCGGGATCGAGGTTCACCATCGAGCAGCGCACGTCGCGCATGGTGACGCTGATGGCGGGGGCGTCGTCCCCCTCGCCGAAGGAGAGCACACCGCCCAACCAGTCGTCCTCCTGGAAGGGAACCGGTCGCAGTAAACGAACCACAACATTCGGACGAAATCGTCGCATGTCCAGGCTCCGCCCAGCGAGCCGTCCGATCTCGCGCACCGTATCCGAGGCGATCACGGAGATGCTGGCGTCATCGAAGATGCCATGCTTCATGTGCATCATCTCCACCGGAGCCCCGTAGCGGCGCCCAACCTCCGCGGCCAGGTCCTCCCCGAAGACCGGCATCTCTACGCCATCCGGCGTGCGAATGTGCGTAGGCAGGTCTCCCTCGGCACCGACTTCACGGCGGCACGGAGTAAACAGCACCAGGTCGGGAAGCTTGCCTGCAGTTAGCCACGGAAACCCGCTGCGGTCCTCCGTCCGCCGGAATGCCAGACGTCTGTCACCCTCGATTCCGTGCCAGCCCAGCTCGGCGACCTCGAGTCGTTCGCCGCCCATGGACTTCACGGGATACCGGAAGATTGCCTCCACCTGTCCGATTTCTATAAGCATGCTCGATCCGAGTCCGATCAATCGATAAGGTTGTTTCCACAGCCACCGGGTTAGACGCCAGCGATTTGCTTCAGTCGCTTAAGCACCGTCGAGATTCGAGCTTGGCTTGCGGCGTCGGGTAGCAAATAACCGGGCAACGCATCCACAAACGAGGCAATTGTGAGCAATTTCTTGATCTCTGACGCAATGTAGATGCGTACGTCCTCAGGCCCGGCCTGGATTTCTTCGACTAGCTCAGCACGCCCATCCACGACCGAGACCAGGTCTTCAAGATCGTGGCTCGACAAGTAGTCATTTTTACCGCGACCGCCGAACGCCTCCAACTTAGTAGCCAGGAAGAAGACCCCGGTGACGACTCGCACGCGAAGACCGGGTTCTAATTCATGAACCAGCGCGGAATCCATGGCAGGTTTGTACCAGCGATTGGAAAATCCGAGGATTTTCTCGTCAATGGGCATTACATCCAGAATTGTTTCTTTCTGGCGCCAGCGGCAAAGCGGACCTCCTTCACCGGTGTCCTCGGTAAAGCCAAGTTTGCGCAGTCGTTCCGAAAAACCTGCATATGCGGCATATGAAGTGATCTCGGCAATCGCATCCACGTCGTATGTCGGGCGCACATCGGCAGCCGCTTTGTCAGTGATGAGCAGCGCCGTCGTGCTTCCTCCGACAAAAACTAATTCGCCAAGGAGTGGCTTGAGAAGGCGGGCTGCGTCAATCAGCAACGCGAGATTATGCTTTGACATTTGCTGTGCGCAATCTATTTAGCAGTTCTCGCTCTGCGATCTTGCGCTCGCGCGCACGCCCATCCCTGATTGCGTCGACCAAAGCAAGAAATTCGTAAAGAACGGGATCACGGAGAGCCGCGATTGGTGCGGTCTTATAAAGAGGTTCCAGAGCAATGCCGCGAGTTTCGCCGTCACGCCAGGGCCAGACTGGTGGAAGCTCATCACCCAGGACGATATCATTTTTGAGCGGAGAAGCGGCATAGGACGTCGGAACGCCCCGCGTTACTTGGCCGTGTTCGGCAGGAAAAGCATATTTCAATCCATGCAGCAGAAATTCTTCGAGGGCTGCAAGATTAGGCCGATCTTGCATCTCCGGACCATGCAAGAGTCGGGCTTGCTTCAGACGCTTCAGTGCAGCATGGACCTCGGAGGGACTCAGCCCGAGATCCGCCGCGATGACAGACATGGCGGGCCGTCTGCGTCGGTAGCTGCAGAGTTTCAGAACCACCATGATGTCCTGAGGTTTTAAGTGCATGGCCCTATTCTATATTCGCGATTCGCGAATAGCGAATTATTTCCTCGGGGCCCCAGGTTCGCGCCCGGAATTCCACTCTCACTTTTGCCCCACTCCCAGTTCTTTCCAAACAGCAGGGTCATCCGTTATGTAAAATACCGGCTCCAGTTTTCTATGTTCGATAATTTCAGTCATGCCGTTTACCGTGATTACTTCGTAGGATGGATAACCAGGAGGAAATTCTTGCGGAGGATGTTTCAGTTGGATAGGCTCTAAGCCTTCCACCTTGCCTTTTACCTTTGTCCGTACTTGCCCTTTCTTGTCTCGTAATATGAATGTTGCAGTCCTGCCCCATGGCATAACGTAGTAGCTCATCGTAATTGAACCGTCGGCGCGTGTAAGTCCTGTTGGGAGAGTAATCCATTTCGGCAACCTGGACTCACTCGCTAGTTCAAAGGTTGACTCAGGGAACCACCCGCACCCGATCGCCGCACCTGAAATAGTTAGCGCAACAAAAATGAGCAGGAATTTATCGATGCGCCTAAGTATTTTAAACACTTTGCAATCACCTCCACCGGGAGGTCGTCTGCGGTTAGAATACACGCCCCTAGTGAATTTGCCCGATGCTCCAGGTTCGTGCCCGTTCTTTGGGCGCTAACCTGGGGCGCCAAAGCCGGAGGTTTGGTCACCGAACCAACCTTTCGATCCTCGTATAATCTTGGTGTGGCCTAACCGTATTTCCGAGATGTCGAGAATGGAAATCCGCAAACCTAAAACGCTTGAAGACTTTCCTAAGTTTATTGTTACTGCCGTCCGTCGTGGCACGACTTCCGACACTGGGTACACCCGGTTTGAGCTTGACGGCAGTTTTGACCGCATCATCGAAAACATTGCTACGAACTGGTTTTGGCTTTTGGTCGGTGAGGGGGAATGTCTGTGCGCTAGCCTAGAGTCGATTGACAAGGGAACCAACGCAGCGATTCTCACCTGTGATCAGAAAGCTGAACCAAAGATAGTTGGACAGGCGCTTTCGTATCTGAGCCCCTACTGGCAGGCGTACAACGTGTGGATGGTTCTTGACCCGAGCTGGGGCTGGCAAAAGAAACAATTCCAGGGAATTGATGCTGTCGCTGAGGACTATGAATCGAAAGATATATCAATCGTAGGGGGGC
This sequence comes from Terriglobales bacterium, assembly GCA_049582765.1. Taxonomy (GTDB): domain Bacteria; phylum Acidobacteriota; class Terriglobia; order Terriglobales; family Acidobacteriaceae; genus JBAUUQ01. Next base: position 402,277 of record JBAUUQ010000050.1, read on the forward strand.
GCGAGGTAAAGGTCTGGACGAAACTGGAGCCCGCAGGAGGACGAGGAAGTCAAAGTCGGCACTATCCTGCGGCCGACCAAACCCTGCGTCCCGGCTCCGAGGCTCGGCTGGTTCCTTCCGGCTGGGATCATGAGCACTGCGACTTGTGCAAAGCACATATAGATGCGGGGAAATACGGGTACTGTGACCCCGCGCAACGTTGGATGTGCGAGAAGTGCTACGAGCGATATGTAGTGCAGCGCGACCTTGCCTTCGTGGACGAGCTTTAACGCTAAGAGTTCAATCCGAGAGCATTCCTCAAACCTTCTACTCCCCGCCCACCGTCAGCCCATCAATCCTAATAGTCGGGCAAGCCATCGCCCCGCGAAACTCCAGATCATTCCCGATCTCGGTGATGTTGAAGAAGATTTCTTTCAGGTTTCCGGCGACCGTGATCTCTTCCACCGGATAGGCCAGCTCTCCGCCCGAGATCCACATGCCGGAAGCGCCACGCGAGTAATCGCCCGTGACCAGGTTGGCTCCGTGGCCGAGGAATTCGGTCACGTAAAGCCCGTCTTTGATTTCGGAAATAATCTGCTGCGGCGTCTTCGTTCCCGGCTGCAGGAAATAATTCCCCGGCCCAATGCCCGGCGTTCCCGCCAGTCCGCGCGAAGCGTTGCCGGTGGTCTGCAAGCCCAGCTTCTTGGCGGTGTAGGTGTTCAGCACGTAAGAATTGAGCACACCGTTTTCGATGACCACGGTACGCCGCGTGGGCACGCCTTCGCCGTCGAATGGACTGGTGCCGAAGCCGCCCGGCATGGTGCCATCGTCGATGACGTTGACCCGGTCGCCGGCGATCTTCTGTCCCAGCTTGCCGGCCAGGAAGGAAGCGCCGCGATACACCGAGTCTCCGTTCACGCCCTCGAAGATGTGGTCGAGTATGGAAACCGCGACCAGCGGATCGAGCACCACCGGGACATGCGCCGTTTTGACTTTGCGCGCGCCCAGGCGCCGGAGGGTTCGTTGCGCGGCAATTTTTCCTACGTCCTCAGGTGAATCCAGACGGCTCAAACTGCGCGCCACCGAGAACCAATAGTCGCGCTGCATAGCGCCATTCTCGGCTTGCGCGATGGGCACGGCCGCAATCGAACAATACGACCGGCGATACTCGCCGACGAATCCGTGCGAGTTGGCCAGAACTTTGTGGCCGGTGGCGGCGTCGAACGAACCGCCGTCGGAATTCTTGAGCCGGGGATCGTAATCCAGCGCAGCTTTCTCGGTGCGGCGCGCATAGCTGATGCGCTCCTCGCCGGGCAGCGAGTAAACATCGGCGGAATAGAGATCAAGATCGCCTGAAATCGAGCCGAGTTGTGAAGCCTCCGGAATGCCGCCGAAGGGATCTTCAGAAGTAATTTTCGAGAGTTCCAGGGCCGACTTCACCATGCGGTCGAGGCCTTCACGGGAAAAATCACTGGAATAGGTGCTGGCAGCACGTTGGCCGTTGAACACGCGCACGCCGATGGCCTTCGATCCGGATTCCTTCAGCGTCTCGACTTCTCCGAGGCGAACCAGCGTGGAGAATTCGTCGCCTTCGCGAACCACGCATTCGGCGGCTGTAGCGCCGCCGGCCATGGCGCGGCGCACGATGTCCTGGGCGATTTCTTTGAGGTCAGTTTCGACTTTCGGGTCGCGAGTTTCTAGTTGAGTAGACGACATTCTGTCCTTTTCAGGTGACCAGCGGAATTCTGGACGCCCCAAAATGCATAGGTCCTTCGCTGCGCTCAGGATGACAAGAAAAAAATCAGCGTAGATCTGCGTAAATCAGCGGCAACTACTGCATGAAGCCGCCGGGATCTTTCCGGGCAGTTCCGCCCACAGTGAGGCGATCCACTTTAATTGTAGGAATACCCACGCCGACCGGCACCGCCTGGCCGTCTTTGCCGCAGGTGCCGATGCCTTCGTCGAGCTTCAAATCATGGCCGACCATGGATACGCGCGTCAGCACATCCGGGCCGTTGCCGATCAGAGTTGCTCCTTTGATTGGGGCGGTGATTTGCCCGTCTTCGATCAGGTAGGCTTCCGACGCGGAGAAAACAAACTTGCCGTTGGTAATGTCGACCTGGCCGCCGCCAAAGTTCACCGCGTACAGCCCGTTCTTGACGGAACGAACAATATCCGCCGGGTCATCTTGTCCAGCCAGCATATAAGTGTTGGTCATGCGCGGCATGGGGATGTGCTCATAACTCTCGCGGCGGCCGTTGCCGGTATTCGCCATTCCCATGAGTCGGGCGGAGAGCTTGTCGCTCAAGTAGCCTTTCAAAATTCCGTTCTCGATGAGTACCGTGCTCTGCGTACTGTTGCCTTCGTCGTCGACGTTCAGCGAACCGCGGCGCCAGGGCATGGTGCCGTTATCAACGACGGTGCATTTTTCGCTGGCCACACGCTTGCCAATCAGGCCAGCAAACGCGGAAGTTTTCTTGCGATTGAAATCAGCTTCCAGGCCGTGGCCCACCGCCTCATGCAGCAGCACGCCGGGCCATCCGGGACCGAGCACCACTTCCATCTCCCCCGCCGGAGCTTCGCGGGCGTCGAGCTGCAGAATCGCCTGCCGCGCGGCCTCTTTCGCGAAATATTCGGGAGTCTTGTCGCCGAAGAAGAAATCCAGCGCCACCCGGCCGCCTCCGCCAGAACTGCCGCGTGCCGAATTGCCCTCGGTTTTGGCGATACAGGAGACATTCAGCCTCGCCAGTGGCTGCGAATCTTCGGCAAACGTTCCATCCGAGCCGACCACCAGAATGTTCCGCAGTTCATCGCCATAGCTGGCCCGGACTTCCTTAATGCGCGGATCAAACGCGCGGGCCGCCTGATCCGCCCGCATCACCAGCTCGACTTTGGCGGTGATTTCGGCGTCGACCGAGGGCAGTGTCACCGGATACAGGCTGCGCGCCGCCTTCTCCTGGAATCCCACCGAAGGAGTCTTGGCCGGACCGCTGGCAATCAACGCCGCGGTTCGGGCCGCGTGCAGAATACGCGCCGAGGACAGGTCGTCGGTGTAGGCATATCCGGTGCGCTCGCCGGAGATGACGCGCACCCCGCATCCCGCCGAAATTCCCTGCGACGCCGACTTCACCATGGATTCATCCACCATCAGCGAAGTCGAGGAAAGATACTCAAAATAAAGGTCGGCATAGTCGCCGCCCGCCGAAAGCGCCGCCGCCAGATAATGCTCCAGGTCGTGCTCGGTCAGGCCGTAATGCTCGAAAAAGAACCGATTTTTGTCCACGGTAATATAGATGCCTTTGCGGTTGGAACGACTCCCCGCAGTTTTCATTATCCCACAGCGCAGGTGTGGCGCGGGCGCCCTCGCCCGCGAGTTGGCAGCTGATAACACAGTCGAGCATTCGCTCGACCGGACGGGCGAGGGCGTCCGTCCCCACACAGTTCTTGCTGATGGTCAGGCGTCACAGACGCGGCCAGCGCACCGTTGCCACAATTCCGCCGTGACCCCTGAATGCCTCGCTCGCACCGTAGGGGACTTCCTCGCCATCGCCTCCGATGCCCTCATCCTCGAGGACGGCGCCGTCGTCTTTGATCTGAGCCAGTCGAAATACTCGATCTCCGGCGAACACAACAAGTGCCTGCTGCATGTATGGTCGGCGGAGCGCAACCTAGTGCGGCGAGTGCTCGAAGCCGAAGTCAAGAACGAGAGGCTTCTGCTGGCGGTCCAGCGCTTAGGCCAATCGAGGCCGACTAAGCTGGAAATCTGCCGCGAGCGCGACCGCCGCACTCCCACCGCAAAACGAGCGGCCCGGTTGGCATATCAGCGTGCTTTGCAACGAGTGCTCGCCCGAAAGTTTCCCGCCTGCAAAGCCGCTCCGCTCAGTTCTTCGATGGACCTGGAGCACTCCTTCGGACCTGTCTACGCCCGTGGCCTGCTGCGGCAAGGCCAGTCGGGATTCGCGATTCTCGGGGTCAACGGGCAGGAGAGTCAGGGTTCGATCGATGCGGCACTGACTTTTGGGATTCTATGGCACGATTGCTGTCGCCGAACCCATTCCGGAAAATTGCTCGTCGAAGGGCTCAAGTTGTTCGTACCCGCCGGGGCGTCGGGTTTGACCCGGGAACGCATGGCCCATCTCGATCCGCAGGCGGCGAAGTGGCAGCTGTACGAATTGGAAGAGCGTGACGACAACCTGCGGGAACTGGACGTCGCCGATCGCGGCAACGTGGCCACTCGCCTGGTGCATTGCCCGGACGAGTCGGCAGCCCGCGAACGCTTTGCTGCCTGCATCGCGCAGGTTCAAACGCTCATGCCGGAAGCGGAAATTGCCCTGCTCTCCCCCGCCGAGATCGCCTTCCGCTGCCACGGCCTGGAGTTCGCCCGTGCCCGGCTCGACCGCGATCCAGAGTCGTTCCGTGGCACGACCGAAATCGTTTTCGGACTGCGTGGAGAAGAGACAGTCCTTTGCGAAGGCAATCTCGCCAGGTTCACCCAACTGGTGCGCAGCATCGGCGAAGTGCGGCATGCCGAGGGCCCGCGCGACCATCCTTTATGGAGGATGCATCCCGAGCGCTGGCTGGAATCGCTCGCTGTGCGGAATCTGGGAGCCGTCGACGAGCGCTTCGACCCGGCGTGGGTTTACTCGCAAGTGCCGGCATTCTCTGCTTCCGATCGGGCCATGATCGATGTGCTTACCGTAACCCGCGAAGGACGGTTGGCCGTCGTCGAGCTCAAGGCCGATGAAGACATTCACCTGCCTTTGCAAGGGCTGGATTACTGGTCGCGGGTGGGATGGCACCACGCCCGCGGCGAGTTCCAGAGATTCGGATATTTTCCCGGGAGGGAGCTCAGCGAAGAAAAGCCATTGCTGTTTCTGGTCGCACCTGCCCTGCATGTACATCCCGCCACAGATACGCTGTTGCGCTACATCTCGCCACATGTCGAGTGGGCCTTGGTCGGAATCGACGAGCGCTGGCGGGAAGGAGTGCGAGTCATCTTTCGCAAGCGCACAGACAGAAAAGCCTCCCCACGGGTCGATGTAGCCTGAGCCGGGGGCTTTACTGTTCCGGCCACGCCCCCAGCGCTCGCCGAACATCGACCAACTGCCCCAGGTGGTAGGCATTGTGATCGGCCACCAGCAACGCTTCGCGCAGTATGGTTTGCCCGTCTCCCCAGGGAATTTTCGCGAACAAGTCGGTCTTCGGGTTCTTGACCAGGTCTTCCATCGCTTTCAAGTCTGCGCGGAATTGTTTGATGCTTGAGTTCCACTGAGCCGTGCCCGAGGGCGCGTCGTTCGCCGGCCAATACCCCGCAGGCCAGTCCGGAGACTGATGCTTCCGATTGCGGCTGAACTCCAGGATGTCCCACTGTGCAAGACGCATGTGTTCCAGCAGCATCCATGCCGAGTGCTGCAGATTGGTCGCTTTCTGGCCGCGAAGTTTCGCCGGAAAATCCGCGATCACGTCCTCGAACTTAACGTGCGCGCCCCCGCCTTGCAGCAGGTCAATCAAGTGCTGGCGCAGTTCCTTGTCGGCACTCATCTTGTCCTCCAATTTCTTGTTGTCATCCCGAGCATCGCGAGGGATCTGCAGTTCGCAGCACGAAGAATACTGCAGATCCCTCGTCGCTCTCGCTCCTCGGGATGACAACAACGGTGGTTTGTCATTCTGAGCGAAGCGAAGAACCCATGGATTCCTTCGCGCCCCCCTCCGGCTTCTCCCCCCGGTACACTCGCGCAATTCCCCTCACCATCCGGCGCAGCGGCAGCAAACCTTGCGAGTCGGCGAAGAAGATTTCTCCAATCCGGCTGCTGCGGTAATACCAGCGCCGCAGCAGGGCCAAGTGCTCCATAGTTTCGAGGGCGCTCCTCGACTCCACTGGTGGAAACGCCGTAAGCGCTTCCCGCACTCGCGACTCCATCGACTGCGATTTGGTGTGTTCGCTCGCCTGAATCACAAAAGGCGACGGTCCCGACAAGCGTCCCGCATCCAGGCGAAAGAAATTCACTGATTCCGGTTCCGCGCTGCGTTGCACGATAACCCCTCCCAGCTGGTCGATCCGCTGCACCACTTCGGGAAGCTGGCTCAGTACTGGCTTCAGCTTGTCCACCCGCGCATGCAATAAGGAAGCCTCCTCAAACTCCAGATTCGCCGAGGCCGCATCTCGTTGCGTGGAAATTTCGCGCACCAGCGATTCTCCCCGGCTGTCGAAATACGAGCGCACCCGCCCCACCTCGGCCTGATACTCCGGGTCAGTGCAGCCTTTGAAACACGGCGCCAGGCACATCTTCATTTCGGAATAGATGCAGCCGGGAAACTTCGGGTCAGGATGCAGGTCATCTACGCAGCGCCGCATCAGGAAGAAATCGAGAGAGTCGTTGGCAAACTTCTCCGCCATGGCCCGCGACGGAAACGGTCCGTAGTAGATGTTGCGCCCGTTCAGCCGCCCCAGCCGCGTGGTCACCGAAGCCCGCGGATACTCGTTCTCCATGTGCAGCTTGATCAGCGGAGCAAAGCGCAGGCGCAACCGGTCAGAGTAGACCTTGGGAAAGGTTACCCGCAGCAGTTGGTAGAGCAGGAATCCAGATTCAAAGTCTGAGCCGGTAGCTGTGTATTCGATCCAGCGAACCCGCTCCCGCAGGTTCAAGCTAAAACGCCCGCGTAGGGACAACCGCCCCTGGCTGTCCGGGCGAGCAACGCTTGCCAGCGGAGTGGGCAATCCGAGCAGCCGTTGTAATCGCCGCCGCAAATTCGCTGTCTTGCTGACGTAAGGCTCAGCTTGGGGATCGTCACTGCGCAACAGGAACACAGCAGGCGCGGCAGGAGCCGTGACGAAGATCTCAGCATCGCGATGGGGACAGAACTCGATACGCTGGTTCAGCACGTACCGATTTTAAAGGGTTCGCAGCTTGGGCGTGGCAAAAGGTTCAATGTAGGCGCGGGCATCCACGCCCGGGGATTAGTTATCGGAAGTTGGCTGCGCGAAAGTTTTGCCTGTAATCCTTCCCATAGATCTGCACAAGTCGGCACATCTCGAACAAACGCGAGCGCATGCGCTCGCCGATACGGTCGCCCAATGTTTCTTCGCGAGCTGCCCGCCGTGGCCCCTCCACGGCTTCTTCCGAAGCACTCGGTCCATCTAAGAAATTAGTGGTGATAATCGTCGGCTTCTTGCCGTTGTAACGGGAGTTTAGGATGAAACTGACCGTATCCCACACCCACTCTGATGGTTTCTGCGCTCCAAGATCATCTAGGACAACGACTTCAGTTTCAAATACTGGGCGCAAGAGCTCCAACTCCGAGGACTGGGAAGAAGGGTTGTAGGAATTCTGAATCTGCTTCAGAAGTTCGCGGTAGTCGCAAAAAAGACAATGCACACCCTTCTTCGCAAGCTCTTTAAGAACTGCGATCGAGAGGTGCGTTTTCCCCAACCCTCTCGGACCGACAAGGAGAAGCCCCGTCTGATCAAAGGGGTATTCAGCTGCCCATTTTTCGACCACAAGTTTAGCAGCGGCTAGGGAAGGGTTACTCGTTTGGTAGTCCGAGAATCCGCATTTCTTGTAACGTTCCGGAATTCCCGCAGATTCCAATAGCTGGTTTGACAGTGTCAGCAAGAAGCACTCGCACCGGGCTACACGCTTATTTCGACCGTCCGAAACACTCCTCCAGCCAGTGCCACCGCAGAGCGAACACAGCGACCGATTGTCAACCGGTTTGATTGCTGTACTTATCGGCATAACATCCCCAACAGGTCCCCCACTGCGTGAGACCAGAGTCCGGATGACGTTCACACCCTTCGCGTCCATTTTCTTTCTTACTTAGTGTACCTTCAAAATCAAGATTAGAAGTCATTCCATCATCTGTGGATTTGGTGGATTTCCTTCGCCTCTTGTGGAATTTGAGAACCTGCTCGTCGTAGATCTCCAGCAGCGTACGGTGATAAATCCAGACAGCACCGTCAGTGGTCGTGCCCTCACGCTCAAACATGCTCATCACCGGACCGCACTCCTTCGCAAAGAAGTGAGCCCGTTTGGCATTCGCGAGGCGCCACAACTGCCCGTCGTCTGGCAAATATCCTGGCCGCTCTGAGACCCATGCGGCGAACAACAGGTTCAAATACCAAGCCTGCTGATAATCCGTTAAAGCGCGGTAACGCACATCGCCGACCAAACGATGAACATAAAACGGAAACCACTCCAATATCTGGTTTCGCCGAGAACTAACGCTTGCCGGGGACATGAATAATCGAAGTCTGTCGGAGTGCGCTATCGAAGGTGCCTGAGGCATCCGATTCGCGCAAGAGGAAAGAACGGATTCGCTGTGCACATTGTGTGGAGATGTAGTCCGTACTGTGGAGCACAGAGGAAAAACCGCCCGCTTGGGTGACTGCCACGTGGAACCCGAAACCTTTAACGCGGCAAACCAAACTTTGGTAACGGCCAGAAGGTTCCTTTTCCGCACCAGATGGTAATATCAGGTTGCGATTGTTCATCGCTATCCCCCCTATTCTGAGTCGAGAGCGGACGAAGGACTATTCATAAGTAGGTTTTCATGGCACTGCGCAAAATAACCATCGCCGCCGTCCTCCTGGTTGCTTTGCAGGCGTGCCAGATTCTCGCTCTGGGGTCGACCACCACTGGTTCCCTCCTCAGCAATGTCTGTCAGACACTCGCCAGCCTCCTGGCCGCAGCGGCTTGCTTTGCAACCCTCCGGAAGTCGCAGAAAATGTGCCGTCTCTTTTGGCTGCTGATCGGCTCTGGGCTCGGTTGTTGGGGTCTCTCAAACCTTGGCTGGACCTACTACGAAGTGGTGCTGCACACCGTACCGCCGGCTGCCTCAGCAGTGCGATTTCTTTTCGAAGTGCCCCTGATGTTCTTCGCTATAGCGTTGTTTCTGGATCCCGAAAGGGATTCGCCGCACTTCAGCACTGAGTTAGTGCTGGATTCTCTGCAGATCGTGATCGCCTTTTCTTTTCTGTTTCCTCTGGTGTACACCGTCGAGATAGATCCAAACGGCAGCCACATTCGCGGCATCTGGGTCTTGCTGATCGAGAGCGCGGTGCTGATCCTCTTGGCCATCATTCAAATGGCGCGGGACAACCGGCCCCACATACGCTCCTTATATGGTGGCTTCCTGCTGTTCATTGTGGGGTACTCGGTCGTAGAGTATCTGGATTTCGCTTATGAGGATCCAGGTGGAACCTGGCATGACCTGCAATGGACGTTGATTCTTCTCGGTGGCGCCCTGTGGGCCGCATCCTGGAGGCCGGAACGAGAAGCGCAAACGCTCACGGCGGTTCGGCCGAGAACGATTGGCAAGCTCATGGTGACCAACGCCACCATTGCACTGGCGCCATTGATTATCTTGTTTGAGGTGCAACAGGTCGGCCCGGAGCAACATTTCCTCAGGTTCTCGCTGCTGGGGATTTCCATCGTATGCTTCGCCGCCCGCCTCGGCCTCAGCGAATATCGCCAATCGCAGCAGCTGGAATCTCTCCGCCAGCGCGAATTACAACTTGAATCCGCCAAGTCCGAGCTTTCCGTGCAAAAAGCCTTCCTGGAGCAGCTCATCGAGAGCGCTCCGGAAGCCATTGCGCTCGTCGATCTGAACATGATTGTGCAGCGCGTCAACCAGGAGTTCACACGCCTCTTCGGATACACGCCCGGAGACGCTTGTGGTCAACCGCTGGACGATCTGATCGTTCCCGCGGATAAGAATGCGGAAGCCTCGTCGCTCAACCAGAAAGTGCTGGGAGGGCATACTGCTGCGCTCGAGACCGTTAGGAAAGGCAAGGACGGATTCGCAATCGATGTCTCAGTCCTGGTCTCCCCGGTAAAACTGGGCGAGGGCAAAGGGGCCATCTACTGCATCTATCGCGACATCCGCGCACGCAAGCAGGTCGAAAGCCAACTGCGGCAATCCCAGAAGATGGAAGCAGTCGGGCGGTTGGCCGGCGGGGTAGCCCACGACTTCAATAATCTGTTGGGAGTCATCCTTGGACACACGGAGATTCTGGGCCAACAGGTCGGTTCGGCGGAGCGGAAGAAGACTCAAGCTATTGAAGCCGCGGTGAAACGGGCGAGCTCCCTTACTAACCAGTTGCTTGCTTTCAGCCGGAAGCAGGTGCTGCAACTCGCGGTGCTGAACTTGAACGCGGTTGCGGCGGAAACGGAAAAAATGCTGCGCCGGCTGATTGGTGAAGACATCCGGCTCGATGTCCAGCTGGATCCTGATCTTGGAGCCGTGAGGGCCGACTCCGGTCAAATCGTGCAGACTATCCTGAACCTCGCCATCAACTCCCGCGATGCCATGCCCAATGGCGGTTCGCTCGCGATCAAAACGTCGAACGTCAACTTCGGGGAAGGTACAGTGCGTCAAGGTGTTCCAGTCCCTGCCGGCGCTTACGTACTGCTTTCAGTAAGCGACACGGGAACGGGAATGGATGCGGAGATCCTGGCCCACACCTTCGAGCCGTTCTTTACCACCAAGCCGGTGGGGAAGGGCACAGGTCTGGGGTTGGCGACCGTCTACGGCATCGTCAAACAGAGCGCCGGCTATATCTTCGCCGACAGCGAAGTCGGAAAGGGGACGACTTTCCAGATCTATTTACCGCGAGTCCAGGAGTCCGTCGAACCGCCCGCGGTTCAGAAGTCGCGAACCGAGACGCCAAAGGGGTCGGAGACGATTCTTCTGGTCGAGGACGAAGCTGCGTTGTTGGAGCTCATTTCCGCCAACTTGCAAAACTCCGGCTACAGCGTTCTCGAGGCCTCCGACGGAGTGGAGGCGCTGTACCTGGCGGAAAAACACGATGGAGTGATCCACGTATTGGTCACCGATGTCGTTATGCCCCAGATGAGTGGACCGGAACTGTCCCGGCGCCTCACCGCCCAGCGGCCGGAGGTCAAACTGCTGTTCATGTCGGGCTATGCCGACAACGCACTGACACCTCTAGGAGCGTTGGACGAAAATGTCATATTTCTGCAGAAGCCCTTTGAGTTGGGCAGGCTCGCGCAAAAAGTCCGCGAAGCGCTGGACGAGACTCCGGCCTCCGTCTCGTAGGATCAATTACCGGGCAGCCGGGTTTTGACGCGCGGCGTCTCTCACCATTTGTAAAAAAGCGCGGGCTTCCGGCCGCAACGGACGGCGCCGCGGATGAATAACATCGAGGCTGCGCTGCAGCGGTTCTGCATCGAGCAGCTTTACCGTGGTGAGCTTGCGCGACCGAATCTCACGCCCCACCGCGAGCTGAGGAAGGAAGGAGAGCCCCAGTCCGCGCTCCACCATGCGTTTCGCCGTCTCAATCGAGTCAACCTCAAGAGCCACGTTGGGAACCAGCCCGGCGCGGCGGAACAAACTGTGGGTCAACGTCCAGTCGCTCGAACCGCGCTCATAAAAAATCAGCGGCCAGGTGGCTATCTTTTCCAGCTTTGCCCGCCGGGAATGCGCCGGCCCGCGGCGGGCATTCGCTACCAGCAGAAGAGGATCCTCACGCAAGCTGATGGTTTCGACCTCCGGATGCTGTAGCGAACGCGCCAGCCCGATTTCGGCCTCTTCATTCAGCACCATATCAAGCACTTCCTTGGAGTGTCCGGCGCGAATGCTGATGATCACGTTGGGATGCACTTGCTGAAATCTCTTGAGAACATCCGGCAGAAAATACACCGAAATGGAAAGAGCCGCCGCGATCTGCAGCGGAATGCCGCTGGCTGGTTGCGCCTGGTGAACTGCCTGGCGGGCCAGGGAAGCCATGCGCAGCAGTTGCTCGGCATGCGGCCGAAAGGTTCTCCCCGCATCAGAGACCATCAGCCCTCCCCGCGACCGGGCGAAAAGCCTCACTCCCAGGGAGTCTTCCAGGGCCCGGATGCGGGCGCTCACCGCCGGCTGGCTGATCCGCAAAGCTTCCGCGGCGCGATGAAAACCTCCAAAGGTTGCCACCGCCAGAAACGTCTCTACTTGATCGAGCTCCATCCGTCCCCGCCCTCAAACCTTCTGCACTAACAATATCTCATTATCACAGTCGAGGCACCTGATAACAGATATCTATCAGTGCGATAGAAAGGTTCCGTTTGACGGACCTTCGGCCCGGCCCCAGAATCTGCGGAGGATGTGAGCGGACTCCGAGAGCGGGGCAAGCACCGGGGAGAAGGAAACCAAGAGATATGGGCAGCAACCAAGAAAGTTCCCAAGTAGGCGATTGGAATTCAAATCCTCGATGGGCGGGCATTACCCGGCCCTATAGCCCCCAGGATGTGGAGCGGCTGCGCGGATCGATCCAGGTGGAACATACCCTGGCCCGCCTGGGCGCCGAGCGACTTTGGGAGATGTTGCATAGCGATTCCTACGTGCCGGCGCTGGGCGCCATGACCGGTAACCAGGCCGTGCAGCAGGTAAAGGCCGGCTTGCAGGCGATCTACGTAAGCGGCTGGCAGGTTGCCGCCGACGCCAATGACGCCGGGCAGATGTACCCTGACCAGAGCCTCTATCCCGCCGACAGCGTACCTAACCTCTGTCGGCGCATCAACCAGGCTCTCACCCGGGCAGATCAGATCCACCACTCCGAAGGCAGAAACGGCATCAACTGGTTTGCCCCGCTGGTGGCGGACGCGGAAGCAGGTTTCGGCGGCAACCTGAATGCCTTTGAACTGATGAAAGCCATGATCGAAGCCGGCGCCGCCTGCGTCCACTTCGAAGACCAGCTTTCCTCCGCCAAGAAATGCGGCCACCTCGGCGGCAAAGTGCTTGTCCCCACGGTCGAGGCCATTCAAAAGCTGGTTGCGGCACGGCTGGCGGCTGACGTGATGGGCGTGCCTACCCTGATCATGGCGCGAACCGACGCCGACAGCGCCCACCTGCTGACCAGTGACATCGACCCCCGCGATCGCGAGTTTCTGACCGGCGAACGGACTCCCGAAGGCTTCTTCTGCATTCGCGGCGGACTGCGGTCGGCGATCGCGCGTGCCATCGCCTACGCCCCCTATGCTGATCTGCTGTGGTGTGAGACCTCCCACCCGGATCTCGAAGAGGCGCGAATCTTTGCCCAAGCCGTGCATGCGAAATATCCCGGCAAGCTGCTGGCCTACAATTGCTCGCCGTCGTTCAACTGGAAACAGAAGCTCGACGACGCGACCATCGCCAGGTTCCAGGGCGAGCTGGCGGCCATGGGATACAAGTTTCAGTTCATCACCCTGGCCGGCTTCCATGCCCTCAATCTCGCCATGTTCGAGCTGGCGCGCGGCTACAAGCTGGCTGGCATGACCGCCTACTCCCGGCTGCAGGAGAAAGAATTCAGCCGCGAATTCCAGTACGGCTACGAAGCCGTAAAGCACCAGCGCTTCGTCGGCACGGGATATTTCGATGCGGTCACCCAGGTGATTGCGGGCGGAACGTCTTCGGTGACGGCCTTGGCAGGCTCGACCGAGGCCGAGCAGTTCTCCGAAATGAAGGCGCAAGTGCGCCCCAAAACCGGGCCGGACGCGGCTTGCCAGCCCATCCTTGGAGAGTGCCCATCCTTACCTGTCATACAGATCGAGATGGGTCCAGAAGAAATGCTGATGCCCTCTGGCGACTAGTCAAACAGCTGGTTCCGGCAGATGATTTCGGTCCGAACCGCCATTCTCCTGACGCTAACCGGCGGGGAGAATGGCTTTTGATTGTCTGGCCAGGTGTCCGGCCGCACCCAACAAGGCATCCAGTCCCGATTTCCACAGTTGACTTTCTTCTCTATCGGGCGCTAAATAGGGCCGCTGGGTTTCTAACTCAGGGAGTGCTCCCCTCCCCGCGCTTTTTGAGAACAAAGAGACCTGCCAGGAGAGACGATGAACAAAGCCGATCTCATTGACCGCATCGCAGCTGGCAGCGGTATTAGTAAAGCGCAAGCCGCTACCGCAATCGACACCTCTGTGGAGGCCATCACTGGCGCCCTTAAGAAAGGAGATCGGGTAGCGCTGATTGGTTTTGGCACCTTCTCGGTCTCACAGAGAAAAGCCCGCAACGGACGGAATCCGCAGACGGGCGCCACCATCAAGATCGCTGCTCGCAAGGTTGCGAAGTTTACCCCCGGAGCTGAACTCAGAAAAGCAGTCAACCGCACCAAGTAAACGGGCCCAAGTTCTACATCGAATACGGCAGGGGGTCGGCCCTGCCGTTTTTCTTTTGTCTCAGCTGCGTCAGGGACGGCCGCCTCGGCCGTCCCTCGGAGCCCAAGCTCCACAGCGCATTACGCCGACATCTGCTGGTCCTTCGACCCTCCCATCGTCGGCCCCTGCCCTCCGCTTCCCCCCAACCTCGGCACCAGGAATCCCGTCCGCAGCCGATACTCCTGGTACCGCTCCCCGAACTCCGTCACCATGAAACCCTCTTCCTTCGAGGCCTTGCGCGTCATCTCCGCCAGGAAGATGACCATCGCCACCAGGCAGCGCCATCGCCCAATGACCAGGGCCGCGCCCAGGTTGGCTGCCAGCAGCCCGCTGTAAATCGGATGGCGGACGAAGGCGTAGGGTCCGGACTGGATCAGCTGGTGATCGACCTTGACCGTTACCCGCCCGCTCCAGTTCGCGCCGATGGTGTGCCGGGCCCAGATGGCGAATGCAATGCCGGCCCAGGTGAGCGCGATCCCGGTATAGAGGATCCTCAAGTCGATGGGAATAATGCGCTGATTCAAAGGGCCGACACTGAAGTTGCCCGAGAACATGAAATCGACGGCCGCGACCATGATCAGAATATGCAGGATGCGTCCCCGCCGGGCTTCCTCCACCTTCACTTGCTTGAGGCGTGCGGCGCTGATAAGCCAATAAACGATGAACCCATACCACGGAATCATCTCCAGCTGTCGGAAGTGCATGGCAACTCCTTGTTTAGACTTTCTTCTCGTCCGCTTGCAGGCGGCGAAGGCGGCGGATCCAGGCGAGTTCAGCGTGGGTCAGTTTCACGATGTGGCGCACCACCTCGGAGCCGAAAACTCCCAGCTCGAGGTTGTTCTTCAGCCCGTCCAGGCGCTGCGTCCGCCCTTGCAGGTAACGTTCGCGCAGATCAAGAATCGAAGCGCAGGTTTCGGCCGGAAGCAGGTCGAACATGCCCACGCGGGCGAGGAAGGCGCGGGCATTGGTAGCGTCGGCCGCGCTGAAGCTGCTCAGGCGGCTGAGGAGTTCTTTCCTGCCGGCGACGGTCAGCGAGTAGCTTTTTCGGGTCTGGCCGCGTTCGCCGGGCACGGTCTTTTTGGTCACCCATCCGTCGGCGGTGAATCGCCGCAGCAGCGGATAGACCAGGTTGTTGTGCATGTCGCCGCCACCCAGAATGAATCCGGCCTCGCGCTTGAGCTGGTAGCCGTGTTTGGGCCCGTCGGCCAGCATGGCCAGGATGACTAGATCATTCATGACAGTGTCAATATTGATCTAACAACCCAGCAGCCGTCAAGCGCAAAAGGGTTTGCTGAATCCTTCCGCTATCCTTTAGAATCAAATGATTCGCTAAGAAGTAAGAGGTAGGAGACCATGAAGGCAGCCATTCATCCCGCGTACAACGAAATCCGCGTGCTATGCGCGTGCGGCCACAGCTTCACCACCCGGTCGACTCATAAGGGCGACATCCACGTAGAAATCTGCTCTAGTTGCCACCCGTTCTTTACCGGCAAGCAGAAACTGCTGGATACCGCCGGCCGCGTGGAGCGCTTCCGCCGCAAATACGCCAAAGTCGGCGAAGCCGCCAAGAAGTAACTGGCACGAGATCGATCCAGACTCCAGAGCCTCCCGCAAGGGAGGCTTTGTTGATGATGTGGGGACCGTCCCCCGCCAGTCACCTACTAGGCCTAGTCGTCTTCCGTAGGATTAATCGGATCGCCAACCAGGTTGTAGTAGACCTCTTTGGGCTTGGAGGGCTTTGCCTGGGCCGCGACCGGAGAAGGCGCCGGTTTCGACTGTGCGGTCGCCGGGGGAACTGAGACGGGCGCTGCAACTTGGGGAGTTACCGCTGGGGGGGATGGAGCGGCCTCGGGCGTCGCTGTAATGGAAAGAGGACCCGCAATGGAAAGTGATCCGGCAGCCGGCTGCTGCGCAACCTTCCTGGTGACCCGCACCACCTTGACTCGTCTCACCGTGGGCTTCCTGCGCGACACTTGATACAGCACCACGAAAACAATGCCCGCCAGGCAGAGCGCCAACCCGGAGTTGAACAGCGGAGGAATGTTCAAGTCCCCTTTGCCGAGGTAAAGGGGCGATTGGGGGTCCGTATCCATCACCCTGGCCAGCAGAGGCATCAGTAGATTGCTGGTGAGAGAGGCAAGAAATCCCCAGATCCCCTCGGCCAGAATCACCGCGGCCACCAACTGGCCAATCAGTTTTCCGGGACTCAGGGTGGATTCGGCGCCGGGAGTCTGGTTTTGGTCCATAGTTATGTGATGCAGATTGTGGCATATCGGGAAACACTAGGGGAAGGCAGTAAAATAGCTCCGTGCGCAAGTTCTGGGACAATCCGGATGTAGGCGCGAGCGTCCCCGCTCGTGCCACGATCGTCGTTCCTGCCCGCCTGCGTATCGGCAATGTCGAAATCGCCCCGGCTACGGTTCTCGCTCCCATGGCTGGCGTGACCGACACCGTCTTCCGCCGCTTCATCCGCAACCTGGGGGGATGCGGGCTGATCATGACCGAGTTCACCTCGGCCGACGGCGTCCTCCGTGCCAAAGACCAAAAGGCCAAACGCTACCTGCATTTCTACGAAGACGAGCATCCCATCTCAGCGCAGCTTTTCGGCAGCAACCCGCAGGTGATGGCCGACGCCGCCCGCATGGTCGAGGACCGGGGCTTTGACCTGGTGGACTTGAACCTGGGCTGTCCCGCCAAGAAAGTGGTCAAATGCAACGGCGGTTCCGGCCTGCTGCGCGACTTGCCGGCCATCGGGAAAATCTTTGAAGCGGTTCGCGCCGCTGTGACCGTTCCCTTCACTGTGAAGTTTCGCGCCGGCTGGAACGACGAGGAAATCGTCTGCGTCGAGCTGGCCAAGATGGCGGAAGACTGCGGCCTGTGCGCCGTCGCCCTCCATGCCCGCACGCGCGAGCAGGGCTATAGCGGCCAGGCCCGCTGGGAATGGATCGCAGCGGTCAAAGATGCGGTGAAAATTCCCGTCATCGGCAACGGCGACATCCGCACCCCGGAAGACGCCTGTGCCATGATCCAGCAGACCGGCTGCGACGCCGTCATGATCGGCCGCACCGCCCCGTCGAATCCCTGGATCTTCCGCCAGATCCAGCAGTATTGCGTGGGGACAGCCGCCCCCGGCTGTCCGGCGGAGCAAGGCTCCGCAGTCTACGACGAGCCCACGGAACTCGACCGCTACCAGATGATTCGGACGTATTTCCAGATGCTGATCGAAGAAGAACTCCCCGACGCCGTCGGCAAGATGAAGCAGTTCGCGTCGTGGTTCACCCACGGCGTGCCGGGCGGAGCTGGGCTGCGCAAAGCGATCTACGAATCGAAGAATGCGCCCGAGATATTGGAGCGGGTAGAAGATTTCTTCGAAGAGAGACTATGTGGCGCGGGCGCCCCTTCGGCAGGCTCAGGGCAGGCTCTCGCCCGCGGGCGCTGAACTCCTGCCAAGCTTCGCTCGACTGGACAGCCGAGGGCGGCTGCCGTCCCTACGTAGTCTATCTAGCTACCATCTTTCCTCTCTCATCCCTCTCCACATAAGCCCACGGAATATTCGGATCATGCGTGAACATGGTCAGCCATTTCTCCGGCAGGGCCTGCGCGTAATACTGTTTGCGGTTTTCCATCGTTTCGACCGGGAAAAGGTCAAACGACATCACCCAGACCAGGTCGAGGTGCCAGCTGGTGGGAATGAGGTCAGAGATGTAGCAAGCGGTCTGGCCGCCGCTGCGCAGGATCACCGCCTGCATATGCCGCGTGTGCCCGGGAAAAACCTTCACGGAGATTCCGGGGACAATTTCCTGATCGCCCTGCAGCAGCTGCATTTGTCCGCTGGCCACAAGCGGGTCGTAGTTGTCGCTGATATAGCTGATGGCGTCGCGCTCACTGGGGCGCTGTCCGTACTGCCACTCGCCCTCCTGCACGTAGTATTTCGCCCGCGGAAATGTAGGGACGACCCTGCCAGCCTGCCGGACCGTGTTCCAGCCGCAATGATCGAAGTGCAGGTGGGTGTTGATGACGATGTCGATGTCTTCCGGAGAAATGCCCGCCGCCGCCAAGTTGTCCAGCAGCTTGGCCGGCTGGCCGTAGATTTTGATCAATCTCTCCGCCAGCTTGTTGCCGATTCCGGTCTCGATTAAAACCGTGTGATCGCCGGTTTGGACGACGATGGAATTCAACCCCACCGGAACCAGGTTCTGCTCATTCGCCGTGACCTTCTTCTGCCACAAGCTCTTCGGAACCACGCCGAAGAACGCGCCGCCGTCGAGATGGTAGGTGCCGTCGGAGACGGAGGTCAGTTCGAAGTTGCCCAGCTGCAATCGGTGCATAGGAATGTTCTCAACCATAAACCACTTACGGGTGGACGGGCGGAATACCCGTCCTCCACCCCCGTCGCGGCTACTTCAGTTCTTGCTCGAGATGGTCGTCAATCATGTGAAACAGGTGGGTACGATCCGCGGCCCCGCTGATTCCGTGGGTTTTTCCCGGGTACACCATGAAGCGAAACTGCTTGCCGGCCTGGATGAAGGCTTCCACCATCTGGACGCTATTCTGGAAGTGCACATTGTCATCGCTCGTGCCATGCACCAGCAGCAGCGAGCCGTGCAGCCTATCTGACACCTTGGCTAAATTCAGGTCGTCATAGCTGGTCGTGCTCTTGTCGGTCGGCAGGCCGTTATTGCGTTCGGTGTAAATGGAATCGTAATTCCTCCAGTCGGTCACCGGCGCCACCGACACGCCCGCTTTGAACCGTTCCGAGTGGGTCATGGCATACAGCGTCATGGAGCCGCCGTTGCTCCATCCCCAAATGGCGACACGGCTGCGATCCAGTTGCGGATATTGCACGAGAAGTTGATCCAGGGCAGTAAGCTGATCCCTCAGCTCGATCGCTCCGAATTGGTGCCGAACCACGGTTCGGAACTTGCGATCGCGCCCCGGCGTACCGCGGTTATCTACGGTGAAAACAGCGAATCCCTTCTGCACCAGAATCTGGTGGAAGAGGAGTTCGTCTCCGGGCCATTTATTGACCACGGTCTGGTCGGCCGGGCCGCCATAAACATAGATGACAAGCGGAATCCTGCCGGCTGCCGTCCTTTCCGCCGGCATGAGCAATTCACCATACAACCGAGTGCCGTCGTCTGCCTTGAAGTCCAGGAACTGTGGCGCGATCAGGCCGAAGCTTTCCACGCTGCGGGAATCCCATACCTTCTGGCAGGTGCCACCGACGGTACAAATCGACATTTGTGGCGGCGTCAGGATCGCGGAGAATTCGTCGGCGTAGTGCTTGGCATTGCCGTCGAAGATCGATTCATGCGTTCCCTCTTCCCGGGAGACACGCTGCATGCCGGAGCCGTCCAGTCTTACCGAGTAAAGTTGGCGCTGGCGTGGATCGTCTTTATCGCAGGTGAAGTAAATTACTCCCGCGTCTTCGTCGAGGCCTTCAATGCCGGAGTGCGGCCGCTCCCCGCCCCCCAGCACCTCGAAGTCGCCTTTGGTCAGTTGCCGCTCCAGCTTGGCATCGGAGCTCAGCGGGTCGGCTTTGTCGAAGCTATACAGGTAAAGCTGGGTGGTGCCATCCCTCCAACTCTGCCAGGTGAAGCGGTCTCCCGACTTCAGCACATGGAAGTCGTCGTTCACATAGACCCACGCGTCAGGAGCGGTTTCAGTCAAGACTTTACGGGACCTTCCCGAGTGCGCGTCCACGAAGTACAAGTCCAGCTTGTCTTGCGCGCGATTCAACACCTCGGCCCACAGCACTCCGTCGCGCACCCAGCCAAAGCGCGGGATGTAAATATCCGAATCGCGAGTGAGAGAAATCCACTTCGTCCCACCGCCCGACGCGTTGACCACTCCCAGCCGCACCACCGGGTTGGGATCGCCTGCCTGGGGATACTTCTCCATGTCGACGGTGGCGTGGGTGGGTGCATAATTCGTAATCGGATAGTCCGGGACCTTGGCCTCATCCATCTGCAGGTAAACTATTTCTTTCCCATTCGGCGCCCAGAAGAAATTGCTGCGCACGTCGAGTTCCTCGGCGTACACCCAGTCCACTTCCCCGTTCAACAGGTTTTGATCTTTACCTTCCTTGCCTTGCGTGAGCTGCCTCTCGTCTCCACCGGCGAGCGGACGCACATACAAGTTATGGTTGCGCACATACGCCAGACGCTCGCCGTCGGGAGAGAATTTAGGATCGCTGCTCGGATCAGGCGCCGAGGTGACCTGTACCGCTGTGCCACTCTCAATCGTGTACAGCCAAAGCTGCCCTTGCGCGTCAAAGAGCAAGTGATTGGAATCGGGAGCCCACTGGTAGCCTGCCACGTGGTATCGCGTGACTCGCTCTTTCTCGCGTTCGTCTTTCATCTTCTCCACCGGCGGGGCCAGTTTCGCCAGCTTGGCTTCACTCACTAAAACTTTCTTTTCTCCTGTTACCGCATCCACATACCAAAGTTGTCCGTGGTCGCCGGAGTCGTCGCGCTGTACAAAAGAGAGCTTCGAGCCGTCCGGACTCCACTCGATAGTCTCGGGAGCTCGTCCGGTGATGCCGCCTTCGGCGAAAATTGCTTCCATCGTCAGGGGCTGTTTGCCCGATTCCGGGGACTGGGAAAGAGCCGAAGAAACCGAAAGAAAACACACAACGATCCACTGCGGAAATCGCTTCACAGGATGGCTCCGGAGAAAAGTTCAAATGAGTAGTGCAAGGGTGAAAAGTGTACACCGGCAGGGCAGTTTCGTGCAGCGCCCGTTCGCACGGCCCGGGAGCGGCTCCGCTGCTTCTGCACCCCGCGCTCAAAGAACAGGGCAGCGTTCTTTGACAAGAATTTACCTTCCTTTACCAACTTTTTACCGCTGGACCACTCTTGTGGTGTTTACATTTGAGAAGTTCACAGTGTTCTTCTTGGAGAGGCGTCAGGTGAAGAAGCAAGTTACGGCCATTCTAGTACTGATTCTCAGCGCAGCATCCTGGGTTTGGGCGCAGGATGCACCACAGAGCACCGGCCAGCCCGCCAACGTTGCCGGGAGTTGGCAAATGACCTGGCAGGGCCGCAGCGGAAACATGCAGGCCACCCTGCAGATTCAGCAGGACGGTTCCAGGCTCAGCGGCAGTTTCGACGGGCCGCGTGGTTCTTCGTCGCTTACCGGCAGCGTTCAAGGCAATCAAGTCTCGTTCAACGTGGTGGTCAAAGCGCGGCGTACTTTCACCCTCGTGTATACCGGTGCTCTCGATGGCGACAAAATGAGTGGCACGGTGCAGCCTCAGGGCCGCGGGGCCCGTGGAGGCGAGGGTGGACAGCGCAGCCGTACCTGGACAGCTACCCGCCAGCAGAACAATCCGGGTAGCCAGAGCAGGCCTGCCCAGAGTCAGGACACTGGCGACGAAGACGGTTTGTGACGCCAACGTTTTTTCCTCGGGGATCTGCGCTGGATTCTCTCCACAGCGTGCGATCCCCTTTTTTTCGGCCGGGCACATTAACACTCCTTTAACAGAACATCAATAATAGTAATATGGCCGCATGCCACAGGAGCCTCTCATCATCGAAGATTTGGTCGGGCCCAAGGATGGACAGCGTATTCTTCGTTTGAAGGGGCCGGTCGTGCTCAACAATCTGTTCGATTTTCAAGCTAAGGTGCGTGCCGACAATTCCCACAACCTGATCATTGATTTTAGCGATGTTCCGTATATGGATTCCGCCGGAATCGGGGCGTTGGTGGGCGCCTACGTCACCCATCAGAAGGATGGGCGCAGTCTCTCCCTGGTAGGGGTCTCGCAGAGACTTCACAGCTCGCTCCAGGTGACCAGGGTCGAACAGTTCTTCCGCTTTTTCGACACGATAGCCGACGCCGAAAACGCCGCCGCATAGCGAAGGCGGCGGCCCCACGTCAGCCCGAGGTCAATGCAAGCAGGCGTTTGCACTCTTCGACCGGATTGTGAGTGTAACCGCAATTTAACGCCAACTATCGAGTAGCTGCTTGTTTATCTCGGATCCACAGCCGACGCGTGTTCGACACCTGGGCAGGACAATGGCATCCTATTTTTTAGGGCAATTGCTCCGCGCTCAGCTTGGGCTTCGTCGGACTCGTTACATAAGGCGTGCGCGAGTTCATGCCGAATCGCAAGATCGAGCAGGTCTTCGATGGGCATATGCCATGTCATACTGAGCTCGGTGCCGCGAATCGATACGCTGGCGACTAACGCTCCGTCGATAAACGTCTCCTTTTTTGGCAGGTAGCTGAACGCTGGACGGTTTGTATCGAACCCCCTCACGGCTAGAATCTGTTTCCAATCTTCACTGCGAACCAGCACCCATCTCCATTTGCCTAGTGCCTCCACCGGATATCGCGCGAGAGCCCGGCTCAGAACCGTCGAAGCGACTTGGCACTCTTGCAGCGTATAGCCAACATTGCAGGCGAAGTGCTGCTTGGGGACACTAGCGTTTGTCTGCGCGGCAAGCGGGTTTGCGGAGAATACAAAAGGCATGACTGTCAGTACGCCGCTCAGCAGAATCAGGCTTAACCAGGAGCTCGCACAAGTTGGGCTGTCGGCGGTACAGGATCCCCGTTTTTCATATGGTGTTGTCACGTTGTCCCCAGTCGCGGAGTGCCGCGTTGAGGGACAACTTGTGCCGAGAGTCTGGCTACCTCAATGGATGGAGTCCCAATCGGGCATCAAAAGAATGTTGCGACGAGATCAATGGGTAAGTGTTTGGAACGATGTGGTTTAGACTAAGATGTTAGAAGGCGGAATCGAGCTTGGAAGGCCTCGCATTGCAATTCAATGCTAGACTGGGCAGCATTTCCTGTATGGTTCACGTGTGCTGGAACCAGTTCCTAATTCTCAAGTGGTGCGATTTGGCACATTTGAAGTGGACTTGCGCCTCGGGGAACTGCGCAAGAATGGGATAAGGGTCAAGCTCACAGGCCAGCCATTCCAGATTCTGGTCATCTTACTGGAGCATCCTGGCGATCTGGTTACCCGCGAGCAATTACAGCGGCGGCTGTGGCCATCCGACACCTTTGTGGACTTCGATCGCGGTCTCAATGCCGCCATCAACCGTGTGCGAGAAGCTCTGGGTGACTCGGCGGAGAATCCCCGATTTGTAGAAACGCTCCCACGGCGTGGCTACCGTTTCATAGCACCGCTAATCGATTCCAGGCCAACAAGCGCCACGTTGCCTGCTGCAGAATCAAACGTCAGTCCGACGCAGACAATTACACGTCAGGGCGCTTTGCTCACTTCGGAAGCCAGTGAGAGAAGACCTCTTTCTCGCCGACTAATAGTCGGTGGAGTATTCATGCTGGCAGTCTTGGCTGTTGCTGTGGCCCTGTTATCCAGGCTGAGTCGACGCAGCAGCGGATGGGACCTCCAGACTATGAAGCTCAGCCGAGTGACACAGAGCGGGAACGCTGTCAATGTGGCGATTTCCCCGGATGGGCACTACGTGGTCTACGCTCTGCGTGAAGGGGAAAAGCAGGGCCTGAATGTTCGTCAAGTGGCTACCGGTAGCGACGTGCAGATTCTACCGCCGGATGAAGTTTTAATTTACGCCCTGACCTTTTCGCCCGACACCAACTACATTGATTTTGTCCGATCCGAGAAGAACAACCCTCTTAACACTTTTCTTTATCGAATTCCCACGCTGGGAGGAAGTTCGCATCTCGTGATGCAGGCGGGAATGGACTTTTCAACGAGCTATTCTCCGGACGGCGCTCAGTTCGCCTTCTTACGAGTAAAGGGTGGTGGGCAAGTTGACCTATTAATGGCCGACGCTGATGGGAGCAATGAACGCGTGCTCGCGACGCGTCCTTATCTTGACTTCTTTACATCTGGGACAGCGTGGTCCCCCGACAGCAAAACGATTGTCTTCTCATCTGTAGAATCGAAGAAAAGTATTCGTTCGGTACTTTGGGCAGTCTCGGTCGGCGATGGATCCATCCGAGAAATCTATTCGACACCCAATCAGATCGGCCGTCCGTGCTGGCTGCCGGATGGAAGTGGCCTTTTGGCGCCGATTGGCAACATCTATCAATCCCTTCGCGGGCAACTCTGGTTCATTTCGTTTCCCAAGGGACAAGCAAGGCGCCTTACCAATGACCTGATGGATTACCAATGGTCCTTGGATCTCACTCAGGACGGCAGGACTCTAGTCGACGTCGCGCAAACGCGAGTCTCGGATCTGTGGATTGCACCTGCTGGTGATACCACCAAGGCCAAGCAGGTTACGCGAAATGACCATGCTGTTGGAGGATTCTCCTGGACGTCCGACGTTCGGATCGTCTTCGCTAGCGGCGATGGCAATCTTTCAGTTCTAAATTCCGATGGGAGTGCGCGTACCCTGCTGATCGCCAATGACTATCCAGTCGGGGACTCATCGGCTTGTGGCGATGGGCGCTATATTGTCTACTCCAGCTATCGGGAGCAGAAAGTTGGAATCTGGCGGATGGATGCAGACGGTTCAAACCCCATCCGCATTGTGGACGAGGCCGTCGCTACGTCGCCACAATGTTCGCCGGATGGAAAGTGGGTAATCTATGTCCAGGTTCCTTCCTTGACTCTGATGCGTGTGACGATCACAGGCGAGAAGCCTCCGGAAGCGATTGCGAACGTCCCGGCGGCTTGGGAGTTAGATGTTCTCGCGTTCTCGCCAGAAGGCAGGCGGATCGCATATGTCGCCGCGCCGGAGACTCCTGTTGTCAACCCTAGTTCGCGATCTGGATCGCAACCAAATCAGCTGAAGGTAATTGCCTTCGATGGCGGGACCCTTATGCATCAGTTTGATTGGCCTGCATCAGCCTGGCGGCCCCGCTGGGCGCCACGGGGTGACGCAATTGACTATATACTGACCCGGAACGGCGTCTCCAACATCTGGCAACAGAATCTGGCTGGCGGTGCCCCGAAACAAATTACGAATTTTGAGTCGGGACAAATTTTTGATTTTGCCTGGTCGCATGACGGCAAGCAATTGGCTATGACACGCGGCAGCGAAAACAGCGACGTCATCTTGATCAGTAATCTTCGGTGATCGGCCTTCGTAGCGATGCGCCGAATCAAGACTGCTGTGCGATATCTGCAAGCTTAACGAACGTCTAGTCAGAACCCTGAAATATGGCTATCTCTGGGCCTAGACGACTGTTCCCATATCAAGGAAAAAGCCGAAGTTAATCCGCAAACCAAAAAGCCAGGTTAAGACACGAATCTGGATAGTTGACGAAACCAGGCGTTTGCGCTCAAAATCCCCAGCCAACGTCCATAAAGTGCTATCGGATTTTTCACCAACCACGTCGTGATGGGCGTTACGCGTTTGGCCTTGCTCGGATAGCTCCCTCTTCCCCGCAAGT
>JBAUUQ010000051.1:0-59517 GCA_049582765.1 Terriglobales bacterium
GCACCGCGTCCGCCGCAAACGCCAGCGGCTTCCTCCTAGTCTCCTTATCGAAAACGCCTCGGATCTAGATCCCGATCCGCCCCTGCAGTCTGCCCCGAGGCGTTTCCGATCAAGGCTAGCGACAACTCAGAAGTAATCCACCAGGACGAAAGATGGGTTCCCGGAGTTACGGCAAGGGTTGGAGCGTGGCATGAGTGAGATGAGGGTCATCGAAGTCACTCTCCTCCCCGGCGTGTTTATCTTTCACCGGAAGCAAACGCGCGCTCAGCGGCTTGTGCCATTTGTACGCCAGCGACGCCACATCGCCCAGAACGCGAGCGATCTGTTCTTCGCTCACATCGCCTGGTAGAGGAACGGTGTCGAGACCGGTGGCACAGACCGATGAGTAGGAGAGCAGCCCGTCCAGCGAAATCTTCCCCTCCGACCAGCGCTGCGCCAGCCGGTTGTCTTCGAGAATCGGCAACATCATTCCGGAGTATCCAATCTGTTTGACGGGAACTGACCGCACTGCGCTCGTGATGAGCAAAGCCGTGCTGAGCGTTCCACTGCTGCCGAAGGCATGGCCGGTGTACGCCTCGATCGCGGCACCAATCGAGATATCTCCTGCGGAGGCCGGCGTGGGATCGATGCCGAGGTACTCCCATCCGGTCTGCACCCCGATTTGTTGCGAGATTTTCTCGACCTCAGTCGTGTAATCCGACAGAGCCAGCCTGAGCCGCCGCTCCGCTTCTTCAGGCTGGCCGCGGGTTTCTTTGAGGACGTCCAATACGATGTTGGCCGACTCCAGCCCAACGGCAAACTTTCTTCCGCTCCCGGTGTGATAGGAGCCGGGAAAGAAGGGAGTGTAAGGCGCAACCATGGCGATGCCGGCAAACTTGAAGTTGCCCCGGCTGTGCGGACTGTTGTCTTCCAGGTACTTCACCAGACGGGCGGCGCGCCGAATCACTAGCCAGTGGATACCGTCTTCTCCTGCCATGATCGCATTGCCGTTGGTAACTTGGGCGCGGGCCAGGAACTCCGCTAAGAGATCCATACTGGCAGGGTCGTCCGAATCCTGCATCATGGCGGGACCGATGTTGAACTCGTACTTACCCGCTGCCAGGCTGTCAAGATCCAGCAGCAATGCCAGAGCCTTTTCTTTAGAAAGTCCGCGCACTAGTTCGGGAAACGGCTGCGTGGTGATGCGAACCGTCTCCACTTCCCAACCGTGCTGCTCGAACGTTTTCTTTGCGGCGCCCAAGCGCTGGACGGTCTCAGCTAATTGTTGCTTGTAGTCTTTCGCGTCCAAACGGACAAAAGCGGTAATAGCGCGCACCTTCGGGCGGTGGTTGGTCTGGGCATGACTTCTAGCGACCAGAGCCACGAAGACAAGCGAAAGAACGCCTGTGAGTCTATGCATTCTCGCTACCACACCTCGCATCTCTTGTCCGCGGGGCGCACCATCGCCGAGTCTGCCTTACAGCTGAAGGCCTTCTGAAACTCCGGCAGGTTAGAGAGTGGCCCAATCACCCGGAATTTTCCAATCGGATGCGAATCCGATTGAACGGCAACCCGCTGCTGCTCGATGCGGACCGCGTCTCCGCGCCATTGTCCCCAGGCGATGAAGAACTGCTGCTCCGGCGTGAAGCCATCGATGTCCGGCGGCCGCGGTTTGCCTTCAAGCGACTTCTCATAGGCCAGGAAAGCAATCTTTGCGCCTCCCAGGTCGCCGATGCTTTCACCCAGCACCAGCTTGCCGTTGTGGTGCACTCCGGGCTCGATGAAGTAGTTATCGAACTGGCTGGCGACACAGGCGGCGCGCTGCTGGAACTGCGCCAGATCGTTGTCCGTCCACCAGTTGCGGAGCCTGCCAAGATAATCGAACTTGGCACCCTGGTCGTCGAAGCCATGCGAAACTTCATGGCCGATCACCACTCCGATGGAACCATAATTCACCGCATCAACGGCATTGACGTCAAAGCCGGGCGGCTGCAGGATGCCGGCGGGGAAGACAATTTCATTCAGCGGCGGGTTGTAATAGGCATTGGAGGTGGGCGGTGTCATCCCCCAGCGCGTGCGATCGACCGCCTTGCCGATAGTTCCGCGATCATCGTCCACGAAGAAGCGGCGAGCAGCGAGATAGTCTTCGAAATAGGCATCCGGAAGGATCTCCACGTGGCTGTAATCCTTCCACTTGTCGGGATAGCCGATTTTCGGATCGAAGGTGGCGATCTTGGCCATCGCCCTTTCCTTGGTTTCGTCACTCATCCACGGCCGGCTGAGAATGTCATCCCGCATGGCGGCAAGAATGTTGCGAACCATCTCCTGCGCCCGCGCCTTGGCTTCCGGAGGAAAGTACTTTTCGGCGTACTTCTTTCCCAGTGCTTCACCGAGAAACTGGTCAGTGGACTCCACGCAGAGCTTCCACCGCGGCTTCATCTCCGTCCGGCCCAGCAGGTACTTGCCGAAGAAGGCAAAATCCTCCTCAGCGATGGGATTGCTGAGCGCTTCGCCGGTCGAGTTCAGCAGCTGCCACTTGAGATAGATCTTCCAGTCGGAAAGCGGTGTCTGCTGCAATTGCCGCTCGACTTCCTGCATGTATTTGGGCTGGTCGACGTTCAGGTCCACTTCCCGGGCGAGTTGCTGCTGACTGAAGTAGCTCACCCAGTCAAAATGAGGGGTCATAGCTTGCAGCTGCGCAAAGCTGGTGTTGTGGTCGGTGGCGCTCGGATCGCGCAGAGCAACGTTATCCAGGGCAGCTTCGGCGAACTTGGTTTCCATGGTCATGACGCTCTGCGCGGCCGCAGCGGACGATTTCTGATCCCAACCCACCAGGGTGAACATCTTGGCCACGTGCTCGACATACTTTTCGCGAGCTTCCTTGAAGCGGGCATCCGGCTTGAGATAGTAGTCGCGGTTCGGCAGGGCAAAGCCGTTTACGCCCAGATCCGCCATGACCCAGGTCGGCTTGTGCGGATCAGTAGAAGCCGAGAGGCTGAAGGGCACCGTAACCAGGATGTTGTGCAGGTCGGCCATTACAGGTTCGAGGCCGGCAACATCGTTCGCCGCGTCGATTTCGGAGAACCACCGCTTCAGCGGTTGCAGGCCCCTGGCGTTTACCTGGGATTCGTCCATGCAGGCGCCATAGTAATCGCCGATGATTTGGTCTGTACTACCCTTGGAGGCGCCCTTGTCCTGCTGGGCAGCCTCGAGAACGTCTTTCAGCTTGTCTTTGGTGGTTTCGCCCGACTCCCAACGTTTGCTCCAGCGTGCCATGGTTGCAGGCATGGGATGGTTGGCGCGCCAGGTCCCGTTGGCAAATTCAAAGAAATCGGTGCAGGGATCGACTTTTCGGTCCAGGTCGGTAACGTCGATTCCATGGAGTGGCGTGGTCTGCGAAAGCAGAATGGGTGAGAAGAAGAGCACTGTGAACAGAGTTCTCAAAAAATGCATGTGGGTACGGTTTCTCCCTGATTGTCGTGAACGTGGAAGATAGCGGCTGCCATTCTAGAACAAAGGCAGGGAATTTCATGGGTAAGACGAAGAAAGCGAGCGGCTGTCACCGGACAATGATTCGGGAGGTTTCCAGAACGTGAGCTGCAGGAGGTGGAACTCGCAGGGATCGTCTACGATTCGGCTACCCGCCCTGCTTCAGCTCCACCAGCACCTGGCGGGCAATCTCTTTCAGGGTCTCAAAGACTCCGTTGCCATGGAAGGCGATAGCCTCAATGACCGGCTCGTCCTTGCGGCGTAATTCAGCACTCAATTTGTCGACGGGAAGCACGTTGGGGAGATCACGTTTGTTGAGCTGTAACACGTAGGGAATCTTCTTGAAGTCGTAGCCGTGTTCCTTGAGGTTGTCCATCAGATTGTCGAGCGCCTCGACGTTGGCGTCCTGACGTTCCTGCTGGGAGTCGGCCACGAAGACGATGCCGTCGACGCCGCGCAGAATCAACTTGCGGCTGGCGTCATAGAAAACCTGTCCGGGGACGGTATACAGGTGGATGCGGGTCTTGAAGCCACGAACCGAGCCCAGGTCCAGCGGCAGAAAGTCGAAGAACAGGGTACGGTCGGTCTCCGTTGCCAGAGAGATCATCTTCCCCTTCTGCTGTTCGGCAGTTTTCTGGTAGATGAACTGGAGATTCGTCGTCTTGCCACCCAGCCCGGCGCCGTAGTAGACGATCTTGCAGTTAATTTCCCGGGCTGCAAAGTTGATGAAACTCAAGAGCTTCCTCAAGGACCTGCGGCAGACGCTCCGCTACCGGCAAGCTCCACCGCATCAGAATTTTGGCTTGTACTGCTTGGTTTTATACCACATAGGCGGGGTTACCCGCAGGTTACTCCGGTTACCCTGATTCCCCGGAGTCAACCATGGTTGCTGATCGGCGGTTGCCCCGAGCGAATCTTCCATAGAATCTGGCGCAGGATACCCAACCACATTTCGGCATCATGAGCTGGCAAGTTGAGCTGCCGGATCATCCTCCGCAACCTCTGCTCGGTGGAGATTCCCGAGCCACGTTTTCCGTATCCGCTGACCGTGAGCGTCTCCGCCAGCGCTTGGTAAAGCAGTTCGAGTTGGGCTCCCGTGGCCAAGTCTACTTTCTCCCGGCGAACGCTACCCTTCGCTGCCCGCGCCAGCTCATACAGGCAGACTGCCACTGCCTGTCCCAGGTTCATAGAACCGTGTTCGTCTCGGGTGGGGATGCGCATCAGCCAATGACAGTAGCTGAAGTCCTGGTTGGAAAGGCCGCGCTTTTCCGACCCGAAGAGCAGGGCCACGCTCCCCGACTTGAGCCGGGGGCGAATCAGGCGCGCCCCCTCCTGCAACCGACGGAGCGGGTGCGGCAGTTCCCGGCCGTGCGCAGCCGTGGTTCCGACCACCAGGGTACAGTCTGAAACCGCCTCGGCCACGGTCCCATATTCTTCCGCGTTCGCCAGAACCGCAGTAGCGCCGACCGCAGAACGGGCTTCTCGAAAGGCGACTTCGTACGGATTCACCACCCGCAGGCAAAAAAACCCAAAATTGCTCATGGCGCGGGCGGCGGCGCCAATGTTGAGAGGGTTCCGGGGTGCGACCAGGACCACACGCAAACCGTCGAATTCTGCGGGACGAGGCAAGTTGTTCTACGGTACCGCCGGGCCTGGCTTGGGAGCACGCAGGACCAGTGATCCCGCTGCCAGAGCGGCCACCATCACTGTCGCCAACCCATAGGAGAAGGTACCAGTTCGACTATTAAGGTAACCGAAGGCCAAGGGTCCCACCAAGCCGGCAACGCTACCCGCTGCATTAATCATTCCCGTTCCTGCGGCAGCGGCCGAGTCACGGAGGATTTCGGCCGGCATGGCCCAGAAAACCGGGAGGAAGGCCTCTCCCATGGCCACCAATGCAAACAGAGTTACAGTGAGCGGAATTGAGCCGCGTAACGTGATCAGGCCCAGCAAGGCCAGGGCCGCAAGGAACATGGGAACGGCGGCGTGCCAGCGCCGCTCGCATTGCTTATCGGAATGCCATCCATTGATCTGCATGGCCACCAGGGTGACCACGTAGGGCACGGCGCCAAGCAAGCCGAGGCGGGCATCGGAGAGTCCGTAAAGACGCTTCAGAATGGTGGGGAACCAGAAGGCAAAAGTGTAAAAAACGAAATACTGGAGGAATGCGGTCGCAGACAACAGCAGCACGGTACGATTCCGCACGGTCCGCCATATCGTACTGTTCTCGAGCTGTGCAGGCTTTTCTTCCTCGAGCTTTTCGACGATCCATTCTCGTTGCGCGGGAGCCAGCCAGGAGGCCTCGGCTGGCCGGTCTGTCAGGTAAAAATATGCCGTCCCGCCCAACAGAAGTGCAGGCAGACCTTCCAGGAAGAACAGCCAGCGCCAGCCGGCCAGGCCCAGCCAATCGTGGCCGAGAATCCATCCCGCCAGCGGCGAGCCGATGATGAACGACAATGGGATGGCGGCCATGAAGTTGCCTCCGGCCTTGGCGCGATCCTCACGAATGAACCAGTGGCTCATATACACGACCACCCCGGGGAAAAAGCCAGCCTCGGCTGCTCCCAGCACAAAGCGCGCCAGATAGAGCTGGCCCGCGCTGTGCACCAGCGCGGTCAGTACGGTCAGCGCCCCCCACGCCAGCATGATCACCGTGATGCCGCGGCGCGCGCTCCAGTGTTCAACCAAGAGCGCTCCCGGGATCTGCAAGGCCACGTAGCTGATGAAAAAGATGCCCGCACCCAAGCCAAATACGCGATCGCTGAATCCCAGTTCGCGGGACATCTCCAAGGCGGCGTACGCCACGTTGGTACGGTCGAGATAATTGATGATGTAAAGGATGAAGAGAAAGGGGAGGAGCCGAAGGCCGATCTGGTGGCGAGTGTGAGGCCCGATGTTGACCGCGTCTGTCTCCTGAGGTGATCGAGCTGCGTGCATGTGGGAATCTCCTACTGCAGAAGCTCGACTGAGAAAACGGAGGGCCAGTATACCGGAACCCTATCGATTGCGAACCGAAAACCAGAGCTGGGGCGTCGTCGTTTCCGGAATCAGCTGCTCTTGGAGGCTTGAATGATCGGCTGCCGCCGGAAACAGCCGGTGATGTGGTCGTTGACCATCCCCATCGCCTGCATGAAGGCGTAGCAGATGGTGGTGCCCACAAATTTGAAGCCGCGTTTTTTCAAGTCTTTGCTCATGGCATCGGATTGCGGAGTGCTGGCCGGAACTTGTTTGCCAGATCGCCACGGGTTCACCAGGGGCTTTCCGCCTACAAACTGCCAAACGTACCGGTCGAACGATTCGAACTCGGTTTGTATGGTGAGGAACGCCTGAGCGTTCTGCACCGCCGAGGCGATTTTCAAACGATTGCGGACGATTCCGGGGTTACGCAGCAGGGCCTGGATCTTGCGGCGGTCGTAGACAGCGATGCGCTCGAAATCAAAACCATCGAAGGCGGCGCGATAGTTTTCGCGTTTCTGGAGAATCGTGTCCCAGCTCAGGCCAGCCTGGGCGCCTTCCAGAATCAGGAACTCGAAAAGTTTGCGGTCGTCGTGCGCGGGCACGCCCCACTCTTCGTCGTGGTAACGGATGGCGAGCTCGTTGCTCGCCCAGGAACAGCGGATGAGGGATTTGGTCATCGGGGTTGGGCACGATTTGCGGGGGACGGGCGGGGAGCGCCCCTCCCTCCACCTAAGGCTACTGCAACGATTTTGGATCGGAGCGATTCTTCGGACTCTTTTTGTTGAGCACCGCAACCAATTCTTCGGCGCTTGGCGGATTCTTTACTTTTCCCCGCCGGATAATATCTCTCGCGCTGAGCTTCTGCCCGTAGAGTTTTTCGTTGGCGCTCCCGTCGGAACGCAGCGTGGAGCCCTCCAGTGAGACCCCCGCGAACAAGCCTTTATTGCGGGAGTAGGACAGGATCTCGGCCGTCATCACGACGTCGGTTGCGCCTTCCGCGGTGCGGCCCTTTGGGCCGGCCGCAGCCGAGGCGTCCGCTCCCAACTTTACTTTGCTGCTCAGCAGCGATCGCGCTCCCGCCGGATTCATCACCAGGAGCACGAAATCTGTTGCCTGACCACCGAGCTGAAACCCGATACTGGCGCCCTCCAACGCATACAGCGCGGGTGGTCCCCAGGGGCCGGTATAAGAAACTCCGCCGCGGCAGATCATGACGCCGCGTCCGTAGCTGCCGCCTATGCCGAACGCAGCTTTCTTGACTGACGGCAAGACCACCACGCACTCCGCCTTGTCGAGCAAGTCCTGAGGAATGTCGTCGGGAATGTTCAGGATCTCCTTAAGCACATGACCGGACTGCTCTACCCGGTCTTCCTCGGTTCCATTATCAGCTGCGAATGACGGCGTCACTGAGATACACAGCACGAGCAGCGCAATGAGCGTTTTCATTTCGTCTCCTGTTTTTCGAATTGCATGTATTTTACCTCGCGATTCGGCGGCCCTAGGTCGTAACCTCTTTTTCCCGCGCTAAACCGTAGGCATTGCAAGCTTTATTCCATGACCACACGAGTGCTCCTTTTGTAACTTGGCTTTGGGCAAGGGGTCTCCTAAAGTCAGGACAGCAAAAGTGGTAGGCTTCGGCCTGTTAAGTGCACCTACAATAGAGACAAGCGGCCGTAGCTGGGGTTTGAACCAGTAATCTCGGTCTGGATGTGGAATGAAGTACACGTGGCGGTATTTTTTTCTCGTGGCGGGGCTGGCCATGTCGGCTCACCCGGCGCTGCTGGCGCAGTCGAACTACGCTGTGCCGGGCAACGCCTTCGTCTCGCCCGCACTCAGCAACGAAGCGGATGACTCCGTTCTCACCATCAAGAAGCGGGTGGACGAAGTTAATGTGCTCTTCATTGCCACCGACAAGCATGGCAAGTTTGTGCGTAACTTGAACCAGGCGGATTTTGCGGTTCTTGACGATCACAAACCACCGCAATCCATCGTGAATTTTCGGCGCGAGACTGATCTTCCCCTGCAACTCGGTCTGTTGATCGATACCAGTGGTTCGGTGCGTACCCGCTTTGACTTTGAACAGGAAGCCGCCAGCAGTTTCCTGCAACAGGCCATTCGCCCCAATTTCGATAAAGCCTTCGTGATGGGCTTCAACTCGGTCAGTACGCTAACTCAGGATTTCACAGATAACGCCAACCTGCTCGCCGCGGGTGTGCAGCATTTGCAGAACGGCGGCGGAACTGCACTCTACGATGCCATCTATCGCGCATGCCATACCAAGCTAGTCAAGGATCAGGAAGACCATCCGGTGCGCCGTGCCATTATCGTGGTCAGCGATGGCGAGGACAATCAAAGCGAAGTCAGCGAGGGGCAGGCCATCGAGATGGCGCAGCGGGCGGAAGTGATTATCTATGCCATCTCCACCGATGACAGTGGCCTGATTCTGCGCGGCGACACAGTGTTGCAGCAGCTCGCGGATGCGACCGGCGGGCGGGCATTTTTCCCCTTTAAAATGAAGGATATCAAGAACTCATTCTCGGCCATTGACGATGAACTGCGCAGTCAATACGTCATCTCCTATCATCCCGCGGACTTCGAGGCCAATGGCCGCTACCGCCCGATCGAGATTACGGCTCTCAAGAAGGATCTTCAGGTACGCGCCCGGAAGGGGTATTACGCCCCACGGCAATAGTGAATTAGGAGTTGAGGCAGGCAGGCTTGGCAGCCTCCTGGTTCCCTTGGCACCCGGTGCTACAATTTAAGCGTCGCAAGATTGCCCTGGAGGCACGTTCCGTAGGGCAGGTGGAAGAGTGCAGCGAAGACTCCTTATCGCGTTCGTTTCCGGCTTTCTGTTAGCTCCTAGCCTCGTTGGGCAGCAGAAATTCCCGGGTCAACGGCCGATGCCGTTCCGTGCGCCTACGCGAGCCGCACAATTACCAACTCCAGTGGCGCCCGTAGGAGCAACATCCGCTCCCTTGCCTCCGGAACAAATGCCGGCCTTGCCGCCGGAGGTGCAATTCAACCAGGGTCAGCTCACCATCATGGCCTCGAATTCCACTCTAGGGGACATTCTGCGGGCCGTACACAAAGAGACCGGGGCCTCGATAGACGTTCCGGGTAATGCCACGGAACGCGTGGTTGGACAATTCGGCCCAGGGCCCGCCCGTGATGTCCTGACTTCCCTGTTGAACGGATCGCATTTCAACTACGTCTTATTGGGCTCGGCGGAGAATTTTTCTGCTTTGGATAAGGTCATCCTGACTTCCCGGCCGAACGCCAATGATCAGTCAGCTCAACAGACGAGCGCATCGGTACCGCAGAATCTCCCATATCAGCCTGGGATCATAGCTCAGCAGCCTGCGGACACCGATGACTCGGCCACTGACGATGCCGCGGATACTCCGGACACCGCCGATGCGGATGATCAGGGAAACCAGGGGCAGGGGGACGACCAGCCAGCACAGGCGCAGCAGCCGAATCAGCTCGGACAGCCTGGGGGAGTGAAGACTCCTGAACAGCTCTTGCAGGAACTGCAACAGCGGCAACAACAACTACAACAACAGGGAATCCCGACCGCCCCCGGTTATCCACCTCCGGGCCTGCCGCGACAACAATAGGTTCGTCTTCGGACTGCAAGCCACTCCGGGCCCGCGGTCTGTAGGTCCTTTGACCGATCACCTAGCTTAGCCATTGCAACGGTGTCGAACAGGATGACGGTCTCTAGTCACCGCCGGCGTGGGCAGCACGAGTTTGGGTGGAAACCAGCACCGGATTGGCGGCGACCGTCTTTTGGTTTTGAGACGCGAAGGCATGCAGAATGGCGATAACTGTTCCGTAGGCAGATAGAATTCCGATTGCCACTACCAGCAGAACAGTAAAAGATAATATGAAAGCACTCATTAAACCGCTCAAGTTCGGCCCGCCTTCTCCCGTAGATGCCCCGCAGTAGATTCCACGCAGCCGCGACCAGTTGCTCAGTCGCATCCTCAATCTACCCGCGTTGACGCTTGCCGCCATTGGCAAGTAAGATACGTGAGTAGAACTACGTACTCCCACTCTCTAACATTTCTGGGGACCGGTCCACATTACGGAAGGGCATTCCAGCGATTACCGTTGGGCAATATGGGCATCACCA
Organism: Terriglobales bacterium; assembly: GCA_049582765.1. Lineage (GTDB taxonomy): Bacteria > Acidobacteriota > Terriglobia > Terriglobales > Acidobacteriaceae > JBAUUQ01. The sequence goes on from JBAUUQ010000051.1 coordinate 10,562, forward strand.
AGATTTCGGTGCGCGGGGCGCGCCAGCATAATCTCAAGAACATCGATGTCGAGATTCCCCGCAACACCCTCACCGTGATCACCGGCCTGAGCGGTTCGGGCAAGTCCTCGCTGGCGTTTGACACCATTTACGCCGAGGGCCAGCGGCGCTACGTCGAGACGCTCTCCGCCTACGCCCGCCAGTTTCTCGACCAGATGGAGCGCCCCGATGTGGACGCGATCGACGGGCTAAGTCCGGCCATCTCCATCGAGCAGAAGACCACCAGCCGCAGCCCGCGCTCGACCGTCGGAACCATCACTGAAATCTACGATTATCTTCGTCTTTTATTCGCGTCAATCGGAGCCCCGCATTGCCCCAGGTGCGGCCGGGCAATTGCCCGCCAGACTGCGGAGCAGATCGTGCAGCGTGTCATGGCGCTGACCCCGGAAGACCGCGTAATGGTGCTGGCGCCAATAGTCCGCGGGCGTAAGGGCGAATTTAAGAAGGAGATGGAGAAGCTGGTCGAGCACGGCTTCACCCGCGCCCGTATCGATGGCGAACTGGTCAGCCTGGAAGACGAAATCGCGCTCGACAAGCGCAAGAACCACACCATTGAAGTCGTAGTCGACCGTCTGCTGGTGAAGCCTGGCATCGAGCATCGCCTGGAACTGTCCGTAGCTTTGGCCATGAAGCTGGCGGGCGGGCTGGTACAAGTTGCAGTGGTCAGTGGAGAAGAGCAGCTGTACTCGGAAAAGCTGGCCTGTCCGGATTGCGGCATCAACGTGCCCCAGCTGGAACCTCGGTCATTCTCTTTCAACAGTTCTTATGGCGCGTGCCCGGAATGTCACGGGCTGGGCAGCCGCTATGACTTTGATCCCGCCAAGGTCATCGTCGACTGGTCAAAACCTCTGCTCGATGGCGGTCTCGGACCAGGTTCCGCGTCCCAAAATCTCATCCACATGCTGCAGATCACAGCCACAGCGCACGGATTTAATCTCAGCATGCCGTTTGAAAAGTTTCCTGAGAAGATTCAGAACCTATTGCTATATGGGGAAGCGGGGAAAGGCGGAAAGACAGGCTTCGTGGGGATCCTGGCCTACCTCAAGCGAGTTTTGGAGGAATCCACCTCGGACGGATATCGCGACTTTCTCCTGGACTACATGTCGGCGACGGAATGCCCGGCTTGCCACGGCCAGCGGCTGCGGCCGGAAAGCCTGGCGGTCAAGGTGAACGGCATGTCGATCGCGGAGTTCACCGGCCTGCCGGTTTCGCGCGCGCTGGAAATGGCCAGAAAAATCCACCTGGCGGGCCGTGAAGCGCTCATCGCCGGACGTATTGTGCACGAGATCATCGAGCGGCTGCAGTTTCTGGACGCGGTGGGCCTGGGCTATATCTCTCTGGACCGCTCAGCGGCCACGCTTTCTGGCGGCGAAGGGCAGCGTATCCGCCTGGCGACGCAGATTGGTTCCAAGCTGCGCGGCGTTCTCTACGTGCTGGACGAGCCTTCCATCGGACTACATCATCGCGACAACGCACGCCTGCTGAAAGCTCTGGAGGAGTTGCGTGACCTGGGCAATACGGTACTGGTAGTCGAGCACGACGAAGAGACCATCCGCCGGGCTGACTACGTGATCGACCTCGGTCCGGGGGCTGGCCGCCATGGCGGCGAACTGGTTGCCTACGGTACGCCGCAAGAAATCGAAAACTCTCCAGAGTCCTTGACCGGGGCTTACATCTCCGGCCGAACCCAGATCGAAATGCTGCCGGAGCGGCGGCATCCCAACGGCCTGGGCGTCACCATTCTGGGTGCTCGGGAGAACAATCTCAAGAATCTAGATGTGACTTTCCCGCTGGGTGTGATGACGGTGGTGACCGGAGTTTCCGGTTCGGGCAAATCCACTCTGGTCAACGACATTCTCTATCGCGCCCTCGCCCGCACTCTCTACCGGTCGCGGGAGGAGCCCGGATCGCATAAGGCAATTTCCGGCGCGGAAAATGTCGACAAGGTCATTCGCATTGACCAGTCGCCCATCGGCCGCACTCCGCGCTCGAACCCTGCAACTTACACCGGAGTGTTCGCCCAGATTCGTGATCTCTACGCCATGCTGCCAGAGTCGCGGGAACGTGGCTACAAGCCGGGCCGCTTCTCGTTCAACGTGGCCGGAGGACGCTGCGAGGCCTGCCAGGGCGAAGGCCAGCGCCGCATCGAAATGAATTTCCTTCCCGACGTGTACGTCTTATGCGAGGTTTGCGGCGGCCGGCGTTACAACCATGAAACCCTGGCCGTGAGGTACAAGGGATATTCCATCGCCGACCTGCTGGAAAGCCCGGTGTCCGACGCGCTGCCCATTCTCGAGAACATTCCGCAGGTTAAACAAAAGCTGCAGACCCTGGTCGACGTGGGCCTGGGATACATACATCTAGGCCAGTCGGCGGTTACCCTCTCGGGCGGCGAAGCGCAGCGCATCAAACTGGCGCGCGAACTGAGCAAACGCCAGACGGGAAAGACGGTGTACCTGCTCGACGAGCCCACCACCGGGCTGCATTTCGATGATGTCAGGAAGTTGCTCGACGTGCTTCATCGCCTGACCGACCTGGGCAACACCATCGTGATCATCGAGCACAATCTGGACGTGATCCGCAACGCCGACTGGATTATCGATCTAGGCCCGGAAGGTGGCGAAGAGGGCGGAAAAATCGTCGCCCAGGGCACCCCCGAGCAGATCGCCCGCAACAAGAAGTCCTACACCGGCCAGGCCTTGATTGGATACTTTGCCGGGGACCGGACCGAAAAGAAGCTCTCCACTGCGTGATTGCCTCCGCGAAGGTTGCCAAGACATGCGCGACTGCAACGTTCCCACTTTTCGTGTAGATTCGAGAAGGCATTCATAGTTGTCAATTCCGTGTCCTCATTTCAAAATCCGTGGCTCGAGCCCGGCCCGTTCCCGGAATCTCCCTTACCTCCACCACCCGTTCTGGCCGAGGATCCGCCGTGGAGCGGATGGGACGTTCTGCAAATTGCGGTTCTGACCCTGGTTTCTATCATGGTCTTTTTGGTCGCCGTCGCGGCTGCCACTCAGCGGCTGCTATATCCGCACCTGGCGTTTGTGGAAGTCATCAAATATCCCCTGGTCAGCGTGGTGGCGCAGTTGTTCGCCTACATTCTGGTGTTCGGGTTCATGGTGGCGGTAGCGAAACGCGGACAAGACCGGAAGTTCTGGAAGGAAGTCCGCTGGAAATGGCCGGTCCCCTGGTCAGCTTACGTGGTAGCAGGAGTCGTGCTGTCGGTCGGCCTTCAGGGCGTAGCGCATTTTCTGCCTATGCCCAAAGAACTGCCCATCGACCGCTTTTTTCAAACCAAACAAGAGGCCTGGGTCCTGGCCATCTTTGGCATGACCTTGGCCCCCCTGATGGAAGAGTTGTTCTTCCGCGGCTTTCTTTACCCGGTGCTAGTGCGCCGCCTGGGCGTCGGAGTCGCCGTAGTTTTGACTGCTGCTAGTTTCGGTTTGATTCATGCGCCCCAACTGGGAAGGGCGTGGGGGCCGGTGCTGGTGATCTTTCTGGTGGGGCTCACTCTCACCATCGCTCGTGCCGTGACCAAATCCGTCGCTCCTGGTTTCCTGATCCACGTGGCCTACAACGGCACCATCTCCGTCCTCATCTTCGTCGCCACCGACGGCTTCCGCCATTTGGAGAAGCTGAATCAATAACGCCAAGTGGAGGGCGAGCTGCCCACGCCCGTCCCTGTCGCCATGTGGATTGAAAAGGGTTTATCCTGAAGGCACTCGGAGAGCCACAATGCAAGACGTCATCGGAATAGCGCTTCTACTTGGAGTAGCTTTTCTATTCAAATCGTGGTTTCACGCCACGGTGTTGGTGCATGCCACAGTGCGGGTAATTCCCTTCAGCGTGATAGCCTTTTGGATCTTGATGGCGACTTCGGCAGTCTGGTTTGCTCTCGCCGGATTCGCCTACGTTCTCCGTATTCGCGGATAGCTGTGGGAATCAGACTGACCCACTGCCCCCAGTAGCGACCAGCCACTCGCAACTGCTATCTTAAGAATTCATGCTTTCGGCTCGTCAGGAATTGTTGCGCTTGCTGGCGGTCAAGTCTTTCCGGCTGGGAGAATTCAAACTCTCCTCTGGCGGCACCAGCGACTATTACATCGACTGCCGTACCACGACACTGGACGCTCGCGGCGCCCAGCTCACCGGCCAGGTGTTCCTGCAGGAAATTGGGACCCGGGGCTGGCGTCCGCAGGCCATCGGCGGCTTGACCATGGGCGCCGACCCGATCGTGGTGGCAGTTGCAGTTACCAGCGGAAGCATTCATGGATTCCTGGTGCGCAAAGCCGAAAAACAACACGGCACCGGCCAACGCATCGAAGGCTTTCGCGAGAAGGGCGCTCGCGTGGTCATCGCCGATGATGTTTGCACCACCGGCTCCTCCACCGTTCAAGCCATCCAGGCCGCGCGCGAGTTTGGATTCGATATTGCCGGCGTAATGTGCCTGGTGGAACGCGAAGAAGCCAAAGGCAGGCCGAATGTGGAGAAGGCAGCGGCTCCGTCGCCGTTTATCTCGATCTTTACCGCGAGCGATGTGAGAAAAGAGCACTTGGCACTTGGCATTTAGCACTTGGCCAGGCGCGGTCTCTGCAGGGCCGCAAAATCCTGAAGGGCTAAATGCCAGGTGCCAATTGCTAGGTGCTTCTGGAAACTGACTTATGATCCAAACCCTCGAATGGACCGACTCCGGCGTACGCTTCATCGACCAGACGAAGCTGCCCACGGAAGAAACCTACGTGACCTGCCGAACCTGTGAGCAGGTTGCCGACGTAATCCGCAACATGGTGGTACGCGGCGCGCCCGCTATTGGCGTGGCCGCAGCGATGGGTATCGCGCTGGGCGTGAAAAACTCAAAGGCAGAAACTGGCGGCGAACTGAAGCAGGATTTCGATCGCTGCTGCGAACTTATCAGCAAGACCCGGCCGACCGCCGTCAATCTTTTCTGGGCGATCCGTCGCATGCAGGAGAAACTCGAGTCACTCAGAGTTCACCCCCTTCCCCAAATCAGACATGCTCTGATCGAGGAAGCGCAGCGTATGCACGCTGAAGACATCGCTGCCAACCAGGCTATGGGCCGCTTTGGTGCGACTCTGATGCCGGCCAGCGGCGGCGTGCTCACCCATTGCAACGCTGGCGCCCTGGCCACCTGCGGCTATGGCACAGCACTCGGCGTGATTCGGGCCGCCGTCGAGCAGGGGAAAAAGATTCATGTGTACGCTGACGAGACCCGTCCTTTTCTGCAGGGCTCGCGGCTGACCGCATGGGAGTTGATGAAGGACAACATTCCCACTACCGTTATCTCCGACAATATGGCGGGCGCCATGATGAAGCAAGGCAAGATCGGTGCCGTCGTGGTCGGAGCGGATCGCATCGCCGCTAACGGCGACGTAGCCAACAAGATTGGAACCTATACGGTTGCCATTCTGGCCAAGGAACACGACATCCCGTTTTACGTGGCAGCGCCGTTTTCGACCATTGATCTTGAGACGCCTGATGGCAGCAAGATTCCCATCGAACAACGCAACACCAAAGAGGTCACGCACATCGCCGGCAAGCAGATGGTCCCGGACGGGGTGCAAGTCGAGAATCCTGCGTTCGACGTGACTCCGGCAAAGTATGTGACTGCGATTGTGACCGAGCGCGGCATTGCCAGAGCGCCGTATGAAGAGTCGCTCGCGAGACTCGCCGGACAACCGCTGACTATGAGTCGATAGCACCTTCTTGGTTGTTCATTAATTAGATTTGTCATCCCGAGCGAAGCGAGGGATCTGCAGTTATTCCGAGGAGCGACAGCGACGAGGAATCTGCAGGGTTGCTTGCAGGGCAACTTAATGCCGCGAATTTGTTGGACACGATGCCAACTGCTAAATGCCGAATTCCGTTTCCCAATCCCAACTCTCTTTCGAAAGCGGTAACAAACCCATCCGTCTTGACTGCTTTCTGCCGTCCGCGAATGGCCAGCGTTTTCCGGCCGTGATCGGACTGCATGGCTCCGGCGGCGGACATGCCAGCATGGCCGAACCCGCCAGCCTGCTTGCCGGGCAAGGCTTCGCCGTCTACGTGCTGCATTATTTCGATCGCACCGGCACCGAGGAGATCGATGGCATGCCGACCATCTTTCGCCACTATCCCGCGTGGATGAAGACACTTTGGGATGCGGTCGGCTTTGTCGCCGCCCAGCCGCAGGTCGACCCCGAACGAATCGGTCTTCTGGGCTTCTCGCTGGGCGCTTACTTGTCTCTCTCCGCCGCCAGCATCGATTCGCGCGTGAAGGCGGTCGTGGATTTTTTCGGCGGCCTTCCCAAAGAGATGAAGTTTTTCATGCGCCGCCTGTGCCCGGTGCTGATCCTGCACGGCGAGCAGGACAAAACCGTCCCGGTCGAAGAGGCCTACCACCTGCAGCAGTTGCTGGAGAAAAAGCAGATCCCCTACGAGATGCAAATCTACCCCGGCGTAGGCCACGGCTTCAGCGGCGAAGTCTGGCGCGACGCCGGCCTGCGCACTTTGGCCTTCCTAAATAAGCATCTGACCGGCGTTGCTCCATAAAACTTCGTCCCGAAAACCTTGTTGTCATCCCCGTAGCAGAGGCCTATCGCCTGCAGCAGTTGCTGGAGAAAAAGCAGATTCCCTACGAAATGCAAATCTACCCCGGCGTAGGCCACCGCTTCAGCGGCGAAGTCTGGCGCGACGCCGGCCTGCGCACTTTGGCCTTCCTAAGTAAGCATCTGACCGGCGTTGCTCCATAAAAGTTAGTCCCGAAAACCTTGTTGTCATCCCGAACACCGCGAGGGATTTGCAGTTCTGGGACTCCACGGAACTTCGAGGCATGATTTTGCGTAGAATTACTAGTGGAGGAGGACCGGAGGTTTTGCCATGGCCGCATTCTTTCTCTGGTGCATCCTGTTCGTAGTCTGCTGGCCGCTCGCCCTGCTGGCGCTGGTTCTCTATCCGATCGTGTGGCTCCTGCTCTTGCCATTCCGCATCGTCGGGATTGCGGTGCATGGTGTGTTGGAGCTGGTGTGGGCCGTAGTGACATTGCCTGCCCGTCTGCTTACCGCCCCGTTTCGGGTGTAACCACTTCTGCGAAACGAGATGACATCTCGGGGTAGGATAAGTGGTGAAGTCGCCAGTTAACAACATCCTTCGACGCGTCTGATCCATCGAAGCGCTAAGATGTAGCTCTCATTACGTATGAAGCGTGGTGCACAGATCGCGTTCGGTCTTTCAGTATTGTTTTTGTGCTTTTTTGTTTTCGGTATTACCGACATTGGTCAAACAGTTCTCCGAGGCAAGATTCCGCCGAACATCGATCACGGGCGGCTCGATGACATATACATGGGGGCGGGTTTGGCTCCTTGGGTCTACGGGTTAGCACCTTCCCTCCTGCTAGCTTTCATCGGAGGCACATTGCTCCTATCTAGCAGATTTAAGTTGACTGAAAAAGTAGGTCGTATCCTCACTCTCGCGTGGATTCTTGTGCTATGGCTAGCCGCTGTTGTTCTGCCGCCCGTAAGGGTGAGACCCTTCTCACCAATCGCATTTGTGTTCATCGTTACACTTTGCTCTTTGCTGGTCGCCACCGTTGCGGCACTCTGCATTTACTTCTACAGGGCGTGGAAACGTGTTCCAACCGTTGCTAACAAGACGGCATACGTTCTGTGGCTGAGCTTCGAAAGTCTCGCGGCAGGAGCCGTCTCCGCATTCTGGCTGTGTAGATTGTTGCTGTAGAATCGCGATTACCCCAACAAGCTCTGCAAAACCCATCCTGCGAGGGGTTTTATTCCACACCCCTAGCCGGCGCCTGCAGCCCCAATTCCTTCATCACAATCTGCAAATCTTTCCAGGTCTCTTTTTTCTGCCGGGGATCGCGCAACAGATACGCCGGATGATATGTGACGGCCAGCTTGGTTCCCCGGAAGTCATACCAGCGCCCGCGCAGCTCCGCCATGGGCGCGTTGATGGCCAGCAGCGTTTTAGCCGCGACCGCCCCCAACGCCACCAGGACTTTCGGGTGAATCACCGCGATCTGCCGCATCAGGAAGGGTGAGCAGGTGTCGCACTCATCCCGCTCGGGCGTGCGATTCCCCGGCGGCCGGCACTTGATGATGTTGGCAATGTACACATCTTCGCGCCGCAGTCCCATCGCCTTAATCATGTTATTGAGCAGCTGCCCGGCGCGGCCCACGAACGGTTCGCCTTGCTGGTCTTCGTCGGCGCCCGGAGCTTCGCCGATGAACATCAATTCTGCCTTCGGATTGCCCACGCCGAAAACAATCTGCTTGCGTCCTTGTTTGGCCAGACGGCAGCGGGTGCAGTCGCCAAGGTCTTCGCGAATCAAACGCAGCGCCTGCGCCGGATCAGCCACACCGGCTTCAGGCTTCGGAACGACAAACAGGTCTTCTTCCACCACCGGTACGACTACGGCAGTTCTTTGACGAGGCATTTCGTCCCTTTGTGCTTCGGTTGGAGGATCAGAGGTGGAAACGGCGGCAGCCACCGGGCTGCGATAGAAATCGTAGATGCCAAGTTCGTTATAAAAGCGCAGACGCTCGGAGAGCGCGCGCTTCGTTGTCGCATCCAGAGTGATTGGCATCTGTGCACGAGATTAACAGGAAAATGCGTGGAAAAAGCAGAGTTTCAAACCTTTGAAGGGGCGCGCCTTTAGCCGCGCCCCCACCATACTCAAAGGACTTACGGCACGGCTAGAAGCGGCTGGGGAAAAAAACTGTAGCGGCGAAGAAGTTTTGAAAGGGCATGGCTTCCAACCATGCCGCAAATCTGGTGGGGTCGGTTTTGGCCGTTAACTCTTGAACGTCGGTTTGCCGTGGCGGAGGCGCACAATCTGGTCGAGCACGCCCTGTGCGACCTCCCACTTGCTGGTTTCAGCAATCTCGATCACGTCATGCTGGGTAATAATCGTGACCGCATTGCGATCAGAATCAAAGCCGACTCCCTCGTGGGAGACGTCGTTGACAACAATCGCGTCCAGCGACTTTGAGGCCAGTTTTTTGCGCGCGTTTTCCAATACGTTCTCGGTTTCGGCCGCAAAGCCGACAATCAGTTGGGACTGCTTGCGCCGCGATACTTCGGCCAGAATATCTGCCGTAGGCTCAAGTTCAAGCGTTATCGGCCCGGTGCGCTTGATCTTCTGCGGGGCCACGGATTTCGGGCGATAGTCAGCCACGGCCGCGGTCTTGATTACGATCGTCGCCTGTGGCAAGAGTGTTATTACAGCTTGCCGCATCTCTTCAGAGGATTCCACCGGGGTGACTTCGGCTCCCCCGGGAGCCTGCAGCGCTGTGGGTCCGCTGACCAAGAGCACCCGCGCGCCCCGGCGCAACGCCGCTTCCGCCAAGGCATATCCCATGCGGCCGCTCGACCGATTGGTGAGATAACGCACGGGGTCGATCTTCTCACGCGTAGGCCCAGCCGTGATCAGCACCGTTTCTCCGGACAATTCCTGGGACGCTCCCAGTGCCGCGAGAGTAGCGGCGACGATTACCTCGTTTTCGGCCAGCCGCCCCGGCCCGGTCATGCCGCAGGCGAGATAGCCGGTTCCCGGCTCAACGATCCTGACACCACGTTTTTTCAAGATGTCGAGATTCGCCTGCGTCGCCGGATGGTTCCACATATTCACATTCATCGCAGGTGCAAGCACGATAGGTGCCGTAGTCGCCAAGTAAAGTGTGGTCAAGAAATCGGAGGCGATGCCCTGCGCAAACTTGGCGAGAATGTCGGCAGTCGCCGGCGCGACCAGCAGCGCATCGATGGATTGGGCCACCGCGATGTGCTCGACTGCGGAATCGATGTTGGGCGCATCGTTCCCCCCGGTGAACATGTCGGTGATGACTTTTTCTCCGGAGAGAGCGGCGAAGGTGAGAGGTCGGACAAACTCCTGGGCCGCGTGGGTCATGATGACCTGCACGCGGATGCCGCGGTCCTGCAGCAGGCGGATGATTTCCGCCGCCTTGTAAGCCGCAATTCCCCCGCTGACGCCTAGAGCGATTTTCATAGTCTCAGATTGTAGATTTCCCATGGCGGCGGAAGGCTGCGGAAAGTTGTAGCCCGAAACCTTGGTCACCAACCATCACAAAATCAGCAATCCTGCCTATTCTTGCCCCAGCGCCTTGTCGAAGGCCTCGCTGGCGAGTTCGGCCGGCGACTTGGGCGTTTCCGGAATCAGCCACTTCACCTTGCCGGCCTTGATTTCGTCCTGGGCGATGCGGCAGGGCTTGCGGGAAATGGTGTCGATTACCGGTGGTGCCCCGCCCTGCAGTTGCCGTGCCCGCCGAGCTGCTACCAGAATGTAGCGATAGTTGCTGTCAAACCCGTCCATTAACTTCATGGTCTCTCCCCTGTCGCTAGCGTCCGTTGGGTGTCGCTGCCGCTACGAAGGAGGCCAGAATGGGTTGCAAACGTTCCCGAACCCTGCTCAGACGGCAGCTTTCGGCTCTGGCCAGCATTTCGTTATCGGCAGCGTTTCGTTGTACTCCCGGGCGTTTCAGCCGCTCCGCAAGAAGGATCGCTTTCAGCGCTTCGATGGATTCTTCCAGGCGGTCGTTAACCAAAATATAGTCGTATTTCGCGTAATTCTCAATCTCCCGGCTGGCCGTGACCAAACGGCGCTGGATCACGTTCTCCGCATCCAGGCTGCGGTTGCGCAGCCGCCGCTCCAGGGTCTGCCGGTCGGGAGGCAGAATGAAGATGCTTACCGCTTGAGGAAGTTTGCCTTTGATCTGCTCTGCGCCCTGCACATCGATGTCGAGCAGCAGGTCTTTCTCCTTTTGCTTGGCGTCCTCCAGGAAACATTTGGCCGTTCCATACCAGTTGCCGAACACGTCAGCGTACTCCAGGAATTCCTCGCGGCGGATCATTTGCTCGAATTCCTCGCGGGAAACAAAAAAGTATTCCCGGCCATCTTGCTCATTTCCACGCGGGGGCCGGGTGGTGTAAGAGATGGAAAACTCCAGCCCGGGTACAAGCTGGCGTACCCTTCCCACCAGGGTAGATTTGCCCGAGCCCGAAGGCGCCGAAATAATGTAGACGTTGGTCATTCGAGGTTCTGCACCTGTTCCCGCGCTTTTTCGATATCCGCCTTGATCGACAGCCCAAACTCGGTGATTTTCAATGCTTCGCCGGCGAGCCCGGAAGTCTTGGACAACAATGTATTGGCCTCGCGGTTCATCTCCTGCAGCAGGAAATCCAGCTTCTTGCCAACTTCTCCCCCCTGATCGAGCATGCCGAGAAAATGCTTTACGTGACTATCCAGCCGAACCAATTCTTCCTGAATATCGCTTCGGTCCACCAGCAAGGCAGCTTCCTGCAGAATGCGTTCGGGCTCTACCTGGGATCCGATCAGCTCCTGGATGCGGAGGGTCAGTTTCTCCACGTAGGTTCGCAAAGTCGCCTGGCGATGTTTCTCAACTTCCTTTCTGGCCTGCTGCACATGCGTCATGCGCTGCCGCAGCTCCTGACAGGTGCCCTGGCCTTCGTGCTCGCGCATGGCATTGAGTTGAGCCATCGCCTCTTCCATCTTGGAGAGTACCGCGCTTTCAAGTTCCGCGTCGGCGGGTAAGGCCGCGGCATCCAGAGCGCCCGGCAGCCGGAGAATGACATTAAGATCGGGTTCAGCGGCCAGACCAAAAGTGGCGGCCGCGGCCCGAAAAGCTTGCACGTAACCGCCCACCAATTCGCGGTTTAGAGTCAAAGTATCGCTGCCGCCCTGTTCCAGATTCAAAGTCAGCTCTACGTGGCCGCGCGCCAGATTCTCCTTCAGCCTTCGCCGCAGCTTCATTTCCAGATGGTCGCTGTCGGGCGGCATGCGGAAATGCAGATCGAGAAAGCGGTGATTCACCGACTTGAGCGCCAGAGTGAAACTGAGCTGGCCGTTCACCTGCCCTTTCACCTGCGCAAAGCCGGTCATGGAGCGAATCGACATGAGAATCATTGTCCCAGAGGAGCCGCGCTCAAGCGCGAGGACTCCGCATCAATGAACTGCAGATCGTAGAGGCGACGATAAGTTCCAATCTTCTTCATCAAATCTTCGTGGGAGCCGATGTCGGCGATGGTTCCATTCTCCACCACCACGATGCGATCGGCACGCCGCACCGTGGAAAGGCGGTGTGCGATCACGACCACCGTGCGACCCGTCATGAGGTTGGCCAGCGCCGACTGCACCAGCAACTCGGATTCGGTATCCAGCGCCGAAGTAGCTTCATCGAGAATGAGAATCGGTGCATTCTTCAAGAGAGCTCGCGCAATCGCAATCCGCTGGCGCTCCCCGCCGGACAGCCGTACTCCACGCTCGCCGATCACGGTATCGTATCCGTTAGGCAAGTCGGAGATGAAGTCGTGTGCCAACGCCGCTCGAGCTGCCGCTTCCACGGCCTTTTGCGGAACGTTGGGTTGTCCGTAGGCGATATTGTTGCGCGCGGTATCGTTGAAAAGCACCGTGTCCTGCGAGACCACTCCGATTTGCGAGCGCAGCGAAGCCAGAGTGGCCTGCCGGATATCCTGGTCATCGATCAGTAGTTGCCCCGAGCTCACATCGAAGAAGCGGGGAATCAGATGCACCAGCGTGCTCTTGCCGGCGCCGCTCGACCCTACGACGGCAAGAACCTCCCCCGCTCGAACCTCCAGATTGATGTCGCTTAAAATCTCGCGGGCTTCGTCGCCCTCGGCTTCATAGGAGAAGCAAACGTGCTCGAACTTAATGCTGCGGGAGAACGGAGCTAAAACCTTGGCGCCCGAAACCTCACGAACCTCGTCTTCGGTATCCATGAACTTGAATATTTCCGACGATGCGCCCAGCGCCTGCTGGAAGTTGTTATTGAACAGCGCGAACTTGCGCACCGGATTGTACAGGCTGAACACCGCTGCAATGAAAGCGCCGAATGCACCCAGAGTAAATTCGTTGTGTGCGATCTTCTCCCGGCCCAGCAGCAACAGTAAAGCGATGGCAATCGCCCCAAACACGTCCATCAACGGCGAACTGATCGCCGCTGCCGCTACCGATCGCAGATTCGCCCGGAACAGTCTTTGGGCCGCGCTGCGAAAGCGCGCAATCTCCCACGACTCCATGCTGAAGGCTTTCACGATCCGGTTACCGGCGATGGTTTCCTGCAGGATGTTCTGTATATCGGCCAGTTTGTCCTGCCCGCGCCGCGTAGTGTGGCGCACCCGGCGGCCGATCTTGACTGCCGAGTAGATGATGAAAGGTATAAACAATACCAGCACCCAGGCGAGTTTCCGCCCCAGGATCACGACCGCCGCCGCCATGAACAGAAATGTGAAGAACTGTTGCAGGAATTCGGCCAGCACGCTGGACATGGCGTATTGCACACGCTCGATGTCATTAATGATCGTCGAGATCAGGGTTCCGGTCGTGTGCTTCTGAAAGAAAGCTGCTGACCGCCGCAACACCGAGTCGTACAGGTCATTCCGTAGATCGGTAATCATGCCGAAACCGGCATGGTTCACCAGGTACGTGCCCGCGTAATCGAACAGACCTTTCAGGATGGTGGACCCGACCAGTGCATAGGCCACGATCGTCCACGCGTTATGCAAATGGGCAGGAACAAATTGCTGCAGATAAACCACATGATTGGTGCCGGGAATGGTGAAGAGTTGAATGTTGTCGGACCCGGACGACGGGTTCAGCACCCGGTCCAAAATCGGTTTGACCAGTACAAGCCGGAACGCCTCCAGAAAGCCGACCGCCGCCAGCAGCACAACACCAGGGACCAACTGCAGCAGAAAAGGCAGTACGTAGCGGATAAGACGTGTCAGTTGCCGCATTGAGGAATCCCGATACCAGGCCGGCTTGCGGATCGAATCGGCATGCGTTGCAAGGTTGTATTCTACTTGAGTCGTTAGCCGTTCGTCCTTGGTCGTTGGCCAAACGCTGTAGACGCACGGTTTGCTGGCTAACGACCAACGACGAACGACTGACGACGAACGACCTCTTTACCCCGGACTATCCCGATGCACGACCTTGACCCGGTATCCCGCCTTGCGCAGAAGTTTGCTGACATCCTCGGCGATCATCACGGAGCGGTGTTGTCCACCCGTGCAACCAAAAGAGATGGTCAGATAACTCTTGCCTTCCCGAATGTAGTGCGGCAGAAGATATACCAGCAGCTCGGAGATCCGTTTGATGAACTCTCGGCTTTGTGGAAACGACCGGATGTACTTTGCCACCTTCGGATCGCGCCCGGTCAGCGGCCGGAATTCCGGCACGAAATGCGGATTCGGTAGAAAGCGCACATCAAACATCAGGTCGGCATCTTCCGGTACACCGTGCCGGAACCCGAAGCTGACGCAGGAAACCAAAATATTCTTGTCCGATTCTTTCTTCTGAAAACGCTCGGTGATGTGGGCGCGAAGTTCGTGGACATTGAACTTGGAAGTGTCAATCACCAGGTCAGCGATAGCGCGGATGGCATGCAGGCGCTTGCGCTCAGCCGCGATGGACGCCTTAACCGGGTTGTTCTTCCCCAGCGGGTGAGGTCTGCGGGTTTCGCTGAAGCGCCGGACTAGGATCGCGTCGGAGGCCTCCAGGAAGATCATTTTGGTCGGCAACATTCGCTTTACCGACTTTACGATTTCCGGCAAACCCTTGAGTTGGATACCTTCCCGAACGTCAACCACCAACGCCGTGCTCTTGATTTCGGAAGACTGCCCCACCAGCTCGGCGAAGCGGGGAATGAGTCCAACCGGAAGGTTGTCGACACAGTAGTAGCCCAAATCCTCGAAGGCCTTGAGCACGGATGCCTTGCCGGAGCCGCTCATCCCCGTGATAATGACCAGCTCCGAAGGTGAGGGGGCGGGCGCCTCGTGAGGAAGTACGCGGACCTTGCCCTTCCTCTTTTTTCTGGCAGAGTTAACTGGAGGCATCTTGCAAGAATGTTAGCAGGGCGTGTCCGCAGCCGCCAGTGGAGGGGAATGTAGAAGTATCCTAAAAGTGACACACCCGCCGAGGCCCATAGCAACATCTCTCGCGTGGTTGAGTGATGTGGTTCGGACCTCGGCTGGTGTACAACGTGCAAACTCCGCACGTCATGCCGTCAAAGGCAACTACTCCGTCTCAATCTCTCCGAAAGTGCCGTCCAGATTGTTCTTAGGTCCGGCGGTAAAGTACAGACGATTGGTCCTGCCATTCGCGGCAGTTCCTCCGCCAAATTCGATTCCCCAGAGCTGATCGATCACGATGGGCCCCTTGGAGTTTGTGATCGTAGCGATGAACTTGCCGGTCTTGGCGTCGAAGCCGTTGATGGTTCCTGAATTGGTGTTATTGGAAATCAACAGGGCATTGCTGAGCGCGCCAAAGTTGGCCGGGGCCAAGGCAAATCCCCAAGGTTGGTTGAGCGGCGCGCCGTGGATGAAGTGATGTTTGAGCATGACACCGGCTTCGCTGAAGACGTCCACGATGCCACCTTTGTGCCCGGAGGCGGGGGCAAAGGCGACGTATACCTTCCCGTTGATGTCCTGGATACCGAAGGGCCCCCATCCGGCCGGAAGACCCGGATCAGTGAAGGAGGTCACGAAGCCAAAACTTCCATCATAGACATCCACCTTGTTGTTTGCGAGGTCAGCGGCAAAAATGAAGTTTCCGGAGGGCTTGCTGGTGATGGCCAGGCCTGTGTAGACCGCTCCCGATCCCGAGTTATTGACCGCAATAATCGCGTGGGTTGGGTTCGAGATGGGAGACCAGCCGCTGATCGTTCCATCCAGGGTGGCGAAGAGGAATATGGAGGACCAGCCTTCCACGTTGAATTCGGATGATCCATTGTAAACAATTCCCGTGGGCGAACCGGCGCCACTGCCTGCCGAAGGGACGATGATTCTTGCGCTTTCCAGAACTCCCTGTCCATTGTAGGTAGTGGACCACCCGTCCCCTGCGTCGCTGATCCAGAAGGGGCTGCTGGGACCGTAGGCAAGTCCCCAGGCGTTTATCAGCAGAGTGTCCTGGTGTTTCGCAATGCCGGGTAGATTCGAATCGAGCTTCACCATTTTGTACTGGGCAAGAGCTGTACCAGAAAGGAACATGACCAGAAGCCCAAGCGCTCCGGTGAGAGAGGGTATGCGGCTATGCAAACGTAGCATGCTGAGTCTCCTTGAAGTTCTAAGTTGACGAGTGGTTGGCCGTCGAGCCGGGATCTTTCCGAGGTGTACGCGGGTGCGGAACGGGATTTCTCCTAGCCTGCGAATGGCAGAATAGTAGGTCGCACAGGGCGGGGATTTGTCAGAAGGAGGTCACGGGTTTGTAAAATTGCTGTCTTCAGCCGGCTTGGCGTGAGCACCGGTTCGGTTTGCAGCGCCGGTTCCCTGATAGCCTCAGAGTGATGCCATGATTTGCATGGCCAGACCCAATCGAATGCCTGAATTCTGCGATGTGGCGGTTCCCGTGCCTCTGGACGCCGTTTTCACCTACAGCATCCCTGATGGAATGCTGCCCGTGGTGGGCGGACGAGTCCTGGTTCCTTTCCGGCAGCGGCGTCTTTCGGGCATTGTCACCGAACTTCATCAGCGGGTTCCCAGCGTTCGGCTCAAGAACATCCTCAGCGTGCTCGATGCCACGCCCGTGCTTGACCAACAACTTCTTGCGCTGGGCAAATGGATTGCCGACTACTACCTCGCCCCGCTGGGCGAAGTGTTTCACAGCATGTTGCCGCTGGGCGCCGAGTTCAAACGCAGCATCGCCTACCACGTCACGGAAGCAGGACAACTCGCGCTCCACCTGGCGGGGATGTCAGGATCGTCCGCTCGCTCCCGCAAGACTCCGGAAGAGCAATTGGCTGAGTTTCGGGTCCTGGATTTTCTCGCCGAACGAGAGATGACGAGCGAGGCCAGCCTCCGCGCTGCAACCCGTGCTTCGAAATCTGTGCTGGCGGGGATGGTGCGCAAGAAGTGGATTTCCCGCGAGGACCAGTCCGATGCGCGCGATGCGGTACGTACGGTCAAGTTCGCGGTTCTGAAGAACGCGGAAGGCAAGTTAAACGCGAATCAGCGCCTGCTGCTGGAGACGCTTGCGGCGTCCGGCGGAAGAGTGGCTGTAGAAGCGCTTCACAACCTCGAAACTCCGCGCTCAACGTTGGGCACGCTGGTGAAGCGCGGGCTGGTGGAGATCGTTGAAGAACCGGCAGAATTCACGGTATCGAACGTTAAGACCCGTGCGTTGCCCCTCAGTTTTCAGTTCAGTGCGGCTCAGCAATCCGCGCTCGAAAGCATTCGACAGCGAGTGACCGCGCGGAAGTTTGCCGGCATGCTGTTGCACGGAGTCACCGGATCGGGGAAGACTGCGGTCTATCTCGCGGCCATGCGCGCCGTGCTGGAGGCCGGTCATTCCTCGATCCTGCTGGTTCCGGAAATCGGGCTGACTCCCGCCGTGGCGGCGGACTTGCATCAGGTCTTCGGGGATGAAGTTGCCATCCTGCATTCGGCATTCTCCGATCGGGAGCGCGCCGAACAGTGGTACCGCATCAAGCGCGGAGAAGCCCGGGTGGTCGTGGGCACGCGGTCCGCGGTCTTTGCCCCGGTCACGGATTTGGCTTTGGTCATTGTCGACGAAGAGCAGGACTCCTCCTACAAGCAGGAGGAAGCGCCCCGTTATCACGCGCGCGACGTAGCCGTGATGCGGGCCAAGATGGCGAACGCCGTCGTAGTGATGGGTTCGGCGACTCCCTCGCTCGAGTCGTATTACAACGCAAAAAAACACAAGTACGCGCTCCTCGAGTTGCCCGACCGCGTGGAGCAGCGCCCCTTGCCGGAGGTAGAGATCATCGACATGCGCCAGGAGTTTCAGCAGACTGGCCACGAGCAGGTGGTTTCGCGAAAGCTGCTTGAAGAAATCCGCCAACGCCTCGAGCGCAAGGAACAAGTGATGGTGCTGCTCAACCGCCGCGGTTACTCACCCCTGGTACTTTGCCGGGCCTGCGGCAGCCGGATGGAATGCAGAAACTGCGCCGTCGCCATGACCCACCACCAGCGTTCCCGGCGGATGGTTTGCCATTACTGCGGCTTCATGGCGCCGGTGCCCAAGGTTTGTGGGGAGTGCGGCAGTGAATACGTGCATTTCCTCGGAACCGGATCGGAGAAGCTGGAAGAATTGCTGCACGGGGTGTTTCCCCAGGCCCGCATCGGACGCCTCGATCGCGACACGGTGCGCGGCCGCGACGACTTCGAACGCGTGCTCAACGCCTTGAATGAGGGAGAACTCGACCTGCTGGTGGGTACGCAGATGATCGCCAAGGGACACGACATTCACGGTGTGACGCTGGTCGGGGTAGTCGGCGCCGACGCGGCTTTGGGCTTCCCCGACTTCCGCGCCGCCGAGCGAACGTTTCAGCTCTTGACCCAGGTCGCCGGCCGCGCCGGTCGCGGCCAGACACCCGGCAAGGTGGTGCTGCAAACTTTCTTTCAGGACCACTACGCGGTGCAGTATGCGGCACGCCACGACTTCGTCGGTTTCTACGAAAAAGAGCTGCAATTCCGCAGTTGGATGCACTATCCGCCGTACAGCGCCTTAGCCAACGTGCTGGTCCGCGGCGACAAGCTTGATGAGGTTCTCCGCTGGTCAGGCGAGCTGGGACAGTGGTTCTCGAAAACCCGGCATGAAGGTATTCGCGTCCTCGGCCCCGCCGCCGCGCCAATTGTGCGTTTGAAGCGCGACTATCGCTACCACTTTGTGGTGAAGTCCGCCAGCCGGGAGAAGCTCAATGCTCTGCTGCGCTCAATGCTGTCCTACGCGACACAGCAAAAGATTCCGCGAACCCAGGTGATCGTGGACGTGGATGCGATTTGGCTGATGTGAGGACCGGTTCCTAACTACTGGCGAAAAACGTCCAACCGAACCTAGCTGAATATACGTGATAACCGGCCCCAACTGGAATGAATGCAGACACACAACGTTCAGGGAGCGGCGCTTTCTTTGCCGCATCAACCGAGATCGTGTCGATGTACTTGCACTCCGTGACGGCCTTAACGCTCTCCTGGCACTTCACATCCGGCACCCATTTAGTTTTAAGGAAGACCAGCTCGGAATGAACTCCACAGATTTCCAGGCGAAACACCGCAATCCAGGCCAGTGGGAAAACAAAGTTACAAGAAGTGTAGGGTCCAGTGACAGCACTAGTCCGTCGCCCGGCAAAGGCTGGGAATGGTTCCGGTTGGCCATTTTGCGGTCCGACCATGAGCATTGCAGCGAAGCCGCATAACAGTACGCTTTTCATCGCAATCCCCAATTCTACGTCGCACATTAGTCCTCAACACGCTTTGCGGACTTTCCAGAGGGTTCCGTATTCAGATTTCTAAGACGTACGGTCGGCTACGCGGCAACGCAATCTCGTTACGCCAGCCGTGTCACGCCCGGAAACCCGTCAAACCCCGAATCGAAGGTCAGGATTTGCTCGATGCCTTGCTTCTCCATCACGGCCAGATGCACGGCATCGCGAGCAGACAATTGTAGGTGCCCGAGGACAATCTCCTTGGCTCGCTCCGCGATGGCACGATCGACGGGCAGGACCTGATCGACGACACCGAGTAAAGCATCGAACGCCGGCTGGATGGCACTCCGGCGGTCGATGGCGACGTAGCGGTGCAGGATTTCCTGTAGCACCTCGGCGTCAGTCACCAGGCGCTGCCGCTCGCTGACCAGCTTTTCGAGTAGTCGTTGGGCATCGCTCTTGTGAGGATGGGGCGCGCCGACAAGGTACATCGGGATACTCGAGTCGACCAGAATCACGGCTGCGGACCAGTTCCGTATCCCTTTTCGATCTCGGCTAACATGCTGTCGATATCCCCTGTGGGATAGTCATGTTGCGCGGCTGCACGAATGACAGCAAGCTTCTTGCCCGCATCTCCCAGAGGCTCCCGGCGACGGGCCAGGTCCAGCGCCTGCCGGACCCACTCCGCCAGCGACATCCGCCGCGAGCGTGCCATGCGCTGAATTTCCCGATATTCCGGATCCTGCAGAATTACTTGCAGCCTCTTAGCCATATCATGAGTCTATATGACTCATTATGATGAGTCAATATGACAAAAGGGTAGAAGCTTACCAGGCGTGGGCTAGAGTCTTTTCTCTCGCCTGAACTCCCGCACCACTTCCTTCGCATTCCGATGCTGTCCGTCTACGGCATAGTTCAGCTTTCGCATGTCGTCATCGGAAATCTTCCCTGCCAGAGCGTCAAGAACCGGACCGATCTCGGGATGAAGCATCAGCGTCTGCTGGCGGATGATGGGGACCGCTTCATAAGGCGGGAAATAATGCCTGTCGTCCTCCAGGACGAACAAATCCAGCGTCGGGATGACGCCATCCGTCATATTGCCCGCAATTAAGTCCACCTGTTTGTCTTTCAGAGCCCGCGCCAGCAGGCCAAGGTCCATAATCCGCGGAGACTCGGCGAAGCGCAAACCGTAAGTTGCCACCAAACCCTTGTAGCCATCCGGACGCTCCATGAACTCGTAGCCAAACCCGGCGCGCCACTGCGGAGTGTAAGCCGCCGCTTGCGAGATGGTCTTCAGACCGAACCGCCGCGCATCTTCCCCCCGAATTTCGATGGCAAAAGTATCGTCAAACCCGAGAGTGGGGCCCACGTTGAGATCAAAACGCTTGGCGTATTCATCCTTTACCTGCCCGTAGACTCTGTCTGGACCACTCTCAGGCTTCTCCTTCAGGACCGCCGTGAGTGCTGTACCCGTGTATTCAGGGTAGATATCGATACGCCCGGCTAGAATTGCTTGCTGACAGATGTAAGTCCCAGCGAGATAAAAGCGGCGTTCCACAGGGAGATGGGTCTTGTTCTCGATCTGCTGCGCGATGAGTTCCCCGAGGATCAGTTGCTCTGTGAAATTTTTCGAACCGACCACGATGAGACTGTTGCGGGGAGGGCCGCAGGAGATCAGCAGCGCCGTGCACGCTAGAATTGAAAAGTTTCGCAGCACTTTTCCAGTTCGCGTGACCAAAGATTGAAACACCAGTTCATTGGTGACGGTTCTCAGTTGGGGCTCAGCTTTCTCTCCAGCCAGCCCAGGCTGAAGTCGGCCAGTAGCGCCATCGCGGCTGCCGGAATCGCGCCCGCCAGAATGACCGCATTATTTACCATAGCCAAGCCGCGGAAAATGTACTCGCCCAATCCTCCAGCGCCAATGGCGGCGGCAATGGTCGTCATGCCGACGGACATAACCGTGGCGACGCGAATGCCGGCCACGATCACTCCCATCGCCAGCGGAAGCTGCACCTGCAGCAACAACTGGCCATCGGTAAGTCCCATGCCGCGTCCGGCTTCGACCACCGCTGGATCGACGGCGCGAATGCCAACATAGGTATTGCGAATAAGTGGCAGCAGGGCATACAGCGTGAGCGCGAGAATAGCGATGCGGTCAGCCCGCTCCCCGATCCAGGGCGCGGGCAGCAGAAATCCAAAAAGCGCCAGGCTGGGAATGGTTTGAATAATGTTCGCGCTTCCCAGAATCGGTTTATTGAGCGCGGGCCAGCGGGAAATGAGGATGCCGAGCGGAATTCCAAGCAACACTGCCAACAAGATTGAGATTCCCACCAGCCAGACATGTTCTAGCGTGAGTTCGGCAACTTCCGCGTGATTCTGCAGCATGAATTGCCAGACGTTCATGATTGGCCTCGCTCTTTGTTTTCGAGTTCGCTGCCAAAAGCGTTCCTGTAGGCGACCACGATCGGTTCGGAAGCCGCCAGGAATCCCGCCCGCGTTTGGATGGTAACCAGCTTGCCAGCTTCCATCAACGCAATGCGCGTGCCGAGCAGCAGTGCCTCCCGCAAGTCGTGAGTGACGAAGACGACAGTTTTCCCCAGCCGCTTCTGCAGATCAAGAAATTCACGCTGCAATTCGGCGCGAGTAAGGGGATCGAGCGCCCCGAAGGGCTCGTCCATCAGAAGAATGGGGGGATCGGCGGCCAAGGCGCGGGCGACGCCAACGCGCTGGCGCTGTCCGCCCGAGAGTTCGCGGGGATGGCGCGAGGCGATCCCGGGATCCAGCCCGACCAGCCTCAGCAATTCCTCGACCCGCGCCTTGATTCGAGTGGCTGGCCAATTCTCAATCCTCGGAACCAGGCCGATGTTTTGCTCGATGGTGAAATGCGGGAAGAGACCGACTTCCTGAATCACGTACCCGATGCCGCGGCGCAGGCGAATAACGTCCCAGTCGCGAATGGGGCGGCCATTGACCAGAATTTCGCCTCCCGTAGGCGTGAGCAGACGATTAATAAGTTTCAGCGTGGTGGTCTTGCCCGAGCCGCTGCGGCCCAGCAGTACCAGCGTCTCGCCTGGATGTATTTCGAGATTGAGGTCGGCCAGAATGCTGTTGCCATTGTTCAAGCCATAGGAGACGTTGCGGAATTCGATAGCAGGACGGGCGTTGGGGGGAATTTCCATTGCGGAGGATTGTAACGACTAGGAGCGCACCGGCAAAGCGTTTGGGATAATCGGCTCAGCTCCCGGTATAGGCCGCGGGCGGCAGACCGGTGATGCGAATCCCGGAATGCCCTTTGTGGCGGATGTTCATCCCGACCAGAAGGGCGGTGATCTGCTCCAGGATTCGCGCATTTTCCAGCTTTCCGCCATCAATCGCACGCACGCCGGGAATCCGGGTTGCGAGACCGCGCACGGCGCGGCTGGCCTCGGCGTCATCGCTGCACACGATCACATCGCAATCGACCGGACCCTCGGCGTTCAACATGTCAGAGCCGATATTCTGGAACGCAGCCACCACGGCCACGCCCTGAGGAACGAGTTCGGCCGTCTCTTGCGCGGCCGATCCTTGCCAAACTCCAAGCGTACGACTGGCGCGACCACCCACGCTCGCCGCCAGCGGCACCGTGGTGTCTATCAGGATGCTGCCGGGCCGCAGCGCGGGCTTGAGCTGCTTGAGCAGTGAAGCGTGGGTCTCGAACGGTATGGTGAGTACCAGCAGGTCGGAGGCGGCGCAGGCTGCAATATTCTCAGCGCCCGAGATTTTCGCGGATGGGCCAACTCTTTCTTTGATTTTATCGGCTGCAATCTGCGCCCGTTGGGCGTCGCGGGATCCAATAATGACTGTCTCGCCTGCCTGGGCCCAGCGCAATGCCAGCCCAAAGCCCTCCGCGCCCGTGCCTCCGAGGACCGCGATCGGCCGCGCCATCGCTAGGCGAACTCCGCTTCCAGCGCTTGCTCGGCGATGAGCTCCTCGGTCTGCAACTTGATATGGATCCGGGTGTAGGGTGTGTTGCGTTCGGCAGGAATGCGGCCGGCCTCAAGAATCAACGACTGAAATTCCGCCGGGCTGGTGTACTGGCCTGCTGTAGCGCCGGCTTCACGGGAGATGTTTTCTTCCATCAACGTTCCACCGTAATCATTTGCGCCGGCGTGCAGGCAAAGCTGCGACAGGCGGCGGTTCAGCTTCACCCACGACACCTGAATATTGTTGATCGACCCCGCCAGCAGAACCCGCGCTAAGGCATGAATCTTGAGATGTTCAGCCAAAGTTGGCCCGGGTCGCGCGATGCCTTGGTGGAACAAAAGCGTGTTTTGGTGCACGAAACCAAGGGGAACGAACTCGGTGAAGCCGCCCGTCTCCCGCTGGATCTCGCGGAGCAAAAGCAATTGGTTGACCCAGTGCTCGGTCGTTTCCACGTGTCCATACATCAGCGTCGAGGTGCTGCGAATGCCGCAACTGTGCGCGGTGCGGATCACTTCCTTCCACTGCTCGGTCGAAAGCTTGTTGCGCGAGAGCACAAAGCGGACGTCATCGTCGAGAATCTCCGCCGCGGTGCCCGGCAGAGTATCGAGACCGTTCTCCCGTAACATGCGCAGGTAATCGCCCAGCGCCATGCCCGTAAGCTCCACGCCGTACACAATCTCCATCGGGGAAAAGGCGTGAATATGCATGTGCGGCGTAGCTTGCTTTATAGCCCGAAGAATGTCGCGGTAGTGAAAGGGAGGCAGATCATGCGGAAGGCCGCCCTGAATGCAGACCTCGGTGGCGCCCAGATCCCAGGCCTCGACCGCCTTCTGGGCCATTTGCTCGAGACTCAAAAAGTAGGTGTCGGCTTCCCGCGGCCCACGGCTGAAGGCGCAGAATTTGCAGCCCACGAAACACACGTTGGTGAAATTGATGTTGCGGTTGACCACATAAGTCACCAGATTCCCCACCAGCTCGCGCCGCAGGGAATTGGCGGCGACCAGCAGGCCGAGAAGGTCGTCTCCCTCAGCGTTAGCCAGCGACCGGCACTGCTCGCGGCTGAGCGTGCCGCCATCCCGGCTGTCCATGACTTGCTCAAGAGCCGAACGCGGCGCGGCGCTCATTTGTTCTGCGATCCCGTCCCACTCGAGTGACGGGAAGTCTTCCACTTCGGATTGTGTCAGGACACGGGGCACAATTCTCTCCAATCAGCGAAACAGATCAGTAGCCGCCGGGCGAATCAGATCGCTAGCGCTACCCCGGCCCGGACGATATTCGAACCCGCGCACGATGCATACCGGCGTCCGGGCTAGCTTGCCGCAAACCAGACCAGCGGCGCAAGCCAGTTCGTCCGCTACCGCTTCGATGCTCACCCGCAACGCATACCCGTGGGGATCATGCTCGCCGCGAAAATCGTGCAGCGCCTGCATTCCAGCCACACCGATCGCCACTTCGGTGAGCCCTTCCCGCCAGGGCCGCCCAAAACTATCCGTCATAATAACCGGAATTGAGAGTCGCAGACGCTTTTTCAGTTGGCGATGAAATTTCGCGGCCGAGCGGTCCGGATCCCTCGGAAGTAGCAGCGCCTGGCGTCCACCGTCGACGTTCGAAACATCCACGCCGCTATTGGCACAGATCAGCCCGTGACGCGTTTCCGTGATCAGCACGCCGCGCTTGCGGCGGACGATGCGCCTGCTCTCCGCCAGGGCCAACTCGGTGACGCGCGCATCCAATCCATAGCGTCGTTCCCAGGCGCGCGAGCGTGCCGACGGCTTGAGCTCGTTCAGATTCACCAGTTGCCCCTCGGCCTTGGAGACGATTTTGTGCTTCATGACAAGAATGTCGCCCGGTTTCAACGACTGCTTGGGATGCTTAAGAGCTCGAAGGAGTTTCTCGATCAGCGAGTCGCCGGGCCGGATTTCGTCGGGGAGTCGAACTGGGATTACCTGCAAATCCCGCGGTCGGGGAGAGGGTTTCATTACTCGTTCGCCGCCGGCGACAGGTCGGTCAAGTCCCATTGCCGGGCCAGGCGCTGTGATCGCGTATTGCCCGCCGCTTCCGCCAATTGCCTTAGATCGGAAGGACTGTCGACATCCAGCGCAATGCCGGGCAGGGAGAGAACGACACACGGCTTCCCCGTGGCATGTGCCGCCGCCAGATGAGGCTTGAAGCTCTCGTTGCCAAAGCGCAAGGGAAACAATCCCGCCGGCCGCCGAAAAGCCGCGTTGGTGCCCCGCCCATCAGCCGCCGGAGCCAGGACGGAGCCTTCCGCAGGCGCAGACTTCAGAATCTGTTCCAGTTCCACCGACTGGATCAGCGGAACGTCGCCGGGAATCACCAAGGTGCTATCGATTCCGCGAGATTCGCAGACCTGCGTCGCCATCTCGATGGCTTCGGTCTCGCTACGGTTCGCGTTGTCGGGAATGACTTCAAAGCAGAAGCGCTGTGCCAGACTGATGGCGAACAGATCGCTCGTAACCACGCCGACACCTGGCCGATCGGTCCAGGCAGCCAGCGCTTCCAGCACGTCAAAAAGCATGGCCTGCGCCAGCTCCGTCCGGCTTTCTTGATCGAGCACAGCCGCCAGGCGCTGCTTGGCATTGGACAAATTCTTGACTGGGACGAGAATCATGACGGTTCCGGCGCCGCGTGGGTTGCCTCCGCCATGACCAGCGCCAGCACGGTGCGTGCCACCTTGGCCTTGTCGTCTGCCGTTTTCATGATGGTGTTGGTGCAATGCAGCCGCAGTCCCGGCCGGTTGAGCTGGGTAGCGGCTTGCGTGTCGTGGATATCGGCAATCAGAACGTCGAGAAAATCCTGATAAGCCTGGGCGACCCCTGCAATTGAGACCGGCAAGCCTTGTGACGCCATCAGAATACCAGCCGGGCCCGAGACAGGTGCGTCGCCAATAATCGGGCTCACTGCCGCCACTGTTGCAGACGTCTCCCGCAAAGCCTCGCGGATGCCAGGGACAGAGAGAATCGGGCCAATACTCGTCACCGGATTGCTCGGCGCGAGAATAACGCAGCTGGCAGAGAGTATTGACTCGATCACTCCGGGAGCTGGCTCCGCCTCCGTGGCTCCGGCAAAATGCACCGACTTGACTGGATCCTGGTACCAGCGCTGCACAAAATACTCCTGAAAATGAAGTTCGCCGACGGGTGTATCGACCCGGGTTTCCACGCGCGAGTTGCTCATCGGCAGAATCCGCGCCTGAACCCCCAGCTTGCTGCAAATCTCGGTCGTGACCTCGGTCAAAGTTTTCCCCTGGCTCAGCATTTTGGAGCGAAGCAAGTGCACTGCCAGGTCGCGGTCGCCGACATGGAACCACATCGGTTCCGCTAACTCTCCCATCGCCTGCAAGCAAAAGAATGTGTCACCCTTGACGCCCCAACCGCGCTCCCGGCTAAGCAGGCCGGCCAGCGCATAGGTGATGGAATCCAGGTCGGGAGAAATGTACAGCCCCCACCATTCCAGATCGTCCCCGGTGTTCACGATGAACGTGAGTTCGTCCGAAGAAGCGACTTGTCGCAAGCCTTCAACGAACTTGGCGCCGCCCGTGCCTCCGGTGAGCACCACTATCATGCCGCCCTCCGGGCGCAGCCTTGCGGGTCGGCGGCCGCTCGCACTTTCTCCGAGAGAAGTCCCGGTCGGCCCAGAATTGCTGGCAGGAACTCCGGGTAAACCGGAAGGCGCTGACGCAGAGAGTAACCCTTGCCCTCGGTTCGCGACCGCAACTGCTCCAGGTGCGGCCACGGTTTCTCCGGATTAATGAAGTCCGGAGTGAGCGGAGAGATCCCGCCCCAATCGTTGATGCCGGCATCGAGAAAATCTTCATAATAAGGTGCGGAAAGATTCGGAGGTGCCTGCAGGTTTACCTCGGGCATCAGCAGGCGCGCTACTGCAATGGTACGCAGCATTTCATCACGAGTCGGTTCGGGCCAATTCCACATTGGAATCTCGGGCTTGGCGCGGAAGTTCTGAATGATGACTTCCTGAATATGTCCGTAGCGGCGATGCAGTTCACGGATGGCGAGCAGCGTATCCACCCGATCCTCTGGGCTTTCCCCGATCCCAATCAAGAGCCCAGTGGTGAAAGGTACATTCTGCTTGCCTGCCTCGGCAATCGTGTGCAGACGTTTGCCGGGAACTTTGTCGGGCGCGTTGTCATGCGCCGCACCGGCCGCCAGCAAGGACGTGTTGGTAGTCTCGAGCATCAGCCCCATGCTCGGCGAAACCGCGGCCAGGCGTGCGATCCATTCCGCGCTTAACAGCCCAGGATTGGGATGCGGAAGCAAAGTGGTTTCGCGCAACACCAGTTCACACATGGCTTCCAGATAGTGCAGGGTCGATCTGTATCCCAGCCGCGCCAGGGTGGCGCGCATTTCCGGGAATGCCAGTTCGGGTTTGTCGCCAAGACTAAAAAGCGCTTCGGTGCATCCCAGTTTCTCGCCGGCACGGGCGACTTCGAGAACCTCTTCCGGGGTCATGGTGTGCGCGCCGGGCTGGCCTGGATCACGCCGGAAGGTGCAATATCCGCAATAATCGCGGCAGAGATTGGTAAGCGGAATAAAGACTTTGCGAGAGTATGTAATCTCATCCCGCTTGAAACGCTGCTTGGCCGCGAGAGCTGCGCCCAGCAGCGCGGGAAGTTCGTCGTCAGAACAGCGAATGAGCTGGCAAGCGCGCTCGCGCGAAAGTGACGGATCGAGCGGCAAGCCTTGGCTCGACAGTTCCGGAGTGCGCTCTGGGCCGCGAATTGTCGATCCGGTGCTCAAGGTCAAACCCCACGAAGATTGTAATGGATTACAATTCATCGCTGGGGTTCTGATTCCGAAGCTCCCACGAGTCACCGGCGCGCCGGTTCAATCCTGTTCATGACGGTCAACCAGGCAGACTTCCGCAAAGCGATGGGCAGTTTCGCGACCGGAGTCACGGTCATCACCGTCAACCATGAGGGTGAAGTGCACGGGATGACTGCCAACGCCTTCACTTCCGTGTCACTCGATCCTCTTTTAGTGCTTGTTTGTGTGGACCACAAGGCGCGAACCCATGCTCACTTGCACGCCAAGCAACGTTTTGGAGTGAATGTTCTGGCGGAGAACCAGCGGGCAATCTCCGAGTACTACGCGCGCCCCATCGCGAGCCACGAGCAGGCCGAGCGGGAAGCTGGCGCAAGATTCGATCGCACCAGTCTCGGGACCCCTGTGCTGCACGGTGCGCTGGCTTACCTGGAATGCCGTTTGCACACTGCACAGGATGCCGGCGACCACACCATCTTTATCGCGGAGGTTGAAGAAGTAGTGGTGCGTGAAGGCGACCCGTTGATTTATTTTCGCGGTCAATACCGGCAGATCGGGTCGGCCCTTTGAACGCATTTTCGTCGGTAACGACCCTTGATTTCGAGTATCATAGCTTTCCAACAACGCACCGCCTCAGACGCTCGTCCGTAGTGTGCCGTGCGTTTTACGTCCCGCGCGAGGTGCCTGTGAAACGTCTCGCCTATGCTTTCTGCTTTCTTTCCCTGGCAGCCGGTTTCGGCCTGGCTCAGACGAGAGTCGATACGACCGCAGTCGGGCAGGATAATTTCGATGCCGACTTTCCATCGGGTGGCCAGCTACGCCTGCACATTCGCTCCGGCGACCTCCGAATTATTGGCAGCGATGAAAACAAGATCAAGATTCGTTTCTGGGGAAAGAATGCCGCCGAGGCGCGAGACGTCAAGGTCAGCCTGAAGACCCTCGGAAGCACGGGAGACCTGCGGGTTCACGGCGGCCCGCACAACGATTTTCAGATCGAGATTTTCGTACCCAGAACCTCCGATCTATATCTCAGAATGCCAGCGGGTGAAGCCGAGGTGAAGGGTATTGTCGGCAACAAGGATGTGGAGATCCACGCCGGCGACTTGACCTTGGCGGTTGGCGCGCCGGAGGAATACGCGTTTGCCGACGCCTCCGTCCTGGCTGGCGACCTCGACGCAGGTCCATTTGGCATTTCCAAGGACGGCCTTTTTCGTTCCTTTCACAAACAGGGAACCGGCCGGTATAAGTTGCATGCGCACGTTGGAGCGGGAGACTTGACGCTGAAGCCATAACGACGAGGAATCTGCAGTTCCCCTGTTCGGGCGGGCTCTCCGCCATTCTGAACCGGTGAATCTCCCGCGAGATTGAAGTCCCATGCTCGCAAGAGTGTGCGGTGTCAGCCCAGCATCGTAGCCTGACGTAAAATAAACGTGTGAGCACAAGCCGCCCTGCTTTTCGCCCTCCGACCGCGGTCGAGCGCATTTTCAACCGCACGTTCGGGTTTTTCGTGGGCCTCGGACTCGGATTTTCCCACAACTATCTGCTCCAGGTCCGCGGCCGAAAGAGCGGCAAAATCTACTCCACTCCCATTGATCTGCTGGAGCTCAACGGAAAACAGTTTCTTGTGGCTCCGCGCGGACTCGCGCAGTGGGTGCGAAACGCGGAGGCGGCCGGTGAAGTTACCCTGAAAAAAGGTGCGACCCGAAAACGTTATGGACTCCGGCCGCTCTCCGATACGGAGAAGCCGGCAGTCCTGAAAGCTTATCTGGATCGCTTTCGAAAAGAAGTGCAGCGATACTTCCCCGTCCCGGCAGGTTCGCCGCCGGCGGCCTTTCGCGAGCTCGCGTCAGGCTATCCGGCTTTTGAGTTGATTCCCCGCTAGTGTCGTCCTTCGGCGTTGGGAAAACTACTCCAGCACGCTGTCGTCCAGCTTCTTCCTTCCCCAATCGGCGGCGGCCTGAACAAACGCCATCACCACAGGATGCGGATTCTCCGGTTTCGAAGAAAGCTGCGGCTGGTATAACGTCGCCACGTAGAAATGATGGGTCGGCGATTCAATGGCGCGAATTTCACCCTTTGTCCCGCGCGCTACCACCGGGAACCCTGCCTCCATGGCCGCCCACTCGTACTCCGGATTGACCTCGAAGTTGCAGAAGAACTCCTCGGTGACCACATCCTGCGTGTAGAACGAATGCAGGTACGACCCCGGTCGCAAACGGATCTCCGGAACCGGCCCCGACAGTTTGGGAGCGTTCTTCTTGCGAGCGGGCACGGCGCAGGCCACCGGGTAAATGACGATATTCTTCGAGCCGGAATTGTTCTCCGCCGAGTCCGCATCCTTGATCCCGAGCACATTTCTTGCGCATTCGATCAGCGCGTATTGGAACCCGCCACAAGTGCCGAGAAAAGGCCAGTCCCGCCGCCGCGCGAACTCGATCCCTTTGAGCATGCCGTCGAAGCTTTTGTAAGGACTGCCCGGCGCGGCCCAAATCCCATCGAAGCTTTCCAGCAGTTTCTGGGTTGCCGGTTCCAAAAGCGAAGGTGTGGAAAGCCACTGCGACTCAACCGGCAGATTCAGTTTGACAGCTGCGTGCTGTAGCGACTTATCGACAGCGGGCAGAGTAGGAGACTTGGGGTCAAAGTCTCCGAGAATCGCGATGCGAACGGCGTCGGCCACGGAGCAATTCTAATTGAGAATTTCAGGTCGCAGCGGTTACGGAGGTGAGAAGGCTGGTGACCGAGTGGAAGGGGCCGTTGGACGCGGGCGCCCGCGTTCTATCCGCCCTGTGTGTCTACTGCGCTGCGCCAAAACTCATCTTTACCTCAGGCTTGTCGGCCTCGTCCACCTTGAACATGGGGCTGGGCTTGAGGTTCATGAAGGCAGCGACGAAAGTATCGGGCATCTGCTGGATGCGAATGTTGAAGGTGGCCACCGAGTCGTTGTAGAACTCCCGCCGGTCGGCGATTTCGTTCTCCAGTTCGCTGATCCGGTTCTGCAGCTTGAGAAAGTTATCATTGGCTTTCAATTGCGGGTAGTTCTCCGCCACGGCAAAGAGTACACGTAACGCCGATGTCGTACCCTGGTCGGCTTGCGCCTTCTGATCCACCGAAACCGCCTGCTGATACTGGCTGCGGGCCAGCGTGACTTTTTCCAGTGTCTCCCGCTCGTGGTTCATGTAGCCTTTGCAGACTTCCACCAGGTTGGGCAACTCGTCGTGACGTTGTTTAAGCAGGATATCGATATTAGCCCAGGCTTTGGCTACATCATTCTTCAGCGCGATCAGGCCATTGAAGATCATGACCACGTACACCGCCAGCCCGATGATCGCAAACAGGAACGCGAGCGAGAGGATGTTATCCATTTTTATTTCCTATCAAGCATGAAGATCCGCAACTTGTTGTCATCCCGAACGACGCGAGGGATCTGCAGTTTCCTTCCGTCCGCGAAAACTGCGGATTCCTCGTCGCCATTGCTCCTCGCAATGACAAGTGTAGTAGGGCTTGAGCTCCTACCACCAACCGACCGCAAGCCCCAGAACATACAAGCTCGACAGGGTCAGCACCGGCCCGCCCCAGATCATCAGCGCAGACTTCCAGCCCAGCGATTTGACCACATCGCGCTGGCTGCGCCACGAAATGAGAAATGCAGGGTCGTGCTCTCCCCTCATCAGTACAGTCGGAGGATGTAGATCGAACTGCTCGGGCGCGGGAGCGGCCGCAGCCCCTCCGCCAGTCGTGGCAACCGGGGTTGGCCGCTCGATACCGGCGGCCGTCCAAGCTGCCGGATTCGTAATTCCCGCCTTGGTCAGGACTCCTGCAAGTTTCGCTTGTTGCGCCGGATCGAGAACAACCGGCTTCGGCCGTTGCAGGATTTCCGCCGTCGCAGGATCGCCCTTGAACCTGCCGGAGGCAATTGTCCCGGTGAACGACAACTTTGAGCTCATCGTGAACGAGACTTCATGCTCGACCGCAGGTAAAGAGCGAATCGGCACCGCGCTCACCTCAATCCCTGGATTGCTCGCCAGCGTGCCTAGAATGAAGAGCGCGTTTTTGGGCTTGATGCAGTATTCTTCCACCTTGATTTTCCTGTCGGTGGAAACCCCGTGCATCAGCAGGAAATTGGTGATGTTCGAGGGAATTGCCAGGTCGCTGGAGAAAACCGAGTTGCTGAACTCGTCCTGGAAGTCGCGATGAATGTCAGTTTCCGCGCCTTGCGGATTCACCAGCACGCGTCCCGTGTTGTCCTCCAGAAAGAACGGCACATGCAGACTTTCGTCAGCTTCTTTCACCCATGAAGCACTTTTGCCCTGCTGCTTCCACTGCCAGACCATGGTGCGGTAGTAATAGCAGGTCTTGCCGGTAATAGGAGCCGTCAGAGTGTACGGGCCGGTCGCCAATCCACTGACTTCCACCAATCCCATGGCCGCACTGCGAATCTTGGAGGAAGGAGTATCCATGATCAGGCGCTTGCGGCGCAGGAGGCAAAAGCCGTGATAGAAGAGGTAGAGGCCGACGCAGACTCCGGTCATTGGCCAAAACCAAAAGGTCACTGGCACCGGTCTAGTCACGAATGTTGACAGCAAGTGCATAGTGCGATCCACGTCTCTTCGCAGAGACACCCTGCACGTATCGCGCCGAGTTTAGTGGATAGAAAACGTGGACGGGAGCAGAAATGCTGCCTATGGCTTACGTTGGTAATCGCTTGCGGAGGATTAGCAGCAGTTACCGAGCCGCCACCGTCCGTTCCTTCAAAATCTCTTCGACGGCCGCGGCTGCGGTTTCCAACTCCTCATCGGTGTTATAGAAGTGCGGTGACATGCGCACCCCTGCCTTGGGCCGCCAGTCCACCAGAATTTCCCGCTTCGATAACTCGCGACAGACTTCCTGAGAGTCGAGCATATCGATGGAGACCGTGCCGCCACGTTGTTCGGGGTCGCGGGGAGTGTTCACCCGCCAGCCATGTTGGTCAGCCAACTGAATCAAGCGCGCGGTCTGCTTTTTGGATTTCTCGCGAATGCGCGGAATACCAACCTCCCCGATGATCTTGATTCCGGGCCGCGCCGCTTCCAGGGCCGGGATATGCGAAGTGCCGTTCATGAAGCGGAACGGAGGCTCGGTGTACCGCATGGGACCCACTTCGAAGCCGAACGGGTTCTGGTGGGCAAACCAGCCGGTAAACTTCGGCTCTAGCATCTTGCCCAAATCCGGACGCACATAGAGATAACCCACGCCCGGCCCTCCGCAAAGCCACTTCAGCACTCCGCCGCACGCAAAGTCGACGTTCAGAGCCTGCACGTCCACCGGCACCGTGCCCAGCGACTGAAAAACATCCAGCACCACATGTGCACCGACCTTGTGTGCCTTCTCAATGATGGCCTGAGCATGGTTGATATAAGCGCTGCGAAAGATCACGTGCGAAACTGGCACCAGCAGCGTGGTCTCGTCGATGGCATCCAGCAACCGTTCGGTGGGCACCGTAATCCCGTCATCGGTCTTGACCATGTGCACCCGCGCGCCGCGGGATTGCTGTGCCTGCCAGAAATACATCACCGAAGGAAAATTCATATCGGTGTAAACGATCTTGTTGCGCTTGCCGGAGAAGTCGAAGCAGGAGGCCACCACCGCCTGGCAGGTAGTTACATTCTGATGGGTGGAGACCGAACCCTTCGGCGCGTTCATCAGCGCACCAATCTCCTCGCCAACCTCGGCCGCCAACATCCACCATCGTTCTTCCCACGCCCGTATGCCGCGTGAAGCCCAGGTATCGGCATAGCCCTTCATCGCTTCATACACTGCGCGGGGCATGGCTCCCAGGGAGTTGCTGATCAGATAGGTGGTGCGTTCCAGGATCGGAAATTCCGCCCGGTAACGAAGCAGTTCGTCAGCCATGGCGATCATTGTACCGCCGAAGATAGCGGCGTTTCTGCGGGTCTGGCCACTACCGAACCAGTTTGCCAGCCCGCCCGTGCCGGAGAAACCAATAGACGAGGCTGAGCCCCACGATATAGACCGCCCCACTGATCAACGTCAGGTGCGACTTCAATCCGCTCTCCAGGATCGCCACAATCACCAGCACAAATCCCAGCGCCGATCCCCATCCCCCCAGCGGGGACCTCAGGGGAAGGGCCGAGACTTGTTCCGGCGACAGCCGCCTTCTGAAATTCACATGCGCGGCCAGCGAAACCAGCCACGACAACAGCATGCCAACCAGGGCCGCACCCAGAATGGAAACAAAAGCATCAGCCGGCGCCCACTTCTCCAGCCCTAGGGCGACCAAAATGCCGTATGAAGACACCAGCAGTGCCAGCTTAGGAGCTCCAGCCTTATTGAGACGGCCAAAAACGGCTGGCGCCCAGCCGCTCCGCGCCAGAGAAAACAACATGCGCGAGGCGACATACAAAGCTGCATTCGCCCCCGACAACGCCGCGGTCAAGACCACAAAGTTCATTACGTGACTAGCGCCCGGAAGCTTCACCAGCCGGAACACGGTCACAAAGGGACTCTCCGTAACCCCCGCGCGGTTCCATGGCATGACACCCGCGAGCACCACAATCGCTCCCAGGTAAACCAAGGTGAGGATGATGAACGTCAGACGAATCGCTCGCGGAATTTCGTCTGGGGAGCGCGACTCCCCGGTGGTAATCGCCACCATTTCCACTCCGCCAAAGGTATAAATCGCAAACCCCATAGCCAGCAGAGGCGCGAACGCGCCATTGGGAAAGAACCCGCCCTGCGCCGTGTATTGTGGCGTCACCCGGCCACCCAGCAATAGTCCAGTGCCCAGCAGGACGAACACAATAATGATCACCAGTTTGATCATGGCGAACCAGTATTCAAAACGCCCGTAGTCGCCCACGGTTCGCAGGTTTACTCCCAGAAGGAAGATCGAAAACGCGACCACCCACAGCAGCGCCGGTACCTGAGGGAACCAGTACGACATGTAAGTTGCCGCTGCAACCAGTTCTGCGCCAATGGAGACGGAGATGGCCGCCCAATATCCCGCTCGGGCCAGAAAGCCCGCCCACTGGTTGAGGTACAGGTCGCCATACACGCCAAAAGAGCCAGCCGCCGGATGCGCGCTGGCCAGTTCTCCCAGGGCCATCGTGGCGGTCCAACTGATAAAGGCCGCCAGCAGAAAACTCAGGATTACCGCCGGTCCGGCGATCTGCATGGCGGCTGCCGAACCCAGCAGCAGCCCGGTGCCGATCGAGCCACCCACGGCCACCATCGCCATCTGCCCGGCGCTAAGCTGGTGATGAAGTCCTTTTTCCTGTTCGGCGACACTGGGCGTGGGCATGCCCTGCACATATACCAGAAACCCTCACATTTCCAAAAACTTATCGCATGGGATGACCATCGTAACCACGTCTGGCCTTACTTCGTTGCCGCCGCTGAAACCGCCTCCTAAAATTTCTGTGGGGTTACTCCGCGCACCGCCCATCTGTCATGTCAGACCCCGTCAAGCGCATGGACCGAGCCGAGATCAGCAAGCGTATCGAGCGCGCCGAAAAGCTCCTGCAAAAGGGGAAGACCGCCGACGCCCTGGAAGAGTATCTGCAAGTCCTGGATGCAGATCCCGGCAACGACACCATCTGCCAAATGTCCGCCGATCTGTGTCTTTCCTTGCAACGCATCCCGGAAGCCGTGGCTCTGCTGGGGGCGATGTTCGAACGCCAGACGCTGGCCGGAGATGCCACCCGCGCCAGCCTTACTTATAAGAAACTAGCCCGCTTCGCCAATCCCAGCTGGGAGCAGAAACTGAGCTTCGGGCACCTCCTCGAAAACACCAATCGCAAGCTGGCGCTCGAAACCTACGAGAACGCGCTGCAGGAAACCATCAAGCAGAGCCGCAAACAGGATTCTCTCAAAGTGCTGCAGGCTATGCTCCGCCTCGACTCCGGGGAGAAGAATTTGCTGCGCCAAGCAGAACTCTCGTCGGAAATGGGCGATGGAAAAGCCGCCGCCGCGTCGTTTCTGAAGGTCGCCGAGTTGGCGCAAGGCTCCGGCGGAAACGCTGCGCAGTGGATCGAACGTGCCTACGCGGAAGATCCCAACGATCCTCAGATCGCTCTCGCCTACAGCAAAGGCCTGGTCGAGCAGGGACAGGTAGGCGCCGCCATCTTCGTTCTTGAATCCCAGGTCAACGCGGGCGAACCGTCTGAGGAACTGCGCGACACCTACAGCAAAGCGCTGCTGGCCGCGAATCGCCTGACCGACGCCGAGCCCATTATTTGGCAATTGTTCGAAGGGAACACAGCGCGCACCCTCGATGTTGCCAAGCTGATCGGTCAGTACATCGACGCCGGGCAGGATACCGACGCGGTAGCTCTGGCGCGGAAGCTCGAGCAACATCAACGC
This sequence comes from Terriglobales bacterium, assembly GCA_049582765.1. GTDB lineage: Bacteria > Acidobacteriota > Terriglobia > Terriglobales > Acidobacteriaceae > JBAUUQ01. The sequence goes on from JBAUUQ010000051.1 coordinate 46,953, forward strand.
CGCAAAGGCGACCGGCGCGCTTTCCTGGTGATGATGCAGGAACTCACAGACGCGCGACGGCCTTCGGCCGAGATGCTCGAATTCATGAGCGAGCTGTTCAACGCGTCCAACCGCGAGACCGACTATTGCCAGACTCTGCTCAAGCTTTTTGACCTGCACTTTGGCCTGGGGAACTATGAGAAGGCGGCCGATTCCCTGGACCGCGCAGCGGAGATCGATCCCTACGAGCATGGACATCAAAAGCGTCTCGACATGCTTAAGGGGAAGATCGACGACAACCGCTACAAAGTCATCGTGTCCCGCTTTTCCGGGATTGGCGACTCCCGTACCCAGCCCGTGCGCAATGATGATGATAAGTTGCTCGGGGCAGCTGCTCTGCAGGATCTGATCCTGCAAGCCGAGATTCTGGTGCAGTACGGAATGCGCTCCAAGGCGATCGAGCGCCTGCAGCGCATTCAGCAGCTTTTTCCGCACGAGGAAGAACGCAATCAGGCGCTGCAACAACTCTATCTGACCGCCGGAGTGATCCCGAATTATCACGGCTCTGAGCCGGCCCCAGCCGCGGTTCGGGCTGCGGCCCCAGTTGCGCCGGCAACCAGCCCGGCACCCGCTGTTTCCATGGCTGCGCCAACGGCGCAAACCGATGCCGATGTCAGCAGCTTCACGCGAGTGGCTGAGATCACTCGCAAGCTCTATCGCCAAAGCAACGCCGACGCCGTCACCTCTACCGCGGTAAACGAAATCGGAGCGCAATGGAACTTGAGCCGGTGCGTGATCGCCATGCGCAAACCCGGTCTCGCCGCCACCAGCACCAAGGAGTACTGCGGAAATGGAAGCCGCCCGGCAGACACCGGAGCCCTGGCCAGAGTGGTGTCGACGGTGCATGATCTCGCCCTCAATCACGGTGGTACGTTGACCATCCCGAATATTCAGGCAGCGGACGAATTGCTGGGAATTCGCGATGCTTTCGGCCAGTTGAATGTGAGTGCGCTGCTGGCTTTGCCGCTCAGCGATGGCCCCGAACCGGTGGGTGTCCTGCTTTTGATGCAAAGTTCTCCGCTGGCTTGGAACTCGAACGATGTGGAGGTTCTCAAAACGGTTTGTGATCAAATCGTGATCGCCCTGAACAATGCCGGACTCCGGAGGCTGGTCAAGAATCTTTCCGTCACCGACGAACGCTCCGGCCTTTTGAAACGCTCCTCCTACCTTGACCTGCTGATGGCGGAGACTCGCCGCAACGTTCAACAAAGCACGCCGCTTTCAGTGATGTTGCTGCAGTTTGGCGAAAAGGCCGCCATGCTGAAGGAGTTGGGCGAAGCGGAGCTCGAAACCACCATGCAGCAGATAGGCCAGCTTTTCGCCGCTAACATCCGGCAGAACGATCTAGCCTTTCGCTACGGACCGACCACCATCGCCATCGTTCTGGGAGAGACTACCGAGAAAGAGGGCCTGCAGGCCGCCGAGAAGCTGCAGCGTCTGGTCGCGCAAATCAAAAGGCCCGACAAGCAGGAATCGGTTCGTTTCTGTGCCGGCTTAGCCGAGGCTGTGGTTCGCGCCGAATACGATCCTGCAGACATCGTCACCGAAGTCGCCAATCGCGCCGAGCGGGCCTTGCAAACAGCCATCGGGCAGGGATCTGGCAAGATCGTGTCCATGGCGGCCGCTGTCGCTTCAGCCGCCGTCGCCTAGTCTCCACTTCGCCAATTATGTTGTGATTCCGAAAAGCGACGGCGTTGAGGGGGCTGCAGTTTCCCCGCTCAAACCGGCTGGGAGCTATGATCACCGCAAATAGCCGGAATCTCCCTCCGGCTGTTAAACTAGCCAGTTTGATCGATCCATTAAGACTCTCTCCCACGAGGAAAATCTTCATTCGAAAGCCATGCTGAAACCCGGAGACATCGCCATCGTTAGCGCGGCGCGCACTCCCTTTGGCCGCTACTGCGGCAAGCTCAAGGACTTCACCGCACAGGAACTGGGAGCCGTCGCGGCCAAGGGTGCCATCGAGCGCGCCGGTCTCGATCCCAAGGATTTCGATCACGCTGTTTTCGGTAATGCGCAACAGACTTCGGGAGACGCTCTCTACGGCGCGCGTCATGTGGCGCTGCGGGCGGGCTTGCCCATTGAAACTCCGGCCTTAACCGTGAACCGTCTGTGCGGCAGCGGCATGCAGGCGATCGTGAACGCCGCCCAGATGGTGCAGCTGGACGAAGCCAGTGTGGTGCTGGCCGGGGGCATGGAAGCGATGTCGCAAGCGCCCTTCGCTATTCGCGGGCGCGATGGCTTCACCTTGGCTCCGGGAGGCAAGCTGGAAGATTCCCTGATGGTCGCGCTACTCGACACCTATTGCGGCTCCTACATGGCAAATACGGCGGAGCTGTACGGCTCCCAGCAGGGAATCACACGGGAAATGCAGGACGAGTTTGCTCTGCGTTCGCAGCAACTCGCTGACGCTGCCTACAAAGCCGGCCGGATTCAGGAAGAACTGGTTCCGGTGTTGCTCAAGACTCACAAAGGCGAGCCCACCGGTGAGATGCTTAGCGAGGACGATCATCGCCGTCCGCAGACCACTCTCGAAGGCCTGGCCAAGCTCAAGCCCGCGTTTGGAAAAAATGGCACCGTCACTGCGGGCAATGCCAGCGGCATTGTCGACGGCGCGGCCGCCGTGGTGGTGATGTCACTTGACGAAGCCTCTAAACGGAGCCTCAGGCCGTTGGGCCGGATCGTCGGCTGGGGCATTGCTGGAGTGGACCCGAAAATCATGGGACGTGGCCCTGTCCCCGCAACCAAGCTGGCCTTGCACAAAGCTGGCCTCACGCTCGATTACATTGACTTGATCGAAGTGAACGAGGCGTTCGCCGCGCAATATCTCGCAGTCGAAAAAGAGTTGGGACTCGATCGCGAGAAAGTTAACGTCAACGGTGGCGCGATTGCGTTAGGTCATCCGCTGGGCGCGACCGGCACCCGGCTGGTGATCACACTCCTGCACGAACTTAGACGCAGAAAGAAGAAATATGGCCTGGCCACAGCCTGCATCGGCGGTGGGCAGGGAATTGCGATGATCGTGGAGAGCCTGAATTAACCAATGCAGGCGCGGGTGTCCTCGCCCGTGCGGAGCCAAAGTTGACGATTCAGACGGAATCGAATCTTGCCGGAAGAGGTAACCAATGGAGATCAAGAAAGTAGGCGTTCTCGGCTGTGGGCTGATGGGCTCTGGAATTGCCCAGGTGAGCGCGACTGCTGGATTCGACGTGACGGTTCTCGAAGTCGAGCAGAAATTCCTCGACAAGGGATTTGCCGGAATCGAAAAATCGCTGGCCAAGTTCGCCGAAAAGGGCACGCTGAAAGAAACCCCGCAAGCCATCCGTGCCCGATTGAAAGGCACGACCAACAATCAAGACCTTGCCGACTGCGACATCATCGTCGAGGCCGTGATCGAAAACATCGCGGAAAAGAAGAAGATGTACGCCGCCCTCGATGACATCGTCAAGAAAGACGGCATCTTCGCCTCCAACACTTCATCGATTACCATTACCGAGTTGATGGCAGGTACCAAGCGCCCGCATCGCTTCGTCGGACTGCACTTCTTCAATCCTGTACCGCTGATGAAGCTGGTGGAAGTGGTGCGCACGATTGCCACCGCCGACGACGTTTACGAATCCGCCTACGAGTTTGGCAAGAAGCTGGGCAAAGTTCCCGTCCGCACCAGCGACAAGACCGGATTCATCGTCAACCGCCTGCTGGTGCCCTATCTGCTCGACGCCATTCGCGCCTACGAAGAGGGCGTCGGCTCGGTCGATGACATCGATAACGCCATGAAGCTGGGCTGCGGCTATCCCATGGGTCCGTTCACGCTGCTGGACTTCGTCGGTCTGGAGACGACTTACTACATCACCCACGTGATGTACGACGAATTCAAAGAGCGCCGCTTCGCCTCGCCCCCGCTGCTGAAGCGCCTGGTGATGGCCGGCTGGTACGGCCGCAAAACCGGCAAGGGTTTCTACGATTATTCGGACCCCAATAATCCGAAACCGAATAAGCTGTAATCTTGGTGGCGCGGATTTCGCGGATGAATGCAAAATTGTTTTGTCATCCTGAGCGCAGCGAAGGACCTATGAATTCCGGCACTGCCAGCCAAGTACATAGGTTCTTCGCTTTGCTCAGAATGACAAACCGAATAGCTACCGATCGTTGGACTGACGCATGAACTTCGAAAATATCCTCCTCGAAAAGAAAAACGCCATTGCCTACGTCACTGTCAACCGGCCTAAGGTTCTCAACGCGCTCAACATGGCCACCATGGAAGACCTGCGCGCGGCCTTTCATGACATCAAGAATGACGCCGCCATCCGCGTCGTAATCATGACCGGCGCGGGCGAAAAGGCTTTCATCGCCGGCGCTGACATCAACGAACTCGCCAAGCACGATGCGGTCAGCGGCAAGGAGTACACCCACCGCGGCCAGTCCGTGCTCAACCTGATCGAAAACCTGGGCAAGCCGGTGATTGCCTGCATCAACGGCTTCGCGCTCGGCGGCGGATGCGAGATCGCCATGGCCTGCACCATGCGTCTGGCCAGTGAGAACGCCAAGCTCGGCCAGCCCGAAGTGAAACTGGGAATCCCTCCCGGCTACGGTGGCACCCAGCGTTTGCCGCGCCTGGTGGGCAAAGGCATCGCCATGCAACACCTGCTAACCGGCGAGATGATCAGCGCGCAGGAGGGTCACCGAATTGGCCTGGTGAATGAAGTGGTTCCCGCCGCTGAATTGATTCCCCGCGCCGAGGCCATCGCTCAAAAAATTATCGCCAACGCGCCCCTGGCCGTGCAGTACACCATGGAAGCGGTGAACAAGGGCATGGAGATGACGCTGCCCGAGGGCTTATATCTCGAAGCTCTCTTGTTTTCGATCTCCTGCGCAACCGAAGATAAGAAGGAAGGCACCACGGCGTTTCTCGAAAAGCGTCCGGCACAGTTCAAGGGGAAGTGATGCGGGCGACGACCGCCGATATCTGTTATGAGATCTAAACACCAGCCAGCAGCATCTTCACCCGCCAAGCTTCGCTTGAACGCGCTGGAAGGCAATTTAAGCGCTGCGGGGAAGCGCTTTGCCATCGTCGTTTCGCGCTTTAACGCGTTCATCACGGAGCGACTCCTGCAGAGCGCGTATGACGGGCTGCTGCGGTCCGGGGCGGGAAAGAAAGACATTCAGATCGTCCGCGTCCCCGGCGCTTTCGAAGTCCCCTCCGCCGCCCGCACCCTGGCCGAGACCAGGAAATACGGCGCCATCATCTGCCTCGGCTGCCTGCTGCGAGGCGACACCGCCCACTACGACGTCATCGTCAACGAAGTCACCCGCGGCATCGGTCAATCGGCCCAGGAAACCGGAGTCCCTCATGCTTTCGGCGTCCTTACCTGCGACACGCTGGAACAAGCCATTGACCGCGCAGGCCTGAAGATGGGCAACAAAGGCTTCGAGGCTGCACTGGCTGCGGTGGAGATGGCGAATCTGAAGAATGTGGTCGTTGGTCACTCGTCGTTGGTCGTTGGCAAGAGCAAACCCAAGAACTCCAAGACTCGCCGTTCTTCGAAGACCAAGTCAAAGCGCTGAAAGTTATCTGCCCCAGATCAGGAAAACTGTAAACTGAGCTTGTGGCCGAAAGCCCTCGGGCCAACGACCAACGACGAACGACCAACGACTATTGATGGGCACCCGCCGCAAATCCCGCGAACTGGCTCTGCAGATGCTGTTTCAGGCCGATATGGGCCGGCAGACGCCGGAGGAAGTCCACCGCACCTTCTGGGGCGGGCAAAGTTCTGCGCAGGAAGATGTCCGCGGTTTTGCCGAAGATCTCTTCCGTGTGGCCAGCGACCGCCGCGGCGAGATCGACGGCTTGATCGAGCGTCATGCCGAGCACTGGCGGATGGACCGCATGGCGGCGGTCGATCGCAACCTGCTCCGCGCCGCCGTTGCCGAACTCCTGGGATTTCCCGCTACGCCGCGTGCCGTGGTCATCAACGAAGCTCTGGAGATCGCCCGCAAGTTCTCCAGTCCGGAGTCGGTCCACTTCATCAACGGTGTTTTAGACAGCGTGGGGCGGGAGTTGGAAAAAGCGCAGGTTTAGACGATTGTCGCCCCCGAGTTGTCGCCCCGAACGAAGCGAGGGATGCGTCATTTGCGCGAAGTGGAAGAAAGCAAGTTCCTCGCCGCTGTCGCTCCCCGGAATGACAACCCGTTCCAAACGGTCGGCCCTAGGGCTTTACCGCAACCAAGTCCGCATTGCAGGTGATTGCGAACGGTTGTCCCGCATTGTCCTGACAGAGGCTTTGGTTCGTGGGAAACGCGATCTGCTGCAGGTCGCTCAGCGTGGCGATCTGCAAAGCATGGATTGTCCCGTCGTTTGCCCCTACATAAAGGAAGGAGCCGTTGGGGGTGAGCGAGGCTTGTAAAGCCACCGCCTCCCCAATCAGCCCGATGGGTGAGACGGTCTGTCCCCTGATATTGAAGACCACGATGCTGTTTAGTTCTGGTGACACCACATACGCCGCCGATCCATCCTGCGAGACGATCATCTGCTTCGCTACAAAATCTCCGTGGCCCAGGTTAAACGACGTAATCGGCCCATCACTCACCGTAGGCACGCACCCCTGAGGAGTAGTGTTCACGCTGATGATGTCGATGTCGGGCGGATCGAGCGCCAGTACGTGGAAGGTGTCGTTCGTATCCGGAGGTACCCCGTGCACCGCCAAATCTGCCTGGCCGGGGAGTGTCTTGATCAGGCTGGGGGCCGGGATCGACGGCTTTCCGGGATCGGTAACATCCGCGTTATCGCAGGTTCTACGCACCGCTACGCCCGAGAGATCGCCGCCCGCGAGATAGGCGAAGGCTCCTTCGGAAAGAAATGAGACATCTTTGGCGGGCGCGGTCAGCGGAATGGTTTGCAGCGCGTCCAACTGGGAGTAAACGTATAGCGTGCTTCCGGCCACAATGTACGCTTTGAGGCTGTCGGGGGAAAAGTCAGCCGCGGTAGCTCCCGAGATCCTTAAGGCCACATTCGTGTTGCTGGTGGTGTCGAAAACGAATACCTGATTCGGATCATCAGTCGTGTCCGACACAATGACCTTCAGACCGTTCGGCGAGACCGCCAGTACCTTTCCCGGTGTCGAGGTGAACTGAGTCACGCTGTTCGACCCGGCATCCAGGACCATCAGCCCCTGGCTCCCCAGCCGCCCCGAATCCGTGCCCAGGTACGCCTTGGCTCCCTGGCGATCGAACACCAGCGAATTTGGAGTCGCGGGCAGGGGCACGAAGTTTCCAAAGGTATTTGCCGGCACAGTGAGGGGCACGATCGCGCTCACACAAGTATCAATGTTTCCACAGGCGGTGCTGGTGGCGTACACCGTTGCCGACTGACTCTGGGTGCCCGTGTTATTGGCGATGATCTGAACTACATTCTCGGGATAGATTGGCTTGGCCGGAAGAAATCCGATATTGCAGGCGGGCGGAGTGCAGGACGCGATAATCGTGGCTCCGCCGTTGCCCGTGGTGGTGCTGGCCAATCCGCTGGCCGACACACTCGCGGACGCCGATTGCGAAGAACTCCAGGTCAAAGGGACGCCGGTGATCGTGGCACCCAGAGTGTCGATCACGGTCGGAGTGATAGTGGTCGAAGAGGAGGTGGCGCCAGTCACCGCGAGTGTGATCGATTGCACGGCGCAGGTCGTGAATTTGACCGGAATGCTATTCGCGCCGCCGACGGTGGCAAAAACCGGGGTCACTCCGGGAACCATGGCGGTGAGCTGCACTTGCCCTTGTTGCAAGCCGGTCGCGGTCGTGCTGAGGCTTGCGACGCCGAGATTCACATCTTGCCAGGTGAACACCCCAACCGTGGAAGTAATGTCAGAACCGTTGCTGAACGCGTGCGCCTGATACTCGATAGTTTGCCCCACCGAAAGACACGGGGTGGTGGGTGATGGAGGAATTGTAGGGATGGTCGAAATTACTATCTTGTCGATGTGCTGATGAACGTACACCGTGGTTGCCGGGCTGCTTACCCCCTGAGCCACCGCCCTCACTTCCGCCACCCCAGTGGCTCCAGGGGTACAGATTTGCGGACTGCTCAGAGAATCCCAACTGCCCGCGCAAGCCAAACCGTTGGCCGCGACCGTCACCACCGATGGGTTGCTGGAAACGTAGGTCACGGGCTCGGTGATGGTGCCCTTAGAGGCATTCTCCAGAGTTGCGGAAAAAGCCTGGTTTGTCCCCAATTCCAGGGAACTATCGGGAGACGGCGTGAGCGAGATGCTGGCGGGAACCGGGAAATTGACCGTGGCGACGGGATTCCCGCCGCTGCATCCGGCCAGGCCAGCCAGCAGAATCATGGTCAAGGGAGCAAGTATTGCCGGAACCACCGCACCGAACCTACCCATTCATCCTCCCCGCCCTGGATGTTGTCCTCTCAGGGCGAGCACGCCTCAGCTTTAGGAATTTCCCAGTGTAGAGGCAGTTCCCCCTTTTCAGCAATATCCGAGCGACTTTTCCGTGGGATGCCAACACCGAGGTTGACGATGTGTGCAGCAAGTTGCTATATTCATATGGTTCCGCGAGTCATCCTGGCTTACCTGTACGCGGTGGTTTTTTGCTGCGCGTCCTGTGTGCGCGAAAGACTCCAAGAGAGCAGTTGAGCCGCTAAAGATATACGTCTTCGGAAATTCGTTTTCGGAGATGCCCTCGCTGAAACGTCCCCGCGCGTTCTTCCACCCGTTGGAAGGCTATGCGGGGCGAAGCTGACGAAACGGAGTGCCTCCCGCAAGTCGGGCTTGGTGCCACCGTCGGAAGCTTTAGTCCGCACGGTACGTAATAATCTTCCGCCCAAGGTTTGTGCGGCGGAAAGTATGGTTGGCGGATCGCCATCCAGACCCCGCATCAGGGGAAAATGAAGCGGCGTCGTTCCGCGCGCGCGCCTTTACGGGTGTGTGAGCGAGGGTGGCGGGCCGCAGGAGCAATACAAGAGTGCCTACCTTCAATCAGTTGGTGCGTACTGGCCGCAAGCGGCCACGTTACAAAACGGCGAGCCCGGCGCTGCAGGGATGCCCGCAGAAGCGTGGCGTCTGCACCCGCGTGTACACCCAGACTCCCAAGAAGCCGAATTCCGCCCTGCGCAAGGTTGCCCGGGTGCGGTTGACCAACGGAATCGAAGTCACGACCTACATTCCCGGGGTTGGACATAACCTCCAGGAGCACTCGATCGTGCTCATCCGTGGCGGTCGTGTGAAAGACCTGCCCGGCGTGCGTTACCACGTGGTGCGCGGAACTCTGGATGCAGTCGGAGTAGCCGGCCGCAAGCAGAGCCGCTCCAAGTACGGAGCCAAGAGACCGAAAGCGTAAAAGGTCGTTGGTCGGTAGTCGTTGGTCGTTGGCAGCTCTAAGCTAGGAGCTTAAGAGCTAGGAGCTAAAAGCTGAATGCCTCGAAAAGGACATATCGCGAAACGCGGAGTCGAGACTGATCCGGTCTACGGGTCAGACCTGGTGACGAAGTTTGTCAACTCCATGATGTGGGGCGGCAAGAAGAGCACCGCCGAGAAGATTTTCTATGAATCGCTCACCCGTCTGCAGCAAAAGGGCGGAGACGAGGCGCTGAAGCTCTTCAAGAAAGCGGTCGAGAACGTCAAGCCGCTGCTGGAAGTGAAAACCCGCCGCGTGGGTGGCGCCAACTATCAGGTGCCGGTGGAGGTGAACGCCGACCGGCGTACCTCGCTGGCCATTCGCTGGCTGATCATCTACTCGCGCGGACGCGGCGAGAAGGGCATGATCGACAAACTGAGCAATGAATTGCTCGACGCCGCCAACAATCGCGGCGCCGCCGTCAAGAAGAAAGAAGACGTGCACCGCATGGCAGAGGCCAACAAGGCATTTGCCCATTATCGCTGGTAAAGAGCTAAGAAGAATCGAGAGACAAAGAATTTGACCGGTACAGTTGTCAGCGAGCAAGAGTCACGGAAGGAAGAAAGAAAGAAAGCTGTGTCCAGACAAGTCCCATTAGAGCGGTGCAGGAACATCGGCATCATGGCCCATATCGATGCCGGCAAGACCACTACGACCGAGCGCATCCTTTTCTATACCGGGAAGACGCACCGCATCGGAGAGGTCCACGAGGGCACCGCCACCATGGACTGGATGGAGCAGGAGCAGGAGCGCGGCATCACCATTACCTCCGCCGCCACCACCTGCACCTGGCGCGATATTCGCATCAATATTATTGATACTCCTGGCCACGTGGATTTCACCGCCGAAGTGGAACGCTCGCTGCGCGTGCTCGATGGCGCGGTCGCTGTGTTTGACGCGGTCCACGGGGTGCAGCCGCAGTCGGAAAAAGTCTGGCGTCAGGCCGATAAGTACGGCGTTCCACGTATCTGTTTCATTAACAAGATCGACAAGATGGGCGCCGATTTCGAGCACGCCGTCGATACCCTCCGCAAGCGCCTCAATGCCAAGCCCGTCGCCGTCCAGATTCCCATCGGTCAGGAAGATAAATTCAAAGGCGTAATCGATCTCGTCGAGATGAAGTCGATTGTGTGGCAGGACGACACCATCGGCGCCGAATACACTACCGGATCGATCCCCGCCGAACTGCAGAAGAAGGCCGAAGCTTTTCACGCCCAGTTGGTCGAGACTATCGCCGAGAACGACGACGACATCCTGCACAAATTTCTCGAAGGCGAGACCATTTCCGCCGGGGAGTTGCGGGCTTCTTTGCGCAAATCCACCATCGGCCTGAAACTCTTTCCGGTGGTTGTCGGCACGGCTTTCAAGAACAAGGGTATTCAGCCGCTGCTCGATGCCGTGGTCGATTACCTGCCTTCCCCGATCGATGCCGGCGAAGTGAGAGGCGTCAACCCGGAGACCGGCGAAGTGATTACCCGTAAGCCGGCCGACAGCGAACCATTTTCCGCTCTGGCCTTCAAAATCATGGCCGATCCCTTTGTCGGCCAGCTGACCTTCATCCGTGTCTACTCCGGCCAGCTCAAATCCGGAGACTCCGTGCTCAATGCCGGCCGCGGACGCACCGAGCGCATCGGACGTCTGCTCAAGATGCACGCCAACAAGCGGGAGGACATCAACGAGATTCTGGCCGGGGACATCTGCGCCGCGGTGGGCTTGAAGAATGTCAGTACCGGGGACACGATTTGCGATGAAAGGCATCCCATCGCGCTGGAATCGATTACCTTTGCGGTTCCGGTGATTTCGGTCGCGGTCGAACCCAAGACCAAGGCAGACCAGGAAAAGATGGGTATGGCGCTGGGAAAGCTGGCGCAGGAAGATCCCACATTCAAGGTCCACACTGATCCCGACAGCGGGCAAACCATCATCAGCGGCATGGGCGAACTGCACCTTGAAATCATCATCGACCGCATGATGCGGGAGTACAAAGTCGAGGCCAATGTAGGCAAGCCCCAGGTGGCCTACCGCGAAACCATCCGTCGCAGATCGGAAGCCGAGGGCAAATACATTCGCCAGACGGGCGGCCGCGGGCAATACGGACACGCGAAGATTCGCATCGAGCCCAATGAGCCCGGCAAAGGCTACGAATTCGTGAACGAAATCATTGGCGGTTCGGTTCCCAAGGAATTCATCAAGCCGATCGATCAGGGAATCAAGGAAGCCATGGAAGGTGGCGTCCTGGCTGGCTACGAGATGGTCGACGTGAAAGCGATTCTTTACGACGGCAGCTATCACGACGTCGATTCGAACGAAATGGCCTTCAAGATCGCCGGATCGATGGCCTTTAAAGAAGCCGCGAGGAAGGCCTCGCCGGTATTGCTGGAGCCGGTGATGGCGGTCGAGGTGGTGACGCCGGAGGATTATGCGGGCGTGATCATGGGCGACCTGAGTTCACGCCGCGGACGCATCGAGGGTATGGAGCATCGTGCTGGCTCGCAGGTGATTAAGGCCATCGTCCCGCTGGCGGAGATGTTTGGTTATGCGACTCACATGCGTTCGAGCACCCAGGGGCGCGCCGAATACTCGATGCACTTCGCGCGCTACGAAGAAGTCCCGCGCAGCGTAGCAGATGAGATCATCGGCCGCTCGCAGGGACCTGGCAGGTAAGCGCGGGCGAGGGCGCCCGCCACACGAGGCGAGCCCCGCAATGCGCGAGCGAAGCGGAAGGTTGGGAGTCAACAAGGTCCAGCCCCGAAGGGGCGGCACAGTTTAGCCCAGGGCGTAAGCCCTGGGTAGGCGAAGGAACTGACCGAGTCCCGGTAGGGACGACAGAAGAGCAGATTCCTCGCCGCTACGCGGTTCGGAATGACAATAAGGTTTAAAGCGAACGGCCAAAAGCCAAGAGCTAACAGCTGAGGACGAGAAATGGCGAAAGAGAAATTTGAGCGCAACAAGCCGCACTGCAACGTAGGGACGATTGGTCACATCGACCATGGCAAGACCACGTTGACGGCGGCCATCACCAAGGTGTTGCAGAAGCACAACCCTAAGATTCAGTTCCGGTCGTTCGATTCGATCGACAATGCGCCGGAAGAGAAAGCGCGCGGCATCACCATTGCCACCGCGCACG
>JBAUUQ010000052.1:0-49078 GCA_049582765.1 Terriglobales bacterium
TCCCTCGCCCGTGCGGAACTGCCTCATTCGACTTAGCACGGGCGGGGACGCCCGCGCCTACATTAATTCACGGTAAGGGCTATCGACGCGGGTTGTGTGGGTGCGTCGGGGGTGGCGCTTACCGTCATGTTGTAGGTGCCGGCAGGGGTTCCGGGTTGCGCAGCCCCTGGGCCTCCGCCTTGCAAACCACCGCCGCAGGCCACCATCAGAGATAGCGTGGCGAGCGTAAGTAGAAGAAGGCAGATGAACTGGCGGCGGGACAGGCGGGACCGGCGCGAACTGGAAGCAATGATCAGCAGTGGCCATCCCAGGCAGGCTGAGTAGAGTAACTCAAGACGCCCGGGACTCAGTTTCCGGCTGGCGAGCACAGCTCGAGTTGTGTTGATGGTGAGTTGTACTTGCGCATTGACGCTCCCTGCATGCATCTCGGCGGGAGAGAAGCCGCAGGTGGACAGCGGCGGGCAGCTGAGTGAAAGCGTGAATGTTTCCCCACGCGGAAACTTGCTGCCGGTGGCCGCCGCAACTTGCAACTTGTAGGTTGCGCTCTGTCCCGCGGTGACCGCCTCCGCTCCCGATGTGTTGATGATGGAGAAGCGGAAACCTGAGCCAGAGCCCGAAGTCGAAACGAACGAAACGGGGAAAATGTGGAGGATTGCTGACTTGTCCGTGCCCTGGCCGGCGATACCGAAATTGTAGGTAGCGGCCCGGTTGCTGTTGACAGTTACGGTGAAGGGTGCGCCGGCCAGCGTCGGAGTAAGGCTCGGCGGAGTAGTCTTGCAGACGGGGGGAGCCCCTGAGCCACAACTCAGATTTACTGAACTTCCATAACATGCCGATGACGACAGTGTTCCATTGAAAGTGGCGTTGGTATTTGCGGCTGCGGTCAGAGATCGATTGTCGATTTCCAACATGAAATTGGGCGGCGCGAGGCTGGTCGAACTGAATGTGACCGGCGCGGAATGGGATGTGGCTGCAGAATCCGTACCCGTGGCCCCAATGGTGAAGTTGTACTGGCCACACTGGTTGCTGCCCACAATGGCGGTGAACGAAGCCCCGCTGGAGGTCGGAGTGACCGCGGTGGGAGCGATGGAGCAGGTGGGAGGCGCGCCCGGGCCGCAACTCAAGGCGACGGGATCGTTGTATCCGTTGAGGGAAGTAAGAGTACCTTGAAGCTGCACGGTCGTGTTTTCGCTGGCGGTTACAACGGGATTGCCGATTGCCAGGGAGTAATCCTTCGTGACCGTGAGAAGCAGGTTCTGGGTTCGTGTGGGACCGTTGACTACTGAGCCACGGATGGTCACTGGAAATGTTCCGGCTGTGGTGGCGCTAACCGTGCTGATCGTCAATGCGACGTGTGCCGGTTTGACCGCAGTGGGTTGCATTGCGCTCGCGGGGTGAAAATTGCAGGTCGCGCCAGCCGGCTGACCGGTGCACGAAAGTGTCACAGTCTGCTCGAAAGGACCTGACGCGGTTAGCTGGAAGGTGACTGGTCCAGAGATTGTGGCGGGAGCGACTTCGAGATTTGCGGGCGATGGAGTTGTCAGCTGGAAGTCCACGACGTTCAGGGTGAAGGGAGCGGTGGCGATGAGATGAGTGGCATCAGTACCCGCTCCACGAATGACGAACGCACTGGTGCCGATGGGACCGTTGGAAGTAATAGTGAACTGAGGAGCAGCAGGCGTCACGCTGCCAGGCGTCACCGAGCAGGTTGCCTGCGACGGCGGTTCACAGCTCAGGTTCACTGAGTTCGTGTAACCGTAAAAAAGAACCGAACCGCTGAAACTGGCGGGGAGTTGGTCCGCGAAGACGGTCAGCGGAGTGTTGGCAACCGAGGGTGCGAACGAGGGAGTTATGGGGAACTGCCACAAGCCGCGTCCGTAGGTAGAAGCCCGCAGCAGCTTGGTGCCTTGGTTATTGAACATGCGCAGCGCGGTCACCGCCACGTTCGGCAGATATCCCGATTGTCCTGGGCCGGCGGCGGGACCGACTTCCGCCCAGTTCGCACTGGCAGTGAAAGTGGAGAACACACCGACATCGGTGGCTAGGTAGACCATTCCGTTCGACAATGTCGTACCGGGATCAACAATTACTGCGTTGGCGGGCGTGTCCGGCAGACTGCCGCTGAAATCTGTCCATGAAACGCCGCCATCACTTGTCTTCCATACGTGGGAAACGCTGAATCCCATGATGCTGACATAGGCGGTGAGGCCGGTGGGGTCGGAACTGTCGATGGCAATTCCAGAGACTGGAAAAGCGCCAGGATTGATTGCGCCGGTCTGATTGTTCCAGGTGGATGCCCCGCCTGCGGCGTTGGTGCTTACCCACACCTGGCCGCCTGCGGGAATGGTGGGGATCAGCGGCCCGAACCCATCGGTCCCCGCGTACATTACATTGGAGAAACCCTTAGCATCCACTGGACCGCCGACGGCCAGGGAGCGGACCAGATTGATCTCATCGCCGGTGCAGATTCCGGCTCCGCCGGTTTCAAAGTTGTTGCTGAGCAGGCTGAACCCTGCGCCGCCGCTCGTCCCCCGCCAGACCCGGCAGGTGCCTACAACCATCTCGCCGGAGTTCTGGGGATCAAGCATGAATTGCGGGTAGTAGTGTCCGGCGTCGCCGCCGAGGGTCGTGCTGCTTACTACCTGATCGTTCTGGAAGTCCTGGCTGTGGCAATTGATTCCCGAGGCACAACGGAAGATATTTACCCCGGAGGATAAATCCGGAGGATTGGAGACGAACCATTCATTTTCGTTATTGGGATTGATCTGTGTGTTGCCACCGTCGCCTGCATTTACGTTCAACCAGCTGACGGTAGCGAGAGCCGACTGAGTAGCCGGTGATCCGTTGCCCTGCGCCCCCGTCAGGATGGTATTGGCGTCACTTGAACCTTGGGAGAAGGAGACAAGCTGGGTCAGCGACCCGAGAGTCTGATTCAGGCTGTCGAACTGATTGTTGCTGCCACAGGTGCCGGTGGTCAATCCACTGTAGCCATCGAGTACGCGATATATGCCGCCATCATTGGCGAAGTACATAGCTTCCTGCTGATTGCTGTTCACCAGCAGAAATGAGGCAGCGTGCTGGGCGGGATGGACTTTGGCGATGGCGCTGCATCCGTAAGCGTGGGTGAGATTGAGGAAGGTGTTGGGTCCGCTGCCGGCGCAAGCCGGCGAAGCGCTGGTGATTTGACACTTGTAGAGATTGACGGCTCCGGCGTAGAGGTCGGTGGCGCTGCCGTCGGGAACGGCTGCCAGCTCCAGGTTGTAGGTGCCGTCTTCCGTGCCGCAGCCGACTGTGTCACCGCAGTTGGTGATGCCATTTTCGTTGAGTTGAGTCCAGCTGGCACCGCCGTTGGTTGTGGTCCAGATGCCTTGGTCGTTGTCGTTGACGTCGACATACCACGCGTACATTTCATTGCGTCCGGGTACTACGGAGAGCTCGCCGCGATAGATGGGACAGTTGGAACTGCTGGATGGAGCGGGGCAAGCGGCTGCGGTTAGTCCGGAGCCCGGCTGATTGGACAAACGAGTCCAATGAATCCCGTCAGCGGAGGAGTAGAAGCCGTGATATCGCAAAGCCGCAAAGAACAAGCCGGCAGTGGCGTTGTAGACAACGGTTGTGGCCGAACCGGGCGATGTCGCGGCGGGACCATCCTGCGCACTGGCATAAGTCCAGGAGAGTCCGCCGTCGGTGGAGTAGTACAGGCCGAGATTCGCGGTCAGAGGGTTGGCTAAGCCTTCAACGATTCCCTCGGATGCGCCTGCGGTCGCCGCCACGGCGAGATTGGGATTGCCGGTGCTGAAGGCGATTTTGCTGAATGCCATTCCGGCGAAGGAATGGGTTCCGGTGGTGTCGGAGGGGATCAGAGTCCAGCTACCGCCTGCATTCGCCGAGCGCAGAATTCCCAAGCCGTAATAAGAGTCGGCGGAGCTGTTGGCCTCGCCCGTGCCGACCAGAATCACGCTCTTGGTCGCGTCAGGGTTGGTGGGTTGCGGTTGCACGGCTATAGCGCCGACGGCTAACGTCGCCTGGTCGTCGATGAGCGGAGTCCAAGTAACGTTCGCCGGATCCTGAGTGTGAGCGTTGCTCGACTTCCAGACACCGCCGTAGGCTCCGCCCACATAGACGGTGTTGGCGCTCGCATCGGCGGGGTCGACGACCACGGCGGTGGCGCGACCGGATACCCAGTTGAAGTCTTGCTGACCAGTGCCGCTGGCATCCGAGGCCAAGGGAGCAGGGCCGAGGGAAGTCCATGCGGGAGCGGAAGACGATGGCGCCGCGACGCCTGGCGAGTTGGCGGCACGGATGGTCCGCATCTGGATTTTTTGTTGGTGGGCCCGGTAACGCAATGCCGCCGCGGATTGCCGCGGAACCAGACGCCCTCGCAGGAACCACTGCTCGTGCCGCGCGCGCAAATTTCGCGCAGAGATGGGGTGAGATTCCGTGGTTTGAGCGAGGGTGATCCGTGGGCTCGTTGGGAAGAGCACAACCAGAATCCATGGAAGCAACCCACCGGCAATCCGGCTTACGGAAGATGCGGAACGAATCCACTTGACCACTAGGCCACCTTCGGGGGAAACAGGTGGCCGGATTTTTCCGGAGCAATCTTCCCGAGCTTTACCAGGCGAGCCAGAATGGCCGCCAGGCTGCGATTGTGAGTCTTGGCGATATGGTTGAAGTCAGTGCCCTGGCGCAACTCTTCGCAAACCTGCGCATCTTCTTCGCGCGACGAGCGGTTGCCGGTGTTGGCAGGCCGTCTTAGTTCGCGTTCTTGCTGCGCGACCAGCGCCGCCAGAGCACGATTGAGTGCCTTGATCGCTTCCGGCGAACGGCAAGCGGAAGTTTCTTCCAGAGCTGTTCCAGTTTGCGGGTGGACTCCGTTGGCCAACGCGCGAATGATTGGAATGGCGCTTGCGAGTTCCATGCGGCACCTCCCCCAACGAGTATCGCGGGGGGAGTGTTCGCGACGTTGTGATGGCTGAACATCCCGGCATCGGTTCGGCCCAGATTGGAACTGGACGGGATCTTGGCGTACTTCGCGCTTCCTTTGCGGACTTCGCGGTGCAGAGCTTTTGACCGCAAAGGGCGCAAAGACCGGGCCGCTAAGGGCGCAAAGAAAAGCCCGGGGAGGACGGGTTGGCTATACTGGCTTGTTTGCGGAGCCGAAGCTAATGGACTGGCAGGCATTCTGGCTCACAATCCGGCTGGCGGTGCTGGTGGCGGCAATCCTCTTCGTGGTGGGGTTGCCGATCGCGTATTGGATCGCTTATTCGCGCTGGCGGTGGAAGTTCCTGCTGGAAGCGGTGGTAGCCTTGCCGATTGTGCTGCCGCCGACGGTGCTGGGCTTTTATGTTCTGGTAGCGCTGGGGTCGCGCAGCCCGCTGGGACGCTGGTGGCAGTCGCTGACCGGGCACACGCTGGCGTTTACCTTCGCGGGACTGGTAATCGGGTCCATTATTTATAGCCTGCCTTTTGCGGTGCAGCCGTTTGCGGCAGCGTTTTCGCTGGTTGATCCCAAGCTGATGGCGGCATCGTCGATTCTGGGAGCCTCGAAATTGCGGACGTTTCTGCGAGTCGTGCTGCCGTTGTCGGTGCCGGGCCTGGTGACCGGAGTGGCTCTGAGTTTCGCGCACACCATGGGTGAGTTTGGCGTGGTGCTGATGGTGGGAGGAAATATCCCCGGGGTCACGCGAACGGTTTCCATCGACATTTACGATCGGGTGCAGGCGTTCGACTACGCCGCCGCCAATGAAACGGCGCTGGCGCTACTGGCGATTTCGTTTGTGTCGTTGTGCCTGGTGTATGGGGTGAATCGGAAGATGTGGGCGGTGTGGAAGTGACAGCAACTCTACCGCGCAGCCCGAACTCGTCACGATCGGTGATTTCCAATGTTTCCGTGGTTGAGATCAGAAAAACTCTGGCGGCCGCGGAAGATGCTTTCGTGCTCGAAGTCGCATTCAACCTCGATCCGGGCATTACGATTCTGTACGGGCCTTCGGGAGCAGGGAAGACCACGCTGCTCGATTGCATCGCGGGGCTGACAGCGCCGGATTCGGGGAAAATTGTCGTCGGCGACCGTGTGTTCTTTGACCGTGACCGGGGAAGCAATTTGCCGGCTCAACGGCGGCGGGTGGGCTACGTATTCCAGAATCTGGCGCTGTTTCCGCATCTCAGCGCGGAGAAGAATATTTTGTATGGTCTGGCGGATGTCGGCTCGGCTGAACGGCGGACGAAAACTGATGCCATCCTCGAGTCTTTTCGCATCGCGCAGGTGCGGGAGCGCAAGCCGGGGGAGATTTCTGGTGGAGAGCAACAGAGAGTCGCGCTGGCGCGTGCCCTGGTCACCGATCCTTGCGTGTTGTTACTCGACGAGCCACTGGCGGCGCTCGACGCTGTGACCAAGGCCCGAATCATCGACGACTTGCGTGCCTGGAATCTAATGCATCGTGTTCCGATCCTTTATGTGACCCACAGCCGCGAGGAAGTGTTCGCCCTGGGCGAGCGCGTGGTGGTCCTGGAGCATGGCCGGATCGTGGCGCAGGGTACTCCGCAGGAAGTGATGGCCGCACCGCGCCAGGAATCGGTAGCGCAGCTGGCGGGCTTCGAGAACATTTTCACGGCGACGGTGATTGCGGCTCACGAGGAGCGCGGCACCATGACCTGCCGTATCTCCGGCAGCACGGTGGAACTGGAGACGCCGCTGGTGCGGGCGGCGGCGGCGGGATCGGTGGTGCGGGTGGGGATTCGTGCCGGAGATATTCTGCTGGCTACGATTCAACCGCGCGGCTTGAGCGCCCGCAATCTGTTTCCGGGGCGGATTGTCTGCCTTGAGCAGCGCGACATGACTGTGGTGGCGCGGGTGGATTGCGGAGCTGTGATGGAGGTTCATCTCACACCGGCGGCACGGGATTCGCTGGAACTGCGGGCGGGGGGTGAGGTGTGGTTGATCGTGAAGACGTATTCGTGTCATGTGATGGGGAAATAAACCCTTGATAGTCTATTCGTATGTATGTACAATATGTGCATATATAAAGAACGCCCATCCACTAAGGCGTAAAGATGTTGTTCGAGTGGGATGAGAGCAAGAGACAGGCGAACCTCGCTAAACACCACATCGATTTTCAGGACGCGAAACGTGTGTTTGAGGGCCCGGTGTTCGAGCGGATCGACAGCCGTCGAGGAGAAGACCGCGTAGTCTCGATCGGCTCGGTGGAAGGCATTGAAATCGTGGTGGTCCATGTAATGCGCGGGAAGCGACGGCGGATTATTTCAGCAAGGAGGGCGCATCGCAATGAAAGGCAAGATTACGCGAACCACCTCAAGATCGCGGATCAAGGGCCGGACTGACTTTGAGCAATTGCGGCGGATGCGCGATGCTGAGATCGACGACTCCGATATCCCCAGACTGGACGAATCATTCTGGAAGACCGCCACGCTCAGCATGCCGGAGCCCAAAGACCGCCTGACAATCCGAGTCGACCACGATGTTGTGGAATGGCTTAAGAAGGACGGCAGCGGCTACCAGACTCGCATTAACGCCATTTTGCGGTCCTACATGAAAGCCAAATCGGGTGGAGATACCGGTAGCCGGACGAAGGGCCTTTGACTATGCCTCGGAACCAGCATCTAAGGTCCCGGCTGGAATTGTGCATGCGAGTGGCTGATACTCAGGAAATGCAGTTGATCTGTAACTGCGCAAACCAGTTAGAGGCTGGAGCGATAACCTCACGTGGCGACTTCAGTTTCTGCTACGTTTTCGAAGCACCCACCCTTTTCAAAAAGCGCGAAAAAGGATGGGCACCCCGAACTCCGAACTCCGAACCCCGAACCCCGAACCCCGAACCCCTTAACCACAAAGGACACGAAGATACACGAAGGAAATCTCTTGTAATCTGGGGGTTGGGTGGAACTTTCTGTTGCTACGTTTTGGCACCACCAAAGATTCCTAGGCGATCTGGGACTTGGCATGTATACTGAATTTGCGCTAAGTTTGATTCACACTAGTTGAAAGTCGGTATCGCCAACCAGCGTCACCACCTCTCACCAGCCGCGACTCTTCTCAGCACAATCCAAAAAATAGAAAAAGGAAACACATCAATGGCAGAAACAGGAACAGTGAAGTGGTTTAACGACGCCAAGGGCTATGGCTTTATCAGCCGTCAGAATGGCGAGGACGTCTTCGTGCATTTCTCCGCGATTCAAGCGGGCGGCTTTCGCAGCCTGCAAGAAGGGCAAGCCGTGCAGTTCGACGTCACCAAAGGCCCCAAGGGCTGGCAAGCTGAGAACGTTCAGGCTGTCTAATTTGTAAGAAAGAGTGCCCGGAATTCGAGAGGATTTCGGGCATTTGTGTGTTTGGAGATGGCTCCGCCTCTCGTATCTGCTCCACTGCGATCACTCCCACCCACTGTCCCTCGACGCGCTCTTCGTACACCAATCGCCCTTCCAGAATTTGAGCGGCAACGGCTGGGGGCACGTCGCGATGGTAGCCGAAGTACTCGGTCTTCCATTGCTGCCAGAGACTCCAGCGCTCGAACCAGGGATGCGGCGGCTCGTACTTGGTGGAGAAGATCAGCGCAATGTCGAAACTCGCCGGGAGTTCCGTGGTGGCCATCAGGTGGTCGACGGTGAAGTCTTCGATGCGCACGACCCGCATGGGACGGGGCACATAACCGAGATAAGGACGAGTGAGCTCGTCGCTCGCCGGCCAGGCTGTGAGCACGCGGGCCGTAGGATAACGCGACTCTACGAAGTCTTCGGCACGTTGGTGAAGCAGAATGTAGTCACGATAAGCGAGATTGTCCTCCAGGGAAAAGCCGTAGGGAGGATTGATGAAAAGTGAGACCACGAAGGCCAGCATTACGACGGCGACAACCGGCCGCCAGTTCTGCACTCTGCGCCATAGGGTCGAAATGCAGAGGATGATCATCAAGGGGAGTGCGGGAAGCATGTAGCGTGCGAGGACCGCTCCGCCGATTACGGCCATGGCCAGGACGTAGGCGACCATGACGGCGGCGAAACAAAACTGCACGGGTAGAGCAATTCTAGGCCGTTCTCCGTGTTGGTCGCGGAGCGGAGGGAGCCACATGGCAAAGCCGGCCGCCAGGGTGAGCAGGAACAGGTTCAGGTATCCCAAGACCTGCCATAGGCGGAGACCAGCTGCCAGGAGGATGCGCAAGGGGCGAAGTGTGGCCTGCACGTTGTAACGGAAAAATTCAGGGTTGCCAAAGACAAATCCAGTGCGCAGGTAATGACCGGTGTACCAGAGGGCGAGCGGGATCAGGGGCAACAGAAGTGCTCTGCAGTTTCCAGGGGACAGAAGAAACTGCGGATCCCTCGTCGCCCTGGCTCCTCGGGATGACAACAAAATAGGAATTGTGGGACTGTTGAAGTTCTGCCCTTCCTGGTTGGCTGCGTCTTCCTCCCCTTGGAGATACACGTCTCGAAAAAGAAACTTGGCAATGAGATGCCACGCAAGCAGAGCCAGAGGAGCAAGAATGGCGGTTTCTTTCGCCAGTGCGGCGGCACAGAACCAGAAGGCGGCGGTCCAAACGCGGCCCTCTACATATGCGAGCAGGCCCCAGAAGATAAGTCCTGCAGCCGCCAGATCGACCTGAGCCAGCGAGCTCTGGGCAAAGAAGACTGGGTAGAGCGCGGTGCAAAGGGTCGAGGCGACGGCGACGTCAGTGTTCGCGACTCGTCGCGCCAGCCGGAAGATTCCCAGCAGGGAGAACGCGGCGATGGACAGCATGGTGACACGGGTTACCAGCGGGGCGTATCCGAAAACCTTCCACGCCAGAGCGAGATAAGCGAGAACCAGCGGCGGATGCGCGTTGGAGAGCGTGGAATGGGGGATCAGCGAACCGTTGAGCAGCAAGTCGCGCGCCGCCGGGATGTAGTACCCGGCCTCATCCCAGAAGTACGGAAGGCGAAGCAGGGGAGCGTGGAGGGCCAGAAGCACCAGATAAAACAGCGCGAAGAGAAGTGCGGAGCCGGGTTTGCGCGAGTCGATGGCTGGGCTCACTCGGGCGCTTTCAGTGCACCGGGCCGGGGGCGGTCATTCGGGGATCGAGCTTAATCTCGCCGAAGGCGCTTTCATATCCCGAGATGTTCTGCTGCAGAATCGAGACCAGCGCCTTGGCTTGCTGCGGGCTCAAATAAACGCCTTGAAAATTCTTGACCTCGACCTGGGTCTCGCTCTGCTGTTGCAGAGTTCCAAAAACCAGGAAGAAGTCCCAGACGTTAACGCGCACCTGCACGCTGTTGGCGTAGTTTTCGCGGTAGTCGGGAGAATTCACCAGGTTGATTTTAGGCTGCGCCGGAATGGTCATGCCGGACAGTGTAGCGGGTGGGAAGGGAGGAAGGAAAGAGGAGCGAGGTGGTTTAGAATTTCGACGTATCCTCGGTTGGGGAGGTATGAAAATGAAGTGGCTCACCATGGTTTCGGAATGCCTGGTGCTGTTCGGACTGATTCTCCTTGGCTCAGGCTGGAGCGGAAGCGCTACCGTAACCGGGGCTTTTCCCTTTCACTCGAGTGCGGTGCAGCTCACTGGCTCGGCAACCGGGATGCACGCGCTGGTCGGGGTTCCCAGTCTTTTGATTGGGCTCGGCCTGATGGTTGTATCTCTGGTCTGGGGCGGCTACGAGGCCGTGACGAAGTAGCACTCGGCCGAGGTTTTCGGGCTGGATCGTTAGCGGGAGGTCCGCGCGATTACCGGTGAAACGCCTTGTCACAGAGGGGTTTTCGCCGAGTCTTCGCCCGACAACAAAGGGTTGACAATGACACCCTTTCTGATAAAGTTCCGGGCGCTGGTGCGGCTTGGAAGAAGGAACAAAGTTTCAGATCATCCACGGAGAACAACAAGTATGAAGCGAGTTTTCGTGAAGCTGTCGTTATTGTGCGCCTGTCTGGTGTGGGTGCCGGCTACGTGGGCGAGCTGGACCGCGGTAACTGTAACCGGCTCTGCCACCGGTATCGGCAACCCCTCCTGCGCCGAATTATCCACCAACCTGGTGGCATGTGCAGCCCGAAACAGCAAGGCTGAGCTGATGGTGAACGTGTTCAATGGCGTTGGCTGGGGAACCTGGACGAGCTTGTCGGGGACGGTGGCTTCCGACCCGAGCTGCACCAGCGATGGTGCGGGCAAGGTGATTTGCGCGGCCACGGCCACGAACGGCAACCTGCTGGTGACGATTCTCAGCGGCGGGACATGGAGCGCGCCAGCGAAAGTCGCGGCATCACTTTTTTCCGCGCCGAGTTGCGCGGAGCTGGTGGCCGGGCAGGTGTTGTGCGCGGCGCGAAGCTCCTCCGCCGGATTGTCGTGGTCGGTCTACGATGGCGCCACCTGGAGCGCGTTTGCAAAGAAAACGACGTCCGCGGTGTCTGCGCCAAGCTGCTCTACCGATAACGCAGGCGGGGTCATCTGCGCGGTCTTCACTACGGGAAGCGTGACTATGGTGAATCGCTTTACCGGGGGAGCGTGGAAGGGGTTTCTTAACCTGAGCGGAATCGCGGGCGGCGAACCGAACTGTGCATCCCTGAATTCCGGCGGCAAGGTGGTGTGCTTCGCCAAAGCATATAACTCCGGAATTTTCGGCGCGCTGTTCGACGGCGTCAGCTGGAAAGTGGGCGATTGGAGCGCTTACGCGGGAATCGGCGGCTTGGTGAACGACAATGCCGGTTGTACTTCGCAGACAGCAGGCCAACTGGTCTGTGGTGCGATTGCAACCGACAACGCGTTCTATGCGAACGTTTACGGTGGGTCGAGCTGGGCGGGATGGGTCAAGATTGGCGGCAGTGTCGTCGGCACACCCTCCTGTACGGCCATGGGCGGGGGCCGGGCACTGTGCGCGGTGAGAGGCGTGGACAACAAGATATACAGCACGGTCGGACCCTAGCGGGCGATGGCTGGTGGTATAGCCTTCCCGTATGATGTAGTTGCGACGAAGTGCCGGGATGGCGGAATTGGCAGACGCGCTGGACTTAGGATCCCACGCACATAGCACCCAAAATGGCCCGTTGCGCTAATGCCTCGCTGTGCCTCTCGGTTTACCTTGGTGGGTTATATTCCGGCTACATTTTTCGGCGCTTCCGAGTTCTCGCATTTCGTTTGCGTGCCTTTGCTGCGGTCTAGGATGCTTTCGTGGCAATTTCCCAATGAGTCTAATGGTGATTTAACGCCAACTGACTCAGGTCACTGCGTGAAGCCCAATCGCAAGGATGCGGCCTCCGTCCCGAAAATCCTAGTGGATCGGATTCGCGGCAACGATGACCGTCTCTTTGTCGGTTGCATTGAGTGCCATCTCGGTCTCCTTGCGGCTCCTCTGAAATTCACGGCCAAGTGCGCTGCCTGCAACCTGGACTTGATAGAGGAAATAGCTGTCTCCTAGCCGGTGGAACACAAGTTGAGTCTGCTCTGCCGGTACCTGGGAAGAGGCCGGCTGGTACAGAATAAACGCAGCCCCTCGGGAGGTTCCGTTACGGAGAAGCAGCACCTGGTGGTCCGGTAGTACATTCTGGACAGAGTACTGTCCAGCGGGATACAGCTTATCGCCCAGCATGAAGTCAAATGGGACCTTGGCTTGAACGTTGATCCGTTGTGCGGATGCGGCCGAACCGAGAAGCAGCGCCCCCATGGCAAGAAGCATCAATCGGGAAAGGTTGAATTTCATGTGGCACCTCCTAGTGCTGCCGCGAAAGTCAACCATCTACCGATCTACCGCAATACATTGGTCCACAGAAAAAGGTAAGACACAGGTCACCTTGTAAGTTATTCAAAATAGGGCTATTGTTTTGCATGTGGAACACGCCTGGGTCGGGTGTCATCGACCGGAATTCAGAGCAAATGGTAATTTCCGCCGCAGGAGCGCCGGATGCCGGGAAGCAAAGAACCTCAAACTCGTATCCCCTTCGGCCCATTTGAAGCAGACATCCTGACGCAGGAGCTCAGAAAGCACGGCACACGTCTGCCCCTGCCACGACAGTCCTTCCAAATTCTGAAAATGCTATTAGAGCGCCGCGGCGAGTTGGTGACCCGCGACGAGCTGCGTGCCGCCCTGTGGCCCTCGGATACTTTCGTTGATTTCGAGCACAGCCTGAACTCCGCTGTCAACAAGCTGCGGGATGCATTGGGTGATGCCGCAGACGATCCCCGTTACATCGAAACCTTGCCGCGGCGGGGATATCGCTATGTGGGCAGGGTGGAACCGGAGCCAAGTCCGGTCCAGCAGTCGGCGGCCCAACCCTCGCGTATTGGCAGCTCCTCGATGGTCGCCGTCGCAAAGCAGCACGAATGGGGGGTCGCGGCGGGAGTGTCTGCAATGTTGATCCTGCTCGGAGCGGCAGGCTTCGGAGTTTACTCCGTCGTGCACCGTCCCGCCCCGATGCCTTTCCAGAAATTCACCGTCACGCAAGTCACGAATTCGGGCAAAGCAGCACGGGCTGCCATTTCGCCCGACGGCAGGTATGTGCTCAGCGTAATGGACGATAACGGACTCGAAAGCATCTGGCTTCGCAATGTACCCACGGACAGCGATACCCAGATCATTCCGCCCTCGGTTTCCCATTATGACAGTCTCAACTTCTCGCCAGACGGAAACTACTTCTACTTCTGCAAGACCCATGAGACGAACCCCTTCACCTCCGACCTTTACCGATCTCCGATATTGGGGGGCACACCGCAGACGGCCTTGCGGAACGTCTGTCCAGCATTTTCCCCTGACGGGCAGCGCATCGCGTACGAACGCGTGGACGACCCCGAGGTTGGCAAGTACAGCCTTGTCACCGCATCCTTCGACGGCAACGACGAGACGACTTTGCAAATGGGATCTACCTCGGAAATGCCGGGTTTCTTGGCATGGTCTCCGAAGGGTGATGAAATCTTCTATTCCGTGGGAGATGCGATAAACGTTCTCGATGCTCGCACAGGCAAGGCGCGTCGCTTTGCGAGTTTCAAAGACAAGTTTGTCGGCGCGATCCGCTGGTCGCCGGACGGTCGTGCGCTATTCGCAAATTACGGGGAAACAAACGTGAAGGGTAGTTGGGGACAGATCGGGTTTGTACGCGCTACAGGAGGCGACATTGAGCCGATTACGCGAGACGCAAACACCTATCGCACCCTTGCTCTTTCCGAAGATGGAAGAACCCTCACTACGATTCAGCAGAGAAGTTATGCCACTATTTCGATGCTCTCGAAGGTCGATCACCAATTTGCAAAGCCTCGACTTCTCCTCTCGCAAGCAAGTAAATTCAACGCATGGAGCGGATTAAGTTGGACTGCTGATGGCAACCTCCTCGTCAGCGACACTGTCCGCGTGTCGGAGTTGGGAGCCGATGGGAAGAATCAAACACAGCTTTTGGCGGATTCCAGCGCTCTTATCTTTAACGCATCTCCCTGTGGTGCGAACTACCTCGTCTTGAGTTGGGCAGGTCACGGCAACACGAATTCTGAAAGCATCTGGCGCACCAATGCGGACGGTTCCAGTCCTGTGAGATTGACGGATGGGAAAATAGATCGTCTCCCAGTTTGCTCGCCCGATCAGAAATGGGTGTACTACAGCGACTGCTCGGAGAGCCACATCTCCCGAGTGCCGCTGGACGGTTCCGGGAAGTCAGAAGTGATCCTTCGTCTGCCCCAGAATTACGACTTTGACTTTGGCACAGAAGTTAAGGGTGGGCTGGCCGTTTCGCCGGACGGCAAGGCGTTAGCGGTCCTCGTCGGGGACGTGGGGAGTAATGTGGCGAGTCAAGCACCGATATATCCGGTAAAGATCGCACTGTTTGAACCCGGAACAACGACTCCACCGAGAATCCTCGATACCAGCCGTTATTGGAGCGGTGATTTGCAATTCACTCCCGACGGAAGGTCCGTAGCATATGTGATCAGGGAGAAAGGCGTGGACGACATTTGGGTGCAGCCACTCGACGGTTCTGCTGGTCATCCGATTACAGATTTCAAGTCAGAGCAAATCTGGTCATTCAGCTTGTCGCCGGATGGAAAGAACCTCGCTATCCTGCGAGGCCACTATGATTCTGACGTTGTCCTCCTGCAAGAATCCAAATAGTGAAGCAGCCGCGAGTATCCCAAGATCTGATAGCTTGCCGGTAACTGACGTTAGCAGGCGCTTACACTCAAAACCCCCGAGACGTACCTACAAATCTCTCTCTGCGCACGCTGGGCAGTCGATGTGCTCAAAGTCAACGTGCTTCATTTCTGCAGAGCGGGCGCAACAGAAACAACAGGCAGAAACGCATTTCGGTGACAATCCGGTTACAATGTCCATTCCAGTAGCAGTTCGACCGGTACAGTGGTTCCCCGCAGGTAGACTGCATGAAACCAGTTAGCGTAACGGGCCGGGATGGCGGAATTGGCAGACGCGCTGGACTTAGGATCCAGTGCCCAAAAGGCGTGCAGGTTCAAGTCCTGTTCCCGGCACCAGCAGGCCCATACATCCGGTAAAGAAGAAACTGAGATATTCCCGAAACGAGCCCGGGGAATAGTCATGGGGCTCGGTTGAGCTGCAGCACGGGCGAGGACGCCCGCGCCTACCTGGGCAGAAACGGCAACTCCCGCCGAATCTCAGGCCCGACGCGCTGGCCATCTGCGGATCATTGCATTTGCTGCAATTGCTGGTACACCGCGACGCTTACGATCACCAGGCCGAGCACGCCTGAAGCAGCGCCCACCCACTTCAACATGGGAGAGAGTTTGTTCAGTTTGGTCAGCACTTCTTGCTGTTCCTGCGCCATCGCGGAAGCAGACTCGTCGAGGAAGAGTTGCTCATCCTCATGCATGGTGAGAGTGCTACGGTAAATCAAAAGTATGACAAGCGCAGCAAGGAGCAATCCTTCTGCAACCATCGGCCACATTAGCATAGGCGACATAGGCCACCTCGGTGCTGATCTTGATCCAATCGGGGAGTTTTACCGGCGACTGCCCGGCCCGCAGCCCACACCGGCGCAAGGTGCCCCCCGGGCAGATTATATCCCCAGAAGGCCCCGTGGAAGGCTTTTTGTTTTGTTAACCTGGCGACCGACCGGGAGCGGCCATCATCTAAGTAATAGAGGGCAGGGCGGATTTGGTTGCTTGACTCCGTCGAGGCTTTGATACAATAACTTACCGAACGATTTCAAGGAGATACGAGAATGGCTACCACAGTGACGCCGGAAGCGAAGCCGAGTACGCCGGAGGTAAAGCCCAAAACCGCGCCCATCACGCTAACCCCCAACGCAGTCGCCAAGGTTAAGGAGATCATGGGACAACAGAATCCGACGCCGGCCGGCCTGCGGGTGGGAGTGGTAGGCGGCGGCTGCTCCGGCTTTTCCTACTCGATGTCGTTCGAGAATGCGGCGGGGATGATGGACAAGACTTTCGATATGGACGGGTTGAAGGTGTACGTGGACGCCACCTCGGTGATGTACCTGAACGGCTGCATCGTGGATTATGTGGAGACGCTGGAAGGCGCGGGCTTCAAGTTCGAGAATCCGAACGTGAAGAGCACTTGCGGGTGCGGTTCTTCGTTCAGCGTGTAAGCAGGATTGGAATACGAGAGTTTGGAAAAGCCTCATCGCGACGCGGTGAGGCTTTTTGTTTGACGGCCGAGACACGGCTAAAGGTTGGTGAAATCCTGCCGATGAAACAGGGAGTCATTGCCTTCTCTGTCCTGGAGGGTTCCGGTGCTCCTGCCATCCTTAAGGAACTGTCTGCCGCCTGGAACATTATTATTCCTGGCGGTGATGAGCTTCAGTCTGCTGCGGCCGGGCGTCATTGTCGCCGGCCAGACTTTGGAGGGGCAGAATGTTCTCGCGATACGGCCGCGGGACCGCATTACACAGTTCATTGATGATGACCGCAGAATCGTGCTGCGGGGCAACCGGCATCCGCTGGCGACGGCCGCCAACGATACTGGCAGGGTGTCGGGCGACTACCGCATGGAGCGGATGATTCTTACCCTGAAGCCGGACCCGACCCAGCAGGCCGGGCTGGAGCGGTTGATGCAAAGCCAGCACGATCCGGAATCACCGGCCTACCACCGCTGGCTCACGCCGGTGGAATATGGGCAGCGTTTCGGAGTGTCGGAGAGTGACCTGCAGCAGATCGTGAACTGGCTGCGGACGCATGGTCTGGATTCGGTCGAGATTGCGCCCAGCCGCAGCGCCATCGTTTTCGGTGGCGCCGCCGCGCAGGTGGAGACGGCGTTTCACACTCAGATTCGTACTTTCCGCGTGGCCGACACACTGCATCACGCCAATAGCAGTGATCCGGAGATTCCCGGCGCCTTGTCTGCAGTGGTGGCCGGAGTGGTTTCGCTGCACGACTTCCGCAGCCAGCCCATGCACACTGCCATGCAGCGGCCAGTGACGGAGTTTTCCGCCGGCGGCACACATTACCTGACGCCATCGGATTTTGCGGCTATCTACGATGTCGGGGCGCTTTATCAGCAATCGATTGACGGCACCGGGCAGAGCATCGCCATTGTGGGCCGATCCAACCTCAACATTTCCGACGTGCGGCAATTTCGCGAGGCTTTTGGCCTGCCCGCCAACGATCCGCAGATCATCGTGAACGGGGTGGATCCGGGAATCCTGAACAGTGGAGAGGAATCGGAAGCGGCGCTGGATGTGGAGTGGTCAGGAGCGGTGGCCAGGAATGCGACCATCAAGTTCGTGGTGTCGGCCTCCACCGGTTCGAGTGACGGCACCTACCTGTCGGCGCAATACATCGTCAACCACAATCTGGCGCCGGTGATGAGCATGAGCTTCGGGCTGTGCGAGGCGGCGCTGGGGGCATCGGGGAACAGCTTCATCAACAGTTTGTGGCGGCAGGCCGCGGCCCAGGGTATCACGGTTTTCGTCTCCTCCGGGGACAGCGGGGCGGCGGGCTGTGATTCCTCTTCCTCCACCCTGGCTCGCGCCGGGCGCGGAGTGAACGGACTGTGCTCGAGCCCGTACAGCGTTTGCGTGGGAGGCACACAGTTCAGCGACAGTAACTACGGCCGCTACTGGGCGTCGGCGAACGCCTCAGGAACAATGGCATCGGCGCTGGGCTACATTCCCGAGGCCGCCTGGAATGAGAGCGGCGGAGCAGGTCTGTGGGCGGGCTGCGGCGGAGTCAGCACAGTCTACGCGAAACCAGCCTGGCAGGGGGGCCCCGGGGTTCCGGCCAGCGGCAAACGCGACGTGCCGGATGTTGCGCTGGCTGCGGCGGGGCACGACGGATACCTGATCTACATGAACGGCAACAACTGGGTGTTGAGCGGTACGTCGGCGTCCTCGCCATCGCTCGCGGGGCTGATGGCGCTGGTGGTGCAAAGCATGAACGCAGCGCAAGGAAACGCCGACACCGTATTTTATTCTCTGGCGAATAAACAGAAGTCGGGAGGGGCGGCGGTTTTTCACGATGTCGCCAAAGGCAACAACTCGGTGCCCGGCCTCAGCGGGTTCAAGGCCGGAACGGGGTATGACATGGCTACAGGGCTGGGGTCGGTCGATGCCTATGTTCTGGTCAGCCATTGGACGGACGTTGCGGCAGCCGCGGCATTCCGGTTGGATTTGGCATCCACTGCGATGTCCGTCACTGCGGGCAGTGCAAGCGGAAAACTGAATGCCCAGGTCAGTTTGAGCGGCGGCTTCAATGGTCCGGTTGCGCTGGCGGTGAGCGGATTGCCGCCCGGAGTTTCTGCCAAGTTTGCTCCGGCCTCTTTGTCCGCGCCGGGTTCCGGGACTTCAACCTTAAACCTGAAAGCCACGGCAGCCACTGTACCGGGGAACTACTCGCCGATGGTCTCCGCGACCTCGCAGGGCTCAACCACTGCGGTGCTGCTCAGTCTGACGGTTGCGCCCGCGCCGACATTTGCGCTGGGTGTTCCGCAATCCCCCGCTAGTCTGAATGCCGGGAGTACCGCTCAGCTGACTTTCAATATTGCCGCGACCAGCACGTTCGACGCGGCGGTAGCTTTAAACGTGACCGGCGTACCGTCCGGAATGACGGCGAGTTTCTCACCTGCCAGGATTGCAGCGCCAGGATCAGGCAGCAGCACTCTGACTTTGACCACAGCTTCGAGCACGGTTCCGGGCAACTACATGCTAGGCGTCAAGGCGATTGGTGGCGGAGTTACGCGTACCACCAATCAGGCGATTAGCGTGCCCGGCTTCACTTTGAAGACAAGCGCCGCGAGCGTAGTGGCGAGCTCCACCAAGCCCGCCCAGGTGACGATAGGGACGGCGGCCAAGGGAGGCTTCAGCTCGAATTTGTCGCTATCGGTGTCGGGCGTGCCCAGTGGGGTAACTGCCAGGTTCAGCCCGACGACAATCAGCGCGCCAGGAACGGGAAGTGTCACGCTGACGCTTACCAAAGGCACGAGTGCCAGTAATGGACCGGTACAGCTCACAATCAGCGTTACCGGAGGCGGAGTAACCCAAAATGCAGTGGCCAACTTGAGTGTGAAGTAGGTTGTGTCCCGTAAGTTCGCTGCCTAAGTCACCGAAAACCGGCGGAGCGGACAGGAGTGTCCGCCCCACACTTTTCTTTGTCGTGGGCAACCGAGAGTTCTTCGCGCCGGGCGCGGACACCCGGCCTGCAAATTGGCACCGGTCAGGGTTCCTGGTCAGGAGGGGATTGCGGCAGCTGCGGCTGTTGCTGCTGGGTCGGTTGCGCTCCACTGGGTTGTTGGCCTCCGGGAGATCCAAAGGCGGAGGACTGCGAGCCGAAAGAAGAGTTCTGCGTTCCGCCTTGAATTCCTCCCGGAGTCCCGTTGGGACCTTGCGCTTGTGGGGCGACACCTACCGACTGCATCCCGGGCTGATTGGGCGTGGTCAGCAAGCCGCCGCGATCGGTGCTGGGATCGTAGATGAATTGCCACTGGTTGTAGTGTTCCTTCTTGTTGAAGACGCGGATGGTCTTGTCTTTGCTGGTGCTCGCCACTCCCACCATCGGTCCGCCGCCGAAAACCTGGTTTCCTTGTCCGGTGGTTGAGGTTTGGGCAGAACCTGGTTGGCCGTTTCCCGTCTGAGTTCCCGGGGTAGCAGAAGCATTCTCGTCGGGGTTCGCTGCGGGATTGGTCGGGTTCGCGTCGGAGCCGGCCGCTGGGGCTGAGCTGCCTGCGGGGGCGGCACCGAATGCGCTGTTGTTTCCCCCAGCGTTGTTGTTGTTGCCGAACGCGCTGTTACCACCCACCCCACTATTTCCAAAGCCGTTGTTGCCGCCAAAAGCGCTAGTGTTCGCCCCGAATGCGCTGTTGTTCCCGCCAAAGCCGCCCGCGTTGCCGCCGAATGCGCTGTTGTTTCCACCGGAGGCGCCGTTATTTCCCAATGCGTTGTTTCCGAAAGCACTGTTCAGGGCACCTCCAGCGACGGCCGTTGTGGGGCTGCCGGGCATGGCACCGAGCCCCCCTCCGAACGCCATCTGCACATCGCCCATACGAAGAATCTTGAAATCCTTTCCGGTGATGGGATCCTTGTAGCGCTTGCGCAGAAAGCGCAAGTTATTGGTGTTTTCCAGTTCTTCGATCCGGGTAGGATAGCGGCCGAATTGCTTGACGTAATGTTTGATGGCGCGCGAGTATTGCACCCCGCGATGGATCAGTTCCTCCTCGCGGTCCCGTTTTACCTGCTGGGAGATTTCCGGAGCCAGCGCGGTCAGAGCGATGGCGATCAAAGCTACGAACAGAATGAGAGTGATGAGGATGTAGCCGTGCTCGGCGTGATTAGGGGAGAAAGCGGACCGCCGGGAACGTGGAGAAACCTTCATAGAAATCTGGTGATCGGG
The DNA here is from genome assembly GCA_049582765.1 of Terriglobales bacterium. Classification (GTDB taxonomy): domain Bacteria; phylum Acidobacteriota; class Terriglobia; order Terriglobales; family Acidobacteriaceae; genus JBAUUQ01. The sequence continues at coordinate 20,760 of JBAUUQ010000052.1, forward strand.
CAATTTGTAATTTGGTAATCTTCCGTTCGCGTTTTCAAAATTACCAAGTAACTCAATCTGCTTATCCTTGGGTGAGGGGGATGCTCTGCCGGTTGTTGTTGAGCACATCTTCGATTTCGACCGACAGCGGCGTGATGTGCAGAACTTTGTAACGGCGATCGACGATCTCACCCTCGCTGGCGATAAACAAGTCCTCACCTTGCGACAGGAAAACCCGCTTGGGCTCGCCGGCCTTGCTGGCGAATCCATAGAACTTCAGAGTGATGGGCGGCGGAGGCGGCGGCAGCGGAGGGCCGGTGGCTGCTTTTTCCTGATCAAGCGCCGGATTCTTAACCGGCTCGGGAATTTCCGCCTGCAGCATGAAGATATTGCGGCCGTTGCCTTCGTACTGGGTGTCTTCACTGGCTTTCAACCAGTCGTAGCGCAAACTGGGATCGATGGAGCGCGGCGCCGCGGCCACTATCCGGTTACCCTTCACCCGGCCACGCGCCACGGGGCGGGGGCGCACTGGAGTTGCGTCCAAGGGAACCGGCGCGGTGGCTGTGGGCGTGGGTGCGCCCACACCCAATATGATTCGCCCGATCAGCAAGAGGGCAAGTCCACCCAGCACCACCAGCACGATGATCTGCTTCCGGTTTTCCGTTCCCAGCTTCACTTAGGCCGCACCTGTCTTCAAATAAGTTTCCATCTTCAACTGCAGGCGCACGATTCCACCCTGCTCTCCGCCAAGGGAAACGCTGTCCACCAGGAAAAACATCTGGTCGCGTTCCAGCGAGTTGATGAACCGCACCAGCTGGAGATAACCTCCGGCCAGATCGGCTTCAATCTGCACCCGCTGCAGGCCCAAAGTCTCGGGATCCTTCATGTCATACTTCACGCTTCCGATCCTGACGCCGCTCTGCCCGGCGAGCCGGACGATATCGGCGGAGATGGCGGAATCCTGTGCGGGGAAACGGTTCTTATAGAACTCGTCGATCTGCTTGTGGGCGGAGGGGATTTTCTTGTCCAGGCCCTGCAAGGGCTCGACCTCGCGGGTTTTGAGCTGCAACTCCCTCCAGTACTGGTCGAGACGGGCGCGCCGCGAACTCTCGGTTCCTATCAGAGGGGAGAAATAGATGGCGATGGCGAGGGCGTCGAGGACGACCATGGCGGCCAGTGCGATCTTGACCTTACGGCGGGTTTGGCGGAGATCAGGCATTATTGACCACCTCCCTGCCTGGCGGGAGTTTCGCCGGCGTGTATATAGAGCGCACTGATGTCGAACTTGACGGTATCTCCAGCGTTAGTGCCAGAGCCGGTCTCGGAGGTCTCCGATTCGATGCGGGTTTGCTGAAAGTGCTGCGAATCCTCCATTTTGCGAACCAGTTCGAGAGCGTGATCGTGGGAATTTCCCGCCACCACCAGCTTGATGGCCAACTCATTGTTTTCCGCCAGCTCGGGCGCAATCGAGACTACGTGCAAGCCGGATGGCATGACCTGCTCGAGATCCTCGAAGACCTGTGTCCAGGAGAAAGCTTTGCGGTAAAAAAGATCGTTCAGGAATTGCGAGCGGTCGCGGGTGCTGGCGTTCTGCGGCAGGTTCATGAGCGCTTGCGCATCCGCCTTTTGTTTGTCACGGGCAGCGATCTGCTGTTCGTACTGCTGGCCAAGTCTGTGTTCCTTGCGCGCCTCCGCCCAGCCGGCTGCGGTGTAAAAGATCAGCCAGGCGGTGAGTATGCCGAGAGCCGCCAGAGCGCTGCCCCAGCGGAACCAGAACCGCCGTGCGTCCTCGTAGCGGTGACTCGCGAGATTGATGTCGACGCGCATCAGGAAAGCAGTGCCCCCACCACTCCGGCCATTCGCCATTTCGGAACGGAACCGACGCTTGAGCCTAATTGCGAGGCGCGGACCAGTTCGCTCACTTCCAGACCGGTTTGCGCGCGCAAGGCGGGCAGCGCTCCTCCGGCGTCCGACAGGCCGGCAACGAAGATCTGCTCCAGATTCAGGTGATAGGTATCCTGAAAGAATACGATCGAGGGATAAATTTCCTCCGCCAGTTGCTCGCCGGAGATGGTCACGCCGCGCGCATTCTCCAAGTTGCGAAACAGCAGTAGCTGCTGCTTGTCGAGGATGGCGATGCCGGTGGTGCGGGCATCAACTTTGACCATCAGCGTGGGACGATTGGCTTCGGCCGCACCCAGCGCCGCCAGCATGGAAGGCAGCACCACCCCGGGCGTGTAACCCGCTTCCTGGAAGAGAGCTTCGTAATCTTCGATCACGCTGGCCAGAGCCACGGCCGCGATCAAGCGCAAGCCGGTCGTCGAACTCTGGGTGTGGTAGGAAATCTTGGCTTTATCGACGTCAAAGGGAAGCGATTTCTTCAGCCGGAAACGGATGACACCTTCGGCTTCCTGCTGGTGGCTGGGAAGGGTATCAAAATCCAGCAATACCACGCGCACGGCGGCATCGGGCAAGATGGCGATGACGTCGCGGGAGCGGCCACTCACCTGGCTAAGGGTGTCGCGCAGGGTGGCGGCCACTCGAGTGCGTTCCCGGAGGTTGGTTTCCATCAGGTCCGGAATGACGCTGCCAGGGGCTAGCTCGCCGGCGGCAGACATTTCGACGATGTTGCCCCGATCGGACACCCGGCCGGCCAGCACCCGGTCGGCGGCGATTTCACACGCCAGCTTCGGCTTGGATCGAAAGGCCATTTCTCGACACTACTCCCCCGGACCTCTTAATAAGTAGAACGCTGTAGTCCGAATCTTTGCAATATCTGAAGGGGCACGCAAGCCACTGACCTAACGGGCGTCGCGGCTTCGCACCGGTGCGGACTAACTCAGCAACGTGCTCGGCGAGAACTCCCTCATCCGGCGGAGATGCTGCAACCGTTACAGGGGTCCTTCAACTCCGCCATTCCCCCGCTGCTCGGGGCAATGGCTGCGCTCAGGATGACAAGTGGCAAAAGCTGCATTTCTTCACGACCCTTAGCGATTGCTTTCAATGAATGTGACTTTGTTGATCTCCTTCAGCGTGGTCAAGCCTAATCTCACTTTGTCGAGGGCGGATTCACGCAGGAACCGCATGCCTTCCTCGCGGGCGGCGCGCCGGATCTCGGAGGTCGGTTTCTTGAGCAGAATCATCTCGCGGATGCGGTCGCTCAGGTCCAACAGTTCGTGGATGGCGGTGCGGCCGCGGAATCCTGTGCCCGCACACTCGATGCAACCCTGTCCTTCGTAGAATGCGACCTTGGACCAATGTTCAGGATCGAGGCCGCTGGCTTCCAGGGTTCTGGCATCATATTCGATCTGGGTGCGGCAGGATTCGCAAATCAGCCGCACCAGGCGCTGCGCCAGGATGCAGTTCAGGGCGGAGACAAAGTTGTAAGGCTCGACTCCCATGTTGAGGAAGCGGCCGATCACGTCCACCACGTTGTTGGCGTGGACGGTGGTGAAGACCAAGTGGCCGGTCAGTGCGGACTGAATGGCGATCTGGGCGGTTTCGGTATCACGGATTTCGCCCACCATGATTTTGTCGGGGTCGTGACGCAGGATGGAGCGCAACCCGCGGGCGAAGGTCAGGCCCTTTTTCTCATTGACCGGGATTTGGGTGATGCCGCGAATCTGGTATTCGACCGGGTCTTCGATGGTGATGATTTTGTCTTCGTCGGTTTTGATTTCGCTGACGGCGGCGTAGAGCGTAGTGGTTTTGCCGCTGCCGGTCGGCCCGGTGACCAGCACCATGCCGTAGGGTTCTTTGATGTAGCGGCGGAATTTGCGCAGGTCGTCCTCGTCGAAACCAACCACATCGAGGGTGAGCTTGCGGAACTTTTCGCTCATCGACTCTTTGTCGAGCACACGGAGGACGGCGTCTTCGCCGTGAATCGACGGCATGATAGAGACGCGGAAGTCGATGGGACGTTCGGGCGTGCCGTACTTTACGCGAAAGCGCCCATCCTGCGGCACGCGCCGTTCCGAGATGTCCAGCTCACTCATGACCTTGATACGCGAAATGATGGTGGAGTGATGCTCCTTGGCGATGGGCGGCATGGCCTGGGTGAGCACGCCGTCGATGCGGAACTTGATGCAGACGGAATCGTCGCGGGTTTCGATGTGAATATCACTGGCGCGGCGCTGCAGGGCGGTGAAGATGGTGGTATCGACCAGGCGGATGATGGGGCTGATGTCGCCTTGCGCGGTCAGCCGGTCGATGGAAATACTTTCGTCGGTACCGGCTTCGTCTTCGCGGATGACGTCCAAGGCAAAGCCTTCGCTGGCGTCTTCCAGGACTCGCTTGGACTGTTCGGTTTTCTTGAGAATCTCGCTGATCTGCGCCAGGGTGGCAACTTTGGTGACGATGCGCTTGCCCAGCAGCAGGCTGATTTCGTCGATCATCATCAGCTGGCTGGGGTCGGCGATGGCGATGGCGAGGCGGCCGTCTTCGGTCTCTTCCAGAGGAACGAAGTTGTAACGGAACATCAGGTGGGGAGAAATGGTTTTGAAAAGATCGTGATGCAGCTGGAAGTTGTGCAGATCGACGAACTGGCAGCGATAGCGGCGGGCGATGTCCTGAGCTTTTTCGAGCTCTTCGCTATGTGCTCCCGGCGTGGCCCGGCCGTTGCCGCCACCTACGAATACGGTCTTGTTTTCTGGTACGGTTGCCATTTCCAGCTTTCCTGCGCGGTTTCAGCCGCTTCCTAGTGAATGCTCGACCCTATGGTAAAGATCGGCAGGTACAATGAGATCAGTATTCCGCCCACAAAAACCGCCATGATGATGAGGACAATGGGCTCAATCAGAGCCATGGCGGCGCCCAGAGCGGTCTGCACGTCCTCCTCATAAAACTCCGCCACCGAATTCAGCATGGCGGGCAACGCGCCGGTGGACTCTCCTACCTCGATCATTTCAACGGAGAGGTCGGGAAACATCTTTTGATCCTCGAGGCTCTTGGCCAGTGACTGCCCTTCGCGTACCCGGATCGCAGCTTCCGTGATTCCGTTCAGGATGCGCCGGCTGCTCATTGACGCTCCCGCGGTCTCGAGAGAGGGAACCAGCGGCATACCCCCGGCCAGGAGAGTGGAGAGCATGCGGGCGAAGTTCGCCACCTGATACTTCAGCCAGATCTCGCCCAGCAGCGGGAGCGACAGAATTGCCCGGTCAACGCTTTCCGCTCCCCGATCTGTCTTCTTCCATTGCCACAACAGCAGGAGTCCGATCACGACGACTGCGGCTATGATGGGAGCGTAACGCTGCGAGTGATTGCCGATCTCAAGCATCACCAGGGTAATGGCGGGCAAAGTCGCATTCATGTCCTCGTAGAGTTTGGCGAACTGCGGCACTACATAGGTGACCAAGAAAATCAGCATGCCAAACACCACGGTCACCAGCAACGCCGGATAGACCAGGGAAACCGCCAGCTTCTTCTTGAAGGTCAGAGCCAGCCGCTGGAAGGCGATGTAACGGCTCAGGACTTCCTCCATGTTGCCGCTCTTCTCACCCGCCAGCAGGGTAGTGGTGTAAATCTTGGGGAAAGCGCCCTGGGCGGCGAAGGCGTCGGAGAGCAACTCTCCCCCCTTCACTCGGTCACGAACGTTCTGTAAGAGCGTCTGCAGGTACGGGTTCTTTTGCCGTTTGATCAGCAGATCCAGCGAGTTCAGGATCGGCAACCCGGCCTTGATCAGGGTCAAGAACTGTTGATTGAAGATCACGAACTGGCTTTGCTTGACCTTGCCTCGGCGCCGCATTGAGAAGTCGCCCGAAAGCACTCCCCGCGGCTTGACCCAGTAAACCAGGAAGCCCTGCTGTACAAAGCGGTCGCGTACCTCGGCTTCGGAGTACCCGCTCTCCACCTGCTCGGCAAGGTGCCCGCGCTCATCCGCCACTCGTATGAGGAACTCGCCCATTTCTGTAACCAGTTACCCCGCTGCCCACCCCAGTCTAACATTCAGAGCGGTTACTGCTTTGTTAATTGCAAGCCCCGACATTCCTGGAGTAATGACGTTAGGGTGTATCGCTAAAACCATGAAAAAAATATAGTTATATATAATTTGTCAGGCTATTGTCCGATGCTCTGATCGATGATCTCGACCCCATCCGGGACAGCAAACTGGAAGCGCTGGTCGGTGATATTGACGTCCTCCTTGGGGTTGCTAAAGCGGTAGTCGGTCGCCGATCCGTCCACCTCTTGTATTAAGATGCGGCTTATCCAGTGATCTGGTGTGATCTCGAGAAGCACCTGACTCACCCGGTCCGCCATAGCCTTTGGCACACCCCGCAGTATGACGTCGCCCGCAGCCAAGGGCTGTACATCTTGAGCCAGCGAGAGCCCGGTCAACTCCCGCTCCAGCTTGGTTTTCCCCAGCAGGAACGCCAGAGGAGATCGCAGGTCGTCCAGCTGCCGCACCGGCGTTCTCCTGGCCTGGCGTTCTCCGGGGATGTAAAACCAGGCGTTCTTCCCGTCGCTGACAAACAGCTTCTCTCGGGGAGAACGGTATTCCCAGCGCATCTTGCCAGGTTTTTTCAGCCAGAGAGTGCCGGATTCGGTGCGCTCCATACCGGCGCCGGTGTAGATCTCGGTGAATTCGCACTGCAGGGTGCGCAGGTGGTTGTAGTGAGCGTCGACGGCAGAGGCGATGACGTGGGGGTCGGGGGTGGGGGCGGCGAGGGTCGCCATCGCCAGAAACGGGACAACAAGCTTCAGCAGAATGGAATTAGCGCCCACGCCATCAGTTTACTGGAAGAAATGGGGGCGAAGGCCGGGGCAAGATCAAGACGATTCTCAGCGGATCCATCCCCAAACGAGTTGCTCGAATTCAATCCGAACCAGTTTGTAGCCACACCCGAGGGCCATCTGGAGTTCATCTGGGAGTTCGTAAAGGACCTCTTGCAGCGTAGCATAGGTCTGTTTATCCAATTCGTAGACGACCGATGATGGAACGCGAAGCGCGGGACGTGCCCTGCTGACGAAGCTCAACACGATGTCGTCAAGAGGGGCGTGAAGGTTGGAACACTGTGCTCCAAGCTCGGCGGCCTGTCCCGACCGGGCCCACCAGTCTTTTAGAAGGAGGTTCAGGAACTTCTGTGCAGCGTCGAATGAGGGGTGCTGATGCTCAACAACGGGGACACCCTTTTTGGGTGCTTGACTCCAGGCAAACGGCACCCGGCATATCGACTCAATCTGTGAGAAAAACCACGCGTCGAAGCTTGCCTGATCCTTCAAGGCAACCCAGCATTGGCCATCCCAGTCATGCGCGATGTCGAGTAGCTGTCTAATTAGAGGGCTGCGATCACGTTCACCACGAAAGGTTCTCTGCAGCGTGCTGTAGATTTTGTCTAAACGCGTCCGGGTCATTGGCCATACGGCAACTGGGAATTTAAGGAGATAAGCTTTCTTGATCTCTGTCGAGGGATCAGTCTTTTGCTCTGCGATTGATTGCACTTCCACTATCTACGCTCCTAAATTCCCGGACTCATGCGCCTTCATGTACGCCCGCAGGATGGCGTTGATGCGGGTTTGGTAGCCGCGCTGTTGCCGGAACCAGGCCAGCAGGTCGGCATCCAGCCGCATGGTCACGATTGTCTTTGGAGTGGGCCAGACAACCTTGGCATCTTTCCAGAATTTCTCATCGGTGGGATGGACGTCTGGGTCGGAGGCAATGCCCCGGCGGATACGGGCATCGCTCATTTGGTGCAGCCTCTTCCAGTCGGTACCCGCTGCGCGTTTAGGCTTCGACGTTTTGCCAGTAATAGCGTCGTTCATGCGGTTCCGCCCGCCACGCCGAGATGATGCGCCTTTCGCCATCACTCCTATCCGCGTAAACCACCGTAACTTCCAAACCGTTTACCAGCCCGACCGCATACACGCGGGTTTCTCCGTAATCAAAACGGTCGTCGACCTTCTCGACCGTAGGGCCTTCGAAGATACGCTGAGCATCTGCAAAGATGATCCCCCGGCGTGCGAGGTTGCGGCGATTCTTGGCCTCGTCCCAACTATAGCGCATAACGTGTATTTACACAATGTAAATATAGAACGGGGCGGATTCGCATGGGTGCCAGAGTAGCCCACTCCCCGGTCGTCCGCTGTGACGGACAAACTACCCCGCCCTTCGCAAAGAACGCGAAAAGATGAGGCACCCGCGACGAAGGCTGCGGATCCCTCGCTGACGCTTCGGGATCACAACAAGGGACGGGATGGACAACGCAGCACGGGCGAGGACGCCCGCGGCTACGCTGTATAGATGGAATACTGGTGGGTTCCGGAGATTTTCTTCAATATTGGCTTGAGTACCAGGAGATGCTCGAGCAGCGGGTTATGGTAGATCAGCAGCAGCGGGCGCGGGTGGTCGCGCAGCGAGCGTTCGAGATTGGCGAGGAACTGGGCGAACCCGGATTCTGGCAGAGGACTGAAGAGGTACAGCAACGTCGGTTCCTCCGGAAACACAAACTCACGGGCATCGGCGCAGATCGATTCAATGGTGAAACACTTCTGCCAGTCGCTTTTGTATCGGCTGATATTTTCCTGCGCGATGCGATGCAGTTCGGGAAGCAGCTCGACGCCCAGAATGCGGCGAAAGGGATAGTCGGAGGCGATCAGTAATACGCGTCCTTTGCCGGAGCCGATGTCGATGAAGGTGAATTGGCGGAAGTTGACAACCACGCTGGCCAGCATCTTGTGGAAAAGAGCGGGATCGGTGGGCTGATAGGGCGAGTGAAAGAGTCCCAGCAGACGGGCGCGCCAGCCCACAGTGGCACTGGTGGTATCGACGTGGTAGTCCCAGTCGTATTGCATATCGCCATAGCGCTGGCGACGGCGGGAGGGCAGGGAATCGCGGACGAATTCCCAGAGAAGCGACGCCAGTCGTTTGACCGCGACGCCGAACCCGTCGCGGGCAGACTGTTCCGCGAACCACTGCCGGAGAGTGGCCGTCAAGCGGAGTTCGGGGTGGGATGGGTCGGGCATAAGTTTGCTCTAGGATTCTACTTCCGGCAGAGACAATGCACACAAGATCCCTGGTTTCGCCGGAGAGAAACCATGCCTGGAGGATTGCAAATGCGACGGGATGACACGTGACGAAAGTGTCCGTCTGAGATGCCGCTGCGACCGGCGAAGCTGCTGCCGCCAATATAATGGCGCAAACGAGGGAAACTCCACTTGCAATCTGCGGCAACCCAGGCCCAACGCGTGACCGGAGGTGCTCCAGCGGGTCTTTTTTCTTCCCCGGGAAGACGGACCGTGGTTTTGTGTCTGCTGCTGGTGGTGGCTACCCTCGCCGCCTACAATCCGGTGAACCGGAATGGTTTCGTCAACTTCGATGACGATCACTACATCACAAACAACCCGCACGTCACGGCCGGGCTCAGCTGGGACACGGTCAAGTGGGCTTTCTCCAACTATTACGAAGCCAACTGGCATCCGCTGACCTGGCTTTCGCATGCTCTCGATTGCCAATTATTTGGGCTGAACCCTGTAGGGCACCACTACACAAACGTTTTTCTTCATGCGGTGAATGCGATGTTGCTGTTCTGGGTTTTGCAGGCGGCGACCCGGAAAGCATGGCCCAGCTTCATGGTGGCGGCGTTGTTCGCCTTGCATCCGGTGAATGTGGAGTCGGTGGCCTGGGCATCGGAACGCAAGAACGTACTCAGCATGATGTTTCTGCTGCTGACGCTGCAGTGCTATGGCTGGTATGCCAAGAGGCCAGCAGCGGGAAGATACGCGGTGGCAGCGATTCTGTTCGCCTGCGGGCTGATGGCGAAACCGCAGGTGATCACTCTGCCGTTTGTGTTGCTGTTGTGGGATTACTGGCCACTGCGACGGCTCGAGTCGGTCGTTCTATCGACGAGGTTATCGGTGCTGGCGCTGGAGAAAGTTCCGCTGTTCGGGCTCGCGCTGGCCAGTGCTGTCATCACCATGAAAGCGCAAAAGGCGGGTGGAGCGATCCACAACTTTGCTGCGTATGCATTTCACATTCGGCTGGAGAACGCGGTGGTTGCGTATTCGCGCTACATCGGCAAAGCCTTCTGGCCAACGCGTCTCTCTCCGCTCTATCCGCACCCACTGGATCTGCTTCGCACCTGGCAAGTTGTGGCGTCGGCTTTGCTGCTGGCGGCAGTCACGGCTCTGGTGATCAAGCATCGGCAGGACGGGTACCTGGTCACCGGCTGGTTCTGGTTTGTGGGGACGCTCGTTCCCATGATCGGCTTGATTCAAGTTGGCGAGCAGGCGATGGCGGACCGCTATGCCTACCTGCCTTTCGTGGGGCTGTTCCTAATGGTGTGCTGGGGCCTGGACGATTGGGGCCATACTTCCTGGGCCCAGGGCAAACAGCCGCGGGCGTACTGGCTTGCCGTGCCTGCGGTTGCGGTTCTGGGGACTCTGGGATGGTTGACCTACCGTCAAATCGGCTACTGGCGAGATAGCGAAACGTTGTGGTCTCATGCGCTGCAGGTTACCAGCGTACGCAGCTACAAAACTCACTTCAACCTGGCGATGGCCTACGACCAGGAAGGACGATTCGACGAAGCGATACAGCAGCTCCGGCAAGCCGTCGACCCGGGCGATGACGATCCTCAGATTCACCTGGGGTTGGGAATCTACGACCAGCGCCACGGGCATACACAGGACGCGATTGCGGAGTTTGAGACCGCGCTTCGTCTGACGGCGGATCCTGGGTTGAAGGCCGATGCCTACAGTAATCTGGGGTCAGCTTACAGGCAACTTCGCGATTACAGCCGGGCCCAAGAGGCTTTCACGACGGCGGTGCAACTCAATCCGAAGGAGACCATGGCGTTGGTTAACCTGGGGCTCCTGGCGCAGAAGAATGGAGGCTACGCGCAGGCCATCGCTCTTTACACGCGCGCCATGTCGCTTGAGCCTACGGCCGTGGGATACATCTTGCTGGCGAAGGCCGAAGCATTGGCTGGGCATGATGCAGAAGCGCAGGCGGCTGTCTCTCGGGCGAAACAGATCACCAAAGATTTTGGGGAAGCGCAGCAGGCTGCAGACGAGTTGCAGAGGTTCTAAGCCCGTTCGCTCGCGCATGCTGGCGTGAATCGAAGCGCGAGGGTTCCTCTGATTCTCGAGGCTGTGTGATCTCGGGTCGTCCCTTGCTGCAGTTGGGATGACGGGATCGCGTGGCGGAATCTGGCGAGGGGTTTTAGGATCCGCCCAGGTCGGAAGGCAGGAACTTTGGGGGTGGGGCCAGGTATCCCGGTGGAGTGCCTTTGTCGATGAACGGCAAATCGTCGGGATCGCGAACTTCGACAGTCCCGTCGGGCATGAGTTTATAGGTATGGCCGAGGGGGTCGACGGGCATGGCCCGCAGTAAGCCAGCGGATTGCAGATCATAAAAGCTGGAGGGCAAATGGCTGGTTGCGCGCTGATAGCTGGCTACCCGCTTCTCCAGTTCCGTGACGTCTTCATCCACGCGGAGGGCGCGTAGGTGAGCCAGGGCGTTGGCCTGAATGCTGCGATCCTTGGTGCTCTGGTAGGCGGTGGTCCACATCATGCGAGCCATTTCAATTTCACCGCCATGTTGCGCCATGCGTGCCGCCATGATGCGGAGGAAGGGGTGGGCATTGGGAATCCTGGAGCCGCGCGCGAAGGCGTCCGCCGCCCCTGCATAGTCTTTCAGTTCGGTGTAGTAGATGAAGCCGAGGTCGTTGTACAGATGCCAATCGTCGGGATTGTAGCGGATGCCATATTCCGCCAGCTCAATGGCTCGCTTGGGCAGGCCGGCGCCGTAGGGTGGTTGGGGAGCCAGGAAGTTGGCGCCGAACTCGTAAGCCACGGTGAGATGAGGATCGAGCGTGGTGGTGATCTCCAGCAGAGGCGCCAGCAAGGCGTAATGCGCCGAGCCGGCATGGTGCTTGCCTCCGAAGTATTGCACCGCCCGCGTCCAGTAAATGTCGGCCAGGAGTCCGTCGTATCCCAGGCTCAGGCGCTTGAGCAGTTTGGGAGAGGAGATGTAGAGCACTTCCTGCAGGGGCGACCTGGTGCGTATGCGGTCGATACGGCGCAAAAGCACCACCGAGGACAGCAGGCAAGCCACTAACAGGAGGCTGACGGTGATGGTGATCCCGCGGGACGGCTTCATTTCAAATTCCGGTGTTCGAAGATCAGGACTGCTCCACACAGGGCCATTCCGGCATACAGCAGCGCGTAAAGAGTGTTGGAGACGATGAGTTGCGCGGCAACCGGCTGCTGATGGGCGACCGAAGTAATAATGTTGAGCGAAGACAGGTTGGGAACCAGGTAGGCCGTTCCTGTGGCCAGCCAGTGCGTTGCCCCCTGCGCCATAGAAGCGAACCCGCGCAAGTCTTCGGCGAAACTTCCAATCACAAACAAGGAAAAAGCAAAAACCGCCGACAGCAGCGGAGAAGAGAACGAGGAAAATAACAATGCCAGGGCGGTGATGATCAGGAACTCCAAGACGATGAAATAGAGCGCCACCAGGATCCAGCGGTCCGCGGCCTGAAAATGGCGCGAGACATACAGCAGGGCGGCAAATACGCCGATGGCCATGAAAAACGTGTTTACCACGAGCGTTCCGGCCAGGCCGACAAATTTTCCCACGATGAATTCCCAGCGTCGCACCGGCCGCGAAAGCACGGTGTAGAGTGTGCGCTTGTCAATCTCCTTCGAGACCAGGCCGATGCCGATGAAAATGGCAATGACCACGCCGAACAGGGAGACTGCCGTCAGCCCGAGGTTGACCACTACCAGGCGCTCAATTCCGATGGAAATTTGTCCGACCAGAATGCCCGCGCCCGAGATCAAAACCGCAAAAGCGATGAGGTTGTAAAGAACGCGATCGCGCACGGCTTCGCGGAAAGTATTGGAGGCGATATGCAGGATGCGCGTGCTCATGAACGTACCCCGGCTGCGGCTTCGGATGGTTTCACTTTGCGCATGAAGTACTCTTCCAGCGAGGTCCGCACAGGAGTGAGCGAAATGATGCGGAGCCGCTCCCGGCGTAGCGCGTCGATAACGGCATCTTCGCTTCCTTCGAGAACCAGGGCCCTGACGGTGTCGCCAGTGAGGTGAAATTCGGAGGTAAGGGTCTTTACCGCGGCCGGCATGAAGTTCCCCTGCCACACAATTTCGACCTTGCCCTTCACACTGGAGGTGAGGTCAGCCACGGCGCCTACTCCCCGCAGTTCACCTTGATGAATAATTGCCACCCGGTCACAAAGAGATTCGGCGTCAGAGAGGATGTGGGTGGAGAAAAAGACCGTCTTACCATCGTGCTTGAGTTGTGCCATGAGGTCGCGCACTTCACGGCGTCCCATGGGATCGAGCCCGGACATGGGCTCGTCGAAGAAAACCACTTTAGGATCATGCAGAATGGCTTGCGCGATGCCGACGCGTTGCAGCATGCCCTTGGAAAATTTTCGCAACTGCAGACCACCCGCTTCCGGGAGGCCGACCTGCGCCAGCACCTCGCGAACCCGGCGGCGGCGATCCTTGGCCGGCACGCCCGAAAGCTGGGCGTAGTATTCGAGCAATTCCGTGGCGGTGAGGTAGTCGTAGAAGTAAGGCTGCTCGGGGAGAAAACCTATTTGCGCTTTCATCCGGGGATCGTTGATTTCCATCCCCAGGATTCGAGCCGAACCGGCGGTAGGGTAGACCAGGCCCATCAGCAGTTTCAAGGTGGTGGTTTTTCCCGCGCCGTTGGGGCCGAGGAATCCAAAGATCTCAGATTCGGCCACGGTCAGGTGCAGGGGCCGCAGGGCACACTTGGGCAGCTTACGCCAGAAGCCTATGCTGTAAGTTTTTTCCAAACCGAGGATTTCTATAGCAGCCATGGCAAGTCAAGCGGAGGCATATCAAGTTTCTTTGCCAAACAAAATTATAAGCAAATCTGGCCAATCGTAAGCTGGCTGGCGGGGCGCGAGAAGTTACGAAGGTAAACAGCCGATTGGATGTTGGATGAAAGTCCCGCCCGCAGAACGGCGAATCTCGTCAAGAGCGGGGGGACCCGGCAGGAACGCAGGACAGAAAACCAGGGGGAAAAACAAAGGGAGCAGCGGATTGCTCCGTTGCTCCCTGGCTTGTACCCTCCCCCAGGTACTTCGCCGAAACTGACAACTACTGCAGGGCCGTATAACCCGCGCAGGCCGTCTCGCCGCCCGAAGCAGCAGAACCTACGGCGGTGTAACGGATAACCGCGTCTTCGTTCGAGCAGAAGCCGCGCACGCCAGTCTGGTTCAAGCCAGCCGGCAGACCATCAATGGTGTAGCCGGTGAGCAGGGTGCCAACCGTGGTGCTGGGCGTATACGCGAAGTAGTAGCCGCTCTTGGGAGACGCAGCCGCCGTGGCATTGGCCACGAGGTAGTCAATCAAGCAAGCGTTGGTCGAAGCCGGAGTACCGCAACCGGTCGACGCAGCCGGCCCCAGAAGCGCGAGCGCAGAGGCATAGCCAACGGTCGGATAGGTGGACTGGTAGGTAACCTGGGCAGTGTTCATGGTACGTATCGAGCTAACCGCAGAAGACTCGTTGGCCGCAATACGTGCCCGCAACAGGTTCGGAATCGCAATGGCAGCGATGATCAGGATGATCGCCACCACAATCAACAGCTCAATCAATGAAAAACCCTTCTGTTTCCGCATTTTCGTTTTCCCCTCTTCTCCGTTATCAGTGTGGTCGCAATCGACCCAGTTGAGGATTATGTTGGCACTTTGACGGCCAGAAACGTAGGTTACGAACGGGTACCGACCAGCGGCGACAGGTTCTTTGTTTTCAAGGGTAAAGCCCCCATTCGTAACCTCGCGTCCAGGTGGAAATCCGCGAGAACCAGCAGCGGCTTATCAGGTTTTGACTGCGGGGTGACAAATTGTGTCATTTTGAAATTGAGGGCGCGGGGCGAAGGGGATCCCAGAATAACAATGAGCCGCTGGGGATTCCGCGGCTTCAGAAGTGTGTCTTTATCTTGAATCCTGCCGCCAACGATTATTGCAGAGCGGTGTAGGCAGCGCAGCTCGAAGAGCTGCCAGAAGGCGCAGAGCCCACCGGCGTAAAGCGAATGACGGAATCTTCATTGGCACAGAAGCCGCGCACGCCGGTCACCGTCACCGAGGCTGGCAGACCATCCATGGTGTAGCTCAAAAGGATGCCGCTCACGGCGTTTCCGCCTGTTTCAACGAAATAGTAGCCGCTCTTGGCAGAAACGACAGCCGTAGCCTGTGCCAACGACCAGTCGATGAGGCATGCGCTGGTTGAAGCTGGAGTGGTGCAGCCGGTCGAACTGGTCGGGCCCAGTGCAGTGACTGTGGAGGCAAAACCCACCAATGGATAAGAAGTCTGAAACGATGCCTGAGCGGTGTTTATGGCTCGGAGTGAACTGACCGCGGAGGATTCGTTGGCCGCGATACGCGCCCGTAACAGGTTTGGAATTGCGATGGCGGCGATGATCAAAATGATCGCCACAACGATCAGCAATTCGATCAGCGAAAAACCTCGTTGGTTACGCATTTCGCTTGTACGTTCCTCCTGACAGGCGCGAAAAGAGTGCTCCCGTCTGGTTCTTGTACGGCAATTCAATGACCGTAGAGCACCGCATCGTGACCAAAGAATGAGATTGACCTAATCGACTTTGTTTTACGCAGTTTCCGGCTTCCCGGCGGGGAGAGGTGAGAGGGTTGGCCGCAGGAAGTGCGACGTAAAGGCAATTAAAAGTGACAAATATTGTCAGCCTGCCACCAGAATCGAACTTGCTCCGCAATTCTCCGAGCGCAGTAAGCTGCGTTGGGTCAATCTGGTACCTCTGTTACTTGTGATTCGGTCGAAGCCGAACATAGATTGAGACGTGCACCCACCGCGCAGCTGGGCTGCGCGGAGCCGCCAAGTGGGTATCTCGGTAACTCAAGTCGAAATCGCCGCTGACTGTTTTGGTTCAGACGCAGCGCAGCTCGCATTATCGCGCAGGCGCCCGTGGCTGAGAGCCGCCGGGTTGGTTTGCTTTCTGACCACCCGCCTGGCATTTGGTGGATTCTTTCTGGTCACGTCCGTCTATTGTCTGCTGGTGTACGTTCCTTTCACTTACTTCGGGTTTATTCACAATGCACTGCTCGGCTGGTTGCCCGGATTCGTGCGCTGGCACGCTGTCATCTATGCTGGAGTGCTGTGCGCGGTGACCGCGACCCTGGTTCAGGATTTTCGTCAGGCCAGGACCCGCAGAGCGGTGGCAGTTTTCGTCGCACTCAATTTCGCCATTTGTCTTTACCTTTGGTACCGTCCTGCTCTGGCGGATGTTACTCCCGATCTGGCCAGCTACTTTTGGAGTCTGGCTTCGCTGCTTCCTTTGATATTGCTGGCTGCCATTGATCTCAGCGGATCCGCAGCCGAGATTGCCGGGACCCGTCCCGAGCCCGCCGGACTGGAGTTGGCAGCGACCACGACGGCGGCTCTCGTGATCTCTATTGCTTTTGCGGCGGAGGCCTCGGTCACTGCGGTCCTACACAAGAATGCGCTGCCGGCACTTACGACACTCCAAGGGTTCGGCGCCAGTGTGTGCTTTCATCTGGTGATCTTCACCGTGATCGGGTTGAGTTTGCAGTTCCTCAAGGCTACGACTCGCAAAGCGTCGTCGCCGCGGCGGGCGTACTTCGTGGGAGCTTGTATCTTTGCCTGGCTGCTCTGCCTGCTGGGGTTGCGCACCATTGTCTTGCCGACAATTTCCTTTGAGGGTCCCGGGGCCAACGTTTTTGCAGCGGTAGTTGCCTTCGCTCTTGTGTTTTACGTCGTGGCTTTCTCCCGGAGACTGCGCGCCGCAGGCGCAGACTGGCATCCATCTTGGAGCGCTCCATGGCTGTGGATACTCCTGATGCTGGCACTGTTTATTACAGCATATGCAATCCCGGCGTTGATTGGTCTTACCGATTGGGATTTTGTGCTGCAAAGAATCGCCGTCATTGCGCTATGGATTCTAGCCCTCCGCATCATAAGCTGGAGCGGCTTTGCCATGGGTGGAAAGGCAGTGCCCGTTGCAGTCCTGGTAGTCGTCTGCGGCTCGGCCGGGTTTGCGCGTTATGCGCAGTTAACTCTCTACAATCCCGATCCGCAGCCCACACTTACCGACGCTCTCGATGCCTACGCGGGAGCGGACATTTCTTTCAAGACCTCTTACAGCATCCTCTCGCATTCGGTGAACAACAACGCCTACAGCCAGTTCTACGATTTTCTCAAGCGGAACACCAACCTGGGCCGCAACGTTTCCATTGCTCCTGCCGATGTGAGCCTGGTTGCCGACCTGCGGCCGTCCGCCGGCCCAAAGCCGAACATCTTTCTGTTCGTGATCGATAGCTTACGTCGCGATTACACTTCGCCTTACAACTCCGCCGTCGACTACACACCCGAAATTGGCCGCTTTGCCCAGGATAGCGTGGTGCTGGAGAACGCATTTACGCGTTACGGGGGAACCGCGCTCTCCGAGCCTGCGATCTGGGTTGGAGCGATGCAACTGCACAAGCAGTACATCGAGCCGTTTTATCCCATGAACAATCTGCAGAAGCTGGTCGAGACGGACGGCTACCACAGCTACATCAGTCTTGATCCGATTCTCCGGGCGATCCTGCGACCCTCTTCATCGATCACCGAGCTTGAAGACGACAAGACCTCCTGGGGAGAACTGGATTTTGTTCCCACGCTCAAAAAACTCGAGACCAAGATCGCCGAGCGTCGGGACCCAGGCCGGCCGATTTTTGCCTACAGCCAGCCCCAAAATGTGCACACTCTCACCCTGGAACGATCGCGGATGAAGGGCGGCCGCAAGGAAATCAGCATCTACGAATTGCGCAGAATGGATGCCGCTTTTGGGGAGTTTGTGCGCTTCCTGCGGCGAAGCGGCTTATACGACAACAGCATTATCATTCTGACCGCCGACCATGGCGACTCCTATGGCGAGTTCGGCCGTTATGGCCACTCGGTCTACCTTTTCCCGGAAGTCATCCGCATCCCTTTGATCATTCACTTGCCGCCGCAACTACGCCAGAAGCTGGTCTGGAACACGCAGCAGGCGGCTTTCACCACAGACATTACTCCGAGCCTGTACTATCTGCTCGGCCATCGCCCGATCCTCAACAATGAACTCTTCGGACGGCCCATTTTTACCCAGACCGAGCAGGAACAGTCAGAGTACCTGCGGTCGAGCTATTTGCTCGTCTCCAGCTACGCGCCGACTTACGCCGTTCTGGGTAACAACGGCAAATCGCTGTTCATTGTGGATGCAGTGAATCGCAAGAATTATTTTTACGATCTGGCGCAGGACCCTCTGGGGACGCGCAATCACGTGACCATCCCGTTGCGCAATGAGAATGAAGCGCTGATTCGTGGCGAGGTGCGACGAATCGATGACTTCTACGGATGGAGACCGTGAATCGGTATTCGCATCGACCCGTCTGTCGCCAGAATTGAACTTGCTCTACAATTCTCTCCGTAATTTCCCATGACTTTCCTTTTGGACAGTCTTCGCATCGATGCGGACATCGCGTCCGCCTGGTCCGTTCCTGCCGGTTTCTACACCGATCCCGCCGTATTCGCCCTGGAGCATGAGCGGATTTTTAGGCGCACATGGCAGCTGGCAGGCCATGGCGATCAGCTGAAGAATGCCGGAGATTTCTTTACCACGGAACTCCAGGGCGAGCCGTTGCTGCTGGTGCGCGGAGCAAAGGGAGAGTTGCGAGGTTTCTACAATGTTTGCCGTCATCGCGCCGGGCCCCCCGCGGAAGGCTGCGGATCGCGGAAACTTTTCCGTTGTGGATACCACGGCTGGACTTACGGTCTCGATGGGGACCTGATCAGCGCTCCCGAAGTCGAAGGGGTGCAGGACTTCAAGCCGGAAGATTTCGCGCTGCGGCCGGTGCGGGCGGAGGAGTGGTTCAATCTGGTGTTGGTGAATCTTGATCCCAATGCCGAGCCACTGCGGAAAAGTCTGGGGGAACTTCCAAAACAGGCGGAGCGCTTTGCGTTTACCGCGATGAAGCTCTGCGAACGCCGGACCTACGACATGAAGTGCAATTGGAAAACTTACATCGACAACTATCTCGAGGGCTATCACCTTCCCAGTGTGCATCCGGGATTGAATCGGGAGCTGGACTACGACGCGTATACTGTCGAACCCCATTCGCGCTACGTTCGGCAATTCAACCCAATCCGCGGCGCCCAGCCGGGAGACGCCGTCCCCCGCCGCTATCAGGAAGCCCGCGAGGATTTAACCACCGACTATTTCTGGATCTTTCCCAACTGGATGTTGAACTGCTATCCGGACAATGTTCAGGTGAATGTCATCGTGCCGCTCGATACCGAACGCACGCTGGCGGTTTTTGATTGGTATTTGCCAGAGAGCGAGTTGGGCAGTGCGGCGGCGAAGGATTCGGTACGCTTTAGCGACGAAGTGCAGTTGGAAGATATGGCGATTTGCGAAACGGTGCAGAGGAATCTGCATTCCCGGAGTTACGAGCGCGGGCGATACAGCGTGAAACAGGAAAAGGGAGTGCATGCATTTCATCGCATGTATGCGGAAGTGATGACCACCGGAGCCTAACCGCAGAGAACGCTGAATGCGCTGAGAGAATCGAGGAATTGGGTCCCGGCGTACTCTGTGATTCAAACTGCTTTGATCAGCATACAGGTGATGTCGTCGTGCTGCGGGGTTTCGCCAACGAAGGTATCGAGGTCGGCCATGATGCGGCGCAACAGCTCCTCCGGGGTGGCGGCGATTCCAGCCTGAAGCACGTTGAGGAGTTGGTGCTCGCCGTACTCGACATCGGTTTTGTTGACGGCTTCGACGACCCCGTCGGTGAAAATCACCAGCCAGTCACCGGGCTGGAGGGTTACGGTATCCGATTCGTAAGCGGCATTGGCGAGGATGCCCAGCGGCAGCCCGCCTTTTTCCAGGTGCTCGATGACTCCCGAACTGTGCCGCAGGATGGGAGCATTGTGTCCGGCGTTGATGTAGGTGAGAGCCCGGTTGCTGGCGTCAAACTCGGCCAGGAACGCGGTGGTAAAGCGGCGGCCTCCCTGGCTGTTGCTGGTGGCGTAACGGTTCATTCCGGTGGTCAGTTCAGTTAAAGAGCAGGGAACCGAGGAGAGCGTCTTGAGGCTGGCCTGGAAAGTTGCCATGAGCAACGCGGCCGGCATGCTTTTGCCGGCAACGTCGGCGACTGCGAGCAAGAAACGGGACTCGGGCGCGGTTTCGGGAGGGCGAGGAAAGACATCGTAGAAGTCGCCAGCGACCGTATTCGCGGGACGGGTTGCGAAAGCGATGGTTAATCCCGGGATCTGAGGCGGGGTGGCGGGGAGCAGCCAACTCTGGATGTCCCGTGCAATCTCGAGGTCACGTTTCATCACGACCCGGTCGGCAACCTCGAGCATCAGCAAGACAAAGATCAGGGCGCCGCCGAAAAAATGAAGATCCAACTCCTCGATTTCGACCTCCCCTGACTTGCCCTGATAGCTGAAGCCTCCGGCGGGAAAAATTAACAACAAAACACCCAACAGCAGCAACACGCGTCGCGCTGGAGACAGCTTTTCCAGCAAGGCCCAGGCGAACTCCTGGGCATTGTGGAAGAAGTTATGCCGCCGGGTTTCAGTAGGAGCCCGCGCACTGAAGTCTTTTTTGTAAAGGCGGAAACCGGCGCGAGCGTCGGCATGAAACTGCTTCCAAAGCTGGTTGAGCTCGAGCCCTTCAGTGACGCGCAACCAGAACTTATCCAGCTGTACGAAGATTTCGGGGCGCCGGCTGGGGTTGGGCGGAGGCGGTGCGGGTGCGGCTTGGGAGGTGGACGAACTCATGGCAGATCGGAGCAGTCATTATAAGGTCCGGTTCGACATTTCGGGTGAGCGGCGGAGCGGGGAGGCATTCCACACTTCGTCCCGGTTTACGGTGTACTGGTCACAAGGGTGGGGCACTTGATACGGGTAGTTAGCCGAAACTGATCTCTCGTCGTCTGAAATGACTGCGTTTCTTGACTTTAGACGAGCCAAGAGCCTGGTTATTCATTCAAAGGAGAGCACATGAAGAAGCTTCTGTTTCTTGCCCTGGCGGTCGCACTGTTCGCCGGTCTTGCGCCGACATCAACTTTGGCACAGTCCACCGCCTCTGCCGCCCCGGCAGACAAGACTCCCCCCAGCTATGATTTGAAACCGCAGGCGCTGCTGGATCTGGAGCAACTGCATCAGAAGTTTGTCGCGCTGGCAAAAGAGATTCCCGCCGACAAGTACACCTGGCGGCCCGGGGACGGGGTGCGGTCGGTCAGTGAACTTTTCCTGCACGTTTCCTCGGCCAGCTACGGTCTTGCGCCTTTCTTTGGAGCGGAGAAGGAGACTGGAGTCGATACCAAGACTCTGGAGAAATCCACCACCGACAAGGACCAGGTTATTCAGCGACTGAATCAATCGTTTGATTATGTTCACGGGGCACTGGAGAAAAAGTCCAACGACGATCTCAAGAAACCAGTGAAGGAATTCGGACCCGATGCGAGCGCTGGAGATATCGTGTACCTGATCATCGTGGACGCGCACGAACACCTGGGACAGGCCATCACTTACGCACGCCTGAATGGAATCGTTCCGCCATGGACGGCGGAGGCTGAGAAGAAAAAAGCGGCTGAGAAAAAATAACGGTCGCCGGTACCATCTTGAGGCTGTGAGCCCGTGTAGCGGTGATCAAGTAGTGCCAAAGGGGAGGGCAAACAAAAGCCCGGAGTGGCTCCGGGCTTTTCTGAAGATTGAGCGGCCTTTGGTTCTTTTTGTATCCATCTCCACAGTGGGAAATCCCACGCAGACTTGGGCTTGGTCGGATACTCGGAGCGTAGTTGCCCCGATTATCGGTGGGACCGGTTCTCCAAACCGGTCCCACAGAACGATTTCCTACTTCACTAGTTTTTAGTTTCGATAGGCTGAACTATCGGTGCGGTTCTCACCTGGGAGGATCGTTTTGTTCTCAGGTTGGAGCGAAGGGGCCATTTTCTCCAGCATTTTGTTTATCGCATCATCGTCGTGAGTGTGGTCTGCCATACGGACGTTCTCGAAGTTCTTCCGCAAGGCAACGATCCGGTAGTCGAATTTCACGTTGGAGGTGCCTTTGCCCAGTTCGTGTACCTCAAACGACCCTGGCGTCTTTTGGCTGACATACAGTCCCTGGCAATCGCCGTTCGGAGTCAGGAACACGTGATACGCGAGTGCGGTATTGACGGTCTGCGCGAACTCTGGCTCGAGATGGACAACGGCTGCGCCATTCAACAACTGGTCTGAGCCAAAGTCTTCAAACCAGTTTTTTGGAGATTCGATGGCGGACAGCGCAACCTTGCGCCGGCCTCCATCGATCGGAACGACTGCATTCTTGGATCCGGTGCAATTGATGTTGCCGTGCAGATCAATGCTGCAGCCATTGCCGCTGGCATTTTTTGCTGTAAACGGCCATCCGTAGCTGTACTGGTTGTAAGCGAAGAGAGAGGGATGACTACTGTCGCTACTATCGTTCATGGCCTCCACGGCAATCTGTTCACCCCCCACGCCCATAACACCAACGTTAGTTCCCGTGCCGTACACACCATAGCCCGTGCTAGTTCCGGGTCCGCCTCCGTTTGAATAGCCGTACACACCTGCCCCAGCTGCCGAGCCGTACACACCCTCTCCGTTAGCAAATCCTGCTGTGCCCTTCACCCCGTACTGCATTCCGCTGCCGTATACACCCTCGACAGTTCCGGAGGCGGACAACCCGACATTACCATTCATATTGTTGACCGCCTGGCCGCCCGCAAAGGTGTTGCTCCCGAGCGTCGCGAAGAAGGCCGCGGGGAACCCGCCTAGTGCAGCCGAGTTTGCCGCCGTGATGTTGGTCAGCCCCGCGCCGCTGCCGTTGAATGACGAGGCAGTAACGCTGCCGGTAAAGTTGCTCGTGCCATGCACATCCAACGTCGCTGCCGGCGCGTTCGTACCGATTCCCACACGGCCCGCATTCGTGAGTCGCATCATGTCCAACCCGCCTACTCCCAGTGTCAGGCTGGTCGCCGTCGATGGGCCGAAATACGCATACTTGTCGCTCGCCCCCGGCGCGCTCAGCGTCACCTGCAAGTCCTGATCCGCCAAATTCGACGCATTCAGCACGCCTCCTCCCGCCGGCGCCGCGATCACCAGCCGCTGCTTTGGGTTTTTGGACCCAATCCCCACATTCCCCGCGTTCGTGATCCGCACCTTCTCCACCCCACCTACCCCCAGCGTCAGGTTGGTCGCCGTGGAAGTGCCGAAATACGCATGCTTGTCGCTGGCCCCCGGCGCGCTCAGCGTGATCTGCATGTCCTGATCCGCCAAATTCGACGCGTTCACCACGCCTCCTCCCGCTGGCGCCGCGATTACCAGCTTCTGTTGTGGGTTGGTGAACCCAATCCCCACGTTGCCCGCTGGGCTCTGATAGATGTTGGAGTTGCCCAGGTCGCCCGAATTGTCGGTAAACAGGGGAATGTAGTTCAGTTTCCCTGAGCTCGTAAACTGAGGCTTGGCGGCTTGGGATTTCGTACTGCCCGGGGCGCTGGCCTCCGCACCCCAACCTGAGCCGGTCGGAGCCAAAACAAAGGCCGAAGCCGGCTTCCCGCCCAGGGTTTGCGCATCCACCGCCTTCAGAGCGTAAGGCACACTCAGCAGTAGTGCCCGCGGCTGCTCGGTCTGCCCCTGCACTTGCACTCCTACCCAACGCGCCTCACCGGAAGTAAATAGCTCCACGGGGATGCCCCCAGCTTTGGCGGCGCCCAGAGTGATGGTGTAGCGTCCGGCAGCATCTGGCCGAACGTTCTGGGTCTCCATCCACAAGGGTGCTCCCGCTTGCTGATCCTTGTAAATCAAGAAGGTGATGCCGGTGATTTCGGTCAGCGGTTTGCCATTGCTATCGCTGGCCGTCCCGCTGAAGCGCAGCAAGCGCGGAACCAGCGTCTCCTGCGGGTTGGTAGAAGTTTGCGATTGTGCATAAGCGAAGGTCGAGCAGAACACCACAAGCATCATGACAATGCCGAATCGCTTCATAACTGCCTCCAATGCAACGGACGATACCGAGGACAGAGCCAGCGCGGTACCCGCTTGTGGAGAAAGTGCCAGCCCAGAGCGGGCATAGCGGAGGGTACAAAACCTACGCCCAGTGCATATCACCCGGGGTGAGACTGCGTCAGTGACAACTCGCACCGGTCATGGTGATGTTTGGTCCCAAAAAATGAGGGTGATCGTCTAGCTGCCATCCTTCGATTGTGAACAGAGAACCACCAGAGTCATGTCGTCGTGCTGTTTGGCGTCGGCGACAAAGGCATCGGCGGCCTGCATGACGTCGGGGCCGGTGTCTGTTGTGGCGAGAAAAGATTCATCTGTTCTTGTGGTTGGGTAGCGATTACGGGGTGAGTGCGTTTGCTATAGCGGTCGTAATCGGTGCGAATGCCGTACTTCTGGCGGAGCCGCGCCATCAGCTGCGACAGGCGTTTGCGATATGGCGTCGAAAGGAATGCGCGGTCTTTATAAAGCTGGCGATAGCTCTCGACCAGTTCAGGGAACTCTTTCTCCAGGAAGGGCATGAATACGGCGGCCGAACAAGGTTTCAGGAATAGGGAATTGGCGAACACGTATTTGCCGCCAGCATCGGCCGTGGCGCGCACCAGTGCTTCCAGATCACGCGGCGAATCGGTGATGCCGGGGAGCACGGGAGCGCAGATCACTCCGGCGGCGATCCCGGCCTGATTCAGCTCCTTCATGGCCTCGAGACGCAGATCGGGCCGGGGCGCCCGGGGCTCGAGAATGCGCGCCAGGTCTGGGTTCAGAGTGGTGATGGTGAGGTTCACGAAGAGCTTGTTGTGGCGCGAGACTTGCTGCAGCAAATCGACGTCCCGCAGGACGAGGTTCGATTTGGTGACGATGCCGATTTCGAAGCCGCTATGACGCGCGAATTCCTGCAGGATTGCACGAGTGACTTCAAACCGCTTTTCGGCGGGTTGATAAGGGTCGGTGGCGGTGCCGATGGCGATCTCTTCCCCGGGTTTGACATGACGGAGTTCTTGCCTGCTGCCGAGTGGAATTGCATACGTGAATGAGTACACGGGAAAAGTTCTAGGGATGAGGACTCGTGGACAGACCTTCTTGGGTTATGTGAGGGAGCTTCATGTTCGCCTTGCGGACGGAAACTTCGGCAGAAATATTTTGAAATTGTCAGGGATAGCCATGCTCTTGTCGCTGGGGTCCGGTCTGTATCTGTGGTGGCCGATCAAGCAAGTGCGTATTCGAGGAAAGTGGGGCACCAGACGGCTCTGGTTCGACCTGCACAATGCGGTTGGAATCTTCTCGTTGTTGCCTCTCGCAATACTTGCAGCAACGGGAACGATTATCGGGTTCGAAGATCAACTCGGGCCGTTGATTTATAAACTAACCCGCTCCAGCCCGATTAATATTGCCCGCTCCGCTCCACCAGAACCCGCACCGGGTGCAACAGCAATGACGCCCGATGAAGCCGTTGCGATTGCGTGCACTCATATCCCGGGCGCAATACCGTATCGAGTCCAGATGCCGAAGTACGGCGGCCTCTACGTAGTTGCGCTATTGAACCCGAGGGACCGAGTTGCAGGCGATGGCAACGTGGTTGCCTTGGACCCATACTATGGACATGTGGTGTCGCTCAGTCGGTCGAGCGACTTGTCGCGTGGCGATAGGGTTTTGGCGGCAAACGAAGCAATTCATACTGGAAATATTTTGGGAACGCCGAGTCGGATCGCGGTCTGGCTAGCAAGCACAATGGTATTCGTGCAAGCGCGTAGCGGGCTATTCATGTGGCTGGGTGGGTACAGGGTCAAGCTGGCCGCCAGTCGGCCTACGAACGAAAAAGGTGTTTCATGAAAAAGGCGATTGCTGTTGTCCTGCTGCTAACAATGCCCGCGATAGCTGGGGACCTGACTGGCAAGTGGTCCGGGGCGTTCAAGGCCGATGGTGCGGACCACGATGTGCCACAACTGTTCATCTTCAAACAAGACGGAAACAAGCTGACAGGTAGCGGTGGCCCGAACCAGAGCGAACAGTATCCAATCGAGGATGGCAAAGTCGATGGCGACCGGGTTCGGTTTGAGATAACGACAGGAGAGTGGAAATTCATCTACAGTCTAAAAGCCAGTGACTCGAAGCTGGCCGGAGATCTAGAACTCAACAGCGTCGACAACCGACGAACCGCCAAGGTCAACTTGAGCAGGACACAGTAGACTTCTTCCTAACGAGCTTGGAGACCAGCCTCGACAGATTCAACGTTGCTACTTGATTTCTTCAAAGTGCAGAGAGGCGGGCGTCCAGCGGTAGCGCAGCGTGCCGGAGCGCTGGCTCACGGTGTGAGGGTTAGCCTTCTCGCCTTCGTAGGTGATTTCCTTGACCTCTTCACGGAAGGTGGCCGCGACTTCTCTGCCTCGGTTCTGCGCGTCGCGATCCACGGCGATTTGGGCCCGGTAGGTTGTCTCGGTGTCGATTTCGGGGTCGTCGGCGTGGCTCGAGTCGTCCCGCACCGTCGTGACCGAAAGCAGTTCCGCAACGCCGTGCGGTAAATCCGCGAAGACCCGCCACGTTTCACCAGAGCGCGATTCAGGCCCATCGCAACAGGGATTTTCGGCTGGCTCAGTGACTTTGAGGGCTACCCCCTGCGCGCCTTCGAGTGGCAGGAGCTCGGAGAACTCGACGTGATAGAGCGTGGAGTCATTCTCGGCGTCCGACCCGAGTGGCAAAAACTCCAGCTTGCCGGTTGCAAGGCGAAGGAGGGCCGGACGCTCGTCATAGTCCTTCTCATACTCGCGCGCGCGCGATGCACATCGAAAGGCCAGCCACAATTGATCGGTTTGGCGAACCAGGACGCGCACGCGCCACTCGTCCGTTCCCTTGGCGATGTCACCCCAGCTTTCAATCAATGAGGGGCACGCAGCACGGAAATCCTGCGGCAGAGCACGCAAAAGGTCAGCCTGGATTGGCGCGGCGAATGCCACTGGCCCGGTCGAAGATGGTTCGAGGCCGGCTCGAATACTGCCAACTAGATTTCCAGGCAGTGTCACCACCTGCTTGCTCTGGAGCAGGTTCAGGCGCGCCTCAGCCGGAGGAGCTTCCAGCAAGAACAACGGGAAGAGTCCCACCAAGGTCAAGATGCCTCTATTGACGCAATCCATCACCCAAGGGTAGTACGCCAATTCCGAACCCGAAAGTTACCTCGGGGCGTGGTAGGGGTCTGAACCGTTGAAATCTGAACTGTTGAAAACAGGCGTTTACCCTCAAAACCCCTAGGGAGAAGGGGAGGACGGATACCCGAGGGTCAATGAGTGTAATGGCGTTTAAAGCGATTAAGCAGCCTTGGCTTTAGCCGTGGCAGCCTCTTCGATAAGGGCTGCAACAGCCTGAGGCTGTGACACGTAGATGGCGTGGCTGCCTCTGACTTCGACAACCTTGGAGCCCGCCCTTTTCGACATGGCACGCTGCGCGTCCGGCGGGATCATCTTGTCGTCAGTGACAACCAAATACCAGCTCGGTTTTGTCCGCCACGCCGGTTCGGTGATGGTGCCATTGAGAGCCTCTACTCCCCACGGCACCTGAGAATCGGCCATGAATGCGGCTTTCTCCGGGTCCACGTCCGCCGCAAAGGATGCGGGAAACGCCTTTTTTTCCAGGAACAAGAATCCATCCTGCGATGGCACAATCGGCGGCACGGGCGCGCCGGGCGGCGGGTCTTTGATGAGTGTGCCGACGGACTCACCTTTGTCGGGAGCAAAGGCAGTAATGTACACGAGGGCCGCAACGTTCGGATGAGTGCCCGCTTCGGTGATCACGGCTCCGCCATAAGAATGACCAACGAGGATTGCCGGACCATCTTGGGCCGCAAGGATGCGCTTGGTTGCCTTTACGTCGTCTTGCAGTGAAATGGTTGGGTTTTGGACAACGCTGACGCTGTAACCCTGCTTCTTGAGGATCTTGTAGACGCCTTCCCAACCTGCGCCGTCCACAAACCCACCGTGGACTAGAACGATATTCTTCATTGGTGCCATTCCTTTCCAAATTGCATGCGATAAGGAGGATACTTGCACGATGACTGCTGAGAACGCATCACCAGATGTAGGGTATTTTTACTACCACTACTGGCTGGTTGATGAATACCTCATTTGGGTAACAGAACAATCTGTGCCCAGAGTCAACGACAAGCACGAAGAAACCAATCTCAACTGTCGCTATCAGGCGTGGCTGTTGAAAAACTCTTTTTCACTAAATTGCCGAAAACAGAATTGCATCAGGATGCGTTATAAGCGATGTTCTTGGATTCCAAGACATTTTGCATCCCCCAATTTTTGACCGTTTGGCA
>JBAUUQ010000053.1:0-56994 GCA_049582765.1 Terriglobales bacterium
CTCCACGAGTCGCCAAAGATCCC
Source organism: Terriglobales bacterium (assembly GCA_049582765.1). GTDB lineage: Bacteria > Acidobacteriota > Terriglobia > Terriglobales > Acidobacteriaceae > JBAUUQ01. The sequence continues at coordinate 24 of JBAUUQ010000053.1, forward strand.
AACCCGGGGGTATCGACGAATGCAATGCCCTCGCGAAGGCGAGGCGATGGGATCTGAACTACGATTCTGGTTACATGCTTCTCGTTCCCACGATTGAGCTGCTCCGCCACAAACTCCGGCAACTGCGCAATCTCAAACCGTTCGGGCGTCCGATTGGCAAACCAGACGTAGACCACGGGAGTCTCGCCGTATACCAAGCGCGTTGGAACGGCGGTAATTGGAGTGACTCCCACCGGAAGCACATCGGTCCCGAGCATGGCATTCAGCAGAGACGACTTGCCCGAACTCACGCGTCCAAAGATGGCGATTTCGAAACTGTTGTCTTGCAGACGGTCCAGAATCATCGACAACGTCGACCGGAATTCCACCAGTCCGTGCTCGCTGATGACCGACTCCAGTTTTCTGAGAACCGGGATCTCGTCTCCGGTTTGTTCTAGCCTTTCCAAGCGCTCCTGCAGGTTTTCCCTGGACCCACGCATTAGATATTGATCGAGCTGCCGTACCAAACCCTGGAGTTCTCCAGCGATGCCATTCAGTTCAACCGCAGCCGCGGGTGGGACTTCTCCGTAGCCGCGCATGTATTCGGGCTTCAGTTCCTCGGTGGCGATATCCACTAAGTTGAGATAGGAATGCAACGAACGTGAAACAGGGACATCGGCGGGCGGCCGCTCAATACCCTGACCATCGAGTACCCGAACCAACTGGGCTCGAATGCGGCCGATGTAGTCTTCGATGACACGGCGCTGGGCTGGACTCAGATCAGCAGCATATTGTGGAAAGGCGAGCTTGGACGTTGAGACATTAAGGGCACTCTCCATCTCCGCCAGCAGCTTATCAATGTGGCGGCAGGTCACGCCAAGGCGCCGCTCATGATTCGAATTGAGCGAATAAGACCCGTTCGTCACCTGGCAACGCCCCCGTTCATGCGAAAGTCGATGTATAGCGGCGAGATCTTGATGTGTTCCTCGGAGCGGTACTTTGGGCAGGTTGCCATATCGATCAATGCGATGATCGCTCCCGGATTGCCCCCGCTGAATTCCAGAACTTTGTCGAGGAATTCGCTCATGTTCGTGCCCGACAGGCCAGAGCGCTTGATCCGCTCACGAGCAAATTGCTCGGCGGTTGAGTCGTCGAAATTGCGGACTTCACACTTCTGCGAACGGTCACTATAAAGCGGCTGGAGAAAACCAGTGTCCTCCATGTGGCTGGAACGCGCCACCGCGGTCACCGGGGTCGAACCCCATCCCATGACTTCCCGAACGGCCGATGCAAACGAGTAGGAGGATCGCTTGAGATGGTCGAGCACAATCGAGTACTCCCCCTCTCTCAGTGCATCCATCACAATCCCTTTCAATGAAACCGCGGATTTGGTTAAGATCGCAGCCTCGTCGCGAAATGCTCTTGAAGCGCGTGGGCTTTGTAATCGCAGCAGACCACGTGCGACGCTGCGAAACACTACATTTATCGTCGCCGAGTCCTCGCAATAGAGAACCGACCGAAACGGGGGCAGCACATTACGGAGCAGTAACGTTTTGCCAACCCCCGATGGTCCGTAGATGAGAAACGGGCGCCTCTTCGCCAGGAACTGCTCAATTCGTTGGCGTTCCTCCTCACGATCGAAAGTGAAATCCGGCCTCATGGGTTCGGTTCGCGGTCGGCCTCGTCTTGTCCTTTTCGCTTTACGGCAATTAGCAATCGTAGAACATGATCTTTAGTCTGAATCGACGCGGGCGCGGCCTCCCGCCGCTCGATCTCTTCATTGATCGAAGGTACGGCGCGTCGAGATCGCGATTGGGGTCAGGCCCACTCCAGATTGAGGCCGTAACTCCAAAAACTCGCTTATTTTTGTGGAACCTTTGCCGGGACACGACTCCGCGACAAGGCTCGCTTGTCAGGAGTCATCAGCTGCACCCGGCTCTATGGTGGGAACAGCGGTTTCGGTGAACTCCTTCACCGTTGATAACAACTTAAGTACAGCAAAGACGGGGAGCGAAGTCAACGGGACTTAGTTTGTGCCCCTTATCAAATGGAGTTTGCCGCCCTGGTGTTACCAGGGTAAACTGCCGCGCTTCTAGCGGGTGATGACTCCTCTCAAATCGTGGACCGCGGTTCGGTCCGTAAGGGGCCTACGATGGGAGGAGTTTCTCACCAAGTCCGAGGGATTTAAGCATTCCTTTTCGCGAGACTTTCAGGCTAGTGCAACTTGGCGTATGCTTACGGTCCAGGAGGCACCTGACTCATGCTTAGAGCTCTGGCCGTCCTACTCACCCTCGGTTTCTTCAACCTCCCGATCCTCCAAGCTGCTCCGGTCCCTGAGAACCGAGTCTCTCAAGATCAAGCGTCAGATCAGTCACAAGACCAGCCGCAGCAGCAGGATCAGGCACCTGCTTACGAAAACTTTTCGCCCGAGCAGCTCGATAATCTACTATCTCCTATCGCACTCTATCCCGACCCGCTTCTTGCTCAGCTCTTTGTCGCGGCGACTTTTCCAGACCAGGTGGAAGAGGCCGCGCGCTACGTTCGCGCCGATGGCCAGAACGGCATTGATGACCAGAACTGGGATGTCAGTGTAAGAGCCGTCGCACACTACCCAACGGTTATCGAAATGATGGCCGACAAGATCGACTGGACTACGTCCGTTGGGCAAGCCTACGTCAACCAATCCACCGATGTCGCATCGTCGGTTCAACGTCTCCGTCATATGGCCCGCAGTGCGGGGAATTTGCAATCTTCGCCGCAGCAGGAAGTTTTGGAACGCGACAACTACATCGCGATCACTCCTTATCAGCCGCAATACATCTACGTCCCGGTCTATGATCCGGCCATCATTTATTATCGCCGGCCTTATTGGGGACCTGCCCTGACCTTCGGCGCTGGCTTCCCCATCGGCGCCTGGTTGAATCTTGATTTCCGCTGGGGCTACGGCGGGGGGTGGGGTGGGGTCTACTACACCGGATGGCGGCACGGAGGCTGGGGCCGGGATTGTTGGAATTGCGGGTGGATTGATCGCAGCCGTGGCCGGATAAATATCGTAAACAATGTCTACATCAACAACCGCTACAACAACATCTACGTGAACAGGAACGTCATCAACCGTACCGTAAACGAGAACAACCTCAGTCGTTACAATGCTGTCCACCGAAACGTCAATTACAACAATGTTCGGGTGAACAACGACCGGACCAATCGTCTGAACAACCACAACTTCGGACGCCCCGGCAATACAGTGAGAAGCAACGGATACAACGGTCGGCCCAACCCTTCGCCCGGCGGCAACAATCGCCCAGGCCCGGGTAACAAGATTATCGATCGCAACATTGACCGCAACAATCCACGGATCGATCAGTACCGGGGCCGTGACAATGCGTCCGGCAACAACCGCCCGAATATCCAGCAACAAGAGAGTCGCCAGGCGCCGCACCCACAAGTGTCTCGGCCAGCCCCACATGCCTTTAATCCCAGAGAAGGCAACTTCGACCCCGGCACTTCCAGGCAGCGCGGCCAAGCTAGCCGCCAGCAAGCTTCTCCGGCACGCCCCGCTCCTCAGCCGAAAGCACCGAATAGGCCCGCGCCGGCACAGCGCGGTGGCGAAAAGAGGAAGCCATGAAATACGTCCTTGGCGAACCGTTTGAAAATGGGAAGGGAGATCAGCAAATGGTCCATCTCAAGATCAGATTCGCATTCTCCGCGCTGCTGACCGTAGCGCTATTCCTTTCTATTTGTCTTTTTACAGCTCCGACCGCCCATGCACAGTCGACATCACAGAGCACTTTCTCTTCCGCCGATGACGCCTTGCAAGCGCTCGTTTCCGCCGCCAAGGCCAAGGACAGTGATGCCCTTGCAAGAATCTTCGGCCCAGACTATAAGCAGCTTCTCTCCGGCGACGACGTCGAGGACGCCAACGATCGTGACGAGTTTGCGGTTGCTGTCGGCGAATCCGCTCAACTTCAGAAAATCGGCGATTCCAGATATACGGTTACCGTTGGCAAAGACAATTGGCCCACGCCGATTCCGCTCGTGGAGAACGACGGAAAGTGGTTTTTCGATACCAAGGCTGGTCTCGACGAAGTAATCAACCGCCGGGTCGGCGAAAATGAACTTTCCGCCATCGCCACCTGCCGCGCCTACGCGGTTGCCCAATGGGAATACTTCACAGAGGGCGATTGGGACCACGATGGTCTTGCCGAATATGCGCAGAATCTACTCAGTACGCCCGGCGCCCATGATGGTCTGTACTGGGAAACTTCCGAAGACGAGAAACCCAGCCCGCTTGGAAAGCTGATTGCCGCTGCCGAGGCAAAAGTACACGGTCCCAACGCGTCCGAAACAAGTGCAGCGGGCAAAAAAAGTCCTAACAAGGAAACTTTCGAAGCCGATCATGCGCCGTATCACGGTTACTACTTCAGAATCCTCACTCGGCAGGGCGTGCATGCGCCCGGTGGAAAATACAGCTACGTCATCAATGGCAATATGATCGCCGGTTACGCTCTCGTCGCATATCCGGATAAGTGGGATAATTCGGGCGTGATGACATTCATCATCAATCAACAGGGGCGCGTCTATCAGAAGAATCTCGGTCCGAACACCGCCAAGCTCGCCGCCGCCCTGACCGAGTACGACCCGGACCTGAGCTGGAAACTGGTCGAAGTGCAACCCTGAATTCGTGATCTTGCGCGGTTCGCTCCGTCATTTCAACGGTTACTCAGTGTCATGTGGTCTCCGAGTAAGGAAAGGCGACGGCCGACGATGATCGGACTTGTCTCGAGACCACACTCTCCCTCGCCATCAAACTTCCAGCGAGGCGCACCTCGTGCAATTCTTGCGGTGGCTCTGAGAAGGCTGGAGTAGTCCTCACCCGCGGCCTGTCCGCCATAGTCAGGCCAGTCCAGGTTCGTGGTAGCCTTCGAGCTTCGGGCGCTCGCGGCAGGCGTCTGCGGGCAGGCGCTGCCACAACCACCAAGAATCACGGCAACGGTGGCAGCGATACGAAAATATGTAGCACAGCTGGCAATCGCCTCAGTGCGCGTTGCCGGCGTAGGCCTTCACGTGCTGCTTCGATTCACCTAAGCCGTCAATTCCCAGCTCTACCACATCGCCGGCTTTGAGATACACCGGGGGATTCATTCCTAGACCGACTCCTGCTGGAGTGCCCGTGCTGATCACATCGCCGGGAAGAAGCGTCATGAACTGACTCACGTAGGAAACCAAGGTTGCCACGTCGAAGATCATGTTCCCCGTTGAACTCTTTTGCCGGAACTGGCCATTCACCCGCAGCCACATCGGCAGATTGCCGACGTTCGGAACTTCGTCCGGCGTCGCCAGGAACGGGCCTAAAGGCGCGAACGTATTTGCGCTCTTTCCTTTCACCCATTGCCCACCATGCTCCAACTGAAAAGCGCGCTCGGAGTAATCGTTGTGCAGAACGTAGCCGGCGACATAATCGAGAGCCTTTTCCTTGGACACGTACAAAGCTTTCTTTCCAATGACGACTGCGAGTTCCACTTCCCAGTCCACCTTGGTCGAATTCTTCGGCATGATCAAGTCATCGTTCGGCCCCACCAGAGAGGTGGTCGCCTTAAAGAAGAGAACCGGCTCTTTCGGCGGTTCCGCTTTTGTCTCCGCCGCATGATCGCGGTAATTGAGGCCGATGCATACGATCTTGCTGGGCCGGCAGACCACAGACCCCAGACGGACCGATGGGGCGACGCGCGGGGCGGATGAAGCGTGCTTGCGCAGCCAGGAATCGAGCTCAGTTAAACCCCCGCTTCCGAAAAACTTCTCGTCGTAGTCCGAACCCAGCGCAGACGCATCGACGCGGCTGCCGTCCTTCAAGAGCGCTCCGGGCTTTTCCTGCCCCGGGTCACCAAATCGAATCAGCTTCATCGGCTTCTCCTAAATTGCTTTCAATGGATATTCTATGAGCACTTTCCAATGTACCTAAAAATCAAGAAGCAATTGGCGCCATCGCTTAATGATCAGTGAGCGACGATCAAGGATCAACGATCAACGATCGACGGCAACGGCGAACCGCCAGCGCGAAAAGATGGCAATGTCAGCCGGCGCCCTTCACACCCTTACCCTCGCCCAAGCAATTTGTGACCGCTTCCTGGCAATCATCATATATAGTTATAATAGTAGCAAATTGACTGCTTCCCGGAACTTAGAAGAATTTTTGAGGGAGAACGCTCCGATGGTGAGAAGAATTCTCGCGTCACTAGCATTAACTTTGTGCGCCGGGCTGGCCGTGGCGCAAACGACTGGCGATCGTATCGACCTCTACTTCGGGGATTGGCACGCTTCGACAACGCGCACAATTCGCGGTTCGCTTGCCGAGCGCGACATTCTTACCCGTGGCGATCCACAGAATCCCGCGAGCAAGGGCGCGGTTCTTCGCTTCATCAACTCTTACACCTACGCCACTCTGGCGCCGCACGCTTCCACCAAGGCGACACGCCTCAATGGGCAGCAAGAGATCTACTTTGTGGAGTCCGGCCGCGGCACCGCCACGGCGGCAGGGCAAACCGCCGATTTGTACCGGAATATCGCGGTTCTGATGCCCGCGAACCTGGAATTCACCCTCAGCAACACGGGAGATCAGCCGCTGGCCATGTATGTGATCAACGAACCGACCCCTGCCGGCTTTCGGCCTAATTCCACTATGCTGGTCAGGGACGAGAACAAGATTCCCATCTCCTCGAGCGATGGTCTCTGGGCACATATCGTGAAGCCGCTGTTCGCAACCGCGGACGGCTTGGGCACGCTGCAGAGTGTTCTGACTGTTACCATCGATCCACTCACCATCGGAAAGCCACATGTGGTGGATCATGACGACATTGAGGAAGTATGGCAGGCTCTTGACGGCACCAGCCTTGCGTTCGTGGGTAATACGCTGCGGCGGCAGACTCCCGGGATGGCGTTTTACCATATTCCCGATAACAAGACACCGCACACCAACATCAATCAAAACGAAGACACCCAGGTCAGGTTTCTCTACTTCGGTCGCTACCATCCGCACGATCCCAGGCCGTAATCGGAGATCAGAAAAGGAGACCTTACCATGCAACGCGCGACATTTGTTTTTCTGACTGTTTCCTCGCTGGTCTTCGCTTTGTTCGCCACCGCGCAAACACCCCCGGCGTCAAGTGGCACGAAAAACGCCATCAACGGTATTAATTCCTATCCCGGGCCAGAGTTCGTCAAGTATGCGAAAGAGAGGGAACCGCAGGACCGGCGAATCGACTTGTTCATCAGCGACTGGCAAGGATCGCTTCCCCGTTTCGAGCATGGTTCACTGGTATTGCGTGACATTCTCATTCGCGGCGATAACTTTGCGCCTCCGCAAAAAAGCGCGGTTCTGCGCGCCGCCAACTTTTTCGCCTATGGCCGCCTGGCTCCGGGCGCTTGGACAACGCCTGAGGCGCTCGTGGGTCAACAGGAAGTATATTATGTGCTCGGTGGCGAGGGAGAGATCACAGCCGGGGGCGACACCGCCAAACTCCGCAAGAACATCGCCGTCTTGATGCCTGCGGGGCTCCAATTCGTGATGAGGTCCACGGGAGATGAGGCGCTCACCATGTACGTCATCAATGAACCAACTCCCGGCGGGTTCCATCCCAAAGATAAAATGCTGGTCAAGGATGAGGCCATGGCGCGCGTAAGAACTCCGGCGGCCGCCGATCCTTATATAGTGGGTGGGGCATCGGGCCATTGGGCGCACATTGTTCGTGAGCTCTTTTCCCCAGCTGACGGATTGGCGACCGAGCAAAGTGTTATCACAGTGACCGTGAATCCGTTGACCTTGGGCGAACCGCACCCACACCGGCCCGGCCAAGAAGAGGTCTGGGCAGCCATCGACGGTACCAGTCTCATATTGATGGGAACCGAACTGCGGATCCAAAAGCCGGGAATGGCCTACATGCTGCCGCCGGATTTCGCTACCGTACACTCCAACATCAATGCCGGTGACACGCCGGTAAAGTTTCTTTATTTTGCCCGATTTCCCGAGGGCGACAATTGGACGCATGCGGTGGTTCCCGCGGCCCATTAGCTTGTGATGTGCTCGATTTTCTGACGATGCTGTGACAAGAACGATCATCCGAAAAAATAATCCATGAGATATATCCGTCATCTTGCCTTGTTCGCCTTCGCAGCTGTTCTTTCCGTTTCCTGTGCCTGGAGCTCGCCCGCGCCCGCCAGCGAGTATTTTGTGTACTTCGGCACTTACACTGGTTTCACCTATATGAATGAGGGCTTGCCTGCCGGAGGAAGCCACAGCAAGGGAATCTATGTCAGCCGTTTTCAGCCGGCGGGCAAGGTAAGTAAGCCCGAACTGGCAGCGGAAATCGTGAACCCGGCGTTCCTGGCCGTTCACCCCAACCAGAAATTCCTCTACGTTGCGACCGAGGATCCGCTTTCGCTCGGTCCGGACTTCGATCATGCGTCTTATGTGAGCGCCTACGCCATCGATCCCGCCAGCGGCAAGCTGCGTCTGTTGAACACCCTGCCCACAGGAGGAACCAGTACCTGTTACCTCTCCATCGATAAAACCGGCCATTACGTTCTGATGGCGAATTTCGGCAGCAGCAGCGTCACGGTTCTGCGAATCAAGGACGACGGCTCGCTCGGCGAACAAACCGCCTTCATGAAGCATATCGGGAAAGGAAAAGACCCGTCGTTTCAGTCCAAGGCCCATCCGCACTCCATCGACGTTTCGCCGGACAACCGCTTCGCAGTGGTTTCCGACCTGGGAGTGGACAAGCTGTTTGTCTATCGATTCGATGCGGCTACCGGAACGCTGTCACCCGACAACCCTCCGTTCGTCACCGCCGAACCCGGCAGTGGCCCGCGCCATTTTGTCTTCGATTCAGCCGGCAAATTCGGCTATTCGCTCAAAGAGATGAGCGGTGTGGTGACCGTCCTCGCGTGGGATGCGGCCAACGGAACTCTGACCCCTGTGCAGGATGCGCAGACACTGGCCCCCGATTTCATCGGCGCCAATGACAGCGCCGAGATTGCGATTCATCCCAATGGGAAATTCCTGTACGAATCCAATCGCCGCTTCCGCGGAGCCAATTTATTTGGGCCGGATACGATCGGCGTGTTTTCCATCGACCCGGAAAAGGGTACGCTGACCGAAGTCGAACAAGTGCCGCCGGGGGGAACCATGCCACGCAACTTCGCGATCGATCCCACTGGCTCATACTTATTTTCTGCCAACGAGTTGAGCGGGAACGTCGCGCTTTTTCGCGTGGACAGCAACACCGGCCGGCTCACTCCCGCCAGCACCGATTTGAAAATTGACGTGCCCGTTTGCGTTGTATTTGTGCCCGTACAGTAACTAAGGAGATCAGGAAACTTCATGAGACGTATCCGATTCGCGTTCTGTTTGGTTATCGCCTTCGGCCTCGCGATTTTCGATGTCCAGGCTGCTTACGCTCAGGCCAATGATTTCTTCATGTACGTCGGCACCTATACCGGATTCAAATATGTGCACCACAGCAAGACCTACGGAGTAGGGGAGAGTCACAGCAAGGGGATTTATGTCAGCCGCTTCCGGGCCGCAACCGGCAAACTCAGTGAGCCCGAACTGGCCGCGGAGATGATCAATCCTTCGTTCCTCACCATTTCTCCGAACCATCGATTCCTTTACGCCGTGAGCGAAGATCCTCTTTCCCTCGGGCCGCCGCTCGATCATTCCTCTTACGTGAGCGCTTTCGCCATTGATTCCGCAACCGGCAAGTTGCGACTGTTAAATACCGTCCCCGCCGGTGGCACCAGCACTTGCTACATCTCGATCGACAAGACCGGCAAGTACGTGATGATGGCCAATTTTGGCAGTGGAAGTGTCTCCGTGGTGCGGGTAAGGGAAGACGGTTCTCTGGGAGAGTTGACCGCTTTCATTCAGGACGTTGGACACAGCGTCCTGGCGCCTATTCAAGACGAGCCTCACACGCATTCGATCCTGGTCTCGCCGGACAACCGCTATGCCATCGTCTCCGATCTGGGGATCGACAAAGTGCTCATTTTTCACTTCGATGCCAAGAGCGGACAGCTCTCACCGCCTGATCCCCCGTTTGCCACCGTCTATCCCGGCGGCGGGCCGCGCCATTTCACCTTCGATCCTGCGGGCAGGTTTGGCTACCAACTCAGCGAGATGAGCGGGAACGTGGATGTCTTCGCATGGGACGCTTCAAAGGGCACTCTGACTCCGGTGCAGCGCGCCCACACCGTGCCACACGATTTTATCGGCGGGAATCACAGCGCGGAGATCGAGATCCACCCCAACGGGAAGTTTCTTTACGAGTCGAACCGGCGAACTTTCAGCGAAACTGAGCGAGCCCCTGACACCATCGGCGTGTTCTCCATTGATCCCCAGACCGGCATGCTGACTCTGGTGGAACAATCGCCTACCGGAGGAGTTATGCCGCGTAACTTCAAGATTGATCCCACCGGAGCTTACTTGCTGGCTGCCAACCAACTGTCGAATAACGTGGTAGTGTTCAAGATTGACAGTGCCACAGGTCGGCTTTCCAAGACTGGCACCGAGATCACAGTGGACACGCCGGTGTGCCTGCAGTTCGCCGCGGCGTGGGAATGATTCGGGGTTCCTAGCCCCGGCTGACTCCCAACGATCTTTTCAATTGTCATATCATATAACTGTACAATATACTGGAAACGCGATGCGCCCCCGCGATACGAACAGAGGCTCCCATCATGGACAACTGCGCCGGGTCCTGATGTCGTTGGTGTTTGCAGGATCCTCCTTTCTTCTTCTGCACGCCCAAGACAGCTCCTTTCACGATGCACCGGCGGATACCCAGAAAGTCAAGAATCCCTACGAGGGACAGGCGCAAGCCGTAGCGGCGGGCAAAGAAGTTTATACGCGGAACTGCGGGGCCTGCCATGGAATCGGTGGCAGGGGTACCGGCAATGTGCCTCCCCTAGCCCACGGAATCGTTCAGGCAAAGCCGGCTGGCGAAGTTTTCTGGTACATCACCCGCGGGGATAAAGAGAATGGCATGCCGTCCTGGGCCGGGCTCCCGGAGCAACAACGCTGGCAAGTTATCAGTTACGTCCAGTCGCTGAAAAGTGCGAAGACGGATAGCACCAAGGCCGATCTTCCCGTTGCGCAGGCCGTGGGCGCCAAGTCGAATGCGCCGCCACCGAAACCGCCGTTCACTGATTATCGCTACGAAAAGCCGGGGACCATCCGCCACATCAGGCTCCGGGACCTTCCCACGCCGTTTGCCTCGGAATCAGCTACCAATGGTCCCAAGATCGTCGCCCGCCCGGCCGGCGCCTCGCTCCATGTACCCAAGGGTTTCAAAGTCGAGTTGTACGCCACGGGACTTAACAATCCACGCTTGATGCGCACTGCTCCTAATGGAGACGTGTTCCTTGCCGAAACCAGCGCCGGCGACATCAAGGTGTTCCGCGGAATCAGCGCTGACGGCAATCCCGAAAAAGTGCAGGTCTTTGCCAGCGGGCTGAATACTCCATTTGGCATCGCGTTCTATCCTCTGGGACCTGACCCGCAGTGGGTCTACGTCGCCAACATGGATTCGGTCGTTCGCTTTCCCTATCACAATGGCGATATGACCAGCACAGGGCCAGCGGAGCATTTGGACGATCTGCCCAGCGGTGGCCATCACCGTTCCAGAGACGTCCAGTTCTCGCCCGATGGTAAGAAAATGTTCGTCTCCGTGGGGTCGGAACAGAACGTCGACGACACGCCCGCCGAGAAGAATCGCGCCGACATCCTCGAATACAATCCCGATGGTTCGGGGCTGCGGGTTTACGCTTCGGGCATCCGCAATCCTGTGGGTATCGCTGTAAATCCGAAAACCGGCGAGTTGTGGTGTTCGGTCAACGAACGCGATGGGTTGGGCAATGACCTGGTGCCCGACTACATCACGCACGTGCAAGACGGGGGCTTCTATGGCTGGCCGTGGTGGTACATGGGCGGACACCAGGATCCTCGCCTTCCGGGGACCCATCCCGAACTGAAGAGCGAGGTCATCACCCCGGACGTGATACTGCAGCCACACAACGCGTCACTGCAAATGACCTTCTATGAGGGCAAGCAGTTTCCCGGTGAATATCAGGGGGACATCTTCGCGTCGGAACACGGTTCGTGGAACCGGTCGCCTCGCGCTGGATACGAAGTCATCCGCGTGCCACTTCATCAGACGGGGCATGCCAGCGGCGAGTACCAGGATTTCCTTACCGGATTCGTGGTCGATGACGAAAGTGTCTGGGGACGGCCGGTAGGCGTGACCGTCGCGCCCGACGGCTCACTACTGGTGAGCGACGATGGCTCCGGTTCGATTTGGCGAATCACGTATACCGGAAAATGAGCTGCCCAAGCCACTTGTGCGCTCGATAACGGAGATCCTAATTATGGATTCACCGGAGAACAAAAGGGAACAGCCGATGAGCGAGATTCGATGACCAACACCTTACATCGTTACGGCGACTCCGAAAGCTTCTACGACGATTACCTGATATTCGCTAGTCCCAGCAGCGGCCGGAATGACGTGGATAGTGTGCCCAAGCTGAAGGCTTTTCTGGAGATGGCCCTGCCGTTCAATCCCGTCAACATTGGAGATCCGGTGCATGGCGGCGCCTTGCGGCCTTCGCGCGACCTGACTACGGTTGCGAACTGGAAGCGCGACATGACTCCCGACTTCCGGGCGGTAATCGACGGCATCGACGAGCCAGCATCGGTGGTTGCAATTTTCGACAATCAAGCCTCGGCGGAGCAGTTTCTCAAGGCTGTGGTAGAAGCGGACCTCGGCCTGTCCGTCAATGTTTCCACCTCCATCGAGGGCGCCGAGGCGTGTTGTCGCTTCGCCGGCATTGCCCGCCACAGCGTCGGCTACTCCTTGGGCTTCGAAGGCGCAACCGAGAAGCTGCCCAATACCCAATTACTCAAGCTCACGACAATGTGCGGCCACGGCATGATATCCGCCAGCCTGGCCAAGAAAATGATCGACTGGGTGAAAGAAGGCCGCCGGACTCCCGAGCAAGCGGTCACCTACATGACGCGATTCTGTTCCTGTGGCGTGTTTAACCCCTTACGTGCAAAACGCATACTTGAGGAAGCTCGCAAGAAGATGGAGTGAATCAAGTCGATAGCGAAGCATCACGCGTCGGAACGCCTAGTTGCAGATGTTCAGTGGTATGACACATCACACATAAAGGGCTCGAACTTGAGATTCGGAGCATTCACTGCCATCCTCTGTTCGGTTATCTTCCCAGCGCTTCCGGCATCGTGCCAATCCGATTGGCCGATGTACGGCCATGACTATTCCAGCACCCGCTACTCCCCGCTGAAACAAATCAATACCCAGAACGTTCAGCACCTGGTGCCGGCATGGACCTACCACATGAAGAAAGATGGCCCGCAATCGCGGTCTGCGGGAGCTGTTGGCCGTGGCGGCGGGAGGCGTTCGTCGGAGGCCACGCCGATTGTGGTCAATGGAGTTCTATACATGCCGACTCCGTACAGCACCGTGGTCGCTCTCGACCCGGAGACGGGCAAAGAACTGTGGGAGTTCAAGCTGGATCACGGACGACCTGCCGGCCGTGGGGTCGCGTATTGGCCCGGAGATACTAAAACTCCCGCTTCGATCCTGTTTGGTACCTCCGACGGCCGTTTATTCTCGCTGAACGCGAAAACCGGCAAGCCTACGGATGGTTTTGGGGTGGACGGCGCCGTAGACATCAAGACCGAAATCCTTAACGGATTCCCTCACGCGCAATTTGATGTTACGTCCCCACTCACGATTTACAAGGACCTGGCGATCACGGGCGGCCAAGTTCAAGAGTCTCCCGGGGCCGGAGCCTCGGGCGATACGCGGGCCTGGGACGTGCATACCGGGAAGCAAGTGTGGCGATTCCACTCCGTACCACACGCCGGTGAAACCGGAAACGACACCTGGCCGGGGGAGAGTTGGAAAAATCGCTCGGGAACCAATGTTTGGGGCTTTATGAGCGTCGATCCAGAGAGAGGGCTGCTATTTCTGCCTTACGGTTCGCCCAGCTACGACTTTTACGGCGCGGACAGGAAAGGAAAAAACCTTTTCGGCAACTCCCTGGTTGCGCTCAATGCCGATACCGGGAAGCTGGCCTGGTATTTTCAAACCGTTCATCACGACACCTGGGATTACGACCTGGAGTCGGCTCCCGTCTTGATTGATGTCGTGAAACACGGAGTGAAGGTTCCCGCAGTCGCAATTATTGGAAAAGCAGGGCTGATGTTTATCCTCGACCGTCGCAACGGCGATCCTGTCTTCGGAGTTGAGGAACGGCCAGCACCGGCCAGCGATGTGCCCGGTGAGGAGAGTTATCCCACGCAGCCGTTTCCTTTGAAGCCTGCGCCGTTGGGGCGGCACAGCTTCAGCCCGGACGAAATTGCTACCGTAACTCCCGAGCAAAAGAAGTTCTGCACCGATCTCATGGCCACCGAGGGCGGTATGAAAAGTGGAGGACCATACACCCACTATGGATCGAAACTCACTGTGGTTTTTCCAGGCACGCTCGGGACCACCAACTGGCCGGGGATGTCTTACAACCCGGAGTTGGGATACCTGTTCGTTAACACCGTCGACATTGCCGACGTCGGAAAGGTCACGAAAGCTGAGGATGGCGCAGACCCTGCCTACGAGCGGAACAGCCCATGGGGACTCTACGTGCGCTTTTGGAATAACGACAAGTTCTGGCCCTGCCAGCAGCCGCCCTGGGGACAACTTTGGGCCATCAATGTGAATACCGGGGACGTCGCCTGGAAAGTGCCCTTTGGAGTCGATCAGGAACTGGAAGGGAAGGGCGTTCATGGAACCGGCACGCTAAACTTCGGCGGCTCGATCGCCACCGCAGGAGGTCTGTTGTTCATCGCGGCGACCCCCGACCAGCACTTCCGCGCATTTGAAGCCGCCACCGGCAAAGTGTTATGGGACATCAAACTCGATACGGGGTCCTACACTGTGCCCATGACCTATGAGGGCAAGAACGGTAAGCAATACGTAGTTCTTGTCGACTCCGGAGGCAGCTTTTACGACACGACGGCGGGTGACTCCGTGATAGCGTTCGCTCTGCCGTAGGGCCGTGCGGGGCGGACACTCTTGTCCACCGCCTTTGACTTTCGAAACTCATCCGCAACCAGTACGGTAACAAAAAGAGGCGGACAAGAATGTCCGCCTCACACCGGCATTGCTGTTGGAAAGGGGAGGGCCGCGATTAAATCTCCCGAGCTTTACTGCTTGTCGTACACCACCATCTCGTGGAACGGCTTGCCATCCTTGTCAGTTCCGTCCATGGTAAATACCGTTGTCTTCCCGTCCTTCGACAGGACCGATTTGCTCTTGGCGGGCCTGCCATTGATGCTCCAAGTGTGCTCGTTGGTGTGATCGTTCACTTTTCTTACGGTGACGGACGTATTGTCTCTGCCAATGACCTGTACCGGCTGGCCTTCTACCGGAGTGTAGTGCCAGGTGGTACTCTTGCCTTCCGAATTGGTTTCATTCACCGTGACCGTCCCATCGGCGTCAATCGTGCACATGTCGATCTTCGGTGGGGGTCCGGGAAATTTGGATTTTTCGAAGTTTGCCGTCCACGTACCGGCAAAGCCGCCCGCCGGAATGCCTGCGGCGGCGACCGCCAGGCTTACGGCCAGTAGTAGAAAGAAGGGCAACAGGAGCAAGCGTGTTTTCATGGCTGATATCATAATATGAATAGACGGGCTGTCAACTCTTTTTCGGTGCATTTCGGATAGGCGCCAACGGGGGAGGAGTGAAGCAATGAAAGTGCGGGTTGGAGTCGACACCTCGGTCGATGAGGCGCTACTGGCAGGATTAGGCGGCGAAGTACAGTTTATAAGGATTCCCGAAGATCCTGGAGGAAAGATCGAAATCGACTTCTGGGTTCCCGCGCTGCCTCCCAAAATCGTGAGACACCAGTGGGAACACCTGAAGGGCGTTCGCGTGATCCAGCTGCCCTGGGCGGGAGTGGATACGCTGGTGAAATTTTTCCCGCCTGGAGTAACGTTGTGCGACGCCCGTGGTGTGCATGACATTCCAACCGCCGAGTGGACGGTAACCGCGATTCTCGCCATGCAGAAGTGTTTACCGTTTTTTATGGACCGTCAGAGACAAGGAAAGTGGGCTCTGGGGCAGCAATCGCAACAGATCGACCACCCAGTGCCTACCAAAATCAAGAACCCTCCGGCACCGATGAAGGAGGTCGCAGACGCCACGGTGCTGATTGTCGGATACGGGTCCATCGGGAGAGCGGTCGAGGCGCGGCTTTCTCCGTTTGGGGCAAAGTTCCTGCGTGTAGGACGCAGTGCGCACCAGGCCGTCGAGCCTCTCAGCAATCTGGACCAGTTCTTGGGTCACGCCGACATCGTTGTGTTAACGATTCCGTTGACCTCGGAAACGCGGCATCTGTTCGACGCCAAGCGCTTGGCGAAGATGAAGACTGGGGCTCTCCTGGTAAACGCATCGCGGGGTGCGATTATCGAGACCGAAGGATTGCTGCAATCGCTGAGCGAAGGAAAGATCCGCGCCGCCGTGGATGTGACCGATCCCGAACCCCTGCCCGAAGCTCACCCGTTGTGGAAGGCTCCGAATTTGTTGATTACGCCGCATGTGGCGGGCGATAGCGAGAGGTTCATGCAGCGCGCCTTCAAGCTGATCCGTGAACAGGTGGAACGGTTTGTGCGCGCCGAACCACTGATCAATGTGGTGGCGGAAGAGTATTGATGCTCGAGGTTAGGGCCCCTGAAACAATATGATATGATGATTGCCTACGCCGCAACTGAGGAAATGCTGTTCACAGTCCACAGCACCACTGACATCGAAATGTTCGAACGGAGTCTGACATGCGATGGTCGCTACCACTTTTAGCTCTGTCTGTCTTGGGAATACTTTCTTTCTGTGCGGTGACGGCCAATGCCGCATCCGGCTGGCTGCTGGTCGCTAATAAAGGTGACAACGCGATGGGAATCATTGATCCCGTTGCGGCTAAACAGGTAGCTGAGGTAGCCGAAGGCGGCGTCACCGGACACGAAATCGTGACGTCACCTGATGGAAAGCTTGCCTACGTACCCATCTATGGGGACTCTGGCGTTGGGATGCCGGGGACCGATGGTAGCAACATGGTGGTCATCGATCTCGCCTCGCGAAAAGTCGTGGGCAATCTTGATTTCGGTAAAGGCGTACGGCCTCACCTCCCGAAGTTTGGCCCGCGCAACGGACTGTTATATGTCAGCACGGAACTTGATCGCTCCATCAGCATCGTCGATCCCGCCAGCTTGAAAATCATCGGCTCCGTTCCGACCGGCCAGGAGCAGTCACACATGTTCGCCATCACCCGGGACGGGCGTCGGGCCTACACTGCGAACGTTGGACCCGGAACTGTTTCTGTTCTGGACCTGGAGGCTCGCAAAACGATCGCCATTATTCCGGTGTCGGGCCAGGTGCAGCGCATCTCCCTCTCGGTTGACGACAAGCTGGTTTTTACCTCCGATGTAACCAAGCCTCAGTTGGCCGTGATCGATACCGCAACTAACAAAGTCAAGACCTGGATCCCGCTTCCGGGTTTGGGTTATGGAAGCGCCACGACAGCCGATGGCCGATGGCTTCTCATCGCCCTGCCTTTGGTGCATCAACTCGCGGTGATAGATTTGAGTGCCATGAAGGTCGCGCACACCATTGACCTTCCGACCCGCCCCCAAGAAGTGTTGGTCTCTCCCGATCAGAAGATGGCGTATGTTTCCTGCGATCAAAGCGGAAAAGTGGCGGCCATCAGTCTTGGGGATTGGAAAGTAACAAGTCTGATTGACGCGGGGAAAGGCGCCGACGGACTCGCCTGGGCTACAGCTCAATAGACGTGAGCAGTCGACAAGGAAAATCATGAAGAGAAATGACGGAATGAAGTCCTGGTTACGAGGCCGGGGGCTTGCCTGCCTGGCATTACCGCTCTTCAGCGTTACGTCACTCGCGGCGGTTGCCCAAGTGGTGGTCGCTAAGCCGCCCGTCAAAACCCCGAGCGCGGGTGGAAACAGTTTCGACGGGCCGGGGGATGTGAAGTATGAGGCAACCCGGGATTCGCAGGACAGAAGAATCGATATGTTTATGGGTGACTGGCGGGATTCGATGCCCCGTCATGCCTACGGTTCTTTGGTGTTACGGGATATTCTGACGCGCGGAGACAACTACGCTCCGGCGCAGCCAGGCGCCATCCTACAAGCGGCCAATTTCCTGGCTTACGGCCGGCTTCAGCCCGGGAATTTCACCACGCCTACCCGGCTGGAGCACGAACAGAACATCTTTTATATTGCCGGCGGAAGAGGAGAGATCACTGCCGGCGGAAAGACCGCCGCGCTGCACCAGGACGTTGCCGTCTTCCTACCGGAAAATCTGGAATTCGTGATGCAGAATACCGGTGACGAAGACCTTACGATGTACGTCATCAGCGAACCTACCCCCGAAGGCTTCGTACCGGGCAAGGCAATGCTGGTGACCAACGAAAGAGATGTCCCGGTTAGAACTCCGATGGCGGAGTCTCCATTCACGCTTCCGGGCGCCTCGGGGCACTGGGCGCATATTGTAAGAGATCTATTCTCCAAAACGGACGGGCTGGCCACCATCGGAGACGTAATCACCGTCACCATCAACCCGATGACAATGGGTGAACCGCATCCGCACAACCCAGGGCAAGAGGAAATCTGGGCGGCCATCGAAGGCGATAGCCTGGCATTCATTGGCACGGAGCTGCGCATTCAGCATCCCGGAATGGCTTACATGATCCGCCCAGATCACCTCATGACGCATTCGAACATCAACGGCGGCGGTACGCCCGTAAAATTTCTTTGGTTCGCTGGATCCTCGATCAAAAAGTAAGTCCAGCTGATCGCGCGTCGAGGCGCAAGCTGGAACGCTGTGCCTTGAGACTCAACCTCATGCTACAAACCTCGGTCCGCAAGATTAGTGTGTCCGCTCTGATAACGCTGTTTCTTGTTGTTCCCAAGTTCAACTTTGCTCAGGACCAAACCGTCACCATCCGGATGGCGGGGGATGAATGGTTCCTCGATTCTCTGACAAAGACCGCGATGATCGGGGCCTTCGAAAAGCAAACCGGCATTCACGTCGAGGTTGTGCACAAGAACGATCGCGCGATCATGAGTGAACTGGATCGCGGCGTGCAACCAGGCGCTGCCGGGCTGGACGTGCT
Source organism: Terriglobales bacterium (assembly GCA_049582765.1). Taxonomy (GTDB): domain Bacteria; phylum Acidobacteriota; class Terriglobia; order Terriglobales; family Acidobacteriaceae; genus JBAUUQ01. The sequence goes on from JBAUUQ010000053.1 coordinate 19,260, forward strand.
GATGATGCGGCACCGGCTGCTCGGCGCGCTCGTGCAAAAAGGTCAAGTTCTCCCAATCGACTCCTTTCTCGCCGATCCTACTCTGCACGACGCCGGATTCAACCCACAGCAACAGTTATTTTCCAACTGGTGGCAGGAACTCAGTTCTTATGGCGATCATATCTATGGTTATCCCTTTACCGGTCTGACGACTTTCCTCTGCTATCGCAAAGATCTTCTCGACGACCCTGCAAATCAGCGCAACTTTAAGGCTCGCTTTAACCGGGAACTCAAGCCTCCCTCAACGTGGCCGGAGTATAACCAGTTGGCGGAGTTCTTCAACCGTCCAGAGGAGCACTTCTACGGAACTTATATCCAGGGAAAACAGGGTCTTGCGCTGTGGTATGAGTGGCTGAACCTCATCTATTCGTTCGGCGGAAATATTCTCGCCACCCAACATGGCTGGCAATATGGCGACATTGTAGTCAACTCCCCGCAAAATGTTGCCGCGACCGAACAGTACGTCAAGGAGATTGCCTTCAGTCCGCCCGACACGCTGAAGTTCGGATGGAACGAGGCTCAGTCTTCGTTGCAGCAGGGGCATGTATTCATGGGTCTGTTGTGGAGCGATCAGGCTCCCTTCCTCGAAGACCCGACAGTCTCGAAAGTTGCAGGCAAGATCGGCTACAGCCTTATCCCCTCGAACACCGGCGAGCTGTTCAGCCAACTGGAAGGTCTGACCTACCTGATTCCGAAGGATTCGACGCATCCACGAGAGGCTTACCGGTTTCTCGAATGGGCGATGTCGGCTCCGGTTCAGGATCGGCAGGAGATGAAGGGAAGTTCGTCTGTCAGAAAATCGACTTACGACAACTCCGAAGTAAAGGGACTTCCCTATTCGTCGACATTCCTGGCTAGCGTTCCAGTCGCCAAAGAGAAACCCACAATCCCGGAGGCTGAAGCGATGATCGAAGCCAGCGAACGTCGCCTTTCTGAGATTGTCAGCGGACGTTCCTCAGTGCAATACGGGATGGACAACCTTGGACTAGATCTGCAAGGCATTCTCGGAGATAGGGCGCGGCTGCGTTACCCGGTCAAGGCGACGCGGTGAGAGGTCGTGGTAGGTTCGAATAGGCATAACCACAAAGGCACACAAGGACGAACCCCGGAACGCAAAAGCCTTCGCGGAACTTCGGGCCTTTTGTGGTTTTAGTTTTCCGGGGTCATCTTCAGAGTGAACCACTACTCCGCTGCTGAAGCCGTGATGTACAACATATCTCCGAATAGTTCGATACTGGTGCGCGAGGAGTGAAGAGGTCCTAATTCTTGTCTGTGATGTCGAGTCCGTTCACAATTCGGGTTCGGGCTGGATTTCCAGTTCCCGTTTCGTTTGGTATTTAAATCCGAAGTAAACCGGTATCCCGATAAGAACGATTACAACCCCGGGAACGGTCGTTGCCCGACGATAGATGAACAAGATTGCCAGGATGGCGATCGCGCAGACGAGGTACAGCAGGGGAACAAGAGGATAGCCAAAGGCCCGGTACGGCCGGTCGGCGTTCGGCCTCGTCTTCCGCAGTCGAAATACCCCCGCAATGGTGAGGATGTAAAAGATCAGCGCCGCGGAGATGACGTAATCCAGCAGATTGCTGTAAAGATTTCCGTAAGTTCCAGTCGCCGGCTGGTACGTGCGGATCGACACGAGCACAGCCGACCAAATTCCCTGCATGACCAAAGCTTCGCCGGGAACATCAGCGCCGTTGAGAATCGACGCGCGTTTGAAAAAGACACCATCCAAAGCCATCGCGTAATAAGCGCGAGCCCCTGACAAGATCAGTGAGTTCATGCAGCCGAACGCCGCAATCATGATGGCAACAGCGATCAGCGCGGGGCCAATCGAAGGAAAGATGGCCCGGAACATCTCGGAAGCCACTCGATCCGAGGGAGCATGCTGGACTTCGGTCAGCGGCAGGACCACCAGGTACGCGAAATTCGCGCACAGATAGAGACCCATCACGATGATGGTTCCGAGGGCGAGAGACAGAGGCACATTGCGAGTCGGGTTTCGCACTTCGCCGGCGGTGAAGGTGACGTTATTCCACGCATCGGCCGCATACAAGGCCCCGATTTGCGCGGTACAGAGTGCAACCAACAATCCGAAGGCTGTGAGCGGAGAAAGTCCGGGTGCCGGTAAAGTGAATCCTTGCGGCGTCCAGGCGTGGCCAAAGTTCGCCCTGACCACCGAAAGCTTCCAGCCAACGAGTAGCCCGATTCCGATCACGCCCAGCAGAGATCCTATTTTCATTGACGTGAAAACGTTCTGCACTGCCTTTCCGTACTTGAGGCCTTTCATATTGGCCCAGGTCAAAAAGGCGATGACAAGGAGCGCAACGAACTGCGCGGTAGAGAGAGAAATCGCATAAGTCGGCAAGATGTGGATGGGCGGGATGATGTAGTTGCTCTCGGCGATCTGTGGCCACAGAACACCGAGGTAGCGGGAGAATCCCACGGACGAAGCGGCAATCGTGCCGGTTTGAATCACCAGAAACAATGTCCAGCCGTACAGAAATCCCCAGAGCGGAGAATAGGCTTCGCGAAGGTAAACATATTGGCCTCCGGCACGCGGCATCATCGCCGCTAACTCGCCGTAGGACAGCGCAGCCGCCATGGTGAGAACGCCGGCAATCACCCATGACAACAAGAGCCAGCCGCTGCTCCCCACCTCGCGTGCCATTTCACTGGCTACAATAAAGATCCCGGACCCGATCATCGATCCCGCCACAATCATGGTCGAGTCAAACAGTCCAAGGCTGCGATGCAATTCACGATGTGGTGCAGCTCCCTGAGCCTCCTCCACTTTCTGCGTCACAATTTCCCCCTTGGATTCTGGATCAACTGAAATGGGAATCTACACTACGGGTAAAACGGCTTGAGCTAATGCAGGTAATTGATGCAGTTTGTACAAACGTTACAGGCCGATTGTGAGGCCGGCGACCTGGGCTGCGACTTATGGGCGGGAGCGTTTCCATTCGTTTCACCGACCGCCCAGTTACTCTCAGCTTTGTCCGCGGGCCGGACTGTATTGATTGAGTCCCATGTGCTCGACAATTTCCTTGAACTCGGAACAGCGGCGCAGCGGATCAAAGCGCGGATCCTGGGTTAAGGTGAAGAGCTTCATGTTGCGCTCGCTGCAAGCCCGATTGAGCCATGTGACCACTTGATGAGACTCGCCGAGAGCGGCGTACGTCGCCGCAATATCGTAGGAGGGCAGGCACTGGCCAGAGGGGGAGCTCTTGAGTTCGTCTAAAATTTCGCGGGCTGAGCCCTTGTCGCCGGCAACCGCATGAGCGTGAGCCTTCATGGCCTTCACGCAATTATTTCCTCCCGCCAACTTGATTGCCGTTTCAAATTCCCGCAGCGCCTCCCTGAAATCGCCCTTTTGCTCCAGCGCTTGCGCCTTGTACATGTGCGCCCAGATGAAATGCGGATTCAGCTCCAGAGCACTTTGATAGTGTCTGACAGCCTCATCAAATTTGTGCGCCAGATGGGACGTCACCCCAGCCCAGACCAGAGTAATGATCGAAACCGGATCAATCTCGAGAGCGTGCATGATGGCCATATGCGCAGCCTCGTGCTGCCCGCGGGCCGCCAGCAAATTCGCATACCAGTGATAGCCAAGTGCATAGTCTGGATTGCACTGAATGGATCGGCGGTACTCGCGGTCGGCGGCCTGCCAATCGCGGTCGAAGTGCAGAAAAACGTCCGCCAGCGAAGCGTGGGCTTCGGCCAAGTTGGGATCAAGCTCGATCGCTTTCTGCGCCGCTCGCCGTGCCGACGGCATCACATCGGACGGAGAAACGATCTCATAAAACGACAGGAGAGTGAGAGAATCGGCCAGTCCTGAGTAAGGTAGCGCGAACTCCGGATCTTCCCGTATCGCCGATTCGAAACATTGAATGGCTTTGCGCAGGCCTTCTTCGCTGCGCTGATTCCAGAAGAATCTGCCCTTCAAATAGGCTTCGCGTGAGCCCGGCTTCTTGTAGTGACCAGCGGTGCGGCCGGCTGTCGGCAAAGAAAATACTTTCAGCCAGAGGCATTGAACGATTTGGTCCGCCGCGTAGGCTGGCAGTTCGCCAAAATCGCTCTGGCGGCAGCGATAGGTGTGCGACCACGCCACAACGTCCGAGCCGGCAAACACCAGGGCCACGTTCAGCCGCAGACCATCGCCATCGTCCTGGATGCTCCATCGCAATACATAATGAATTCCATCGTCGGGCATCCTGTCAGCAAGTTCGCCTGGTTCGTGCGCCGCCGGAAGCTTCGGACTCACAACACAAAGTCGTCCCGGATTTGATTGCTCCAATGCGGCAATCGTCTTGAGCACAATGGCGTCGCAAAGGCATTGCCGCTCGCTCTTAACGGTTACATTCTTGAGCGGCAGCACATAAATCGTGATCCGAGCCCCAGGCTGGGATGGCAGCGCTGATTCGGCCGCCTGATCGCCGCCGGTTCGCGAGACTTGACGCTTCCACCTTTCAATCTCCGAGCGGAGAGCGAAGACGCTGCCCAGCCGTTTGTGAAAATGACGATGTACGGGCAGGCCTTCTCTCTTTTCCCAAAGCTGTACGGTGCGAACCTCTCGCCGCAGGTAGGTGGCGATTTCTTTCCAGGAATCCAAACGGTCCGTACCCGTCCAGAAGCCATTCCATGGCTGGAAGTTCGAATTGGCCGGCGTAGAGTTCTTGATCATGTTTGCCAACGTCAGTTTGATCGCAGCGGTGAACTCTGGTGCACCGATCGCAAACTAGCGCCACATCTGTGTGTACCCGAGAACCGGTAGGAAGCGCGGAATCGAGCAAAGCGAGGAAACGAATGGCTTAAGACCGGGCTCCAACAATTCCTTCAAGCTACTTGCTCTCTTGCAACGAAGACTACACTGCGGCAGCAGGTTCAGGCAACAAATTCTTTGCTGTCGGCGCGGAATTTGCGGGCTCTTTCCTCAACTATATTGCGGGTTGCAAGGCCCCCGCTCTCCAAGCGTCATTCACTCTTCCCCTGCGCGAGTGCGGCTGTTTCGCACTATTTCGCTTGTTGGCTCGAGGAATAAACGTTTACCTATATGGGGTTCAGCGCCGTGAATTTCAATCGGACCCTAAACACTCCGGGCTTCGCTTAGAGTTTGTCCCGTGCAGCCTAATGCGCCGACGCCGAGCAAGATCGAAATAGTGATTACCCTTGATCGAAAAAAGGAGTCCTGTGTCTGGAAACGAACACCCCGAATTGCCGCAGCCGCCAGCCTGGTTTGACTACACGAGTAGCTCTGAGTTCATGGAAAGAGTTCGCGTCGGGATGCCTCCGCTCATCATTTGCGTGGCTTGCAACGGCGGTATCCAGGGCAAAGAAGCGAATGAGGTCATCCCGGAAGCCGCCGATGAAATCGCGGAGTCGGTCGAGGGCGCATATGAAGCCGGCGCTGCCATGGTCCATATCCATGCGCGCGACCCAAAGCAATTAACCCAGGGTGCGCGGGAGACTGAAGCGTGGCGCGAAGTGTTGCGAAAGGTTCGCCTGCGGTCTCCCGAGATCATTATCAATGCAACTACGGGAGCCGGTCCGGGTATGACCATGGGAGAGAGGGCGGCATCTCTGGCCGCGGGACCGGAGGTCGCGTCTCTAAACCTGGCCCCTGATATGAGCAAGTTCAAACTGAAGGAGAGGCGCCCGCCCTTGCCCTATCCCCGGCCGGCTCTTGAAATCGATGAATGTATTCCCTTCACCTACGGCCAGATTCATCAATTTGCCGCAGAGATGAAACAGCGCGGAATCAAACCTGAATTGGAGCTCTACCATCCGGGCTGCGCCTGGGTGGTGAATTATCTGGTGGAACACGATCTGATAGAAAAACCTTACTGGATGCAGACCGTGATGGGTTATCAGACCGGCAGCTTCCCCACGGTTGAGAACATTATCCAACTCCTGAAAGAATTTCCGGACGGCGCCTTGTGGTTGTGTTCAGCGATTGGCCCATTCCAACTCCCGTTGACCACGCTCGCCACCTTGATGGGCGGGCATGTTCGCGTCGGTCTGGAAGATAACGTCTATTATTCCCGCGGACAAAGGGCGAAGAGCAACGCGCAACTCGTCCAGCGAGCGGTCCGAATTGCACATGAACTGAACCGCCCGGTCGCAACGCCAGCCCAGGCGCGGAGCATGCTTGGCCTGCGACCCCAGCCGAGTCAGTACTAGCGTTGGCTAGAGTGCGCTTGTCCTAATTGGCGGGCTATTTGACGAAAAGTTCGTCTTTGAGATTATGATACGATATTTTGGCGATGTTCCTCACTACCCTTATTTATCTCGCCTTTGCCGCTAACGCCCAGACTCTGCCCGCCGGCGAGGGTAAGGACATCGTACAGCAGCAATGTGGCGGCTGCCACGCGATGAAGGTGGTCACGTCCAAGCGAGCCTCTAAGGAACAGTGGTCTACATTGGTAAACCAAATGGTGACACGAGGGGCCGAGATCGAAGACGATGATATTCAGACCGTCATCGACTACCTGGCCAAGAACTTCGGCCCGGACGCCCCACCTGCCGCCGACGCCGGGAAGAATCCGACGGGATCGATCCATGTGAACGCCGCTACTGCGGCTGAATTGGCTTCGGCGCTTCAGCTATCTGACAAGCAATCCAGCTCGATCGTGTCGTACCGCGAGAAGAACGGAAACTTTAAGGACTGGCGCGACCTGACGAAGGTTCCGGGGATCGAATTCAAGAAGATTGAGAGCAACAAGGATCGGCTTGTGTTCTAAGCTCATGCGATGACTGATGTTCGTGGGACGGACGGAGGACAAAGCCGGTTGCCTCCCCTATCGTGCGCGCACTGTCTCCGGTCCGCCCACGCCAAATGACTGAACCCACGATCGCCGCTCGTCCCACCCACGCCCGCCACGTCGTTCTCGCCTTGGTGGTTGCCGCCTACATGATCACCTATATGGATCGGGTGAATCTGGCCTCCGCCGTGCCCGTGATCCAAAGCGATATGGGCTTTTCGATGATCACCATCGGATGGATATTCGCTTCCTTCCGATGGGGGTACGCCCTGTTTCAAATCCCCGGAGGATGGCTGGGCGACCGTATCGGCGGTCGGCGGGCCCTGTCGGTAGTCGTGGTTTGGTGGTCAATCTTTACGTCGCTTACCGCATTCGCCTGGAATGCCACTGCCATGGGAGTTTTCCGTTTTTTCTTCGGAATGGGCGAGGCCGGAGCATTTCCCATCGCCACTCGATCCCTTTCCGGCTGGATGCTGCCCACGGAGCGCGGCTTTGCCCAGGGCGTCACCCACGCGGCATCGCGGGTGGGCGCGGCGTTGACCCCGGCGCTGGTCGTGGTCATGATGATCCGGTTTGGATGGCGCATGCCGTTCTTCGTTTTCGGCTTCATCGGACTGGCGTGGGCGGCGGTATGGCACTGGTACTATCGCGACACGCCGGCCGAACACCGCCATGCCAACGTTGCCGAACGTCGCCTGATCGAGGACTCGGTGGGCGTTCGCCAGGCTGGAGCCCGGGCAGTGCCGTGGCGCCAGATTCTTCGCAGCCCATCGCTGTGGACGCTTTCTCTGATGTATTTCTGCTACGGATACAGCATCGACATCTATCTCGATTGGTTCCCCAAGTATTTGAATGATCATCGCGGTTTTAATCTGAAACAGATGGGCGTGTATGCTAGCCTGCCATTGCTGGCGGGGGCGGCCGGAGATCTCCTGGGTGGTTGGACATCGGATGGCTGGGCCAAACGTTTCGGAAATCTCAAGACGGCGCGCCGCGGAGTCGCATTGGCCGGCTTTCTTCTCGCCGCGGTTTTCATTTTGCCGGCCACGTTTACCCAGAACTCCACGGCATCGGTCTTGTATTCCTGCGTTGCCGTCTTTGGGCTGGAGGTAACGGTTGGGGTGTCGTGGGCGATTCCGCTCGATATCGGCGGCGACTACGCCGGATCGATCGCTTCGGTGATGAACACCTTTGGAAACCTGGGCAGTGCGGTTTCCCCAATCTTGCTGGCTTACCTAGTGGGGCTGTACGGCTGGAACATTCCCTTTCTGGTTTGTTCAGTGCTGTGCGCGGCAGGCGCGGTGTTCAGTTTGGGCATCAATGCCGACAGGAAAATCGTCGGCGAATCCCCGGCGAACTGGAGGGCGGGAGCTTAGCCGTTTCAGCAGGCAGCCGCTGGAATTGTTATGCTATTATATGACTAAAGTACGTGTACGGGATGGCAGAAGCAGAGCGTCATGAAAATAAACCCTGATAAATGTGTTGCATGCGGAAACTGCATATACGTCTGCCCGGTGGGGGCAATTTACGTCGACCCCACCATCAACCGAGCCACGGTTAATCGCAACGAATGTGTAGAGTGTTACGCCTGCTACAACGGGTTGAGCAGCGAGCGTTTGAATCCGGTGCTGGTGCGTACGATTCGAAAGCTCTTTCAGATGGCACGTTTGCGCTTCGACCCTGAGCCGGATATTTGTCCAACTGCGGCTTTTGAGCCAGAGGATCTGCAATGGCCTCGGGTAGTGCGGAGGGCATTTTCCGATCCCCGCGCGACCCACGAATCCACCGGCGTGCAAGGCCGCGGCACGGAAGAAGTCAAGACCAACGACGTTACCCAGCGGGTGCAGCGTGGTGAAGTTGGCTTCACCATCGAATTCGGCCGACCGGGTGTTGGGGTGTGGTTCCGCGACATCCAGAAGATGACCCAGGCACTGGCAAAGACGAAAGTGCCCTTCGAAAAGAAGAACCCTCTAACTTTGTTGATGAGCGATGTAGCGACTGGAACGCTGAAGGAGGACATCCTCAGCGAAAAGGTTCTTTCCGCCATCGTAGAAATCAAAGTGACAGTCGATCGTACGGAAGAGATCATCCGACTCGTGCACCAGGTTGAGAAAGACATCGATAGCGTGGTGGCTCTGGGCGTCGGCACCCGTTGCGATGAAAACGGGGAAGAGGATGTGGTAGCACCGATCCTGGAGCGCTTGGGATACCGTCTCGAGAGGGCCAAGACGAACACAGGTCTGGGCAGAATAACCAATCGAGTAGAAAAACCTTCGGAGACGGGTGCGGCGGTCGTTTGATAGAGCGGCGCCAGCGGCATGAGCCCACAAGACACAAATGGATTCGCCCGATTCTTCTCCGGTCATTGAACTGATCGAAGGCTTTCGCCGCTCGAAGGCTATGTTCGCGGCGGTGTCCCTGGGCGTTTTCGATGTCCTGGAACGCCAGCCCGCAGACGCCGCTGCGCTTGCCGACACGCTCCACGTCAAGGCTGAACCACTCGAAAGACTGCTGGACGCATGTGTGGGCCTCAAGTTATTGCGGCGGAGCGGCGTATCGTACGAGAACGAGCCCGTCGCCAGCACTTATCTATGCCGCGCAAGCGACCGGACGCTGACCGGATACATACTCTATTCCAACGACGTTTTGTTTCGCTTGTGGGCCCATATCGAAGATGCGGTCCGCGAAGGAACGCCGCGATGGAAGCAGGCCTTCGGTATCGAAGGTGCCATCTTTGATCACTTCTTCCGAACCGAAGAAGCGAAGGAGACTTTTGTCCAGGGCATGCATGGGCTCGGAGTTCTGAGCTCACCCCAAGTGGTGAAAGCGTTCGACCTCTCGCGATTCCGGCGAATGGTTGACCTGGGGGGGGCCACGGGCCATCTGGCGATCGCGGCTTGCGAACGACACCCTGATCTTCGCGCCGTGGTCTTCGACCTGCCCCAGGTAATCGGGGTGGCGCGTGCCCATGCCAGCCGGTCTCCGGTGGCGTCTCCGCGCGTCGAGGTGATGGCGGGCGATTTCTTCAGCGACGAACTGCCGGAAGCAGACCTGTTCGCGATGGGCCGAATTCTGCACGACTGGGCGGAAGATAAAATCCGAGTCTTGCTGGCGAAGATCTACGGCCGTCTGCCGGCGGGCGGCGGCATCCTGCTCGCCGAAAAGCTGCTGTACGAAGATAAGACCGGCCCCATCTCAGCCCACCTGCAGTCGCTGAACATGCTCATGTGCACGGAGGGAAAAGAACGCACACTGGGCGAGTACCGCCAACTGCTCGAAGATGCCGGTTTCCAAGACGTCCAGGGTCGCATCACCGGAAGCCCTCTTGATGCTGTTCTGGCCATCAAGCCCTGAGCCGCCTACAGCAGGCCAGTCGGGGCTTTGAGACGGTTCAAGTCGTAATTTAGTCGAGTTGCAATAGTGCTATAATAGGCAAAAGCAGAGAGCCTGCTTCGGAAGGCAAGTTGCTCTGGAGGGTATTAGCCTGATTCGAAGACAGACGATTACCGCCCAGGTCATCACCTACATTCTGGATCTCATAAAAAAAGGGCAGGTCAAGCCCGGTGAGCGACTGCCGACGGAGAAACAGCTGACCGAGGAGCTCGCGGTCAGCAGGACATGCGTGCGCGAGGCTATTAAGTCTCTCGAATCTCTCCAGCTTATCTGCGTACGGCCTAAGATCGGCGCCGTCGTCCTCGAGCCTTCTCCGGTCGCTCTGCTCAACGCCGAGTACCTTTCTACCTCTGCCTTTATGCAACAGGCGGATTCCCTAATCGAGTTTCGTAAAGTTCTGGAGTTGGGGCTAGTCGGCCTGGCTGCGGAGAAGTCCACCGAAGCTGACTGGGCGGCGATGCGGGAGGTTTTGGCGGAACAGGAAGCTGCCCTCCGCATGGATCGCAGCACGCCGCGCACTGATCTGCTTTTCCACGACGCCATCCTCAAGGTCAACATCCGATTCCATAAGGCGGTAGCCGCAGCCACCAGGAATCCTCTTGCCATTATGGTTCTGCAGGCGATTTCCGAGCCCTTGGTCGAAGTAAGCCGCCGTACCAACGAAATGCCTGGAGTGCCCGAGGCAGGACTCCGCCAGCACTGGGCCATCTACCGGGCCATCCGCGAAAATAACCCCGAGAAGGCGCGCCACGCCATGCGCTTGCATCTGCAGGCCGCAGAACGCAACGCTCACATCCTTGAGAGTAAGGACCAGGCAAGAGCGTCGCTTCCCGTGACCGCAACCCCCGAGTACAAAAACGCCGAGGACTCCGTCTGACGGCTTTTGCACCTGCCCCGTAGATGCAAATATTTCCTCGGGCGCAGCAACAGAGCCGGCCACGATGCTCACTGGTTTATTTGGCATCCACCTTTATGACCAGATAGGTAAACTCCGTGCCGGTTGCAATCTTCAACTGATGCGGCACCTTGGCCGGAATGTGGATGACATCGCCGGGACCCAACTGCTTGATCTCTCCGCCCTCAATCGATGAACCGCGCACTTCGTGCGGCTTGACCGTTTTCGGTGCGACCATGGTTCCGCCAACCACTAGTGTAGCTTCGCCACTCTGGACGATCATAATGTCAGCTTGGGTTTCGTGAAGCTCGGCGCTGCCGTCGCCTTCGCGGTGCGAGATTCCCATAAGATGGTTGTCATAGGTGGCGAGCGACTGCCAGGCAAACTTCTGATCGTCAATTTTGCCCGCCAGTTCCTTGCCGGAATTCTTGACCGCAGGCCCCTTCCAGAGGCCAAAGCCCTCCGGGTCGGCGGCATGGAGCCAGGTGGTGGACGTGAGAAGCAGGGCAAACGCTAAACGCATTTTCATGGGATCTTCTCCAGACGAAGTTTTCTGAGAATGTTGGTATAGTCGTATAATAATATCTACCCGACCTTATGAATTCCACAAGAAAGACTTGCTTACGCCCGGCCGTTCTCGCCGGAACGATTTTCCTCAGCACGCTCAACCTTTTTGCCGCCCCGCCGCCGCAGGATGCTTCGTCACCCACCGACCGCGCGCAAGCTTGGGTTGGAGCCCGTATCCTCGATGGTAGCGGCAAGCCGGCAATCGAAAACGCCACCTTATTAATTCGCAATGGGCGGGTTGAGGCCGTCGGCAAAAAGGTAAAAATACCGGCTGGTGCGGAACGGATCGACGCTACGGGAAAGACGATTATTCCCGGCCTGATCAATGCGCACGGCCACGTGAACGATGCGGCTCAACTGGGTGTCTACCTGCGTGACGGCATTACCACCGTCCTTAGTTTGGGTGGAGACAAAGAGTTCGCTCTGCGGGAGCAGAGCGCGAAAGCTCCCCAAGGGACGGTTCCGCACTTGTATGTCGCGGGACCGATCCAAGATTCGACTGCTATTCCCGGGGCGGTCGCCGTCAAAACTCCGGAAGAAGCGCGCAAGAGCGTCGACGACCTGATACGTAACAGGCCCGACATCGTCAAGCTGCGAGTCGACGATTTCCTGGGCGCGCGCCCGAAAATGACACCAGAGGTTTATCAGGCTGTCATCGATGAAGCCCACAAGAATGGCATTCTTACCGCTGTTCATGTCGTTCTGTTGGATGACGCCAAAGGCGTGCTGCGGGCCGGTGTGGACTACATCGCCCATAGCGTCCGCGACCACGAGGTCGATGAGGAATTTATTGGGCTGATGAAGAAGCGGCACGTTTTTTACTGCCCAACTCTTACGCGGGAGGTGGCGGTGTTTACGTATTCAGAGACGCCGGCATTTTTCAGCGATCCCTTTTTCTTGAAGGAGGCCGACCCCGCCGAGATCGCGAAGATGAACGATCCGAAGCATCAAGAGGCAGTGCGCAACGATAAAGGGGCCGCCTGGTACAAGGAACATATGTCCGTCGCTATGCGCAATCTCAAGATTCTTTCCGACGCGGGGATCCCCATCGTCATGGGTACCGATAGCGGCGGTGGGCCGGGACGGTTCCAGGGCTACTTTGAGCATATGGAACTGGAATACGAGGTCAAGTCGGGGCTTACTCCGATGCAGGCGCTGGTATCGGCGACCAGCAATCCGGCGAAGCTACTTAACATCAGCAAAGAAGATGGGACCTTAGAAAAAGGCAAATGGGCCGACTTTGTGGTGCTGTCGGCAAATCCTCTCGACGATATTCGCAACACCCGCAACATTGATTCGGTATGGATCGGCGGAGTACGAGTGCCCGATAAGGCTCCAAAGCCTTAAGCGGGCGAACTTTTACTTCCCCGCCGGCGGCAGCATGTAAAAGTCGTAGCGAATAGTCCACTTCGCTTCTTTGCCCGGATCAATGGTCAGGTGGATGTAGGGCTCGACAGCGGCTACGGTCTGAATGGCCCAGAAGTTGAGTTTGTCGAGTTTCTGGTCGCTGGTGATGTGAACGCCAGCGCCGCTCTTCAGGTTTTCCACCCTGAAATCGTAGTCCGCAACATCGTTCTTCGACCCGGTAAGCTCCGAAAAAGCGCCGGCTTTGGGCTGCAGTTCGTGCGGGAAAACAATCTCGTCTCCTTGCACCACGGCGCGATCTTTAAAGCCGCGCGTAGCCACCGGACTGAAGACGAACTTGGCTACCACATCCGGGCCTACGACTTCGTGATCGATGACAAAGAAATTATGGTTATATTGCGTGGTGTCGATCACTTTCTTGCCGGTGTTCTTTAAGGAATGCTCGATCAGAAGTTCGGGCTTCCCTTTCACTAAGCGGACGGTCTTTTTATAGACGTACGCGTATCCCTGCGGCGACTGCAAGCTGTGGGTGAATTCAATTTTGTCTTTGCTAATCTTGATCGTCCACTTTCCCGGGTCGACGATTTCATAGGTGTCGTAAGGGCGATACGCGGGCTCATCCGGCTTGCGAACCGTACCGATCCCAATCCGGACAAATGTCTCACCGGGTTTGGCCTCGTCGTAGCCTAGTCCCTTGTCGTTGGTGCGAAATTCCTCTACTGGTCCGGTGATCGCATCATGGATCTTGGGATCGTGGTGTTCATACCATCGGCCAAAATACTCATGCCCATCGTACTGGAGACTGGAGATCACTCCGGACCAATCGAAGCGAGTACCGCGATAAGAACCGTTTTGATTATCCGGAAGCATCAGCTCGGCGCGAATGACACCATTGGATATTTCCGCCTTGGGATAATCCTGCGCCTGCAACCAGGATCCGGAGAGGCACACAAACAAGCAAAAACTGAAGAGAGATCGCATAGTTGGATTGCTCCACAGGACCCGGGTATTTTTTGGGCTTAGATTCGGCATCACGGCTGGTGCGGCAATGTCATCACAGGATTTTCGGCAAAGAAGTTCACCGGACGAATCGCAAACTCGTGCCACAGGGTCGGCATGACCGGCCAGTCCTCAATGCGAGGTACATGGTGGAAACCAAGCGTATACCATGCCACGATGTCCGTGTTCTCAATCGGCCGGTCGGCCTTGGTCCACTTGGGCAATCCCTCCCCGCCCTTGCTATTGGTGATATAGACGCCCGCCGCATAGCGCTCATCCGGATTGTACGGAGTGACCCAAAGCTGATGCGCTGAGAAAGCGCCCACGCGTTCAGCGGGGTCATCGGGCGAAAGAAACGAAACGCCGGTTGCTCCAGGCATGATCTCGTATCCCGTAGGGTAGCCCAGCGGGCCACGCTCGGTACTGCTGACAAAGTGCCACATGGCCGGCTTGTGCAGATCAATATCCATTATCCCCTGGCTCTCGGTTTTGGCAATCGAGGATTGAATAGCCCAGATGCTGGTACGGGTGCGGGCACTAATCTTCTGCGGCACCAGGCGATCCACCATAAAGCTGTTGTTTGGACCATCCACGTCGAGGTCCAAGCGGAAGGAAAAGTAGTGGTCGTGGTTTACCGCGAGAGTGTTGGGCGCAACCAGCGTGCCACCCAGTAGAGTGGCCTCGGTTGCTTCGGACTTTGTACGACGAAACGCACCTTGGTGGGAGTGTTTCCCTGATCCGATCCCCCGGTGGCCTTTTGCTCAGCCCATGGTTCTAAGGACGACACCGACTGAGAAAACGTTCGATACAGGTAGAGAGTACTTCTTCGCCGGCACGCTTCCACCAGTTCTCGGACGAGAATATCTCCACTTCCTGCGGACCATGATGTCCAGCGGCTTCGATTCCCGCCCGAATCGACTTGAGGTCGATGACTCCATCTCCCATCATGCCGCGATCGAGCAAGAGATCGCGAGTCGGTACCAGCCAGTCGCAGATGTGGTGGGCAAGGATGCGTCCGCACTTTCCAGCGCGCGCAATCTGAGCATAAAGTTTTGGGTCCCACCAAACGTGGTAGACATCGATTACGACCCCGACTCCATCCCCCAGAAGTTCGCAAACATCGAGAGCCTGCTCCAGCGTATTGATGCAAGCCCGATCGGCCGCATACATCGGGTGTAGAGGTTCGATAGCGAGGGGTATGCGAGCGGCGCGCGCGTAGGGAAGGATCGCGGCAATGCCATCCGCGGCCATCTGGCGCGCCATCGGGAGGTCGCGTGATCCCTTGGGCAAACCTCCCACCACCAGCACCAGACACTTCGCTTGAAGCGCGGCCGCTTCATCAATGGCGCGCTTGTTGTCGTCGATGGCGGCTATGAGGTCGGCCTTACCGGCAGCCGGAAACATGCCTCCGCGACAATAGCTGCTGACTTGAATATGGTTTGACCGCACGATCGCAGCCGCTTCCTTGAGCCCGGTTGCCTGGATTTGATCGCGCCACGGGGCAATGGAGGTAATCCCCTGGGCGAGACAGGCATTCACAGCCGCGGCCAGAGTGTACTGCGGCCGCACCGTGGCCAGATTGATAGACAGGCCGCTGAGGCTCACAGCACGCCGCCTATGGCGAGTACCCGCCGCATACGCTGCGCTGCAAGTTCCGGATCATGCAACACGCGCGCTCCGTCCGCAAGACGGAAGAGTTCAGAGAGATGTACGAGCGAGCGGGCGCTTTGCTGTCCGCCTAGCATCACGAAATGATCCTGCAAGCCATTGAGATACGCCAGAAAGACAATGCCCGTTTTGTAGAAACGCGTGGGCTCTTTGAAAATATGCCGGGACAAGGCCACCGTGGGCGCAAGGATGGCGTGGAAGCCGGACTCGTTGCCGGCGCCCAGCTGGGTCAGAGCGGCGGAAGCCGCAGGTGCGATCGCGTCAAAAATTCCGAGAAGCGCATCGGAATGGCCCTGTTCATCGCCTGCGATCAGCTCCGCGTAGTTGAAATCGTCGCCGGTGTACATACGGACTCCCGCGGCAAGACGGCGGCGCATCACGATCTCCTTCTCCGCCGACAACAGCGAGATCTTGACGCCGTCAACTTTGTTGGCATGGCTGTTGATGATATCGACGCAGATATCCATTGCCGGCGTATAGTCTTCCGATCCCCAATAGCCCTTCAGCTCGGGATCAAACATCTCGCCCAGCCAGTGCAGGATCACAGGCTGTCTGGTTTGCCGCAGAATCCGGTCATAGACACGCTGGTAGTCCGAGGGCGATCGCGCCGCCGCGGCCAAAGCACGGCTGGCCATCAGGATTATCCGCCCTCCCAGCATCTCGACAAATTCGGCCTGCTCCTCATAAGCGCGGATGACCTCATCCACGGTCGTGCCGTGACCGCAGGGTAAATGGTCAGTACCGACACCGCACGCGATGAGGGCGTCCGGCCGGGCACGGGCAGCTTCGAGAGAATGCCGGATTAGCTGCTGTGCTCCGCACCAATTCAGGCCCATTCCCCGCTGGGCTGTATCCATCGCTTCCGCCACGCCCAGGCCCAGGTCCCATAAATAGTTGCGAAAGGCAATCGTGCGCTCCCAGTCGATACTCTGATCCGACCAAGGATTGTCGTCGGCCAGGGGGTTCGCCACTATATGAGCAGCGGAATAGGCAACCCGGTTGAATTGCCGGGGAGTGGAGGCATTCGGCAACACCAGCGGAGTATTAGCAACGGTATAGGTTTCCAGTCTTCCGTCGGTAGCTGGCAGATTGAGAGTTGGCAGCATCTTTGTTATGCCGCCGTCCCGCCGGGAGATAATGGTGGCACATCCAGCCAGCGCCGCTCCGCTGAGCTCCTCAGGCCCAGTTCCGCCAGTTGCACCCCCTTGGCGCCCTCCAGCAGATCGAAACTACATGGCTCGTCTGCCACCACATGGCGAATGAAGGCCTCCCACTGCAGCTTGAACCCGTTCTCGTAAATCTGATTGTCTGGGACTTCCTGCCACTGCAGATCGAACTTCATGGTTTGCGGCTGGTCAGGGTTCCAGACCGGGCGCGGAGTATTGACGCGGTGCTGGGTATAACAACGCGTCAGGCCCGCCACCGCGGAACCGTTTGTCCCATCTACCTGGAACGTCGCCAGATCGTCTCGCTTCACGCGTACCGCCCAGGAAGAATTGATATGGGCGATCACGTCACCCTCCAGGCGGAAGGTCGCGTAAGCCGCATCGTCGGCGTCCGCCCGGTAGGCATGACCATTTTCATCCACGCGATTCGGGATGTGGTTGGCACCGAGACAACTGACCGCCTTCACCTGACCAAACAAATTGTCCAGAACATAGCGCCAGTGCGGCAGCATATCCAGAATGATGCCCCCTCCATCGGCCTTGCGGTAATTCCATGAGGGACGCTGTGCCGCCTGCCAATCACCTTCGAAGACCCAATAGCCGAACTCTCCACGTACCGAGAGAATGCGCCCGAAGAAGCCTGCATCCTTTAGCATACGGATCTTGCGCAGGCCGGGCAGGTAAAGCTTGTCCTGCACCACCCCATTCTTCACCTTATGGACACGGGCGAGACGCACCAGCGCCAGCGATTCTTCCAGCGTTTCCGAAATCGGCTTTTCGCAATAAACGTGCTTCCCTGCTTCGATTGCGCGGGTTAAGAGCGCAGCCCGCATCTGCGTCGAACCGGCATCGAAGAAGATTGTGTCTTCCGGATTGGCCAGCGCTGTTTCGACGTCTTTTGCAACCCGGGTGATGCCGTGGCGCTTGGCCAGTTCACCTACTTTCTCCGGGTTACGACCTACCAGGATCGGGTTCGGAATGATCCGGTCCCCGTTCCGCAGCCGCACGCCACCCTGATCTCTTATGGAGAGGATGGATCGGACGAGGTGCTGGTTGTAGCCCATACGTCCGGTGATGCCGTGCATGATGATACCGATTGGCCGGGTAGACATTACGATCCACTTTCTAATGTTTATTAACGAAGTCCAGCTTTCGCCCAAGAATCAGAGAGTCGAATTCTCCGTCAACCATGAGGAGAAATCCAGCATAAAAAAGAAGACAGGGAGCGGCAAGATGGGGCAGCGGCGCTCGGATGTCAAAGGCCGGTGAAGGCACAGTCACAGGGTTAGGCGATATAAAGTGACAATCGCCGGAATCGATCCTACTTCTGACCTTTCTGAGCCAGGGCTGTGTCGGTCTTCGGGAGCGGCAGCACTTCTTTCGCCGACAATTGAGCCGGAAATGCCACGTTAAAGAAGCAGACCATCATCTCATCGAAGCTCTGCTGTCCCCAGATCACCGTCTTCGACGAGTCTGGATTCTCCGGGTTATCCTTTGAATTGTCGAAGTGCGCCGTGCATTCGATCCTGGTCCCGGCGGGCAGCTCGATCGGCTTTGACAGGTTATACCAAAGCTGCCAGTGCCAGTTGTAGTGCGGCACATTCAAGATAGTTCGGGTCTCTCCATTGGGAAATATCAGCCGGTACTCCATGTCCTTGCCCCGCGTGTGCATGTGCGGATGCATGCCCAGCAGGGTTACTTCGTGGCGCACCGTGAAGGAAGCATCCACGCGATAGTCTGGATCGCCCGGGGGAATTTTGAAAGTCTCATTGAGCGCCGACAAAGTCATGACGCGTTCTTTGGGGGGCTCTTTGGCAAAGACCAGTCCCACGCTCGACTGGTCCGTAGTGGCTGTGCCTTCCGGCATGTAGTGTACTTCCAGCACAATGTCCGAACCAGCCGGAATAAGCTTCGCCTGGCCGTGCTCAAAAATGTCAGGAGGTTGCCCGGGCGCGTAACCGACCAGCCAATCGCTCGGCACGTCGTCCGGATCCGCCTTGGTGTCCGTCTTGGAAGGTGGAGCTTCGAAGAAGACTTGCTTCGGCCGGTCCTTGAAATAATTCGACCCGGGTCTACGGACATACGCCACAATGTGATGCACGACGGAGCGATCGGTCGGCGCCGCTTCCACATACTGAACCCACGTGTCCTTTGTGAAACCGGTCGGCAAAATCACGTATTGATATTCGAGCACCCCGCTCTCCGGGATGGAAAACGGCTGGGGAAGCTGGAATATGAGATCGGGCTTGGGAATGGTCCATCCCTGGACAAATTGACGAGGCGGCGGAAGGTCCTTCGGGTCGCCCCTCGGCGCGCCTGCGTTCACCCAGGCGACGATCGTATCAATCTGCGCCTGGGTCAGCGATCGGTTGTTCTCAAACTTTTCGGTATGCCCATCCTCAAACCAGGGGGGCATGGCTCGCGTCTGTACCATGCGTTTCATCACGGTCGCCCATGGCCGTGCATCCTCGTAGGTCATCAGCGAAAAGGGCGTACCTTCGCCGGGACGGTGGCAGGTCTGGCAATTCTGCTGCACAATAGGCGCGATATCTTTCGAAAATGTAAGCTTAGGGGAACTCGTGGCGGCAGGTCTCGCCGCGTTTAAGTCGTCCGGCGGTTGGCTGGGGTGATTCGTCATACCCGGCATTTGGCCAGAGGCAAACGCGCTCATGCACAATTCCAGAGCGAGGATCGAGAGTATCGGCTTCATTCGTCGTCCCGTTTTTTCCCCGTACCGGTCATTCAGCCACTGGCACTTTACAGTTCATTAAATACTTAGGAAAGGTTCATTAGTATGTCCGTGTAGTATGGCTGAAACTGAGTTTTCAGGCAATCTTTTTCCCAACGATTCTCGCTCCGCATACTCCCGGGCCGGACTCTGGACGAGCGAGAACGCCCGTCCTCCAGGTTTCTTTTCTCCGATTAAGCCTGCCGGATCAAGATGGTTGCCGGGGCCTCGAGAGCAAGTGAGATGGCCCCCAAAGTACTGCCGCGGGACCGAGAGACCCCAGGTCCACGCGAGTCACCGCAAACTCGCTGTCTTTCAGTAATCCCTTCACCGCCGGAAGCAGCGCGGGATGACTGCCAATTTCCCCGCCCAAGAGAATCAGGCTGGGGTTAAGAATCAGGGACAGATTCAGGATGACATCGGTGAGGATTCGAGCCCTTAGCATGAGAATTTGTCTCGCCTGCGCATTCCCGCCTGCGGCAAGATTGAACACTTCCACCCCGCGATTGACTTTTGTGCGTCCCGCCCGCTTCCCCCTGGCTCGCCAGCTCTTCAGAATGCCTCGGCCACATAGGACCTTTTCGAGGCGGCCAAAATCGTGAATGGTGGGGGGCCCGGTGGATACGTGGGGTACGTGCAGATAGCCGATTTCCCCGGCTGACCATTGTGAGCCGTGGTAGATTTGTTCGTTCAGAATGATTCCTGCGCCGACGCCTTCCCCTTCTCCGATGGAAATAAAGACGAAATTGTCCTCGGCCCGAGCCGCCCCGCAGTAACGTTCTCCCTCGGCAGCCAGGTTCGTGTCATTTTCTATTATCACGGGGCAGATGAATTCCTTGGCCAGCAGGTCGCGTAGAGGAACATTGCGCCAGCCCTTCAACGTGCTGATGGCCAGAACAACTCCCTCGTCCACATTGGTGATGGCGGGGACACCCACCACCACGGCCAGCAGTTGTTCCAGCTTTTGTTTGTGCTTTCGGAGCAAACCGCGAATGGTCTCGCCGATGTGAAGGCAAACTGCCTCTGGAGTCGCTGACGACCGGGGCAAGGATGTGTCGGCGGTATCTAGTTGGCGGCCATTCAGGTCGGTGAGCAGGAAACGGAGATGACCGGCATTGATGTCGACACCCGCCACGCAACCACGATCGGCTTTGAAACGCAGCATATCCGGCGGACGTCCCCCGGTCGATTCGCCTTCGCCGATGGGTTCAATGAGTCCCGCCGCTGCCAGGTCAACGACAACATTGGTGACACTGGGTGCACTCAAGCCAGAGGCCCGGACCAAATCCGCCCGGGAGCAGGGACCCGTTTCCCGCAACAGCTTCAGGATGTGGGCGGCATTGGTTTGCCGCAGCAGGGACGGCCTGCCGATCAAAATAGGTTCTTTGGCCACTGCTCTTTGCCGATGTTCCTGGACTCTTACCACTGAGTGCCACGTGCAGCATAATTAAAAGACAGGACGAATGCCAAGGTTGAGTTCCCCGCTGTGCTGCTCTTCTCCGCGACGAACTCGATAGGGACATCAGCCGAGGGTCGCAATGTGGAGGCGACGGAGCGACCTTAGTGACGGGGCGTCCCCCAGGGTAAGGACCTGGGAATCGGGAACGGAACAATCCAAGGAGATTACTTCCAGGTGCACGCGCCCTCTAAGACGGCGATGCTAACCGGCTTGGAAACGGACGCGAGCTTGACGGGTGCGGAGAGCGCGCCGGTAGCTACCTCGATCCTGCTGCTCAGAACGGCATCGCTGCTCAGAGCCCATAACCGTCGCCGGTGATATGCCCGCCAGCGCCCACCGAGCCGCAAGTGCCACCGGGCAGGGTCACGTTGTAGAGCTTGTAGAGATCCTGGTAGGTCGGGCCCAGGGTCGCTCCCGCACCGATGTGATAGCGCGCGTCATGGGGCAGAGCACCCACGTGGTTCAGCATGGACAGATCAATGAGTGTGCCGTTGGGATTGTTGGCGTAGAAGTCTTCGTAGCAATGGCCACCGGAACGAATGGTCGGGCGCTGCCCCACGTTAATCACACGCTGCAGCACATCGGTAGTGTCTCCGGCATTTAGGCAAAGGGCAACACTGCCGATTCCGTCCGCGGGGTTTGCTGGCCAGCGCCCGTTTCTGGCTCGCTTCAGAGTGTTGAAGCGGACATCATCGGGTGTTATTAGAATTGCCATGTCGCGGCTTCACTTTAACGCAGCAATGAAAACCTAACAGCAAAGAGGGGATGCGGTTGCTCGCATCCCCTCAGAGGTTAACCGGAGCGATTGCTCGCCACGGGATTGGATTAGAAGATGAACTTGCCGCTCAGCTGACCGATACGGCCCGGTGCAGTGTTGGTAACCTGACCGAACTGGCCGCTGCCAGCGTTGCCCACCACAGAGCTCGCCAGGAAGTTGGGGTGGTTGAAGATGTTGAACATCTCGATGCGGAAGTTGAGTGACATTCTCTCGTTGATTTTCGTGTCTTTTTCCACACCCGCATCCGTATTGACCTGTCCCGGCCCGTTGAATAGGTACTGCTTCGCACTGCCGGTCACGCCACAAACCTCGTAGCCGCAGGGCCCCAGGTTACTGGCGAACGCTGCCGTATTGAAGTAATCTCGTACGCCGTTCGGCAACTGCGTATGCGGATTCAGCTTTTGGATTGAACCGACCTGGTTAGGATAGTCGAGCCCGATGTTGGTCAGAGCATAGTCGCCGCCGCTCTGCAGGCTTATCGGCACGCCTGTATTGAAGCGGCTGATGCCTGTAATCTGCCACCCTTGGGTAATCCGGCGCACGCCAAACCAGCGATCAAACGGAACATTCCAGTTGTAGCTCAGCACCAGGTTATGCCGCAGGTCGAACGTCGAAGGGCCATAGGCGCGAGCCGGGTCGCGAGGATCCCACTTGGCAGATACGTCATCCAACGATTTGGCGTAGGTATAGCTGGCCAGGAACGTCACATCGCGAGCGCGGCGCTCCACCGACGCCTGCAGCGAGTTGTAGTTCGAGTTGCCCGAGTTCTGCAGCCAGGTCGCCGAAGCGAAGGCCACAACCGGACCGCCATTGGAATTATGGTAGTTCTGGCTGATGGTCTGGTTATCGATCAACCCCGTAAAGGTGCCGTAGTAGTTTTTGCCACCCTGAGTGTAGACACCACCTTCTCCGCCCGGCCCGCAGCCAGCCAGCGACTGACACAGTGATGCGCTACCCCAAAGGATGTCTTCGCCGTGCTGAATGTGGTGTCCTTGGGTTCCTACGTACCCCACGGTCAGGACAGTCGACTTGTCGAGCTGCCGCTGAATAGAAAGGTTATAGTGTTCGGCCATTTGCGTCTGGTTGTGATTGTAGTAGCCCGGCACGTATAGAGGCATGAGCGATCCGAACTGGAAGTTTGGAAACGGCCCAGAACCGGTCGGGTAGGTAAAGGGAAAGTGCTGTCCCTGGGATATTCCGGTTTCGCGAGTGACGTAGGGACTTGCGAACTCCGTCGGCTGCGGCGACGCCCAGTACAGACCCCATGGAGCGTCACCGAGAATACCGAAGTTGCCGTTATCCGCGACGCCCAGGTAGTAGATACCGTACGCTGCCCGAATGCTGGTCTTGTTCTCGCCCCAGATACCGCCCGAAGGCGCGTAGGCAATACCGATTCGAGGGCCGAAGTTGTTGTACTGGGTGGGTGAGATCGTGCTCGGAACTCCCGGATCTCCCGGAACGACGTTGCCCGCGGGGGAGTTGGGGAACTTGACCGACTGCTCTCCCGGAACCGGCGTGGTCAGACGACCGTAAACATCGTTCCACGGCCTGGCGATGTCCCAGCGCAGGCCGTAGTTAAGAGTGAGGTTAGAACGCACCTTCCAGGAGTCCTGGCCGAATAGTCCAATGTAATGGGTACGATTGTCGAGGTACTGGACGGAGCATTGGACGAAACTCCCCGGAGCCCCGAAATAGTAATCGGAAACATCCGCACCGACCTGATTGCCCGAGAATTGGAAATATCCGTTGGGCCCGCATTCGTTGCGAGCATTCAACCGGTAGTACCGTAAGTCACCCCCAAAGCTAAGGGAGTGATTGCCGATCGTCTTGCTGAAGGTATCACCGATACCGTAGGTGGTGTCAGGCTGATAGAGGTTCAACCAGTTATTGCCGACCGCAAAGCTGTTGAAGAACAGCGCCGGCAGCGACGACGGGTATCCCGGAGTTCCGGTGTTGATTAAGCCACCGGTTGCGGGGTTCGTATTGAAACCATATTGCGAGTAAGAAGAGATCGGCGGGCTATCCGGCTGCGCCGTGCGAACCGCCGTGCGGAAGAACTGGAGGCGAAAGACGTTGACCGAAGTGGGGCCGATGGTCTTGGTGTTGCTCATCGAGAACAGTTGATTGCGTGAGGGTTGCTTAACCGGATAGCCGAGCGACGGGATTCCAAAATACTGCTGATCTTGGATGGGGTCGATCGCGGTCGCATCGTCGTAGTGATAGTAGAACGACCAGTCACCGCTCGCGTGGTTGACGAAGTCGATGCGCTGGCTCATGTTGGTGTCGATGATCGATTGAGTGGAGCTGGCGTTAGAGTAGGTGCCGACTCCCACGTTTGCCACCGGAATCTGCGATAGCGTTAACTTAGTAACCGGATCGATATAGGCGGAGATGTTGCGGCCGGGCACGGTCGCGCCGGTACCAGGGTCGGTGGTCGTGACGGCAGTACCGAGTTGGCTGTATGTGGTGGTACCGGGAATGATCGTTCCGCCGCCGCGGTTCATCAGAGTTTGCGCCCAGGCGGTACCCTGGACGACCTGGCTAAGTGCACTGTCCGGAAAGATACCGTTACGTTCGTCATTGCTTAGAACCGACAAGTTTCCGGTGCTGGCTCCAGCTACCTGACGCGTGCCCTGATAGTCAGTAAAGAAGAAGATTTTATCCTTCCAGATCGGACCACCCAAGACACCGCCGAACTGATTACGCTTTAACTCGGCCTTGCTAGTGTCAAAGTAGTTGAAGGCATCCAGCCCCTGGGTCCGATAGAACTCGAAGAGAGTTCCATGAAAGCGGTTGGTGCCGGACTTGGTCACGGTGTTCATCACCGCGCCCGTGAACTTGCCATACTCCGAGCTGAAGCTGTTGGTGAGCAGGCGAAACTCAGCAACTGAGTCGGCGTTGGGAATCAAACCGGCGCCCATGTTCTTGGTCTCGTTGACCTCGGCGCCGTTCACCAGAAAGGCGTTGGCATACTCCGGCTGACCGTCGGTCGATACATTTCCCGCTGAATTATAGAGGCCGGAAGCAGGAGAGCGGTCGTTGTAGCCGCTGTTGGTATTTGAAGGAGAAACGCCGGACTGAAGGGAGAGCAGGTCGAGAAACGAGCGGCCGTTGAGCGGCATGGCCAGAATCTGATTGGTCTGGATCGTGGTACCGAGCGCCGAATTCGTCGTCTGCACCTGCAGAGCGCTCGCATCGACGGAGACAAACTCGCTCACGTTACCGACTTGAAGAACGAAATCGAAGTTCAGTGTGTCGTTGACGTTGAGATCGATGTTTTCAATGACTCCGTGCTCGAAACTGGGGATCGTGGTGGTCAGGCGGTAATGTCCAGGAGGCAGAGCAAGAAAGCTGTAATGGCCCGACGAATCAGTAGTAACCGTACGGGTGTAGCCGGTGGCGGCTTGGATGGCAGTCACGGACGCGTTCGGAATTACTGCGCCGGATTTGTCACGGACATAACCTTGAATGGATCCGGTCACGTCTGCCCATAGTGACACGGCTCCGAGAAGTACGATCAAGCACAGACAAACGAGACGGCAACGACGGAGTTCCATGAAAAGCCTCCCCCAAAAGATGCTACGATTTCCGCACATTCATACTACAATACTAACAATCACACAAGTGAATAGAGCGAAGATACTCATTTTTGGCAATCTCACAAGCGAAATAGTGCGAAATCACCTTCCGTCCTGGTACGAAACGCGGCCGGAGGTCCGAAGGGGCGTGGGCATCTAATAGGACCGGGGCCGATCTGGTTGAGCCACCCTGAAATGAGGATGAAGGCTCGTTTTTTTGAAACACCATACCGTCGGGTGCGAGGCTGTTTTCGCGCTCCCAAGACTCTGTCCAGGGGGTATAGCACTTGCAAGAATCATTCTTTACAAGTCTTTCACTGTCACTCGCGTGCAGGAGTTGAATGACCGACCTTTCCTGATCCCAACCCGGCGGAACCCGAGTGATAATCTTATTATAATATAATTTTTCATATTCTGACGCGATTACCTCTCTCTAGCTAGTCTAGTGGCCGTCTGTGGCTACGAGGAGGAACTTGACCTGGCTGTCTTCCGAATAGTCGACGTTTGCTGTGGGAGCCAGATTGTCCGGCGGATGCTCGTAGGCCATGCCCGGAGTCTGACGGCGAAGATACGGCCCGATGAAGGCTATGCTGGTGCCGGATAGCTCCATCCATAAATGCTCGGTATTAGGCTGCGTGCCGATGAAGGGGCGAGTGATGGTCAGGGCGTCGAGGGCAACCGTCTCAACCCTGGTGATGGTCGCCAGACCGTCGGCAGAGGTGAAGAGCGGCCTGACCAGGCGCGACCACTCCTGCTGAGCGGTGCTGATCGGAGTAGAGCTTTCGTCCTTCACCACCAGCTTGGGGCCCGGCTGAAAACCGCCCGGAGTAGGTTCCGTAATAACGTATGCGCCCAGGGGACTCTTGCCCGTGTTCTTAATGGTGAAGGCGAGGTTAGCCGGAACCAGCACCGCAATATTGACGGACACGGGAACCGACTCACCACCGGCCGAAATAGTGCCTGTGCCGGATGTGAAGTAATAAACCCGCTGCTTGTCAGACAGACCGACGGACGCTGACGAGGCGCCGGGAGCGAGCGTGGCGTAGACATACGAATCCACGTAGCGAAGGATGGCGCCCTTGGTGGCGGGCTTCATCGGGTCGCCCTTGGTGAAGACGGTGTACTCCGTTACGGGGCCCATGGATTGGGGCTTGGATGCGTGCCAATCGGCAAAATACATATCGACATAAGCGTTGCTGCCCACCTGTAGCTCTTGCGCGCGCACCAGAGGCGAAAGCACGGTCGCCGCAAGTAAAGTGGCCGCGATCAGTTTGCCAGTCATAGATTCTCCTATCGAGTGATTCACAAGGTTCAGTGCGGCGTTGTCGATACCTTGGTGCTGGTACTGAACCACAGGAACTTGATCGGCTTGTCACCGGGTTCTTCGAAATTAATGTTGGAGTGCGTGGTCAGGTTATCCGGACGCAGCATGTAGGCCTGGCCGGGATGCTGCATGCGTAGCTGGGAGCCATAGAACGCGAGGCTGTTGCCTTCAATCTCGCACCAGATTTCTTCATGTCCGGGAAAGTGTGGGTGCGGTTCGCCGAGCTGCATGGGAAGAATCTCGACGGTGATGATGCCGCCGATGGTTGCGAGTCCGTTCCGATTGTTGAAGAAGCCGTGCGTGATGTGCGCCCAATGACCGCCTGCTCCCGGGTTGGTAAAAGGCGACTCGACGGCCGGCTTGCTATGCGGAAGCAAAGCTTCGTCTTTGACCACGAAAGCCGTCAGCGGTTGGAATCCCGGAAATGTGGGATCCCCAACCATGTAAGCCGTGAATTGAGTGTCTGCTGCATTGTGCAGCGTGAACTCCAGCCCCTCCGGCATAAGCAGGGCGCTTCCTTTATGAAGCTGCTCAGTCTTGCCACCAGCTGAAACTTCAGCCTCACCCTCCTGCACGTAGAAAAAAATCTGTATTCCTTTCAGGGTTGAGGGTACGGTCCGTTCTCCCGCTTCGAGCCTGCCGTAGGAGAGAAATTTTGCGTGCTCCAATACATTGCCGGGAAACGGCGGGCTGAGATTGTCACCGGGTAGGAGGATGTCGCGCACGACCAGCGCGCCGAACATCGTGTGCGGCTCAGAGTCGTGCCAATCGCCGAAATACATGTTGGCGCGAGTATCTTCCGGCGGACGCGTAGGGAGATACACGACATCCTTCGGTCCTTCGAAGCTGTTGCCCCCAATGTGCGGGGACTGGCCGGGTCCGGACACAGGAGGTGGTGCGGGTGGAGTCTGCGCGCGGAGCGGTCGGCTGGCGACAACGGAGAACAACGCGAGAGCAGTTCCACACACCGCCGATAATCTCTTTCTACTTCGAACTTGGCTCACAGTAGCTCCTCCAACAGCTTTCGTAATTTAAGACCGGCATCAGTGCACAGAAATACCTGGAAGATCGAGATACTCGGGATGCACGGTGACGTGCTCGTTCTTCTCGTTCTCAAGAATCTCGGCAAACATGGCGTCGGTGTCTTTCTGCGGCGGCCGCAAAAAGTTTCTGTCCCGGACCGCCCGATCATCGCGCGGCTGATGGGCAAAGGTGATGATCTTCGGCCAGTCGGCCGGGGAAGCGAAGGTGTACGGTCCTGTAGTATCGCCCGCCATCTTTTTGTAGGGCCAGATCATCCAGCCGATGTTGTATTTCTCCGCCAGATTGACGTGGGCAATGACCCACTCCGGCGGCCGCTCGGTGTAAATCTCGGAGAAGAAGATCGGCGCCTGATACTTGGTACGGAAATCCAGATACGGCTGAAGAAATTCCGGGCGCGGCGTAGCGCTGTAGCTGTGGAAGCTATAGGTGGTGTTGTTGTCGAAGGGCTTGCCGAACGAGCTAAAGCGCCCCAGCGGCGGCTGCAGGATAATCATGTGATTCGAGTCGACCTTGCGGATGGCCTCAGTCAAACGACGGTACTCCGGCTCGATCAGACCCTCCATGTCGAGATATCCGGACCAGAGCAACGGCTCATTCAGAAGGTCGTAGCCGAGGATGATGGGATCATCTTTATAGTGGTTCGCCACCCGTTGCCATGCGCTGTTGACGTACGCCTGCATGCCGGCGTCCTTCAGCAGCCATGGATATCCGGGACCATCGTCGCTGGCTTCGCCAGTAAAGCCGCCGACGCCGGACTCAAGCATCAGGATGACGTAGAGGTGCTCCTGAGCGCACCATTTGGTCAGCTGATCGATGAGCTTGAAACCCTCATCGTCATCAGTCTTGAAATACTTGGTGTGCAACGGGATTCGGATGGTGTTGAATCCGTCTTTTCTAATGCGATGAATGTCCGCTTCCGACATGAAATTTTGACGCCACTCGTAGAGGAACTCGCGCGCGTGCGTGGGTCCCAGCAGATCATCGAAGAGCAACTCCACCTCGGTTTGCGCCTGGCTGAGGCCGCCGAATCGCCAGAAATAACCCTCCAATACGAACCAGTTGCCGATACTGATTCCGCGGATCTGGAGCGGTTTGCCGGAGGCGTCCACGATCTCCGTTCCTCGTGTGCGCACGAACTGCGAATGGGCCAGCGGAGTTCCCAGCAGAAACAGCATGGAATAAAGGACTGTCAGGCGTCGAAGAGCCACCAAGTCTCCTCCCTAACCGATCGCGAGCAGGTACTACAATAGTATTTTCTTGAAGAATCATATTATATTACCAAACGAAGTACAGCTGGCAATTGTCCCTGCAATAAGTACTGAGAGATCGTTGGCAACCGGAAATGAGGCGAGCAGCGTGAAAGCGAAAAGGATTTTCAGCTCCTTAGGACTTTGTGTTCTGTGTTCTTGGGCGGCATTTGCGCAAACCACAGGAGACCGCATTGATCTCTATTTTGGCGATTGGCACACATCGCCGTCACGGACAGCCCACGGCGCGCTCGAAGAGCAGGATATTCTCACTCGGGGCGACGCCATGAATCCGGCGCAAAAGGGCGGGGTGCTTCGTTTCATCAACTCGTACGCCTATGCGACCCTGGCGCCGGGTGCTTCGACGAAGGCGGAGCGGCTCGACGGACAGCAGGAGATTTACTTTGTTCAATCCGGCAAAGGAGCGGCGCATGCGGGCGGTCAGTCTGTAGACCTGTTTCGCAACACGGCGATTCTGGTCCCCGCTGGATTGCAGTTCACCCTCGAGAACACCGGCGATCAGCCGATGACGATGTATGTGATCAACGAGCCGATACCGCCCGGCTTTCGCCCCAACACCGGCATTCTGGCCAGGGACGAGAATCAATTGCCGATCAGCTCCAGCAGCGGCATGTGGGCTCATATCGTGAAGACGCTCTTTGTAAGCGCTGACGGTCTTGGAACTTTGCAAGCGGTGCTGACTGTAACTCTCGACCCGCTCACCATTGGCAAACCGCACCCGGTTCCCGGTGAGGACTCCAACGAAATTGAGGAAGTGTGGACCGCGCTCGACGGCACGAGTCTCGCTATGGTTGGCAATCAGCTACGCCGGCAGACTCCGGGGATGGCTTATTTGCATATCCCGGATAACCAGACGCCGCACACCAACATCAACGGCAGCGAAGATTCTCAGGACAGATTTCTTTACTTCGCCCGTTACCGCAGCCACGAACTGCGAAAATAGACTACGGGGCTATCCGAATGCAGAGAACGATCGCTCTCTTCGCGATGTCAGGGCTGATGTTCGCCTTGCACGCCCCGACGAATGCGAAGAAACACTCCACTAGCGTTCGTTCTCGTAGCACAGTTGCCCAGGCTCATTCCGCATGGAACGACTATGCCGGCGCTGCCGATGGCTCGCAGTATTCGGCGCTGACTCAAATCAATCGCGCAAACGTCAGCAAGTTGCAAGTGGCGTGGATTTATCCCACTGGCGATGGGAATAAGTATTTGTTTAACCCGCTCGTGGTCGACAGAACGATGTACGTTCTGGCGCACAACCACTCCATCGTGGCGCTCGATGCGGCCACCGGTAAAGAACTGTGGGTTCATCCCACGGATCCGAAAACGACGCTGATCACCAATCGTGGAATCAACTACTGGGAAAGCTCTGACCGGTCTGATTGCCGGCTGCTATTCGCGGCCGACAACTTCTTACAGGAAATCGATGCCCGGACGGGCAAATCGATCTCGGGTTTCGGCGAGAACGGCCGCGTCGATTTGCGAGCAGGCCTGGGACGGGATCCTGAAAGTCTAAGGCTGGTTCAATCCTCCACTCCCGGACGCGTGTTTGAAGATCTGCTGATCGTAGGCTCGGCAACCAATGAAGAGTACGAGTCCGGTCCCGGCGACATTCGCGCCTACGATGTCCGCACTGGGCGGCTGGCCTGGACTTTTCACACAGTGCCGCACCCTGGTGAGTTCGGCTACGATACCTGGCCAAAAGACGCATGGAAGACGGTCGGCGGCGCCAATGCCTGGAGCGGAGTGTCGTTGGACCCGAAACGCGGCATTGTCTTCGTTCCGACTGCAAGTCCCAAATATAACTTCTACGGCGCCGATCGAAGCGGAGCCAATCTATTTGGCGACTGCCTGCTTGCCCTCGACGCGCGCACCGGAAAACTAATCTGGTACTTCCAAATGGTCCACCACGACATTTGGGACTACGACAATGGGACGGCTCCGATGCTTCTGACCGTCCGCCACAACGGCAAGGTGGTCGATGCCGTGGCACAGGTTGGAAAAGAAGGTTTCGTTTGGGTGTTTAACCGTGAAACCGGTGAGCCGCTTTGGTCCATTGAAGAGCGGCCTGTGCCCCGGTCAGACATGCCGGGAGAGGTAACCTGGCCCACGCAACCATTCCCTTTGAAACCGCCGCCCTTCGCGCGCCAAAGCTTCACCGTCAAAGATCTGAGCCCATTCCTGGAACCTGAAGAACGCGAACAGCTTCAGAGACAAATGGAAGGCGCTCGCAACCAAGGCCTTTTCACTCCACCCGGCTTGACTGACACAATCGAGATGCCCGGGAACAACGGCGGAGCCAATTTTCAGGGCGCGGCCATCGACCCCGCCCACGGCACCTTATTTGTTGTCTCCAAGGATCTCCCTTCCATGCTCAAGCTGGAACTGAATGCGACGGAGCAGACGTCAGCGGAGAGCTCCCCGGAGGAAAAAGGACGGGGCATCTATCAATCCAATTGCCGTTTGTGTCACGGCTCGGACCGCGCAGGTCAACCTCCCGCTATCCCTTCTCTAGTCGAGGTCGGATCAAGACTAAGCGCTGAGGAAATCCGCGTGATCGTGACCCACGGACGCGGCCCTATGCCGGCGTTTTCCAAGTTGTCGGATGCAGCCCTGGATCCTCTCTTGGCCTATCTTTCGCATCCGGAGCGCGCGCCGGCGTCAACTCCGGCGGATAACGATCCTATTCCAACGACCGAAACTACGTCAGCGTCCTTGCCACCGCAGGATCGACATTATCGAAGCAGTTTTGGGTTCATGTTCACCAGCAGTGGGCTGCCTGCCATCGCTCCGCCCTGGACTACCCTCACTGCGTACAATCTCAACCAAGGAACCATCGCGTGGCAAGTGCCTTTGGGCGAAGTCCCTGAGTTGGCCGCAAGAGGGATTAAGAATACTGGATCGCATTTTCCTAAAGTTGGCCCGGTGGTGACCGGCGGCGGGCTGATCTTCACCGGCACGCGCGACCGTAAGGTCCGCGCTCTCGACTCCGCGACCGGTAAGGTGCTCTGGGAAGCGGAGGTGGGAGCCGCGCTCGAGGGAATGCCGGCGGTCTACCAGATCGACGGACGTGAATATGTAGTATTCTGTGCCGCTGCCCAAGCCACTACCCACACGCACGATCTCCCCGGCAAGCCGGCATCACAAGCGTCTATCCCAGGAGCTTACGTCGCGTTTGCATTGCCCTAGCAGGCGCGGAGATTCTGGCTTCGAATGATCACTGAACAGCGGCATCCACCCGAAAACGAGACCTAAGTTAGGTCTATACTTTGTCTCCGAAGGAGATACGCCTTGAATGCAAGTGTGGGGCTTTTGCTGGGTCCGGTTTGTGTGACGCTGCTCGGGGCGGCGATCGCGGGCCATCCGGTTGGAGTTCTTGGTCAGATTGGCGACCCGCCGGAATACGATCTTCTTATAGTGAATGCCCAAATTCTGGATGGCGGAGGGAGCCCGTGGTACGAAGGATCCGTCGCTATCAAAGACGGCAAGATCGCCGATATCGGGCGGATCGGCAACGTCTCCGCCAAGCGTACCATCGATGCGGCTGGCATGGTCGTTGCTCCCGGATTCATCGATATGCATAGCCACTCCGATTTCACTCTGCTGGTGGACGGCAACGCCGAAAGCAAAATCCGCCAGGGTGTCACCACCGAGATCATTGGAGAACATTGGTCTGCGGGACCCGTGCTCGGCCCAGCGGTTCCGGATGTGGACAAAGATCTGGCAAGCTTGGGACTACACCGTACCTGGAGCACGCTGGGCGAATACTTCTCCGCGCTCGAGAAACACGGCACGGCGGTAAACATCGCCTCGTACGTCGGCAGCGGACAGGTGCGCCTGGACGTGATGGGGAACGTGAACCGTCCGCCGACTGCGGCCGAGCTCGATCAAATGAAGGCGCTGGTCGATCAGGCCATGCGGGAGGGCGCAATCGGCTTGTCCGCGGGGCTGATTTATCCTCCCAACTCTTTTGCCAAGCCGGAAGAGCTGATTGAGCTGGCCAAAGTGGCAGCAAAGTATGGTGGCATTTATACCAGCCACATTCGCGACGAGGGCGACCACGAGACGGAAGCTCTGCGTGAAGCCATGGAAATCGGCCAGAAAGCTGGGTTGCCGGTCCACATTCTGCACATCAAAGTGGCGGGACAGCAGAACTGGGGAAAAATGACAGACGTGGTGGCCCTGATTCAGGACGCTCGCAACCACGGCCTCGACATCACCGCCGATCAGTACCCTTATCTTGCCGGCATGACCGGCCTGCAAATGTGTTTGCCTCCAAAATATCTCGAGGGCACTCATCAACAGGTGGTGGACCGGCTGGGAGATCCCAAGGCGCGCCAAGAAATCCGCAAGCTGATTGAGAGCGGAGTCCCGGGCTGGGAGAACCACGTACAAGGCGCTGGCGGATGGCACGGAGTGATGGTGGCCACGGTGCAGAAGGCGGCGAATAAACCATACGAAGGCAAGCGCATGGATGAAGTCGCCAGGAGCATGGGGAAGGAGCCCATCGATGCGCTCTGCGAGCTGCTCGCCTCGGAAGAGACCTTCCCCTACGCGATTTACTTTGCCATGAGCGAACCCGATGTCCGTACCGCCATGCGGCAACCGTGGGTGGGCTTCGGCTCGGACGGGCTGGCGGTCAATCCGGAGATGAAGTTCATGGGCAGGCCGCATCCCAGATTTTACGGAACCTTCCCGCGAGTATTGGGAGTTTACGTTCGCGAACAGAAAGTGCTCAGCTTGCCCGACGCCGTCCGCAAAATGACGTCGTTGCCAGCCCAGATCCTCGGACTGACCGACCGCGGATGGCTGCGTCCCGGCATGGCTGCGGACATCACTATTTTCGATCCGGAAAAGGTGAGTGATACAGCAACCTTCGAGGATCCGTCACGGTATCCGGCTGGGATTCCCTACGTCATCGTGAACGGAATCGTGGTAATCGATCAGGGGAAACATTCCGGAGCGCTTCCTGGAAGGGTTTTGTACGGCCGCGGAAAAGTGTAGCCTTTCAGCCCCCCTGCAGAGAGTGAGCCGCGGAATCCGGCATTCCGCTCGCGCGCTTCGACGAGGCACTCTTGACTTTCTGAGCTCGAAGTGTAATGAATTGTTACCGGATTGCTGGAATCTAGAGTACACTCTTTTCCGGCTTTGTAACGCCTAGGTAGTAGGCGCTGAAGTGTGAGGGGAACCGCCAGTTTGCCGGGCTAAATTCCGGCAGGGTGAAGTATGGCCTCTCGAAGCGCAGCCCCGGATCCACGGGACCAATCGCTAGCACAGTTTCCGGTAACCCCCGGCAGGAGCAGTCCTCCAAGTTCATCGAGCCCTCCGACCGAGTCGTCCGACGTTCGGAATTGCCGGTTCTTCTCTCGGTCCGTCAGTGCGACAGCCATCCTTGTGGGCAGCCTTGTACTGCTAGGCTGGTGGTTTCGCCTTCCGTCGCTCACTGGCATCTTGCCCGGTCTGGCCACGATGAAACCGGGCACTGCGATCTGCTTCCTGCTCTCGGGCTTGTCCCTCTGGCTGATTCAGTTGCGTCTGGGCGAAATAACTAACCCGCGTTTTCGACATGTCAACGCGGCACGTTTCCTGAGCGGCGTAGTTGCCGCGATTGGACTGTTGACGGTCGCAGAGTATCTCTTCGATCTGAATCTAGGAATCGATGAGGCTTTGTTTCGGGGATCGCTTCAGGCCACCGGGCTTCTTCATCCCGGCCGCATGTCAGGTGCCACGGCGTTGGGCTTCCTCCTGCTCGGCACCGGCATACTGTTCATGACCACACGCTGGTTTTACGGAGCCCAAGCCCTCGCGCTGCTTACCTCACTAAACGGCCTTATTGCCTGCGTCGGTTACCTACTCGGAGTGCAATCCCTCTATGCCATCGCAGCATACTCTTCCATGGCCTTGCACACCGCTATCCTATTCCTTCTGATGGGGCTTGCCACCCTCGCGGCTCGGCCACGAATCGGTCTGATGGCGGCCATTACAAGCGAGCGCGTAGGCGGCCTCATGGCACGGCGAGTGCTGCCGTTAGCCATACTTTTGCCAATATTGCTGGGCTGGTTGCGTTGGCGTGGTCAACTCGCCGGCCTGTATGACGCGGAACTCGGCATTGCCCTCCGCACCCTCTGTGAAGTCTTCGCCTTAGCCACCCTGCTCTGGATAAGTGCCATGTGGCTGAATCAAGTTGATGAGGAACGCCAGCACGCGGAACGGCGAAACTACCAGTTGGCGGCTATCGTTGAATCCTCTCACGACGCCATTCTAAGCAAGGATCTGGCGGGCAATATCGTCACCTGGAACCAGGGCGCTGAACGGCTCTACGGCCACAGTGCAGCAGAAATAATTGGCAAACCCATCGCCACCATTATTCCGCCCGAATTGCAGGACGAAGCGCAACAATTCCTGCCGGAAATCGCAAAAGGGCGGCTGGTGACTCGCGAAGAGACCATACGGCAGCGCAAGGATGGAAGCCTGGTCCACGTCTCTCTGATCATCTCGCCGGTGCGTGATCTCGAACGCCGGATTATCGGCGCCTCCACCATCGCGCACGATATCAGTGAGCGCAAGCTGGCTGAGACCGCACTGCGTGCCAGCCAGGCTCGCCTTTCCGGAATCATAGAATCGGCGATGGACGGCATCATCACCATCGACCATGATCAGCGAATCGTTTTGTTCAACCCGGCCGCAGAACGGATGTTTGGTTACGGCGCGCAGGACATGGCGGGGCAGCCTCTGGAACGGCTGCTACCAGAGCGCTTCCGCCAGACGCACGCGCAACACGTGCAGGCGTTTGCGCAGACCGGCACGACTAGCCGCCGCATGGGCAAACTCGGAAGCCTGAGCGGGCGGCGTGCCGATGGCCAGGAATTTCCCATCGAAGCGTCCATATCCGTAACCTCGTTCGATAGCGGACAGTACCTTACCGTGATTCTTCGTGACATTTCCGAACGCGATCGGGCAGAAGAGGAATTGCGTAAATCGGAAGAAAGGTTCAGTAAGGCGTTTCGCAGCAGCCCTCTCGCAATTACGATCAGCACGCTGGCCGAAGGCCGTTATGTCGATGTTAACGACACGTTCTTGCGCATGATGGGGTATGAACGCGAACAGGTGATTGGCCGCACCATTGCCGAATTGAAAATCTGGGCTGCTCCGGAGGCTCGTTCAGCCATGGTCGAGCAGTTGACCCAGTCGGAACACCGTACAGCCACGACGGAAACCGTGTTTGCCACTGCAACCGGCGATCTCCGCACCGTGCTGATTACGGCAGATCTTATTCAACTAGGTGGAACCGTTTGCGTGTTGGCAATCACCAATGACCTGACCGAGACCAAGCACCTCGAAGAGCAATTCCGACAGGCTCAGAAAATGGAAGCGGTTGGCCGTCTGGCAGGAGGCGTAGCGCATGATTTCAACAACATGTTAAGCGTCATACTCGGCTACGGTGAGCTTTCACAAGAGTTCCTGGATGCCGAAAGTCCAGTGTACCGGCACAATGAACAGATTCGAAACGCGGCGCAGCGTGCAGCGACGTTGACTCGCCAGCTTCTCGCTTTCAGCCGGCAGCAGGTTTTGCAGCTTCGTGTCCTTGACCTCAATGTAGTGATACAAAACTTCAGCAGCATGTTGCATCGCGTCATCGGTGAGGACGTGTCGCTTACCTTCTTGCCCGGCTCTCCCCTCGGAAAAGTGAAGGCAGACCCCGGCCAGCTTGAGCAGGTGTTGATGAACCTGGCGGTGAATGCGCGCGATGCCATGCCGAATGGCGGCGAAATTATTATTCAAACCGCTGATGCCGAGCTCGACGAGACCTTCGTGCAGCAACACCCCTCTACGCAACCGGGCTCCTACGTGATGATGTCCGTGACCGATAACGGCCGGGGAATGGACAAGAAAACGATGTCCCGAATCTTTGAACCCTTCTTTACCACAAAGCCGATCGGCCAGGGCACCGGCCTGGGATTGTCCATGGTGTATGGGGTCGTCCAACAGAGCGGCGGCAACATATGGGTCTACAGCGAGCCCGACAAAGGGACCACGTTCAAGATGTATTTTCCTCGTATTGAGGAACCCGCCGAGTCCGTCTCTCAACCCTTAACCCACACCGCCCATAAGGGGGGCACGGAGACGATCCTGGTAGTCGAAGACGATGAGGCACTTCGTCATCTAACGTTGAACCTGCTCGTTCGTGAAGGCTATAAGGTGCTGGAGGCTCAGGATGCGCAAGCGGCCATGGAACTGTCCCGTAACTACCCAGGCAGCATCGATTTGTTGCTGACCGACGTCATCATGCCGGGGATGAGTGGCAACGAACTGACCACACGCCTGAAAGAGTCGCGCCCGGTACTCAAGGTACTGTACATGTCCGGATATTCCGGCAGCCTTATCGCTAACTATGGCGTGTTGGACTCGAACGCGGCGTTGTTACAAAAGCCCTTCACCAAACGAGCTTTGCTGATTGAGGTACGGGAAGCCCTCGATCAAGGCAACACTGTGTCCTGAGATTCGGGCGGATGGCGAGTGCCAAGCGGACGGGTGGCCCACCTTTGCGTTCTTTGCAAAGGTGGGGCTTCGAAAGGTCAGTCGTCACATTCTTTCCCTGGACACACTGCTAAGTTCAAGACCGTGCCCAGTGGTCTGAAACGCTATTACGGCGCAGATCATCTGCACTTTATCAACTGCAGCTGTTACCGTCGCCAG